>NZ_JBFBMF010000003.1:0-652570 GCF_040686935.1 Microbacterium meiriae
CACATTCCGAACCCGGAAGCTAAGCCTCACAGCGCCGATGGTACTGCAGGGGGGACCCTGTGGGAGAGTAGGACACCGCCGGACTCCTTTTAGTCAAGAAGGCCACCCAATGCTGGGTGGCCTTCTTGCGTTAACGCGATCGCTCCGCGCGGCCCGCAGGACGGACTCAGCGCGCCAGGCGTGCCTCGAGCGTCGCCGCGGTCTCGCGTACCGCTTTCGCCAGCGCAGATTCCCTGCCGTCGTCGTCGGCCCAGGTGACCGCCACGGCGGCGACCGGCCATCCCGCAGCGTCCCGCACCACTGCGCCCACGGAGCGCAGTCCGTCCGCGACCTCACCGTCCTCGGTCGCATACTCGCGGACCCGTACTTCGCGAAGGAGTTCGCGCAGTTCGCCGGGCCTACGGGGACCACGTCCCGTGCGGTCGGAGAAGGCCGAAGCATCCGGATACAGCGCCCGCACCTGTTCTCGGGGGAGGGCGGCGAGCATCGCGCGCCCCGTTGCGGTCAGATGCGCCGGGAGGCGCACGCCCACGTCGGTCACCAGTGCCGGGCGTCGCGGCGCCCGTTCCTCGACGATGTAGAGCACATCGCCGCCGCTCATCACCGCGAGGTGTGCGCTTTCCCCGAGATGGTCGGAGAGTGCGGCGATGAGCGGACGGCCGAGCCGTGCCAACGGTTGCTGCCGCGCGTAGCCCCCTGCCAGCTCGAAGGCCGACGTGCCGAGTCCCCATCGACGCTCCTCACGGAGGTGCAGGACGAAGCCATGGGCGGCGAGCGTGCGGAGCAGGTGATAGACCGTCGATCGCGGAAGCATCAGCTCGCGGGCGATCGCGGACGCCGCGACCGGTGCCGGCCGACCCGCCAGGTAGCTGAGGATGCGCAGGGTCTGCGCCGCGGCAGGCACCTGGGCTTCATCGGTCTCGGGGATGTCTGGGATCACAGACACAGGTTGCCACGAAGCCGCGTGCGCGTCGACCCGGCGGGTGTGGAATCGAGACATGAGCGATCCTGCCCCTGTCATCGTCGGCGCCGCCCCTCTCTCCCCGGCGGAGGTCGTCCGCGTGGTCCGGCATGACGTGCCCGTCCGGGTGGATCCCGCCGCGCTGGCGAGGGTCGCCGAGAGCCGCCGTGTGATCGACGGCCTCGCCGCGGACCCGCACCCGCACTACGGGGTGTCCACCGGCTTCGGCGCGCTGGCGACGACTTTCATCGCTCCTGAGCGGCGACTGCAGTTGCAGGCGAGCCTCATCCGCTCCCATGCCGCAGGGACCGGCGCCGAGGTCGAGCGGGAGGTGGTCCGCGGGCTCCAGCTGCTGCGCCTCCAGACGCTCTCGTCCGGGCGCACGGGGGTTCGTCCCGTCGTGGTGGAGACGTACGCCGCGCTGCTCAACGCCGGCATCGTGCCGGTGGTCCGCGAGTACGGGTCGCTGGGGTGCTCCGGGGATCTCGCGCCCCTCGCCCACATCGCCCTCGCGGCCATGGGCGAGGGCGAAGTGCGCGACGCCGCCGGGCGTCTCGTCGACGCGGCCGACGCCCTCGCCGCGGCCGGCATCGCTCCGCTCACCCTCGTGGAGAAGGAGGGACTGGCCCTCATCAACGGCACGGACGGGATGCTCGGCACTCTGGTGCTCGCGCTCCATGACCTGGAGATGCTGCTGCTCACGGCCGATGTGGCGGCGGCCATGTCCGTCGAATCGCAGCTCGGCACCGATGCGGTGTTCGCCGCTGATCTCATGGCGCTGCGTCCGCAGGCGGGACAGGCCACCTCAGCCGGCCACCTCCGCGCCCTGCTCACCGGCTCGCCGATGGTCGCCAGTCACAAGGGCCCGGAAGACGGCCGGGTGCAGGACGCGTACTCGCTGCGGTGTTCCCCGCAGGTGCACGGTGCCGCACGGGACACGCTCGAGCATGCCGCGATGATCGCGGAGCGCGAGCTCTCCAGCGTGATCGACAACCCCATCATCACCCTCGATGGACGCATCGAGTCCAACGGCAACTTCCACGGGGCCCCGGTCGCCGCCGTCCTCGACTTCCTGGCGATCTCCATCGCCGACGTGGCCTCCGTGTCGGAGCGCCGCACGGACCGGGCCCTGGACCCGGCGCGCAGTCACGGACTCCCGCCCTTCCTGGCGGCGGAGGTCGGCGTCGACTCCGGCCTGATGATCGCGCAGTACGCGGCGGCCGGCATCGTCTCCGAGCTGAAGCGCCTCGCCGTTCCCGCCTCGGTCGACTCCATCCCCTCCTCCGCGATGCAGGAGGACCACGTCTCGATGGGCTGGGCCGCAGCGCGGAAGCTGCGCCGGGCGATCGACGGCCTCTCCCGCGTCCTGGCGATCGAGATCCTCACCGCCGCCCGCGCCCTGGATCTCCGCGCGCCGCTCGAGGCGGGGCCGGCGACCGGAGCCGTGCGCGACCTCGTCCGCACGGTCGCCGCGGGCCCCGGCGCCGACCGCCACCTCTCGCCCGAGATGGAAGCCGTGACCGCCCTCGTCCAGTCGGGCGCCATCGCCCGTGTCGCAAAGGAGCACATGCATGACTGAGGAGAACGCAGCGCGCACGGTACGCGCAGCCCGCGGTGCCGAGCGCACCGCCAAGAGCTGGGGCGCGGAGGCGGCCAAGCGCATGCTCATGAACAACCTCGATCCCGAGGTCGCCGAGCACCCGGAAGACCTCGTGGTCTACGGCGGGACGGGCAAGGCGGCGCGCAGTTGGGAGGCGTACGAGGCGATCGTCCGCACGCTCGACGAGTTGGAGCCGGATGAGACGCTGCTCGTCCAGTCCGGCAAGCCGGTGGGCGTGTTCCGCACCCACGAGTGGGCGCCGCGCGTGCTCATCGCCAACTCGAACCTCGTCGGCGACTGGGCGACCTGGCCGGAGTTCCGCCGTCTGGAGGAGCTGGGGCTGACCATGTACGGCCAGATGACCGCCGGCTCCTGGATCTACATCGGCACGCAGGGCATCCTGCAGGGGACGTACGAGACGTTCGCCGCGGTCGCCCGCTCGCTCGGGCGGGACTCCCTGCGGGGGACGCTGACGCTGACCGCCGGTGCGGGCGGGATGGGCGGGGCGCAGCCCCTCGCCGTGACCCTCAACGAGGGCGCGGTCCTGATCGTGGACGTCGACGAGACGCGGCTCGCGCGCCGCGTCGAGCACCGGTACCTCGACGAGTACACCACCGACCTCGATGCGGCGGTGGCCCGGCTCGTCGCGGCGAAGGACGCCGGTCACGCCCTCTCGGTCGGCGTCGTGGGCAATGCCGCGGAGATCTTCCCGGAACTCCTGCGTCGGGGCGTGCCGATCGATGTCGTGACCGACCAGACCAGCGCCCACGACCCGCTCGCCTACCTGCCGATCGGCATCGACGTGGACCGCTGGAAGGGGGAGGCCGCGCGCGACCCCGAGGAGTTCACCCGCCGGTCGAGGGAATCCATGGCCGCCCACGTCGCCGCGATGGTCGGCTTCCAGGACGCAGGGGCGGCGGTCTTCGACTACGGCAACTCGATCCGCGCGGAAGCGCAGCTCGGTGGATTCGACCGGGCGTTCGCGTTCCCGGGCTTCGTCCCCGCCTACATCCGCCCGCAGTTCGAGGAAGGGCGAGGACCGTTCCGCTGGGTGGCGCTGTCCGGAGACCCGGAGGACATCTTCAAGACGGACCGCGCGATCGCCGAGCTCTTCCCCGAGGACGCCGCGCTGCACCGCTGGCTCGACAAGGCGGCGTCGGCCGTCCACTTCGAGGGCCTCCCGGCGCGCATCTGCTGGCTCGGCTACCAGGAGCGGCACCTCGCCGGACTGAAGTTCAACGAGATGGTCGCCTCGGGAGAGCTGTCCGCGCCGATCGTCATCGGCCGCGACCACCTCGACTCCGGCTCCGTCGCATCGCCGTACCGGGAGACCGAGGCCATGAAGGACGGCTCCGACGCGATCGCCGACTGGCCGCTGCTCAACGCCCTCCTCAACACCGCCTCCGGGGCCTCATGGGTGTCGCTGCACCACGGCGGCGGCGTGGGGATCGGCCGCTCGATCCATGCCGGGCAGGTGACGGTGGCGGACGGCTCGGCCCTCGCCGCGGAGAAGCTCGCGCGCGTGCTGACCAACGACCCGGGAACCGGCGTGATGCGGCATGCGGACGCCGGGTACGAACACGCCAGGGAGGTCGCGCGCGACCGCGGACTGAAGGTGCCGATGCTGTGACGACCACCCTCATCACCGGGATCGGGGAGCTGACGACCAATGTCGCCGCCGAGGGCGATCCGAGCGGCACGCTCAGAGACGCCGCCGTACTGGTCGACGGCGAGCGGATCGCGTGGGTCGGTCCGTCCGCGGGAGCCCCCGCCGCCGACGAGGTCGTCGACGCCCGGGGGAGGGCCGTGATCCCCGGATTCGTCGACAGCCACAGTCACCTCGTCTTCGGAGGCGATCGCGCGGCGGAGTTCGAGGCGCGCATGGCGGGGCAGCGGTACGCGGCGGGCGGCATCCGCTCGACGGTGCAGGCGACCCGGGCGGCGAGCGACGACGAGCTGCGGAGCCGGCTGCGTGGCTTCATCGAGGAGCTGCGGACGCAGGGCACCACCACGGTCGAGATCAAGAGCGGCTACGGTCTCGCCGTCGCGGAGGAGGAGCGCCTCGTGCGCCTCGCCGCCGAGGTGACGTCGGAGGTCACCTTCCTCGGGGCGCATGTGGTGCCGGTCGAGTACGCTGACGATCCCGATGCCTACGTCGACCTCGTCGTGGGGCCGATGCTCGACGCCTGCGCCCCGCACTCCCGGTGGATCGACGTGTTCTGCGAGACCGGCGCCTTCACGGTGGCGCAGTCGCGGCGGATCCTGGAGGCGGGCATCGCCCGGGGTCTCGCTCCTCGCGTGCATGCGAGCCAGCTCGGCCCGGGCGATGGCGTGCGGATGGCGGTCGAGCTCGGGGCCGCCTCCGTGGATCACGGTACCTACCTCACCGACGCGGACGTCGCCGCGCTCGCCGCGTCGGACACGGTGCTCACGCTGCTCCCCGGTGTGGAGTTCTCCACGCGTCAGCCCTATCCGGACGGCCGCGGACTCCTGGACGCGGGGGTGACCGTGGCGCTCGCGTGCGACACCAACCCGGGGTCGAGCTTCACGTCATCCATGGCCTTCTGCATCGCCATCGCCGTGCGCGACATGGGTATGACGACGGCGGAGGCGGTCTGGGCCGCCACGGCCGGCGGGGCGCGCGCGCTCCGGCGCGACGATATCGGCCGGATCGCCCCCGGTGCGCGCGCCGACCTCGTGCTGCTCGACGCCCCCTCTCGCGTGCACCTCGCGTACCGGCCGGGGGTGCCGCTGGTGCAGCGCGTCTGGAAGGACGGGACGGCCGTCGTCTGACCGTCCCGCCCCTCACCGCAGGGCTTCGGCGCAGACCACGGCGGCAGCGGCGGACCATGCCTGCGGACGGCAGGCGGCCGGGTAGGGGACCGGTCGGCCGCCGTCGACGCGGGGCTCGCCCGAGTGCAGCTCCGGCACGCGGTAGTCGAAGCCCTCGGCGAGATCGAGCAGCTGGGCGGCGATGCGTCCGGCATGATCGGTGAGGCCGGCGCGGAGCATCCCGTGCACGGCGATCGCGGTGTCGTGGGTCCACACGCTGCCGCCGTGGTAGCTCAGCGGCCAGTATCCCGAGGCCTCCGTGGACATCGTGCGGACGCCGTAACCGCTCGACATCGTCTCGCCGACGAGCAGCTCCGCGCAGGCGTGCTCCTCGTCCGGATCGAGCAGCCCGGTGCCGATGAGATGGCCGATGTTGCTGGTGAGCGTGTCGACCGCGGCGCCGTGGGCGTCGAGGGCGATGGCGGGGTACCGCCCCTCCGGCGTGGTGACCCAGTAGGCGTCCCGGAAGCGTCGCCGCAGGTCCGCCGCCCACGAACGCAGGTCGTCACCGCCGGCTGCGCCCAGCTCGTCGAGGAGCGCTGCTCCGCGCACTGCGGCCTCGTAGGCGTATCCCTGCACCTCGCTGAGCGCGATCGGGCCTTCCGCGAGACGGCCGTCGCGCCACTGGATCGAGTCGCCGGAGTCCTTCCAGCCCTGATTCGCCAAGCCGTGGCCCGACTCATCCGCATAGTCGATGAAACCGCTGCCGGAGGCGTCGCCGTGCTCGATCATCCACGTCACTGCGGCGCGCAACGCGGGCTCCAGGTCCTTCAGCTCCGTGATCGTCAGGCCGGCCGCGCGCGCGTCGGCGAGGAGGCAGATCCACAGCGGTGTCGCGTCGACCGTGCCGTAGTAGAGCGGAGGCAGCAGCACGCCCTCGCCGGGGAGGGAGAGCTCCGCGCTGCGGAGCTCGTGCGCGATCTTGCCCGGGGCCTCCGCGGTGCCGGGGTCGTGCACCGTGCCCTGGAGACGCGCGAGCACCCGCAGGGTGGAGGCGGCGATGTCGCGGTCGGCGGCGAGGGCGAGACGGGCCGCCCAGATCGAGTCCCGTCCGAACAGGGTGAAGAACCAGGGGGCGCCTGCGGCGTAGAACGCCTCGTCCGGCTGATCCGGAAGGGCCAGTCGCAGGGCGTCGAGGTCGGCGCAGGCGCGCTCCAGCCAGCGCGCGGCGCGAGGGTCCGCTCCGGTGGGGACGGGCCGGACGCCGGCTGTCCGGGGCGACGACGTCACGACCAGGGTCGGATCGTCGAGGTCGACCGACCACGTCACCTCGACCTCGCCGCGCGGAGGGACGGTCACCCGCCAGGTGAGCAGCATCTCCCGACCGTCGATCGACACGGCGGCGTCCACAGCGCGCAGCGTGAACGACGCCTGCCCTGCGCGGCAGCGCTCGCCGTCCCACGACCACTCCTCGCCCCCGGCCACCCCCGCTTTGACGAGCTGCAGGGGGGTGAAATCCGGGCGGATGCGCACCGTGAGCTCGGCCGTCACCTCGTGCATGAGGTGCGAGGACACCCGCAGGGTCTCGGTCAGTCTTCCCGCCTCGACGGTGCGATCCCGGTCGAGGCGCACCTTCGGATCGGCGGCGGCATCGTCGAGTCCGCGCAGCAGGCCGGTGAACAGCGCACGCTGCGGGACCGGCGATGAGCAGGCGATGGCTTCCAGGGCGGTGTCCCGCACCTCGAGTCCGATCGCGGCGATGTGACGGACGTCGCCGTGGTAGACCCCGTGGATCGGGGCGCCGCCCACGTCGCCGTCGCGGTCGGACCAGACCTGGGTGGGGGCGTCGAGCACGACCACGGCGTCGTCGAGCAGCGGCTGGAGGTGGGGGCGGTCGGTCATTCCTTGACGGCTCCTTCGGTGGAATTCATGATGCGGCGCTGGAAGATGAAGAACATCACGGCGACGGGGATCGTCATGATGAGTGCCGCGGCGAGCTTGAGCGGGTACTGGGTGCCCTGGCTGAGCTGCCCGCTGGCGAGCGAGGCGACACCCTTCGTGAGGGTCGTCAGCGCGGGGTCGTTCGTGGACACGATGAAGTGGCTGAGCTCGTTCCACGACCCCTGGAACGACAGGATGACGATCGTGATGAGGGCGGGCGTCGCCATCGGGAGCACGACCGACCAGAAGGTCCGGAACGCACCGGCTCCGTCGATCCGCGCCTGCTCCTCGACCGAGACGGGGATCGACTCGAAGAAGTTCTTCATGATGAAGACGCCGGCGGCGTCGACCAGCAGAGGCAGGATCATGCCGGCGTAGGAGTTGAAGATGCCGAGCTGGTTGATGACGAGGAACTTCGGGATGAGCAGGACGACGGTCGGCACCGACATCACGGCGACGAGGGCCGCGAACACGACTCCTCGACCGCGGAAGCGCAGACGCGCGAGCGCGTATCCGGCGAGGGAGTTGAAGAACACCCGCCCCGCGGTGACGAAGATCGTCACGATGGCGCTGTTGACGAACCACGACGGGAAGTCGGAGTTGGCGAAGAGCCGTTCATAGGCGGCGAACGTCCACGACTCCGGGAGCAGGTTCACGCCGGAGCTCGCGGCGTCCTCGTCCGTCTTGAAACTCGTGAACACCTGGATCAGGAACGGGTAGATGTAGATGACGGCGAGCACGATCAGCACGGTGTACAGCACGATCTGCCAGGTCAGCTGCGTGCGCGAGAGCCTCATGATGTCCCTCCCTCGCGCGCGACCTCGTACGCGCGGATGCGGCGCCGCGATACCGGCCGGTCGCGCAGCACCCAGCGCTGCAGCAGCGTGAAGATCACGATGATGACGAAGAGGATGAAGGCGATCGCCGCGCCCTGACCCCACTCCTGGTCCGTAAACGCCGTCTTGTACGACAGGTAGGCCGGGGTGAGGGTCGTCTTGCTGGGGGCGCCACGGGTGCCGGTGTAGATCTGATCGAACACCTGCCAGCAGCCGATGAGCCCGAGGGTGAGCACCGTGAACAGCGTCGGCCGCAGCTGCGGCAGGGTCACCCGCCAGAACCGCTGCCACCCGTTCGCCCCGTCCATCATGGCCGCCTCGTCGACGTCCGCGCCGAGATTCTGCAGACCGGCGAGGAAGAGCAGCATGAAGGTGCCGGAGGTCGTGAAGATGGCCATCAGGATGTAGGCGCTCATGGCGATCGACGGACCGGCGAGCCACTCCCACCAGGAGATGCCCAGCATCCCGCCGCCGGTGAGCGCGGCGGGTCCGGTGTCGATGCCGATGCCGCTGAGCGCGAGATGCAGGATGCCGCGGGGGTCGTTGAACCAGTTCGGACCGTTCAGGCCGAACCAGGCGAGCACGCTGTTGACCGCCCCGCTCGCGGAGAACAGGAAGAGCCAGAGCACCGTGATCGCCACCGAGCTCGTGACGGAGGGGAAGTAGTACGCGGTCCGGAAGAACCCGCGGCCGCGCAGCACCGCTCTGTTCACCAGGACGGCGAGGAACAGGGCGATGGCCGTCTGCAGGGGCACGACGAGCAGCACGTACCAGGAGTTGTTGCGCAGCGCGGTCCCGAAGTCCTTGGTCGCAAGGCCGCCGTCGGCCAGCACGGCCGAGTAGTTCTCGGTGCCCACGAACGAGACCGACGGCGAGAGGGGGCTGCCGCGCCCCGCCCAGTCCGACATGCTGACCCAGAGCGCCATGAGCACGGGGACCAGCAAGAAGACCCCGAGGATGAGGATGACCGGCGCCGTGAAGAGCCACCCGGCTGCGGCCTCGCCGCGGCGGAGTCCGGAGGCTCCCCCGCGGCGAGACAGGGCGTGTCCCGCCATCGCTACTCGACGATCGCTTCGAGGTTCGACTGCACGGTGCCGAGGATCTGTGCGGGGTCTCCCGTCTTCAGCGACTCGAGCTGCGCGTTGAAGTCGGCGATCACATCCGCAGCGCCGTCCTGGTTGGGCGGGAACTGCGCGTAGTCCGCTCCCGCGAGGAAGGGCGCGAGGTCCGGGTTGTCCGCGGTCCACTGGTCGGCGGCGGAGGTGATCGACGGCATCGGGCCGAACGCCTTCGAGAAGGCGAGCTGGCTGTCGGCACTGGTGAGGTACTCGACGAGGTCGAGGGCCGCCTGCTGGTTGGGGCTGTCCGAGGCCATGCCCCAGCAGTTCGTGAACTGCAGGGTGCCCTGGCCGCCAGGTCCTTCGGGAAGCTCGGCGACGGTGTACTCCACGGAGCCGAAGTCGTTCGCCATCGCACCGGTGATCCAGTTGCCTTCGATCACCATCGCGGCGAGCTCCTTCCCGAGCGCCTCCCCGCCCCAGCCGGCCCCGACGTCCTTCGCGTAGGCGAAGGTGCCGTCGACGAGGTGGGTCTGCACGTACTCCAGCGCCTCGACGTTCGCGGGGTCGTCCGCGATCGCCGTGCCGTCCTTCACGAGCCCGCCCCCGGCCTGCGCCATGAACGTGCCGACGCGCTGGTACTCGGCGCCGAATGCCAGACCCACGTGGTCGGCGGTGGTGAGCTTCTGCGCGACGGCCGCGAGGTCGTCCCAGCTCTTCGGGAGGTCGGCATCGGTGAGTCCGGCCTCCGCCCACATGCGTGTGTTGATCACGAGCGCGAGCGTGGAGAAGTCCTTCGGTGCGCAGTAGAACGTTCCGTCGAGGGTGAAGTTCTCGACGAGGGAGGGGTAGAAATCGTCCTTGTTCGAGAGCTCATCGCCGTATGCCTGGAGGGAGCCGTTCGAGGCGTACCCGGCCATCTGCTCCGGTGCGAGGTAGAAGAGGTCGGCGGGGTTCCCGGCGGCGAAGCCCTGGGAGAGCTCCTGCGCCAGGTCGCTCGCCACCTGGAGGTCGACCTCGGTGCCGGACTCCTCGGACCAGGCGTCGAGCGCCGACTGCACTGCGGCGGTCTCGGCGTCGCCCGACGAGCCGATGAGGATCGTGAGGCCGTCGTCGGAGGAGGTGAGGTCCGTGTCGCCCTCGCTCTGCTCCTCGCCCGAGAACCCGGAGCCGCACCCGGTGAGCACGAGGGTGGTGGTGATCAGGACCGCTCCGGCGCCGAGCCAGGCGCGTGTGGTCTGCCGTGTCATGTCTCTCTCTCCTTTGATGAGGGCCGGCGGGCAGGAATTTGAACGATCAAACTCTGCATGGAATACGCTAGGTGCGGCAGTGCGGACGTGTCAAGCCGCCGGGATCGAGGAGTGCGATGGCCAAGGCCCCCACGGTGGAGGATGTGGCGGCACACGCCGGCGTCTCCCGCCAGACGGTGTCGAACGTCCTGAACACCCCGGACATCGTCCGGCCGGCCACCCGGGAGCGCGTGCTCGCCTCCATCGACGAGCTCGGCTACCGTCGGCACGCGGCGGCCCGCCGGCTGCGCCTGCGTCGGAGCTCGACGATCGGCATCCGGCTCGACCCGTACCTGGGTGGGATCTCGGGGGTGGTGCTGGATCGTTTCGTGCACGCCATCACGGAGCGGTCGAGTGATCGCGGTATGCGCATGCTCGTGTACGCGGCACGGACCCCGGAGGAGGAACTCGGCCGGCTCGCCGAACTGTGGGACGGATCCGAGATCGATGCGGCGATCCTCACCGGCACCGTGCGCGACGACCCCCGCGTCACGCGGCTGGACGCGCTCGGTCTGCCGTTCATCTCCTTCGGACGGCCGTGGGGGGATGACGACATCTCCGATCCGATGCATCTCTGGGTCGACGTGGACGGCGCGGCGGGCACCAGGGCGGCGACGACGTATGCGCTCGAGCACGGGAGCGCGGTGACCTTCCTGGGCTGGCCGTCGGGGTCAGGCACGGGGGACGATCGAGAACGCGGGTGGCGCGAGGCCCTCGCGGAGGCGGGGGCGCACGGCGCCAGGGTCGTCGCCGAGGACTCGGTTCCCGAGGCGCGTCGGGCGATCACCCGGGCGCTGGAAGACGGCATCCGGGCGGACGCCATCGTCTGCGCCAGCGACTCGCTCGCCGTGGGGGCCCTGCTCGGCCTCGCCGACGCCGGGAAGACCGTCCCGGTCATCGGGTTCGACAACACGCCCACCGCCGAAGCCTTGGGATTCTCCAGCGTCGAGCAGCGACCGGAGGATGTGGCGGAGGCGATCCTCCATCTGCTGATGGGGCCGACGGGGGACGTCGTCGCGCCGCGTCGGGTCGAGTCCGGCTCGGCGCACGCGCTCATCACGCCCGAGCTCGTCGTGCGCTGATCCGGCGCGTCGCCCGGGCCGCTCCTCTGCTCAGCGCGCGGCGAGGCCGGCGAGCAGCTCGAGCACGCAGAGGGCCGCGAGTCGCACGGTGCGACCGTCCTCGGCATCCGCTGTCGCATCGACCTCGGCGATGTCGGCGCTCCGGACCCGCGGGTCGGCGGCTACACCGCGCGTGAGGGCGCGCAGCTCCCACGCCGCCAGGCCTCCGGGGACGCTGGCCGGGCACCCCGGGGCGACCGCGCGGTCGCACACGTCCACGTCGATGTCGAGGTGCACGCGGGGTTCGACGCCCGCCCCCGCGATCTCGACCGCCTCGGCCACGACGTCGGCGATCCCCCGACGGCGCACGTCGTCGAGCGTGACGACCCGGATGCCCCAGTCCGCCGCCCGGCGGGCGTAGGCGGCGGAGTTCGCGAAGTCGGCGAGGCCGATCTGCACGATCCGGGTGGGGTCGATGCGGGCGGTGGGGAGGCCGGACGCCGCCGGAGCGTCTTCGACGAGTCGCCGCACCGGCGTGCCGTTGGAGACGCCGTCGCGCAGGTCGAAGTGGGCGTCGAACGTGATCAAGCCCGTGGTCTCCGCCCCGAGGGCGACAGGGTAGGTGAGGGAGTTGTCGCCGCCGAGAGCGATGACGAGGTCGGACGCTCGCGCCAGCTCCCGGACCCGCTCGATCGTCCGTGCCTCTCCGGTGTCGCCGTCCGGCTCCGGCACGTCCCCGGCATCCGCGATGCGGAGCGTCTCGTCCAGGTCGATCGTCGGCGGGCCGAGCACGGTCGTGCCGTAGCGGGGGAGCGCCTCGCGGATCGCGGCCGGCGTCGCGTGTGCTCCGGTCGGGGACAGCGAGGTGCGCCAGGTCGGGACGCCGAGGAGCACTGCATCGGCCGTGTCCTCGAACGCGGGCCAGGCCCCGGCGCGCGGCCAGAGCGGATCGTGGGACAGCGCCATGTCAGACTCCCGGGATCAGGGCGTGGGCGACGGTGAAGATCGCAAGGCCGGCGAGGGCGCCGACGACGGTGCCGTTCAGACGGATGTACTGCAGGTCGCGGCCGACCATGAGCTCGATCTTCTCGGTGGTCTCGGCGGGGTCCCAGCGCTCCACGGTGTCGGTGATGATCGAGGCGATGTCGTGCCGGTACCGGTCCACGAGGAAGACGGCCGCATCGGAGACCCACGTGTCGACCCGGCGCTGCAGGGCGGCGTCGGTCGTGAGCCGCTCGCCGACCTCCTGGAGCGCCTGCACCGCGCGGCGCCGCAGCCCGCTCTCCGGATCGGCGAGGGAGGTGAGGAGTCCGTTCTTGGCGGTGTTCCAGGCCTCCGCGGCGAGGGCACCGACGCGCGGGCTGTCGAAGAGCGCGGCCTTGGCGTTCTCCAGTTTCTCGCGCGTCGCGGGGTCGTTCTGCAGAGCGTCAGCGAGGCGGGACAGGTACCCGTCGATCGCGAGGCGGGCCGGATGCCGCGGATCGGCCTGCACGGCGCGGACGAACTTGACCGCCTCGTTGTACACCGTGTCGTCGATCAGGCGGTGCGCGATCTTCGGCATCCACCCGGGGAGTCGTCGGGAGACGAGCCCGGCGAAGGATGTGGCGTTCGCGTCGAGCCACCGCCCGATGCTGTCCACCGCGAGGTCGACGGCGCCGTGGTGCGCTTCCGCGTCGACGATCTTCTCCAGCCACGCCCCGGCGGGCGGCCCCCACTCCGGTGCGACGAGGTGCTCGCGGGCGAGGTCGGCGAGGAGGTCGCGCACGTCGTCGTCGCTCAGCGCGTTCAGCACCGCCGTCGCGACCGTCGCGCCCTCGACAGCGACCCGCTCGGCATGCGGGGTCTCGCGGAGCCACTCGCCGGCGCGGAGGGCGATCGCGGTGCTGGTCAGCTTGGTGCGCACGACGTCGGCGGCGAGGAAGTTCGTCTCCACGAACTCGCCCAGCGTGCGGCCGATCTCGTCCTTGCGGTTCGGGATGATCGCGGTGTGCGGGATGGGCAGGCCGAGCGGACGGCGGAACAGCGCCGTCACCGCGAACCAGTCTGCCAGCGCGCCGACCATGCCGCCTTCCGCCGCGGCTCGCACGTAGGCGAGCCAGCCGACCCGCTCCTGGAACGCGAACGCGACGATGAAGGCGAGCGCCATGAAGATGAGAGCGCCGAGCGCGACGGCCTTCATCCGCCGCAGCGCGCGCCGACGCTCCTGGTCGGCGACGGAGAGCAGCGTCGTGGGTGTTCGCGGCATGACGTCATCCTTTCACGGGGCGAGTAGCCTCGATACGTGATCGAAGACATCAAGAAGCGCGCTCTGCACCGCACCAGCATCCTCGAGGGTCAGATGCGCGGCGTCGCGCGGATGATCGAGAACGAGGAGTACTGCATGGACATCATCACGCAGTCCCGCGCGATCCAGCGCTCCCTCGAGTCGCTCAACCGTCTGCTGTTGGAGAACCACCTGCGCACCCACGTCACCCACATGTTCGAGGACGGCGGCGACGAACGCGACAAGGCCGTCGGCGAGCTCCTCAAGGCGTTCGACTTCGACCGCAAGTAGGCGGGCGCCGCCGGCCGCTCAGCCGGCGGCGATATCGTCGGCGACCGCCAGTGCCTCCTCGATCCCGGCCAGTCCCCGCACCAGCTCCGCCTCCTCGATCACCAGCGGCGGGGCGATGTGCACGCGGTGGAAGTGCGTGAAGGGCCACACCCCTGCCCGCTTCGCGGCGGCTGCGAACGCCGTCATCGGTGCGGCGTCGGCACCGGTCGCGTTGAACGGCACCAGCGGCTCCCTGGTCTGCTGATCCCGCACGAGCTCCACCGCCCAGAACAGGCCGCGGCCGCGCACCTCGCCCACGCTCGGATGCGACCGCGCCCACGAGCGCAGGGTCGGACCGACGATCCGCTCGCCGAGGTCGCGCACCCGTTCCAGGATGCCGTCGCGGCGGAACACCTCGAACGTGGCCACACCGGCCGCGCAGGCGAGAGGGTGCCCGGAGTACGTCAGTCCGCCCGCGAACGGGACGGTGTCGAAGGCCGCGGCGATGCGGTCGGAGATCACGACGCCGCCGAGGGGGACGTAGCCCGAGTTCACGCCCTTCGCGAAGGTGATCAGGTCGGGGCGAGCGTCGAAGGCATCGATCCCGAACCACTCGCCGAGCCGGCCGAACCCCACCATCACCTCGTCCGCGATGAAGACGATCCCGTAGCGATCGCAGAGCGCGCGCACCCCGGGCAGATAGCCGGGCGGCGGAAGCAGCACGCCGTTGGTGCCGACCACCGTCTCGACGATGATCGCGGCGATCGTCTGCGGTCCCTCGAGCTGGATGGTCTGCTCCAGATGCGCGAGGGCGCGCTCCGTCTCCTGCTCGAGCGTCTCGCTGTGGAACGGGGAGCGGTAGAGATACGGTCCGAAGAACCGCACGGCCCCGGTGTCCGTGACGTCGTTCGCCCAGCGGCGCGGGTCGCCGGTGAGGGAGATCGCGGTCGCGGTGGAGCCGTGGTAGCTGCGGTACATCGACAGCACCTTCCGGCGGCCCGTGGCCTGCCGTGCCATGCGCACGGCGTACTCGTTCGCCTCCGCGCCGCCGTTCGTGAAGAACACCTTCTCGAATCCGTCGGGAGCGACCTCGGCGATGAGGCGGGCGAGCTCACCGCGCACATCGTTGGCCATCGACGGCTGGATGGTCGCGAGCCGCCCGGCCTGCTGCTGGATCGCGGCGACGAGGTCCGGGTGCTGGTGGCCGAGGTTGAGGTTCACGAGCTGGCTGGAGAAGTCGAGGTAGGCGGTGCCCTCGTAGTCCCAGAACGTCGAGCCCCGACCGGTGGCGACCGGTAGCGGGTCGATCAGCGCCTGCGCGCTCCAGGAGTGGAAGACGTGGGCGCGGTCGTCGGCGCGCACCTGCGCCTCGGCGTCCGGGGCGGGGAGGGGGGAGGAGAGTCCGTGGCGGTCGGTGAAGGTCGTCATCGTGATCGCTCCTCGTCAGTGGTTGCTCGGGAAGCCGAGGTCGATCTGCGACGGAGTGTGGTCTGGCCACCGCGTCGTCACGACCTTCGACCGCGTGTAGAAGTGCACGGACTCCGGGCCGTAGATGTGCGCGTCGCCGAAGAGAGAGTCCTTCCACCCGCCGAACGAGTAGGCGCCGATGGGCACCGGGATCGGGACGTTGACGCCCACCATGCCGACCTCGATGTCGAACTCGTACTGCCGTGCCGTCCCGCCGTCGCGCGTGAAGATGGCGGTCCCGTTGCCGTAGGCGTTCGCGTTGACCAACGCGACCGCCTCCGCGTAGGAGCCCACGCGCACGACGGACAGGACCGGGCCGAAGATCTCGTCGTCGTAGACGCGCATGCCGGGCGTGACGTCGTCGATCAGACTCACCCCGAGGAAGAAGCCGTCGCCGTCGAACCGCTTCGTGGTGCCGTCGACGACGACCGTGGCGCCCTCCCCGGGGGCCTCTGTGACGTAGGAGGCGACCCGGTCACGGTGCTCCGCGGTGATGAGCGGGCCCATCGCGCTCGCCGGGTCCGTGCCGGGGCCGATCGAGAGGCCGTCGATGCGGCGGGCGATCGCGGCGACGAGGTCGTCGGCGATGTCGCCCACGGCCACGAGCACGGACACCGCCATGCAGCGTTCGCCCGCGGAGCCGTACGCTGCGGAGACGGCGGCGTCGGCGGCCGCGTCGATGTCGGCGTCGGGCATCACGACCATGTGGTTCTTCGCGCCACCGAGCGCTTGGACGCGCTTCCCCGCGGCAGACGCCCGCTGGTAGATCGCCCGGGCGATGGGCGTCGATCCGACGAAGCTCACCGCCTGCACCCGCGGGGAGTCGAGAAGCGCGTCGACGGCCTCCCGGTCGCCGTGCACGACGTTGAGGACGCCGTCCGGCAGGCCCGCCTCGTGGAACAGCCGTGCGAGCCACACCGCGGCGGACGGATCCTTCTCACTGGGCTTGAGGACGACGGTGTTGCCGCAGGCGATGGCTGAGGCGACCATCCACAGCGGCACCATGACCGGGAAGTTGAACGGGGTGATGGCGGCGACCACCCCGACCGGCTGCTTGACGGAGTGCACGTCGACCCCGCGGGCGACCTGCTCGCTGCGCTCGCCCTTGAGCAGATGTACGAGGCCGGCCGCGAACTCGACGTTCTCGATGCCCCGGGACACCTCGCCGGCCGCGTCGGACAGGACCTTGCCGTGCTCGGACGTGACGATCGCCGCCAGCTCGTCCGTCCGTTCCTTGAGGAGCTGACGGAGCCGGAAGAACACGTCGGCGCGCTTGATGAGGCTCGTCTCCCGCCACGCCGGCAGCGCGGCGGCAGCGGCGTCCACGGCGGCGTCGACCTCGGTGGCCGAGGCGAACGCGACCTCCTTCGTGACGGCTCCTGTGGCCGGGTCGAAGACGGGGCCGCGGCGCGCCGCAGCGGCCGTCTCGGTGCCGTTGATGAGATGACGGACGATGTCCACGGGGGCTCCTTCGCAGAGGGGTTCGCGTGTCGCACACTCTGACCGAGGGTCGCTACGCTGGGGCTCGGCCCATGCTGACAGGAAACGGAGCAGGTGCGGAGTGGCAGAGCGTCAGGACTTCTCGGTGGATCGGACAGATCGTCCGGATCGATCGCCCTCGGTGCTGCGCGTCGGGGACGTGCTCGCGCTCCCCGCGGTGCAGGAGGGGGCGCCGACCGTCCTCGTCGGGGGCCCGGCACTGGAGGCCGGGGTGCGGTGGGTCCACGCCTCAGACAGCGCCGCCGTCGCCCGCCTGCTCGACGGCGGCGAGCTGCTGCTCACGACCGGCGCCGCCTGGCCGACCGGCACCGCAGCACTGCGCGTGCTCGTGGCGGAGCTGGCGGCGATCGGGGTCTCGGGCATCGTGATCGAACTCGGCCCGCGGATGTCCCGCGTCCCGGACGCGGTCATCGAGGCCTGCGCCGCCGCCGGTCTCGCCCTCGTCGCGCTCGCGGTGGAGGTGAAGTTCGTCGCGGTGACCGAGGCCGTGCACCGGGCGCTGATCGAAGCGCAGACCGCGGCGCTCCGCGAACGGCAGCGTCTGCATGATCTCTTCACCGCCCTCAGCCTCCGTGGCGCACCGGCCGACCTCATCGTGTCGGAGGTCGCCCGTGCGCTCGACGTCCCCGTCCACCTCGAGAACCTGGCAGGAGAGGTCGTCGCCGTCGAAGCTCTCCGCGTTCCGGTCGGCCAGGCTCTCCGTCCGCCCGGCCCGGATGGCGGTGACCGTGTGCCGGTGCAGGCGCGCGGTGTGCGCTGGGGCTGGCTCATCGCGGCGGATCGTCCACCGCATCCCGCCGGTCGCGCCACCGTCTTGGAGCTGGGGGCGACCGCCCTCGCCTTCGGTTGCCTCGCCGACGGGGAAGGCGCGTGGACCGTGCTCGCGCACCGCAGCCTCATCGAGGATCTCCTCGGCGCGCGCTTCGCCCGTGAGGAGGATGTCGAGGTCCGGCTCCGGCGGCTCGGGCTGGATCTCGCGGGCACCACCGGCACCGGGCTCGTGTTCCGCACCGACGAGGCATCGGACCGGCTGGTCGCCCGTGCGCGTGCGGCCGGTCTGGCTGCGGTGGGCTCGCGGCGCGGCGCCGACGTGGTGCTGCTCGTCGCGACCGGCGTCGGCGCCCTGTCCGATGCGGCCGTCCGCCACCTCTCCGGCGGTGCGCCCGCGATCCTCGGTCCGAGCGCCGAAGGCGTGCTCGGACTCCTGGCCTCGACCCGTGCCGCGCTTGACCTCGCCGCGCGGCCGTCCGGGGGTGACGTGCCGGCGGTCCGCCGCGTCGCCGACCGGCCGCTCGAGCGCCTCGTGTCCGCCCTGCGCGACGATCGGCGACTCCAGGCGCACAGCGAGCAGATGCTGGATCCGCTCGTGCGTCACGACAGGGATCGCCGAGGCGATCTGCTCGCCGTGCTCGCCGCTCTCGTGGCGCACCCGGGCAACCGCTCCGCCGCGGCGGCCGCGAGCCACCTCTCCCGCTCGGTGTTCTATCAGCGCCTCGCGCTCATCGGCGACCTGCTGGGCGCGGATCTGGACGACGGGGAGACTCTCGCCGCCCTGCACCTCGCCCTGCTCGCCCGCCGTGGTGATACGCCGGCGCCGCTCTGAGCGGGACGGTCAGCGTGTGCCCCAGGCGAACTGCTGCTTCTGGAGCTTCGCGTAGATGAAGGTCTCCGTCGACACCACGCCCTGGATCGGACGGATGCGGTCGTTGACGAGCGCCAGCAGATGATCGTCGTCCTCGCACACCGCCTCGACGAGCACATCGAACGATCCGACCGTGATCACGACGTAGTCGACCTCGTCGATGGCGGCGATCGCCTCGGCCACGCCCCGCGCGTCGCCGGCGACCTTGACGCCCACCATCGCCTGCCGGTGGAAGCCGAGCAGCATCGGATCCGTCACCGCGACGATCTGCATGATGCCCGACTCCGTGAGGCGCTGCACCCGCTGGCGGACGGCGGCCTCGCTCAGCCCCACGATGCGGCCGATCTCGGAGTACGAGCGGCGGCCGTCCTCCTGCAGCATCTCGACGATGGTCTTGGAGATCGCGTCGAGGGTGTGGTCCTTCTTCGACGGTGCCATGGTGCGATCCTGGCACTGCGGACGATCGCGGACAACGGGGTCCGCGTGCGCCGATCAGGCCTCGATCGGGCCGAGCCAGGCGCTCGCCGCTGTGGCGTGCGCCGACTCGGGGTCGGAGGGGTGGAACGCCCCGGCGAGGACGTCGCGGTACAGCCGGGAGAGCTCATTGCCGGAGAAGTACGAGCCGCCACCGGCCACCAACATCGACTCGTCGACCACCTGCTTGGCCATCGTCACCGCCCGGTGCTTGACTCCCGAGAGCGCGGGGATCCAGCCGGCGCCGCGGTCCGCGCGCTCATCCACGTCGCGGGCGAGGGCGGCGATCTGCGGCGGGAGCGCGTCGTAGGCGAGGGCCATGTCGGCGATGCGCCAGCGGATGTCCGGATCCTGGCTGTATGCGGTGCCGTTCTTCTTGGAGCGACGTCGGTGCGCCGTCGCCACGGCCAGCTCGAGGACCCGGCGCGCGATGCCGGTGTAGACGGAGGCGAGGAGGATCTCGAAGACGGAGAAGATGCCGAAGACGATCGGGTCCGGGCTGGGTCCCGGGTCGATGCGCCGCACCACGTGCGCCGCATCCGCGACGGCGCCGTCGAGCCGCGTGGTCCGGCTCTGTGTGCCCCGCATGCCGAGGGTGTCCCAGTCATCCGCAGTGGTGACCGCGGAGGTGCGGTCGACGAAGGCGAACACGAGCTTCGGCGCGTCCGGGCTCGTGGTGTCGAGGCCGTGCAGCCCGAGCTTCGTCCACACGGGGGCGAGCGAGGTGAAGATCTTGGTGCCGGTGAAGGCGTAGCCGCCGTCGCCGTCCGGGGCCGCCGCCGTGTCGCTCCCGAACAGCACGAGGTCGTTGCCGCCCTCGCTGATGCCGAACGCGAAGACCTCTCCGGCCACGGCGCCGTCCTGCACGAACTCGAGACCGGGGACCCCGCGATCCGAGAAGACCTTGGCCACGCCGGTCCAGACCAGGTGCATGTTGATCGCCAGGGCCGTTGCGGGCGCGGCGCCGGCGAGCCGCTGCTGGAGGACGGCCGCCTGCTCCAGGCCGAGTCCCGCGCCGCCGCGCTCCCGGGGCACGAGGATGGACAGGTAGCCGGCTGCGCGGAGCTCGTCGAGGTCGGCCTGGGGGAAGGTGTTCTCCCGGTCGTGGATCGGCGCGCGTTCGCGGATGCGGTCGAGCAGGTCGTCGGGGAGATACGCCGTCGGGTCGAAGTCGTTCATGCCAGAGCCTCCAGGAGCTGTCGGATCGATTCCTCCGGGCGGTCGCGATGCACCGAGTGGCCGGCGCCGGCCACGACCGACAGGGAGATGCGGGGGTTGCTCGCGAGCACCTCGTCGGCGAGGGCTCCGGCGAAGATGCTGTAGACGGCGGGGTCGCCGCCGATCACGTGCGTGGGCACGGTCAGGCGGGCCGCGTGTCCGCGGACGTCCCACGGCTGATTCTGGGCGCTGGTCTGCTCGACCGCCCACGCACTCGCCCGCCGGACGGCGTCGACCTTGAGCTCCTGGTCCTGCGGGTGCCAGTGCGGATGCTCCTGCCGCACGGCGTCGAGGCGGTTGTCGGCGAAGGCGCGTTCCTGGCTGTGGCGGACGATGGCGGCATCCCGCTGGACGATGTGGATCGCGGGGTCGATGAGGACCAGGCGGTGCGTCCAGCCCGTGTCGTCGGCGGCGGCCACCGTACCGGCCGCCCCGCCGAGCGAGTGCCCGACGACGGCGTCCCAGGCGCTCGACCCGGCAGGCCGCGTCGCGACGAGATCCGCGGCATACGCCGCGACGGAGTAGTCGAGGGCCCGCGGGGCGTCACCGTGGCCGCGCAGGTCCACCGCCGTCGCGTGCCAACCGGCCGCCGCGAGAGCATCGCCGAGCCGCCACATGAGTGCGCCGGACGAGCCGAGACCGTGCACGAGAAGGGCGCGCCGCCCCGCCGCGGGATCGCCCCAGCTCAGGCGGGGAAGGGTGACGGGAGCGGGCATGGCACCAGCCTACGACCGCGCCAGGACGCGGCGGGCGGAGTCAGCGCGCCGGCTCCAGGGGCGGCAGGTCGGCCGCGATGCGGAGCACTCGCGCTGCGGCCTCGTGTCCTGCGGCCAGGCGGGTCTCGAGGTCGGCGCCGTCGAGCGTCGCGGCCAGGAACCCGGAGGCGAAGGCGTCCCCCGCACCGACGGGCTCCACCACGTCCACGGTCGGCGCGGGCACGAAGACCGGGTCCGCGTCACCGGCGAAGGCCGTGGCGCCGACGTCGCCGTCCTTGACGACGAGCAGACCGCAGTGCGGAAGGTGCGCGCGGATCTCCGCGGCCGTCGCGGTGCCCCAGATGCGCTCGGCCTCGTCGCGGCCGACGAAGGCGATGTCGGCGGCGTCGGCCAGGCGCGCGAGGGTCGCGGCCGCCTCCTCGGGGCTCCACAGCGCCCGGCGGTCGTTCACATCGAAGGAGACGACGGCTCCGGCGGTGCGCGCGTCCGCGAACAGCCGGTCGACCATCGCCAGGCAGGTCGCGGACAGCGCCGGGGTGATGCCCGTGGTGTGCACGATACGGACGCCGGCGAGCTGCGTCGGCGACAGGAACCCGGGTGCCATGCGCGAGGCGGCCGAGCCGCGGCGGTAGTAGTAGACCGCCGAGGACTCCACGCCGGGATCCTTGAACATCACTCCGGTCGGCGCCTCCGCGTCGACCTCGGTCCAGAGTTCGACGCGACGCTGCTCCAGCTCTGCGGAGAGGCGGCGGCCGAGAGGATCGTCGCCGAGACGAGAGGCCCAGACGGCCCGATGGCCCGCTGCCGCGACGCCGACGGCGACGTTCGCCTCCGCACCCGCGTGGGTGATCGACGCGGTGTCAGCGGTCGCGAGGTCGGCGCCGGTCGGCGTGATCAGGGCCATCGACTCGCCGACGCACACGATCGCGGGGGAGGAGGACGGGACGGAGGGGCTCATGAGGGGGTGACCGCCAGGGGCTCGGTGTCGGGATGGGGGCTGGCGTCGCGGTGACGCAGATCGGGGAAGGACCGCACGAACACGATGGAGACGAGCAGTCCGACCGCCGCGAAGATGGTGGCGGCCAGGTACGCACCGCGCCAGTCGCCGACGTCGACGAGGAAGCCTGCGACCGCCGATCCGGCCGCGGCGCCGATGAGCTGCCCGGTGCCCGCCCAGCCGAAGGCCTCGGCGGTCTCGCTGAACTTCACGCTGGCCGTGGTGATGGCGAACAGCACCGCGAGGGCGGGGGCGATGCCGATGCCGGCGAGGATGAGCGTGCCGCCCAGCCAGTAGACGTTGAGCATGACCATCGTGAGGGCGAGGCCCACCGTGACGATGAGCAGGCGGCGCGCCATCGCCCAGGGGCCGATCGGGATGTGGCCGAAGGCGAGGCCGCCGGCCAGGCTGCCGGCGGAGAAGACCGCGAGGACGAGACCCGCCGCGAGGCTGCCGTGCTCGAACGTCGCGACCACGCCGACCTCGACCGCGGAGCAGGCGCCGATGAGCAGGAATCCGATGACGGTCGCGAGGAGCACGGGCGGCTTGAGCACGACCTTGCCCAGCGCGTTGCGGCTGCGCGGGATGCGCACGCGGCCGACCTCGGGGGAGAGGATGAACCACGCACCGCCGGCGACGAGGACGATCGCCACCAGGAGCAGGCCCTCCATGGTGCCGACCTGGGTGGAGACGAGCGTGATGACGACCGGCGCCAGCACCCAGATGATCTCCTGCAGGGACGCGTCGAGGGAGAACAGCGGGGTGAGCTGACCGGCGTTCACGAGCTTGGGGTAGATGGTGCGGACGGCCGCCTGCACCGGCGGCGTCGAGAGGCCGGCGATCATGCCCAGAGCCATGTAGCCGGGGACCGAGAGGGGCAGCAGTCCCAGGCCGAGTACCGCGATGACGCAGACGGACAAGGTGAGGGTCAGCACGCGTCGCATGCCCCAGGCGCCCATCCACCGGCTGGTGATGGGGCCGGCGACCGCTTGGCCGACACTGGTCGCGGCGAGCACGAGACCCGCCGATGCGTACGATCCGGTCTGCTGCTCGACGTGCAGCAGGATCGCCAAGGACATCATCCCGTTGGGGAAGCGCGCGGTGAGCTGGGCGGCGATCATGCGGCCCACTCCCGGCGTGCGAAGAAGATCCCGATAGCCCGCCACCCGACAACGGTACCGGGCGGCGGGGACGTCGGTGCGATGGGCCGGTGATGGACACGCCGCGACACGCCGTGGACACGCCGACGGGCGAATTCCACAGGCCTGGGGATGTCCGAAGCCCCTCGTAAGGTGCCGCCTGTGGATGGATCTCTCCCAGGCTCCTCCCAGCCGCGATTTCCCGCGGGTCCCCGACCCGGGGAGAGGGGGTCCGCCTGTGGAAGAAACGGTGGACAACCTGTGTTGTATCTGTAGAGAGCGGTGGAAAAACTACACGGATGTAACTACTACCCCTTGTGGTCGCACCGAATGTCCGTCCCTATATGTAGTATTGAGATCCCGGCGGGGGTCTGCCGGAGAAACCAGAGATTTGAGGGGTTCAGATGTCGATCACGGTGTACACCAAGCCTTCCTGCGTCCAGTGCAACGCGACCTACCGTGCCCTGGATGCCAAGGGCATCGAGTACGAGATCCACGACCTGTCGGAGGACCCGACGGCGCTGGAGCAGGTCAAGGCGCTCGGCTACATGCAGGCGCCCGTCGTCGTCACCGACGAGGACCACTGGTCGGGCTTCCGTCCCGACAAGATCGACGAGCTCGCGTCCCGCCTGGCGTAGTCCGACAGGCTCACCGACCCGGCCCTTCGACAGGCTCAGGAACCCAAGGAGAGAGCTATGAGCGCCGTCGCGACCGCAGCGCCGCTCCTGGTCTACTTCTCGAGCGTGTCGGGTAACACCGCGCGCTTCATCGAGAAGCTCGGGCTTCCCGCCCGACGCATCCCCCTCCACCGGACCGAAGAGGACCTCGTCATCGACGAGCCCTTCGTGCTGGTCACCCCGACCTACGGCGGGGGTGCCGGGCGCGGGGTCGAGAAGGGGGCCGTGCCCAAGCAGGTGATCCGGTTCCTCAACGACGAGCGCAACCGGCGTCACATCCGCGGGGTCATCTCCGCGGGCAACACCAACTTCGGCGACGCGTTCTGCCTCGCCGGCGACATCATCAGCCGCAAGTGCCACGTGCCTCACTTGTATCGGCTCGAGATCTTCGGCACACAGGACGACGTGGATCGCGTGAGCGACGGATTGGAACGACGGTGGAATCTTCGGTGACCGAGACAGTGGCATTCAAGGTGAACCCCGCATACGAGGGTCTGGACTACCACGCCCTCAACGCGATGCTGAACCTGTACGACGCGAACGGGAAGATCCAGTTCGACGCCGACAAGCGCGCCGCCCGGGAGTACTTCCTGCAGCACGTGAACCAGAACACGGTGTTCTTCCACTCGCTCAAGGAGCGCCTGGACTACCTCGTGGAGAAGGAGTACTACGAGGGCG
Source organism: Microbacterium meiriae (assembly GCF_040686935.1). Lineage (NCBI taxonomy): Bacteria > Bacillati > Actinomycetota > Actinomycetes > Micrococcales > Microbacteriaceae > Microbacterium > Microbacterium meiriae. The sequence goes on from NZ_JBFBMF010000003.1 coordinate 24,560, forward strand.
CCGTTATCGAGAAGTACTCGTTCGACTTCGTGCAGAAGCTCAACGACCTCGCCTACTCGAAGAAGTTCCGCTTCGAGACGTTCCTCGGCGCGTTCAAGTACTACACGAGCTACACGCTGAAGACCTTCGACGGCAAGCGCTACCTCGAGCGCTTCGAGGACCGCGTCGTGATGACCGCGCTCGCCCTCGCGGACGGCGACGAGAAGCTCGCCGTGAACCTCGTCGAGGAGATCATCTCCGGTCGCTTCCAGCCGGCCACCCCGACCTTCCTCAACGCGGGCAAGGCCCAGCGCGGCGAGCTCGTCAGCTGCTTCCTGCTGCGCATCGAGGACAACATGGAGTCGATCGCCCGCGGCATCAACTCCGCGCTGCAGCTCTCCAAGCGCGGCGGCGGCGTGGCCCTGCTGCTGTCGAACATCCGCGAGTCGGGTGCCCCGATCAAGCAGATCGAGAACCAGTCCTCGGGCATCATCCCCGTCATGAAGCTCCTCGAAGACAGCTTCAGCTACGCCAACCAGCTCGGCGCGCGTCAGGGTGCGGGTGCGGTGTACCTCAACGCCCACCACCCCGACATCATGCGCTTCCTCGACACCAAGCGCGAGAACGCCGACGAGAAGATCCGCATCAAGACGCTGTCGCTCGGTGTCGTGGTGCCGGACATCACGTTCGAGCTCGCCAAGAACGACGAGGACATGTACCTGTTCTCGCCGTACGACGTGGAGAAGGTCTACGGCGTCCCGTTCGGCGACATCTCGGTCACCGAGAAGTACCGCGAGATGGTCGACGACCCGCGCATCAAGAAGACCAAGATCAACGCGCGCGAGTTCTTCCAGACCGTCGCCGAGATCCAGTTCGAGTCCGGCTACCCGTACGTCATGTTCGAGGACACGGTCAACAAGGCCAACCCCATCAAGGGGCGCATCAACATGTCCAACCTCTGCAGCGAGATCCTGCAGGTGAACACGCCGACCACCTACAACGACGACCTGTCGTACAAGGAGATCGGCAAGGACATCTCCTGCAACCTCGGCTCGATGAACATCGCGCTGTCGATGGACGCCGACGACCTCGGCCAGACGGTCGAGACCGCGATCCGCGCGCTCACCGCGGTCAGCGACCAGAGCCACATCGGCTCGGTCCGCTCGATCGAGGACGGCAACGACCGGTCGCACGCGATCGGCCTCGGCCAGATGAACCTGCATGGCTACCTCGCCCGCGAGCACGTGTTCTACGGCTCGGAGGAGGGTGTCGACTTCACGAACATCTACTTCTACACCGTGCTGTTCCACGCGCTGCGCGCCTCGAACCAGCTCGCGATCGAGCGCGGCACGACGTTCGACGGGTTCGCCGACTCCACCTACGCGTCCGGCGAGTTCTTCGACAAGTACATCGACCGCGCCTGGGTCCCGGAGACCGAGAAGGTCAAGGAGCTCTTCGCGGGCAAGCACATCCCGACACAGGAGGACTGGGTCCAGCTCAAGGCGTCGATCCAGGAGCACGGCATCTACAACCAGAACCTGCAGGCCGTGCCGCCGACGGGCTCGATCTCCTACATCAACAACTCGACCTCCTCGATCCACCCGATCGCCTCGAAGATCGAGATCCGCAAGGAAGGCAAGCTCGGTCGCGTCTACTACCCGGCGGCGTTCATGACGAACGACAACCTGGAGTACTACCAGGACGCGTACGAGATCGGCTACGAGAAGGTCATCGACACGTACGCCGCGGCCACGCAGCACGTCGACCAGGGTCTGTCGCTGACGCTGTTCTTCAAGGACACCGCCACCACGCGTGACATCAACAAGGCCCAGATCTACGCATGGCGCAAGGGCATCAAGACGATCTACTACATCCGTCTGCGTCAGCTGGCGCTCGAGGGCACCGACATGACCGAGTGCGTCTCGTGCATGCTCTGACACTTCGACAGGCTCAGTGACCCAGGAACTAGGACAAGAATGACTCCTCACTCCCCGCTCAAGCTGGTCTCCAGCGTGCAGGCGATCAACTGGAACCGCATCCAGGACGACAAGGACCTCGAGGTCTGGAACCGTCTGGTGAACAACTTCTGGCTGCCGGAGAAGGTGCCGCTGTCGAACGACGTGCAGTCGTGGAACACGCTCACCCCCGACGAGCAGCTGCTCACCATGCGGGTGTTCACGGGCCTCACGCTCCTCGACACGATCCAGGGCACCGTCGGCGCGGTGTCGCTGATCCCCGACGCGATCACGCCTCACGAGGAGGCCGTCTACACGAACATCGCGTTCATGGAGTCGGTGCACGCGAAGAGCTACTCCTCGATCTTCTCGACGCTCGCGTCGACGAAGGAGATCGACGAGGCGTTCCGCTGGTCCACGGAGAATGCGAACCTTCAGAAGAAGGCGCAGATCATCATGGACTACTACCAGGGAGACGACCCCCTCAAGCGCAAGGTCGCCTCCACGCTGCTGGAGTCGTTCCTGTTCTACTCGGGCTTCTACCTGCCGATCTACTGGTCCTCGAAGGCGAAGCTGACGAACACGGCCGACCTCATCCGCCTCATCATCCGCGACGAGGCCGTGCACGGGTACTACATCGGCTACAAGTTCCAGCGCGGACTCGAGACGGCCGACCAGGCGCGCAAGGACGAGCTCAAGGACTACACGTTCTCCCTGCTCTACGAGCTCTACGACAACGAGGTGCAGTACACGCAGGACCTCTACGACGGCGTCGGGCTGACCGAGGACGTCAAGAAGTTCCTGCACTACAACGCCAACAAGGCCCTGATGAACCTGGGCTACGAGGCGATGTTCCCCTCCAGCGTCACCAACGTGAACCCGGCGATCCTGTCGGCGCTCTCCCCGAACGCGGACGAGAACCACGACTTCTTCTCCGGCTCGGGCTCGTCCTACGTCATCGGCAAGGCCGAGGCCACGGAAGACGACGACTGGGACTTCTGAGTCCTGCGCGGCAGGACGCACGCAGAGTAATGCGTCCGACTCCGGCCGACCCGCCCCTCGGGCTGGCCGGAGTCGCCGCAGGCCCGCAGCGCGGGTGGAGGAACTGGCGGCGTTGTTAGCGCTCCGACATCGTCATTCTGATCCCGATCAGAACGAGACCAGCACCGGTCGATGCCGAGCCAAGGCTGGCGATAGCTAGGCCGCCTCCGAGCGGCAACAGAGTGCCGAAGGTGGTCATCGCGAGACCAAGGACCAGGAGCGTTGAAAGGTACGCCGTAAGTTGGCGCTTGCGTTTCGCGATCACTATTGCAGGCCTCTGCTCGCTGGATCAATAGCTCTGTACGTCATCGTTTGCTCTCTGCTCGGCGTTGGCGCGTCGCGTTTGTGGAGGTGTCGTCAGGGTCCAGGGCGACCCGCAAGCGTCGTTTCGCCTCTGCGAGTCGGGAGCGCGCGGTTGAGGGATTGATGCCGAGTATCTGCGCGGCCTCGTGGGAGCGCAGTCCGTCCCAGTAGATCAATCGAATCAGTTCGGCGGCGTCAGGGTCGAGTGAAGCCACCGCCGCCCGAACATCCAGCACAGCGTCCAGCTCGACCGGTAGAGGTTCGTCATGAGCGGACGATGCGAGTCGGTCGCCTGCGCTCTTGCGACGGATGGTTGCCCGAGTGGCGTTCATCAGAACGTTCCGCGCGACCCCGAAAAGCCACAGCCGGGCGTCTTCTGCAGACTCGGGAGTTCTTCGTCGGCTTCCCCATGCTGCGAGGAGGAATTCCCCGTAGACGTCATCGGCCTCCGCCGAACTTGCCATGCGTCGGCGGAAGTAGCGGAAGAGATCCGCTTCGTTCGCGACCAAAGCACTTTCGAGGCGTCGACCAGGCTTCTCATCGGATGTCATCGGCATGCAGTGCCCTCGGAAGAGATCGAGACCTCGTGTCCGGGGCGCATCTCATATCCGCGAGCGATGAGCTCGTCGAAGGTGGCGTGCGCTGCGACCGTGACCATCGCCTGCATCCGCATCTCGTCCGAGGTCTGCTTGCTGACCTCCGGCGCGGTGTCATTGGTCGCGCGCGCTTCCGCGAGGGCTTCAGCAATGTCGAGGCTCTCCAGATCGATGGAGTTGAGGATGGACTTCGCGTCCTGAACCATAGGGTCATCTTCGGGTACGCCATCCCACTTGACGCGTATGCCGACGAAGCAATTCCCGCCGGTGGGTCGCTCTATCGTGAACGAGTTGTCGGCCATCCATCCCCACGGTGTCATGTGGTCGCCTCCGGCAACAGCGATCGTCCCGCCGCCGATCAGTGCCAGCGAGATGATCGCGCTGGTGATGCTGACACGAGCACGACCCCGGCGCTTACGGGCTCGTCCGAAGAGAGCCGCACGTCGCTCGGCAAGGTTGATCGGCACGGCGACGTGCGGTGCCGCTTCGCGAAGGCGCGCTTCCAGCTCTTCGTCGTTCATCTTGCCTCCTCGGAAACGTTCTTAACCAGTACATGTGCGCAGAGCGCGGAACTGTCCAAGTTTGATCGGGAGGCCGGAGCAACGAGGCGCAGCGCAGCGCCGCCGAAAGCGATTGTTCATAACGACACCGCATAACGGTCGGTCTACGGCACGTACTCGCCCGATGTGTAGTCGGCGACGAGTTTCAAGGCGCCCGCTGACGGTCGCGCGGACACCCACACGGTGCGTGGATCCCACAGGTCTCCAGGCACTGACAGTTGCGGCGTCGCCCCCATCTCCTCGGCGAGTTGTTCCGGGGTCATGCCGTCGGGCGGGCGAACGGTGAACGTCACCGAGCAGCCCCCGCTTCCGCAGTGCTTGCTCTCGCTGACCACCTGCGTGCCGGCAGGGAGTGGAACAGCCGACAGGGGAGGAGTGGGGCCTTCGTCCGCCATCATGAACAGCCATCCCAGCCGTGCGACGTAGAACACGATGAGAAGGGCCACGGCGACGATCAGGCTGGTCCGGATCCTGCGGCGCCGGCTCGCACCCTTCTCCTGCGGACCGTGGTCGGCTAGCGGAGCGGGTTCCATGGCGTGAGCATACCCATCGCACCCGGAAGATCCATCCGTGTCAGACCGCATCACCTGATTTTCAATACATGTGTGGGCCGGGAACCTATGGTGGCCCCTGCAGTGGTGCCACGATGCTTGCCCTTGTCTGTCTCATCGCGGGGGCGATCCTGTATGGGCAGTTCGGAACCCGCCGGTGGCTCTGGGTACCCGGTGTCGGTGCTGCAGGCGTGGTCATCCTCGCCGAGTATCAGGGCGTCCCCATGAACCCCTTCTCCCTCACCGTTGTGCTCATTCTCGCCCTAGCGGCGGTTGTGACGAGTGTGATCAGCATCATCAAGGACCATGTGGCACGCTCCGCGACGCCAAGGCGGTGACTGCGTTGTGCGCGGCGCGGGTACCTGCGCGTATCGCCCCTTCGATATGGCCAGCGAACTCCGTTGACGTTTCCGTGGAAGCCCAGTGCACTCGGCCGAACGTCGGTCCTTGGTAGCTGTCGTGACCGAAATTCGCGGACGGGGCGCTGAACGGCGGTTGGCGCGGGGAGGTGAACTCCTCGTCACTCCAGTCGATGAGGTACGTGTCCACGGGGGAACCCGCTTCTGAGCCGAAGAGCCGCACCAACTGAGAACGGAAGATCTCCGCAATCTCCAGCGGGTCATGTCCGTGGAACTGCTCGGAGGGTGCGAAGCCGAACAGCGCCGCCGGTGCGCCGCGCTCGCCGCTGTGGTCGTGGAACTCTCGAAACGGGCCGACGCTGCTCAAGGCTGCGCCTGCGAACCCCCGTTGCGTCCAGAACGGCGATTCGTAAACGGCGATCGCTTTGATGGTGCGCCCCATCCACACCGGCGTCGCCCGAGCGGTCAAGGTGATATCGAGGGGGAGGGGCGGGGAGAATGGGATGCTCTCCTCCGCCAGCGCCGGAGGCAGCGCGATGATCACCTGCGCGCCGCTGAAGACGTCGGAATCCGTACGGACCCGGACTCCGTTCCGCTTCACGTCGATGCGTCTCACCGCCTGCTCGAAGGCCAGAGATCGTGCGGGCAGGGTCGTCGCGAGCCTTTCGGCGAGGTGCCCGGCGCCCCGAGCGAATCGCAACGCCCCGCTGTTCAGAGCGTTGCTGGGCAGCCGCCGCAGGCCGAACTCTTCTGCTTCAAGTATCGCTGAGCCCGCACTGAACTGAGAGAAGAATGCCTCCCCAGCGCTGCGAAGCGCCTCGGCGACATCCTCTTCATTCGGCCAGAACCAGGTGGCGCCGAGATCGATCGATCCCTGGCGCGTCTGCAGCGTATGTGCACGCCCGCCAGGGCGAGCTCTCGCTTCGAGGACGATGACGGAGCGGCCCGCGGCGATGATCTGAGACGCCGCTGTCAGACCGGCGAACCCGGCGCCGACGACGATGACGTCCCGACGTCCCTGGTTCATCGCGTCTCGCTCGCATTCAGCACCACTCGGAAACGCGCTTCGCCGTCTCTCACTCGGCGGAGCCCCTCCGCGGCCTCTTCGAGTCGGAGCACCTCGATTCGAGGGTGGGTGTTCGTATCCTGCGCGAATCGCATCACGGTTTCGATGTCTCGCGGCGAGCCGGTGAGGTGGCCGCGTATCGAGAGCGCGTTCATCACGAGCTGACCGGCGGGGATGGAGATGGCTCCGGCATCGGCGCCGATGACGGTGAGAGTGCCGTGGGGTCGAAGCCCGCGCAGCAGCTCCGCGATGGGCGCGGTGCTCGACGAGGTGCTGATGATGTGGGCGACGCCGCCCCGGTCGGAGAGTGTTCGCCCCGGTTCGTGAACAGCGCTGTCGATGAAGGCACTCGCACCAAGAGTCCGAGCAGACTGTGCGCGCTCGGCTCCTCGCGCTATGGCGGTCACCTCATAGCCGAGAGCTGCGGCGTACTGTACGGCGAGATGCCCGAGACCGCCGATCCCGAAAACAGCGACGGGACTCCCAGGGAGGAGAGGAACGGTCTTCAGTGCATTGAACACGGTGACGCCCGCACATCCCAGCGGCGCGGCCTGCTCGAAGGTCATCCCGTCGGGGATGCGGGCGAGGGCGTGTGCCGGAACGGTGACGGTCTCTGCCCACCCGCCCGGATACGAGATGCCGGGTACCTTTCGCGCAGGGCAGTGGACGACGTCGCCGGCCAGGCATGCGCTGCAGGTACCGCAGCTACCACCGAACCATCCGACGGAGACGCGGTCGCCGACGCTCCAGCCCTCGACATCACGCCCCAGTTCTTCGACCACTCCCGCGACCTCATGGCCCGGGGTGACAGGCCCGCGGGCCTCAGACGCGAGTGCGGTTCGAACGTCAGCGCCGCAGATGCCGCTGGCATGGACGCGGACGCGGACCCATCCGTCGCTCGGGACCTCGACGGCCACCTGTTCCGGGACAAGGGCGCCGCCTTCGGTGTGGATCCGGATGGTCGTGGATGTCGTCATGTGCGGTCCTTTCGTGCGGCTTTCGTCATGACTCGAGGAACATGTCCTTTCCCTGCGTGAAGGTGAGCAGCGCGAGGGGAAGCAGCAGGACCATCGCCACGGCCGCGAGCATGGGGAAGCTGCTGACCGCCAGCAGCGGACCGGCGCCGAAAGCCGCGACCGCAGCGCACAGATTCGACAGCGCGTCGACGCCACCTTGAGACGACGCGCGTGTCTCGTCGGAGATGACGGAGCTGAAGAGTGCGGAACCGGCGACGTTGACGAACGACCACCCGACGCCGAGCAGGATCAGGGACAAGATGATGCCGACAGTGTCGTCCGGCACCAGAGCGGCGATGACAAGTGACGCCGCGAGGATCGCGATGCCGATGATGATGGCTTCGCGATGGCCGAATCGGTCGGCGATGATGCCGACGACGGGGGCGAGGGCGTACATGCCGGCGATGTGCAGGCTGATGGTGATACCGATGATGGTGATGGAGCCGCCGTGGTGAGCGACGTGCACCGGGGTCATCGTCATGATGGCGACCATGACGACCTGCGCGGTGAGGATGGCGAGTACCGCGTATCGAGCGCGGCGGTTGACCCGCAACTCGTCGAGGACCCGTCGGATCCGGCCCTTCCGCACTCCGGCGCGCGGGATCGTCGGCGTGTTCGCCTGGAGGAGCAAGAGGGGGTCCGGGCGCAGCATCGCGAAGACGATGAGTCCGGCCACGGCCAAGCACAGGGCGGTGATGAGGAAGGCGCTGGCGTACACGGTCAGTCCGGTGTGGACGCTGATGATCTCACCGGGCACGCCGAGGTTCGGTCCGAGCACGGATCCGATGGTCCCCACCCATACCACGAGGGCGAGAGACTTCGCCTTCTGGTGCGGCTCGGCGAGGTCGGTGGCCGCGAACCTCGCCTGCAGGCTGACGGCGGATCCCGAGCCGATGAGGAGCAGTCCGATGAACAGCGGCACGACGAGGCTGAGCTGTGCAGCCCACACCAGAAGCGCCGCGCCGACCGCGGCGATGAACCATCCGCTGGACAGTGCGACGCGACGGCCGAATCGGGCTGCCAGATTCCCCAGGGGTATGCCGAGGAATGCCGCTCCCAGAGTGCTCGCACTGCGAGCGAGACCGGCCCAGGCTTCGTTGTCGGTGACTTCGCCTGCGAGGAGGACCCCGATGGAGGGGGCGACGCCGACGCCGACGGTACCGATGATCTGCATGACGATGAGTACGACCATCGTGCGCCGCTGGACCGGGCCGCCGAGCGCGAACGTCCCCGCTGCGGGTGCGTGAGCGGTGGTCATGAGGCTCCTTATCTGGTGTGCGGAGTGGGGCCGTGGGAAGGTGCGCAGGCATAGAATGCTACTCGCACACAACATGCATCCTAGATGAGGGTGAGAGTCGCGCGTCATTGCTGAGCGTATGACGAGCGAAGCGCTGCTTCGCCACCACTCGACCCCCGCGGGGGTATAACCACCCGCTATGGGCGCATCAACGATCCTGACCTACTGATGTCGTTCCGTCGCCCGTAGCGTCGGTCGTCGACGCGAGACATCCCTGCGCTCGCACTGATGAAGGAGAACAGAATGGCCTACCTCGAGATCACCCTCCAGATCGACGACAGCAACCGGGCTGCGGCAGCGGCGGTCTACAGCCAGTACAAGCAGCCGTTCCTCACCACGGTTCCGGGCGCCACGAGCAAGGATCTTCTCGTCCGCGACGAGGACGTGCAGGTGCTCCACGGTTTCGACACGGTCGCCCACGCCGAGGACTACCTCTCGTCCGACCTGTTCACCTCGGATGTCGTCGGAGGCCTCTCCCCGCTGCTCACAGCGCAGCCGGAGATCCGCATCTACGACGCGGTCTGAGCCCCTAGGCGGTCGAGGCCGGCGGGAACGTCGTGATGCCGTCGAACCCGAACGACGACAGCGGCTTCACGCCGGTCTCGGCGATGTGATCGCGAAGCGCTGCGGCGAACGCCGCGGCGTCTCCGGATCGCAGCAGGTCCGTCAAGGCCTGGTGCTCGGAGATGATCTCCTCGCATCGTCCGAGGAGACGGTCACCCGCCTGGAAGAGAACGAAACGCTGACGGTCGGACATCCGGTCATAGAGGTCCAGGAGAACCGTATTGCCACCCGCTTCGACGAATCCGCGGTGGAACCGCAGTGTCAGTTCGATGAACTCGCGCACGTCACCGGCCGCGAAAGCGGCGCGTTGCCGCTCGATGGACGCGGCCATCGCGTCGGCGAGACGCTCGCGGGACGCCGCGGGAGCACGTCCGACCGACGTCGACTCGAGAATCAGACGGGCATCTCCCAGTTCGGCGATCGCGCGTTCGGAGAGCCCTTGCACGATGGCTCCGCGCTTGGGATAGATCACGATCCATCCCTCGTCTTGCAGGCGCGCGAGCGCGGCTCGCACCGGGGTGCGACTCACCCCGATGGCCGCGGCGAGGTTCGCTTCGCCCACCATCTCGCCGGGCGCGTGCGTGCCGTCGAGGATGGAGTCGCGGATCGCCGCGTATGCGCGAGCGGACGCGCTCAGGTCTCCGTCGGTCATGCTCCCTCTTTCGCCGACTCCCAGGGTACAAGTCGCATCGGGTCACAGACGGGCGGTCTTGCATGTCAGTTGTATCCTAGATCCATGACCGACAGCGCCCGGCCCTCCCGTAGCGGACTCGAATCCAAGCTCACCTTCTACAAGCGGCTGACCGTCGGTCTCGCGATCCTGTGCGTGCTCCTCGGTCTGGCGGTCATCGCCCCACTCGCGAACGGAGGCGAAGCGGTGGCGCACCCCGAGCCCTCCGCCTCCGCTACGTCCTCGGCCTCGGAGATCGCCAGCCGCGAGGAGGACGACTACGCCGCTGTCGGCGATATCGATGCCCCGGTTGCTCTCGTGCAATGGACCGACATGAGATGCCCGTACTGCGCTGCGGTGCACCGCGAGACGATCCCCGCCATCATCGACGAGTACGTCGACAAGGGACTCGTCCGCCTCGAGGTTCGCGATGTGTCGTTCTTCGGAGAGCAGTCTGAGAACGCAGCTGTCGCCGCTCGCGCAGCGGGCACGCAGGGGAAGTTCTTCGAGTACCTCGATGTCGTGTACGAGGCGGCACCGGAGAACGATCACCCCGATCTCCCACGGGAGAAGCTCATCTCCTTCGCGGAGGCCGCTGGGGTTCCCGATCTCGCGCAGTTCACCGCCGACCTGGACGACCCCGCCTTGCGTGAGGCGGCGCAGCAGAGCACAACGGACGCTCAGCGCCTCGGCGTGAACGCGGTGCCCTTCTTCGTCGCCGGCGACACCGCTCTCTCCGGGGCTCAGCCGCTCTCGGTCTTCCGAGATTTCCTCGACCAGGCGCTCGAGAAGGCAGAGTAGCCGGTGGAGATCGGCATTCTCGGCGCCCTGGTCGGTGGAGTGCTCACGCTCCTCAGCCCGTGCTCGGTGATGCTTCTGCCGGCGTTCTTCTCCTACGCCTTCTCCAGCCCCACGCGGTTGCTCTCACGAACCGGCGTGTTCTACCTGGGGCTCATCACCACACTCGTCCCGCTGGGCGTCCTCGCCGGCACCCTGGGCGCTTTCGTCAACGAGCATCGCGTCACGTTCGTGACGGTCGCCGCCATCATCGTCATCGTGCTCGGTGCAGCGATGGCCGCCAACGTCCCGATCCCGTTCCTCCGCGGCGGCGCCGGCCTGCGCAACACGTCGCCCGCCTCGGTCTACGCACTCGGAACCGTGTACGGCCTCGCCGGCGTCTGCGCCGGGCCGCTGCTCGGAGCCGTGCTGACGGTCGCGGCCCTCGGCGGTAACGCCGTGTACGGCGGGATCATCCTCATGGTGTTCGCCGCAGGCATGGCATTGCCGTTGCTGGTCCTGGCGTTGGTATGGGGCCGTCTGCCATTCGTTCGCCGGCTGGTCCGGCCCCGCGAACTACGCCTCGGGCGATGGCGGAACACCTGGACCGGGCTTGTCGGCGGTGTGCTGACGATGGCGTTGGGTGTGCTGCTCCTCGTCACGGAGGGCACGTCGTCCCTGGGGGGTGTCCTCGGGACGACGCAACAGATGCGGCTTGAAGGGTGGGTCTATGACGTGACACGGGCGGTGCCCGACGTCGTCGTCGTCATGCTCGTCCTCGTCGTCGCCGGCGGAGCCTGGGCCGCAGCCTGGTGGGCGCGCCGTCGGCGGCTGCTGCGCTGACCTCCGATGCGGCGGATGCTGCGCCACCGCGCGACATCACCTCGCCGACTCGCCCTACTTCGCGACGAGCGTCGTCTCGAAGCTGTAGAGGTCGGGGCGGTAGATGTGGACGCCGAACTCGATGGCGCGGCCGGCGCCGTCGAACGACGTGCGCTCCATCTGCAGCACGGGGCCGTCGCGGTCGATGTCGAGGAGCTTGCCTTCGTCGTCGTGCGCGCGGCGCGCGCCGATCCTCTGCTTGGCGACGCGGATCGTCACGCCGCGCCCGCGGAGGAGCTGATACAGGCCCTGCTCCTCGAGCTGCTCGCGAGTGATCTCGGCCACGTCGGCGGGGAACCAGTTCTCGAGGATGGCCACGGGGTTGTCGTCGGATGTGCGACGGCGGCGGATGTGCAGCACCTCCGTACCCACGGCGAGGCCGAGGTGATCGGCCACGTTCTCCGGGGCCGGCGTGAGTTCGTGCAGCAGCACGGTGGTACCGGGGTTGTGCTGGGAACCCTGGAGATCGTCGTACAGACTCGTCAGCTCGACCTGACGGGTGACCTGTCCCTGCACGACCTGCGTGCCGATGCCGCGTCGGCGCACGAGCAATCCGCGGTCGACCAGCTCCTGGATGGCGCGGCGGATGGTCGGACGCGACAACCCAAGACGCTCGCCGATCGCGATCTCGTTCTCCAGGCGGGCGCCCGGCGGGATCTCGCCGGATCGGATCGCGGCTTCCAGGCGACTGGACACCTGGAAGTACAGGGGGATGGGCCCCGTTCTGTCGAGGTCGAGGAAGAGGTGGTCGGGCCATACTCCGTCGGTTGTCGCCATCCTCTGCTCTCCTTCGTTTGTCGCGACAATATTACCTGCGCGGCGCGGTTGTCACCTCTGCGCGAGGCGGGTCTTCCTCACTTGCGGGGCCGAGCTATTGTGTTATTGTTAGGACATAGTTCATCCGCGACGAGCAGGAAGTTGCACACAGGAGTATGACCGGCGAAAACACCCCCGACGTGGTCGCCCTCGGGCGCCTCGGCGTCGACATCTACCCGTTGGAGAGCGGTGTCGGGCTCGAAGACGTCTCCACCTTCGGCAAGTTCCTCGGTGGCAGCGCGGCGAACGTGGCCGTGGCAGCCGCTCGCTACGGTCGAACGGTGCAGCTCGTCTCGCGCACCGGTGACGATCCGTTCGGACGCTACCTGCACACCGAGCTCCGTCGCCTCGGCGTGGACGACGTCGCCGTCGCCGTCGATCCGGCCCTCAAGACGCCCGTCACGTTCTGCGAGATCTTCCCGCCCGATGACTTCCCGCTGTACTTCTACCGCGAGCCGAAAGCGCCCGACCTCAACATCACGCCGGACCAGCTGAATGCCGCCGCGATCCGCGGCGCCGGCGTGCTGTGGGCCACGGTCACCGGACTCTCGCAGGAGCCGAGTCGTCAGACGCACTTCGATGCGTGGGCCCTCCGGGACCGTGCCGGCCACACCATCCTCGACCTCGACTATCGCCCCACGTTCTGGTCGGACCCTGCCGAGGCGACTCGGCAGGTCGCGCGGGCGCTGGAACACGTGACCGTCGCCGTCGGCAATCGCGAGGAGTGCGAGATCGCTGTCGGGGAGACGGAACCGCTCCGCGCGGCTGATGCGCTCCTCGAACGCGGCGTGAGTCTCGCCATCGTCAAGCAGGGCCCCAAAGGCGTGCTGGCCAAGACCGCCGACGAGGTCGTCGAGGTGCCGCCGCACTTCGTCGACGTGGTGAACGGCCTCGGGGCGGGGGACGCTTTCGGCGGAGCGCTGTGCCACGGGCTCCTCGCCGGCTGGGGCCTGGAACGAATCCTCCGCTTCGCCAACGTCGCCGGGGCCATCGTCGCCTCGAGGCTCGAGTGCTCGACCGCCATGCCGACCGAGGCAGAGGTGCAGGATCTCGTGGAAGGAGGCCGGGGATGACCGGTATCACCCTGTCGGCAGAGGACTTCGCCCGTCTGCGCGACCTGCGCGCCTCGGCTCCCGACCGGATCGCGACGATGCTGCGCACTCGCCGTCGCCGCGAGCTCCTCGGCGCAGACGGCAAGCTCTTCATCGTCGCCGCCGACCATCCGGCCCGCGGTGCGCTCGGGGTGGGCTCCGACCCGATGGCGATGGCCGATCGCTACGACCTGCTCGACCGGCTGGCGACGGCGCTGCAGCGTCCGGGCGTCGACGGCGTGCTCGGTACCCCCGACATCATCGATGACCTCGCCGGTCTCGGACTGCTCGACGACAAGATCGTGGTCGGCTCGATGAATCGCGGTGGTCTGCGCGGCGCCTCGTTCGAGATGGACGACCGCTACGGGGCCTACACGATCGACGAGCTCGTGACCATCGGCGCGGATTTCGCCAAGACCCTCGTCCGCATCAACCTCGACGACGCCGGGACGGCCCCGACCCTGCAGGCGACCGCCGAAGCGGTGACCGCGGCCGCCGGGGCCGGACTGCCGATCATGCTCGAGCCGTTCCTGAGTCGGTGGGTCGACGGACGCATCGTGAACGACCTCACCGCCGACGCCGTGATCTCGTCGATCGCGATCGCCGCCGGCCTCGGAGCTTCCTCGGCGTACACCTGGATGAAGCTCCCCGTCGTGGACGACATGGCGCGCGTGATGGCCGCCACCACCATGCCGACGCTGCTGCTCGGCGGTGACTCCGGGGCCGACCCCGATGAGACGTTCGCGGCCTGGGAAGACGCCCTCGCGCTCCCCGGCGTGCGCGGGCTCACCGTCGGTCGTACTCTCCTCTACCCCCCGGACGGAGACGTCGTCTCCGCCGTCGACGCTGCGGCGGGGCTCGTCCGCAGCGCCTCGCCGGCGTGACCCGATCGACCTGTCCCGTCTCCTGAACCGCATCGCATCGCTGAAGGAATCCCATGAGCACCGAAACTCGCACCATCCCGCACTGGATCGACGGCGCGGAGCGCGCGTCGCTGAGCGGCCGCACCGCTCCTGTCCACAACCCCGCAACGGGCGCGGTCAGCGCACAAGTCGCGCTCGCCGATCAGTCCGAGATCGACGAGGCCATCGCGTCCGCCGACCGCGGCTTCCGGGTCTGGAAGAACTACTCGATCGCGAAGCGTCAGAGCGTGCTGTTCGCGTTCCGTGAGCTGTTGAACTCCCGGAAGCCCGAACTGGCGCGGATCGTGACCGCCGAGCACGGCAAAGTCGTCTCGGACGCGATGGGGGAGATCCTGCGCGGCCAGGAGGTCGTGGAACTCGCGACGGGATTCCCGCACCTGATCAAGGGCGCTTTCAGCGAGAACGCCTCCACCGGGATCGACGTGTACTCGCTCAAGCAGCCGCTGGGCGTGGTCGGTGTGATCTCGCCCTTCAACTTCCCGGTCATGGTCCCCTTGTGGTTCGTTCCGATCGCGATCGCCGCCGGGAACGCCGTCGTCCTCAAGCCGAGCGAGAAGGACCCGTCGGCCGCGCTCTGGCTGGCGCGGATCTGGAAGGAAGCAGGTCTTCCCGACGGAGTCTTCACCGTGCTGCAGGGTGACAAGCTCGCCGTCGACGGTCTGCTGAACAGCCCGGTCGTCCAGTCGATCTCGTTCGTCGGATCGACGCCGATCGCCCAGTACATCTACGAGACGGCCTCCAAGAACGGCAAGCGCGTCCAGGCGCTGGGCGGTGCGAAGAACCACATGCTCGTCCTCCCGGATGCCGACCTCGACCTCGTCGCCGACCAGGCGGTCAACGCCGGCTTCGGCGCCGCCGGGGAGCGCTGTATGGCGATCTCGGTCGTGCTCGCCGTCGAGCCCGTCGCCGATGAGCTGATCGGCAAGATCACCGATCGCATCGCGAATCTCACGATCGGCGACGGCGTCGGCGTCGACGGCGTCGAACCGGACATGGGGCCCCTGATCACCGACGTGCACCGCGACAAGGTGTCGTCGTACGTCGATATCGCCGAAGCCGACGGGGCCACGATCGTGGTCGACGGTCGCGGCTTCACGGTCGACGGCCACGAGGACGGATTCTTCTTCGGCCCGACCCTGATCGATGACCTGCCGACGACATCGCGCGCCTACACCGAGGAGATCTTCGGCCCCGTCCTGTCGGTCGTGCGGGTGCAGAGCTACGAGGAGGGCCTGGCGCTCATCAACTCCGGCGAGTTCGGGAACGGTACCGCGATCTTCACCAACGACGGGGGAGCGGCTCGCCGCTTCCAGAGCGAGGTCGAGGTGGGCATGATCGGCATCAACGTGCCGATTCCGGTCCCGGTCGCGTACCACTCGTTCGGCGGGTGGAAGAAGTCCCTCTTCGGGGACGCGAAGGCGTACGGGGTCCACGGTTTCGACTTCTTCACCCGCGAGAAGGCGGTGACCAGCCGGTGGCTGGACCCGGCGACCCACGGCGGCATCAACCTGGGCTTCCCCCAGAACGACTGACATCACAGACTGGATGCCGCCCCGCCAGGGAAGGGGCGGCATCCTCACCCGAGAGCACGAGAATGAGCACCATCGAAGACCGCTGGTTCCATCGCCGAGGCGCACTGGCCCGTGAGGGCTGGGAGAGCGTCGTCGACGCCACCCTGCCCGGTTGGGAGCACACCGGCATCCGCGTGGCTGATCTGGCAGACGGAGACGCCGCCGACCTGACGGCCATGGATGTGGAACGCATCATCGTGCCGCTGGCGGGCTCCTTCCGCGTCGCCCATCATCACCACCCCGGCGAATGGCATACCCGCCTACACGGCCGGGGTTCGGTGTTCGACGGCCCCACCGATGTGCTCTTCCTCTCGATCGGCACGACGGCGACGATCACCGGTGAGGGCCGCGTCGCCATCGCGGAGGCGCCGACGACCGAGCGGCGCGAGTGGCAGTACATCGCGGCGGAGGAGACTCCGGTCGAACTGCGCGGCGCGGGGCGATCCAGTCGTCAGGTGCACAACTTCGGCACACCTCAGGCGCTGAACGCCGCCCGCCTCATCGTGTGCGAGGTCATCACACCGGCCGAGAACTGGTCGTCGTACCCGCCGCACAAGCATGACGAGCATCACCCGGGTCGGGAATCCCGCCTCGAGGAGATCTACTACTTCGAGGCGGCGCCCGCTCGCGTGGGCGGCAACCCGGATGCGGGGGACGCGGCGTTCGGGATGTTCAGCACGTACTCCTCTCCCGCCGGGGAGATCGACATCAACGCCAGGGTCGCCACTGGCGACATAGCGCTGGTGCCCTACGGCTACCACGGTCCTGCGGTCGCGGCGCCCGGGTACGACCTCTATTACCTCAACGTCATGGCCGGGCCCGATCCGGACCGCGCCTGGCTGATCAGCGACGACCCGGCGCATGCCTGGGTGCGCGACACCTGGGAGGGGCAGGGCTTCGATTCCCGCCTCCCCTACGAGAACGAGAAGAAGGGCGAGCGCTGATGGCGACGACGAAGACGATGACGGTCAGCCAGGCGCTGGTGGAGTTCCTCGCCCACCAGTGGACGGTGGACGGGGAGACCCGGGAGCGCACGATCGCCGGCATGTTCGGGATCTTCGGGCACGGCAACGTCGCGGGTATCGGTCAGGCTCTCAAGCAGGCCAACGTCGAGAACCCCGATCTCATGCCGTACTACCAGGCCCGCAACGAGCAGGCGATGGTGCACCAGTCCGTCGGCTACGCCCGCATGCACCGTCGCCGCGCGACGCTCGCGTCCGCTGCGTCGGTCGGACCTGGCGCGGCGAACATGCTCACCGCGGCCGCCCTGGCGACCTCGAACCGGCTCCCGGCCCTTCTGCTGCCGAGCGACACCTTCGCCACGCGCGTCGCCGATCCCGTGCTGCAGCAGCTCGAGCACCCGCACGACCCCGGGATCCAGGTCACCGATGCCTTCCGGCCGCTGTCGGTGTTCTTCGATCGGGTGCAGCGTCCCGAACAGCTGTACTCGATCGCCCTCGGAGCGATGCGCGCACTCACCGACCCCGTGCAGACGGGCGCCGTCACGATCGCACTCCCGGAGGACGTGCAGGCCGAACGCATCGACGTGCCGCTCGAATTCCTGCAGGATCGCGAGTGGCATGTGCGTCGCCCGGTTCCCGAGCGTACGGCCCTCGCCCGCGCGGTGGCCGCGATCCGCGGGGCGAAGCGGCCGTTCATCGTCGCCGGCGGTGGGGTGCTCTACTCGGGCGCCGAAGAGCAGCTGCGCGCGCTCGTCGAGGCGACGGGCATCCCCGTCGGCACCTCACAGGCGGGCGGCGGCGTCCTCGCCTGGGACCACCCGCAGAACCTGGGTGGCGTCGGCGCGACCGGCACGCTCGCCGCCAATCGTCTGGCTGCCGAAGCTGACGTCGTCATCGGCGTCGGCACCCGGTACAGCGACTTCACCACCGCGTCGCGCACGGCCTTCCAGAACCCGGATGTCGTGTTCGTCAACATCAACGTCGCGCCGTTCGATGCGTACAAGCACGGGTCGCAGCTCCCCGTGATCGCCGATGCCCGCGAGGCACTCGTCGAACTGCTGGTCGCGCTGAAGGGGTGGACGGTAGACAGCGCGTACGCCGAACATGTCGCGGCGGAGAAGGCGGCGTGGGACGCGAGCGTCGACGCGGCCTTCCAGCGCTCCGGACTCGACCGGCCGGGGCAGCCCGAGATCATCGGCGCCGTGCAGGCGGCGTCAGCGCCCGAAGACGTGGTCGTGCAGGCCGCCGGGTCGCTTCCCGGGGACCTGCACAAGCTGTGGCGCGTGCGCGACCCGCTGGGTTACCACGTGGAATACGCCTTCTCCTGCATGGGCTACGAGATCGCCGGCGGCATCGGCGCGAAGCGTGGCCTGACGGCCGCCGGCGACGACCGTGACGTGATCATCATGGTCGGTGACGGCTCGTACCTCATGCTCAACTCCGAGCTCGTCACCGCTGTGGCGGAGAACATCAAGGTGATCGTCGTCCTCATCCAGAACCACGGCTTCGCGTCGATCGGGCACCTGTCCGAGACCGTCGGATCCGAACGGTTCGGTACGTGGTACCGCGAATACGACCCGCAGGCGCGCAACTTCCAGGGCGACCGGATCCTGCCGGTGGACCTCGCCGCCAACGCCCGCAGCTACGGGCTCGATGTGATCGAGATCGATCCGAGCCCGTCCGCGATCGATGAGCTCTCGGCCGCGATCGCCACGGCGAAGGCGAAGACGACCTCGACGTTCATCCACATCAACAGCGACCCGCTCATCTACGCGCCCGACGGCGCGGGCTGGTGGGACGTGCCGGTGCCGGAGGTCTCGACCCTCGAGAGCACGCAGCGAGCGCGCACCGACTATCTCGAGCAGCAGGCGCACCAGCGCCCGCTCCTCGGCTGACCATCCCGATCTCGCAAGACGTCAACGGAGAAACCCATGACCAGTCCTTTCACCGCCCCCGCCGCCGCGGCAGCCGGAGACAACCCCGGTCTGCGGATCGGCACTGCCCCCGACTCCTGGGGCGTCTGGTTCCCCGACGACCCGAAGCAGGTCCCGTGGCAGCGCTTCCTCGATGAGGTCGTCGCGGCCGGCTACTCGTGGATCGAGCTGGGCCCGTACGGTTACCTTCCCACCGACCCGAACCAGCTCGAGGACGAGCTCGGCTCACGCGGCCTCAAGCTCTCGGCGGGTACGGTCTTCACCGGCTTCCACAAAGGGGACGATCAGTGGCAGCGCGCCTGGGACCAGGCGCTCGCTGTCGCCGGCCTCGCCTCGAAGCTGGGTGCAGAGCACCTCGTCGTGATCCCCGACCTGTGGCGCAGCGACGCGACCAGCCAGGTGCTCGAGGCGCGCACGCTCGACGACGAGCAGTGGAAGAAGCTCGCTGCCGGCCATGACCGGCTCGGCAAGGCCCTGCTCGAGGAGTTCGGCGTCCGGCAGCAGTTCCACTCGCACGCCGACAGTCACGTGGGCACGACGCGCGAGGTGCTGCGCTTCCTCGATGAGACCGACCAGCGCTACACGAATCTCTGCCTCGACACCGGTCACTTCGCCTATTACGGCGGTGACAACGTCAAGCTCATCGAGGAGCGCCCGGAGCGCATCGGCTACCTGCACCTCAAGCAGGTCGATCCCTCCCTGTTGTTCGACGTGCTGAAGAACGACGTCCCGTTCGCCGACGCTGTCACGCAGGGGATCATGATCGAGCCGCCGCACGGCGTGCCTGACCTCGCTCCGGTGATCGAGGCCGTGGCGAAGATCGACCCCGAGATCTTCGCGATCGTCGAGCAGGACATGTACGGCTGCGACGTCGAGACCCCGTTCCCGATCGCCCAGCGCACCCGCGAGCACATCTTCGGCTGCACGCACCTCGCGCGCGTCCACTGACCCCCATCCTGGAGAACCGATCATGACCACTGACCTTCGCATCGGCGTCGTCGGCGCCGGACTCATGGGCGCCGACCATATCGCCCGCATCACCCATCGCATCTCGGGCGCCGTCGTCTCGGCGATCGTCGAGCCGGATGCCGGCCGTGCCGCCGCGGCAGCCGAGAAGGCTCCCGGAGCTGCGACCTTCAGCCGCGTGGAGGACGCGATCGAAGCCGAGGCTCTGGATGCCGTGCTCATCGCCACCCCTGGACAGTTCCACGCGCCCGTGCTCGTGCCGGCCCTCGAGGCGGGGCTACCGATCCTGTGCGAGAAGCCGCTCACGCCCGACTCCGCGACCTCGCGCGAGATCATCGAGCTCGAGCAGAAGCTCGACCGCCCGCACATCCAGATCGGCTTCATGCGCCGGTTCGACCCGGAATACGCTGCGCTACGCGAGCTGATCGAGTCCGGTGACGCCGGTAACCTCGTGATGGTCCGCGGCGTGCACCGCAACCCGTCGGTGCCCGACAGCTACACCCAGAAGATGCTCATCACCGACTCGGTCGTGCACGAGTTCGACGTCATCCCGTGGTTGGCCGGATCGGCGGTGAAGTCCGTCGAGATCAAGTTCCCGCGGCGCAATGCGCTCACCCCCGAGCACCTGCGTGAGCCGATCCTCGTGATCATGGAACTCGAGAACGGCGTGCTCGTCGACGTCGAGATGAACGTCAGCGTGCAGTTCGGGTATCAGGTGGCGACCGAGGCCGTGTTCGAGAAGGGCATCGCCCGTATCGGTCAGCCCTCGGGCCTGCAGCAGTGGCGTGACGGCAGGTTCGTGGTGAACGACCACATGAGCTTCACCACTCGATTCGCCGAAGCCTACGACCGTCAGATCCAGCGGTGGGTGAACGCCGTGAGGGACGGCCGCCTCGTCGACGGCCCGAACGCCTGGGACGGGTATCTGGTCGCGCTCGCCTGCGAGGCCGGAGTGAGCGCGCTCGAGGGCGGTATCGTTCCCGTCGAGGCCGCCGAGCGTCCCGCGTTCTACGCCTGAGCCCCCGAGGAGACGACATGGTCCGCATCGCGCTCGACCCCACGCCGTATCATCATGACCACTCGCTGCTGGACTTCCCCGATGTCGCCGCACGGCTCGGTTACGACTTCCTGCATCTGACGCCGCATGCCGACTTCGCGCCGTTCTTCCGGCATCCGAAGGCGGACGACGAACTCGTCGCGGCGCTGAAGAAGCGTGCGGCGGACGCGGGCGTCACGATTCCCGCTCTCCTTCCGGTGCAACGTCTCTCGTCCCCCGAGGAGGTCCAGCGGGTCGCAGCCGTGCGCAACCTGCGGCGCGTCATCGAGCTCGCCGTCGCCCTCGAGGTTCCGGTCCTCAACACCGAGTTCTCCGGTCGTCCCGAGCGGCAGGAGGACAGCGAGGACGCGTTCTACCGCTCCATGGAGGAGCTGCTGCCAGTCCTCGAGCGCGAGGGCATCCGCATGAACATCGACCCGCATCCCGACGACTTCGTCGAGGACGGACTCGAGGCGTGGCGCGTGATCCGCGGGCTGAACAGCTCTGCCGTCGGGTTCGTCTACGTCGCCTCGCACACCTTCCACTACGGTGACCGCGCTGCCACGCTGCTCCCCGAGCTGGGAGATCGGCTGGGGGCGGTGTACACGGCGGACACGTTCGATCACCGTCGCTCGCACGGCCTTCGCTACATCTCCAACCCTCCGGGCAACGCTGCGCGCGTGCACCAGCACCTGCAGATCGGGGACGGCGACGTCGACTGGACGGAGCTTTTCGGTGTGCTCCGCTCGACCGGGTACCTGGATCGATCCGATGCGCTGATCGTGTCGAACGTCTTCGCGGAGGACGAGCGCGCCGACGAGGTCTCGCGCTTCCAGCTGCAGAAGCTGCGCGAGCTGATCGGCTGACCGGTCGAGACGGAAGGGGCCCCGGCGGATGATCCGCCGGGGCCCTTCCACGCAGGTCGATCACAGCGAGCGCTGAAGCGCAGCGTCAGCCTCCCTCAGGACGGCGGCGGCGACCTCCAGCCCCTCGATGCGTCCCAGGGAGACGTCCTCGTGCTCGATGTTCACGAGCATGTCGGGGTCGACCTCGTGCAGAGCGCGGAGGAACTCCGTCCAGTACGCGGTGTCGTGCCCGCGGCCCAGCGCGACGAAGTCCCACGCGGAGTCGACGGGCCACTGGTTGGCCCACTCGTCCCCGCCCAGGTTCGTTCGCGCCTCGTCGGGCGAGAGTCGGCGGAACCGGTTGTCGAGCACGCCGTAGAGGGCTGCGTTCGCGGGGTTGATGCGAACGTCCTTCGCCGCTGCGTGCACGACGAGGTCGCCGAGGTGGCGGATGACGGCGACCGGGTCCATCTGCTGCCAGAACAGGTGCGAGGCATCGAGTTCGACACCCAGGTGCGTCGATCCGGTGGACTCGACCAGGCGGTGGACATCCGCCGCGTTGAAGACGAGGTTCTGCGGATGCAGCTCCAGAGCGATCTTCACGTCGTGGTCTGCCGCCAGGCGGTCGAGCTCGCGCCAGAAGGGCACGGCGATGGCCCACTGGTAGTCGAGGACATCGAGGGCGGCGGAGTTCCACGCGTTGACGATCCAGTTCGGACGCGTCGCTCCCGGTTCGCCCCCGGGAAGACCTGACATCGTCACCACTCGATGCTGACCGAGGCGCTGCGCGAGGCGGATGCTGCGGCGCACATCGGCGGCATGCGCGTCTCCGATCGCGGGGTTCGGGTGCAGCGGATTGCCGTTGCAGTTCAGGCCGGCGATCTCGATGCCCGTGCCGGCGAAGAGTTCGAGGAAATCGTCGCGCGCGGCATCCGACTCGAGGATCTCGGTGAACGTCGGGATGTGCGTCGCGGGCAGGAAACCGCCCGAGTTGAGTTCGATGCCGGTCAGCCCGAGGTCCGCGACGACCTCGATCGCCTCGGGCAGGGTGCGGTCGTGCAGGACCGCGTTGTAGACGCCGAGCTTCATCGTCATCCTCCTTCGTGAGATGGCGAGGGGCGGCTCGAGACGAAGCCGGACCGCCCCCCACCGCAGTGCGATCAGTGACCGCCGAGTCGCTGGCGCCGCGGGATCGTGCGGATCGCCTGGGTGCGGAAGTCGTTCTCCAGCGTCTCCAGCGAGCGACCCTTGGTCTCGGGCACCTGACGGAGCACGAACCACAGCGAGACGGCGTTGATCGCCGCGAAGAGCGCGAACGTCCAGGTGGAGCCGATTCCCTCGACGATCTGCGGGAACACGAAGGAGATGAAGGCGTTGACGGTCCAGAGCACGAAGACGGACAGGCCCATGGCGAGCCCGCGGATGGCGAGCGGGAAGATCTCACTGAGCAGGAGCCACACGACCGTGCCGATGAAGCCCTGCACGAAGGCCACGAACAGCATCATCGCCGCGAGGATCAGGTAGCTGACGCCGTCGGAGTGCGGGGCGAGGAACACGAGCGCCAGGACGACCTGGGAGCCGACCACCCCGCTGAACCCGATCATGAGCATCTTGCGGCGGCCCACGAAACCGAGCAGCCAGATGCCGACCAGCGTCATCGTGACGCTCGTCAGGCCCACCCCGATCGTCGCGATCAGCGCGGCCTGCTCGCCGAGGCCGGTCTGGGTGAGGATGCTGGGGGCGTAGTAGTTCACGGTGTTGATGCCGGTGGCCTGCTGCACAGCGGCCAGACCGAAGCCGACGTAGAGAAGGCGCCGCATCCAGCGGTTGTCGCGCAGCGCGCGCCAGGCGTGACGGCGCTGGTCCCCCTCTGCGGACGCGTTCTGCGCGATCTCGGCGAGTTCGGTCTCGGCCTCTTCGGGGGTCCGGCTCTTGTTGAGCACGGCGCGAGCCTCCTCGAGGCGGCCCCGGGCACCGAACCACCGCGGCGACTCCGGCAGGACGAGCATTCCCAGAAGCAAAACGATGGCGGGGATCGAGGCGACGGCGAGCATGATGCGCCACACGTGGGTGTCGCTGATGAGAACGGCGAGGAGGGCGTTGATGGCGAAGGCCAGAAGCTGACCGGTGACGATCATGAGCTCGTTGATCGTGACCATACGACCGCGCTTGTCGGCCGGCGCCATCTCGGCCAGGTAGAGCGGGCACGCGACAGCCGCGGCGCCCACGCCGAACCCGAGGAGGATGCGGGCGAGAACCATGAGTGTCACGTTCGGCGCGATGGCGCAGCCGATCGCCCCGACGAGGAAGATGATCGCGCAGACGAGGAGGCTGCGCTTGCGGCCCAGGGCATCGGCGATGCGGCCCCCGAGGAGGGCGCCGAAAGCGGCCCCGGGGAAGAGCAGCGAGCTGACCACCCAGGCTTCTTCGCCGGTCGACATCGCGAGATCGTCGCGCATGTAGAGCAGAGCGCCCGAGATGACACCGGTGTCATACCCGAAGAGCAGACCGCCCAACGTGGAGATGACGGTGAGGCGGGCGAGGAAGCCGCGAGAACCGGACGTCTTTCCGGCGACCGGTGACGGTCTGGTGATGCGGGTGTTCGACACGAGGACGCTCCTTTGCGTGGTCCGCCGTCGCCAGCAGGCGACAGGCCGAGGGTGATGGATCGGGCGGCCAGGGATCCGTCCATGTTAGGACATTCTCGCATGAACGGTTCTCGTGAGCAATAGTCCGATTGACATGACAACAGCGGCTTTGTAACAATGTCAGGACAAACAAAGGAGGCGTCATGCCCCTCGTCCGCATCGACCATAGCGAGACCCGCACGAACAGCCCCGAGATCGCCGCGGCCGTCCACGACGCGATCGTCGCCGTCTACGGCATCCCGGTCCGTGACCGCTTCCAGGTGATCACCTCGCGGCCCGCCACCACCATCGTCGCCGAAGACGCCGGTCTGGGGTTCGAGCGGACAGACCCCGTCGTCATCCAGATCTTCACGCAGCGCGGACGCACCGATGAGGTCAAGCAGTCCCTGTATGCGGAAATCGCTCAGAGGCTGTCGCGGGTCGGCGTGAACGGTGAGGACGTCTTCATCGGGTACGTCGAGAACGGACCGCAGGACTGGTCGTTCGGGTTCGGCCGCGCCCAGTACCTGACCGGGGAACTCGCCGTACCCTCCAGCGCACCGACGGCATGATGCGGGGAGAGATGACCACGATCGATCTGCCTCTCGCGCAGGCCGGCGCCCGATTCCCGACCGCGCTGTGGAACGACTCCGCCGATCACGACGAGCTGCGGAGTTTCGTTCAGTCGTTCTCTGCGCCGGACGGCCTCGGTGCTTTCGACTTCCCCTCCTTCATGGAAGCTCGAAGATCATCGCAATGACCCGGATCCCCGGTCTCTTCCCCCGGCGGCTATCGGGTAGATCGACCGCTCTGCCGGACTCCCGGCGCAGGAGCTCGGCCACGTCAGTTCCTCGATGCGGCGGCACCTCAGCGTGCGCTCAGGACGAAGGCCAGAACCGCCCCCAGGACGGTGCCCGCGAGCATCGCGGCGGCCGTCCAACCGACGACGCGACCTCGGGCGACCTCGCGTTTCGTCGCGTACACGCCCGCGCCGAGGCCACCCACCACCGCTGCCGCCATCGTCACGCCGGCGACGAGAACCTGGACCCCGTAGTCCGGCGTCGGCGGGGCAGGATCGACGAGCGGAGTCGCGAAGCGGTAGGTCATGACGATGCCGAGGGCGACGAGCGAGACCGCGGTCATCGCTGCGATCAACCCCCACGCTGTCGATGTGCGCATCCGTCACCTGTTCTTTGCGGAGTTCGATGACCGGAGGTCGCCACAGGCGGAACGCGGGTCAGTGACCCGCGGCGCGCTCCGCTTCCTTCTCCGCGACGATCCGTCGAAGGCCCGAGCTGGAGAACCGATGGTCCCGGCTGTTGAAGTAGAGCTCGATGCCACTCTCCTCGCAGTACGCGCGGCCGGTGAAGTCCCGATCGCGGTACTCATCCCCGACGATGCGCACATCGAGCTTGAAGGACCGAAGGATGTCCTCGAGGTCCTGCTCCGTCGAGTACGGCACGATCTCATCCACGTGCTGACAGCCGCGAAGCTGGATGTAGCGCTCCACGACCGTCTGCGTCGGCGCGTTCTTCTCCGGGCGGTCCAGGGTCGGATCCATCTGCAGGCCGACGATGAGGTAGTCGCACTGCCGCTTCGCCTCGGCGAGCATCATGATGTGCCCTGCGTGCAGCAAGTCGAAGGTGGAGAAGGTGATCCCCACTCGCGGTCCGGGGTTGTAGTCGCGCCGTTGCGCCATGGACTCGTCAGACAAAATGTTCCCCCCTGTTTCCCGTACTCTACCGGCCCGCGCTCGCGCGTCGATTCCGGTCGCGGAGTCGCTCGCGTCAGCCGCCGTCGCCGAGCACCGGAACGCCCCAGATGCGTGCCGCGTCAGAGATCAAACGGTTCATGCCGTCCGGTGACTCCCGGCGAAGCGGCGCGTCGTCCCTGGTCACCGGGACCGGGATCGTGGCCTGTCCCGCTCCCTGCGAGACCACGATCTCGAGGGTCGGGTAGAGGAAGGCGCCCTCCTGGATGGCACCTCTCGTCACGCCCTGGATCCGATCCCGCGGCACGCTGTATGCGGTGAGGAGACGGTCCCCGCCGCGGACCACCCGGAACCCCGAAGGGTCGATGACGCCCGTGGGGCTCGCCGTCCAGATGATCAGACCCGCGAGCAGCACCCCCGTCGCGAACACCAGCGATGTCGCCACAGGCGGCTCGCCCTCGACCACGGGACGCACGAGTGTCCCCCAGACGAAGAACGCCGCCAGGGCCACAGCCATCGCGAGCATCAGTCTGTTGGCGGGCGGGTTCCGGCGCGCGGGGGCTCTCTTTCAGGAAGCAGTGAGGGCGAGGGTTGTTGGGGCTGACTGACACCCTGCTCGCGGCGATTCAGCCACCCATGAGGAACGCGGCGGTGGGAAGGGCCGACACGGCCCCCAGCACGGTTCCCGCGACCGGCCACGCGTAGCCGCCGCGGTCGGCACGGGCGAAGACGAGCCCGATGATGCCGAGGATGAGGGCGATGCCGCCGACGAGGACCGCGAGCGGCAGCGTGAGGAACAACAGCCATCCGTAGTTCGGGTCCGCCGTCCCCGCCAGGACGAAGACGATCGCGGTCGGCAGGATCCCGACGAGCGCCACGACGGTGGCCGCGACCCCGCATCCGAAGGCTCGGCGACGAGGTGACGGGATGATCTGGCTCACGGGGCGATCCTAGCCACCGCCTGATCGCGCGACGAAAGCGTCGTTCTCGGTGGCCACGGCTCCACGCGATCGGAGGATGCGAAGATGAGGGGCGAGCCGGGGGAGGGGTGGCCGATGAACACCGAACATGACGAGGACGTCGGCGCGTTGCGAGGGGTCGTCGGCCGGGTGCTCCGCGGCGGCGGTCAGTCGACGAGGGGAGCGGAGGGCGCATGCGATCGATGACTCCGATACCGGGGGGCCCGTGGCCGCACGACATGATCATCACCGTCGACGATCGCCCTCACGCCCTGCTCGAACTGCTCTGGGTCCGGGAGGCGCACGGGCTGGTCCCCGTCGACGACGCGCTCCCGCCGCTCCTGGTCGACCGACCAGCGGAGGCGGAGCGGCCCGTGGACGCGCAGACCCGTGAGCGCTGGGCGGAGGTCTGGCCCCGGATCTGGGACAAGGCTGTCGCGCACGCCGCGACGGAGCCGGATCGGACGTTGTTCGACCGCGCCCTCGATCCGACGATGGGTCCGGATGAGCGGGAGACGCTGCTCGGTCAGCTCGTCGGCCCCACGGCGCGGGATGAGTTCGGAGACGATGTCTTCGGCGACGCGGCCTACCGCGAATGGGAGCGGCGTGGCTCCGACGCGCACCTCGCGACGAACCGCACGACACTCGCGGACAGCCCTGAACACCGGGACGTGGCGACGCTCGCCGACGCCTGGCGGCGCGGCCTCGGGAAGGTGGTCACGCTGCCGTGCCGCGGGGTGTACGTCCGGCAGATCGGTCCTCGCGCCCTCCTGGTCACCGATGCGGTACGGAACGACGCCGCCACGTATCGCACCGCGCTGGAATCGTTCCGCCGGTCATCCTCGCAGCGACCGTCGACGGCGTGAGGCTTCCGCGCGCGACGTCAGAGGACCAGTGGGAGGAAGGACACGATCAGGCCGACGGCACCGACCGCGGCGAAGACCACCCCGACAGTCCGCAGGACCCGGCGCAGATGCGGCGGCTCACCGATCCGGATGCGGGCCGGGTCGTTCGAGCTGTGGAACCCGTCGAGCCATCCGTCGGTGGTGGCCGTGGGCTCGCTGCGGCGCAGCGGTCTCTCGTGGAAGTCGCCGCCCGCGAACCAGCGAGCGGTGGGGCGGCCGTCCCGATCGATCACGGCGATCTCGACGGGGATCCACTGCCCCTCGACGAGCCGGATCAGCAGGGCCACGATGAGGAGCGGCACGCCGATACCGAGACCGATCCAGGACAGCACCTCGCCGACGACGGAGAGGGTATCGACGAGCTGCACGAGTCCATCGTAGAGACGCATGCATCCGGAGTCGTGCGAGACGCGGCGCCCGATCACGGAGGACCGCTCGCTGATCCGCCGTCATACTGCATCCTTCCCACGGATAGTCTGACCGGCATGACCGATTCTGCAGACATCCCGACGTCCCGCCCGATGGACGCCTGGCTCGACGCGCTCAGTCAGCCCACCGGATCACCCGGTGGGGGTGCGGCGTCGGGGGTCATGCTCGGCCTGGCCGCGGCACTGATGGGCATGGTCGCCGGATACACCCGCGAGGACCCTGCCGCTGCCGAGAGCACCGGCCGCCTCGACCCCGTGCGCGCGGAGCTCCTGCAGGCCGTCGAGGCGGACGGCGTGGTGTCGGCGGGCTTCGGTGCCGCGCTCGCACTGGCACCGGAGGACCCGGCACGGGAGGAGAGGGTGCGGAACGCCGCCCTCGACGCTGCTGCGTCCGTCGCGCGCCTCGGCCGCATCGGCATCACCCTGGTCGCCGAGGCGCGCACTCTCGCGTCGCACGGCAACCCGCACCTCGCCGTGGACCTCGCCGTCGCGACGGAGGCCCTGGAGGCCGGCCTCTCGGGTGCCTCCCTGAACCTCCGCGCCAACCTGCAGCTCGCTCGCGCACACGGCGCCTCGCCGTCCATGCGGTCCGGGCTCGACGAGGAGGTCGGGCGATTGGCGGAGGCGCGGACCCAGGTCTCGCGGATCACGGCGGAGCTGTCTGCGCGCCTGGACTGACCGTGTTCCTGCGGCTCACCCCTGCGTGAGGCGATACGAGGGCCCGCGAAGGGCCCGCATCGACGGGTATGTCTCGGCGCCCGGAAGGGGTCGCCGGTCGATGTCGAACCGCAGGCTCGCATCGTCCGCATCCCGGGGGGAGTCGAGCCTCACCTCGGCGAAGGGATGCCAGATTCCGCCGGGCGAGGCGTAGTACAGCCGGAGCTGCCACGGCTGATCGTCCACCGCCCGGCGGAGCTCCGTCACGGCGCCGGGGAGGCGACGGGGTGGAACGGTTCGCGCGCCGAGCATGACCGGACCGCGCGGCGTCCGGTACGGCACGACGCTGCTGAACGTCGCGCGGGTCGGCGTGAGACGGGGGAGGAGCAGGAACCGCCCGGGGACGCCGATGCCCGTCGAAGCCAGCTGAAGGTCGACCTCCTCGGCGCCGTGCACCCAGCGGATGCCGAGCCCATAGACGTCCGGCGCCCACGAGGGCGTACCCACCGAGCGCGAGACCCGCACGACGACCGGCGCCTCGGCGGCCGGAGGGTCGTCGATCCCTCGGATGCCGGATCCCGGGTTCGGCCGCAGGGTCAGCCGCCCGTTGAAGATGGCGCCGTGCGCGTGGATCGGCCTGGGGTGCCGGACGAGGAGGATCAGGGCCATGACCCCTCGAAGGGCGAGGCCCAGGCCTCGGGACAGGTAAGCGCTCATGCGGCCATGGTGATCGCGCACTCCCCGCGGATCGACCCCTTGGCGTCGGCCCCCGCGGACGGGCTACGATGCGGTCGTCGTCGGGGTAGGAGGAGATGGATCGTCAGGGATCTTTCGTGACGGACACCCGTTGCGCGGGCCGTACGCATGGTTCATCCTGAACGTGCTGCACCGATCGACTCGGGGGGCCTTGCCGGTCGCGCTGCGGCCGACGGAGCGCCTGCCACTCAACTCCCTCCCCCGGCGGGCGCTCCGCTGCGCGAGAAGGTGCTCGCTTGCGCGACAGGTCACCCGGACTCACCCGGGTGAACATCGCTCACCCCCTTTTCCCCGGAGGAGCTTGTGCCTATCGTCGGTGACCAACGGCGGGCTGTCGCAGGTCGGGGAACCCGTCACTCGGATCATCGGCGAGATCGAGGCACACCATGCACACCGAGACGACGCGATCGCGTACGCGCACGGCAGGGGCTCTTCTGGCGACGGCCATCGCTGCGGCGATGGTGCTCTTCGGAGCCACGCCGGCATCGGCTCTGTGGGATCCCGATCCGGTGCTTCCGCGGGCCGGCTTCTTCACGCAGGTCACCATCACCGGCTCGCAGTACCCGACGAACGTGACCGGCGAGCTGACGACGCTGGGGCCTACGCCCGGCCCCTATCCGGCGACCGGGGCCTCCGTGGAGGCCGTGAGCCCCCAGCTGATCACCATCGCCGATCCGGTCTCGGGGGCGACGGCTTCGGCGTACTGCATCGATTTCAGTACCGAGACCGGCGTCGGGGCGGGCTACAACATCGGCGAGTGGGACGAGTCCAACGTGCCCAACCTCGACTACATCAACTACATCCTCACCAACTACTTCCCGTTCGACACGAGCAACCCGATCTCCGGGCTCACGCTCGCCCAGCAGGTGGCGGCCGTGCAGAGCGCGATCTGGTACTTCAGCGACGGATTCGTCCTGGCCACCGGCACCACCGCGACCATCCGGAACGCCACGGCCGCTGTCGTCCAGGATGCGCTGGACAGCGGAGGTCTCCCGGAGCCGTCGGTGCCGACGCTCGGCATCGAGCCCGGCACGACGACGATCCCGGAAGACGGCTCGATCGTGGGACCGTTCACCGTCTCGGGCACCGCCAGCGGCACGCTCGACGCCGCCGCGGGCGTCGAGGTCTTCCTCGATCAGGCGGGAACCCAGCCCGTTCCCGTCGGCACCGCCGTCGCGTCCGGTGCGCAGCTCTGGGCGCGCTGGACCGGACCCGCGGCACCCGTGAACGGCTTCCGGATCACGGCGCAGGTGCCCCTGACGCAGGGCACGGTCTATCTGTACGACCCGGAGTCCTCGGACAGACCCGCAGCGCAGAAGCTGGTCCTCGCGCAGACGACGACGCTCCCGGTCCGCGCCGGGGTCCGGGCGACGCCCTACGCCTCCGGCGAGATCACCGTGCAGAAGATCATCACAGGTGACGGCGCGGGACTTCAGGGCGCCATCACGATCGACTTGGCCTGCACGCCCGCCCCGGCACCCGGCGTCGTCGTCTCCGCCACGATCCCCGCCGGAGCGACGGCCGCCGACCCCGTCGTCTTCTCCGGGCTGCCGGATGGCGCGACCTGCACGGTCAGCGAGTCCGCGGACGGCGCCAACGACGCGGTCACGCTCGCCGCGCAGACCATCGAACCGGCGACCGTGACGGTGGACGCAGCTGCGACCACCCCGGTGGCGGTGACCGTGACGAACACCTACGACCCCGTCGAGTCGCCGAGCAACGGCGGCGGCGAGGAAGGCGGTGAGGGCGGCGGTGAGGGCGAAGGGCTCGCCGCCTCCGGGCCGACGCCGATGACGGGCGCGCTGACGGTGGCCGGGCTCGGTCTCCTGCTCGCGGGTGCCCTGCTACGGGTGCGGCGACGGGCGAACCTGCGCTGACGATGCCTCGTCCTCGTCCTCCCGCCGCGTCAGATGGTCGGCGAGTTCGGGCACGAGCACGAGGACGACGTCGACGAGCTTCCAGTCCAGCTCGTGGCACTCCTGGCGCGCGCGGTCGAGGTCGGCCAGGGAGGGCAGGGCATCGTCGACGGGCACGATGAACGCTTCGACGTGGAAGAACTGGCCTTGATCCCTCGTCCGCACCGCGACGTCGCGGACCCAGGGCAGGGTGCGGAGGTGGTCCAGCACGGCGTGGGAGTCGGGGTGCGGCTTCTCGTCGTCGAAGGTCGTCGCCCTGGTGTCCATGAGGTCGGTGATCGCGGCGCGGGTGTTGCGCCACCCGTCCCAGAGGATGCTCCCCGCGATGAAGGTCGCCGCGGCGGCGTCCGCCCACCACAGTCCGAGCCCGATCCCGCCGACCCCGACGATCGAGCCGGCCGCGGTCATCCAGTCGGCCTTGTTCATGTCCGCATCGGCATAGAGGACCTTGTTGTGCAGATCCTTGGCCAGGCGCATCTTCACACGCCCGAAGTAGATCGGCAGCGGAATGGTCAGCGCCATCATGCCCATCATCAGCCAGCCCGACCAGATCACGTGTCCGAACACCTGGACCGACCCGATCGGAGGCCGGTCGCCGCTCACCAGCCCGATGACGGAATCGACCAGGAGGAACGCGCCCATCGCGAACAGGGCGACGCCGGCGACGAGGTGGGCCACACCGACGGAGCGGAAGAACCCGTACGGATATTTGACGGTCGGCGGCTTCGCGATGATGCGGACGGCGACGAGGAAGGCGATCGGCGGGGCGAGGGACAGCAGGTCCTCGATCCACGCGGCCTTCATCGCCTGCGAGCTGCCCATGACGAGGTAGACGCCGGTGATCGCCACCGCGAGGAACGCGAGCGTGAACCACTCGTAGCGGATCGCTCGACGCAGGGTGTCCTGCTGCCCGGGCGGAAGGTCGGGATGAGCCCTCATCGCGCGTCTCCTCGTTCGAGCAGGAAGGTCTCCAGGGTGGTGAGGAACCGGTTCTCCCCCAGAACGGTGAGCATCACGTGCTTCTTCGTCTCGCCCGCGGTCGTCGCGTCGTCGAATGGGACGGTCATCGCCGCCTTCTCGACCCAGGGGGTGTCGTCGGTGAACCCGCCGACGGCCAGGTCGAGGGCATGGTCGTGCAACCGCTCGGCCAGGTTCGCCTCGCTGTCGACGGTCCAGACGACGGTCGCGTCCAGCGTCTCGGCGAACTCCTCCACGAGGCGCACTTCGACCCCGGCCGGGTCCGACGGATCGGTCGTGTCCGTCCACGGCGGGTTGTGCGTGATCCCGACCCGGATCTGGCCGTCGCGGGCCTTGTCGAGGGTGCCGTCGACATCGGCGGGGATCGCCGTGCAGCCGGCGAGCGCTGCCGCGATCGCCGCGGCACCGGTGACGCTCGCGATCGCCCTTCGGTGATGACGCATCCACATGGCTTCGCCTCTGCCCCTCGCATAGGAAGACGCGCCGCACAGGCGGCGCGCCGGGTCATGGACCTCACCATAGCGCCGCGTCGGTGGAAAGCAATTCCCGGGCAGCGCGTCGCCGATTTCAGCGGGCGCGGGCTTCCTCGAGGTAGTTGTAAGCGGTCACCCGTGAGATCCCGAGCCGCTTCGCGATCGCCTCGACGGACTTGCGCATCTGGGTGGCTCCGCGCTGATCCAGGCGCTCCAGGACGCTGATCCTGTCGTCGCGGGACATCGCCTCGACAGGCCTGCCGATGTCCCGGATCGCCTCGGTGATCATCGCATCCATCACGGATACGAGGTCGGTGCCGAAGTGCTCCTTCGGCGCGGACTCCGATGCGGTGGCGGGCAGGAGCGCGTCCAGCAAGTTGCGGGCCTCGCGGAGCGGACTGACGTCGACGTTGATGCACAGCGACGCGATGATGTCGCCCTCCCGGTTGTGGAAGTAGATGGACGAGCAGCGGAGCTCCCGGCCGTCGCTCGTGTGGGCGGTGTATCCGAACGCATCGTGGTTCTTCTGCCGATCCCGCAGCACGTCGAGCCCGAGCGAGGTGGAGGGGCCGCCGACGGCCCGTCCCGTGACATGGCCGTTCTCGATCGCGACGATCGTGTGGCCGAGGTCCACGTCGTTCCCGTCGAGGTTGTGGAGCACGACCTCGACGGAGGGTCCTGCCGCCGCAGCGAGCGCCGGCAGCAGAGGCCGGTACATCTGCAGAACCTCCTCGGCGCTCTCGTAGGTCTCCTGGCGGGACGGCAGCGGGAGCGACGCGGCGGCTCCTTCGTCGGCGGGGACTGGGAACACGGTGAACACCTCAAGTTGAACAAAAAGTACGAGTCATAGACAGAATGTCTCTGCCCCTGTTAGTTTATCGACGCCGGGGACGGTGGTCGAGGGGCGACCGCGGCCCGGCAGCGACTCATCTGGCAAGGAGGCTGGGATGACCACGACCGCGGCTCGGGGCCGACTCACGGCGAAGCAGCGCAAGACGATCGCCGGCGGTGCGATCGGCACGATCATCGAGTACTACGACTACTACCTGTACGGTCTGGCCGCGGCTGCGGTCTTCCCTGCGGTGTTCTTCTCCTCGAACGACCCGGTCGTCGCGCAGCTGTCGTCGTTCGCGACGTTCGCCGTCGGATTCTTCCTCCGTCCGCTGGGCGGCATCATCTGGGGGATCGTCGGTGACAGAGTCGGACGCAAGGTCGTCCTGATGAGCACCGTGGTCGGCATGGGCGTCGCCACCACGGGCATCGGACTCATCCCCTCGGACCAGGCGATCGGCATCGCCGCCCCCCTCCTGCTGCTCCTGTGTCGGCTCCTGCAGGGCTTCTTCGTCGGCGGGGAGATGGGGGGAGCGGCGACGATGGTGGTCGAGGCGGCTCCCACCGGCAAGCGCGGGCTCTACGGGGCCTTCCTCATCAGCGGGGCGGGAATCGCCAACGTCTTCTCCGGTGGGCTCATGGCAGCGCTCGGAGCCACTGATGACTCGTGGTTCCTGCAGTGGGGCTGGCGCATCCCGTTCGTGCTCTCGATCGTCCTCGCGATCGCCGCCGTGGTGCTGCGTCGTCAGCTCGAGGAGTCGGATGCCTTCACCGAGACGCAGACGCTGCAGCTCACGATGGTCGGCAAGAAGGTCAACCCGCTGGTCGAGGCGTTCCGGCATCCGAAGAACGCGATCATGGGCGTCCTCATCGGCCTTCCGCAGTCGATCGCCGGCTACGTGGTGCTCACCTACGGTCTGGCCTTCATGGTCTCCAACGAGGAGCTCCCTGCCTGGATGGGCTTCGCCGGGACCATGATGGTCGGCCTCCTGCAGATCTTCGTGGCTCCGCTCTGGGGCGCGATCTCCGATCGCATCGGGCGCCGTACCGTGTACATCATCGGCTGTCTGGGATTCGCCGCCATGGTGTACCCGGCGTTCCTCATGTTCAGCACGGGCAACATGTGGTTGATCTGGCTGGGGCAGATCCTGGGCTTCGTCGTGTTCGGCGTCGCGATGCAGGCGACGCTGGCGACCATGCTCGCCGAGATGTTCGACCCTGAGGCGCGGACCACCGGTGTGAACATCGGGTACCAGATCTCCAACACCCTCGGCGGCGGACTCGCTCCGCTCATCTGCACGGCGCTGGTCGCGCCGGCGGGGGGAGCCTTCTGGCCCGTCGTGATCTACTCGGCCGTCATCGCCGTGGTCGGGGTGATCGCGACGCTCTCGGCATCGATCATCCCCGACGTCGAAGGGGCCGGACGCCTGCATGCGCTGGCCGGGACGCCGTCCGCGGAGGAGGCGCCGCTGGACGGCGGTGCACCGGGAGCAGTCGAGCGGGCGTCGAGAGGGTAGAGCTTCATCGTGCACATCGTGCGCACCCGGTGGGACGTCGTCGTCGCCTGCGCCCTGATCGTGCTGTCCTTCGTGCCAGGGGTGGCGCAGCAGGGACTGGAACTCGCCGGCCTCCCGGATCGACACCTCGATCCGGGAGGTCTCATCCTGATCGCGGCGCAGGGCGGCAGCGTGGCGCTGCTGCGGAGATGGCCCGGGACGGCGCTCGCCCTGTGCTTCTCGGCGTTCGCCGCCTTCCAGCTTCTCGGGTATCCGACCACCGTCGCCGCTCTCGGACTCCTGATCTGCCTGGTCGGCGCGGGTGCCCTCGCGTCCCGACACCGCGGCGTCATCGCCGCGGGGATGCTCTCCTGCTATCTCGTCTTCGCGGTGGTGCTCCTGCAGATCGACCAGAGCCTCGCGATCACGGACGCGGTGGTCTTCGGCGTGATGCTCGCGGCGCTGTGGCTCTGGGGCTCGTGGCTGCGAACCCAGACGGCGGCCCGACGGGAGCGCGCGCGACAGGCGGAGAAGGACGCGATCGCCGCGGAGCGCGCGCGGATCGCCCGAGAGCTGCACGATGTGGTCACGCATCACGTGACGGCGATGATGATCCAGGCCGAGGCGGGGCGGCTGCGCCCCGGCCTCGACGAGGAGACGAACCGCGTGCTCGCCTCCATCGCCGAGGGAGGTCGCGCGACGCTGGTGGACCTGCGGAGTCTTCTGGGCGCGCTCGAGGCGACCGCCGACGGCTCCCGTGAACCGGCGCTGCAGACGATCGCGGAGCTCGTCGCCCGTGCCCGGTCGACCGGGCAGACGGTCCGGCTCGAGGAGCGGGGGGAGCACCGGGTGCTGCGCGGAGCGGCAGGACTCGCGGTGGTGCGCGTCGTGCAGGAGAGCATCACCAACGCGAGGAAGCACGCCCGAGACGGCGTGGCGGATGTCCGCGTGGAGTACGCTCCGGATGCGATCCTGGTCGAGGTGACGAGTCCGCGCGGCCGCACGCCCGCCTCGGACACCACGGTCGGAGGGCGAGGGGTGATCGGGATGCGCGAGCGGGTGGAGAGTCTGGGCGGGGAGTTGCATGCCGCCGGGGAGGGCGATCTGTTCGTCGTGCGCGCGAGGATCCCGGCATGAGTCCGTCGGACGCACCGGCATCCCTGCGCATCGTGGTGTGCGACGACCAGGAGCTCGTCCGCACGGGCTTCGTCACGATCATCGACGCCCAGCCGGACATGACGGTGGTCGGGCAGGCCGCGAACGGCGAGGAGGCTCTCCGGGTCGCCGCCCGGGAGGAGCCCGACGTCGTGGTGATGGACATCCGGATGCCGATCCTCGACGGCATCGAGGCGACCAGGAGGATCGCCGGGCCCGATGTCGACAGGCCGGCACGTGTGCTCGTGGTCACCACTTTCACGATGGACGCCCTCGTCTACGACGCTCTGCGGGCCGGCGCGAGCGGCTTCCTCCTGAAGGATGCGCGACCAGACGAGCTGACGGCGGCGATCCGGACCGTCGCCGCAGGGGAGTCGTTGATCGCCCCGGCGGTGACGCGGGCGCTCATCGGCCGCTACGGTGAGCGTCTCCGGCCATCGGGGCAGGAGAGCGATCGGTTCGATGCGCTCACCGCGCGCGAGCGGGAGGTCCTGCTCCTCCTCGCCGACGGTCGCTCGAACGCCGAGATCGCCGGACAGCTCGTGATCAGCCAGGAGACGGTGAAGACCTACGTGTCGCGGCTGCTGGTGAAGCTCGGCGTGCGGGACCGGGTGCAGGCGGTCGTGCTCGCGCACCGTCTCGGCCTGGCCACCTGACGACCTCGCCCTCGCCCCGCGGCGGTCCGGCGCTTTCGCATCCCCCGAGCGAGGGACCTGAGATGTCCACGGTTGGGCGATTCGCCCCGCTCCCGCCGTCCGTAGCGTCGTTCCTGCAGCAGTCACGAGGAGGAACGATGAACGACACGACGTGGGATCCGGACCAGGCGGAGAAGCCCGAGCGACCAGGAAGGCCGGGTCGGAGATGGGTACGGATGACCGTCCTCGTCGTCGGGCTCGGTGCGGCGATGCTGGGCGCCAACGCCGTCGCCGCCGGAGTGCAGAACGCGGCGCTCAGCCTCGTCGTCGGGCCGGCGCTCGCCGCGGGCATGATCGCCCTGTACGTCTGGGCAGGGCGCCACCTCGAACGGCGAACCGTGACCGAGTTCCCCCGGGAGTCCGCGCGGAGGCACATGCTCCTCGGCACCCTCGGGGGGCTCGCGCTCGCGACACTGTCGATCGGGATCATCGCCCTCTTCGGCGGCTACCGGATCACCGGATGGGGGTCGCTCGCCGGAGCACTGGCGCTCGTGGGGACGATGTGCGCCGTCGCCGTCTCGGAGGAGGTGTTCTTCCGCGGGGTCGTGTTCCGCCTGCTCCGGGGACGATGGGGCGCGACCGTGGCCCTGCTCGCATCGGCGGCGATCTTCGGCCTCCTCCACCTCGTCAACCCCGGTGGGTCGCTGTGGGGCGCGGTCGCCGTCGCGGTCGAAGCCGGGCTGATCCTCGGCGCGGCCTACCTGCTCACCGGCTCCCTCTGGCTGGCGATCGGTCTCCACCTCGGCTGGAATGTCGCCATCGGTGGGATCTTCGGAACGGTGGTGTCCGGATCGGCGGCTCGCGACGCCCTGCTCACAGGGGCGACCTCCGGTCCCGAGTGGTTGACGGGAGGCGCTTTCGGGCCGGAGGGAAGCGTCGTCTCCATCGTCGTCTGCCTGGCGGCGACCGGGGTCCTCCTGTGGGTCGCTCATCGCCGCGGTCGTGTGCTCGGGCGGATGCGATGACGTCGGCGGTGGCCGCAGGTCACGGCCGCCGCGACTCCTCCCGCGGAGGGTCGTCGCCTTCGCCGTCGTCGTCGTTCTCGACGCGGATGCGCCGTCCCTCCTCGATGTCCTTCCGCTCCTTCTCCGCCCGCTTGTCGCTCTGGCGGGTGTCGCGTGCGGGGAGCTGGATGTCGCGCTCGGCGGCGATCCCGGCCTGAAGCTGGCGGCCGCGTTCCAGCTCCGCGTCGAACTCCGCGCCGAACAGCAGGGCGAGGTTCGCGATCCACAGCCACAGCAGGAACACGATGACGCCCGCCATCGATCCGTAGGTGCGCTCGTAGTTGGAGAAGGTGGTGACGTAGAGCACGAAGCCGAGGGTGGCGACGGCCAGCACGACGATCGCCACGAGGGCACCCATGCTGATCCACCGGAACTTGGGCTGCTTGGCGTTCGGGGTCGCGTAATAGAGCATCGCGACGAGGAAGACGACGACGAAC
The DNA here is from genome assembly GCF_040686935.1 of Microbacterium meiriae. Classification (NCBI taxonomy): domain Bacteria; kingdom Bacillati; phylum Actinomycetota; class Actinomycetes; order Micrococcales; family Microbacteriaceae; genus Microbacterium; species Microbacterium meiriae. Next base: position 63,348 of record NZ_JBFBMF010000003.1, read on the forward strand.
AGCAGCAGCGGCCACTTGGCGATGCTCCACGCGAGCTGCACGCCCTCGCCGGCGCCGATCGCGTCGCCCAGCGCCGACACCACGTCGCCGGAGAGCACGAGCACGATGGCGACGATGGTCAGCGAGACGACGGTGATGAGCGTGACGAGCAGCTGCATGGGGCGCAGCTTCCAGAACGGCCGCCCCTCCTCGATCTCGTAGATGCGGTTCATCACCCGGCTGAACGCCCCGACATAGCCCGACGCCGACCACAGCGCGAGGAGGATCCCGGTCACGAGCGCGATGCCGGCGCCGGGAGCCTGGGAGATCTGCTCGATGGGACCGCGGAGAGCTTCCGCGGTCTCCGGCGGTGCCACGTCGCCGATGATGCCGAGCACGGCGTCGGCGGCGGCCCCGCCCTGGCCGAACACGCCGAGCAGCGAGAAGACGGCGATCATGGCGGGGAAGATCGAGAGCACCGCGTAGTACGTGAGGGCCGCGGCGCCGTCCATGCACTGATCGGCGGAGAACTCCCGGACGCTCTTGACCAGGACGTACTTCCACGACCGCTTCTGCAGATCGGTGGGGCTGTCCGGCTTCTCGTCGTGCTCTGGCGATGGAGCGGACGCGGATCCGCTTCGTCCTGTGGCTGCCTTCGACATGGCTCCTCCTCGGCGTCGGCGCGAGCACTGCTCACGATCCAGTCCTACGAGGAGAAGAGGTGTTCCGGCACGGGGGTTGCGCGAAGACCAGACGAGGGGGATGCTGTGCGGTCATGCGGCCGGGTAGGTGACCGTCCCGTCCGCGCGGGCGACAGCGCCGGCGCTGAGCTCGGCCGGATCGACGTGCCCGGGACCGAGGATGTGGCGGACGACTTCGTCCCGCGCGAGGAGGTGGTCGGCGATGATCCGTCGATGGCACCGCCACCACACGCTCTCCGAGCACATCACCGTGACGCGCCGCTCGCGGCCCTCGGCGCGGAGCTCGTCCAGGGCCTGCCCGAAATCCGCGGAGAGGGCGTGATCGGCGTAGTTGTGGAAGCTGCGGTTCTGCCACCACGCGTTGGTCTCGAAGGGAACGTCCCTGCTCACGGGGCGGCGACCCGTCAGCCCCTCTGCACGGTGGTAGGCGATCCCGGCGGTGCGGAGGGAGGACGCGAGTGCGTCCTGGTCGAACTGCGGATGCCGCTTCGAACCGGGGAGGCGGCGCACGTCCACGACGCTCTCCACACGGCTCTCCTGCACCAACGCGAGGAACTCATCGATCGTGCGGGTGGAGTGCCCGATGGTGAAGAACGGCTCAGACATGAGGTGTCCGCACGTCCGCGCGTCCGTAGTCGCCGAGCTTCTCCACCGCGAAGTCGAGGAGGGCATCGGCACGCGACGTCAGGGTCATGTCCGCCGGCCAGATCCCCACGACGTGGGAGACCGTCACCGGGGGGTCCAGGGGGCGGATCACGACCGGGCGTCCCTCGCTGCTCACGGGCAGGGTGTTGGGGCGGGACATGAGGAGGCCGTAGCCCAGGCCTCGGCCCACGAGGGCTTCGACGAGGGCGAGCTGGCTGACGCGGGCCTCGATCCGGGGCTCGAGTCCGCGCGCGGTGAAGGCATCGATGACGTTGCGCGTCCCCGGGCTGGCGTCGTACTGGATGTAGGGCTCGTCGGCGAGGTCCGGCAGGTCCAGGGTCGCCGCATCGGCCAGCGGGTGCGCGGGCGGCAGGTGGACCTCGAGCTCGGTGGCATAGATCCGCCGACGACGGTATCCGGCGGGCAGGGACACGTTGTACACGAGCGCCACATCGAGGTCTCCCGCGTCGAGTGCCGCGAGGAGTTCCTCGTTGGTGCCGATCATGATCTCGAGCTGCACGCCCGGATGGCGCTTCGGGAAGCCTTCGAGCAGCTCCGGAACCACGCTGGTCGCGAAGCTGGCGTAGCACCCGAGCGTGACCGGGCCGCGTAGCTCGGTGCCGCGGCGCGCGTCGAGGACGAGCTCCTGAGCCTCCGCGACGATCCGACGGGCCTGCTTGGCGAACTGCTGACCGGTCGGCGTCAGAGTGAGGCCGCGTGCCTTCCGTCGCACGCAGAGCTGGGCGCCGACCGCCCGCTCCAGGCTCGTCACCGCCTGAGACAGCGCCGATTCCGAGATGTGCAGATGAGCTGCCGCGGCGCTGAGGGTAGGGAAGTTGGGCAGGGCGGCGAACAGCTCGAGCTGCCTCATGCTCACGTCGGACATGACGGCTCCCCCTCGATTCTTCTTCCGCTCACCTGAACTATAACCACGAAGAAGTGCGATTTACGTACAGAGTCCCCGCCCTCACGATGAGAGGGACACATCCCGATCCCCTCGCTCGCGAGGGGGACAACGACGTTAGGGACGACCATGACCTCCTCTTCCGCATCAGGCAACGCCAGCTCGCAGCGCCGCATCGCCTTCGCGACGATCATCGGCACGACCATCGAGTGGTACGACTTCTTCATCTACGCGACGAGCGCCGGGCTCGTCTTCGCACAGCTCTTCTTCCAACCCGCCGGCAAGGAGATCGGCCTGCTGCTCTCCTTCGCCACGGTCGGCATCTCCTTCCTCTTCCGTCCGCTCGGCGCCTTCCTGGCCGGGCACTTCGGCGACGTCCTGGGGCGGCGCGCGATGCTCGTCCTCACCCTCGTGCTGATGGGAGCGGCCACAACCCTCATCGGTCTGCTGCCGACGTACGCCCAGATCGGGATCGCCGCGCCGATCCTCCTGCTGCTGCTGCGGATCCTCCAGGGTCTCTCGGCCGGCGGTGAGTGGGGAGGTGCGGTGCTGATGGCCGTGGAGCACGCCCCGGCCGACCGTCGAGGGCGAGCGGGGTCGTGGCCCCAGCTCGGGGTGCCCCTCGGCTTCCTCCTCGCCTCCGGAGTGACGGCCCTCATGACCGGCGTCATCACCCCGGGTGCCGCGTACCTGGAGTGGGGCTGGCGTGTGCCGTTCCTGGTGAGCGTCGTGCTCATCGCCGTCGGGTTCGTCATCCGGCGCTCCGTGTCGGAGAGCCCCGTCTTCGCGGAGATCGCACGCCGCGGACGGCAGTCCCAGGCGCCGATCGTGACCCTGTTCCGGCGCCACTGGTATCTGGTGCTCCTGGCCGCCCTCGTGTTCGCGGGCAACGGCACGCTCGGGTACATGACGACGGGTGGCTTCCTCAACAGCTATGCGATCAACGTGCAGAGCCTCGACACCACGGCGGTGCTCGTCGCCGCGTCGGTGGCCGCCGTCGTCTGGTTCTTCTCGACGCTCCTCGCCGGGTACCTCTCCGACGTGATCGGGCGGCGGAGCACCTTCCTGATCGGTTTCGCCCTGCAGGCTCTCGTCGTCTTCCCCGTGTTCTGGCTCGTCGACCACGGAGGTCTGCCGGGGCTGTACGCCGCGCTCGTCCTCATCTCGACCGGACTGGGCCTCACGTACGGGCCGCTGGCCGCCTGGTACTCGGAGATCTTCCCCGCCTCGATCCGCTTCTCGGGCGTCTCGATCACCTACGCGATCGGCGCGGTGCTGGGTGGTGCGTTCGCACCGATGATCGCCCAGCTGCTGCTCGACAGGACCGGTACGACCGTGGCCGTGTCGGCCTACCTCCTGGTGGCCTCGCTCCTCGGCGGCATCGCGACGCTGTGTCTGCGGGACCGATCGGGGATTCCGCTGGGACCGGACCACGAGGCCGAGCAGGCCACGGGAGCCACGATGTTCCGGTCTCGTCCGGCTGCGCCCGCGCTGGCCGCGAAGTGAGAGGACGCCTGTTCGTGCGTCATTCGATGAAGGAGAGGCAATGGTAGACAGCAGGACGAGGATCGCCGTGATCGGCGGGGGGATGGGCGGGCTCACGGCCGCGATCGCCCTCACCCGGATCGCCGGTGTCCAGGTCACCGTGTTCGAGCAGGCGACGGCGCTCGGCGAGGTGGGAGCAGGCGTGACCGTCGCCCCGAACGCGCAGCGCGTGCTGGACGCCCTCGGTGTGCTCGACCAGGTGCGACGGGCCGGGGCGACCCCCGACGGGCACGGCGTCTACCTGGATGCGAGTGGGGCGCTCGTCACCGACGCGGCGTGGGAGGACTCCGCGAAGCAGTACCGGAACATCGGGATGTACCGCCCGGATCTCATCGAGGTCCTGGCGCGCGAGGTCGACGGGGAGAGCATCCGCCTCGGGCACCGCCTGGCCTCCCTGCGCACGGAGGAGTCCGGCGTCCGCGTCACCTTCGAGAACGGGGTGACCGACCTCTTCGACGCGGTCATCGGGGCGGACGGAATCCATTCCGTGGTGCGCCGCAGCATCGTGCCCGATCCGGAGCCCGTGTACTCCGGCTACATCGTCTACCGGGGCGTCGTCGACGCCTCCCACCTGCCCGCGGACTGGCCGCGGATCAGCCAGGTGTGGATGGGGGATCAGCGGCACTTCATGTGCTACCCGCTGCAACAGCGCACCCTGTTCAACTTCGTCGCCGGGGTCCCCAGCGACCGTCCGCTCCACGGCCCCTGGTCGGGCCCCGCCGACGTGAGCGAGCTCCGTGCCGAGTTCGCCGGCGAGATGTGGGACACCCGGCTCCAGCGCTTCCTGGGAGCGATCGAGAAGACGTTCTGGTGGGGGCTCTTCGACCACGAGCCGCTCCGCAACTGGTCCCACGGAGCGGTGACCCTGCTCGGCGACGCCGCACACACGATGCTGCCGCACCAGGGCCAGGGCGTGAACCAGGCAGTCGAGGACAGCATGGCGCTCGCCGTGTTCCTGAAGGCCGCCGACACGGTCGCCGACATCCCGGAGGCGTTCCGGCGCTACACCTCGGTCCGCATGCAGCGGACCGCGATCCTGCAGCACGGCTCACGGCGGGCGGGGTGGATGTTCGACGCGCAGCACGAGTTCGCGGACCGGCGGAAGCGCGACACCGACCTGCGCGTCGGGCGCGACTTCCGCCGGAGCGCGGTCTTCGACTACGACGCGAGAAAGGTCGCCGAGAGGGCGCTGGCCCGCTTCCGGAAGGAGCAGTACGCATGACCTCGATCAGCATCATCGGCAGCGGGAGGATGAGCGCGGCGATCGCGGACGTCGCCGCGCGCGCCGGCGCGGGTATCCAGATCGTCCGTCGGAGCACCGCCAGTTCCTCCGGCGACCGCCCCGACGTCACGTATGCCGCGCTCGGCGACGACCTCACGGGCGACCTGGTGGTGCTCGCAGTCCCCTCTGCGGCGTACCCGAGCATTCTCGACCACTATCGCGAGCGCCTGCGCGACAAGGTCGTGATCGATATCAGCAACCCCATCGACTTCACGACCTACGACGAACTGACCGTCCCGTCCGATTCGTCGAGCGCCGCGGAACTCGCGCGGATGCTCCCCGAGGGGGCAGCGGTCGTCAAGGCGTTCAACGTCAACTTCGGCGACACCCTGGTCACCGGCACCAACGGCACCACGCGGACGACGGTCCTCTTCGCCGGTGACTACGCGGAGGCGAAGATCGCCGTCGCGTCGCTGATCGAGGATGCGGGACTCCGCGCCGTCGACGTCGGTCCGTTGTCCCGCGCTCGGGAGCTCGAGGCGATGGGGTTCCTCCAGATCGTCCTCGCCGCGCTCGGCGCCACGAGCTACGAGTCGGGATTCACCCTGCTGCCCTGAGGGTTCCGCGTCTGGTCGTGCCGGGAACGTGCACGGGACACGATGCTGCGGGTCCGCCCCGGAACGGGACGGACCCGCAGCGCCGAGGCTCAGCCGGCCGCCGGCGCGATCTCGTTCGGGGTGACCTCCAGCTCGGTGCTCGCGAGCACCTCGCCCGTGCTGAGGTCGACCGCGTGCACGCTGTCCGCGGCGGGCTCGGTCACGTAGGCGATGTCACCGGCGACGACGATGGCGGGGTGCGGGTCCTGCCACTCGGCCGGCCCTTCCCACGCCTCGATGACGGGGTAGGAGTCGGTGATCTCCCCGGTCTCGGGGTCGAGCACATGGATGGCACCGTCGGCGCCGAGGATGTAGGCCAGGTCGTCCGGCCCCCGCACGACGTCGCGGAAGGTGTACTCCGCTCCCTCCGGCAGGGAAACGACCTCGGACGTCATCGCCGTGGTGTCGATGAGCGTGACGGCGTCGAGCAGGTACCCCTCGGCGTCGGGATCGTTCTTGTAGTCGCCCACTACGATCGGGCTCGTCTCGCTCACGTAGGCGTTGCCCATGCGGCCGTACGGCTGGTCCGGGGCGGCGAGCTTGGTGATCTCGCCGTCCTTGTAGACGAGCGCGCCGTCCTCGCAGCCGAAGACGACGACCTCGTCGGACGCCGTGCCTTCGCCGTGGACGCCGGGGCACTGATCGGACGCCGCGATCTCCGTGCCCTCCGCATCGCGCACCACGATGCCGCTGCGACCGTCCGCATCGCCCACCGTGGTGAGGAACGTGCCGTCCTCCAGCAGCACCGAGACGCCGTGGTGCGCCTCGACGCCGTCGATGGTCTCCACTTCCGGGAGGCCGTCGTCGCCGAGGGCGGCGGTGTCGAAGATCGTGGTGTCGCTCGTGCCGTCGGCGTAGAGGATGGTCTTGCCACCGTGACGGACCACGTGGCCGGGGGTGTCGGCCGCGAACACCGTGTCGGTCAGCGCCGCGTCATCGGTCGACCCGGCTCCGGTGTCGAGTACCTGGAAGCCCTCGCTCATCGTCACCATGACGTGGCGACCGTCGCCCGCCGGGTTCAGGCGGGTGAACGGCTCCGAATCGAAGTCGGCGACGGTGTCGAGGGTCTCCCCGTCGAGGACGAGGATGCCGCCCTCGTACGAGATGGCCACCCGGGGGCCGGGGTCCGACTCCGGGGCATCGCTTCCGGCGGAGCCGGCCCCGGGGCTGGTCGAGCAGGCGGCGAGCGTCACGGCGGCGCCGAGGGCGACGGCCCCGGCCAGCGCCCGGCGCAGGGGGAGTGTCTTCATGCGGTGCTTCTTTCTTGTGAGGGTGGTCTCAACGGGTGAGACCGGAGGCGATGCGCTCGGTGTTGACGCGCATCATGGTCAGGTAGTCCGGGGCGCCGCCGTCTTCCGCGGTGAGCGACTCGGTGAACAGCTCGATCACCTCGACGTGGACGTCGGCCTCCTCGGCGAGCGCCTGGACGAGGCGGTCGGGGGAGGAGGACTCCGCGAAGACGGCGGGCACGCCCGTGTCCTCCACGGCGCCCACGAGGTCGGCGAGGTCGGAGGCCGAGGGTGCAGCGAGCGTGGTTCCGCCCGGGATCACGGCGCCGACGACCTCGAAATCGAAGCGGTCGGCGAGGTAGCCGAAGACGTGATGGTTGGTCACGAGCGCCCGGCGTTCGTCCGGGATCCGGGCGAATGCGGCGGTCATCTCGGCGTCGAGCGTCGTGAGCTCCTCGCGGTAGTCGGCGACGTCCGCGGCGAGGGTGTCGGCGTCGATCCCGTCGAGCGCGGCCAGGGCGGGCTCCAGGGCATCGACGACGTCGATCATGCGCGCGGGGTCGGTCCAGAAGTGCGCATCGGGCATTCCCGCGGCGTCGCCGTCGCGGTAGTCCAGCACCTCGATCGCGTCGCCGGCGACGAAGGACGGCACCTCGGCGGCGACGGCCGCGTCGAGATGCTGCTGCAGGCCCTCCTCGAGCCCGAGCCCGTTGGAGACGAGGAGGTCGGCGTCCCGGAGCGTGGCGGCCTCCTGCGCCGAGATCTCGAACGAGTGCGGGTCCGCGTTCGGCTTCATGAGGGTGACGACGCGAGCCTGACCCCCGACGAGCTCGCCGACCACGTCGCCCAGGATGTTCGTCGAGACGACCACCACCGGTCGCGTGTCGGCAGGGGTGGCGCAGGAGGTCAGGGTGGCAGCGGCGCACGCGGCGAGCGCCGTGGCGGTGAGAACGCGGAGGAAGCGCATGTCAGCGCCCCGTCTCGGCGACGAAGGCCGGGGCGTCGGTCGTGTCGAAGGTCCTCCCGACGCGGGCGCCGTCGGCGTAGTCGATCTCGAACAGCCGGTGCTCCGCCGGGCCGCTGAGGTAGGCACGGTGCTGGTCGGCGATGAGGACCGGGGTGGCTCCCCCCGCCACCGACTCCGTCACCAGCGGCGCCGTCTCCGCTCGCACCGCCCCGTCGAGCGCGCTGAGCACGAGCACACGGCCGTCCTCCGCGAGGGCGAGCAGGGTGTCGTCCTCATCGCCAACGGCTGTCACCTGCACGAGTGGGGCCGGAGCGGTGAGGAGGGTCCAGGCCCGGGCCCGGGTGTCGAGGATGCGGATGTCGGTGGGCCCGGCGAGGCCGGCGACCGTGGGGCGCCCCTCACGATTGTGGAAGGACGTCACGGCTCCGGCCGGCGCGTCCTCCGGGTACGGGATGCGGTCGACGACGACGGCGCCGTCCTCGACCTGAGCCAGCAGGGCGCCGTCGGCGCAGCCGATCACCGCTCCGACCCTGGTCGTGATCGTGCCGCTCGGCGCGACGCAGCTCTCCCGGAGCCCGGTGCGCTCGCCGTGTGCCGTGTGGCCGACGACGGATCCGCCCGCCTCACCATCGTCCTCGGTCACGAGGGCGAACGACCCGACCGGTACCACCAGACCCTCGTGGGGAGTGCGCTCGATGCGGAACAGCTCACGGATCTCCCCCTTCGACAGGGCCTCCGTATCGAGGAGGACCGCGTCACCGGATCCGGAGAAGGAGATCCCCGTGCCGCCGGTGGTCGAGCTGTTCGTCGTCGCGACCGTTGCCGTGCCGTCGCCCTCGACCGTGCCGAGCAGCGCGGGCTCCGCCCGGTAGTAGTGGAAATGGTCGACGTGGTCCCACGTCCAGACGCCGCTGTCGACGACCTCGACGCCGTCGCCGGTGTCCGCGAAGAGGTACCGGCCGTCGGTGGCCATGCCCTCGGGGGCGGCGACCGCACCGATGTCGGTGACGCTCTCATCCAGGAGGTCGAGGTGGGTCACCCGACCCGCGTCGTCGACGGTCGTGAGGCCGAGCTGCGGTTCGGCGACCTCTTCCGCTCCGGCGATCGCGCCGTGCCCGTCCGCGGGAGTCGAGGGCGCGGCCGGGCTCTGCGCCGCGGGACCGGCGCAGGAGGTGAGGGCGAGGGAGAGGGCGGCGAGAGTGACGAGGGGCAGGAGGCGGGAGCGCACGAGAACCTTTCGGAGACGGGTCAGGAGGCGGGAGCAGGGTCGGGATGGGCGGCCCGGTCGGCGAACGGATGCCGTGTGCGCACGGCGGCCCGCACCGCCCAGGAGAGGCCGGCGAGCGCGATCGCGGCGGCGGCGACGGACGCTCCGGCCGCGGTGGCCGCGTACCAGGACGCGAGGAGCCCGACGAGGACCGCGGCGACCCCGAACGCGGAGGCCAGGACCATGCGCGTGGGCAGCCGCGACGTCCACTGTGCGGCGGCGACCGCCGGAGCGAGGAGCAGACCGACGACGAGCAGCGAGCCGACCGCCTGGTACGACGCCACGACCGCGAGGGTCACCAGCCCGACCAGGGCCGCCTGGGCCCACCGCGGACGGAGCCCGAGCACCGTCGCGATCCGGGTGTCGAGGGCCAGCGCGACGAACGGTCGGTGGCAGAGGGTGGCGGCGATCACTCCCAGTGCCGCGGCTGCGGCGAGCAGGAGGAGATCGGCGCGGGTGATGGCGAGGATGTCGCCGAACAGGATGGCCGTCGCGTCCGTGGCGAAGCTCCCCGAGTGGGAGATGATGATGACGCCCAGAGCCAGCATCGCGACGAACAGCAGACCGATGCTCGTGTCGTAGGAGAGCCGGGCGCGTCGTTGCAGGGCGCCGATGCCGATGCTCATCGCGACGGCGCTGAGCGCTCCGCCCACGAGCACGGGAGCCCCGAGCACTGTCGACAGCGCGACACCGGGCAGCATCCCGTGGGCCAGTGCCTCACCGAGGAACGCCATCCCTCGGACGACGACCCAGGTGCCGACGACCCCGCAGAGGACCGCGACGAGCGCGCCGCCGAGGAGCCCGCGCTGGAAGAACTCGAGCGTGAACGGGGTGAGGAGGGCGGAGAACGAGGAGGTCACGGAACGCGAGCCTATGCGCAGTTGAGAATGATTATCAAATTCATAAACTGGAGATATGACGACGCTCTCATCGACCACCGACCCCTCCGTGTGCCTGGACGGTGTCTCCGTGCGGTTCGGGGAGCGCGATGCGCTGCGCGACCTCACCCTGTCGATCGGAGTCGGAGAGGTCGTCGCCGTCTCCGGCCCGAACGGCGCCGGGAAGTCGACCCTTCTCGAGGTCGTCGCCGGCGTGCGTTCACCGACGCGAGGGCAGCGGAGCGTGACGGGCCGGATCGCCTTCGTGCCGCAGCGCGCCGTGGTGCCTCCCGGCCTGCCGCTCACGGCGCGAGATGTCGTGGAGGTGGGTACGTGGGGGCGGCTCGGCGCCTTCCGGCGGCGGGATCAGCGTGCGCGCCACGCGGTCGAGGCGGCGATGGAACGCACGGCCGTGCAGGCTCTCGGGCGTCGTCCGTTCGCGGAGCTCTCCGGTGGCCAACAGCAGCGGGTGCTGCTGGCTCAGGGTCTGGCGGCAGGCGCGGCGATCCTCCTGCTGGACGAGCCGACGACCGCTCTGGATGCGGAATCGGTCCAACGGATCCGGGCCGTGCTGCGCGAGGAGGCCGAGTGCGGAGCGACCGTGATCTGCGTCACGCACGACGCCGGGCTGATCGCGGCGGCCGACCACGGGATCGCCCTCCTCGACGGGGTGCGGCAGGCAGATCCGCGTCGCCGGGACGCGCGCACGGCGGTGCGGTCAGAGACCGTGCCCCATGTCGAAGTCGGAGAGTGCGGGGATGTCGATGTCTCCGCGCGATGACGAATCGCCCGTGGTCTTCGGGAAGTGGCGATGCGCGCGCAGCTCGTCGACCTCCGTCGCGAAGTCGGGTTCCGGGTCCCCGGTGTGGTGGGGGCTCACGAGCACATCGTTGCCGACACCCACGAGCAGATCGGCCCAGTCCTTCTCCCCGTCCAGGAGGATCGGGATCTCCACCGCTTCGGACTCGCCCTCGCTGGCGATCGCGGCCGCGAGGGTGAGGAGCGTCTCGGCGACGTCGTCAGAGGTGAGGAGCTGCTGGCCGGCGTAGGAGACGAGTTTCATGAGGACATCTTGTCGTCGTCGGCACCCTCCGGCACGGGGGTTGCGTCGATCCTCGAGCAGGGGATAAGCGGTTCAGCGCAGATAGGCGTCGACCATCAGGGTGCCGCGGATGTCGCGGAGCCGGTCGATGAGCCGGGTGATCCCGGCTGTGCCCAGGGAGGCGAGGGGAAGGTCGAACGGGCCCAGGGGCTCCAGCTTCCCCATGCGCAGCCGGACGACCTCCCATCCGGCGCTGCGGACCGCGCGGTCCTTCCGGCGGTCCGTCTCCTCCCGCTTGCCGACGTGCTCCAGCCCGTGCCGGCCGACCGTGTCGTACTCGACCGCGATGCGCAGCTCGGGGAGCAGGATGTCGGGCCACACCTCCGTGTGCCGGAAGAAGGGCCGCCCGACCTTGATCGCGTTGAGCTCGTCGGGGAACACCAGCCGTTCGGCCAGTGCCTCCCGGAGCTTCCCCTCCGCCGCCGAGGCCGGCTTCGGAGCGCATGCGCTCAGGAACGCGGTTCCCGTCGGCAGCGCAGGAGTCTTGGTGCAGAGCGCCGGTGCCGGCTTCTTCGGACGGGCGGGGAGCGCACGCGCCTCTCCGAGGATCACCGGCTGCGGCCGCGCCAGCGCCGCGCACTCCGGACACCAGGACGAGCGCCGTCGGACCCGCCCCGGACGCTCGCGCTGCTCGGTCGGCGTCGCCGCGAACAGGTGCCCGACGGCGCACTCCCAGCAGAGCAGGACATCGGCGGCCAGCGGGATCTGCGAGAGCACGATGCCGTGGTTGAGCTCCGGGTGGTACTGCCGGATGAGCTCGGGGTAAGCCGCCCACGCCGCCCGGTACGTCCCGACCGCATAGGGCACGTCGAGTCCGCGCGAGAACTGCCGTCTCGCCCACCACTGCTGCACGGACTCGGGCACGACAGCGACCGTAGGCCAGGCCACGGACATCGCCGAGCGGAGTCACCAGGGTGAACATCGCTTGCCGCTCTGTCGTGTCCCCAGGGGCGCGCCTAGGGTCGGTGGCGAAGACCGGTGCCTCTGCGCGCGTGGAGAGCATCTCCGACCGCAACCGAAAGCAGGAAACCATGGCTGAACTGATCGTCATCTCCTATGACACCGAGAGCGACGCGGAGGGCGCCTACAACCGCGTCCAGGCCCTGCAGGACGACCTCGTCGTCGAGCTCGCGGGCCTCGCGCTCGTGAAGGTCGACGGGGAAGGCAAGACGAAGGTGGAGTACCCGGGCGCCGGGAGCAGGATCGGCCTGGGCGTCGCGTCTGGTGCCCTGTTCGGCGCGCTGATCGGCATCCTGTTCTTCATCCCGGTCGCCGGCCTGGTGTTCGGCGGCCTGCTCGGGGCCCTGTTCTCCGGTCTCGACAAGACCGGCATCGACGCCGAGTTCCGCGACCGGGTCAAGGCCACCGTGACGGCCGGCAAGTCCGCCGTCGTCATCTACGCCCTCAAGCTCACGGAGGACAAGTTCGCCGAGGCGCTCGCCCCGTACAACGGCACCGTCGTGCAGACCTCGCTGTCCAAAAAGGACGAGGCCGAGCTGGTCAGGGACCTCGGCGGCCACTGACCGCCCAGTGATGCGCCCGCCGTGGATCCGTCCGCGGCGGGCGCATCGTCGTCTCGACGGGATGACGCCGTCGGGTCAGCGGCGCACGCGCGCCCTGGTCTTCGCGACACCGGCGAGAGTCGCCCGCACCGGCGTTCCGAGGTAGAGCCCGAGGGAGGCGCCGGAGGCGAGGGCGATGCCGATCACCGCGGCGTCGATGAGCGATCCGCCCACGGTCAGCATTCCGGTGGAGGTGCCCGCCGCGTGCACGACCTCGAGCAGGCCCTGGAAGACCGCGACGCCGGGGACGAGCGGGACGATCGCCGCGGTCGTCACGGCGACCGAGGGCACGTGCAGGTTGTGTGCGATGAGCATGCCGATGAAGCTCGCCAGCAATGCTCCGACCGCGCTCGCCGCGGCCGGGTGCAGCTGGAGCGCGACGGTGCCCGCGTACCCGGCGAGAGTGACGGCGCTGAGCAGGGCGCTGACGAGGATGATGCGGATCCCGGCGCCGTTGAACACGGCCACCGCGACCGCGATGATGATGGCCCCCGCGAACTGGTTGAGCAGGGGTCCGAACGGCGCCGGGTCGTCCGGGAGCTCCATCGTGAAGCCCAGCACGCCACCGAGCTCCAGCCCGACGAGGATGCCGATCACCACGCCGAGCGTCTGCATCGTCAGGTCGAGGATGCGCCCGCCGGCGGTGAGTGCGAAGCCGTCGATGGCGTCCTGCGCCGCGCCCACCACGGTGAGCCCGGCGAGCATGAGCACGATGCCCGAGGCGACGATGATCGACGGACGGATGCCGACGAACGGTTCGATCCCCGCGCTGCCGAGCGCCGAGACCGCCACCGCGACGACCGTGGTGACGAGGCCTCCGGCGATCTGGCTGAAGAACAGCGGCACCCGCAGCCGGGCGAGGCCCGCCTGGGTGAGCGCCGCCCCCAGGGCCGCGACGAACGTGAGACCCACGATGAGCGGAGAGGCCCCGAGCATGATGCTCACCCCGACCGCGAGGAGCGCCCGTGCGACGATCACCACGGGCTGCTGATAGCGGAAGGGCACGCGACGGATGACCCGGAACGCGGTGCGCGCGGATTCCAGGTCCAGGCCGCCGTCGATGTCGGCGACGAGCGCCTGCACGCGCTGCAGCTTGGCGTGGTCCGGAGCGGCGACGCGGACCACGCGGACGAGGGTCTCGGGCCACACCTCCCCGCTGAGATGGAAGGAGACCGTGATCGAGTTGTAGGTCACGTCGACCTGCACGCCCTTGAGTCCATAGGCCTCGCACACGCGGGTGATCGCGAGCGTGACCTCGTGGGCGGAGGCGCCGACCGCGAACATCGACTCCCCGATGCGGGTCGCGAGATCGAGGACCCGCGGGACGGTGTGCTCGTCGATCACGGGCATCGCCTCGGTGTGGGCGACGGTGGACGGATCGGTGTGCAGCAGCCGGCGGACGGAGTGGAGCAGTCGCTGAGGGGAACGCGCGGGCATATGTCCCATTCTCCCGCGGGCGAGGACCTCCCGATCGACCGCCCCGCTGTCAAGACCCGAGACGCCCGCCGGCCACGCTTCTAGAGTGGCCTCGCCGTGGCGCTCCCGACGCCGCGGCAGGAGGACTCGACGATGACGGATGACTCGCATCCCACGGAGGCGCTGCTCGATGGTCGCTACCACCTCCGGGAGTGCGTCGGGCAGGGCGGGATGGCGAGGGTGTACCGCGCCGAGGACTCGTTGCTCGGGCGCACAGTGGCCATCAAGATGCTGCGTGCGGAGACGGAGGAGGGGGCCGCGTCCGAGCGCGCTCGTGGCGAGATGACCGTCCTCGCCTCACTCAACCATCCCGCGCTGGTCACGCTGTACGACGCGCAGCTGCATCCCGGGCGGGCCGAGTACCTGGTCATGGAGTTCATCGACGGGCCGACCCTCGCGGCGCGGATCGCCCAGGGGCCGCTTCCTTCGGACGAGGTGGCGGCGCTGGCTGCCGACCTGGCGGAGGCCCTGCACGTCGTGCACGGCGCGGGCATCGTGCACCGCGACATCAAGCCCTCCAACGTCCTGCTCACGGGTCGCTCTCTCGCCGGCAGCCGGTCGGGCGCGAAGCTCGCCGACTTCGGGATCTCGGTGCTCGTGGACGCGGCCCGGCTGACGTCGCCGGGGACGGTGATCGGGACCGCGGCGTACCTGGCGCCGGAGCAGTTGAACGGCGCGGCCCCGGCGCCCGCCGCCGACATCTACGCACTGGGGCTGGTCCTGCGCGAGGCGCTCACCGGAGAGCGCGCATTCGCCGAGGCGGAGGGCATCGGGGCCACGCTGGCCCGCCTGATCGAGCCCCCCACGATCCCCGAGTCGGTGGGTCCGGCGTGGTCCGCGCTGCTGCAGCGGATGACCGCCACGGATCCCGAGGACCGGCCGAGCGCCGCCGGCGTCTTCGCGGCGGTGTCCGCGCTCGCACAGGATCCGTCGCTGCCGCCCCGCCCGCCGGTGCCGGCCCCCATCGCCGCCGCAGCATTCGAGGATCGGACACCGACCGGCCCCTCCACGCCCCCGACGCAGACCCGCGTGCTTCCCGTTCGTCCGTCTGCCGAGGGGGCGATGCTCCGCGCCCGGGCCCCTCGCACGCAGCGCGTCCGGCGGCGCCGCGGGCTCCTGACCGGCGCGGTCGCGGTCGCGGTGGCGCTCACCGTTGCCGGAACGCTCTGGGCGGCGGGGGCACTCAACCCGAATCCCGCGGTGACGCCTGTCGACACCGAGCCGAGCCCTCGTTCATCGCCCACGCCGGCAGTCGTGGTGCCCGTGACCGTCCCGGAAGACGGGGAAGAGCCGTCGACACCGGCCGAGGCTCCGCCCGCGGCACCGGAACCCGCGCCCGGCGTGCCGGCCGACAAGAAGGCGGAGAAGGCTCAGGAGGCCGCGGAGAAGGCCACGCAGAAGGCCGCCGAGGAGCAGCGGAAGGCCGAGGAGGACGCGCAGAAGAAGGCCGAGAAGGCTCAGGAGCGCGCAGAGAAGGAGGCGGAGAAGGCCCAGGAGGAGGCGGAGAAAGCGGAAGCGGAGGACGCCGACCTCGAGGACTGAGTCCTCGGGCCTGCGACCTCCGCGTCGGCGGAGCCGGTGTCAGACGGTGAGGTCCGCGAGCTGCCGGGAGGCACTGCTCGTCTCGGTCGGCTCCGGCACCAGGTACAGGCCGTTCGTCGTGTTCGCGGTGTACGCCAGAGCGTCCACCCACCGCCGGTTGATGGCCGGGGGCCTGCTGCCGAAGAACTTGAACACGATGTTTGCGTTCGCGTGCACCCAGACTGTCGTCCGGCCGCCGCCGACGGAGGCGTCTTCCTTCCACGAGAACGGCATCGGCTCTCC
The DNA here is from genome assembly GCF_040686935.1 of Microbacterium meiriae. NCBI lineage: Bacteria > Bacillati > Actinomycetota > Actinomycetes > Micrococcales > Microbacteriaceae > Microbacterium > Microbacterium meiriae. Next base: position 79,305 of record NZ_JBFBMF010000003.1, read on the forward strand.
GCGCCGGAGCTTCGTCATCATGACGAGCTGGATATGTGTGAGAGCGCGGTCCTCGATCTCGACCTTCGGACCGCCCTCGTAGATGAACTTGCCCATTGGATGGATCCTTCGTTCCATCACCACAGGAACCCGTTGCCAAGAGGCGCAACCACGCTGATCGCTGGTGGGGATATCTCTACGGTCTCACCTATCCCGGATTCGCAACACCCCACCTTCGTCCAGCGGTCGCGGCGGAGGTCCCCGGTCTCAGATGCGGCGAGGGCCGGGACCGTTCTCGCCCAAGGCGTCCTCGGGGTTCAGCAGGCGGCAGGCCTTGAGGGACAGGCAGCCGCAACCGATGCAGCCCGCGAGCTCGCGCTGCAGATGCTCGAGTTGGGTCCGTCGCTCCTCGAGCTCGGCGCGCCAGCGTTTGGCCACGCGGCGCCAGTCGCCGTGCGAGGGCGGCGCGTCCACGGGCAGGGTCTGGAAGAGCTCCTGCACCTCGCTGAGCGGGATGCCGATGCGCTTGGCCACGACGATGATGGAGATCCGGCGCAGCATGTGTCGGCGATAGCGCCGCTGGTTGCCGGGCGTGCGCGTCGAGGCGATGAGGCCCAGTTGCTCGTAGAAGTGCAGCGCGGAGGGTGCGACGCCCGTGCGTCGGGTGACCTCTCCGATAGGGAGGAGATCGTCGGGTTCCATCCGCCGCCCTTCCGTAGACCTCAACAATAGTTGAGGAACGGGCGGAACGGGTCAGCGCGACGTGGGCGGAAGCTTGTCCACGCCGTGGCGGTTCGGCTTATCCGGCTCTGCCGCCGTCTCCGGCGTCACGTCCGGGCTGTCGGCGGGTGCGCCGGACGTCGGATAGTGCGGCTCGTCGATCTCGACGGCCTTGTCCCGCTCATCCGCCGGGGGGAGGTGGTCCAGGGGCTGCTTGATGTCATCGGGGTGGTGGCTCATGGACCCAGGGTGCGCTGTTCCGCCTGCAGCGCCGAGGGGGTTGTCATCCGGTCGGCGGTGTGGTCGGTGGGGAGCGCTACGGTGAACGGACACGACCACGGAGGGTTACCCGCATGGCATCCGTCCTCACCGGACTCGACCACATCCAGCTGCCCGTTGCCGATCTGGCCGCGTCCATCGCGTGGTACCAGCGCCTGCTCGGCTTCCGCGTCCTCACCGACTACGGCACGAGCGCCATGCTCCGGGCCGAGGGTGGCCCGGACCTCATGCTCTGGGAAGCGCCGGGGCACGCGCCGATGAAGCTGACGGTGGCGGGGGAGGAGCGGCCGATCTTCTTCCTGCGCACGACCGAGATCCACGCCCTCGCGGAGCGGTTCGCGGCAGAAGGCGTCGATGTCGTGAGCTTCGACGACGGCGGCTTCGCTCTCTTCCTGAAGTTCTTCGACCCTGACGGGACCCTGCTCGGGGTCATCCAGCACGCCGCCTGACGCAGAGGCCCCGCCACCCTGTCGATGCCCGCCCGCCTGGGCTATCGTCGGGGCACGGCTCCGTGCGGAGGGGCTGCGAGGAGGGGCGCATGGAGCAGGTCGACACGGTGATCGTGGGCGCGGGCGTGGCGGGCTTGACCGCTGCGCGGCTGCTGCAGGGCGAGGGGCGGACGGTCGTGGTGCTCGAAGCGCGCGACCGGGTCGGCGGCCGGGTGCATACGGACCGGACCGACGGCATCGTCGATCTCGGCGCCTCGTGGATCCACGGTGTCGACGGCAGTCCGGTGGCTGCCGCCGCCGAGGCCTTCGGCATGCGGACCGTGGAGTTCACCGTCGGCGGGTTCCAGGTGGACAGCCGGCCGATCGCGTATCACGGTCCCGACGGTCGCCCGCTCTCGGCGGAGGAGGCGCGCGCCTTCGCCGCGGATGTCCACGCGGTGGACGAGGCGCTGCCGGCTGTCATCGCCGCCTCCGGCCCCGAGGCCTCCTACCGCGACGTCACCGACCAGGTGCTCTCACGCCGGCAGTGGAGCGCGGACCGCGCCCAGCGAGTGCGTGAATACCTGGAGCATCGCGCCGAGGAGCAGTACGGGGCGTGGATCGAGGACCTCGCCGCGCATGGCCTCGACGACGACGCGATCGAGGGCGACGAGGTCGTGTTCCCGGACGGGTACGGGGTGCTCCCGGAGCGCCTCGCCGAAGGGCTGGACGTCCGGCTGGAGCACATCGTCACCCGCGTCGACTGGAGCGAGGACGGCGTCTGGGCGCGGACCTCGCGCGGGGACTTCTCCGGCGATACGACGGTCGTCACGGTCCCGGTCGGCGTGCTGCAGTCCGGGACGATGGAGATCGTCCCTCCGCTGCCGCCCGTCAACGCCGAGGCATTGGGACGGCTGCGCATGAACGCCTTCGAGAAGGTCTTCCTGCGGTTCCCCACCCGGTTCTGGCAAGACGGGGTCTACGCGTTCCGGCAGCAGGGGCCCGAGGCACGGTGGTGGCACTCCTGGTACGACCTCACGGCGCTGCACGACGAGCCGCTCCTGCTCACCTTCGCCGCCGGGCCCGCGGCCGTGGCGACGAGGGACTGGAGCGACGACCGGGTGCAGGCCTCGATCATGGTCCAGCTCCGCCGGCTGTACGGGGACGGGATCCCGGATCCGATCGGCCTGCATCGTACGGCGTGGCAGGACGATCCGTTCGCGCACGGGTCGTACGCGTACATGACGGTCGGGTCGACCACCGCGGATCACGACGACCTCGCCACCCCGGTCGGCGGCGTGCTGCACCTGGCGGGCGAAGCCACCTGGACCGACGACCCGGCGACCGTGCCGGCGGCCGTGTTCTCCGGGCATCGCGCCGCCGAGCGCATTCTCGGACGGGCGGTACCGATCGAACGGCTCTGGACGCAGGGATGACGCCCCGGCGCGCCGGCAGTGTGGCCGTCGCCGTGTCCGCGGTCAACCCCCTGCGTCGCCGGGACCGGCGCGCATACGGTCGTCGGAACGAACAGAGGAGGAGAGCATGAGCGACCCCCAGAACACGCAGGGCACTCCCGGCGCCGACGAGGAAGCCGACACGGCCTCCGGCGGCGCTCCCGACGACAGCGGCGAGAGCACCGACGACGTGCTCGAGCGTGAGACGACGGACGACGAAGGCAAGCCCCTCGAGAACCCGTCCGGCGGCTGACCGCCGCACCGCCCGAGGGTCAGCCGCGCCCCAGGCGGCGCGGCTACCCTCGGGTCATGCGCCGAATCGCCATCGTCCCCCTGCTGCTCGCCGCCGGTCTTCTGGCCGGGTGCGCCCAGGTCACCCAGGCTGCCGGAGACGCGTTCGGAGTCCCGGTCGCAGAGACCTGCGCGACGATCGATGACGCATACGCCCAATACCAGGCGCTGCTCGCGCAGGGCGACGTGTCCGCGGAGCAGCTCGACGCGGCCCGCGACGACCTCGTCGCCACGCTCGACCGCGTCGCCGACGGCATGGACGGACAGCTCGGCGAACTCATCCGCTCTGGCGCCGATCAGCTCGGCGGCATGACCGACCTTCAGGCTCCGGAGACCGTCGAGGCGATCGAACGCCTCCACGACGGACTCTCCTCGTTCTGCGGCTGAGCCGAATCCCGCGGTCGCGTCGCCACGAACCACTGTCGGAGCAGCAGCACGATGAGCAGTACGTCCACCGCGTCACCGGCGTAGAACATCAGCTCCGCCCCCATCCGAGCGTCCCCGACGTCGACGCCGGCGGGCGGGTGGGCCCACAGCCACTTGGCGAGGATCGAGTGCGCGGCGACGAAGACGATGAGGACCCCGGCCCGCACGGTGACCGACGCGCGGTGCGGATCCGGATCGAGCCCCACGATGCTCGCCGTGAACAGGTATCCGGTCAGCAGCACGTGCAGATGCACGGCGGCATGCAGCCACGGTGAGGCGTGCACCAGGGGGAACAGCGGTGTGGCGTAGAGGAGCCAGAGACCGCCGACATTGAGGGCGCCGGCGACCACCGGATGCGTGAGCACCCGGATCGGGCCGCTGCGCAGCACTCGGGACAGAGTGCGCGCCCGCGGGACGGGGAGGGCGCGCAGGGCCAGCGTGACCGGCCGCCCGAGCACGAGGAGGAGTGGCGCCAGCATCCCCACGAGCACGTGCCCGGCCATGTGCACCGGGAAGCTGCTGTGGGCCAGGGCGGCGAACGGTCCGACCATGCCGACCCCGGCGCAGAGCAGACCGGCCATCCAGGCGGCCGTCCGCGGCCGAGGCCAGGGGCTGCGGTCCCGGGTCCGCCGCAACCCGACGAGATAGAGAACGGCTGCGGCGAGGAGGGCGACGAGCGCGACCGGCGCGAGCAGATCGATCCCGCCTCCGACGGCGTCGGTGTCGATGCCCGGCGTCTCGGGCGGTCCGTGGTGTCCGTCGTGACCCTCGCGCATGGCCGTCACCGCGCCGGGTGCGGGCGGGTCCGCCACACCACGAGGATCCCTGCAGCGAGCAACAGGACGGCCGACACGATCCAGACGGTGTCGTAGAGCACGAGGTCGACGCCGTAGCGGATCTGGTGGATCCCGAGGAGCTTGTGATCGACCACGCCGTCGAAGAGCTGGAAGAACCCGACCCCGGTGATCACCGCGCCCGTCCAGCGCGTCCATCGCACGGGGCCACGACGGCGGACGTCGGCGAGGAGGAAGGCGCCGAGGATCGTGATGAACCAGCCGAACGCATGGAAGAACCCGTCCGAGACGAGGGCCACGTCAGAGGTCGACAGATCGTAGAAGTGGTGCCAGTGCAGCACCAGGTGGAAGACGAAGAGGTCGATCATCGAGGCGGCGATCCCGCAACCGAACAGGAAGCCCGACAGCAGCAGGCGCCGGTCGGGGCGGGGCATGGCTCCGGAGGTCATGCGGTCAGGGTCGTCCGTCCTGCCCACCCCGGCGACGTCCTTGACCCCGGCCTCCGAGTGCGGTAGCCGCCGATAGTTGCGAAACCGCAACTATCGGCGTATGGTTGATCTCGATCAACTTTCTATGCAGGAGCATTCCCCCGTGACACACACCTCATCCTCTTCCGAGACCACGCGCTCGGCCCGCGAGGTCTTCACCGCGATCTCCGGCCTCATCGTCGGCATGTTCGTCGCCGTGCTCTCCGGCACGGTCGTCTCGACCTCGATGCCGGTCATCATCGCCGACCTCGGCGGCACGCAGTCGCAGTACACCTGGGTCATCACCGCGAGCCTTCTCGCCACCGCCGTCTCCACTCCGATCTGGGGCAAGCTCGCCGACCTGGTCGACCGCAAGGTGCTCGTCCAGATCTCGCTCATCCTCTTCACGGTCGGCACCGTGATCGCCGGATTCTCGACCGATACGAACATGCTCATCGCTGTCCGCGTCGTGCAGGGCATCGGCGTCGGCGGTCTCATGTCGCTCGTCATGATCGCGGTGGCCCTCATCATCTCGCCGCGTGAGCGCGGCAAGTACATGGGCGTCGTCGGCGGCATCATGGCCCTCGGCACGATCGGCGGGCCGCTGCTGGGCGGACTCCTCACCGACGTGTGGGGCTGGCGCTCGAACTTCTTCGTCGGCGTCCCGTTCGCCATCCTCGCCCTCGTGCTGCTGCAGTTCACGCTGCACCTGCCCAAGCCGCAGCGCGGCACGAAGGTCTCGATCGACTACTTCGGCATCGTCCTGCTCGCCGTCGGCGTCTCGACGCTCCTCATCTGGGTGTCCATGGGTGGCAACCAGTTCGACTGGGACTCCGGGACGAGCATCGCGCTCATCGTGACTGCGGTCGTCGCGATCGCCGCCTTCATCGTGGTCGAGTTCTTCGTCAAGGAGCCGATCGTCCCGATGACGCTGTTCCGCAACCGCACCTTCACGCTGTCGGTCGTCGCCTCGATCGCGATCGGCGTCTCGATGTTCGCGACCTCGGTCTTCCTCGCGCAGTACTTCCAGCTGGCCCGGGGCGCGACGCCCACCGAGTCGGGCCTGATGACCATCCCGATGATCATCGGTCAGATGGGCGCGTCGATCATCATCGGCCAGCTCGTCAGCCGCTTCGGCAAGTGGAAGAGCTGGATGGTCACCGGCTCGATCCTCGCCACGATCGGCGTGAGCCTGATGGCGACGCTGCGCTACGACACCCCGTTCCCGCTCGTCGCTGTCTACATGTTCGTCCTCGGTGCCGGGCTCGGCATGGTCATGCAGAACCTGACCCTGATCGTGCAGAACGACACGGCTCCGCAGCAGCTGGGCGCGGCCTCGTCGAACGTCAACTTCTTCCGTACGATCGCCGGCACCATCGGTGTGACCGTCATGGGGTCGCTGCTCTCCACGAGCGTCGCCGACTTCATGAAGGACGGTCTGAAGGGCTTCGTCCCGACCACGCCCGACGAGATCAGCGCCCTGGAGCGCCTGGGTTCCGGCGACGTGCCGAAGGTGGGCGAGCTGCCCGACACGATCCGCACGATCGTCGAGAGCGCCTACGGGCACGGCATCGCGGACGCGTTCATCCTCGCCATCCCGCTGGCGGTCATCGCGATCATCGCGATCGCGTTCATCAAGAACAAGCCGCTGTCCACCAAGAACGCCGCGGAGCAGCTGCGCGAGCAGGCCGAGGAGTCCGTCATCGAGGTCTCCGAGGCCGAGGTCGGCGCGAACCTCTCGACCGGGACGATCCGCACCGGGCAGGCCGAACCGGCGACCACCACGGGGTCCGTGAGCGTGCTCGAGCGCGACGATCGGAAGCAGGAGCGCTGACATGAGCGCGTCCGAGGCGGTCGGCACGCCCGACGTCGATACCGCCCTCAGCGACCTCCAGGCGCATCTCAACCTCATCTTCGCGCGGACCCGGTCGCTGTGGAAGGAATCGGCGTCCCGGGTCCACCCGGAGCTGCAGGTGGCGGGGTACAAGCTGCTCACCTTCATCGACCGGGCGGGCTCGGCCAGCGCGCATGAGCTCGCCGAGCGCTTCGAGATGGACAAGTCCGTCGTCAGCCGCCAGGTGCGGATGCTGGAGGAGCTCGGGCTGATCGCCTCGGTGCCGGATGAGCGCGACGGCCGGCTCCGGGTGCTCACCGCGACACCGGCCGCGTGCACCGCGCTCACCGATGTCCGCCGGGAGTACGGCAGCCGACTCCGCGCTGTCATCGATGAGCTCACGCCCGCGGAGATCGACGCCGCATCCAAGGTGTTCCGGCTCCTCGCCGAGGTCTGAGCGCAGCCCCGCGACCGCATCCGGTCGCGGGGCTTCGCCGTACACTGGCGATATGAGCGCCCCGTCCGACGAACCCGCCGACGGCGCTCCGATCGACGACCTCGACCAGGCGGTCGCCCGCGTCGAGCACGAGCTCGGCCGGCTGTTCGCCCGCATCCGCGTCGGGTGGCGGGAGGCCGCGGTCACCGTGCATCCGGATCTCCAGCCGCTGGGCTACCAGGTGCTGACCTCGATCCTCGCCGGACGGGCGACCTCGGCGGGAGCGCTCATCGAGCGCCTGCAGACGGACAAGTCCGCGGTGAGCCGGCAGGTGCGTCAGCTCGAGCAGCTCGGGCTCGTCGAGAGCATCCCCGATCCGGAGGACGGTCGCGCCCGGGTGCTGGTGGCGACCCCGCTGGCCGAGGAGCGCGTGGCTCTCGCCCGCTCCCGGTATGAGGGGCGCATCGGCGAGCGCCTGCGCGGCTGGACGGCCGCCGACCTCGACCACTTCGCGAACCTCGTCGCCGATCTGGGCGGTTGATGCACCGGAATACGTCATCGATTCACGGGAATACAGTGGCGGGCGGACGCCTTGGCCCCACTGTGACTCTCTACGACTCCGCCGACTTCGGCTCGCTGCACCTGTCCAACCGCGTCGTCATGGCGCCGCTCACCCGCACCCGTGCGGACGCGGAGGGCGTGCCGACCGCGATCATCGAGGAGTACTACCGCCAGCGGGCCGGGCAGGGACTCATCATCTCGGAGGGGGTCTGGCCGGTCCTCGAAGGCAAGTCGTATCCCGGGCAGCCGGGCATCGTGACCCCCGCGCAGATCGAGGGATGGCGCCGCGTGGCCGACGCCGTGCACGCCGAGGGCGGCACCATCGTCATGCAGCTCATGCACGGCGGCCGTGTGGGCCATCCGGACATCTCCGGCGAGCCCCGCGTCGTCGCGCCGAGTGCTCTGGCGGCCCCCGGGCAGACGCGGACCCTCAAGGGCAAGGCCGATCTGCCCGTCGCGCATGCCCTCACCCTGGACGAGATCCCCGTGGTCGTCGAGCAGTTCGTCCAGGCCGCGCGCAACGCGATCGCGGCCGGCTTCGACGGCGTCGAGGTGCACGGTGCCAACGGCTACCTCGTCCACGAGTTCCTGTCCCCGGTGTCCAACGTCCGCGACGACCGGTACGGCGGCCCGCCGGAGAACCGCGCCCGCTTCGCCATCGAGGTGACCGCGGCCGTCGCCGCCGCCGTGGGCGCCGACCGGACCGGCATCCGGCTTTCGCCGGCCCATGGCATCCAGGGCGTCATCGAGGACGACGCGGCCGACGTGCTCGCGACCTACACCGCGCTGGCCGAGGGACTTGCGCCGCTGCGTCTGGCCTTCGTCGACGTGCTGCACGCCGAGCCGGCCGGAGAGCTCGTGCAGGCCATTCGTCGGGCCGCAGGGGCGCCGCTGATCGTCAACAGCGGCTTCGGCGTCGAGACCACCCGGGCCGCGGCCGAGGAACTGGTCGCGGAGGACTGGGCCGACGCGGTCGCGGCCGGGCGTCCCGTCATCGCCAACCCCGACCTCGTGGAGCGGTGGCGGACCGGGGCGGAGCTGAACGACCCCCGCCCCGAGCTGTTCTACGGCTCGACTGCCGAGGGGTACATCGACTACCCGTCGCTCGAGGGCGTGCGCGCCGGCGAGTGATGCGGGGTGCCCGCTGTCACAGGACGATGTCGTCGGCGGTGTGCAGCGGGCGCCATGCCGTCTCGCGGAGTCCGCGCCGAGGGAGCACATCGGCGTCGGGCAGCGGGCCGAGGTCGAGCCCAGTGAGGGCGGACACCTCGGCGACGGGCACCTGGAACGTGCGGAAGGCTCCGAGGCTCGCGACGGCGAAGGCGCCCTCCTGCGTGTCCACGAGCTCGGTCTGGTCGAGGATGAATGCGGCGGACGCGAGTCGGTCCTCGGAGCGCCACGCCACGATCTTCCAGTACCGCAGGGGCACGCGGATGCCGCGGTACGGCGGGTCGGCGTTCGCGAGCACCGGGGCCGTGAACACCGACAGGCGCTGCGCCGTCGCCTCCGCATACGCCAGCACGTGGTCCTCCAGCCCGAGCCAGAGGTCCTTCGACTGGTTGAAGGCGGCCGCCTGCGGGGCCGCGTTGGGGTAGGTGAAGGTGGCTTCCGCGGCGGCGCGGGCCTCGTCGAGCTCCCCCCAGCCCGGGTCGCGGCGACGGACGAGGTGTCCGCGGTCGAGGTCGTTCCGGGCGTAGACGGCGGGCCCCGCCTGTTCCGCCGCGGGCACCCGGGGGTCGAGGCGCCACTCACCCGTCCGCGGGAGGTCCCGCAGGCGGGCGCCGTCGATGGTCACAGCCGTCACCGCGGCGAGGCGCCGTTCCGGATCGAGCAGCACCGTGAACCGGGGCGCAGGGAGCGCGCGCACCGGCATCGGGGGCACGGGCAGCGGCAGCGGGATGCCGAGGAACGCGGGGTCGTAGCCGTCCGTCATGCCTCCATCGTGCCCCGGCCCGCCGACATCGCACCCCTTCCGCGGGCAGGTCCAGTACGTGATCGTCGCGCCCGGGGCGACCGTCCCCGCAGACATCACGGCCGAGTTCCGGATCCTGCAGTCCTCCGGGGTCAACATCATGTTCGGCTTCCGCACGCTCGACCCTGATCCGGAGCGCGCCGATGCCCTCGTGCGCGCCGTACGGATCTACCCGTACCGCGATCGGGAGGACCCCGCACCGACGCGCATCATCTCTCCGGACGGGGCCTCATCGACAACGAGCAGCAGCGCGGCGACCGCGGGTCGCGCGATGAGGACCTCCGATACGACGAGGACGGCTCCGTCGATCTGTGGTTCGGCCCGGAGCCGCCGACGGAGGGACGCTCGAACTGGGTGCAGACGATTCCGGGGCGGCACTGGTTCAGCTACTTCCGTTTCTACGGGCCGCTGCAGCCGTACTTCGATCGGTCCTGGAAGCTCGGCGACATCGTCGCGGCCGACGCCGCCGGCTGACACCTGGCTCTGCCACGAACGACCTCTTCAGCTTGTCGGGAATACCATACCCCCCTAGGGTATTAAAACGAGGGACGCCGACTGGCGTCTCTACCCGACGGAATGGAGAACGACGTGTCATCGTCAACGAGAAGTCCCGCGCGGTGGTGGGGCCTGACGCTCATCGCCCTGGCGCAGTTCATGGTCATCATGGACGCGTCCATCATCGGCGTGGCGCTGCCGCGGATGCAGGAGGACCTCGGGTTCACCCCGAACACCCTTTCCTGGGTCTTCAACGCCTATGTCATCGCCCTCGGCGGCCTGCTGCTCCTCGGCGGTCGCTTGTCCGATCTGTTCGGCCCTCGGCGCATGTTCGCGACGGGATGGGTGATCCTCGCGGCCGGCTCCCTGGTGGCCGGCTTCGCGGGAGATGTCGCCACCGAGCTCGTCGGACGGGTGTTGCAGGGTGCGGGTTCCGCCCTCATCGCGCCCGCCGCGCTCACGCTGCTGATGATGCTCTTCGGACACAACCCGCGCGAGCTCACGAAGGCGATGGCGTTCTACGGAGCGGCGGCTCCGGCCGGCGGCACCGCGGGCGTTTTCCTCGGCGGCGTCATCACCGAGTTCGCATCCTGGCCGTGGGTGTTCTTCATCAACGTCCCGATCGCGGTGCTCGTCCTCGCGGTGATGTGGCGTTCGCTCCCCGGCGGCACGCTCGGCGCGAAGGGGTCCGTCGATGTCCTCGGTGCCCTTACCGTTACCCTCGGGCTCGCCGCGCTGGTCTACGGCATCGTGCGCGCCGAGGTCGTCGGGTGGGCGGCCGCCGAGACCTGGACCGCGATCGGCGCCGGTGTCGTCCTGCTCGTGCTGTTCCTGATCATCCAGCGTGTGAAGCGGGAGCCGCTCATGCGCCTGTCGATCTTCCGGTCGCCGAATCTCGGTGCGGCGAACCTCGCGCAGGTGCTGCTCGGTGCCGCGTGGATCCCGATGTGGTTCTTCCTCAACCTCTACCTCCAGCAGGTGCTCGGTTTCAGTGCCTTCCCCGCCGGTGCGGCACTGCTGCCGATGACTGCTCTCATCATGATCGGGATGATCGTGCTGGCCCCGCGCGTGGTCGCCGCCTTCGGGCCGAAGGTGCCCATCGTCCTGGGGCTGGTCGTGCTCGCCGCCGGGCTCGGCTGGATGGCCTTCATCCGCCCGGAGGGGAACTACTGGGTCGATGCTCTCGGGCCGTCGCTGGTCGTCGCTTTCGGGCAGGCCCTCGCGTTCATCCCCTCCCTGCAGGTGGCGATCTCGTCCGCACCGCCGGAGGAGGGCGGCCTCGCCTCGGGCATCGTCAACACGAGCTATCAGGTGGGGTCTGCGATCGGCCTCGCGGCGGTGTCCGCGATCGCCGCAGGTTTCGGTGCGAGCCACCTGGGTGACGCCGAGGCCCTCACCTCCGGATACTCCGCCGCGTTCGTCGCGGCCGGGGGGATAGCGCTCGTCGGAGCGCTGCTCGTCGCTGCGCTCTTCCGCACCCGCCGACCCGATCGGACGGTGGAGACGATCTCCACCCGCACGCGGTGAGCGGAGGCGTCGGAACCGTCACCTTGAGGGACTGATCGGCGAGGTGCTCTCCGCTCGGCGGCCGTTGTCGTCGAGCGGAGGGCGCTCAGACCTGACTGTTGTCCTCTGCGCGCCGTGCCGCGGCCTCGCGCATCCGGCGGCGGATGCGGAGAGCGACGAAGATGAGCAGGAGGAGGAGCAGCAGGCCGACGACCACATCGGAGATCACGCCGCTCCACTGCTCGAGGATCGGCCGGATGGCGGGGCCGAAGGCGAAGCCCAGGCCGATCCAGATGCCGTTCCAGACCGCCGAGCCGACCAGCGTGTACAGCGTGAACTTCCACAGCGCCATGCGCTCGATGCCGGCCGGGATCGAGATGAACGAGCGCACGAGGGGCACGCAGCGACCGAACAGCACGGCGCCGCCGCCCCAGCGCGCGAAGAACGCCTCGGCCTTGTCGAAGTCGTCGTGGTCGAGGAGGGGGATGCGTCCGACGATGCGCCGCGTGCGGTCCCGGCCCACGGCGGCGCCGAGCGCATACCAGATCCATGCGCCGACGAGTCCGCCGATGGTGGCCGCGGCCCAGGCGCCCCAGGCGTTCATCCGCCCGTCGTAGGCGAGGAATCCCGCTGCGGGGAGGATCGCCTCCGAGGGGATCGGCGGGACGAACGTCTCGATGAGAACGGCGAGGCCGACGCCGACCTCGCCCAGGGTCTCGATCAGGCTGAGCACCCAGCCGATGAATCCGTCGTAGCCGGGGGCGGAAGCGGCGAGGGGGAGAGTGCCGGGGGTCATCGTGTCCTCTGTCGGGGGATCGCGGTGATCGTGCGGGATGCGGGAGGAGATCCGTGGGGACCGACCGCTCCTGAACGGTAACCGGTGTACCTGGGCTCCGCCTGCGTGCATCGGGAGCCGGGCCACCGGAGGCGGCGTTGTCAAGGTGCTCGCTCCGGCAGCGCGGCGGACCGATCATGGAGTCCCATCAACCGAGGAGGCATCATGACCGATCCGCGACAGGACGAGACGACCGGATTCCACGGCGAGCCCCCGACCGCGAACAACGGGGAGGGCGACGCGCCCGAGGTCGACGTGACCGACCTGGAGCCGGAGGAGATCGAGGACGGCGTGGAGGTCGACGACCGCCCCTGATCCCCGGGGAGATTTTGACATAGGTCAAAATCTCCCCTACCGTCGAGTCATGGCAGCGGCGGAGAGCAGAGACGACGAGACCGACGGGATCAGCGGCGTCACCGCCGCGGAGATCTCGGAGAGCGTGCGCGACCTCGTCGAACGGGGGACGCTCGTCGCCGGGGACCGCTTGCCGCCGGTCCGCACGCTGGCCGAGCGGCTCGGCGTCAATCGCAACACCGTGCTCGCCGCCTACCGCGCACTCGTCACCGCCCGTATCGCGACCACCGGCGGGCGCACAGGGACGACCGTGCTCGGACCCGCCGCCACGCCGGACGAGGGCTTCACGCCCGGAACTGCGCTCCGCGACATCGCCAACGGCAACCCTCAGGCGGCCCTCCTTCCCGACCTCGCCGTCGCTCTCGCATCCGTGCACCCGAGCCCCGTCCTGTACGGCGAGTCGGTGATCGATGCCGGTCTCGCCGAGTGGGCGACCCGATGGATCGCGGAGGACCAGCCTCGCCCCTTCCGTCTTTCGGTCACCGCCGGGGCGGTCGACGCGGTGGAGCGGCTGCTCGCTCAGACGCTCGTGCACGGCGACCGGGTGGGTCTCGAGGATCCGTGCTTCCTCTCGAGCATCCAGACCGCGCGTCTGGCGGGGTACACGCCCGTCGCGATACCCGTCGACGACGAGGGCATGACCGTGGAGGGCATGCGTGACGCTCTGGAGAGCGGTGTGCGCGCGATCGTCTGCACGCCCCGCGCGCACAACCCCACCGGGGTCAGCATCAGTCCCGCGCGTGCCGCGGAGCTGCGCGAGGTGCTCGCTCCGCACCCCCACGTCCTGGTGATCGAGGACGACCACTTCTCGCTGCTCGCCCCGGCTCCGTACGCCACCGTCATCGGACCGGCCCACGAACGGTGGGCTCTCGTGCGGTCGGTGTCCAAGTTCCTCGGACCCGACATGCGGCTGGCCCTCACCGCGTCCGACCCCGTCACCGCCGAGCGCCTCGCCCTCCGGCTCAGCCCCGGCACGATGTGGGTGAGCCACGTCATGCAGCAGCTCGCCGCGACCATGCTCCGTGACGAAGACGTGCACCGGCTCATCGCGGAGGCGGGGGCCCGATACGCCGCGCGCAACAGGTCCTTCGCCGCGCTCGTCTCCGCCCGTGGATCGGACGTCACCGCGGAGAGCGGTCTGAACGCGTGGGTCGATGTCCGCGCGGAGGCCGCGGTCGTCGCCGAGCGGCTCGCGCACCGCGGATGGCTCGTTCGACCGGGGTCCGAGTTCGCGCTGGAGGACGGTTCGACCGGCGGCCACCATCTGCGTCTGACGGTGCACGACCTCGACGACGCCGACCTGCGACGACTGGCCGACGACATCGCCGCCGCTTCCGGTCCGGCCGGGGCCGAGGGGGACGAATGACGGCCAGGACCCCGTTCCGGATCGGCCGATCATCGCGCCTCGACGGCGTGCTCTACGACCTGCGGGGTCCGGTGGCCGAGCGTGCGGCCGAGTTGGAGGCCCGCGGCGAGCAGATCCTCCGCCTGAACATCGGCAACCCGGCCCCGTTCGGTTTCGAGGCGCCGCCGGTCATCGTGGAGGCCCTGCGCGAGGCGCTTCCGCACGCCCATGGGTACTCGGAATCACCGGGCCTTCCGGAGACGAGGGAGGCGATCCGCGTGCACTACTCGCGCCGGGCCGGGTTCCCGTCCCTCGGGATCGAGGCGGTGACCGTCGGCAACGGCGTGTCCGAGCTGGTGGGTCTCACGTTGCAGGCGCTGCTGGAGCCGGGCGACGAGGTCCTCATCCCGAGTCCCGACTATCCGCTGTGGACCGCATCGACTGTCCTCGCCGGGGGTGTGCCCGTGCACTACCGCTGCGCGGAGGAGGCCGGGTGGCTCCCGGATCTCGAGGCCATGGCGGCGGCGATCGGCCCACGGACCGTGGCCATCGTCATCATCAACCCGAACAACCCCACCGGCGCGGTCTACCCGCGGGAGACCCTGGAGGGCGTGGCGGAGCTCGCCCGTCGCCATGGTCTGCTGCTGCTGTCGGACGAGATCTACGACCGTGTCGTGTACCCCGGATTCACGCACGTCTCCACGGCGCAGGTCGCCCCCGACGTGCCCTGCGTCACCTTCGCCGGCCTGTCGAAGACCCACCGCGTCGCCGGCTACAGGGCGGCCTGGGCGCTGACGACCGGGTTCGCTGCCGATGACCCCTTCCTCTCCGGTCTGCGGCTGCTCGCCTCGATGCGGATGTGCGCGTCCGTGCCGGCACAGCACGCGATCACGGCGGCCCTGGAGCACGACGCATCGCTCGACGCGCTCGTCTCGGCCGAGGGGCGGCTGACAATGCAGCGCGACGCCGCCACGGCCGCGCTCCGAGCGATCCCCGGCGTCGACGTGCAGGAGGCAGGTGGCGGGCTCTACCTCTTCCCGCGCCTCGACCCTGAGGTGTTCGGCATCCGTGACGACGAGCGTCTGGTGCTCGACTTCCTCGACGCGGAGCACATCCTGCTGGTGCACGGCCGCGCCTTCAACGGCGCCGACACCGATCACGTGCGCCTCGCCTTCCTGCCCGGGACCGACACGCTGATCGATGCGGTGCAGCGCTTCGGTCGCTTCCTGCAGGGGTACTCGCCGCCGGGCGCGTGAGGACATCTGACCCGGTGGAGTGACCGAGTGGCCAGGTCGCGGTCCGCAAGACCGTGCACGCAGGTTCGATTCCTGCCTCCACCTCCGATCCGGCTCGCGCCGAGCCGTTCCCGACGAAGGACATACCCATGCAGAAGGACTTCATCCCGGCCGCCGCGCCGCTCATCGGCGACGACGAGGTGGCAGCCGTCGAACGCGTGCTCCGCAGCGGCATGCTCGCCCAGGGCCCCGAGGTGGCGGCGTTCGAGCGCGAGTTCGCGACGCAGTTCGTGGAGGGCCGCACCACCGTCGCGGTGAACTCGGGGACGAGCGGCCAGCTCCTGGGCCTGCTCGCCTCCGGTGTCGGCCCGGGCGACGAGGTGATCGTGCCGTCCTTCACCTTCGCGGCGGTGGCGAACTCCGTGGTCCTGGCCGGCGCGACGCCGGTGTTCGTCGACATCGAGCCGAGGCACTTCACGCTGGATCCGGCGCGGGTCCGTGCCGCCGTCACCGCCCGCACGAAAGGCATCATGCCGGTGCACCTGTACGGGCACCCGTTCCTCGTGGACGACATCGAGGAGGTCGCCAGGGACCATGGCCTGGACATCTACGAGGACGCCGCGCAGGCCCACGGCGCCGCCTGGCGAGGCCGGCCGGCCGGGACCATCGGCAGGTTCGGCATGTTCAGCCTCTACCCGACGAAGAACATGACGGCGATCGAGGGCGGCATGGTCTCGTGCGTCGATGAGCAGGTCGCGCGCCGGGTCCGACTGCTGCGCAACCAGGGTATGGAGACCCAGTACGCGAACGAGCTCGTCGGCTACAACAACCGGATGAGCGAGGTGCACGCCGCGGTCGGTCGGGTGCAGCTCGGGCGGGTCGCCGCCTGGACCCGCCAGCGCCAGGAGAACGCCGCATTCCTCGACGCCGCGCTCGCCGGCATCGACGGGCTCACCGTGCCTGCGGTCGCGGAGGGCGCCGAGCACGTCTACCACCAGTACACGGTGCGGGTCGCCGCGGGGGAGCGCGACCGGGTGCGCGACGCACTCCGCGACGAACACGGGGTGGGCTCCGGCGTCTACTACCCGATCCCGAACCACCGGCTGCCCTCGCTGGCGCGCTTCGCGCCGGCCGACGAGCTTCCGGAGACCGAACGGGCAGCGCAGGAGGTGCTCTCCCTCCCCGTGCACCCTTCGCTCACGGCCGGCGACCTCGACCGGATCGTGACCGGGGTCGCTGCCGTGATGTCAGCCGGCGGCTGAGCTCAGGCGGCGAGGCCGAGCCAGGCCCGCGGAGAGCGACCGAGCCGCTGGGCGAACGCGCGGGAGAAGGCGGAGGCGCTCGCATAGCCGAGGTCGGCGGCCACAGCGGTCACGGACATCCCCGCACGGAGCTGTTCCTGGGCGATCGTGAGACGCCACTCGGTGAGGTAGTCGCCCGGCGCTCGGCCCACGACCTCCTTGAAGCGCGCCGCGAAGGCGCTGCGCGACATCGCGGCGGTCCGCGCGAGAGTGTCGAGCGTCCATGGCTCGCCGGGGGCCTCATGCATCGCCACGAGGGCGGGTGCGAGGCGTTCGTCCGCAAGGCCGGGCAGCAGCCCCGGCGGGAGGGTGAGATCGCCGGAGTGGTCGAGCATCCAGCGCAGGAGCTGGATGAGCACGACCTCGAACATCCGGTCTGCCAGCAGCGGACGACCGCAGCGCACGTTGTCGACCTCGGCGAACAGGAGGTCCAGCGCGGGGGCGAGGGTGGACACCTCGTCGAGCGGCAGGACGATCACCGGGGGGAGGGTGCGGACGAGCGGGTGCGTGGCTCCGCCGTCGAAGTCGATCGTCGCGCAGGCGAAGTCGGATTCATCGGTCGGGGCGTTGAGGAAGGTGTGGTCGACGGGGCGGGGGAAGAACAGCAGGCTCGGGCGGGTGATCGTCTCGCGCTCGATGCCGCCGTCCGGGCGCTGGTGCGTCACCTCCATCTCGCCGCGACGCAGCACGTGGAGGAAGCCGTGGCCCGCACTCGCGGCGAAGACCGTGGTCCCGCACAGGGGTCCGGTGTGGAACAGGCGGCTGCGCACCCGGAAGCGGTCGAGCAGCGGGGTGAGGCGGTCGAGCGGTGGCATGCTTCCATTCTTCTGGACGATATGTCACGAACGCAAGACCAAATGATGCGTATCGTACTGCGCGGCGCGCAAGACTGAGCGGGAAGCCGAATCCGGCCCGTCCCGAAACACAAAGGAGCAACCCATGCCCAACGTCCCTCTCGTCGACCGTGAGACCGCCACCGGCCCCGTCAAGGAGCAGCTCGAGCAGATCGGCTCCGCCTTCGGCGCCGTCCCCGCCATGTTCCGCGCGGTCGCGAACTCGCCCGCCGCGCTCACCAGCATGTGGAGCGCTTTCGGCGCCTACGGTGGGGGCACGCTCGGCGCGGCCCTCGGTGAGCAGATCGCGGTCGCGGTCGCGAACCGCAACTCCTGCGGCTACTGCCTCGCGGCGCACACCGCGCTCGGCAAGAAGGCGGGCCTCACGACCGAGGCGCTCGCCGAGGCCCAGGCCGGCAACTCCGACGACCCCCGTACGGCCGCTCTGCTGGCCTTCGCGCTCAAGCTCGTCGAGGAGCGGGGTCAGGTGACCTCGGCCGACGTCGACGCTCTCCGCGCGCACGGCTGGAACGACGAGCAGATCGTCGAGACCATCGGCCAGGTCGCGCTGAACCTCTTCACGAACTACGTGAACATCGCGCTCGACGTGCCGATCGACTTCCCGACGGTGCCGCTGCGTCGCGCCGCCTGAGGTCGAGGGGAGCAGAGGCCGGATTCGCTGGGGGTCCGGCCTCTTCCCCTGCCTGCCTGCTACGCCTCGACCTCGTCGAGCCAGTCGCTCAGCACACGGATGGCGAGGGCCTCGAGCCGCGGGCCGTGCCGCTGCGCCTGCTCCCGGATCGTCCGCGGGTCGATGCCGTTGTGATGGAGCTCGTGCGCGTGACCGATGAGCCAGCGCTCGATGGCGCGGTGGTCGGCTTCCAGGTGGAACTGGAGTCCGAGCGTGCGCGCGACGGCGAAGGCCTGATGGGGGAAACCGGGCGTGTGCGCCAGGGAGTGCGCCCCGGCGGGGATCGCGAACTCGTCGCCGTGCCAGTGCAGCACGGGCTCGCCGTCGAGAGGGGCGAGGACGGACTCCCGGCCCTCGGGGGTGAGTGCGAGCGGGCCGTAGCCGATCTCGACGGCCCCGGTCGGGCGTACCTCTGCGCCCAGAGCCTCGGCCAGGAGCTGGGCGCCGAGACAGACGCCAAGCGTGGCGCCGCCCGTGGCGAGCCGGGTCGCGAGAGCCGCCTTCGAGGAGTGCAGGAAGGGATACCGATCCTCGTCGTACACGCCGATCGGTCCGCCGAGGACGAGGAGCAGGTCCGTGCCAGCGACGGCGTCCGGGTCGATCGTGTCGATGCCGGCGTCGAGCAGGGTGGTCTCGTAGCCGCGCGCCGCCAGCAGCGGGGCGAGGATCCCGAGGTCTTCGAAGGGGACGTGGCGGACGGCGATCGCCGTCCGGGGCGTGCGGGACGCGGACATGCACTCTCCTCGGATAGGTTTGACCTATGCCAAAAATAGCACACGAGATTCGAGGTGCCGAGGTGATCGTGCGCGCCGCGGGGGTCCTATTCGACTGCGACGGCGTGCTGGTGGATTCCGTCCCCTCGGCGGCGATCGCGTGGGACGCCTGGGCGCTCCGGCACGCCCCGGGATTCGACTTCCTGCGGGACGCGCCTCATGGCATGCGGCCGAGTGAGGTGGTCGCGGCGATCGTGGGGCCGGAACGGGCGGCCGAGGCGACGGCCGACCTCCTCGCCCGGGAGCTCGCCGTCGCCCCGGCGACGACCGGGATCCCCGGGGCCGCTGCCCTGCTCGCTGCGCTGCCCCCGAAGCTGTGGGCGGTCGCGACGAGCAGCAACCGAGCTGTCGCGACCGCACGGATGGGCGGAGCGGGTATCCCGGCGCCGGCGGTGCTGGTCGCCGCCGAAGACGTGAACAGAGGCAAGCCCGCGCCCGACCCGTACGTCCGTGCCGCACGGCTCCTCGGGCGAGACCCGGGGGAGTGCGTGGTCTTCGAGGACTCGTCGCCGGGGATCAGCGCCGCGCGAGCGGCGGGTGCGGGCCTCGTGGTCGGGGTGGGCGCAGGCTCCGGGGCGGCCGACCCCGACCTGGTCGTGCACGACCTCGCCCGCGTGCGGTGGAGCGGGGAGGCGCTGTGCCTCCGCGTGCTCAGCGGAGCGCGCTGAGGGCCTCGTCGATCACGTCCACGGCGACGTCGAGCTGTTCGTCGGTCGTGGTCAGAGTGGGGAGGAAGCGGATCACGTTGCCGTCGCTGCCGGCGGTGAGCAACAGGATGCCGCGCTGGGCGGCGAACTCCGCGATCATGGAGGCGGCCCCGGCCAGCGGTCGCGTCGTCCCGGGGGTGCTCAGCTCGAAGGCCTGCATGGCGCCGATCCCGCGCACGTCGCCGATGGCCGCGTGGCGAGTGCGCAGACCCTCCAGTCGGGCGGACAGGTGGGCGCCGATCCGACGGGCGTCGGCGAAGAAGGTCCCGTGCTCGAGCTCGTCGAACACTGCGAGGGCGGCGGCGATCGAGACCGGGTTGCCGCCGAATGTGCCGCCGAGGCCGCCAGAATCGGGCGCGTCCATGATCTCGGCGCGGCCGGTCACCCCGGCCAGGGGCAGCCCGCCGGCGATGCCCTTCGCCGTGAGCACGAGGTCCGGCACGAGGTCGAAGTGCGTGCTCGCGAACCACGTCCCGGTGCGCCCGAGGCCCGTCTGGATCTCATCGGCGATGAACACCACGCCGTTCTCCGTGCACCACTCCTGCAGGGCAGGGAGGTAGCCCTCGGCCGGGACGACGAAGCCGCCCTCGCCCTGGATGGGCTCGGCGATGACGGCCGCGAGATCGTGGACGCCGATCCGCTGTTCGAGATGGGCGATCGTGCGCGCGGCGGCTTCCTCGCCGTCGAGGCCGTCGCGGTAGGGGTACGAGTTGGGGACGCGGTGGACATCGGGCGCGAACGGACCGAACCCGGTGCCGTACGGCGCCGCCTTGTGGTTCATCGCGAGTGCGAGGTTGGTGCGCCCGTGGAAGGCGTGGTCCAGGGCGGCGACGGCGCGCCGTCCCGTGTGCCTCCGGGCGATCTTGACCGCGTTCTCGACGGCTTCGGCGCCGGAGTTCGCGAAGGCCGTGCGCGTCTCGTGGGTGCCGGGGACCTTTTCCGCGAGCAGTTCGGCGAGGCGCACGTAGCCCTCGTAGGGGGTGACGGTGAAGAGCGTGTGCGTGACCCGGTCGAGCTGCTCCGCCGCGGCGGTGACGGCTGCGAGGTTGGTGTGGCCGATGGTCGTCACGCCGATCCCGCTGCCGAGGTCGAGGAAGCGGTTGCCGTCGACGTCGGTGACCCAGGGGCCGTCGGCGTGCTCGATGTAGACGGGGAGCACGCTGCCGACGCCGCGGGGGACGACCCGTTGCCGGCGCTCGTGCAGCGCCCGGCTCTGCGGCCCTGGCACCTCGGTGCGCAGGCGCGGGGTCGACAGGGCGGTGTCGGAGAACAGGCCGGGTGCGGACATCAACGGGCTCCTTCGTGAAGGGGGTGTCGGCGGGTACGCGACGTGGTGTCGAAGCTATGTTAGATTTTGACCTATGTCAAAGATCGAGCGTGTGGGGGAGAGCGCCGAGCGCTACCCGACGGCCTTCACCGCCGCGGACTTCCGTGCCAACGTCGCCGACGTCCGCGCCCGCATCGACGCCGCCGCGGAGCGCGCAGGACGCGACCCCGGTGAGGTGCACCTGCTCCCGGTGAGCAAGACGGTGCCGACCGATCGGGTGCGGGTGGCCATCGACGCCGGGCTGCGCCGACTCGGCGAGAACAAGGTGCAGGAAGCCGTGCGCAAGCACCGGGAGACCGCCGACCTGGACGTGGACTGGGTGGTCATCGGCCACCTGCAGACGAACAAGGCCAGGGACGTCGCCTCCTTCGCCGCCGAGTTCCAGGCGCTCGACCGGCTGCGGGTCGCCGAGGCTCTCGACCGGCGCCTGCAGGCCGCGGGGCGCAGCCTCGACGTGTACGTGCAGGTGAACACCTCGGCCGAGGACTCGAAGTTCGGGATGCCGCCGGAGGAGCTTCTCGACTTCCTGAAGGCGTTGCCCTCGTACGGTGCTCTCCGTGTGCGCGGCCTGATGACGCTGGCGCTGCTCACACCGGACGATGCCCGGGTGCGGGAATGCTTCGCGCTGCTGCGGACCCTCCGTGACAGAGCACGTGAGGAGAACCCCGAACTCATCGGCGACGGCGCCCTGTCGATGGGTATGTCCGGGGATTACGAGATCGCGGTCGAGGAGGGCGCGACGTGCGTGCGGGTCGGACAGGCGATCTTCGGTGCGCGCGCCGTCCCGGACAGTCATTACTGGCCGGAGAGCTGACGCCCGCTCAGTCCTCGGTGCGGAAACCGGCCGCCTTGTGTGTGCCGTCGCAGAACGGCTTGAGCGCGGAGAGCCCGCAGCGGCACAGCGCCACGGTCCGCCGACGCGGGTCGATCACCGTGCCGTCGCTCGCGTGCAACTCGATCTCTCCGCGCACCAGGAGGGGGCCGTCCGGGTACGCCGTGACGGTGACCGGCTCGTCCCGGGCGGTCATGCCGTCGTCCTCTCCCGCAGCGCCGAGCGGCCCTCGGTCCACGCGTCGAGGGTGTGCGCACCCGCCCAGCCGTCGACCGTGAGGCACGCGGCCGCGCCGAACAGGATGTCCGCGAGCAGCTCCGGACGGTCCTCGGCGAGGCTGCCCGCGAGGTCACGGGCGGCGATCTGCTCGTGCACCGCGTCGGCCTCCACGTGCTCCTCGAAGTACGCGGCGACATCGTCGGCGAACCCCAGCCGGTGCAGGCCGTCGGCGTAGAAGCGGCACGGGATCGACGAGGTCATCTCGTAGGCGGCGAGGTGACCCACGATCGCGCCCACGAGGCGGCGGTTGAGGCCGAACAGGCTCATCATGTTGTGCGAGGCGAGCGTGATCGCGGGTGCGTCGTCGACGTAGGCGCCGTATGTCTCGTCGAGTCCGGCGGCGCGAAGGGCGCGGGCGTAGAGCTCCGCGTGCACCCGCTGCGGTCGGCCGCCGCCGTACTCGTCCGACTGGATCTCCACCAGCGCTGCCTTGGGGCGGCCGGTCAGCCGTGGGATCGCCCAGGAGTGCGGATCGGCCTCCCGCAGCGTGTACACGGAGCGGAGGATCAGCGACTCCTCGGCCTGCTCGCGGGTGGCCTTCCTGGCGATGTGCCGCGACAGGCTGGGGCCCGTGTCCGCAGCGGCGAGGGCGAACAGGGCACGCCCCACGGCGTCGACTGTCGGCTCCGGAAGCTCGGGCACGGGCACGGTCTCGCGCAGTGCGGCCTCGAAGGCGTCCTCGAGGATCCGGCGCGCGGTGACCACCCCGGCCTCCCACTCCAGCGCCGCATCGAGCTGCGGCAGCGAGCCGTACGAGGACGCATAGAGGACGAAGAGGGCGAGCTGGATGTCGTCGTCCCGGACCACATCGCTGCTCTCAGCGACGGCTGTGGTGGCGAGGTCGGGCAGGGCGGCGGCGTCCTCGCCGCGACCGGTGAGGACGTCGAGGACGGCGCCCGACAGAGGACCGCGCGGCGAGAAGGCGACGGCGGTGTCGGGGTCGAGGGTGGAAACGGTCATGAGGAGGGGCTCCCATCGAGTCGATCACCGATATCCTCGTCCGCGCGAACGGGGGCCGCCAGGGACTTGACGCCGAGGCGCTCGGCAGGCAAGCGCCTCCGTCGATCGTCAGGGGCACCCGGCGAAGACGTACTCCTCGTCGTCCGGCGTGACGAGGTCGCGATCGCGGAGCACCAGGGATGCCGGGGCGTCCGGGTCGGCGCACAGCTCCGCGAACGACCGCGGGAGCTGGTCGGTGTACTCGATGTCGATCACGTGCGGACCGTAGACCGCGGTGTATGCGCCGCACTCGGCGTACGCGGCGCACTCCTCCGTCACGGCGAAGTCGAAGCCCGCGCGCTCCTCCAGGGCCTCCGCATGCTCGGCCGCGTTCTTCTGTCCGCCGGCGAGTCCGACGCCGTGCGCCGCGTCGACGAGGAGTTCCGCGAGCGCGAGGTTGTCGTCCAGAGTCAGGAGGCCGTGCGAGCGTGAGAAGGAGTCGAGGTTGTCGAACTCGACCGCCTGGAAGCCGGAGTCCGCGCAGCCCTCGATCCAGGGGATCACGATCTCCGCGATGCGGGACCGCTGCGCTGCGCTGCCGGTATCCAGAAGGGCCTCGTCGGGCCAGTCCGGGTCGAAGACCACATCGTCACCGTCATGCAGGAGGAGGTCGTCGGGCCACTCGGCGAGCTCGCCCGGCTGGGTCTGGAATCCGTTGACGTAGCAGACGGAGTAGAGTCCCGCGACCGGCTCCGCGCTGCGGTCTCGCCCGACGATGCCTACGCCCTCGGCCGGATCGTACGCGCCCCCGAGCTGGTAGTCCGGAAGGGCTCCGGCCGGAGGAAGCACGACGCCGGCCGATGACCCCGTTCCCTCCGCAGGGAGGGCGGTCGGGGCGGCGCAGCCGGCGAGAGCGAGGATCCCCATCGCGACGCACGCCGCCGGCGTCAGGGACACGCGTGCCGTTCTTCGACCGCGTCGAGAGCGCGGGGCGGTCATCGCGGCTGAGGCGTCGGCTGCGCGGGGGCGTCGACCGGCGGCGCCGCCGCCTCCGAGGGGTTCCGGCGGATGCCGATCCACGACACGACGCCGCCGAGCACGAGGAGCGCCGCGGTGACCCAGGCGGCGTTGTGGAACCCGTCGAGGTCGAGGGAGCCGCCGACGATGGTCGACAGCATCGCGACGACCAGCAGCCCCGCGACGCGGGAGACGGCGTTGTTCACGGCGGAGGCGATGCCGGAGTGGTTCTCGTCGATGGCCCCGAGGATCGCGGCCGTCAGTGGGGCGACGGTGAGCGACAGGCCCAGCCCCATCACGATCATGGCCGGGAGCACCTGCGCCCAGTAGTCGAAGGCGGTGTTCACGGTCAGCAGCATCAGCGCTCCGACGGCCATGATCAGCGGCCCGACGGTCATGAAGATGCGCGGGCCCCAGCGCCCCGCCCACCCGCCGGCGCGGGAGCTCAGCAGGATCATCAGGATCGTCATCGGCAGGCTCGCGAGTCCCGCCGCCGTCGCGCTGAGTCCCGCCCCCTGCTGGAGGTAGACGCCGACGACGAAGCCGTTGAGCGAGAGCGCGGCGTAGACGAGGAGCGTGGCGAGGTTGCCCCACCCGAAGTCGCGCACCCGGAACAGCCAGAGCGGCATGAGCGGCGTGGCCGAGCGGCCCTGCCGCCACAGGAAGACGGCGAAGAGCGCGGCCCCGACCACGGCAGGGATCCAGATCGCGGGGGAGGCCCACCCGAGGTTCGGCTGCTCGATGAGGGCGAACACGATGGCGCCCAGGCCCAGCGCGCACAGTGCTCCGCTCCACCAGTCCACCCGGACGCCCCGAGGGTGCTCCGGCAGGTGCAGGCGGGCGAGCAGCAGCAGCGTCACTCCGATGGGGAGGACGTTGATGAGGAACACGAAGCGCCAGGAGAGGAAGTCGACGAAGAGCCCGCCGAGGAGGGGGCCGACCAGTTGGGCCGCCGTGGTGAAGGCGGTCCAGACGCCGATGGCCCTCGCCTGCAGGTCGCCGCGCATGGTCGCGGTGATGAGGGCGAGGGAGCTCGGGACGAGGAGAGCGCCGGCCGCTCCCTGCGCTCCGCGGGCCACGACGAGCATGAGCGGATCGATCGCTGCGGCGACCGCGACCGACGCGATGCCGAAGGCGATGAGCCCGATCCGCATCACCAGGACCCGGCCGTAGGCGTCGGACAGGGACCCGGCGAGCAGGATCAGCGCGCTGAGGGTGATGAGGTACGCGTCGACCACCCACTGCTGCGTGGTGATCCCGCCGCCCAGCTCTTCACTGATGGCGGGAAGCGCGACGTTCACCACCGTTCCGTCGAGGAACGTGACGAACGAGGCCAGCACGGCGATCGCGATGACGAGCCGCTGGAGCGGGGCGAAGGATGACACAGGCCGACCCTACTCCCGGGGTCGGACGCGAGGGGCCGGTCAGTCGGCCGATGTTCCGGTACCTTCCGCCAGCAGCCGTCGGAGTGCGGGGAGGCCGTCCCGTCCGTGCGCCGCGCGCTGCCGCGCCGCGCCGGTGCCGTCCGCCCGCATCCGGGCGAGTCCCGCTCGCACGGTGTCCGCGTCGCCCTGCTCGTCCAGCACCGGGCCGACGTCGTCGAGCAGATGCTCGGCCACGGTCCAGGCCGGGGCGACCTCGCCCGTGAGCGGATCCAGGATGCGGGCCGTCATCCCCGCTCTCGACGCCATCCAGATCGACGCGTCGATCGTCTCCGTCTCGTCGGCGACGATCCGCTGCCCGGACGACAGGGCGATCCCGCGGGTCAGCAGCGCGGAGAGAACGGCGTCCTCCGCGGTGAGCTGCGTGTCCGCGACGCGCGCCTCGACCGTCGGGTAGCGCTCGGACAGGCGCACCGCCCAGGAGAGGGAGGTCGCCTCCCCGATGGTCCCGAGATCGAGGAGCTGGTCCACGCGCGTGCGGTAGTCGTCGACATCGGCGAACCGGGGCGGGCACCACGACGAGGGGAGCCGGCGGATGAGCATGCTCCGCCAGCTCGCGAAGCCGGTGTCGATGCCGTTGCCGAACGGACTGTTCGTACTGAGGGCGAGCAGCAGGGGCAGCCACGCGCGGAGTCGATTCAGCGCACGGACCCGCTCCTCCTCGTCCGGGACCTCGACGTGCACGTGCAGCCCGTTCACCTCGTGTTCGCGGGTGAGGTGCGCCAGGCGCCGGGCGACGTCGTCGTAGTGCGCCGACGGCGAGAGCCGGGGAGAGCGGAGAGTGGTGAACGGCGAGCCGGTCGGCGCCGCGATCGCGCGCCGCGCGCGGGCCTCCGCGCCGATGGCAGCCCGCAGCGTCGTCAGTTGCTGCAGGGCCTCGGCTCCGGTCCGCACCGGATCGGTGAGGGCCTCGAGCTGCGAGGCCAGGTACTCGGTGGTCACGCGTCCGGCGGCGACCTCGCCGCCGATGCGCTCCAGGATGTCACCGCTGAAGGCGACGGGGACGAGCGAATCCTCATCGAGCAGGAGGAACTCCTCCTCGATCCCGAAGCGCGTCATCCGGGTCAGTGGTTTCGCAGTTCGGAGATGAGCTCGGCCTTGCGCTTGCCGCTGTAGCCCGTGAGGCCCAGTTCCTTCGCGCGCTTCCGCAGCTCGGGGACGGTCCAGTCCTCGTAGTCCCCGTGCTCCCCGCCGCGCCGGCCGACCGAGCTGCGGCCGTCTCGTGCGGCGGCGTTCGAGATGCGGGCGGCCTTCTCCTTCGAGGCGCCGTCGTCGCGGAGCTCCTCGTACAGTTCCGGATCCTTCAGGGAATTGTTGCGTCGTCCTGGCATTGCTCTGCTCCTTCGCGCATCGGGAGGGTCGAAGTCAACCCCCTCCAGGGAGGGTGTGGTTCGGGTCTAGCGTGGTGTCACCGCAGTCGGGCGCCCGCGCCCCCAGAGAAGGGAAAGACCGATGAACATCCTCCTGATCATCGTCATCGTCATCGCCGTGATCCTCGCGATCACCGGAGGACTGGTGCAGTCGCTCCAGTTCCTGCTGTGGGTCGGTCTGGTGCTCCTGGCCATCGCCGTGATCGCCTGGCTGATCCGAGCGATCACCGGCAGTCGCAAGGTCTGACCCGAGTGCGGAGGGGGAGGCTCGCCATCGGCGAGCCTCCCCCTCTTCATGGGTTCAGCGGGTGGGGGATCAGCGGTTGAACGCGTCCTTGACGCTGTCGCCGGCCTTGCCCGCGGCGTCCTTGACGTTCTCGCCGGCCTGCTTCGCGTCGGCCTTCACCTGATCCGCCTGGCCTTCGGCCTCGAGCTTCTCGTTGTCGGTCAGCTTGCCGAAGCCTTCCTTGGCCTTGCCACCCAGCTTCTCGGCGGAGTTCTTCATGTCATCTGCGCCACTCATAAGAGGCTCCTCTCCTTGACGGATCGATTGCTCTTCGAGCCTCCCACCGGCCCTCCGCACCGTCCACGGGATTGACATTCGCGCAGCGGCGTGTCAGCGTCCCGCGACCATCGACTCCCGTCCGCGCAGGGGTTAGCCTGGCGCCAGGCGGGTGTCCTGCCCGTCGTCCTCGACGAAGGGAGCGGTGTGCGATGGACGCGATGATGATGGGTGCCATGTCCAAGAACATGGAGTCGATGCCGGACATGGCGATGATGGACATGTCGGTGCTGCAGGCCTGCATGGATGCCTGCGCCGCCTGCGAGCAGGCCTGCACCGTGTGCGCGACCCAGGAGATGGACTGCGCTCCGGCCTGCATGAACTGCGCGGACATGTGTCACACGATGATGCGGTCGATGCTCCGCATGCAGGGGATGACGCCGGCCACGATGATGGCGATGCTGGACGCCTGCATCGCGATGTGCCAGATGTGCATGGACGAATGCATGCAGCACGCCGATCACAGCGACGTCTGCCGGCTCTGCGCTCAGGCGTGTCAGGCCTGCATGAACGCCTGCATGGCGGTCCGCGACATGATGATGGCGAGCGCCTGACCCGAGGGGATCAGGGTATCGTCACACGACGGCGACGTTGAAGCGAGTGCGCCCGACGGCGAGGACGGCGTAGTCGAGGTGGAGGGCGACCGGGCTGCCGATCGCGGCCTCCAGCGCGGCGCCGGAGCCGTTCCACAGCGTGTGCGTGGTGCCGTCGAGCGTGCGGACGACGAGGTCTCCGGCGACCGGATCCGCCGCGGTCACGAACGCGTCCGACCATCCTGCCGGAGTCGCCGCCGCGAGGCGCTCCTGGATCAGATGCAGGGCATGGCCGGGTGCTGACGACGAGCAGCGGCCGCCGTTCCCGCACATGCACGTCGCACGCTCACGCACCTCGAGGGGCGGACGGCGGTGCAGCGGCGTGGACACGGGGACTCCTTCGGATCGGCGTCCGGCCAGAGTACGTCGACCGGGTCGGGATCCCGCAGCGCCCCCGACACGCGACGAAACAAACGGGTGTAGGCTCGCCGGGTGCTGTCGTCGATGAGCGCCCTCGGGGCGCGGAGCGGAGCTGCAGGCGCGTTCAGCGCCGCAGGCAGAGGCTGAGGACCGGCCGGAGGCGGAATCCCGTCCCCGGTGCTGCGTCGTACCCCGGCACCGTCCGGGTGATCCTCCGATCCGTCTCGCCGTTCCGGCGATCACACCGAAAGCTCTTCCCCATGCGTCCCATCGACGAGCGCGCTCTGCGCGCCTCCTTCCGCAACGCCTCCCGCAAGGAGATCTCCGACATCACCCTGCCGCCCGGCTTCGCCGAGACGGACTTCGACCGGCTCGACTACCTCGGCTGGGTCGACCCGAAGCTGCCTCGTCGCTCCTACGTCGTCACGTGGATCGACGACGAGCCGGTCGGTGTCGTGCTGCAGCGCGCCGAGCAGCGCGTGCTCGCCCGCGCGCAGTGCTCCTGGTGCGAGGACGTGACGCTCCGCAACGACGTGCAGCTGTACGTCGCCCGCCGCGCCGGGGCCGCCGGTCGCAAGGGCGACACCGTCGGCGTGCTCGCATGCGCGGAGTTCGGGTGCAATGTCGCGGTGCGCAGGCTCCCGCCGCTGGCCTATCCGGGGTACGACCGCGAGCTCGCGCGCGAGATGCGGATCCTGCGGCTGCAGGAGCACGTGACCGGGTTCGTCCGCGAGGTCGCCGGTCTGACCCTCTAGGCCGTCACGGCGCGCACGTGGGCGAAGGCGGGTGCCTCCCACGCCGCCGACAGCCGGGCGAACGCCTCGAAGCTGCGTCCGCCCGGCCAGTCGGCCGGCAGCATTGCCGGGGGCAGCCCGGGATCCGTGTAGGGCAGCACCCGCCACCGGTCGATGAGGTGCACGTAGGCCGGGAACGGCGCGTCGGGCAGGGCCGGGAGCGACGCCTGGAAGGACTCGTGCTCGGCGCGCAGCCCGTCCAGGTCCCACCACGTGGCGGCGGCCTCGGCCAGCGTGCCGGCCGGGGCGGGGGCCGACGCGTCGAACAGCGTCGCCCAGCGGCGGGCACCGAGTTCGTCGAGGATCTGCTCCGCCTCCGCCCTGAGGTGCCCGGGACAGATCCACAGGGCGGGGGAGACGACGCCGGCGCCGATCCAGTGCAGTCGGCGGCGCAGTTGATGGCGCACGCTGCGCGCGCTCTCCGGGATCGAGAACGACACCAGGCACCACGGATCGTCGTCGGCCATCTCCTGCATCCGGAAGATCCGGCGGTCGCCGCGCTCCAGCATCGGCACGGCCGCCGGGCTCAGCCGGTAGCCGACGGCGTCGCGGCGCTCCGGCAGGAGCAGGCCCTTCTGCTTGAGACGGGCGATGCCCGTCCGGGCGGGAGCGGCGGGGATGCCGAGGTCGGCGGACAGAGCCACGAGATCGGCGGCCGAGATCCAGCCTCCGAGCGGGCGCAGATACAGGCCGAGCAGGGTGCGCAGGAGCGAGGCGGTGCTGCCGGGGCGCGCGTCGATGTCATCGAGCACGACCGGCGCCGCGGGGTCAGGAGACACCGGACTCCAACGCATCCCTGACCGCGAGCACCCCGGCGACGGTCTCGGCGTGCGAGGTGCTCAGCGGCGACAGCCCGAGCCGGATCCCGTCCGGGAAGCGGAAGTCGGGGATGACGCCGTCGGCCCAGAGCCTCCGGGTGACCTCCCGGAAGTCGGGGTGGCCGATCGTGATGTGTCCGCCGCGTCGCGCCGGGTCGCGAGGGCTCAGCAGGCGCACGTCCAGGGGCGCGAGCAGCTCGTCGTACGCTCGGACCGCGAGCGCGGTGAGCGACTCCGACTTCGCGCGCACGCCGTCGATGCCCGACTGCTCGATGAGGTCGATCATGCCCTGCATCGCGAGCATCGAGGTCACCGGCGGCGTGCCGCTGAGGAGCTGACGGATGCCGTCGGCGGGGACGTACTCCGGGCCCATGGCGAAGATGTCGGCCGCGCTCCACCACCCCTGGATCGGCTGCCGCAGCAGGCCCTGCAGGTCGTGGCGGAGGTAGGCGAAGGCGGGCGATCCCGGGCCGCCGTTGAGGTACTTGTAGGTGCAGCCGACGGCCATGTCGACGCCCCAGTCGTCGAGCTGCATCGGCACGACGCCCGCCGAGTGGCAGAGGTCCCACATCATCAGGGCCCCGGCCTCGTGCACGACGGCGGTGATGCCGGGCATGTCGGCGAGGGCGCCGGAGCGGTAGTCGACGTGGCTGAGCGAGACGAGCGCCGTCCGCTCGGAGACCACCGCCGCGACGTCGTCGATCGTGACGCCGTGTACCGGATCGGGCGTGATCCAGCGCAGCGTGGCCCCCATCTCCGCCGCGACGCCCTCGGCGAGGAACCGGTCGGTGGGGAAGTTCCCCTCCTCGATCACGAGCTCCGTCCGCCCCGCGGGTCCCTGAGCCGCACCCGTGGGCCCCTGAGCCGCACCCGTGGGTCCCTGAGCCTGTCGAAGGGCACCCCGCATGAGCTTGTAGATGAGGACGCTCGTGGAGTCGGAGACGACCGTCTGTCCCGGACCCGCCCCGAGGGTGACGGCGCCGATGCGGTCGCCGAGTTCCATCGGCAGGGCCATCCACTGCTCGTCCCAGGAGCGGATGAGACGGGTGCCCCAGTCCTCGCGCACGAACGCGGCGAGCTTCTCCGGCACTTCGCGCAGCGGGCGGCCGAGCGAGTTGCCGTCGAGATAGGCCGTGACGCCCGGGGCCTCGACGAAGGCGTCGAGGTGGGCCGCGAGGGGGTCGGACGCGTCCAGGGCGCGGGCGGCATCGAGGAGGGAGGTGTCGGCGGAGCGGTCGGTCATGTCACACCTTCAGGTCGGCGGGGGTGAGGGGGCGGGCGGCCAGAGGATCGGCGGATCCGGGTGGCAGCAGGAGGAGGAGAGAGCGGGGATCGAGCGGGTCGACGGGCGCGAGGGCGCGGAGGAGGGCGTCGTCGTCGAGGCCGGCGGTGCGGAGGGCGGCGACCTCAGCCGGGTTCAGGTCGACGGGGGTCGGGCCGTTGCCCATGTCGGTGCCGTAGCGGACGATGCCGCCGGCGGCGTGGAAGCGGGCGACGTTGTCGATCACGATGGCCCGCGCGTGGGAGTCGTGGATGGCGAGGGTGCTGATCCAGGAGGTGCGGGCGGCCTGCTCCGCGATCTCCTCGTCGTCCAGGCGCTCGGAGAACGGGGCGTGGGCCAGCTGCGTCGCTCCGAGGCGGACGACGCGCTGCGCTTCGCCGGAGCCCTCCGCATGGGCGATCACCGGGAGGCCTCGGGCTGCGGCGAGGTCGGCGATCGTGCGGAAGAGGGCGTCGGAGAAGACCGGGCCGGCGGTGCTGTTGCTCGCGACCTTGACGCAGGAGACACCGGCCGCTGCCATCTCCTCGACCGCGGTCGCCGCTGCCGCGGTGTCGGCGATCTCCCGCACCGAACCCGCCGGCGCCCAGGCGCGGTCCGAGGGGTATCCACCGGGAGGCGTGAGGAACGCGCCGGCGAAGTCGACGGTTCGCAACTCAGGAGAATCCGGCCCGGGCGCACCCGGAACCGCCTCGGAAGCGCGTCCGCCGATCGAAACTCCTGAGTTGTGAACGGCGATCCGCGCCACCGTGGACGGGTCGCCGCCGAGGTCGACCACTCGTCCGAGGCGGGACGAGGCCAGGAGCGCGTGGTCGACGAGCTGCAGGTGCACGTGGTGGTCCGTGAAGCCCCCGACGATGCGGCCGGAGAGGAACGGACCCCCCGGCGCGGGCGTCTCCTCACGGAGCCGGGGGCGCCCGTCCTCGCCGAGTCCGACGACGCCGTCCCGCCAGCGCTCGCCGTCGAAGAACGTCGCCGTGAGCATCAGGAACCGATCTCGGTGCGGACGGTGTAGAGCTCGGGGAAGAAGGTCAGGTCGAGGGCGCGCTGCAGGAAGCCGACGCCGCTCGACCCGCCGGTGCCGACCTTCATCCCGATGGTGCGGGACACGGTCTTGAGGTGACGGAAGCGCCAGAACTGGAAGTTGTCCTCGAGATCGACGAGGTCCTCGCAGGCCTCGTAGAGGTCCCAGTGGGTGCGCGGGTCCTGGTAGATCGCACGGATGGCAGGTACGAGGTCCGGGGTCTCGCGGTAGGGCTCCCGCACGTCGCGGTCCAGGATCTCGCGGGGGATCGGGAGGCCGCGGCGAGAGGCGTAGCGGAGGAACTCGTCGTACAGCGTGGGCTTCTCCCACTCGGCCGTGAGGAGCGCGAGGTTCGCCGGGTGGTCGCGGAAGACGCTCAGCATCTTCTCGTTCTTGTTTCCCAGCGCGAACTCGACGGCCCGGTACTGCACCGACTGGAAGCCGGACGAGTTGCCGAGGGCGCCGCGGAACTGGGCGTACTCCGTCGGGGTCAGCGTCGCGAGCACCGACCACTGCTGCGTCATCACGTCCTGGATCCGCTTGACCCTGGCGATGCGCTTGAGGGCTTCGCGCAGGTCGTCCGCCGCGAGCAGCTCCCGCGCCGAGCTGAGCTCATGCAGCAGCTGCTTCAGCCAGAGCTCCGTCGTCTGGTGCTGGATGATGAACAGCATCTCGTCGTGGTGCTGCGGGTCGCTCACCGGATGCTGTGCCGTGAGGAGCTGGTCGAGCGCGAGGTACGAGCCGTAGGTCATACGCCCGGAGAGATCCGTGACGATCCCCGACTCGAGTGCGCGTTCGTTCTCCGTGTGCATCCCGTGAACATATCACTTCCGTGCCGATCGTCACAGGGATGTTATGTCCAGATCCCGCCCCGCTTGCACGACCCGGCGCCAGCGGCACGGGTATCTCCCGGATTCGGTCGTGCACCCGTGCCCGGGTCGTGCACCCGTGCCCGGGTCGTGCACCCGTGCCGAGGTCCGCCTGCACGACCGGGGAACGGATGAACAGACGTCCGGCCGAACGAGTCGTGCCGTCGTGTCGGGATCGTGCAACCGTGGCAGCCCGCCGGACGAAAGCGGCCGGGTCAGCGGGTGTGCGCGTCGAGGAAGGCGATGGTGTCTGCCAGAGCCTTCCGAGCCTCGGGCAGATCGAGGTGGAACTGGTACTCGTGCGGGAGGGCGGGCTCGTGCAGCGCGGGCCAGAACACCGGCGTCACATCGACGCCGAGCTCCTGCAGCCGCTTCGCCATCGGGATCGACTGGAGCCAGGTGAGTCCGTCACCGTTGCCGCCCGAGATGTACGTCGCGGGGAAGTCGGAGGTGACCCAGTCCACGGTCGACATCGTGGCGCCGGTCGAGTCCTCCGCCCAGGTCTTCGTCCCGGAGTACGCCCACATCGCCGACTTGAAGCCCCACCCCGGGACTCCGTCGAGCTCGGCCAGTGCGGCGAGGTCGTAGACGCCGCAGTTCAGCACGGTCGCAACGAGCTGGTCGGCGCGGATCGACGGGCGGATACCGAGGATCTCGGCGTAGTCCGGATTCGTGATGAGCGTGGCCATCTGGCTGGCGAGCTGAGCGCCCGCGGAGTCTCCCGCCAGCACGATGCGGCGCGGGTCGACGCCCAGTTCCGCCCCGTGCGCGTCGATGTAGGCGAGGGCCTCGTCGAGCTGGTGGACGGCGAGCGGGTACACGCCCTCGGGTCCGCGGGTGTAGTTCACGCCGATGGTCGTGTAGCCCTCCGCGGCGAGGATGCGGAGGTAGGGGTCGACGTCCTCCTTCGAGCCCGAGATCCAGGCACCTCCGTGGATCCACACGACAGTCGGCAACGGGCTGTCGGCGGAGGCGGGGCGGAAGACGTCCATCGTCGTGTCCGCGCCGGCATCCCCGTAGGCGATGTCCTTCCGTTCGTCGAGAGGCGTGTCCGGGACGTGCTTCGTCATCTCCGCTGCGGTCTCGTCGCCGCCCTTCGTGAACACCGAGCGGATGATCATCGCGGATGGCCACGGCGTGAGCGCCCCGATGATCGCGACGACGGCGGCGACCGCGGCGGGGACGCCCACGGCGATCTTCGTGCGACGCCAGCGCGACCGGCCGGTCTTGGCGGCCACGGTACCGGCGGTGCTGCGGGAGTCTTCCACGGCCTCAGTGTGCCAGTATCCGCCGTCGTGGACAGGGAATGGCCAGCGTCGTCAATCGGCGAGGCTCGCGATGAGGCGCCGGAGGCCGTAGTCGAATGCGCGGTCGACGTCACCGCCGAGTCGGAACGCCCCGGACAGCTCCATCTGCAGGAATCCTGTGGCCCAGGCGGTGAAGAGGCGTGCGGCGTCGAGGGCGTCCGCCTCGCCGACCGCGGTGGTGCAGGCGCGGATGACGGGGGCGGCGGAGCGTTCCAGGGTCTCGTGGGAGACCGCGGCGTTGAACATGAGGCGGAAGCCCTCCGGGTGCGCGTGGGCGAAGGTGCGATAGGTCCGGGCGAGGGCGGAGAGGTCGTCGCCCGCCGCCTCCAGCTGGGTCGCGAGGGCATCGACGGAGGCCGTGGCGACCGCGACACGCAAGGCTTCACGATCCCGCACGCGCTTGTAGAGGGAGGGGGCACGCACGCCCACACGCTCCGCGACCGCCTGCATCGTGAGTCCCGCAGGGCCGTTGGCCTCGAGGATCTCCTGGCCGGCCGCGACGATGGCATCGATCGATGTGCGTTCGGGGGTGGGCACGAATCCTCCTCGATGGCTATTGACAGTAGCCATGATAGCTACGTAACGTAGCCATCGCAACCGCCCGAGAGGATCATCATGAAGCTCGCCCCCCACCTCCACCGCCTCGGCAACGACATCGTCGCCTCGTATCTCATCGATCTGCCCGAGGGCATCACCCTCGTCGACGCCGGGTTGCCCGGGCACTGGAACGACCTTCAGCGAGAGCTCGCCGTGATCGGCCGACCGCTGTCCGACATCCGCGGACTCGTGCTGACCCACGGCGACAGCGACCACATCGGTTTCGCGGAACGGCTGCGCCGCGAGGCCGGCGTTCCGGTCTACATCCACGGCGCCGATGCTCACCGCGTGCGTACAGGGGAGAAGCCGAAGACCCCGATGGGCCCTGCACGGCCCGGTCCGATGCTCGGCTTCCTCGCCTACGGCCTCCGCAAGAGCGCCCTCCGCACGCGCCACGTCACCGAGGTCTCCGAGGTCGCCGACGGTGATGTGCTCGACCTCCCCGGGGCTCCGGTCGTCGTGGGGCTTCCGGGGCACTCGCCGGGGAGCATCGCGGTGCATGTCCCGGCGGTCGGCGCGGTATTCGTCGGCGATGCCCTGACCACGCGGCATGTGCTCACGGGGGAGGAGGGTGCGCAACCCG
This sequence comes from Microbacterium meiriae, assembly GCF_040686935.1. Classification (NCBI taxonomy): domain Bacteria; kingdom Bacillati; phylum Actinomycetota; class Actinomycetes; order Micrococcales; family Microbacteriaceae; genus Microbacterium; species Microbacterium meiriae. Next base: position 115,013 of record NZ_JBFBMF010000003.1, read on the forward strand.
CCCCGTTCACCGACGAGCCCACGGAAGCCCTGGCTTCGCTCGACCGCCTCGCGGCACTTGACGCCGCGTGGGTCCTTCCCGGTCATGGTGCTCCCTGGCGCGGAACTCCCGCCGACATCGCCGCCGCGGTCCGCGCCCGCGCCTGACCCGCTGCCCCTGCCGAGCTCAAGAACGCTCCTCCCCGCTGCTGCCGAGGTGCGTTTTCCGTCCCGCGACGGACACTCCGCGCGGGATCGAAACCGTGCCCGATGAACCCTCGCGAGGAGTGGAATCCGTCCCGCTGGGAGGGCTCGCCGGCGTGCGGGGTCGAAAACGGGCGGGGAACGGTGTGCGGAGGTGCGATTTCCGTCCCGCACGGGCGGGGAGGGGGAGGGGAGAGGGTCAGGGGGAGAGGAGAGTGGCGGTGTCGGTCACGGTGATCTGCGGGGGATACAGGCTCATGACCTGCACGGCGGCGGCGTGGTTCTCGGCCGTGGAGCCGGCGCAGGCGTCGGCGGTGAGCGTCACCCGTGCTCCGGCATCGGCGGCGGCGAGAGCGGTGGACACGACGCAGCAGTCCGTCGACACCCCCGCCAGCACGATACGGCCACCGTGCCCGACGATCGCCTCGAGCTCCGGGTCCCATTTGCCGAACGTGGGCAGGTCGACGGTCGGATGAGGAGACAGGCCTTCCGCCTCGGGGACCAGTGCATAGAGCGGGTCGTCGGCGGACCGGTCGGCGAACGGCCACGCCGCGAAGTACTCGCCCCAGGAGGTGGAGCGGTCGGCCGTCGGAAGCCACCGGGTCACGAGCACGCGCTCGCCGAAGGCCTCTGCGAGCCGACGGATGTTCGCCATCGCCTCGGAGAAGAACGGCGAGCCCCAGGCGGAGTCGGGCGACGCGAAGATCACCTGCGGATCGATCACCACGAGCCAGCTCTCGGTCCCTGAGCCTGCCGCCTCCTGGGTCCCTGAGCCTGCCGCCTCCTGGGTCCCTGAGCCTGCCGCCTCCTGGGTTCCTGAGCCTGTCGAAGGGCTCACGACTCCTGCCGCCGGATCTTCCCCGCCCGGGCGAACCAGGTCACGAGGAACGACAGCACCAGCGCCACGAACACCCCGAGGTTCGCGTACGCCCAGTCCCCGTCCGTCCCGCCGACGAGGAACAGGAGGTACCCCTGCCAGTTGTTCCACGGCGCGGCGTCCGCGAAGCCGTTGAGGACGAGACCCCAGCCGATCACGCTCGCGACGACCATGGTGCCGATCGACGTCCAGTCCCAGGCACCGTAGCGTCCGCGGCTGTCGAAGAGGGCCTCGTCGTCATAGTCCTTGCGACGGCGCAGGATGTCGGCGATGAGGATGCCGGCCCAGGAGGCCAGCGGCACGCCGAGGGTGATGAGGAAGCTCTGGAACGGGCCGAGGAAGTCGGTCGCGAAGAACACCACGAAGATGGTGCCCGCCGTGAGGATCGCGCCGTCGATCGCCGCCGCCGACGGCCGCGGGATGCGGATGCCGAGGCTGAGCAGGGTCAGGCCGGAGGAGTAGATGCCGAGCACCGCGCCGGAGACGAGCGCGAGCACGGCCGTGAACAGGAACGGCACGAGGACCCACACCGGCAGGATGCTCGCCAGCGCGCCGATCGGGTCCGCGGCGATCGCGTCCATGAGCTCGGCGTCCGATCCCGCGAGGAGCAGACCGAAGACGACGAGGATGACCGGTGCCACCGAGCCGCCGATCGTGTTCCAGGCGACGATCGCCTTGTCGGACGCGGTGCGCTTCTGGTAGCGCGACCAGTCCGCGGCGATGTTGATCCACCCCAAGCCGAACCCGGTCATCACCATCACGAGCGCGCCGACGACCTGGCCGATGCCGCCGTCGGGACGGGCCATCACCGCAGCGAGGTCGATACTCGGCGCCGCGAGGATGATGTACACCACCGTCACGACGCCCGTGATCCAGGTCAGCACCGACTGGAGCCGCATGATCGTGTGGTAGCCGAGCACCGAGGCGGCGACGATGAGTGCCGCGACGATCACGGTCGCGAGGATCTTCAGCCAGAGGCTGTCCCCGTCGCCGCCGAGCTGCGTGATGACCGTCGCCGTCGCCAGCACCGCCATGATCGCGAGGAAGGTCTCCCAGCCGATCGACGTGAGCCAGGACACGATCCCGGGGACCTTCTGCCCCTGGACGCCGAACGCGGCCCGGGAGAGCACCATCGTCGGAGCCGACCCTCGCTTGCCCGCGATCGCGATGAGTCCGCACAGCAGGAACGACACGACGATGCCGACGACCGAGACCACCGTTGCCTGCCAGAAGGAGATGCCGAAGCCGAGCACGAACGAGCCGTAGGACATCCCGAACACCGAGACGTTCGCCGCGAACCACGGCCAGAACAGGTCGCGGGGCTGGGCGGTCCGCTCGGACTCGGGGATGATCTCGATGCCTGCGCGCTCGATGAGAGCCGGCCTGATGTCGGTCATCCTCACATCCTGGCACTCCGCGAGCGCGCTCGTGACGCGGATCAAGACACCGCGGCGGGCGCCCGGCTCAGCCGGCGAAGAAAGCCCCAGCCACGCGGGTCAGGTCGTGCAGGTCCGAGACCCCGGCGAGCTCGCGCGCGGAGTGCATCGAGAGGATGGGGATGCCCACGTCGACCGTGCGGATGCCGAGCCGTGTCGCGGTGATCGGTCCGATGGTCGAGCCGCACGGCACGCTGTTGTTCGAGACGAACTCCTGCGTCATCACCCCGGCCCGATCGCACCAGTTCCGCCAGGACGCGGCGCCGACCGCATCGGTCGCGTAGCGCTGGTTGGCGTTGAGCTTGAGGATGGGCCCGGAGCCGAGCACGGGCTGCACGACGGGGTCGTGTCGGCCGACGTAGTTCGGGTGCACGGAGTGCCCGACGTCGCTGGACAGGCACCACGACGACGCGTACGCCTGGCGGCGGGCGGAGCCGTCGGCCCCGAGCCCTGCGTAGAGCCGCTCCAGCACATCCTCGAGGAAGGGGCCCGCGGCGCCGGAGCGCGACTCGGAGCCGAGCTCTTCGTGGTCGAACGCGGCGAGGATCGCGACGGGGGCTCCCGCCTCGGGTTCATGGGCCGCGAGGGCCACCACGCCCGCGTGCACGGAGGCGAGGTCGTCGAGCCGGCCGGAGGCGAAGAACGCGTCGTCCTTGCCGAACACCGCGCCCCGCGCGGCATCGGCGACGACGACGTCGTAGCCGCGGATCTCTGCGGCGTCCACGGCGGCGGATGCCGCGAGCTCGGCCAGCACGTCGGCCTCGGTCGGGTCGCCGAGACCCCACACCGGCTGCGTCTCGGTCTGCTTGTCGAGCGCGAGGCCGTTGTTGACCCCCCGATCGAGGTGGATGGCGAGCTGGGGGAGGCGCAGCAGGGCTCCGGTGTCGGCGAGGACGACCCGGCCGTCGGCGAGGGCCAGCCTGCCGGCGAGGCGCAGCTCCCGGTCGAGCCAGGAGTTCAGCAGCGGACCGCCGTACACCTCGACGGCGGCCTGCAGCCAGCCGCGGGCTCCGGTGGTCGGCTGCGGCTTGAGCTTGAAGCCGGGGGAGTCGGTGTGCGCCCCGAACACCTGCACGGGCGTCGTGGCGGTCGCCCCCTCAGGCACCACCCACGCGATCGTCGCGCCGTCGCGGACCACGAGGTACCGGCCGCCTGGCTGCGCGGGCCAGGCGTCCTCCTCCTGCAGCCGCGTGAAGCCGGCCTCCTCCAGGCGGCGGGCCGTCTCGGCGGCTGCGTGATAGCTCGACGGGGAGGCGGCGACGAAGTCGGCGAGGTCCTCGGCGTGGGCGAGGGCGTCCGGGGTGACGGGCATGGCATGACCTTCCTGCGCGGGGTGTCCTTCGAGCGTAGTCGCGCCCCGTCACGCACCCCGTCTCGCGGCCTTCCCGGTCGGGGATAGGGTGGTGGCGATAGCGCCTAGGGTTCCGGGGTCTGTGCCCGTCTGGTCCGAGCGGCGCCACGGTCCTCCTCCGCAGGAGGACCGTCATCTGACAGGACAAAAGCCCGGAGGACCCGATTCGTCGCGCCCGCGGCGGAGGGAAGGGTCTGCCGTGTCCGCCGTCGCTCTCGTCCTCGTCCTCGCCGCCGCGATCGCCCACGCCTCCTGGAACGTCATCGCGCACGGCATCAGCCGCGCCGGCTCGCCGTTCCTGTGGTGGGGTGCCGTCGCCAGCACGGTCGTCTGGATCGGGGCCGTGCCGTTCACGGGCGGGCTCGGTGCGGCCGACCTCACCTCGTTCGCGCTCGGGGTCTCGGTATCCGCGGTCCTGCACGTCGCCTACATGGCCGTGCTGCAGCGCGGCTATCGGGAGGGCAGTCTGTCGACGGTCTACGCGACGGCGCGGGGCACCGGGCCTTTCCTCTCGGTCATCGTCGCCGTGCTCCTGCTCGGGGAACGCCCCTCGGCCCTGGCGCTCGTCGGCGTCGCCGCGGTGATCGTCGGGGTCGTCGCGATCGGGTTCGTCGACCGCCGGCCGGCAGGGAGCGGGCGCCGCATCGACCCCGGTCTGCTGTTCGGCGCCCTCACCGGCGTGGCGATCGCGGTCTACACGATCTGGGACGCCCACGCGGTGCGCGAGTGGGAGCTGTCACCCGTGGCGTTCATGGTCGGCACCACGCTGCTGCAGGTGCCGTTCTACTCCGTGGCGGTTCGTGGACGATGGGGTGCGGTCGTGGCGCTGGGGCGCACGCAGTGGCGCCGCATCCTGGCCTTCGGCATCCTGTCGCCGCTGTCCTACATCCTCGTGCTGACCGCCATCCAGATCGCTCCCGTGGCCCTCGTCGCACCGCTGCGGGAGGTCAGCGTCGTGCTCGTGAGCCTGTTCGGCGCCTTCGTCCTGCGCGAGTCCCGGCCGGGATGGCGGATCGGTGCCTCGCTGATCGTCCTCGTCGGGATCGTGCTGCTCGCACTCTGAGGCCGCGGCTCAGCGGAAGGTGACGAGTCCGGCGTGGGCGGCCGTGACGAGGATCTGCACGCGGTCGCGCAGGTGCCACTTCGACATCATGCGGCCGAGGTGGGCCTTTACCGTCCCCTCCGAGACGATGAGCGCCTTCGCGATCTCGGCATTGGACATGCCCTTCGCGAGGCACTGGAGCACCTCCTCCTCGCGCTCGGTGAGCGGTTCGAGGGTCTCCGCCGCCGCAGCGGGCGTGGAGGCGCGCACGTGGCGGATCAACATCGACGCGATGCGGGGCGACAGCGAGCTCGCTCCGGCGAACACTTCCCGCACACCCGTGACGATCTCCTCCGCGCTGGAATCCTTCAGCAGGTAGCCGGAGGCGCCGGCGCTCAGCATGGGCAGCACGGTGTCGCTGCCGTCGAGCGTGGTGACGGCGAGGATGCGGACGTCCGGCCATCGTTCGGCGATCGCCGCGGTCGCCTCGATGCCGTTCATCTCCGGCATCTGGACGTCCATCATCACGACGTCCGGCTTCTCGCGCTCGACCGTCGTGAGGGCCTCCAGGCCGTCCTCCGCCTGCGCCACGACCGTGATCTCGGGCGCGCGCGACACGAAGTGCGACAGCGCGGAGCGGACCAGAGGATCGTCATCGACGATCACGACGCGGATTTCCTGCATGGAGGAAGCCTAACGGCGTGAAGCGGGCGCTCTGAGGATGTAGACCTTTGGCTATCGAGGTCTGGACGAAGGCCAGATGTGCGCTCCGCGCGCCGCCGAGAAGATGAATACAGACATCGACAAACGGCACTAGAACGGAGGTGAATGTAATGACTTTCTGGCAGCAGGTTGGCAAGCTTTTCGGTTTCACTCGCTAGGATAGCTGGCGAATAGGAGACAGTGCACCATGGCCTTAGACCAGTCAAAACGGGCGGTGCCTGATATTTTCCGACTCGCACGCGGCGAACGCCTCACACGCGTGGAGAGCATCGTCATCCTCGCGATCATCAGCGTGATGGTTGCGATCGACGTCTTCACTCTTTTCACGGACCCCACCGTGAATCCCCTCGCCTCCGCGGTGAGCATCGCCTCGACTCTCGCTACCGCTCTGTTCCTCTGGTCGCCTCTGATCGCCACCTGTGCGATCGGCATCGTTCTGGTGGCCTCGTTCTTCACGGGGACCGAATCGCAGGTCCTCATCACCGCCGCCCTGGCGTCTGCGCTGGTCATGCGCCTGGGGTGGACCCCTCTTGTCCTCTCCTACACGGGAGTCTTTCTCGTCGCTGCGTCCGTCATGGCGTACGGCGACTCGGACGTCCCGGTCAACGTCGGCATCTACCTGATCGCGGCCACCGTCGCCGGGGCCATCGGCCTCGGACTCCGGCTGGCCTTCGACCGCGGACGTCGCCTCGAGCACGAGCTGGAGGCTGCGGCTGAGCAGGAACGGGAAGCCGTCCTCGCCGAGCGACGATGGATCGCCGGCGAGCTCCACGACAGCATCGCGCACCACCTCACCGTGGTGTCGCTCCACGTGCAGATGCTCGAAGACCCCGAAGCCAGCGATGGCTCCCGGGAGGCGATCCGTGTCGCCGCCCGCAAGGCCATGACAGACCTCCGTTTCGTGATCGACCTCGCCGACGACGGCCCGCGCGCTGCGGGCATGCCGACCGGTGACCTCGTCGCCGCGGTCGAGGAAGCGCGGACCGAATTCGAAGCGGCCGGGCACGACGTCATCCTTGACGGCGACCCCGGCGACGAACGCATTCCCCGCGCGGTCGAGATCGTGCTCGCGCGCATCGTGCGCGAGTCGGCCACGAACGTCCTGAAGTATGCCGGCCCCGGAACCGTCGAGATCCGTCTCGCGGTGGACGACGACAAGGCGCACCTCTCACTGCGCAGCCCGCTCCCCACGACGCCGCGTCGGGAGCTCTCCTCCAGTCGGACCGGCCTGGGGCGGATGGCCGAACGCGTGATGGGCGCCAGCGGCGAGTTCAGCGCCGGGGAGGTGGACGGACACTGGCTCGTGTCCGCCGTGTTGCCGGTGGTCTGAGCCCCGCGTATCCTGAGACGACGCCCGTGATTCCGCCCCCGAGGCCGTAGACGAAAGTCTACGAGTGTCTCGACATTCGGCACTTCAGAGGCTTCGCGGCGCCGACATATCCTGAAGGCTCCCCAGATAAAGCGTCCCCAGCGCTGCGATCGCGGGCGCGATCTTTCTGGCTTCTTACACCCCCGCGCCCGCGGTCGCGAATCTGTCTCCGGCCTCAGCCGCCCACTGCTCTCATGTAGTGTCCGTCCGTCGATATCCCGGACGCCGCCACCGTGAAGCGCACCACCTCGCTGAGGTAGCGATCCTCCGATGCCTCGAAGATGCGCCCCTCGGCGTCCCGTGACGTGCGCGTCAGCCGCAGGATGGGCGTTCCTCGCGGCACGCGGAGAAGCGCGGCGTCCTGATCGTCGGCGGCGACCGCGTCGATGACGTGCTGCAGTGCGACGATCGGATGCCCGACCGACGCGAGGTACTCGGTGATCGACACCGCGTCGAGGTCGATCTCGAACAGCCGACGGCCGACGTCCTCGGTGTACGCGAGGCGCTCCAGCATCGTGGGACGGCCGTCGAGCAGCCGCAGGCGCACCACGCTCACGATGGTGTCGTCGCGTCCGACACCCAGCGCCGGGCCGAGATCGCCCGCGCGCCGCAGACTCAGCTCCTGCGTCTGCGCGCCAGGGGTGACGCCGAGGTCGCGCGCCCATCGGGTGAACGGGACGGAGACGTCCACGGCCTGATTCGCCTTGCGCGCCACCACGCGCGCCGGCCGGCCGCGGGTCGTCTCGATGAGGCCTTCCGCGCGAAGGGCCGCCAGCGCGTTGCGGATCGGACCGCGCGACGTGCGCCAGTGCTCCGCGAGCTCGGCTTCCGTGGGCACGTCATCGCCGGGGCGGAGCGTGCCGTCCGCGATCCGCGAACGGAGGTCGTCGGCGATCTGGGTGTACACAGCTTCGGCCACATAGGTACATTACTTCGTTCGGCGTCACGAAGGGCGGTGTGTTGCGAGGGTGTTCACCCAGGCGAATGGCGGGTGAACGCCGCCTGAACTCTTCTGAGATAGGTATACATCTCAGCGAGGCTGCTGGGAGAGTCGTCCGTGGATCACTCCTCCCACCCTGAAAGGTCCTCATGAAGCTCCGCGCTCTCCCCGCCCTCGCCGGCGCTGCGATCCTCGCGTTCGGCCTCGCCGCCTGCTCCGGATCGGCCGATGCCACCGACGCCCCCGGCGACGCACAGTCGGCCGGTGGATTCGCCGTCGACGAGAACACCCTCGTCTTCGGCGTCGTCCCCGACTCGGTGGACACCGAGACGAACTACCAGCCGCTCATGGACTACATCGCCGAGGTCACCGGCAAGACCGTCGAGTACCACGAGTCCACCGACTACGCCGCGCTCATCGAGGCCGCCGTCGCCGGGAAGGTCGACGTCGCCTCGTTCTCCGGATTCACCTACGTCACCGCGACCAACAACGGCGCGAAGCTCACCCCGATCTCGTCCATCGTCACCGAGGAGGGCCAGGAGCCCGGCTACTACTCGCAGGCGATCGTCCCGGCGGACAGCGACATCTCCAGCCTCGAGGACTTCGCGGGCAAGAAGGTGTGCTTCGTGGACCCCTCGTCCACCTCCGGCTACCTCTTCCCGTCGTACAACCTCATCGAGGCGGGCGTGGACCCGAAGTCCGACATCACGCCCGTGTTCGCGGGCAAGCACGATGTGAGCGTGCAGAAGGTCGGCGAGGGCGTCGAGTGCGAGGCCGGTTTCGCCGAGGACTCCGAGGTCGAGAAGTCCGACAAGGTGAAGGTCATCGCCGAGACCATGGTCCCGGGTGCTCCGCTCGTCTACTCCTCGTCCCTGCCGGATGACGTGGCGAAGCAGCTCGTCGACGCCCTCGGCGAGGTCACGATCGACGACATCATCGCGGCGGGCATCGACAGCGCGGACTCCGACGCGTTCCGCAGCGTGTTCTTCGCCACCAAGCCGGTGGACGACGCCTACTACGACCTCATCCGCGACATCTGCGCCGAGACCGAAGCCGAGCAGTGCCAGGGCTGACGCCCCGCGCCTGACGACAGGAGAAGCCATGACCGCGGCATCCGACACCCTCATCCGCCTCGCCGGCGTCACCAAGACCTTCGGCAGCACCACCGCCCTGAAGGACGTCACGCTCGAGGTGGCGCGGGGAGAGATCGTCGTGCTGCTCGGGCTCTCCGGTTCCGGCAAGTCCACGCTGCTGCGCCATCTCGACGGCCTGGAGCTCCCCAGCTCCGGGTCGGTCGAGGTGCTCGGCGCATCCGTTCCCTCGACGAAAGGTCGGGCGCTGCGACAGCTCCGCAGCAGCGTGGGCTTCATCTTCCAGCAGTTCGAGCTCGTGCCCTCCCTGACCGTTCTGGAGAACGTGCTGACCGGATCGCTGTCGCGGATGCGCGGCCCGCGGCTCGGGCTGTGGAGCTACCCCCGCGCCGCGAAGCTGACCGCGCTGGAGCACCTCGACCGCGTCGGCCTCCTCGACCGTGCCTATCAGCGCAGCGACACCCTGTCCGGGGGTCAGCAGCAGCGGGTGGCGATCGCCCGGGCGCTCATGCAGAAGCCGGCGATCCTCCTCGCCGACGAGCCCGTCGCCTCGCTCGATCCGGAGTCGAGCGAGCAGGTGATGGCCCTCATCCGCGAGATCGCCGCCGACGAGGGACTCACCGTCGTGTGCAGCCTCCACCAGGTCGACCTCGCGATCAGCTGGGCCGACCGGATCGTCGGTCTCCGACACGGCGAGGTCGTCCTGGACACCCCGACGGACGGACTCTCCAAAGCCGAGGTGATGGAGATCTACGGCCGCGTCGCGACGACGACGGCGGAGATCCGTGCCGTGCAGGTGGAGCTCGTCGACGCCGTGACCGCGGTGGGGGCGTCATGACGGCGGTGGGGGCGTCGACACGGGGCGCTTCGACAGGCTCAGCGACCCAGGGCGGCGGCTCGGCGACCCAGGGCGGCGGCTCAGCGACCCGGGGTGGCGGGAGCGTCGCGGAGCGGGCGCCGAAGCGGCCGCTGTCCGCGGAGCGCATCGCAGCGGGACTCACTCTCCTCGTCCTCGTCGTGCTCGGCATCCTGGCGGTACGCGACGTCGGCATCTCGATCCCCGCGATGGTGCAGAGCTGGGGCAACGCGGAGAACTTCCTCGCCCGGGTCGGCGGACTCTCCTTTCCCGCGCCGGCCGACCTCGCCTGGCTCATCGCGCTGACCGTCGGCCTCGTGCTCGTCGGCACGCTGCTCGCGGCCGTGCTCTCCGTGCCCATCGCCTACCTCGCCGCCGCCAACACCACCCCGGGCGCGGGCTGGCGCGCGGCCGCCCGCTTCATCGGCGTCCTCACCCGCGCGCTGCCGGACGTGGTGCTGGCCATGGCGTTCGTGCTCATGTTCTCGCTCGGCACGCTGCCCGGCATCCTCGCCATCGGCATCCACTCGATCGGCATGATCTCCAAGATGTTCGCGGACGCCATCGAGCAGATCGACGAAGGGCCGCGCCTCGCGATCCGCGCTGCCGGGGGCTCGAAGCTGCAGGAGTTCACGGCGGGCATCCTCCCGCAGGTGCTGCCGAGCTGGGTGGCCACAGTGCTGCACCGCAACGACATCAATCTGCGCGGGAGCGTCGTGCTCGGCTACGTGGGCGTCGCCGGCCTCGGGCTCGAGATGTCCTACGCCTTCAAGTCGCTGAACTACGGCAAGGGCCTCGGGATCGCGCTCGTGATCTTCGTGCTCTGCATCGTGATGGAGATCGTCTCGAGCACGGTGCGCGGCGCGATGCTCGGCGAGCAGAAGCAGACGCGGTCCTGGATGGACCGGATCGTGCATCCGCGCATGCGCCGGCGGTCGTCCGCCTCCGCCGCCGATCGCCCCGCGTGGGCGGAGAGCCCGCAGACCGCGGTGCGCCGTCCGTGGACCGCGCAGCGGGTGCGTCACACGGCCGCCGGGATCGTCGCGGTCCTCGTCGTGGTCGGCAGCGTCGTCGTGAGCCAGATCACCTGGTCCGACCTGTTCACCTTCTGGGCGAAGCTGCCCGACGTCGCCGCCCGGTTCTGGCCGCCGTCGTTCGGCAGCTACGACACGGTCGCGATGCTGGAGGCCATGCGGGAGACCGTCGCGATCGCGCTCGCGGCCACCGTCCTCACCCTCCTGCCCTCGCTGCTTCTCGGATCGTTCGCCGCGCGCAACGTGGCGCCGCATGCCGCAGGGCGCGGCACCGCCCGTCTGCTCCTCGTGGGCATCCGCGGCATCCCCGAGCTCATCCTCGCCATCGTCCTCGTCGTCATCACGGGTCTCGGCGCGCAGGCCGGCGTCATCGCGCTCGCGATCGGCGGGATCGGACTGCTCGGCAAGCTCATCGCCGACTCCTTCGAGGAGGTCGACCGCGGGCCCGAGCGCGCTCTGCGGGCGGTGGGCGCCACCCGGATGCAGACGTACACGTCGGCCACGCTGACGCAGGGCACCCGCGCGCTCATCGGGCACAGCTTCTACATGCTCGACACCAACATCCGCGCAGCCACGATCCTCGGCATCGTCGGCGGCGGCGGGGTCGGCTACTACCTGCTGAACGCCAGCCAGGGCTCGCGCTACGAGACGGTGACCGCGATCGTGCTGATGATCCTCGTGACCGTGCTCGCCGTCGAGGGGCTCGCGATGTGGATGAGGAAGGTGTTCCGATGAACGGGGCGAAGCAGAACCCCGACGTCGTCGTCGTCGGTGCAGGCATCGTCGGCCTCGGGGCCGCGTATGCGGCCGTGCGCCGGGGGCTCCGCGTCGTCGTGGTCGACCGCAGCGCGGCCCCGACCGGCGCCACGATCCGGAACTTCGGCCACCTCTGCATCGGCGCGCAGGGCGGGCAGGCACGGCGATACGCGGATGCCTCGCGCGATCTCTGGCTGCAGCTCGCCAGGGACGCGGGCTTCTGGATCCGCGAGTCGGGCACGCTCGTGGCGGCCCGGCATGAGGACGAGCTCGCCGTGATGACCGCGGCGGCGCAGGACGGCGGCATCCGGATGCTGGAGGCCGATGAGCTCCTCCGCCGCGCCCCGCTGCGTCGGCACGGCCTCGTCGGCGGCGCCCTCATCGAGGCCGACCTGCAGACGGACCCGCGGACCACGGCGACGGCCATCGTGCGGCATCTGACGGCCCGGGGCGTCGAGTTCCGCTTCCGCACCGGGGTGACGGCGCTCGGCGCAGGGCGGGTGCAGACCACGCGCGGTGCGATCGACGCCGGGGCCGTCGTGGTGGCGGTCAACCACGACATCGATCAGCTCCTGCCCGAGGTCGCCGAACGCCACAGCGTGATGCGCTGTGCGCTCGACATGATGCGGGCGGCGGTCTCGTTCCCGCGACCGCTGACCGCGCCCCTGCTGACCGGCTGGTCCCTCATCCGGTACGGGCGGTTCGCCGATGGACCGGAGGCCCGAGTCCTGCGCGAGCGTCTGCACGCCGAGCGCCCCGACCTCGCGGCCCTCGACCTCAACCAGATGTACACGCAGCTTCCCGACGGCACGCTCATCCTGGGTGACTCGCATGCCACCGCCGCCGCCCCCTCGCCGTTCCAGCCCGAGGCCGCGTTCACCGCGTTCCTCGGCGAGGCCGAGGCCCTGTTCGAGTGGGGTGCACCGCGGGTCATCGAGCGGTGGCAGGGCGTGTACGCGAAAGCCCCCGGCGAGTTCCTCGTCGACCGCGGAGACGACGGTGCGCTCGTGCTCGCCGCCACCACCGGCATCGGCATGACCTGCGGCCTCGGGCTCGCCGACCTGCACCTCACCGCCGCCCTCGGCGGCACCCCTGCTCTGGAAGGAACCCCATGACCACTCCCATCGAACTCGTCGTCCTCGACATGGCCGGCACCACCGTCGTGGACGACGGCGTGGTGGAGCAGGCGTTCCAGCGCGCCGCCGAACGCACCGGCGTCGCCGCACGGCTGCCCTGGGACGATGCCCTCGGCTATGTCAGGAAGACCATGGGACAGTCCAAGCTCGATGTCTTCCTGCACCTGGCCGCCGGCGATGCGGTCGCTGCACGGCAGGCCACCGCGGCGTTCGAGGCCGCGTACGCCGAGATCGTCGCCGAAGACGGCGTCGCGGAGATCCCCGGGGCGGCGGACGCGATCCAGGGCTTGAAGGACGCCGGGCTCACCGTCGCACTGACCACCGGGTTCGCGCCGGTCACCCGACAGGCGATCCTCGACGGCCTGGGGTGGGGAGGGCTTATCGACCTCGCGCTCTCCCCGGTCGACGCCGGCCGCGGACGCCCCGCGCCCGACCTCGTCCTCACCGCCCTTCTGCGCACGGGAGCGTCCGCGGTGCAGGCTGTGGCCGTCGCCGGCGACACCGTGAGCGACGTCGAGTCGGGCCGCCGCGCGGGTGCCGGTTTCGTCGCGGGAGTGCTCACCGGCGCCCACGATCGCGCGGCTCTGAGCGGAGCGGGCGCCCACGCCGTGCTCTCCGACGTCACGGCGCTGCGGGGAGCTCTGGCCCAGCGAGAGCTCCTTCCCGCTGCCGTCGCCTCCGTCTGAGAGTCGAGTCATGGGAACGCTGCTGATCCGCCCGCCCGGACACCGGAGGGACGTCGCGCTGCGCCCCGCGGCCACCGCGATGGTCTGGGTCGGCGAAGGGCACCCGCACGAGACGATCGCGGTCCCGGGGGTCGCGCTCGGCGATCAGGACGCGCTCGTCGCCGTGGAGATGTCCACGATCTGCGGGTCGGACGTGCACACCGTGCAGGGGCGCCGGTCCGCGCCGGCGCCGCTCGTCCTCGGGCACGAGAGCGTCGGACGCGTCATCGCGATGGGCGACGACGGTGCGGACGCGGTGGACGGCACGCCGCTGCGGATCGGTGACCGTGTGGTGTGGTCGGTGACGGTGTCCTGTGGCACCTGCGACCGTTGTCGGCGCGGCCTCACGCAGAAGTGCCGAGACCTCGGCAAGTACGGCCATGACCGCGTCGGCGCCCACGGCGACCTGACCGGGGCGTTCGCCAGCCACGTGCAGCTGCGGGCCGGCACCGCGATCGTGCGCGTGCCGGAGGCGCTGCCCGCTGCGGTGCTGGCGCCGGCCGCCTGCGCGACAGCCACCGCGTGGGCCGCGGTGGCGCGTGCCGCCCGTGACATCGACCTCGACGGCGCCGCGGTGCGCATCCACGGCGCGGGTCTCGTGGGGATCAGTGCCGCCGCGATCGCCGCCGAGCACGGCGCCGTCGTCGAGGTCCGGGACCCGGATGACGATCGCCGGGCCTTCGCCTCGCGCTTCGGGGCCACCACGCTCGACCGTGACCCGGACGTGGTGATCGAAGCCTCCGGGCATGCCGTGGGGGAGGCGCTCGCCGACGTCGCCGTCGGCGGGACGGTCGTCCTCGTCGGGAGCGTCTTCCCTGCGGCGCCGATCCCGCTGGACGCGGAGGATCTCGTCCGCCGACTCATCACGGTCGCGGGGGTGCACAACTACGGAGCGGACGACCTCGCGGCGGCGGCGTCGTTCCTCGCGGGTCGCGGGCGCGCGTATCCGTTCAGCGAGGCCGTGGGTGCGGTGCGATCGCTCCTCGACATCGACGCCGCCCTCACCGAGGCGACTGCGCCGGGAGCCCCGCTGCGGGTCGGCCTCGTGCCGGGGCGCTGAGACCTCAGTCGGACCCGGTGCGCCGGGGCCCCGCAGGGTGCAGCCCCTCGGCGTGGAAGGCGAGCAGTCGCACTGCGGCGTCGACGCTCGCCGACAGGATCTCGTCCGGATCGCCGGTCAGGGCCAGCCTCCGGTGCCCCGCATCGTCGGCGGTCGCCCAGCCCAGGTAGACCGTGCCCGCGGGGTGACCGCCCTCCGGACCCGGCCCGCCCACGCCGGTGGTGGAGACGCAGATGTCGGCGTCGAAGAGCTCCCGCGCTCCCGTGGCGAGCTGCTCGGCGCAGGCCGCGGAGGTGGGGTCCGTCCCCGGGGTCAGCCCCAGCACCCGCTCCTTCACCTCCGTGAAGTACGCGACGATGCCGCCGGCGAACCAGCCGGAGGCCCCCTCGCCGGCGCCGATCGTGTTCGCGAGGCGTCCGGACGTGAGTGACTCCGCAACGCTCACGCGCAGGCCTCGGCTGCGGGCGAGCTCGCCGAGGCGTTCGAGGTCGGGGGTCTCGTTCGGTGCGGTCATCGGGCGCTCCTCTCATCGGTTCCGCCAGGCTACGGGTGCCGCGGAGCCCTGATGGAGGGGATTGACAACCGTGTCCGCGTCAAGCCCCTGGAGGGCACTCATCCTGCGCGTCATCGTCGGACCGTGGTCACACCGACGAAGGAGGCGGACATGGTAGAGGATGCGCGCGACACCGCGGGAATGCGGGCGGTCTTCTGGATCTGGGCGGGGATCATCGGCGTCGGGCTCGCCGTGATGATCGGCCTGCCGCTGGGAGGGCGATGACGATGCGCTCGCGGATCAAGGACCACGCCCTCAGCCTCTTCTTCCTCGCGCTGTTCGCGCTCGCGCTCGCGGGCCAGGCGCTCGCGGGCTACCTCCGCAACAACGAGGAGCTCCTCGACCACGGGCAGCGGGCGATCGGCTTCGGGGACTTCCTCTGGTCGTCCGACTTCGCCGTCGACGTCGCTGAGAACTGGCAGTCGGAGTTCCTGCAGTTCTTCCTCTTCATCGCTGCGACGATCTGGTTCGTGCAGAAGGGGTCACCGGAGTCGAAGAAGCCCGGCGATGAGGGGCCGGGCAGCGATGCGGATCAGCTCGTCGGCCCGCACGCCCGCCCGGACTCTCCGCGGTGGGCCCGGGCGGGCGGATGGCGAGCCGCCGTGTTCGGCAACTCGCTGCTGATCGTGATGGGGGCGGTGTTCGTGCTGTCTTGGTTCGCGCAGTCGCTCGCCGGCACGGTCGTCATGAACGAGGAGAACGCGATGCACGGCGTCGCCGCGATCACCTGGGTCGACTACGTGACCAGCTCGGACTTCTGGGACCGCACGCTGCAGAACTGGCAGTCCGAGTTCCTCGCAGTCGGGACGATGGTCGCGTTCGCGATCTACCTCCGGCAGCGGGGGTCAGCGGAGTCCAAGCCCGTCGGCACCCCGCACCATCAGTCGGCCTTGGAGTCCGACTGAGAGAGCTCGTCGTTGACGTCGGCCTGCGAGAGCCGCTCGTCGTCGGCGTCGTAGCCCGGACGCGCCTCCTGCAGCGGCTGGTCGGAGAACTCACCGCCGAGGCGTCCGCCGAAGGGCCGGCCGTGGTCGGCGAACTCCTCGCGGGCGAAGACCAGCTCCCACGGGCCCACCGTGAAGCGGGATCCGGTGCGCAGCGTCTCGGTGCGCTCGCCGGGGTGGGTCGCGTCGGAGTCGGGGTTGGAGTTCATCTCGCCGTCGGCGTGCAGGGTCACCACGTATTCGTCACGGTCGTCGTGCACGACCGTCGCATGCACGGGCTCGGTGTCGGCGAGGCGCAGCTCATTCCCGGCGGCGGAACCGATGCGCACCTCCTCCATGTCGAGCGCGAACTCCGTGCGCTCGTCGTCGCGCCGCACGCGCAGTCGCGGGTTGCCCGCGCCGCGCTCGGCGTGGGTGGTGCCAGGCGTGTAGCCCTCCTCGGGACGGTCGTCGATGTGGCGGTCAGTCATGGCGGTGCCCTCCTCGGGTGTCGATGATTCGAGGCTAACCCCCGCGTGGATCGTGCGCAGGGCCTTGACTTCGACGCCTGCGTCGCCCTCCGAGGCCGATTTGCCGCGCGCCCCGTCCGAGGGCTTACCCTCTACCCATAGGCCGATCCCGGCAGTGTCCGCCGGGCTGAGGACCACCCGACCGAGGAGCATCACCCGATGGGCAAGTTCATCTACGAAGGCAGCGTGAAGACCGAGATCGAGGATCGGGCGCTCACGCACCTGCAGCTCGTGATCACGGCCAAGCTGCGCCGCGGCGAGCCGTTCCCGTTCAGCTGGCGTGAGGACGCCAGCGTGGGCGGCGGCCGGACCACCGTCTGGATCCAGCCGGGCAGCTCGCTCGTCTTCAAGTACTTCGGCAGTCGGCAGCCCGCCGTCAACCGGGCCTGGATCGAGGCGCTCGCCTTCACCGCCAACGCTCCCACCGGGCTCTACCTCGTTCCCGAGCCCGCCGAGAACGCCGAGCCCCCGCACGGCGACGCCCCATCCGCCGGCTGAGGCGGGTTTCCCGGAGACCGCCCGGGGCTGTCAACCCCCTGCCGTCCGCCCTCCGAAGCCGCGAGGCTCGATCACGACCTGATCGTCAGCCCCATGACAGGAGGAGCGGAAATGACCGACACCACCCGCGACGGCGGCCTCACCGACCCCCGACACGCGCACCACGAGGACGGGTTCCCGGCGCAGAGCCAGGACCAGCCGGGCCTCACCGAGAAGACCACCCCGGAGCCCGACCACGGCGAGCAGTCCTACGTCGGCCACGGGCGGCTCGAGGGGCGGCGTGCCCTCATCACCGGCGGCGACTCGGGGATCGGGCGTGCCGTCGCGATCGCCTTCGCCCGCGAGGGCGCAGACGTGGCCATCGTGCACATGCCCGAGGAGCAGGAGGATGCGGAGGAGACGCTCGCGCTCGTCCGTGAGGCCGGTCGCACCGGCGTCAGCATCCCCGGCGACGTCCGCGAGGAGGCCTTCGCGACCGACGCCGTGCACCGCGCGCGCCGCGAACTCGGCGGACTCGACGTGCTCGTCCTCAACGCGGCCTACCAGCACGACATCGACGGCTTCGAGAACCTCGACACCGAGAAGATGCGTCGAGTGTTCGACACGAACCTCGCCGGTCTCGTCTTCTCGGCACGTGCCGCCTTCCCTGACCTCGAGCCCGGATCCAGCATCATCGTGACCTCGTCGGTGCAGTCGGCGCAGCCGTCACCGGGTCTCATCGACTACGCCATGACGAAGGCAGCACAGGTCGCGTTCGTCAAGGCGCTCGCAGAGGAGGCAGGGCCGCGCGGCGTGCGCGTCAACGCCGTCGCGCCCGGTCCGATCTGGACGCCGCTGATCCCCGCGACCGGATGGGGGCCGGAGCGCCTGGAGACGTTCGGGCAGGACACGCCGCTGGGGCGCGCCGGCCAGCCCGCGGAACTCGCCGGAGCCTACGTGTACCTCGCCTCGGCGGAGTCGTCGTACGTGTCCGGAGCAGTCCTCGCGGTGACGGGCGGCAAGCCGCTCTGATCCGCGTGAGGAGGGCGCAGGCGGCGGGGAGGCAGGACCCCGCCGCCTAAGCTTGTCTGGTGCAGAGACCCGCGACATCCGGACCCCTCGTGGGCGTCGCCCTCGTCATCGGATCCTGCCTCTCCCTGCCGTTCGGCGCCGCCGTCGCCGCGCAGCTCTTCCCCGTCCTCGGGCCGTGGGGCGTGACGTCGCTCCGCGTCGCGATCGCCGCCCTGCTGCTGGTCGTCATCGTGCGACCGCGGCCCCGCGCCTGGACCCGGACGCAGTGGCTCGCCGCCGTGCTGTTCGGGGTGTCGCTCGCGGCGATGAACGGCTTCTTCTACGCGGCCATCGACCGCATCCCCCTGGGGCCGGCCGTGGCGATCGAGTTCCTCGGGCCGCTCGTGCTCGCCGCCGTGCTGACCCGTCGTCTCCGGGATGCGGTGTGGGTGGGTGTGGCCCTGCTCGGCATGGCGCTGCTCGGCGTGGACGGCCTCGTCGGCGCCGAGCCCCTCGACCCGCTCGGCGTGGTCTTCATCCTCATCGCGGCCGGATTCTGGGTCATGTACATCCGGATGAGCGCGCGCGTCGGCGCCCTCATCCCCGGCAGCAGTGGGCTCGCGATGGGACTCGTCGTCGCGGCCGCGCTCCTCATCCCCGTGGGTGTGCCCGCGGCGGCGACCGTGGCACCGGACCCGCAGCTCCTCCTGCTCGCGGCGGTCACCGCGGTGCTCTCGTCCGTCATCCCGTACAGCTTCGAGCTCGCGGCGCTCCGTCGGCTCCCGCAGCGGGTGTTCGGGGTGCTGCTGAGCCTCGAGCCGGCGTTCGCGACCCTCGCCGGGTGGCTCATCCTCGGACAGGACGCCACGCCGCTGCGGCTGCTCGCGGTGGCGCTCGTGATCGCGGCGAGCGTCGGGACCACTCTCGGCGTGCGCCGCGACCGGAGGGGCGACGGTGCCGCGGGACCGTTCACCGCTCCGATCCCGCTTCCGGACTGACCCCTCCGGCCGAGCGGCTCTCACGCGCGGACGACGGCCGGCTGCGGCAGCGGGTAGCGGCGGCGCAGGATCACCCGCTGCACGAGGGTCCACACCACCGTGACCGTGAGATAGAGCGCGGCGGCCAGGGGGACGAAGGCCGCGAACACCGCGGTGAGATAGTGCAGCGCCGACATCATCCGCAGCATGCCGGGGGAGCTCAGCGGGGAGTCGTCGCTTTCGACGGGGACCGGCCGGAACACCCGCCGGGTGACCTCGGCGACGGCGATCATCACGGCCAGCAGCACGCCGAAGACCGCGAACGTCGCCGGGGTCGCTGTGCCGCCGAACAGGGCCGACACCAGGCTCGTGCCGAGCGGGGCACCGAAGAGGTCGTGGGTGAGCAACTCGTTCGAATGTCCGGCGATCTCCGGTCGCAGGAACAGGGTGTACAACAGCCCGACGACGGGTGCCTGCGCCAGCACGGGCAGCATCCCCGCGAAGGGCGAGGTGTTCTCGGCCCGGTAGAGCGCCATCATCTCCTGCTGCAGGCGCTCCGGGTTCTTCCGGTGGCGCTGCTGCAGCGCGCGCAGTTTCGGGGCGAGGCGGGCTCTGGTCTGCTCGGCTCGGGCCTGGGAGATGCCGACAGGGATGAGGAGGGCGCGCACGAGGAGGGTCACCAGGACCACAGCGAGGGCGGCGGCGGAGGGGCCGGCGAGGGGTTCGAGAAGGGTGGAGAGGCCGTTCAGGGCACCGTAGGCGGTGTCCAGGAGCGCGGCGAGGGGAGGGAAGGCGAAGATGTCCACGGGAAGGTCCGTTCGATGAGGTCGGGAAGGGTCGGCGAAGGCCGCGCGGTCCCGGTCGGACGGACTACGCGGCGGTCGCGACTCCCGGCGCTCGCGGACGAGGGTGCCCGGCGGCATCCGGATCGCTCTGCGGGAGGAGCGTTCCGACATCGATCGCCCGCAGCGGGTGCGGGGCATCGGCGGAGGCCTGGTGGCGCACGCTCAGCACGAGCGCGAGCGTGAGGACGGTGACGGCGAGCAGCGCGATCGCGAGCCCGAGCGCGGCGGCATCCGGCATCGTCACAAGGCCGATCGCGGCCGCGACGAAGCCGAGCATCTGCCCGAACCACTCGCTCATGCCGCGAGCTTACCCCGTTCGAATCGCCTGAATCGCTGTATCCGGGCCGCCGATGGAGCCATTCAGGCGATTCGAAGGCGTACCGTCGGGGTATGGCGACAGAAGAACTTCTGGGAGTGGAGAATCCGATCGTGCTGGGGGCGTTCGGGGGGACCTCGTCGGTGGAGCTGACGGCGGCGGTGAGCGCGGCCGGCGGGCTGGGGTCGTACGGGCTGTACGGCTACGACGGGGACCGGATCCGGGAGGTCGGGGCCGAGCTGCACCGCGCCACCGACCGCCCCTTCGCGCTGAACATCTGGCTGCCCCTGGGTGACGAGGCCGTGCCGAACCCGCAGCACACGGTCTTCGCGCAGGCGCTGGAGCCGTTCTACGAGGCCGTCGGGGTTCCGGTGCCGGCACGCCCCGAGCGCTACATGCCCGACCTCGACGAGCAGCTCGACGCGGTCTGGGAGGTCGCCCCCGCCGTGCTGAGCGTGGTGTTCGGGGTGCCGTCGCCCGCCGTCGTCGCCGAGGCCCGCGACCGCGGCATCCGGGTCGTCGGCACCGCCACCACGGTCGCCGAAGCGGTCGCGCTCGCCGAAGCCGGAGTCGATGCCGTCGTCGCGTGCGGAGCTGAGGCGGCCGGGCACCGCGTGTCGTTCCTGCGCCCCGCGACCGAGTCGCTCGTCGGCACCATCGCGCTCGTGCCCCAGGTCGTGGACGCGGTCGACGTGCCCGTCATCGCCGCCGGCGGGATCGCCGACCGCCGCGGGGTCGCGGCGGCCTTCGCCCTCGGTGCCTCCGGCGTGCAAGTGGGGACGGCGTTCCTCGCGACCGCCGAATCCGCCGCGACCGCAGCGCACCGCGACGCCATCCGGACCACTGCCGCCGACGAGACCGTGCTGACGAAGGCGATGAGCGGACGCCTCGCCCGCGGAGCCCGCAATCGCGCGGTGCGGGCGATCGAGGCGAGCGGCACGATCGCCCCGTTCCCGATGCAGAACTGGCTCACCGGACGCTTCCGCGCGGCGGCAGGAGAGCAGAACCTGGGCGAGCTGCAGTCGCTGTGGATGGGGCAGGCCGCCCCGCTCGCGCGTGGGACGACCGCCGCCGAGGTCTTCGCAGAGCTCGCCGCCGGAGTCCCCGGCCGTTGAGAACGCCGACCGCTGAGCGGCGGAGCGCTACAGGATGACGGTCGAGCGGCCGTGCACGATCACCCGGTCCTCGGCGTGCCACTGCACAGCCCGGGCCAGGACGAGACGCTCGACGTCGGCGCCCCGGCTCTGCAGCTCGGCCGCGGACTCGGAGTGCGTGACCCGCGTGACGTCCTGCTCGATGATCGGCCCCTCGTCGAGGTCGGCCGTGGCGTAGTGCGCCGTGGCACCGATCAGCTTCACGCCGCGCTCCTTCGCCCTGGCGTAGGGGTTCGCGCCGATGAAGGCGGGCAGGAACGAGTGGTGGATGTTGATGACCGGGGCCTCGAGGCGCGTGATGAAGTCGTCGCTGAGGATCTGCATGTACCGGGCGAGCACGACGAGATCGACGTTGCCGCGGAGGAGGTCGAGCTGACGCTCCTCCATCGCCTGCTTGTCCGTCGAGGGGATGTGCACGAACGGCACGCCGAAGGAGCGGACCGCCTCGGCGAGGTCGGGGTGGTTCGAGACGACCATGGTGATGTCGATGTCGAGCTGCCCCCGCTGCGTGCGCCAGAGCAGCTCCATGAGGCAGTGGTCGTACTTCGAGACGAAGATCGCCACGCGCTTGCGCCGGGCGACGTCGTGCAGCGACCACTCCATGCCGAAGCGCTCCGCGACCGCCGCGATGTCGGCCTCCAGGGCGGGGCGCGCGGCGGACAGACCGTCGAGGTGGATGACCGTCCGCTGGAAGAATCGGCCACCCTCGGAGTCGGTCGAGTGCTGGTCGAGCGAGATGATGTTCGCCCCGTGCCGGGCGAGCACGCCGGCGACCGCGGCGACGATGCCGGGCTGGTCGTCGCAGGCGATCAGCAGTCGGGCGGTATCGGGCTGGGTCATGGCTGCTCCTCGGGGTGTGCATCGATTCTGCCGTGTCGCGCCGGCGGGGAGCGAATCGCCCGCGGCATCGCTACCCTGAGACCGTGGATGCGAGCGACGTCGGACTGGTGCTGATCCCGCTGCTGGCGGTGGCCGCACCGCTTCTCGCACGCGGCGTCCGTCCGCTCGTCCGGGTGCCGATCGTCGTGTTCGAGCTCGTCCTCGGCATCCTCGTCGGTCCTGCCGTGCTCGGCTGGGTGGAGCCAGGGCCCCTCCTGGAGAAGCTCAGCGACTTCGGCCTGGCCGTGCTGTTCTTCGTCGCCGGCTCCGAGATCGACTTCCGCCAAGTGGCCGGGAAGCCCCTGGCCCGGGCGTCGCTGGGCTGGCTGCTCAGCGTGCTGCTGGGCATCGGGCTCGGATTCTTCTTCGCCCCGGGCGAGGGCATGGTCGTCATCGGGATCGCGTTGAGCTCGACCGCCCTCGGCACGCTGATGCCGATCCTGCGCGATGCGAAGGAGCTGGACACCCCGTTCGGCCGTGCCATCAGCACCATCGGCGCCGTGGGGGAGTTCCTGCCGCTCATCGCGATCTCGATCTTCCTGAGCACCCGGACGACACCCCTGGCCACGGCGGTGCTGCTGACTTTCGTCGTGCTCGCGGGACTCGCCGTCCTCGTCGCGCACCGGGTGCCGCACGGGCGCCTGCACGGCATCGTGCGTGCGACCCTCCACACCTCCGACCAGTTCGGGGTGCGCTTCGTGATCCTCCTCATCGCGGCCCTCGTCGGCCTCAGCGTGATGCTCGACCTGGACATGCTCCTCGGCGCCTTCGTCGCGGGGGCCATCTGGCGCATCATCATGGCGCGGGCACCCGAGAAGGACGCGGCCGAGGTCGAGAGCAAGATCGAGGGGCTCGCGTTCGGCTTCCTCGTGCCGGTGTTCTTCCTCTACACGGGCGTGACCTTCGACCTGCAGGCGCTGCTGACGTCTCCCTCGGCGATGTCCCTGGTGCCGGTGTTCCTGCTGGCGCTCCTGGTGATCCGCGGGTCGGCCGCCCAGCTCTCCGCCCCGGGGGGCGCCAGCGGGCGTGACCGCGCCGCCCTCGGCCTGCTCGCGGCCACCGGGCTGCCGATCATCGTCGCGGTCACCGCGATCGGCGTGGACCAGGACATGCTCGACTCCGGGACCGCGGCCGCGCTGGTCGGGGCGGGCATGCTGTCGGTGCTCCTGTACCCGCTGATCGGGATGACGCTGCGGGGCGATCGTGCGCAGGTCGCGGGCCCGCGTCTCGCAGGCCAGACCACGCTGGGGGAGCTGTGACCACCGCCTCCGCCCTGCTGACCCAGGCTGTGCAGGATCTCGCCGGCGCACCCCGCGAGGGCCTCGGCGAGGAGAAGGACTCGCGCTGGCGCGGGCGGCGGATCGTCCGTGTCGGCGAGGCCTGGCACCTGGGCGTGATCCTGCTCACCGACACGCATGCCCTGGCGACGGCGGAGGTGCTCCGCGCCGCGGACCCGGGGCGTCGGGGATACAGCGCCGAGTCGGCGCGGGCACGGGCCGAGCGCCGGGCCCTCGCCCTCCGCGGCGGCTTCCATGAGGGGGATGTCGTGCACGTCGGCTGG
The DNA here is from genome assembly GCF_040686935.1 of Microbacterium meiriae. Taxonomy (NCBI): domain Bacteria; kingdom Bacillati; phylum Actinomycetota; class Actinomycetes; order Micrococcales; family Microbacteriaceae; genus Microbacterium; species Microbacterium meiriae. The sequence goes on from NZ_JBFBMF010000003.1 coordinate 138,817, forward strand.
AGCGTGATCGACGTCGACGCGGTCGACGCCGGAGGCTCCTCCGGTCCGCTTGCGCTCATCGACGGCGTGCCGTCGGTGCGCTGGAGTCAGGCGGGCGGTTTCATGCCGCTGGACGCCTACCTGCGCGAGCGCATCCCGCTGCTCCGCGGTGATGCCCCGGCCTGATCTCAGCCGAACATCTCGGCGTCGACCGTCGCCTCGTCTGTAAGAGCGAGCACATGCGCTCCGACCCACCGCAAGGTGTCAGATCTCTATGCGAGTGGCCCTGTCCGTCAGGCGCCATGGCACCGGAAAATCCGCAATCTTCATGCCATTCGAGGACATGTGACTGACCTCATCGGCATAGGAATCCGCGTCTTCGCGGTTGTCGAAGACGCCGTAGATGCCAGCGTCATCCTCGTCGTCGAACACGATCCATACAGACTTCATCCCTGCATTCTGCCGTCGACGCCACCTCCACGCGCCGGGTATCGCTCAGCCGAACAGCTCGGCGAAGCGGCGGAGCAGGGCGGCGCCCTCGGTGACCGAGGCCGCGAGGACCTCCTGCTGCACCGCGTCGAACTGCGCCGGATCGAAGTACCCCGTCGTGCGGTAGAACGTCATCCGATCGGCGAAGTCGCGCGGCGTCGGCTCGGGATGGAACTGCGCGGCGTACAGGTGCGTCCCCACCCGGTAGGCCTGCACAGGGCAGGCCGCGTTGGTGGCGAGCAGCACGGCCCCCGGCGGAGTCGTCGCGGCGCTCTCCTTATGCGCGGTGAAGACGGTGAGTGCCGGACCGGACGGGCCGAACACGGGATCGACGGCGCCCTCCGGCGTCGTCTCGATGACCGTCGCGCTCGCCGCCTCCGGCATGGTCGTCACGACCTCGCCGCCGAGGAGGCGGGTGAGCACCCCGATGCTGAAGCACGTGAAGAAGGCGGCGATCCGCTGTTCCCGTGCGGCGTGGGCGAGCGTCTCCAGGTCGGCCTCCACGCGTCGCTGCACCGCAGTCTTCTCGGCGTCGGTGACATTGAACGGCGAACCGCCGATGACGACGCCGCGGTACCGGTCGAGATGGGCCGGAGTCAGCGGCTCGTGCAGCAGATCGAGACGATCGACCACGTCGACTCCCAGGGCCCGCCGGAACGAGGCGTGCTCGGCATCAGCCGCCCCGGTCTCGGGTCGCACGCAGACGTAGAGAAGCGAGGCCATCAGGCGATTCTAACGAGGGGGAACGTCCGGTCCTGACGGCTCAGCGGGACGAGTTCGCCGTGCGTCCTCGGACGATCCCGACGAACGTCTCGACGTCGGGTGTGGTCCGGTCGCGCGGCCAGGCGAGGGCCACGGTCGACACCGGGCCGTCGGCGAGGACCCGGTAGTCGGCGTCCTTCCGGTGGTGCAGTCGGGCCAGTGACATCGGCACGAGGACGATCCCGACACCCGTCGCCGCCGTGGCGATCGCGTCGGCGGTCGACAGGGGTCCGACGCGTGCGGGGATGGTGCCCGGCACCTCCACCGGCCCGAGCACGTCGTCGGACAGGGAGTGCAGCACTTCGCCGTCGAGGTCGGCGGTCGTCAGCTCGTCCGCCGCGAGCAGGTGCGAATCGGTCGAGGTCACCACCACCGGTACCTCGTCGTACAGCGGGATCACGTGCAGGGCGTCGTCGTCCAGCGGGAGGCGCACGACGGCGGCGTCGAGATCGTCGAGCGCCTCTCGCTGCCCGGCGACCTCGATCGCGACGAGCTCGAGGGCCACGTGGGGCAGGCGCCGCTTCCACGTGTCGATCCACTTGCCCGGCGTCGCTCCGGGCACGGCGCCGAGGCGGAACGTCCGCGGCTCCTCGGGTGCGGCGGTCGGAGCGTCGAACACGACCTTCTCGGCGCGGGGTGAGCGGCGCGGAGCCGGCTTCCCCTGGCGTGAGCCGCCGCCCGCGGCACGGCCCCGGTGGGCGGGTGAGCCCTTGCCGGAGCCTTTCGCGGGTCGTCGTCCCTGGTGCGCCATGGGATCCAGGCTACTCGGGGTCGTCCGACTCCTCGGTGGGGGACTTCCGCTGAGCCCGGCGGACCAGTCCGGCGACACCGCCCACGAGGAACAGGGCCCCCGCGGTGAGGAGCACGATCGTGAGCAGGGTGGCCGGGGTCATCGTCCCCACGCCGTCGGCCAGCGCGGCACGGCGATCCGGGTCTGTGAGGAACCACAGCGACCCCGCGGCGATCGCGGCGAAGGTCGTGCCCCAGATGATGGATGCCCAACGCACCCGCGGTGCGGTGATGGTCTCGGTGCTCATTCCTGGCCCTCCTCGGGCTCCTGCAGGGTCACGACGATGAGGCCGCTGGCCTGGTCGATGGTCACGGGCTGGATCGTTGAGGGACTGCCCTCCTCGGCGGAGATGTTCGCGGAGATGACGTTCTCGTCGCCCCGCGGCGTCGCGGAGATGACGCCGGAGTCCATGACCATCGGATCGTCCGGGTCGACGCGGAGCCAGCTCACCTCCACGCCGTCGCCGACGGTGCCGCGCAACTGCAGCTGGACCCCGGCGTCGACGAAGATCTCGGTCCGCCCCGAGCCCTTCTCGATCTCGATGGGGCGGGGGCCGCCGTCGTGCCGGTGGAGCTGCAGGTACAGGTCGCCGAACGGCTGTCGGACGTGCGCCTCCTGGTTGTTCGTGAGCGAGGCGTACCCGAGGGTGAGACCGGGCATCGTGGACAGGAAGCCCGTGAGGAGACCCGCGGCCAGCGTCAGCACGGTGAGGAAGGCCAGGGCGCCACTGCGGCGACGAAGGGCTCCGGCCGTGATCATCGCCAGGGCCAGGACCAGTGCGCCGGACAACAGCCCCAGCGCGCCGCCGAGGGCTTCACCGACGGCGAGTCCCACGCCGGCGCCGACGACGATCGCGAGTCCGAGGGCGGTCATGACGAAGGCGAAGCCGGCGCGCGGATTCGACGCGCGGCGGACACGTCGGCGCTCCGCGGCTGCGGCGGCGAACACGGCCGCCTCAACCTGACGCTCCCGGCGGAGCTGGTCGCGTGCGGCGCGCTCCGCATCCTGCTGCTGGCGGCGCCAGGCCTGATCCTGCTCCTTCCAGGCGGCGTGCTGGGCGCGCCAGGCCTCCAATGCGGCGGGGTCCTGGGTCCCCGGAGGCAGGGGGGCCGGAGGGGCGGGGATGGCGAGGACGTCGCGCCCGACGGCGTCGGCGAGCGGTAGCGAGACCGGCGTGTCCGTCGCCTGGGAAGGAATGGCGTCCGCCCCCGTGGCGGGACCCGAACCCGCGTCGGGGGCGGACGCGGCCGGGGCCGCCGGATCTGCGGAAGCCCCTGCCGGATCCGGCGCGGAAGCGCCCGGAGTGCGGCGCGCGGCACGCACGATGAGGAAGAGCAAGGCGGCAGCGAGCACGAGCCCGACCACCCAGGCGACCGTCGACAGTGCCGACCAGCCGTCGTAGCCCAGTCCGAACAGGCGTCCGTCGAGCGGAGCCGTCGGGAAGAGGCCGATCACGGCGAGGGCGAGGATGCCGAGCTGCACGGGGGCGTACCGGCGCTGCAGCAGATCACGCAGATGCACGCGGCCGTCGACGTCCGGCAGCACGGCCCAGGCGAGGGCGTACAGGAACAGGGCCGGAAGACCGAAGAGGGCCGCGACGACGAGGACTCCGCGCACGATCAGCGGATCGATGCGGAGTCGGATCGCGATGCCGGCGGCCACGCCACCCAGCCAGCCGTCCGTGCGCACCACGCCGAGGCCGGCGACCCACAGCAGGAACCGGTCGGCGCCGCGCGGTCGGCGGGGGGCATCCGGTGCCGACGCCTCGTGGTCGGCGGGCGGTGGCGGAGCGGTCGGAATCGTCATGAGTCGATCCTCGCGGTCGGCGGCGCCGTGGGGCCATGGGGGGATCCCCTGAGCACACCCTGATTCCGCGCCGGGGAGGTCCCGGAGAGGGGAGGCGGATGATTGGATGACGGTATGCCCTCCGCCGTCTCCACGCTCCCCGGCCCCGCGCCGGCGACTGTGCGTCCGGCCCTGACCCGCGACCGCGACGCTCTCGTGGCCGGAGTGAGCGCCGGGCTCGCGCGGCACCTCGGAGTGCACGCGGGCCTGGTGCGGGCGCTGTTCGTCGCCCTGACGCTCTGCGGGGGTGCGGGCGTGCTCCTGTACGCCTGGTGCTGGACCTTCATGCCGTGGACGGAGGGGACGACGGCGCCGACGCGTCGCCTCCCGGTCGCCTGGCTCCTGCTGGTCCCCGCGGCCGTCGGCGCCCTCGTCGTCGTGGTGTGGCGCGGGGGCAGCGACTGGCTGAACGGCTCGATCCCTCCGGGGACGGCGGCCGTGGTGGTCGGCGGGACCACGCTGTGCGCGACCGCCTCCGGGCTGTGGGCGACGCTCATCGATCGAACCGACACGGCCCGCGGTCCTCGGCACACCACCACCGTCCGCATCCTCGCGGTGCTCATCCTCGGCCTCGTGGTCCTCCTGCTCCTCTCGTGGCCGATCGCGCGCTCGGGTGTCGTGCTCGTGCTGCTCCCGCTGGCCGGGCTGGTGGCGGTGGTGGCCTCGGCCCTCATCCCGCGCTGGCGGGAGCTGGCGGGGGAGCGCGTGCGTCGCATCCGGGAGGAGCAGCGCAGCGTCATGGCCGCCCACCTGCACGACTCGGTGCTGCAGACGCTCGCCCTCATCCAGAACCGGGCCGGAGCGTCGAGCGAGGCGGCACGGTTGGCCCGTGCACAGGAGCGGGAGCTGCGCGCGTGGCTGTACGACGGCGACGCCCCGGCCGACAGCGACCTGCCGACCGACCTGCGGGACTACGCCGGAGCGCTCGAGATCGACCACCCGGTCCGGATCGAGGTGGTCTCCGCCGGGCTGTCGGCGGAGCGGGCGAGCGGGGAACTGGCAGCCGCAGCACGGGAGGCGATGCTGAACGCCGCCCGGCACGCGGGCGGCGAGATCTCCGTGTACATCGAGGGTCGGGTCGACGGCGTCGACGTGTTCGTCCGAGACCGCGGTCCCGGATTCCGGCTCGACGAGGTGCCGGGCGACCGTCTGGGCGTGCGGGAGTCGATCATCGGGCGCCTGCGTCGCGCGGGTGGCACGGGTTCGGTGCGCAGCGACGACGCCGGTACCGAGGTGCATCTGCGCCTGCCCACCGTCTCGTCCCCGGAGCGGGGCGCCGGCCGACAGGAGCCCCGTGGCTGACCGCCTCCGCGTCGTGATCGTCGACGACCACTCCATCTTCCGCTCAGGCCTGCGGGCCGACCTCGATGCGAGCGTCGAGGTCGTGGGGGAGGCCGCAGACGTGCCCACGGCGATCGCCGTGATCGCGGAGACGGCGCCCGACGTGGTGCTCCTCGATGTGCACCTTCCGGGCGGCGAGGGTGACGACGCGACCGGCGGGGAAGCCGTGATCCGAGGGACGGGACCGACGACGACGCGATTCCTCGCGCTGAGCGTCTCCGATGCGGCGGCCGACGTCGTGCGGGTGATCCGGGCCGGTGCACGCGGCTACATCACGAAGGGCTCCTCGGGCCGCGAGGTGAGCGCCGCCGTGCATGCCGTCGCCGAGGGGGACGCGGTGTTCTCCCCGCGGCTCGCGGGATTCGTGCTCGACGCGTTCGGCGCCGTGGCCGGCGAGACCGCCACCGCGACGGACGAACTCGACCGCCTCTCCTCGCGCGAGCAGGAGGTGATGCGGCTGATCGCCCGCGGCTATGCCTACAAGGAGGTCGCCGCAGCCCTCTTCATCTCGATCAAGACCGTCGAGACGCACGTTTCGTCGGTGCTGCGCAAGCTGCAACTCTCCTCCCGCCACGAGCTCACCGCCTGGGCGTCGGAGCGGCGCCTGCTCTGAGAGCGGTCAGGCCGCCAGCCAGAGGCCCTTCTGATCGGTGGCGACGGTGAGTCCCGCCGCGACCGTCTCGTCGTCGCCGATGCGGGCGCCTCGCACGATGCGGGCCCCGGCGCCGATGTCGGTGCGGACGCCGACGTGCGCGTGATCGCCGATCGCTGCGCCCTGCCCGACGTGCGCGTGGGCGTCGATGTACGCGCCCTCGCCGATCACGGCGTCCTCGTCCACCCACGCACCGCGGGCGACGATGGCCCCCGCTCCGACGCGTGCTCCCGGTTCGATGTAGGCCCCCGCCTCGATGTGCGCCTTCGGATGCACCTTGGCGCCATGCGCGACGAGACCGCGACCGTTGGCGTGCTTGCGGTACCGCAGCGTCGCTCCGTGGTCGTTCTCGATGTCGACGTAGTTCTTGCCCACGATTCCTCCCGTGCTCCGGAGTTCTCCGGATATATCAACAACCACGAGAGGGGGAGATTCATTCCCGCGGATGGATACCGCTCAGCGCTGGCACCGGGGGCACCAGAACGTGATCCGCTCTCGGGTGGGATCCGCCCCCAGCTCGCCGCGACGGATGAGCGTTCCGCAGCGTCGGCAGGGGCGTCCGGCGCGTCCGTAGACCCACGTGGACTGCCCCGGGCGGTCGATGCCGGTGAAGGTGCGGTTGCGGCGGTCGCGGTTCGCGCGGATGGTCCGCACGCCCAGGTCGAGGAGGGCGGCCACGTCGACCTCGGGACTCGGCGTGGTCGGCAGGATTCCGCGGAGGAACAGGAGTTCTGCCGCGTACTCGTTGCCGAACCCCGCGACGTTGCGCTGATCGAGCAGGGCGACGTGGATGGCCCGGGTGTCGGCGCCGAGCCGCCGTGCGGCCTCGATCGGGTCCCAGTCGGCCGCGAGCGGGTCGGGGCCGAGGTAGCCGACGAGGTCGTCCTCGTCGCGGGTGGGGACGACCTCGACTTCGGCGATGTCCACGCCCACGGCCTCGCGTTCGGCCGTGCCGACGATCGCCCGCACCTTGAACGCGGGATGCCGCCACTTCTCACCGGGCCGGTACACGAACCACGCACCGTCCATGCGCAGATGCGAATGGAGCGTGCTCTCGCCGATCCGCAGCAGCAGGTGCTTCCCGCGGGGGACGGCGCCCTGCACCCGCTGGCCGGTCAGATCGAGGGTCGCGAAGCGCGGAACGCGGAGGTCGAAGCGCGTGACCTCCCCGCCGGCGAGGGCCTCGTCCAGGCGGCGTGCGGTACGGAAGACGGTATCGCCCTCGGGCATCAGGCGATCCCGGGTGTGCGGTCGTGCGGCACGGCCGCCGGCGCCGTCGGCTGGGCGGCGGCGAGTGGGGTGCGGGCCTGCATGTCTCGCGCCAGCATCGTGCTCCCCGCGACCGCGGCCGGCATCACGGCGACGGCGCCCCCGGGGATCAGGAAGCACAGCTGGGTCGCGACGCCGAAGCCGAGCACGCGGGCGCGACTGCCGGAGAACAGCGCGGCGCGCGCGGCGGGGCTGAGGTCACGGGCGTCGAAGGCGCGACCGGTCAGCTCCCGCGCCAGCAGGCGGCCCGTGAGGACGACACCGGAGACCGCTCCGAGGACACCGCCGACGCCGGGCACCAGACCGATGAGGAGCACGAGGAGCGCGATCAGGATGCCGAGCACGACGAGCCGGAGGCCCTCGCCGACGGTCGTCCAGAAGCTGCCGCCATCCGCAGGAGGCGGGTCGCCGAGGTCCTTCTCGACGGCGTGCCAGATGCGCTGGTAGAACGGGTCGCCGATCGTGAGGGTGAGAGCGCTGAACACGGAGCTGGCCAGAGCGAGTGCGGCGGCGACCACGACGAGGCCGACCGCGGTCCGCAGGACGCCGCGCCAGGGCTCCACCCAGCCGTCGGCGAACGGGGTGAGCCAGGCTGCCAGCGAGGGCATCGACAGGATCAGCGGCACGAGGACGGCGGCGAGGAGGACGAGCGCGATGATCGCGGGGACGAGCCCGAGCGCCATCAGCCCCGGACGGGTGCGCCACACGCCGAACCCGCGGAACAGGGTGCGGACGCCGGCGGCGAACTCTCGGATCATGGCTCCAGGGTAGGGGTGGGTCGGTGGTGGTCGTGGTCAGGCCGGGTTAGACGGCCTTGCGGAGGGTGAAGCCGCGCGGTGTCTGCACGAAGCCCGCCTCCTGCAGAGCCCGCCCGAGGATCGTGCCGTACACCCCCTCGCCGTTCACCTTCTCGACGGTCAGGGTGTCGAGGCGGCGGTCCCTGGCTGTCGTCGCGAGGTCGGCGGCGGCGGCCTGCAGCACCTCCTCGTCGTCCGTGAAGCACAGCACGGTCCGTCCGCCGCGCTCGAGCGACAGAACGAGCGCGCCGTCGACGAGCACCACGAGCCCGCCGGCCTTGCGCCCCGGGCGATGCGAGACGCCCTCGAGTTTCGGCCACCCGAGCGCCGCGCCGTAGGGGTTCGCGGGGTCGGTGGCCGCCAGGGTGACGGCCTTCCGCGGCGGCGGATCGGCGAGACCGGCGTAGGTCCGCAGACGGTCGACCGTGGCCGATGCCGCGAACTGTGCGGCGCCGAGCTTCTCGATCACGTAACCGCGGCGGCAGTGCCCCGCCTCCTCGAACCCGGCCAGCACACGGTACGCCTGCGCGAAACCGCCAGGCACGCCCTCCGACTGCACGGCCCCGCGGGTGACGACGCCATACCGGTCGAGGAGCAGGCCGGCGGTGACGGTCGCGCGGCGCGCCGGGTCGGTCTCGACCTCGGGGAGCAACGACCAGCGTCCGCCGACCGATGTCGGTCGAGGAGCCGTGCGCGTGAGGGACATGCCGCGGTAGGTGCGCGCACGCGGAGCACGGCGCTTGACCTTATGGGCCTGGGAGCCGCCGGTCAGCAGCGAGCGGATCGGCGCGAACGTGTCGTTCGTCACATGCCCCGACCAGGTCAGAGACCACAGCGCCTCCAGCACGGACTGCTCGTTCTCGGCGCCGGTCATCTCCTTGAGCTGCGCCGCGAAGTAGGCGCCGCCCGCCGCGAGGGCCGCGAGGAGGCGCGCTTCCAGCGACTCCGCGGCGATCTCCGCGTCCGGATCGGGCAGCGTGAACGGGGCGAGATCGGCGGGGTGGAGCGAGACCCATCCGTCGCGCCCGGGGAGCGTGCCGTGTCCGGACCAGATCACCTCGCCCGCGGCCGTGAGCTCGTCGAGCATCGCCGGGGTGTAGTCGCGCACCCGCGATGGCAGGACGAGCGACTCCCAGGCGCTGGCCGGGATCGGGACGCCGGCGAACTGCTCGATCACCGTGAGCACGCCGTCGATGCCCTCCAGGGGGCGACCGAGATGCTGCCAGTCCGGAAGGAATCGCGCGTACGCCTCGGGCGAGACGGGTTCGACGGATCCGCGGATCGCCGCGAGCGACCGCATGCGCAGCCGCCGCAGGACCTCGGTGTCGCACCACTCGATGTCGTCGCCGCTGCCGGCCGCGGTGGGGAGGAAGTACCCGCTCGTGAGGCGGCCGTTCGTCTCCAGGCGCTGCAGAGTGTGTCGGGCGACGGCGGCGCCGAGGCCGAACCGCTCGGCGACGGCCGTGGTCGTGAAGGGGCCGTGGGTGCGGGCATGACGGGCCACGAGGTCGCCGAGAGGATCCGCCAGGGGCTCGAGGAATGCGACGGGGATGCCGGTCGGCAGGGCCGCCCCGAGCGCATCGCGCAGGCGCCCCGCGTCTTCGATCGCGGCGACCCTGGACACCCCGGCGATCGTGACCGGGATGGCCCGTCGCGCGGTCACGAGGTCGTCGAGCAGTGCCGCCGCGGTCGTCCCGTCGGTGGAGTCGGGATCGAGGCGCGCGGCGACCTCGTCAGCGTCGAGCGGGCCGAGCAGCCGGAGGAGGTCGGCGACGCCCTCCAGGCCGCGCGCCCGGCGTTCCGGATCGAGCCGCTGGGCCTCGCGCTCGAACTGGGCGATGACGTCGGGGTCGAGGAGCTCGCGCAGCTCGACCGTGCCCAGCAGCTCGCCCAGCAGCGCCGGGTCGACGGAGAGAGCGGCGGCGCGGCGTTCCGCGAGCGGTGAGTCGCCCTCGTACATGAACGCCCCGACGTAGCCGAAGAGGAGGTCGCGCGCGAAGGGCGACGGCTGCCCCGGCTGCGTCTCGACGAGGCGGATGCGGCGGTCGGCGATGCTCGTCGCGAGCTTGCGCAGCGACGGCAGATCGTAGACGTCCTGCAGCACCTCGCGCAGGGTCTCCAGGATGACGGGGAAGGTGGGATGGCGTCGCGCGACCTCGAGGAGTTGCGCCGAGCGCTGGCGCTGTTGCCACAGCGGCGTCCGGCGGTTGGGGTTCGTGCGCGGCATGAGCAGGGCCCGCGCGGCGCACTCGCGGAACCGGGAGGCGAAGAGCGCCGAGCCGCCGACCTCCTGCGTGACGAGCTGTTCGAGCTCATCCGGATCGAAGACGAACAGCTCCGCGCCGGGCGGTTCCGACTCGGCGTCGGGGATGCGGACGATGATGCCGTCGTCGCTCGCCACCGCGGAGCCCTCGACGCCGAGGCGCTCTCGCACCCGTGCGTTGATCGCCAGCGCCCACGGCGCATGCACCTTCATGCCGTACGGGGAATGGAGGATGACGCGCCAGTCGCCGACCTCGTCGTGTCCGCGCTCGACGGTCAGCGTGCGGTCCGTCGGCAGGGTGCCCGTGGCCTCCCGCTGCTCGGAGAGGTGGGCGAGGAGGTTCGCGCGCGCCTGTTCGTCGAGTCCGGCGGCGATGAGGCGCTGCTCCGCCTTCTCCGGCTTCGCCGCGGACACCTCGCGGGAGAACGCCCCCAGTGCCTCGCCCAGCTCGAACGGACGCCCGATGCCGTCGCCGTGCCAGAACGGGACCTTTCCCGGCTGGCCGTAGGCGGGGATGACGTTGACCCGGTCGTGGGTGATCTCGGCGATGCGCCAGCTCGTGGTCCCCAGGGTGAACACGTCGCCGACGCGGGACTCGTAGACCATCTCCTCGTCGAGCTCGCCCACTCGGGCGCCCGTGGACTCGCCCGCCACGAAGACGCCGAAGAGCCCGCGGTCGGGGATGGTGCCGCCGCTGGTGACCGCGATCCGCTGTGCGCCCGGGCGGCCGGTGAGCGTGCCGGCATCGCGATCCCAGACGAGTCGCGGCCGCAGCTCGGCGAACTCGTCGGAGGGGAAACGGCCGGCCAGCAGGTCGAGCGTGGCCTCGTAGGCGGAACGGGGGAGTGACTGGAAGGGGGCGGAACGACGGACGGTCTCGAACCACTCCTCGACGCTGATGGCGCCGAGGGCGCTGGCCGCGACGGTCTGCTGGGCGAGGATGTCGAGCGGATTCCGCGGCACCTGGATCGCCTCGATCTTCCCCGCCAGCATCCGCTCTGTCACGATCGCGGTGTGCAGCACGTCGCCGCGGTGCTTGGGGAACAGGGCCGCGCGGCTGATCTCGCCGACCTGATGCCCGGCGCGACCCACGCGCTGGAGTCCGGAGGCCGCGGACGGCGGCGCCTCCACCTGGATCACGAGGTCGACGGCGCCCATGTCGATGCCGAGCTCCAGGCTGCTCGTGGCGACGACGCACCGGAGCACGCCCGACTTCAGCTCCTCCTCGACCTGCGCACGCTGCTCTTTCGACACCGAGCCGTGGTGGGCCTTGGCGAGCACGGGATCGGCACCCGCGGTGGACCCGGCCTGCGCCATCATCGCAGCGGGCACGGTCGGCTCCGGAAGCGCGACGCCGATCCGCTCCGCGTAGATCTCGTTCAACCGTCCGGTCAGCCGTTCGGCGAGGCGGCGGGAGTTCGCGAAGACGATGGTCGAGTTGTTCTGGAGGATGCGGTCGACGATCGCCTCCTCGACGTGCGGCCACACCGACCCGGTGACCTCGGTGTACTCCGCGTCGATGCCCGGCGCCTCCGGCGGGGCCCCGGGGGGCGGCGGCGGGTTGGTCATGTCGTCCATCGGCACGACGACGCCGAGTTCGAAGGTCTTCGATGCCGGCGGGGCGACGATCTCGACTGGATCACCGCCGCCGAGGAAGCGCGCCACTTCGTCGATGGGGCGCACGGTGGCGGACAGGCCGATCCGCTGCGCTGCGGTCTCCGCGCCGTGGGAGCGACGGAGGGCGTCGAGGCGCTCCAGGCTCACCGCGAGGTGCGCGCCGCGCTTGGTGGCGGCGACGGCGTGCACCTCGTCGATGATGACGGTGTGCACGTCGCGCAGCGTCTCGCCCGCCCTGCTCGTGAGCATCAGGTACAGCGACTCGGGCGTGGTGATGAGGATGTCGGGCGGATCGGACACGAGCTTGCGCCGATCGCTCGATGTCGTGTCGCCCGAGCGCACGCCCACCGTGATGCCGGGGGCGGTGAGGCCGAGCCGCCGGGCGGACTGCCCGATGCCGATGAGCGGCGAACGCAGGTTGCGCTCCACGTCCACGCCGAGGGCCTTGAGCGGGGAGATGTAGAGGATCCGCGTCCGGGACCCGTCCTTCTTCGGCTCCTCCGGCGCGTCGGCGCGCTCGCGGAACACGCTGTCGATGGCCCAGAGGAACGCCGACAGCGTCTTGCCGGATCCTGTCGGCGCCACGACGAGGGCATGCTTGCCGGCGGAGATCGCCTCCCACGCGCCCGCCTGGGCCGGTGTGGGTGCGGTGAAGGCACCCCGGAACCAGTCCTGTGTGGCCGGGGTGAAGCGGTCGAGCACGTCGCTCATGCCTCCATCATTCCCGACCCCACAGACATCCGGCTCGGACCTTGACAGCACCCTCTCCCGCCCGCACGACCCTGTCCCGCCCGCACGACCGAACCGTGGTTCCGGTCGTACGGGCGGACAAGGGTCGTGCAGACGGAATGGGTGACGAGGTCACACGACCTCCTGCAGCACGCCGTCCGCGTCGATCTCGAGCGTGAGGTCGAGGTCGAGTCGGGCGAGGAAGGCGTCGTCGTGACTCACCACGAGCACCGCGCCTCGGTAGGCCCGCAGCGCCTCGACGAGCTGGTCGACCGTGACGAGGTCGAGGTTGTTCGTCGGCTCGTCGAGGACGACGAGGTGCGGAGCCGGATCCGTGAGGAGCAGCCGGGCCAGAGCGACCCGGAACCTCTCCCCGCCGGACAGCGCGGACACCGGACGGTCGGCCGTCCCGCCCCGGATGAGGAACCGCGCGAGCCGGTTGCGGAGCTCCTTCTCCGGGACCTGCGGTGCCGCGGCGGCGACGTTCGCGAAGACGGAGAGGCCCTCGTCGAGACCGTCGACGCGCTGCGGGAGATAGCCGATCCGGTCAGTGAGCGCCTCCGCCCGGAGCTCCGGCCGTTCACAACTCAGGAGATCGCGCCCGATCTCCGCCTCCGGCGTCGGATTCGGACGTTCCGGCGCCTCTTCTCCTGAGTTGTGCACGGCCCCGTCCACCAGCCGCTCCAGCAGGGTCGTCTTGCCGGCGCCGTTGCGTCCGACGAGGGCCACGCGCTCCGGACCCTGGATCACCCACGACCGCTCGGGCCCGCTCAGCTCGGCGATCCGCCGACTCCGCGACACGTCGGGGTCCGGAAGCTCGATCTTCATCGATGCGTCGGACCGCACCCGCCGTCCCGCCGCATCGTGTGCCGCACGTGCCGCGTCCTCCTTCGCGCCGACCTCGGTGCGCAGCTTCCCTGCGGACACCTCGGCGGCCATCTTCCGACCGTGCGCGATGATCTTCGGAACGCGCTTCTCGACCTCGGCCTTCTTGGCGGTGCGGGCCCGGTGAGCGAGCTTGACCTCGGCCTCGATCCGCTGCCGCTTCTCCTTGCGGAGCACCTGGGCGGCGGCGACCTCGGCCTGCTTCACCGCGTCCTGTTCCGCATCCAGCCACGCGCGCCATTCGGAGTACGGCCCGCCGAACACCGAGAGGTTCCGTCCGTAGAGCTCGGCGGTGTCGTCCATGAGCTCGAGCAGTGCGAGGTCGTGGCTCACGACGATGAGCGTGCCCTTCCACGACTGCACCATCGCGGCGAGGGTGGCCCTGGCGTCGCGATCGAGGTTGTTCGTCGGTTCGTCGAGGAGCGTGATGGGTGCCCGCCGCAGCCGGATCCCGGCGATCGCGACGAGCACGGCCTCCCCGCCGGACAATTCGCCGACCGTGCGGTCGAGGAACGCGGGGACGAGCCCGGCCTCCGCGAGGGAGGCCTCCGCCCGTGCCTCGATGTCCCAGTCGTCGCCGACCGCGTCGAAGTGCGCCGGGTCGACGTCGCCCGCCGTGATGGCGCGCACGGCGTCGAGGGCCGCCGTCACTCCGAGGAGGTCGGACACCCGGCGGTCCACGTCGAGCGTGAGCTGCTGGGGGAGGAAGGCGACCTCGCCCGAGGTGTTGAGGGATCCGGAAGTGGGCTCGAGTTCCCCGGCGATAAGTCGGAGCAGGGTGGACTTGCCGGCGCCGTTGCGGCCGACGAGGCCCGTGCGCCCGGCACCGAAGGCTCCGGAGACGCCGTCGAGCGCGACCGTGCCGTCCGGCCAGGTGAAGGAGAGTCGGTCGAGGACGACCGAAGCGTGCGAGGAAGAGGGGTGTGACATGGGGTGTCTCCTGTCGAGTGCGAGGGTGCACTGACACCGAGCCCCTGCCGGGCCGTGGAGTCACGGAAGCGGAGGAGGGCGTCTGCCGGGGAGTCGGCGATCGTCGGGTCAGCGCGCGAGAAGAGGGGCGCGGAGGCGACGATTCAGATCAAAGGACTTCCAGACACGGCGGACAGGACGCCACGACGATACCCGGGCGTGTCGCGTCGTGCAACTCCCGGGCGTGTCGCGGGTCCGTCGCGCGGGGGATGCGGGGGCGCTCGCGGGCTTCTACCGTGGAGGCATGGCAGACGATCGGAACCCCAGCCCGGAGGAGATGCGCGCCAGGACCGGCCTCGGCATCGGTCTCGCGGTCGGCATGGCCATCGGTGTCTCCATGGGCGTCGCGTTGCAGAACTGGGCGCTCGGCCTCGTCTTCGGCGTCGCCATCGGCATCGCGCTGTCCGTGGCCTTCCGCGGATCGGGAGGCAGCGTCGAGAAAGGGTCGGACGGCGCCGACGCCGTCGACGACCCGGACTCCGGCGACGACACTCAGGACGGCCGAGGCCCCTCCGCCTGATCCGCGTCGATCCCCGCGACCCAGGTCGTGAGGAAGCGGTGGACGTCGCCGAGCTCCTCCTCGGAGATGCTGTGGGTGAGACCGCTGTAGACGCGACCGGAGAGAGTCGAGTGCGCGGGGAGCCATTGCGCCGTGTGGGCGATCAGCGGTGCGGGGATGACGTCGTCGTGCGTGCCGCGGCCCCAGAACACCGGTGGGCGGACCTCAGCGAGGCGCTCGTCCTGGGGAAGGGCGTCCGGGCTCGCGTATCCGCTCAGCGCGACGACCGCACCGAACCGCTCGGGCGCGAGCCGCAGGGCCTGCAAGGACACCGCGGCACCCTGGGAGAACCCGAGCAGCGCCACCGACGGCGCGTCCGCCGCGGCCTCGTCGAGCCAGCGCAGGAACGCCTCGGCCGCGAGGGTGACGGCGGCGGAGCTGCGTCCGTCGAGCCCCTCGATCGGGTACCAGGAGCGACCGGGGGTCGGCCATGGCGGGGCGAGCGGAGCGGCGACCGAGGCCACGGCGATGCCGGAGGGCAGATACGGGACGAGGCCGAAGAGGTCGTGCTCGTCGGCGCCGTACCCGTGCAGCAGGACGAGCAGCGGGAGCCCGGCGGGGTCAGGGGGCGACCAGCGCGTCGCGGCAGCGTCGATCGTCAGGTTCTCGGTCACACCGTCATCCTGCCAGGGCTCGCGCCGGTGCTCCCCATCGACGAGGACGGCTGGTAGAAAGGAGGCATGGCGGTGCGCACACCCGATCCGGAGCCGGAGCCCGAAGATGAGGGCCTCGGTTCGTTCCGCGACGCGAACCCGCCGAGCCCGGACGCGAACCCCGGCTGGCTGAGCGACGTCGAGCTGGAGGAGGCGCGGCGCCACCTGCCGATGCTCTACGTCGAGGCGATCCCCGTGCGCACGGACGGCTCCGGTCAGGTCACCGAGATCGGTGTGCTGCTGCGTTCCACCCCGCTCGGCGAGATCACGCGCACGATCGTGTCGGGCCGCGTGCGCTTCGGCGAGACGATCCGCGACGCGCTGTTCCGTCATGTCGAGAACGACCTCGGTCCCATGGCCTTCCCGCTGCTGCCGCCGCAGCCGCTGCCGTTCACGGTGGCCGAGTACTTCCCGATCCCGGGGGTGAGCGCGTACCACGACGACCGTCAGCACGCCGTCTCCCTCGCCTTCGTGGTGCCTGTGACCGGCACGTGCGAGCCGCGTCAGGACGCGCTGGAGGTGACGTGGTTCTCCCCGGAGGCCGCGGCCTCCGATGCCGTCGCCGCCGAGATGGAGGGCGGCCGCGGCACCCTCATCCGGCACGCGCTCGCCAGCCTCGGTCTCCTCCGCTGACGCTCTTCGCGCCCTCCCCGCCGAGACCCCGGCTTCGCGTCGAGACCCCGGGCTCGACCCGCGCGGAACGCGGGGTTTCGACGGCGGCGCGGGGTCTCGGCGAAAGGGGCAGGAATCCGAGCTTGTCCTCGGAGCGCGGGAGCGGTATTCATGACGAAGGTGATCTGTTCAGAACGCCCTGATCCGCGCGGTCGTCGACCGCGTCCGTCCCGAAGGATGCTCATGGCGTTCGCCGCTCCTCTCCGCACCCTCCGCGCGCTGGCCGTCACGGTCGCCGCCGCGCTCCTCGCCTCCGGGCTCGTCTTCGTCGCGGCCCCCGCCGGCGCGGCGGTTGCGCCCGACCCGGCCTTCCCCGGGGTCGCCGAAGCGCTTCCCACGGCAGTGGAATCGGCCGCGGAGGTCGCCGCCGCTCCCGGTGAGACGGATCCGGACGGCACCGCCGTCGTCTCCGGACAGGTCACGTTCCCGGACGGCACTGATCTGAGCACGGGACGGACCTTCGTCGCGGCCTATGCACCCGGGGCGGATGCCGGTTCCCCGCTCGCGGCCGTCGCCGTGACAGACGGGTCGTACGCCCTGCGCGTCCCGCAGGGCGACGTCGTCCTCGGTGTGGTGTCGGAGGGACGCGCCGTCTTCGATCAGGGTGGCCCGCAGGCCGGCGAGGTCGTGTCCGTGGGGCCCGACGGGTTCGTGCGCGACGTGGTGCGCGAGCGCTCCGCCCTCGTCTCCGGGCGCGTCACCGCGCCGACCGGCGTGGACATCACCGGGCAGCGGGTCGTCGTCGCCGTCTACCCGGCGGCCGGAGCCGGCGCCGCGGTCGCCGCCGCCAACGTCGTGACGGACGCCGGTACGTTCGCCGTCGGAGGGTTGCCGGCGGGCGAGTATCGCGTCGCCTTCGTATCGTCGGTCGCGGGCGCGGTCTCGGAGTGGTGGCAGGACGCACCTCGATTCGAGAAGGCGCGACCGCTCGTGCTGGCTGCAGGGGAGGCGCGGCCGGGGATCGATGCCGCACTCGAGGCGCTGCACCGCATGGAGACCTCGGTACCCACGATCAGCGGTACGCCCGTCGTCGGACAGACCCTTCGAGCGCTTCCGGGGGCCTGGACCGCGGGTGCCGCGCTCAGCTACCAGTGGTACGCGAACGGAAAGGCGATCGCCAAGGCGACGGCCTCCTCCCTCGCGCTGACGACGGCGCACGCGGGGACGCGCATCACCGTCAGGGTGACCGGGAAGAAGGCCGCCTTCGCGTCGGCGACGGTCGCCTCGGCCGCGACGGCCGCCGTGCTCCGCCCGCTCGTCGCCCCGACACCGTCGATCACCGGCACGCCCACCGTCGGGCAGACCCTCAAGGTCAGGACCGGAACTTGGACGGCGGGAACACGGCTGACGTATCAGTGGTACATCAACGGTGCCGCTGTCGCACGAGCCACCGCGGCCTCGTTCACGCTTCCGTCGTCGGCGGCCGTGAAGACGGTGACCGTCGTCGTCTCCGGGACCAAAGCCGGGTACGCCGCCGCATCACGGCGCTCGAAGCCGACGGCCGCGGTGAAGGGGATCCTGTCCGCACCGACGCCCCGGATCACCGGATCCGCGATCGTGGGCTCCCGCCTCACGGCCGTCCCGTACACCTGGACGAGCGGCACCCGGCTGAGCTACCAGTGGTACATGAACGGGCGGGCGATCTCCCGTGCGACCGGCTCGACGCTCGTCGTCACCCCGGCGATGGTGAAGGCGAGGATCACGGTCCGGGTCACCGGCACGAAGAGCGGCTACATCTCCGCCGCGCGCACATCGGCTCGGACGGCCGCCGTCGTCTATCCGGGGCGCACCACGCCGATCTCGACCTGGAACTGCCCCGGGTGGGCTCCCATCAAGGGCAACGCGCAGTCGATGATCTATCACGTGCGGAGCGGGGCGTACTACGCGAAGACGAAGCCGGAGGCG
The DNA here is from genome assembly GCF_040686935.1 of Microbacterium meiriae. Taxonomy (NCBI): domain Bacteria; kingdom Bacillati; phylum Actinomycetota; class Actinomycetes; order Micrococcales; family Microbacteriaceae; genus Microbacterium; species Microbacterium meiriae. Next base: position 156,993 of record NZ_JBFBMF010000003.1, read on the forward strand.
TGCTTCTCCACGGAGAGCGCCGCCGTCAAGGCCGGCTACCGCAAGTCGAAGCGCTAGGCGACCTTCTCCCGCCGAGACCCAGGTTTCGCGCCCACACCCCGGCGTAGACGCGCGAGCACCCCGGGGTCTCGACGCGAACCCGGGGTGTCAGGGGCGCGTGAGGCGGGCGAGGGCGTCGACGAAGGCGTCCACGTCGGACTCCTCGGTGTCGAACCCGCACATCCAGCGCACCTCGCGGCGCGCGGCGTCCCAGTCGTAGAAGCGGAACACGTCGCGGAGCTGATCGGCGACGCCCTCCGGCAGAGTCGCGAACACGCCGTTCGCCTGCGTCGGCTGCGTGAACTCCACTCCGACGATCGACCCGTCGGTGAGACCGTCCTCGATCCGCCCGCGGAGCCGGGCCGCCATGGCGTTGGCGTGCCGGGCGTTGCGCAGCCACAGGTCGCCGTCGAGCAGGGCGATGAGCTGCGCCGAGACGAACCGCATCTTCGACGAGAGCTGCATGTTGAACTTGCGCGCGTAGTTGAGGCCGACGGCGGCCTCCGGGTTCAGCACGACGATGGCCTCGCCGAGCATCGCGCCGTTCTTCGTGCCGCCGAAGGTCAGCACGTCCACCCCGGCGTCGGTCGTGAACGCCCGCAGCGGGAGGTCGAGGGCGGCGGCCGCGTTCGACAGGCGCGCGCCGTCGACGTGGAGCTTCATGCCGCGCGCATGGACGTGATCGGCGATCGTGCGGATCTCCTCCGCCGTGTACAGCGTGCCGAGCTCGGTGGACTGCGTGATCGAGACCACCAGCGGCTGCGCGCGGTGCTCGTCGCCCCAGCCCCAGGCCTCGCGGTCGATGAGGTCGGGGGTGAGCTTGCCGTCGTCGGTGGGGACGGTGAGGAGCTTGAAGCCGCCGATCTTCTCGGGCGCTCCGCCTTCGTCGACGTTGATGTGGGCGGTCGAGGCCGCGATCACAGCACCCCAGCGCGGCAGCATCGACTGCAGGCCGGTGACGTTCGCCCCGGTGCCGTTGAACACGGGGTACGCCGCGGCGGTGTCGCCGAAGTGCGCCTGGAACACCTCCTGTAGGCGGGCGGTGTAGGCGTCCTCGCCGTAGGCCACCTGGTGGCCCCCGTTCGCGGCCGCGAGGGCCGCCAGGACCTCGGGGTGGATGCCGGAGTAGTTGTCACTGGCGAAGCCCCGGATGGCGGGGTCGTGCGGGATGCTCACCGGACAAGCCTAATCGCCTTCCCCTACCGGATGTCGGAAGCCCGCTCTACCCTCGAACCCATGGAGCGCAGCGCGGCGAAGACCGCTTTCGCGAACGTCCTCGTCAACACGTTGATCGCCAACGTCACGACGAGCTTCCTGTGGTTCGCCCTCACGTTCTGGGTCTACATCGAGACCCGGTCCGTGCTGGCCACGGGCATCATCGGTGGTGCGTACATGCTGTTCGTCGCGTTCTTCGCGATGATGTTCGGCACCATCGTCGACCGGCACCGCAAGCACCGCGTCATGCTGCTGTCGAGCGTCATCTCCGCGGCGGCGTTCCTCGTCGCGGGCGTGCTCTACCTCTGGCAGCCCGAGGCCTCCCTGCTCGACCTCGGCGGACCGTGGTTCTGGCTCTTCTCCGGCGTCATCCTGTTCGGCGGGGTGATCGAGCAGCTCCGCAACATCGCGCTGTCCACGACGGTGACGCTGCTGGTGCCGGAGGAGAAACGGGCCAACGCCAACGGTCTCGTCGGCACCGTGCAGGGGATCGCGTTCCTCGTCACGAGCGTCTTCTCCGGCCTGTCGATCGGCTTCCTCGGCATGGGGTGGACGCTGGGAATCGCGATCGTGGCGATGGCCCTCACGTTCGCGCACCTGCTGTTCATCCGGATCCCGGAGGCGGAGCCCGAGGTCGATCCGGAGGCGAAGAGCGCCGTGGACTTCCGCGGCAGCGTCCAGGCGATCCGCCAGGCGCCCGGACTGTTCGCGCTCATCGTCTTCTCGACCTTCAACAACCTCATCGGCGGCGTCTACATGGCGCTCATGGATCCGTACGGACTCACGCTGTTCGACGCGCAGATGTGGGGGTTCGCCCTGGCCTTCGCCTCGACCGGTTTCCTCATCGGTGGGGGACTGGTGGCCAAGTTCGGCCTCGGAAGGAAGCCCGTCCGCACGATGCTCCTCGTCGTGATCGCGATGGGGCTCCTCGGCGCGATCTTCATGCTGCGCGAGTGGTGGCCGCTGTACGTCCTCGGCATGTGGGTGTACATGGCGCTCGTGCCTCCCGTCGAGGCCGCGGAGCAGACCGTCATCCAGAAGGTCGTGCCGTTCGCGCGCCAGGGGCGGGTCTTCGGCACGGCGGCCGCGATGGAGGCGGCGGCGGCTCCGATCACCGCCTTCCTCATCGCCCCGATCGCCGAGTTCCTCGTGATCCCGTACATGGACAGCGCGCAGGGGCAGCGGCAGTGGGGGTGGCTCCTCGGCGAGGGCGAGGCGCGGGGCATCGCACTGATCTGCCTCTTCGCGGGGCTGATCATGGTGGTCGCCGCGAGCCTGGCCTTCTTCACCCGGTCGTACCGCACCCTCACCGAGCTGTACGCCACCGCCCCGGATCCGGCACCGGAGGAGGCGCAGGCTCAGGATTCCGCCGTCGACGACGCGGAAGGGGCGAAGGACAGGCCGGACACGCATCGCGACGCCCCGCCGATCGTCCCCGGGATACCGCCCGAGTCCCGGTGACGACGCGCACCGGGACTCAGCCCAGGTCGAGCACGCGGTCGTTGAGGTCGGCGGCGTCGGTGTCCCAGAGCCCGACGAGACGCGCGGCGAGGGCATCGGGATCGAGCGCTTTGGCGCGGAACACGACGGCAGCGGCACGCAGCGGTTCGTCGGCCTCGCGGGCCGTCTTGGCGTACCCCTGGGCGACGGCACGGGTCCAGGCCTCGCTCGCCGCCTTGACCGCCGCGTAGTTCGCTCCGCCGGCGAGGGGCCGTGCGACGGCGGTGGACGACACGATCGTGAACCGTCCGGCGGTCGACGCGCGGAGACGGCCGTCGAAGGCCCGGCTCGTCGCCCGCACCGCCTCCAGCGCCGGGAGCAGCGCCGCGAAGTCGTCGTCGGTCTGCCCGGCGAGGCCGCCGCCGCCGCGCCAGCCGCCCACGAGGGGCACGACCGCATCGACCGTCTCGAGCCGCCCGGCGAGCGCCGTCATGTCGGCGAGGGAGGTCGCGTCGGCGACCGCCGTCTCGGCGCCCGCCTCGGCCAGGGCGCGTAGTCGCTCGGACGTACGGCCGGTGGCGACCACCCGGGCGCCGGCATCGCGCAAGGCCCTCGTCGCCGCCAGTCCCGCTGCGCTCGTGGCCCCCGCCAGCACGACCACGCGGCCCTGCGCTTCCCGGCTCGTCGGCGTCGTCATGCGGTGTCCTCTCGGTCGGAGATGCCTCTGCGGCCGGACCCGGGATCCGGGTCTCCGGCCGCAGAGGTGGTGCGCCCCAGCGTCACAAACGGAGCGGTGCGGATCAGTTGTCCGTGCCGCGGATGCCGACCGTCGACTCGATGACCGGCTTCATCTTCTTGTCGAGCGTCTCGAAGAACATCGACAGCGGGAACTCGTCGTCCAGAACCGCGTCCGTGTAGCCCTTCGGTGCCCCGGCGAGGATCTCGTCCGACAGTCCGCGGGCCCACTGCGACGCGGGGTGCGGCGTCAGCGTGCTGCGGACCAGCTCGTAGGCGGCGAGCCAGTGCGCGACCTTGGGGCGGTCGATCGAGTGCCAGTACAGGTCGTCGATCGCGTCACCGAGCGCCACGACGGCGTCCGGCACGTTCTCCCAGTCGAAGGCGAGCGCCGTGTCGGTCCAGTGCAGCACGCCGCGCTGGTGCAGCCACGCGAACAGGAGTTGGCCGCCCACCGCGTCGTAGTTGCGCACGCGCGTGCCGGTGATGGCGAAGCGGAAGATGCGGTCGAAGATCACGGCGTACTGCACGAGGTGCGCGTACTCGTGCATCTCCCGCTCGGTCTCCGTGAGCTCTTCGCCCGCGGCGACCCGGGCATCCAGCGCCCGCTCGATCTTCACCGACTCACGGAACGCCGTCATGTCGCAGCGCATCTCTTCCAGCGAGTAGAGGAAGAACGGCATCCGCTGCTTGATCATGAACGGATCGAACGGCAGGTCTCCGCGCATGTGGGTGCGGTCGTGGATGATGTCCCACATCACGAAGGTCTTCTCGGCGACCTCCTGATCCTCCAGCATCGCCGCCGCGCGCTCGGGGAGGTCGAGGTTGGTGATCCCCGAGGCCGCACGGACCACGCGGCGGTAGCGGGCGGCCTCGCGGTCCTGGAAGATCGCGCCCCAGGTGAACGTCGGGATCTCGCGCATGGCGACGGTCTCCGGGAAGAGCACGGCGGAGTTCGTGTCGTAGCCGGGCGTGAAGTCCACGAGCCGAAGCGAGACGAAGAGCTTGTTGCCGTAATCGCCGGCCTCGAGCGCGGCGATGAACTCCGGCCAGATGGTCTCGACGATGAGCGCCTCGACCAGGCGGTCGCTCGAACCGTTCTGGGTGTACATCGGGAAGACCACGAGGTGGCGGATGCCGTCGACGCGATGCTGCTGCGGCTGGAACGCCACGAGCGAGTCGAGGAAGTCCGGCACGCCGAAGCCCTCGGCCGCCCAGCGCTCGAAGTCGGCGATGGAGGCGGAGAGGTACTCCGCGTCGTGGGGGAAGGCGGGGGCGAGGGCCCGGATCGCGGCGGTGATCTTTCCGACGAGCGCGGTCGCCTCGTCCAGGGTCGCCGAGCTTGTCGAAGCGCCAGGGATCGAGCCGTCCTTGATCTGCAGCTCGCGGATGGCGATCGCCGCCTGCTTGAGCTGCGCCCAGGCGGCGGAGTTCTCGACGATCGACGCATCCTCGACGACCTCGGGTTCGCCGACGATGGCCGGAACAGCGGAACTGTTGGCGGAAACGAGGGACATCGGAACCTCCGATCGCAGTGAAAAACGGAAAGATTCCGGTGATAGCGGAATCCTGACGATAATCTTACAGCTATGGATGATTCTGTCGACCGTGCGATCCTGGCGACCATCTCCCGTGACGGGAGGGCGACGCTGTCCCAGCTCTCCGAGGCCGTCGGGCTGTCCGTGTCGGCGGTGCAGTCCCGGTTGCGGCGCCTCGAGACCCGCGGCGTCATCACCGGCTACCGGGCGATCCTGGACCCGGAGCAGGCGGGGACTCCGCTGTCCGCCTTCATCGAGATCACGCCGCTCGATCCGGCCCAGCCCGACAACGCCCCCGAGCTCCTGGAGCACCTCGACGCGATCGAGGCGTGTCACTCCATCGCCGGGGACGCGAGCTACATGCTGTTCGTCCGCGTACCGACGCCGCGCGACCTGGAACAGCTCGTCCGCGATGTCCGGCTCGCGGCGAACGTGAGCACCCGCACGACCGTGGTCCTGCAGACCTACTACGAGCACCGGCCCATCATCCCGGTCGCGTCCGCCGAGTAGACCGGGCGACGTGGGATCATCATCCAGACGTTCCTCGACGGGGACGGAGAGCGGAGAGAACCATGTCCTTCCAGGCGTACCTCGACAAGGTCGAGACCCAGACCGGCCTCACGCCGCGACAGTTCATCTACCTCGCCCACGAGCAGGGGTTCGACGAGAACACGAAGTCCACCGTCGTCCTCAACTGGCTCAAGCAGGAGTACGGCCTCGGTCACGGCCACGCGCAGGCCATGGTCCACGTCATCCTCAAGGGGCCGAAGATCAGCGACAAGCACGTCGGCACGACCGGGGCGCACGCCGACAAGACCGACGAGCTCTGGCTCGACGGCAAGGACAGCAACCCGCACCGCTGAGCTCGCCGCCTCGCCGCGACGACTAGGATTCCGTGGGTGGCAGCATCCTCCCAGCGCAAGAAGAAGTCCGGTCGGCGCACCCCGCCGCGCACCAGCGGAAACCCGGCCAAGCGGCCGGTCGTCGAAGCGGGTCCCGTGACGATCGGCGACTGGATCGGTGCGGCGCGTCTGCGCACGCTGCCCCTCGCGATCGCCCCCGTCGTCATCGGTACGGGAGCCGCACGCAGCACGGGTCCGGAGTTCCACTGGGTGATTGCGCTCGCGTGCCTCGCTGTGGCGGTCCTGCTGCAGATCGGCGTGAACTTCACCAATGACTACAGCGACGGCATCCGCGGCACCGACGCCCATCGGGTCGGCCCGGCGCGGCTCACGGCCTCCGGCCGCGTGAAGCCGCGCACGGTGCTCGTCATCGGCCTCGTCTTCTTCGCGCTCGCCGCCGTGGTCGGTGTGGCGATCGTCGTACGCACCGAACAGTGGTGGATGCTCGCGGTCGGTGCGGCCTGCATCGTCGCCGCCTGGTTCTACACCGGCGGGAAGAGGCCCTACGGGTACTACGGCCTCGGCGAGGTCTTCGTCTTCGTGTTCTTCGGGCTCGTGGCCACCCTCGGTACCACGTGGGTGCAGGTCTTCATGCTCCCGCAGCAGGCCTGGCTGGGAGCGATCGCCGCCGGACTGTTCGCCTGCGCGGTGCTGCTGGCCAACAACCTCCGCGACATCGATCAGGACCGCGAGGTCGGCAAGCGCACCCTGACGGTCCTCATCGGCCGCCGCGCCACGCAGGTCCTCTTCACGCTCTTCGTGCTCGTGCCGTTCGGCATCGCCGTGTTCCTCGCGCTGCTGTTCCCGATCGCCTGGATCTCCCTGCTCGCGCTGCTGGCCGGGCTTCCCGCGATCGTGATCGTCTGGACCTACCGTCAACCGCGGGAACTGGTCATCGCCCTCGCGCTGACGTCGCTCACGTCGCTGCTCTACGCCGGCGCCCTGTTCTGGGCCTTCGCCGGCTGACTCCGCTCCCCGTCTCCCGTCCCCGGTGACCCCTGCACGGGGGGCCGAGATGTCGGTCGAACCTATGGCTTAGCCGAGAGTTTTGAGACCGAGTCCAACAATCGAGACGCGGATTGGTCGGTCACGACTTCGGAGACGGTGGACGACGCGCCGCGCCGATGACCGCGCGGGCGGCGTGCCGCGGCGGATCTCCGAAGTTGTGCGCGGGTGCGCGAGGCGGAAAGCGTCAGGGGCGCTCGTCGGGGGAGCGGTCGACGAGCTCGTCTTCGGCGTCGGCGTCGGCCTGCTGTCCGGAGACCTTGCCCTGCCGGCGCTCGTGCAGGCGGGCGGAGGCGTCCGAGAGCGGGGTGCGCAGGAAGAGCATCGAGATGCTCGCTCCGATGAGGGCCGCGAAGATCGCCGCCAGCCACCAGAACTCGCGGAAGATCGGGAAGAAGAACCACAGGATGGCCAGCGGGACGAAGAACGCCAACAGGCGCAGCACGGTGTAGACGAGGAGGGGGGCGGGCTTCTTCACCCCCTCAGTCTACGTTCGCGGTCGCGTGGCCCCGCCGGGAGCCCGGAGCCCGAGGCTGACGAAGGGAATGCCCCGCACCACGCGCCGCCACGGATGCTCACCCAGCGTCCACAGCAGCCCGTCGTCGGGGTCGAGGGCCAGATCCTCGCAGCCGACGGGCAGAGCCATCGGGTGCCGGGTGAGCGCATCGTGGCCGCCGGACCACAGCACCCCGGGCCGGAGGTGATCGGACTGCGAGACGAGGTAGCGGTCACCCCACCGCACGGCTCCCTGCATGTGCGGGATGCCCGGAGTGAAGCGCTCGAGTTCGACGAAGCCCTCGTGGGGGCCATGGGGAATGGTGAACTCGCCGACCGCTCCCGTCTCCTGGCCGCGGTATTCGCCGATGAGCACGCGGGGGAGCGGGGTCCCGTCCGCGTCGAACACCCGACCGAGGAAGGAGCATCGGAGGGCGACGGGGTGGCGGCGGGTCCTGACCGCGACCACGGCCGTCCGCCGGTCGCGGCGCCGTCGACCGCCGCGCACCCGCTGGGCATCGGTGCCGTGCACCCGCCGGAGCGCACCGAGGTCGAACTCCCAGATGCCCTGCCCGGTGGCCGCCGCGAACAGGCGGTCGCCGAACCAGGCGAGTCCTCCCGCATGGATCGGTGCGGGCTGCAGGACGCCGTCGTCGTCGGCGACGGCCAGCACGATGTCGAGGCGGCGGGCGCGTTCCCGATCCACGAGGGTCACGCGCGAGGCGAGGTGGCGCCCCGACGGGTCCTGGCGGAACCAGCTCACCGCGAGAGCGCGTCGTCCGCGGCGCTCGCCGACGTCGATGCCCTGGGGGTACCAGCGCTGGGTCCACGACCGTGCCGTGAGCCAGCGCAGCTCGATGCCTCCGACGCGCTGGCGCCGCCACATCGGGCGCCACATCGTGCTCCAGGGCCACCGCATCCGTCCATCGTCGCCGATCCGGAGGCTCGGCGCGAATTTTCACGGATTGACCTAGGTCGATTCGCGCGATCGAACAGACGGTTGTATCGTGTTACGTGTTGAGTGCTGATCTTCATGGAGTCGCTCTCGACGACGCCTCGCGGTTCGCTGGTGGGGGCCAGTACCGCCGCGAGGTGGCCGTCGCCTCACGGTGACGGTTCACCGGGTGTTCGCATCCGGCAGTGCAACGCACTGGGGGTGTGGCTCGTTCGGGTGCGGGCCACACCTCAGCGTTCACCTCGCGCGTCACCGGACGTTCACCGCACGGTCGCTCTCCGGCCACCGTCGCCTGCCACGATGACGAGCCCATCGCCCACTCCGGGAGCTCCGTGCGCACGCCCCTCGTCACCGTCATCCTGCCTGCGAAGGACGCCGGCCCGTACATCGGCACCACCCTCGAGACGCTCACCCGGCAGTTCGACGATCCCGCCGCTCTGAAGCTCGTGGCCATCGACGACGGCTCCCGCGACGACACCGGCGCGCTCATGGCGCACTACGCGGAGCGGTTCCCGCACGCCCAGGTGCTGCGGAACGCCGAGCCGCGCGGGCTGGCGTCGGCACGCAACCAGGGGCTCGCGCACGTCGAGGGCGAGGCGTTCTGCTTCGTCGACGGGGACGACTGGATGCAGCCCCAGCGCCTCGCGGTCCTCGCCGCGCGCCTGCGAGAGCTCCGGTGCGAGTTCCTTCGGACGGATCATGTCACCGTCACCGGGATGCGGCGTGCGCTCGTCCGTGCCCCATATCCGTGGAGGGAGCGGGTCGTGCCACCCCGGGATGCGATCCTTCCGGTCGATGAGCCGAGCATGGTGGACTACCCCTTCGCCTGGGCGGGACTCCTGCACCGCCGTGTGCTCGACCGTGGGCTCGCCGCGTTCCCCTCCGGCCTCTTCACGGCCGAGGACCGCCCGTGGATCTGGCGCCTGCATCTGGAAGCGGCCTCGTTCGCCGTGGTGGACGCCCCGGCGCTGCTCTACCGCCGAGGCGTCGAGACGTCGCTCACGCAGGTGCACGATCGCCGCCAGCTCGACTTCGCCCCCGCGCTGGAGGAGGTGATCGAGCTCGTCCGGACGGACCGCGATGCCGACCGCTTCCTCCCGAAGGCCGTCTGGACCGCGCTCGCCCTCAGCGCGCATCACCTGGTGCGCTCGCGGCGCATGGCGCCACCCGTGCGTCGCGAGATGCGGAGGCGGATCCGCGCGCTGCTGCACGACCTCCCGGCGGCGGAGGTCGCCACGGTGCTCACCCGGCTCGATGGTCCGCGACGTCGGGTGCTCGCGCGCAGCCTGCGCGGCGGAGGCCACGCGGCATGACCCGCCTCTTCGCCCTGCACAGCGCCTACGGACTCGCGACCGCGGCCGCCGCGATCGATGCGGGCCTGCTCGACGCGGGCTCCGGCGCGGGCGCTCACGCCCCGGAGCGGGTGCTCGTGCCGTTCACCTCGTCGCGGGTCCCGGAGACGGTCGTCGGCATCGACACGGATCCCGCGCTGCACTCCCTCCGCGGCCGGTTCCATCGGGTGGAGCCCTTGGCCGATGTGCTGGGACCCTTGCATCCGAGCGCCTGGGAACCCGCGGACGCCGACCTCCCGGTGCTGGGGCGACTCCTCGCGCGAGCGTGGCGGCTCGACCCGCGGGAGATCGAGCTCTTCGTGCAGAGCCCCCAGGTCGCACCGGCCCGTACTCTCCTCTCCCTGTTCCCCGAGGCGCGGGTGACCATCGTCGGCGACGGCCTCATGACCTACGCGCCGATGCGGGTACGGCTGCCGCACGCGGTCACGGCGCGGATCGGACGGGTCGTGTACGCCGACGTGGTGCCCGGCGTCCGTCCGTTGGTGGCCTCTCCGCACGCGGTGGTGGTCCCGGTGCCTCCGGAGCCCTTCGCGGCAGCGCTGCAGGAGACGGGAGAGTCGTCGCAAGGGTCGACCGCCGCAGGACCGGCGACCGTGCTCGTGCTGGGACAGTACCTCGCGGCCCTCGGTCTGATGACCGCGACGGAGGAGGTCGCGCTCCAGCAGCGCCTGGTCGACCGGGCGGCGGAAGAGCACCCGGAGCGCATCGTCTTCAAGCCCCATCCCGCAGCACCGCCGCAGCTCGCCCACGCCGTGCGCGCTCATGCGGAGAGTCGCGGTCTGGCGTTCGTGGAGGACCGCGGTCGTCTGGCTGCCGAACTCCTGGCGGAGCGCCTCGACGCGCGCGCCGTCGTGGCGACCTTCTCGACGGCTCTGCCCACGGTCCGCACCCTGTTCGGGCGGAGGATCGGCGCCGCGGGCGCGACGGAGCTGCTCCGCACCCTGACCCCGGTGGAGAACAGCAACCGCATCCCCCTGACGATCGTCGATGCGCTCACACGGACGCCCTCCCCCTACGCCGATCCGGATCGGTTACAGCTCCTCGTGGACGCGGTGGGCTACACGATGCAGCCGGAGATCGCGGGGCACCTTCGAGCCAGGGCGGAGGAGCTGCTGGACGGCCTCGACCGCGAGGAGCGTCGGCGGTACTTCGCATCGGAGCGGCTGACCGCGCTCGCCCTTCCCGGGGGGTCGGCGCCGCGGGGCGTGCACCGTCTGCTGGCTCCGCGCGGCGGGGTGGGACGGATAGAGGAATGGCGGCTGTCCGCTGTCGGCGCCCGACGCCGCGCCGGCCGTGCCTGGCGGGAGATCCGCGGACGATGAGGAGACATGACATGGACGAGCGCCTGCAGACGACGGTGGCGATCATCCCCGCGCGGGGCGGATCGAAGCAGATCCCGCGGAAGAACCTCGAGCGTGTGGGAGGTGTCCCCCTCGTCGCCAGAGCCGTGCACGCCGCGCGGGCGGCGGCGTGCTTCGACCTCGTGATCGTCTCGACCGACGACGGCGAGATCGCTGTGGCGGCCGAGGAGGCGGGCGCGCGGGTGATCCGGCGGCCGGCCGAGCTCTCCGGAGACACCGCGACCTCGGAGGCGGCGATCCTCCATGCGCTCGATGAGCTGGAGCGCGAGGGTGAGCGGTTCGAGGTCGTCGCGTTCCTGCAGGCCACCTCGCCCTTCCTCCCGAGCGCCGCGCTGGCCGATGCCGTCGCCGAGGTGCAGCAGGGAGAGTCCGACAGCGTCTTCTCCGCCGTCGAGACCTACGGTTTCCTCTGGCGCCGGGGAGCCGACGGCACGGCCGAGGCGATCAACCACGAGGCCGGCCACCGCCCTCGCCGCCAGGACCGAGAGCCGCACTATCTGGAGACCGGAGCCTTCTACGTGTTCCGGGTCGACGGATTCCGCACCCACCGCCACCGCTTCTTCGGGCGGATCGGGATCGCCCCCGTGTCCGAGGAGACCGCGATCGAGATCGACGATGCCGCGCAGCTTCAGGCCGCACGGGCCCTTGCCGTTCTGCATGAGAGCCCGGTGCGGATCCCCGTCCGCGCCGTGGTCACCGACTTCGACGGCGTGCATACCGACGACACGGCGATCATCGACGCGGATGGCGGAGAGCGGGTGCGGGTCAGCCGGGAGGACGGGATGGGCGTCTCGCTCCTGCGGCGGGCGGGGGTGCCGATGCTGATCCTCTCCACCGAGGTGAACTCCGTGGTGCGAGCCCGAGCCGACAAGCTCCGCGTCCCCGTCCTGCACGGGATCGCCGACAAGGAGGCCGCGCTGCGGCAGTGGGCGCAGGCGCAGGATGTGGCGCTCGCCGACGTCGCCTACCTCGGCAACGACGTCAACGACCTTCCCGCCATGCGGGTCGTGGGCTGGCCGGTCGCCGTCGCGAACGCCCACCCGCTCGTCCGTGCGGAGGCGCGCGTCGTGCTGGGGCGGCGAGGCGGCGACGGGGCCGTGCGGGAGCTCGTCGAACGGGTGTTGTCGAGCTGACCGCCCCCGGTAACCGTCCGGTCGATCGGTGTTCACCCGCGGCCCGTACTCAGGAAGGACGGGGTGGTTGACCGTTCGACGACCGGAGGAATCATGACTGTCAGCATCGGATCGCACGTGATCGGCGGCGGCCGTCCCGCCTACGTCATCGCGGAGATCGGCCTCAACCACAACGGCGACGTCGACATCGCCAAGCGCCTCATCGACGTCGCGGCCCGAGCCGGCGCGGACGCGGTGAAGTTCCAGAAGCGCACGCCCGAGATCTCCACCCCGGAGCACATGCGCGACGTGCCGCGGGAGACGCCGTGGGGCACCATGAGCTACCTCGACTACCGGCGCCGAGTGGAGTTCGGCCGCGACGAGTACGTCGAGATCGGCGACCACGCGACGATGCAGGGCCTGGACTGGTTCGCCTCGCCGTGGGACGTGCCGAGCGTCGCCTTCCTCGAAGACCTCAACGTCGTGGCGCACAAGGTCGCGTCGGCGAGTCTGACCGACACGGAGCTGCTCGTCGCGCTGCAGGAGACCGGGAAGCCGGTCATCCTCTCGACGGGCATGTCCACCATGGAGCAGATCGACCGCGCGCTGGACACGCTCAGCACCGACCGCGTCGTCCTCATGCACGCGACCTCGACCTATCCGCTCGAGCCCGAGGAGGCGAACCTTCGGGTGATCGCGACCCTGCGGGACCGCTATCCGGGGATCCCGGTCGGCTATTCGGGACACGAGCGCGGCCTGCAGATCTCCCTCGCAGCGGTCGCGATGGGAGCCGTCGCCGTGGAGCGCCACATCACCCTGGATCGGACGATGTGGGGTTCTGATCACGCCGCATCCCTGGAGCCCGGGGGCCTGGAACACCTGGTCCGCGACATCCGCGTCATCGAGAGCGCGGTGGGCGACGGCGTCAAGCGCGTCTTCGACAGCGAGCGGGCGCCGATGGCGAAGCTCCGCCGCGTGCCCGCATGACCGCCGGCGCCGGGATGCGCGTCGTCGCCATCGCGGACGCCGACTCGTTCGTGAAGTGGGTGGCATCGTTGCTGGGGGCCGTGCCCGACCTGCGGTCGCAGCTCCTGCTGGTGCGCACGCCGCTGACGGTGAGCGCCGCGCAGCAGGATGCGGCGCTGGCGGGCACCGGCTTCGGCGCCGCCGACGTCACCCGGCTCGACTTCGAGCGCGTGGCCGGATGGCTCGAAGTCCAGCGCCCGGACGTGGTGCTGCTCGCCGGGCGGGGACCGTTCGTCCGCCTCCTGGGCCGAGTCGTCGATGCATTGCCCCATCGTCCGGTGACCGTCTCGGGGCTCCCCGGCATGGCGATCCCCGCCCAGCGCGGGGCGCTCGACTACCGGCGTCACACCGACCTGCTGATCGTGCACTCGCACCGCGAGCGCCGTGCCTTCGCCGAGCTCGGCGAGCGGATCGGGGTGCGGACGCCGCTCGCTCTGGCGACCCTGCCCTTCGCGCGGGGTCGCGAGCGGTGGAGTGGCAGCCGTCTCCGGGAGTCCGCGGCGGCCGGAGTGCTCTCCGGGGGTGCGGGGGCCATCGCTCTGGCGGAACGTCCTGTCGACGGAACACCCGCGGCGGTCCGTCGGCCCGGGGCGACGGACGTCGTCTTCGCCGCCCAGGCCCTCGTGCCCCGACGGCCGGAGGAGCGCGCAGCGATCGCGGCCATCCTCGTGCGCACCGCGGAGGCCGATCCGTCGCGCCGGGTGGTCGTCAAGGTGCGGTCCCGGCCGGGGGAGGCCGAGACCCACCTCGACCGTGATCCGTACACCCGTCTCTTCACGGCGGGCCGCCCGGCGAACCTCGTGTTCTCGCACGTGCCGATGGCGACCGCGCTCGAGTCCGCCGCCGGTCTGGTCACGGTGAGCTCGACGGCGGCGGTCGAGGCGCTGGCCCACGGGGTCCCCGTGATCGCGCTCGACCGCTTCGGGGTGCACAAGAGTCTCCTCAACACGGTCTTCATCGGCAGCGGTCTGCTGGGCGGCGCGGGCGAGGTCGTCGCCGGCCGATTCCGCCACCCGCACCCGTCCTGGCTCCGCGACAACTACTTCCACCCGGAGTCGGAGGCGGACTGGTGGGATCGGGTGCAGGAGCTCGTGGCGCTGCGTCGGGCCGGCGCTCTGCCGCATCGACGGGTGCCCGCGGCCCGCGGCGGGGCGCTGCACGAGGCCTGGCATCGCGCGAGCGTGCTCGGCCGCGCGGACCGCTCCCTCACCGGCCGCCTCGCGCTCGCCGCAGGCGTGCCTGCGACGCATGCGCTCTCCGCCCTGCGTTCGGGCCGCCACCGGTCCGCCCAGGACACCTGGGCGGACCCGACCACGGACTACACGCTCGAACCGAACCCGTTCCGGGACTCGATCCGCCGCTGACCTGCGCTCAGACCGTGCGCCAGTCGTGGCTCTCGATCGCCGCGCCCGCCTGCGGCCCCATCTGCAGCATGCCGCCGTCGATCACGACCGAGGCCCCCGAGATGTAGGCGGCCTCCGGCGAGGCGAGGAAGGCGATCAGCGCAGCGACCTCGCGGGCATCGCCAGGGCGTCCGAGCGGGATGCCGGGGCGGTCCTCGGCGTGCGGGTCGGTGTCCGTCTGCCCGGTCATCGGGGTCGCGATCTCACCCGGGGCGACGCTGACGGCGCTGATCCCGTACCGGCCGAGCTCGAGCGCGAGGTTCTTCATGAGCCCGCCGAGGCCGTGCTTGGCCGTGTCATACGCGCTCGCCCCCACCATCGGCTGGTGCTCGTGCACGCTGGTGACGGAGATGAGTCGTCCGCCCCGACCTGCGGCGACCATCGACCGGGCCGCCCGCTGCAGGCAGACGAAGGCTCCGGTGAGGTCGGTGTCGAGCACCCGGTTCCACTCGTCGAGCGTCACGTCGAGGAACGGGGTCTGGAGCCCGGCGCCGGCGTTGTTGACGAACACGTCGACACCGCCGAGCTCCGCGATCAGCCCGTCGATCACGTCGCCGCAGGCGGGGATGTCGGAGACGTCGAGCTGCGCCACCACCGCCCGGGCGCCGTGGCTGCGCACCTCGTCCGCGGTCTCCTGGGCCCCGGCCTCGTCGCTGTGCCAGGTGATGCCGACGTCGATGCCCGCCGCGGCGAGGGCCACGGCGGTCGCGCGGCCGATGCCGGAGTCGGCCCCGGTCACGATCGCGCGGCGGGCCTCGGCATCCAGCCGCGCCTGCGGATCCCCGGCCTCCGCCATCGGCGTCGGGGTCTTGTCGTTGTGCTGAGATTCGGACATGTCGGCCTCCTGCTCGGACGTCATCGGTGCGAGCGACGGTACGGGGAGGGTCGGGAGTGGTCGAACCGGTTGACGACGAGCGGCGGCGACGCTAGCCGTCCTCGTCATCCGGCGACTCATGGTGTTATCCCAGGCAACGGTCCTGGCGGGGATGATCACGGCCGGGTAACGTCATCCCCATCGCGGCGATCCGGGCGGTCCCGGGCCCCGGCTCATATCCGGAGGCGTTGCGGGTTCGACTCCCGCCGTCGCGTCCACTCGGCGCTCGCGGCCGTTCATCCTCGATGATGGAGGCATGCCTTCCGCCCCTCGCCCCGGACTCCGCGTCTCCGCGGGTCTGACGATCCCGGAGGCCGAACTGTCGTGGCGTTTCTCACGATCGTCGGGGCCGGGCGGTCAGGGCGTGAACACCACCGACTCCCGGGTGGAGCTGGTCTGGGATGCGGCGAACTCCGCGGCCCTGTCGCCGACGCAGCGCGACCGGCTCCGGGAGCGGCTCCGCGGGCGCCTGGTCGACGGCGTGCTGACGATCGCCGCGTCCGAGCACCGCGCGCAGCTGCGCAATCGGGAAGCGGCCAGAGAACGGCTTGCTGCGCTCGTCGCGGAGGCCGTGCGTCCGCCGGCGCCGACGCGGCGGGCGACGAAGCCGAGTCGAGGGTCGAAGGAGCGTCGGCTGACGGCGAAGCATCGCCGCACCGACGTCAAGAGCCTGCGGCGGCGCCCCCGCGAGGACTGAGGTCCGCGGATCTCTCTTCGCTCCGCGAGCCGGCGAGCCGCTCCTCGATCGGGGCCCAGCCGTGTTCGAGGAGCGCCGAGCCGGCGTCGAGCACCGCCTGCTGATCGTCGCTCTCGGTGACGAGGATCTGCATCTGCAGGACGAACCGCGCGTACACGCGGACCTCGGGGGTGGGGGCCGGGATGTCGAGTTCGTCGGCGATGGCCTCGGCGAGCGCGTCCTCGTGGCGCAGCCACATCTTCGACGCGTAGTCCCGGAGCGCCGGCGTCTCGTTGAGGAAGCGCAGGAAGATGCGGGCCACGTCGTCGCCGTGCTCATCGAGGTTGGCGGCGATCTCGGCCGCGTAGAAGTCGTGGATGGCCTTGTTGATCGTCACACCGGTCGACCGGCCGCGCACGGCCGAGACGAGGCGGTCGCGCTGCTCGTCGTCCTCGTCGAAGACGAGCGCCTCCTTCTGCGGGAAGTGGGCGAACACGGTGGTGGGGGAGACATCGGCGGCGTCCGCGACCTCGCGGATGCTGACGTTGTCGAACCCGCGCTCCAGGAACATCCGGGTGGCCACGTCGGAGATGTTCTTGCGGGTCGCGGCCTTCTTGCGCTCGCGGCGACCCAGGGGCGGGGGCGTCGTCATGCGGCCACCCTATCGTGCACTGGACCAGAAAGTGTATTGACACCAAACCTGGTATCACTACACTTTCGGTATGACTTCACCTCGTTTTCCCGTTCGCGACGCCGGCCGCGCGTGGGTCATGCTCGTCGTCCTGACGATGCTCACGGTCATCGGCATGACCGTCGTCCTGCCCGTGCTGCCGTTCGTCGTGCTGCAGTACGTCGCGCACGAACACGACCTCGCCCTCTGGGTAGGGGTGCTGGAAGCGGTCAACGGGCTGTGCGCCTTCCTCGCCGCGCCGCTCCTCGGGCGGCTCTCCGACCGGTTCGGACGACGACCCGTCATCATCGTCGCGGCGTTCGGCGCAGCCTTCTCGATGGCGCTGTTCGGCGTGGGCGGGGCGATCTGGGTGCTCGTGCTCGCCCGTGTCATCCAGGGGCTGACGGCCGGAGACCTCCCTGCCCTGTTCGCCTACCTGGCCGACATCACGCCGCCCGAGAAGCGCGCGCAGCGCTTCGGCCTCCTCGGCGCACTGACCGGCATCGGCACCATGATCGGTCCCGCCATCGGCGGTCTGCTCGCCGCGATCGATCTCCGTCTGCCCGTCTTCCTCACTGCGGCGGTCGGCCTCACGATCGCGATCCTCAGCATCTTCCTGCTGCCGGAGAGCCTGCGACCGGAGAACCGCATCGCGCGGATCGCCCTCCGCGACGTCCAGCCGTTCGGCGTGTTCCGCACCGCATTCGGCCGCCCCGAGCTCCGCGGGCTGATGATCGCGTTCGCGCTGCTCGCGCTACCGTTCGGATTCTTCGTGAACAACTTCAGCGTGCTCGCCCTCGACGCCATCCAGTGGGGACCGACGCAGATCGGCCTGCTCACGGCAGGGGTCGGCATCATCGACATCCTCATCCAGGGCGTGCTGCTCGGCATCCTGCTGCCACGGATGGGGGAGCGCGGCGTGATCGTCAGCGCCATCACCGCGCAGGCGATCGGTCTCGCCGGTCTCGCGATCGTGGCCTCGCTGCTCGCCCAGCCGTGGCTCTTCATCGTCGGCGCGCTCCTGCTCGCCGCCGGTCAGGGCGCAGCGCAGGCCGCGATGGACGGCGCGATGTCCAACGCCGTCGGCGACGACGAGCAGGGCTGGCTCGGAGGCGCCACGCAGTCCCTCAACGCCGCGATGGGCACGATCGCGCCGTTGATCGCGGCCGCTCTGTACACCGCGATCAGCCATGCCGCGCCGTACTGGCTGGGCGTCGGGATCATGGTCGTCGCCGCGCTCGTCGTCGCGCGGGCGCACATCGCGAACACGGCGAAGCGTCCGGCTGCGGAGACTCCGGACGGCGTCGCCGGCGAGGTGGCCGAGGCGCGGGCCTGAGTCCGGCGACGCGCGGGCCCGGGAGCGAGCCGTTCGACTGCTGACGTCCGTCAGTGCACGAGGATCTTCAGCAGGACGGCGAGCACCCCGAGAGCAGCGGTGGCCAGGCTCCCCACGACGCGCTGCGGCCAGGGCATCCCGCGTCCCCCGAAGGCGATCCAGCCCACGACGGCGAGGACGGCGACCTGCACCCAGAGTGCGATCCAGTACGCCCCTCTCCCGTCGTAGGGACCGAGGAGGCCGACCAGCAGGAACGCCACCGGGACGACGGCCGCGAGGAGATAGCCGTGTGACTCCCGAAGCGCCGTCCCCAGAGAGGTCCGCAGGTCGACCGGCTCGTCATCCGCCCGCCGTCGCTGCGCGGCGACCGTGTGCGCGAAGACGTCGCTGACCCAGAACACCAGGACGCTGAGGACGGTCACCGCGAACACGTCGAGGATGCCGCCGGCCTCGTCCGCGATGGCGATGACGACGCTGACCAGGACGATGCCGGAAACGAGCTCAGGGCTGACGAACCGGCGGCGGACCCTCGCCTCGTTCCAGGCCGAGCCGGCCGGTCCCCGCGCGGGCGCCGCATCGCTCACGATGCGTAGACGACGTGAACGTCGTCGATGGTGCCCGAGTACGGGAACGGGACCCGGTCCAGGTAGTCCGACGAGACGCAGCCCCCGAGCGAGACGCCGATATCGAGGCAGTCGTTCGCGGTGAACAGGACCGGGACGCTGACGGGTACGGTGCCTGTGGCCCACTCCTCGCCGTCGACCTCGATCGTGACGGACAGAGGACCACCCGGTCGGGGGTCGATGTAGCTCGTGAGCACGGAGATCGTGACCCCGTGGTCGGGCAGAGTCCTTTCCGAGCGCATCTTCGTGCGCTGGATGAGGAACAGGTTGTACTCGTAACAGAGATGCCCGTCGTCGACGTAGAGCGTCAGCCCTCCGCCCGCACCGCCCAGCTTGTAGAGAACCCCTGTGGGAGCGGCGCCGGGGGTCGTGGTGATCGTCACGCGGTTGGCGCGGGTGCCCAGTGCGGGAGCTATGAACTCGGGTACGCGAGTGATGTCGCCCGCGAAGTTCCACTCGCGGTACGGCGTGGAGATCCGCAGTTCTGGATGGAACACCGGCACCCAGAGCCCACCGCCGACCGGATACACGCTGTTCCGCGCGGCTTCGGCAGCGAAGAGCCGTTTCATCTCGTCGAGCTTGTCCGGCCTCTCCTCGGCGAGGTCTCTCGCCTGCGACCAGTCGTGCTCCAGGTCGTACAGCTCCCAGGTGTCGTGGTCGGGGGACCATTCGAAGATGCCCTCCGGCAGACCGGGGATCCAAGGCGCCCGCGGCCCGAAGGCGGACGCCATCCAGCCGTCGTGGTAGATCGCGCGGCTTCCCATGATCTCGAAGTATTGCGTGCGATGGGTTTCCGGTGCCGCGGGGTCGGTGAGGGCCGCGGCGAAGCTCGAGCCGTCGATCGGATCCTGCGGGATGCCGTTCACCACGTCCGGCGGTGTGATGCCGATCAGGTCGTAGAGGGTCGGCACGACGTCGGTGCAGTGCACGAATTGCGGCCGAGGCGTCGGGTCGGCGGTGATGCGCGCCGGCCAGCGCACGGCCATCGGGTTGCGGGTGCCGCCGAGATGCGACGCGAGCAGCTTCATCCCCTTGTAAGGCGTGCTGCCTGCCCATGCCCAGCCCGCGTGGTACATGTTGTCGACCTTCGCCGTGCCCAGGACATCGAGTCCGCCCATCTCCTCCATCGCCTGGATGTGCTGCGGGATGGTGGACGGGATGCCGTTCTGAGCGAGCAGTTCGCTGATCGTGCCGTTCTGTCCCTCTCCGGAGGAGCCGTTGTCGCCCCAGATGTAGAGGATGAGCGTGTTCTCGTCGTACCTCAACCGCTCCAGCTCATCGACGAGGCGGCCTGCCTGCACATCGGCGTGCTCGGCGAATCCCGCCGCGACCTCCATCAGCCGCCGCTGGAAGGGCTTCTCGTCCTCGGGAATGTCGTCCCATGCGGGCAGACGCGGGTCACGTGGGGTCAGCTCGGCGTCCTGCGGGATCCAACCCTTCTCCTTGGCGCGGGCGTACACGCGCTCGCGGTAGGCGTCCCAGCCGTCATCGAACGCGCCGGCGTACTTGTCCGCCCACTCCGTCATGATGTGGTGCGGACCATGCAGGCATCCGGTCGCCCAGTACAGGAAGAACGGCTTGTCCGGCTGCAGAGCCTTGTGCGTGCGCAGCCAGTGGATCGCGTCGTCCGCGAGGTCCTCACTGAGGTGGTACCCGTCCTCGGGGGTCTTCCCCGGGCGGACGCTCGTCGTGTTGCGGACGAGATTCGGCTCGTACTGGGAAGCC
This sequence comes from Microbacterium meiriae, assembly GCF_040686935.1. Taxonomy (NCBI): domain Bacteria; kingdom Bacillati; phylum Actinomycetota; class Actinomycetes; order Micrococcales; family Microbacteriaceae; genus Microbacterium; species Microbacterium meiriae. The sequence continues at coordinate 177,475 of NZ_JBFBMF010000003.1, forward strand.
TCGCCAGCGAGGAACCCGTAGAAGTACTCGAAGCCGATGCTGGTCGGCCAGTTGTGGAACGGCCCTGAGGCGCCGGTCTCGACCGCCGGTGTGTTGTGCCACTTGCCGAACGCCGCGGTGGCGTACCCGTAGTCCTTCAACACCTCTGCACCCAGTGCACTGCTCTTCGGGATCTCGCCCGCGTATCCGTCCCAGTCGTTGGCGAGCTCCGCGATCTGTCCGTTGCCGATCCGATGGTGATTGCGGCCGGAGAGCAGCGATGCGCGTGTCGGCGAGCACATCGCGGTGGTGTGGAATCGGTTGAAACCCACCCCCTCGCCCTGGACCCGGGAGAGGGTGTCGGTCCGCACCTCGCCGCCATACGTGTCAGGGAGGCCGGGACCGGCATCGTCGATCAGGATGATCAGCACATTCGGGGCATCCGGGGGCAGTCGATCCGGTTTCACGCGTGGCGTGTAGGTGGACTCTGCGATGGTCGGGCCCGCGGTGCTCGCCGAGGGGGTCGGGGGGAAGGGCAACACGTTCTGAGGGTCCATCACCACTCCACTCGCGTTCGCGACAGCATGACCAGATGTCCTGCCTGGAATGTACTCCCATCGGCGGTTTTTCGATAGGGCGCGGACCAAGGAGGGATCAGTGCTCGCCGCGGACGAGCTCCACTCCTGCCCCGGCGAACTGCCGCAGCGTGGCGTCGGGGAGGAAGGCCCGGGTGAGCGCTCCGCCGATGCGGGTGAGGTCGCTCTCGTCGCGGAAGAGGAGGTACATGGTCTCGTAGCGGGGGTGGAACTTCTCCTTGAAGCGGTGCAGCGAGCGGAAGCCGTACACGGGCTCGAGCGCATCGGCGAGCCGGTCGCTCAACGCGGCGATCACACCGGCGTCCGGCGGGTAGTCGTGCGCGAGGGGAGCGCCGGAGAGCGACATGAACTCGGCTCCCTCCTCCGAGAACTGCTGCGCGGAGGCGCCGATCAGATACTCCATCACCGGTCCGAAACCGCCCTCGCGACGCCGCATGAGGTCGAGGGTCCAGCCGCGGACCACCCCGCCCTCCCCGTACACGGGCAACCACGAGAGGAAGCCGTCGACGTCGCCGTTCGGAGCGATCGCGAGGGCGAGCCGCACCTCGGGGTCCTCCGCCTCCTCCAGGGTTCCCAGGGTGAACCGCATCTCCGGAAGGTCCTTGTCGCCGACCCACGCCTCGGAGATCCCACGGAGCTGCTGACGGAGGCCCCAGGTCTCCGCCGCGAGATGGGTGAGCCGGAAGGTCATCTGCTCCCGCCCGGCCCGGTTGAGCGATGTGCGCACCGGCTGCCAGCGTTTGCCGGTGAAGGTGAGGCCGGGAAGGTCGACGATCGTGTCGTCCGCCACCACGAGGCTGCGCCACGTCTCCGGAATTGCCGCCCTCGTCGCCTCGTCCGCGCTGAAGAAGCACGGCACGAGTCCGGCGTCCTCGGCCGTGCGGATGAAGTCACGGACCGCGGCGGACCGGGACTCCGCCGGGCCGATCGGATCGGCGAGGGCCAGGGCGACGCCGTTGCGGCGCTGGTACGCGACGATCCCGCCGTCCACGCGGGCGTAGCCGTTGCCCTCCCATGTCGTCATCCAGGACAGGGTGCCGCCGCCGTGCGCCCGCAGTTCGCGGCGGAGTTCGTCTCCCGTCGGAGCGGGCTGCCGCCCGAGGGCGGTCGAGCGGCGCGCACGGAAAGCCCGGCGTACCGCGATCAGATAGGTGAGCACCAGCGCCCAGAGGATCCCGGTGGCGAGCGTGAGTTCGGTCTCCGCGTCGATCACCGTCTCGAGCTGTGCCTCGCTCGTGAGGATGATGAGGACCAGCACGAGCGTGGCGGCGAGCACGTTGAGCGGGCCGAGGATGACGGCGACGACCCACGCCCAGCGGCGACCGCGCCGCAGGCCGTTCGCGATGAAGAGGATCACCGCGACGTCGATCGCCGTATCGATGAAACCGCCCGAAGCGGGATCGGTGGGACCGAACGGGCCGTCGGTCGGCACGAGGACCGTGATGATCTCGATGGCCACGAGCGTGAGCACCGCCATCACGGCGATCAGTCGCTGCTCCCGGACGGTCGTGCGCCGCACGCGGAGACTCCGGTCCACGGACAGGATCAGCAGGACCGCGAACAGGTGCTCGAGGTCGGCCAGCTCTCCCCAGAACATCATCGCGACGAACACGAATCCGAGGAGCACCAGCCACGCGCGCACCCGCCAGGGCGGACGGAACAGGCCGACGGCGGCGGCGATGCAGGCCATGGTCCCGCCGGATGCGCCGACGTCGAGGGCCTGCGCCTGAGTCTGCGCCCACGCCCACGGAAGCTGCGATACGAGGAGGAGGAACAGAGCCGTCGCGAAGATCGCGAAGAGCTGCCCGACCGTGAAGTAGGCGAGGGCGACCCGGGTGCCGCGGCGGTGCTCCAGGTAGCCCATGCCCCAGAACCCGGCGATGGTGAAGAGGTACACCCAGGGTTCGTTGACGAAGAACGTCCCCGTGACCGGCGTCCACCACTTGCCCTCGGCCAGGCTCGGCAGCCCGTAGGCGACGGCGGGGAAGAGCGCCGAGTCCTCGAACGGCCGCCACAGCCCCTGCCAGATCACGCCCGTGAGCAGGACCAGGCCGATCATCGTCAGCGTCGCCGGCGTGGTCCGCAGGGCCCCGAACAGGAGACGGGCCGACGAGGGGCGCTCCGAGGTCATGCGCTCAGCGTAGAGGTGGGGCCGCCGCACGGCGACCCCACCGACGGGGTCACTCGGCGACGGCCGCCGCGATCGCCTCCTCCAGGTCGTTCCACTCGACGAGTTCGACCTTCTCGCCGTCGACGAAGAAGGTCGGGGTGCTGCTCACGCCCAGCCGCTCACCGTCGCGCTTGTCCTGCTGCACGCGGGCGAGGGTGGCGGGGTCGGCGACCGCGGCATCGTACGCGGCCAGGTCGAGCCCGAGCTCCTCGGCGAACGCGCGGAACACCTCCGGCGTCTCCGTCGACTGCTCGCCCCACTCGGCCTGCGTCTCGAACAGACGGTGGAACATCTCCTCGTAGCGGTCCTGCTGTGCAGCGGCCTCGGCGGCCAGCGCGGCCTGCGTCGAGTTCACGTGCCCCGGCAGCGGGAAGTACCGGGTGACGTACCGGATGTCGCCGTCGTAGGTCGCGCGCAGCTCCTCCACGATCGGGTAGAACGCGCCGCAGGCCTCGCACTCGAAGTCGAGGAACTCGACGACCGTGACGGCGTCGGGGCCGCCCTCATCGAGGACGTGGGAGTCGGTGCGGACGGTGGGCAGCTTCTCGCCGGCTTCGGGATCGGGCTTCGCGGGCTGCTGGATGAGGGCGTAGACGATGCCGGCGACGAGCAGCACGACGGCGACGGCGACGGCGATCAGGGTCGCCTTGACGGGGGTCTTCATGGGGGTCTCCAAACACGGGGGATACGACGAGGGGTGCCGCGGACGCGGCTGGAGCCGGCGTCGGATCAGGTGCGGGAGATGGAGAGCTGGACGAGTGAGACCGCGGGGAGGAACGGGCGAGGGCCGGCGCGGAGGCGTGCGGTCGCCCGGGGCAGGAGACCGCGGAGACGGACGCCGCCGCGGGTGCGCAGGTGCCGGAGGAGCAGGACGAGGGCGACGCAGCAGAGGGCCGCCACCGCGCACGCCGCCGCATCGGAAGCCAGATCGGCCGGGGCGCCATCGACGATCGGGACTCCGGCTGCCGTGTCGTCGGCGGGCTGCGAGACGCCGGGGGCGAGGCACAGGGTCGCATGCGGATCCACCGATCCGTGGGAGGCCGACCAGGCACCGACGACGAGGAGGAGCGCGAGGCCGACGGCGATCATGATCCGGCTCGGCAGGATCCGCTCGGCGCGCGCTCGCGGCGTCGGGACGGGGGCGAGGGGCGGCATGTCCCGCGCAGTCTAGCAACGGGGCCTTTGCCGTCTCCGGACCCGACCGGCCCCGACGTGCCTAGACTGGAGGGGTGGCGAGACTACTGATCATCGGCGGCTTCCTGGCCGCCGTGTTCTGGGTGTACAGCATCGTCGACTGCGCCGTGCAGCCGGCGACGCGGCACCGCGGCGTGCCCAAGGCCGCCTGGGTCGCCATCGTCGTCCTCATCCCCGTCATCGGCGGGATCCTCTGGTTCGTCATCGGCCGTCGCCGGGCGAACGACCAGGGTGTGCCGCGCACCGTCGCCCCGGACGACGACCCCGCGTTCCTCCGCAGCATCAGCAAAGCGGAGCAGGACGCCCGGATCCGTCGCCTCGAGGAGGAGCTCGCGCGGCTCGATGAGGAGACCGACGAGCCGCCCGCCGCGGATCCGCGCCCGTGACCTCGTCGCCGGCGATGGAGGCCGCGGCCTCCCTGTTCGCCGACCTCGTGTCCCACGGCGTGCGTGACGTCGTCCTCTCCCCGGGGTCGCGTTCGCAGGCTCTTGCGCTCGCCGCGGCGGCCTTCGCCGACGACGGCCCGCTCCGCGTGCACGTGCGGATCGATGAGCGCGTCGCCGGATTCACCGCCCTGGGCATCGCCAGGGAGACCCGCGTCCCGGTCGCGGTCGTGTGCACCAGCGGCACGGCCGTCGCGAACCTCCTCCCGGCCACGATGGAGGCCTTCCACTCCGGAGTGCCGCTGCTGCTGCTCACCGCGGATCGGCCTCCCGAGCTGCGGGGGGTCGGTGCGAATCAGGCCACCGTCCAGGAGGGGCTCTTCCACCCCTGGGTGCGGGCGCAGATCGACGCCGCCGTCCCCGGGGACGGCGACTGGGACGGCCTCGCCGCACGCGTGGTCGCCCTCGCGCTCGGAGCGGCGGATGCCGAGTCCGGGCTTCCCGGCGTGGCCGGCCCCGTGCACCTGAACCTGCCCTCCCGCGAGCCGCTGTCGGGCGCGATGCCCTCACGCACCCTGACACCGGGGGAGCCGCCGCGGCTTCCGGAGCCGGAGGCGTTCCCGCTGGAGCGCGGTCCCCGGACGGTCGTCCTGGCGGGCGCCGATGCGGGCGCTGAGGCGGAGGAGGTCGCCCACGTCGGCGACTGGCCGCTCATCGCGGAGATCGTCAGCGGCGCGCGATTCGGGCGCCAGGTGGTCCACGGGTACCGGCGGCTGCTGTCCCGCGACGACCTCGGCGGGCGCATCGAGCGGGTGGTCGTGCTGGGCCACCCGACGCTCAGCCGCGAGGCCGCGCGCCTGCTCTCCCGCGCGGACGTGGAGGTGGTCGCGGTCCGCAAGGGCGGCGAGGAACTGAACCTCAACCACCGCACGCGCGCCGTCGCGGCCGTCGCGGTCGCCCCGGGGGAGACCGATCGGGAGTGGCTCGGAGCGTGGATGCGGGCCGCCGCCGCCGAGGCCGTGGATCTCAGTGAGAACGCGCCCGACACCGAAGGGCTCTCCTCCACCGACGTCGCCGCCCGCCGCGTCGCCGTGCGCGCGGAACTCGACGCCGTGCGCCGCCCGCTCGACCGCGAGCGCCTCGTGGATGCGGTGTGGCGGGCCACCTGGCCGCACGACCGCCTCGTGTTCGGATCGTCGCGCCTGGTCCGCGTCGCCGACGAGGTGCTCGGCGGCAAGAAGGTCCCCGTTCACGCCAACCGCGGACTCGCCGGGATCGACGGCACGATCGCCACCGCCACGGGCGTCGCGGTCGCGAGCCAGGCCGCCGGGGCGCCGGGTGTGACCCGGGTGCTGCTCGGCGACCTCGCGTTCCTCCACGACGTCGGTGCGCTGCTGTTCCCGAGTGATGAGACGGAGCCGCGCCTCCAGGTCATCGTCGGCAACGACGGAGGCGGCACGATCTTCGACGGCCTGGAGGTGGCGGGCACCGCCCCCTCCGCGCACCTGGATCGTGTGTTCTACACCCCGCACGGTGTCCGCGTGGAGCACCTCGCGCTCGCCTACGGCTGGGAGTATCAGCGGGTCACCACGCGCACCGCTCTCGACCAGGCGCTGACGACGCCGCGCGGCGGTCGCCAGATCATCGAGGTGCCGCTGCCGCGGTGACTGGCATCATGTGCGTATGAACGCGCACACCTGGACGCAGAACCTGCGGGTGCGGCCCGGCTTCCGCCTCGCCGACGTCGACCCCGAGAGCAAGCCCGGCTACGACCACGGCAAGTCCCGCGGCACGGCCGACCTCGAAGCGGGTCTCGAGCAGCTGAACGACCTGCAGGAGCGGCTGTTCGCCGAGAGCCGGGTGGGCACGGCGCAGGATGCGGTGCTGCTCGTGCTGCAGGCGATGGACTCCGCGGGCAAGGGTGGCATCGTGCGGCACGTGGTCGGCGGTGTCGATCCGCAGGGCGTGGCGCTGGCGGCGTTCAAGGCGCCGACGGAGGAGGAGCGCCGGCACGACTTCCTGTGGCGGGTCGAGAAGCGGCTCCCCGAGCCCGGGTTCATCGGGGTGTTCGACCGCTCGCACTACGAGGACGTGCTCATCGGACGGGTGCGGCAGCTGGCCGATCCCGCGGAGATCGAACGCCGCTACGACGCGATCAACGCGTTCGAGGAGCGCGTCGCGGCCTCCGGCGTCCGCATCGTCAAGGTCATGCTGCACATCTCGCCGGAGGAGCAGAAGGCGCGGCTCATGGAGCGTCTGGAACGCCCGGACAAGCACTGGAAGTACAACCCGGGCGACGTCGACGAGCGGATGCTCTGGCCGCAGTACATGGAGGCGTACCAGACCGTCTTCGACCGCACGTCGACGGAGGCCGCTCCCTGGTACGTCGTGCCGGCGAACGCGAAATGGTACGCCCGGCTGGCCGTGCAGGAGCTGCTGCTCGCCGCCCTCGAGGACATCGATCCCCAGTGGCCGGTCGCCGACTTCGATGTCGAGGCCGAGAAGAAGCGCCTCGCCGCGAGCTGACCGCGGCGGACGTCAGGCCAGCGCGTCGACGAGGGGACGGAACTTCACCCGCGTCTCGAGCAGTTCGCTCTCCGGATCCGATCCGGCGACGATCCCGGCCCCGGCGTAGGCGGTGACCGTGATCGCGTCCTCGGCCGTCGTGAACTGCGCGCACCGCAGGGCGATGGCCCACTCGCCGTTGCCGTCCGCGTCGACCCAGCCGACCGGCCCGGCGTAGCGGCCGCGGTCGAACGGCTCGAGTTCCCGGATGGCGGCGATGGCCGTCGGTGTCGGAGTGCCCGCGACGGCCGCGGTCGGGTGCAGGGCGCGCACGAGGTCGAGGGCCGAGCGGCCGTTCTCCAGCTCGCCTTCCACGTCGGTCGCGAGATGGAAGAGGTTGGGCAGCTTGAGGAGGAAGGGCTGCTCGCTCGCCGCCAGCGCCCTGGTGTACGGGCGCAGGGACGCGAGCACGCTCTGCACGGCGTACTGGTGCTCGTCGAGATCCTTGGTGCTGGAGGCGAGGTGCGCGGACGCGGCGGTGTCCGCGTCGGCATCCGCCCCGCGTCCGATCGTGCCGGCGAGCACGCGCGCGGTCACCGTCCGGTCCTGCACGGTGACGAGGGTCTCCGGGCTCGCGCCGATGAGCCCGTCGACCGCGAAGACCCAGGTGTCCGGGTACCCGGTGGCCAGTGCCCGGACGAGTCGCCGCAGGTCGGAGCCGGCGGGGATGGTGCCCTGGAGGTCGCGGGCGAGGACCACCTTGCTGAGCTCGCCGTCCGCGATGCGGGCGAGCGCTCCCCGCACCGCGTCCTGGTAGCCCTGGGGGCTCTGCGCCCCGGGGCCGACCGTGCCCGCCCAGTGCGGTCCGTACGCCGCGGGCTCGACGGCGCCCGGCGCACGGTCGTCGTCGCTGCGGTGGATGCGGGTCTCCCAGAAGCGGTCCCCGTGGCGGCCGAGGATCCGCGACGGGATCACGAGCACGCTGTCGGCGTGCGAGTCCTCGTCGAAGGTGAAGGCCCCGAACGCGACGAGCCCGGTCCCGGGGAGTCGCAGCGGATCGGAGACCGCGGCCTCCGCCGAGAGCCCCTGCCAGAGCGCCGCGAGGGATTCGGCGCGGGTGCGTCCCTCCTCGGCCGGCGGGCGGAGCTCGGCGAACGGCTCGCCCACCGCCACGATCCCGTCGCCGCGGCGGAACCAGGCGAGGGGGCGGGCGGGGTCCGCGAAGGAGAGGAGGTCTTCGACCGGGTCGATCTCTCGGGTCTCCACGACCAGGGGGGTGTGCTGCACGACTCCAGCCTATTCCGCGGGGCGTCGGCGGAGCCCGCGGACGTAGGGTGGGCGGATGAGCGATGCGCGTCCCGCAGCCGGTGCGGAGATGATCTTCCAGTGGCGCAAGTGGGACGGGTCGCCGCACTGGCGTCACGAGTGCGTGTACCTCGGCGCCGACCGCTGGGGCGACTGGGTGGGGCAGCCCGCCGGCTGGCACAGCGCCCGTCCGGGGGCCGAGTTCCATGCGGCCACGCCCAACGTCACCCTCGTCCCGCCGAGCGCCGACTTCGCGCTCACCGTCAATCGCCGCCACCCCCGCGGCATGCGCGTCTACATCGATCTCGGGTGGGATGTCCGGTGGTCGGACGATCCCCTGCTCGCGATCGGCATCGACATGGATCTCGACGTCGTCCGCGTGGAGGGCGAGCGCGGCACCTGGGTCGATGACCGGGACGAATGGGCGGAGCACAGCGCCCGCTACGGGTACCCGGCCACCGTCATGCGGCATCTGGAGGAGCTGGCGCTCGACCTCGAGACGCGGGTCAGGGAGCGCACGGCGCCGTTCGACGACGCCACGGCCGATCCGTGGCTGGACCGGCTGGAAGCGCTGGAGCTCGCGCCTAGACTGGACGCGTGACCGCGAACGACAAGAACCGCGCCGATCTCGGCAAGGACCCCGCCCGCGTCAGCGGCATGTTCGACCAGGTCGCCGCCGGGTACGACCGCACGAACACGGCGATGACGTTCGGCAACGACGCGCTGTGGCGGGCCGCGACCACCCGCGCCGTCGCCCCGAAGCCGGGGGAGCGCATCCTCGACCTCGGCGCGGGGACCGCGTCTTCCTCCGCCTCCCTCGCCCGCAGCGGCGCTCAGGTCGTCGCGGCGGACTTCTCGCCCGGCATGCTCGCCGAGGGTCAGCGCCGCCACGGAGCGATGCGGAACCTCTCCTTCGTGCAGGCGGACGCCACGGCCCTGCCGTTCACGGACGACGAGTTCGACGCGGTGACGATGTCCTACGCGCTGCGGAACGTCAACGACCCGAAGAAGGCACTGCGCGAGCTCTACCGGGTGACCAAGCCGGGCGGCCGCCTCGTCATCAACGAGTTCTCCACGCCGCCCGGGAAGCTCTTCCGCGGGGCCTACCGGTTCTACAACGCGCAGGTGCTCCCGCGCGTGGCCCGCGTCGCCGGCACGAACGGCGACGCCTACGACTATCTGAACGAGTCGATCCGCGACTGGCCCGACCAGAAGCGGCTGTCCGAATGGATCAGGGAGGCGGGCTGGCGTGACGTCGCGTACCGCAACCTCACCTTCGGCATCGTGGCCCTGCACCGGGCTCGCAAGCCCGCGTGACCACGGCGCGAACGGCGGCACCCGACGCAGGTAGGCTGGGACCGTGACTTCGAGCCCCAGCGCCCCGGGTTCGCGACTCGCGAGCCGTCTCGGCTTCAGCGATCGCGTCTTCGTCGGTCCCGCCGCGCGTCGCATCGCCCGCACCATCGAGGACGGACTGGAGCGGGTGGAGACCGGGCTCGCGGACGACGTCCGCGTCGCCGACCCGCTCGCCGACGCCGCCAGCCGCTACCTCTACGAGGCCGGTGGCAAGCGCATCCGTCCCGTGCTCACGCTGCTCGCGGCCCAACTCGGCGACGGGAACACCCGAGAGGTGATCGACGTCGCGAAGGCGCTGGAGATCACGCACCTCGGGTCGCTCTACCACGATGACGTCATGGACGGCGCCGACCGCCGACGGGGGGTTCCCGCCGCGCAGACGGTGTGGGGCAACAACATCGCCATCCTCACCGGCGACATCCTCTTCTCGCGGGCCAGCCAGCTCATGTCCCGCCTGGGTGAGCGGGCAATCCGACTTCAGGCCGATACGTTCGAGCGCCTGGTCCTCGGGCAGATGCACGAGACCCTCGGCCCGCAGCCGGACGACGACCCCATCGCGTTCTACATCCAGGTCCTCGCCGACAAGACCGGTTCGCTGATCGCGGCGGCCACCCAGGGCGGCGTGATCTTCTCGAACGCCCCCGCGGAGTACGAGGAGCCGCTGCGCGCCTACGGCGAGAAGATCGGCGTCGCCTTCCAGCTGCTCGACGACGTGATCGACCTGTCGGCCAAGCCCGAGGAGACCGGCAAGGTCCCGGGGACCGACCTCCGCGCCGGCGTCCCGACCATGCCGTACCTCCTGCTCAAGGCGGAGGACGACGCCGCCGCGGCGGATCTCGCCGCCCGCATCGACGACGGCGTGGCCCGCATCGCCGACGGCGCTGACCCCGCCATCCTCGACGGACCGCTGGACGAGCTCCGCGACCATGCCGTCACCCAGAAGACTCTCGAGCTCGCCCACGCCTGGACGCAGGAGGCGATCGACGCCCTCACCGCCCTTCCGCGCGGCACCGTGCGCGAAGCGCTCACCCGATTCGCCGAGACCCTCGCCGAGCGCTCCAGCTGACATCGCGCGGGCCGAAGGCCCGGGTGTCTGCCGCGACGGCACACGAAAGGACCTCCATGACCAAGCTGAGACTGGCCATCGTCGGTGCAGGCCCCGCGGGCATCTACGCCGCGGACATCCTGCTGAAGGCCGAGCGCAAGTTCGACGTGTCCATCGACCTGTTCGAGCAGCTCCCCGCGCCGTATGGGCTCGTCCGCTACGGGGTGGCCCCCGACCACCCGCGCATCAAGGGCATCATCACCGCCCTGCGCGACGTGCTCGACCGCGGCGACATCCGTCTCTTCGGCAACGTCCGCTTCGGCGAGGACATCACGCTCGACGACCTCAAGAAGCACTACAACGCGGTCATCTTCGCCACCGGAGCGATCCGCGACACGTCGCTGGACATCCCCGGCATCGACGCGGTGGGCTCCTACGGCGCCGCCGACTACGTGAGCTGGTTCGACGGGCACCCCGACGTGCCGCGCGAATGGCCGCTGGACGCCGCGTCGGTGGCGGTCCTCGGCAACGGCAACGTCGCCCTCGACGTCTCCCGCATGCTCGCGAAGCACGCCGAAGACCTCCTCGTCACCGAGGTTCCCGAGAACGTGTACGAGGGCCTCAAGGCGAGCGCCGTCATGGACGTGCACGTGTTCGGCCGCCGCGGCCCGGCTCAAGTGAAGTTCACGCCGCTGGAGCTCCGCGAACTGGGGGAACTGCGCGACGTCGACATGGTCGTCTACGACGAGGACTTCGACTACGACGAAGCCTCGAAGGACGCGGTCGCGAGCAACAAGCAGGTCATGGTCATCGACCGCATCCTGCAGTCGTGGCGCACGCGCGACTCCGTCAACAACGCCGGCGGCACGGCATCGCGCCGCCTGCACCTGCACTTCTGGGCCCGCCCGGTCGAGGTCCGCACCGACGAGAACGGCCGTGTCGCGGCCCTTGTGTACGAGCGCACCCAGCCGGACGGCCAGGGCGGTGCGGTCGGCACCGGGGAGCTGCGCGAGGTCCCGGTCCAGGCGCTGTACCGCGCGATCGGCTACTTCGGCTCGCCGCTGCCGGGCGTCCCCTTCGACAAGAAGCACGGCGTCATCCCGAACCACGAGGGCCAGGTTCTCGCGAAGGACTCCAACGATCGCGTGCCCGGCGTGTACGCGACCGGCTGGATCAAGCGCGGCCCGGTCGGCCTCATCGGCCACACGAAGTCCGACGCCATGGAGACCGTCCGTCACCTCATCAACGACCAGGGGTCGTGGTGGCACCCGGAGGACCCGTCCGAGGAGGCCATCCCGGCACTGCTCGCCGAACGCGGCGTCGCCTGGACCGATCTGGACGGCTGGCACCGCCTCGACGAGCACGAGATCGGCCTCGGCGCGCCCCAGGAGCGGGCGCGTGTGAAGGTCGTCCCGCGCGACGAGATGGTGCGGGTCTCCCGCGGCGAGTGAGTCGTCTCGGCGCCGGGGCGTGCTCCCGGCGCCGGGTCCCCGCGGCCCTAGGCTGAGGCCATGCGACCTCGTGCACTCCTGGCCCTCGGCGCCGTGGCCGTGCTCCTGCTGTCCGCCTGTGCGCCCGAACCCGAGGTGAAGCCGACCGGGACGCCGTCGGCCGCGATCACGCCCGCCCCGACGGACGCGGCGGCGCAGGCGCCCACCCCGGCTTTCGACGTGGACTGCGCCGATGTCGAGGCGGCGATGTCGACCGCCGGCGGCGATGTCGGCGGTGAGGTGGCCGACGTGCTCGGCGTGTGGTCGTCGCCGAGCTGGTACCCCGGTCCTGCGCAGCACATGTTCCAGCGGGCGGGCGGGATCGCCTGCTCGGCGGGAACGGCGGAGCACAACTGGGAGGTCACGATCCTCCCCGGGGCCGAGGAAACGGTCGCGGGCGCGGAGTCGCGCGGCGGCTACTACGGTGAGGAATCCCGCTGCGAGAGCGGCGGGTACTGCTTCTTCCAGCTCCTCGACGGCGAGGTGCTCGTGTCGGCGACCGTCGTGGACCCGGAGAAGGGGCCGGACGACACCGCGGCGTTCGAGGAGGCTCTGCGCGGACTCGGCACCGCAGCCGTGGCGTCGCTGCGGGAGGTGGATGTGCCGGAGAGCCCGGTGGAGGGTGTGGACTGCACGCGGTTCCTCACCGCGACGGAGCTCGCGGAGCAGGTCGACGCCGAGGTGTACGTCGTCGACGCGTTCGGCGGGTGGTCCATTCCGGCCGAGGTCTACCAGGAGCGCAACGGTGCGCGGAGCTGTTACTACGCCTCCGGGGACGACGAATACGCCGCGCAGGGGTACATCATGCTCACCACGCTGCCCGGTGGCGCGTGGGCGTTCGACGAGCTCGAGGGCGAGGAGGAGATCGAGGTCGAGGGAGCGGATGCCGCCCGCACCGGCGTCGACGAACTCCGCCGTCCGGTGCTGGATCTCCGCGTGGGCGCGGACTGGCTGCGTCTCACGACGTTCGACGGGTCCGGAATCGACGACCTCGCGCCGATCGCGGCCACCATCGCGGACGACTTCGCCGTGGCCCGTCCCGGCGGACAATGACCGCCGTGGGCTAGCCTGGGCGCGAGGGGGAGGACGCATGGCCGAGTGGGTTCCGGATGTTCTCGGCGATGAGTTCGCCCAGCTCACCCTCGACCTCGGCAGCGACGAGCAGGGTCCGGTGGTCGCCACTCTCGTGCGGGCTCTGCCGACTCCCGTCCCGTGGTGGGAGCGTGCCCGGCGCCGTCGCCCGCTGCTGGAGGGCGTGGACGTGCTGTACGTCCACGGATGGTCGGACTACTTCTTCCAGAAGCGGTTGGCGCGGTTCTGGACGGCTCGCGGCGCCCGCTTCTTCGCCCTCGATCTGCGCAAGTACGGGCGCAGTCTTCGGGAAGGGCAGACCCCGGGTTACATCACCGATCTGTCCACCTACGACGAGGACATCGCCGCGGCCCTGGACGCCATGGGACGCGGCGAGGAGAGCGGTCGTCGTCTGATCCTGTTCGGACACTCGACCGGTGGCCTGACGCTGAGCCTGTGGGCATCGCGGCATCCCGGTGCGGCCGATGCCCTCGTCCTCAACAGTCCCTGGCTCGAGTTCCAGTTCGCCCCCGTGCGGGCCGCCATCGCTCCGATGGTGGAGTTCCAGGCGCGGATCCGGCCGCTCGACGTCGCGCCGCAGATCGACCTCGGCTACTACACGCGGGCGCAGCAGGAGGTGGCCGATCCGGACGACCCGATGGAGGTCAACACCGCGTGGCGCCCGGTGCAGACGATGGCCGTCTACGCCGGGTGGCTCAACGCGATCCTCTCCGGGCACAAGACCGTCGCGGCAGGTCTGAACATCGCGGCACCGGTCTGCGTGCTGCTGTCGGCGCGGTTCGTTCCCCCGACCCGCTGGTCGGAGGAGCTCACCTCGGCCGACTCCGTTCTCGTCGTCGACGACATCGCCCGCGCAGCCCTGCGGCTGGGTTCCTCGGTGACGGTCGAACGGATCGACGGCGCCCTGCACGACGTCTTCCTGTCCCGGCACGACGCCCGAGAGGACGCCTACCGTCGCCTGCACCGCTGGGTGGTCGGCTGGCGCGTCGCTCACACGTAGTACATCGCGCGGGCGAGACGCTCCGCCTCGTCGCCGTCGCCGCTGCGCACCGCCTCGGCGAAATCGGCATACACCTCGCGCATGCGTTCGCGATCGCCGGGACGCACGACCCATCCGCGCAGGTTCCGGGTCACAGCCACGGCGACATCGTCGATGAGCATCCGGTGCTGGCGGTTGCCGCTGTGGTCGGCGAGGTAGGCGAAGACCGCCCATCGCGCCCGTGCCGTCGATGCGCCGTCGGCGAGCGAGTCCTGCATCCGCGCGATGAGCTCCAGGACCCGCTCGCGGTGGACGGCGCTGAGTCGCGGCACCGCCATCCGGGCGGTGATCCCGCCCTGATAGCCGGCGAACTCCAGCGATTCGGCCACGACCTGCGGCGTGACCATCGTCACCTCCGTGTACCGGCTCGGGTACATCGTCACCAGTCCCAGGCGCTCCAGGCGCTGGAGTGCTTCGCGCACGGGCGTCCGCGAGACGTGGAGTTCGTCCGCCACGTCGACATCCCGGATCCGGTCACCCTCGGCGAACTCTCCCTCCGTGATCAGCCGCCCGATGTGGTGGAACACCTCATCCGCCAGCAGCTGCTTGTTCTCTCCGATGCTTCTCGACTCGATCTGCCCCATGGCCCAGCCCCCGGTCGTTCTTGGTCTGCCACCGGCGTCCACTCCCGGGCGGTGAGGGGAGCGACGGTCGCAGGATTGCCGTCATGCCTCCACGGGGGGCCGATCCGCGTGGGGGCGCGCAGCGGGCGGGGAGGCTTGTCATGAACCCGGGACCGGTCGACGTGCGACGCCGGCAGACCCCAGGCCGACGCGAGCTTCGGGGGCCCGCGCCGCTCCCTCCCCTGAGTCGGCATGGCATCCTCGAAGCGCATCCACCGCGGCGATCGGGTGTCGGACGGGGATGGCGTCGGAGTCGTGACGAGTCACGACCGCTTCCAGTCTCGACGAAGAACACCGATATCCCGATATGCGTTGACCGGAGAAAAGAAGGGGCTCGGGATGACTCCCGAGCCCCGATCGCCGACGCGTGTGACGTCAGCGGTAGTTGATGAACTGCAGATCGATGTCGAGGTCGCTGCCCTTGAGGAGCGCGATCACGGACTGAAGGTCGTCGCGGCTCTTGGACTGCACGCGCAGCTCGTCGCCCTGGATCTGGCTCTTCACGCCCTTGGGGCCCTCATCGCGGATGATCTTGCCGATCTTCTTCGCGTTCTCGGACGAGATGCCGTCCTTCAGGCTCGACAGGATGCGGAACTCCTTGCCGCTGGCGAAGGGCTCGCCCGAGTCGAGGCTCTTCAGCGAGATGCCGCGCTTGATGAGCTTGGACTGGAAAACGTCGAGGACGGCGTTCGCGCGCTCCTCCGTGTTCGCGGTGATGAGGATCTGCTCGCCGCTCCAGGCGATCGAAGCGCCGGTCCCCTTGAAGTCGTAGCGCTGCTCCACCTCTTTGCGCGCCTGGTTCAGGGCGTTCTCGGCCTCCTGGCGATCCACTTTCGAGACGATGTCAAAGGAACTGTCAGCCATGACTCAACTGTATCCGCGGGTGTGCGGAAAGTCCCGTGGGCGAGGCACCCAGGGGAGAGCGCCGCCCCGGCGCCTAGACTTCGTCGATGCCGATGTCCCCCTACGTCGAGGCGATCCGTGCGCGGATCGGACACGACTTCCTCCTTCTGCCCGGCGTCACCGCCGTCATCCGCGACGGCGAGCAGTTCCTGCTGGCCCGGCACGCGCACTCCGGCGCGTGGAGTCTGCTCGGGGGCGGGATCGAGCCCGGCGAAGATCCTGCGGACGCGGTCGCCCGTGAAGTCCTCGAGGAGACGGGAGCGCGTCTTCGGATCACGGGGTTGATCGGCGCATACGGTGGCGACCCGATGGCGGTGACCTACCCGAACGGCGACCAGGTCGGCTACGTCACGGTCGCCTACGAGTGCGAACTGCTCAGCGATCCGGCACCGGACATGGACGAGATCGTCGAACTGGGCTGGTTCTCTCGAGAGGTCATCGCAGCATTGCCGCGGCGTGGCTGGATCGACCGAGTCATCGGCGATGCGCCGCATCGCGGTGTCGGCGCCGCCGCGCGCTGACCCTCCGGTACCCGCCCGGACCGGGGCCCGCTAGCTTCCGGTCGCCGTGTAGACGTTGTCGGACACCCGAGTCATCCCGTCTGGAGCAGGCGCATCGTCGGGGACCACGGTGAACGTGCCCGTGACGCCCCCGATCGAGAAAGGGGCCCCGTCCCCACCGCACCCGATCACCCACGTGTCAGCGTCGACGTAGGCGAGGAGACACGCTGCGGCATCGTCACGAGCGCGAGCGAGCCACAGGGACGTCCCGTCGCCTTCTCCGACGAACCGGGCTGTCGCCTGGTCCACGTCGTCCCACGCGTAGCCGGGCAGATCGGCAGGAACCTCGTCCCGCGCCTCGGCTTCGCGATCGAGCACGGAGTATGCGCCTCCCGCACCCGTGCACCCGCTGAGTGCGACCGCGGACAGGACGACGGCGAGGGCGGCAGCAGACGGTCGAACGTGGAATCCCATCCGGCGATGCTCTCGCAGATGAGCCCCATGCGGAACCCCGCAGACTCTGCCGCGGAGCCTCGAAAGGTCTGACCTCCGGCCGATATGGAAGCGTTTTCATTACGCGTGCCTCGCGTCGGGCCGATCACGGGTTGATATCAACGCGTTCGCGGATTGTGATCGCTTCTCGAAACGATGCATACTGTAAGCGCTTGCAGTCTTGCAGGCGCTCAGCACTGAGAGAGGCACACACCAATGAAGGTGAACAAGAGGGGCATGGTCGCCGCGGGCGCCATCGCCATCGTTTCGGCTCTGACGCTCGCCGGCTGCTCGACCGGCTCCGGCGGCGACGACTCTTCCTCCGGTGGGGACAGCGGCGGCACGCTGACCGTCTGGGTCGACGCCGAGCGGGTCGACGCGCTGCAGGGCGCGGCGGACGCGTACCAGGAGAAGACCGGTGTCACGGTCAAGCTGGTGGGGAAGTCCGTCGACGACATGAAGGACGACTTCATCCAGCAGGTCCCGACCGGCAAGGGCCCCGACGTGGTCATGGGAGCTCACGACTGGCTCGGCGAGCTCTCGACCAACGGTGTCGTCGCGCCGATCGAGCTCGGCGACAGCTCGGAGGACTACCTCCCCGTCGCCCTCCAGGCGGCGACCTACGAGGGCACCGTCTACATGCTTCCGTACGCCGTCGAGAACATCGCCGTGCTGCGCAACGCCGACCTCGTTCCCGAGCCCGCGACGAGCTTCGACGACATGGTCTCGAAGGGCACGTTCGTCGTGGAGCAGGGCGCCGAGGGCAACCCGTACCACCTGTACCCCTTCCAGACCGCGTTCGGCGCACCGGTCTTCGGCACCGACGACAGCGGCAGCTACGACCCGACCGATCTGCAGCTCGGCAGCGAGGGCGGCTTCGCCTTCGCCGACTGGCTGGGTGCGCAGGGCGCCGCAGGCACGCTGAACACCGACATCGACGGCGAGATCGCCAAGCAGCAGTTCCTCGACGGCACCGCCGCCTTCTGGCTGACCGGTCCGTGGAACGTGGGCGCGGCCACCGATGCGGGCATCAACGTCGAGATCGACCCGATCCCGAGCCCGACGGGGGAGACGGCCTCGCCGTTCGCCGGCGTCAAGGGCTTCTTCGTGAGTGCGGAGTCGAAGAACAAGGTCGCGGCCAACGACTTCCTCGTCAACTACCTCGGCACGGAAGACGTGCAGCTGGAGCTGTTCACGGCCGGCAACGTCCTCCCTGCCCTCACGGCTGCCGCGGACACCGCGGCGTCCGACCCGATCATCGCCGGCTTCCAGGCCGTCGGTGCCGATGCCGTCCCCATGCCGGCCATCCCGGCGATGGGTGCCGTCTGGCAGTTCTGGGGCGTGGCCGAGGCCGCCATCATCAACGGCGAGGACCCGCAGGCGACGTGGCAGAAGCTCGTCGACGACGTGACCGCCGCGATCGAGTAACGGCCGACCAGATGACGACCCTGCCGGGGCGGGCCGCCCAGCCCGCCCCGGCAGGACCATGACGAGGACGACATGACAGACACCGAAGAGCGCACCGCGCCCCCCACGCCTCGGCAGCGCCAGGCGGCGAAGATCGCCGAGGCGGCCTCCCGACCCCTCGGGTGGATGCTGCTCAAGATCCTGTTGCTGGCCATTGTGGACGCGATCGCCGTCTACGCCGTGTTCGTGCTGCTCGTGCAGCGGGAGTGGCTCGTGCTCGGCCTCGTCGTCGCGGTGACGGTCGTCGTCAACTACATCTACTTCTCCCGCAAGCGCATCGCGGCGAAGTACCTCACCCCCGGCATCATCTTCCTGGTCCTGTTCCAGGTCTTCACGCTCCTCTACACGGGCTACATCGGCTTCACGAACTACGGCACCGGCCACAACGGGAACAAGGAGCAGGCGATCTCGTCGCTGCTCGCCTCCGCGCAGGAGCGCGTCGAGGACTCTCCGACGTACCCCGTCACCGTGGTGGAGCAGTTCGGAACCTACGGCCTCCTCGTCACGGATCCCGAGGACGGCGACGCCCTCCTCGGCACCGCGGAGCAGCCCCTCGCCGAGGTCGACGCGCAGTTCGAAGGCGGCAAGGCTGTCGCCGTCGACGGGTGGACCACGCTTCCGCTCGCCACCGTCTTCACGCTGTCGGAGGAGCTGGAGCAGCTCTCCGTCCCGTTCAGCGACGATCCCAATGAGGGCAGCCTCCGCGCCCCCGACGGGCAGAACGGCTACCTCTACGTCTCGACGCTGGCGTACGACGCCGATGCCGACACGATCACGGACACCGCGACCGGCACCGTCTACAGCGACACCGGCGACGGCGCGTTCACCGCCGAGGACGGCGAGCAGCTGCTACCCGGCTGGCAGACGACGGTCGGCGTCGACAACTTCGTCCGCGCGGTGACCGACGAGTCCATCCGCGGCCCGCTCATCTCCGTCACCGTCTGGACCTTCGTCTTCGCGCTGGTGTCCGTCGCGACGACCTTCTTCCTCGGCCTGCTGCTCGCGCTCGTCTTCAACAACACCCGGATGCGCTTCCGCAACGGCTACCGCATCATCCTCATCCTCCCGTACGCCTTCCCCGCGTTCCTCTCCGCGCTCGTCTGGGCCGGGATGATGAACGAGAGCTTCGGGTTCATCAACCAGGTGCTGTTCGGCGGCGCGGCCATCCCGTGGCTCACCGACCCGGTGCTGGCGAAGGCGTCCGTGCTGCTGGTGAACCTCTGGCTCGGCTTCCCCTACATGTTCCTCGTCTGCATGGGGGCGCTGCAGGGCATCCCGGAGGACGTCAACGAGGCCGCCGTGATGGACGGCGCGAACCCGTGGCAGGTCTTCCGCCGGATCAAGCTGCCGCTGCTGCTGGTGACCGTCGCGCCGCTGCTGATCTCGTCGTTCGCGTTCAACTTCAACAACTTCAACCTGATCTACATGCTGACCAAGGGAGGCCCGCGCTTCAGCGATGTGTCGATCCCCGTGGGCCACACCGACATCCTCATCTCGATGGTCTACAAGGTGGCGTTCACCGGACAGACCCGCGACTACGGACTCGCCTCCGCCTTCACGATCCTGATCTTCGTCGTGGTCGCGACGATCTCGATCATCAGCTTCCGCAAGACCAAGGCCCTCGAGGAGCTGAACTGACATGAGCACCGTCCGCAGCACCGCCCCCGCCCGCCGTACCGCTCCGCCCCGTCGCTCGTTCGGCGCCTGGTTCGCCGACACCGGATGGCGTCACCTCGTCGCCATCGTGGTGAGCGCCTTCGCCCTCTTCCCGCTGCTGTACGTCGTGTCTGCCTCACTCAACCCGAAGGGCACGCTGACCGGGTCGAACCAGCTCTTCTCGGCCATCGGGATCGACAGCTACGTGCGCATCCTCAGCGACCCGCAGAATCCGTACGGGACGTGGTTCCTGAACACCCTGCTCATCGCGGTCGTGACGGGCGCGGTCACCGTCTTCATCGGAGCCTGTGCGGCATATGCCTTCTCCCGCATGCGCTTCGCAGGCCGCCGCGTGGGGCTCGTCACCATCGTCGTGGTGCAGATGTTCCCGCAGCTCCTCGCGGTCGTCGCGATCTTCCTGCTGATGTCGACGCTGGGGGACTGGTTCCCGGCGATCGGCCTCAACACGCACACCGGCCTGATCCTCGTCTATCTCGGCGGAGCGCTCGGCGTGAACACCTACCTCATGTACGGGTTCTTCAACACGATCCCGAAGGAGATCGACGAGGCCGCCCGCATCGACGGCGCCGGACACGCGCGGATCTTCTTCACGATCATCCTGCGCCTGGTCGCCCCGATCCTCGCGGTCGTCGGTCTGCTCTCCTTCATCGGCACGGTGAACGAGTACGTGATCGCCAGCGTCATGCTCGTCGACGTGGATCAGCAGACCCTCGTCGTCGGTCTGACCAAGCTCGTGGCGAACCCTCGCTACGCCGACTGGTCGGCCTTCTCCGCCGGCGCGGTCATGGCCGCCATCCCGGTCATGGTGCTGTTCCTCTTCCTGCAGAAGTACATCGTCGGCGGTCTGACCGCCGGAGCGACCAAGGGCTGATCGACAACCGCCGCCCGCTATCCTGCGTCACATGCTACCTTGTGAGGCATGACAGCGGACGTGGGTGCGCAGATGCGCAAGGGAGTGGTCGAGTACTGCGTGCTCGGCCTGCTCTCGCGCGAGCCCATGTACGGCTGGCAGCTGTCGGAGGAACTCACCGGCGCCGGGCTGATCGCCAGCATCGGCACGCTCTACCCGCTGCTCGGGCGGTTGCGGGACAACGGCTGGGTGACGACGTTCGACCGGCCGTCCGAGAGCGGTCCGGCGCGCAAGTACTACCGGCTCACGGATGCCGGCATCGATCAGCTCGCGCGCTTCCGGGCGCAGTGGGCGCCGTTCGCCCGTGCCGTCACGGGCATGGTGGGGGAAGGATGACCATGACCGAGAAGACCGCAGCGGAGCTGCGTGACGACTACCTGGCCCGGTTGGACGAGGCGATGGGCGGACTCCCGCACGGCGTCGCGTCCGAGATCCGCGGCGGCATCGCAGAGGAGCTCGACGGGCTCGACGCGGTGGCGACCGCAGAGCGGATCGACCGCCTCGGAGATCCGCGGGGGATCGCGCGTGAGGCGGAGGACGAGGTGCCGACGGCGCCGCCCGTCGTGTTCCCTGCGCCCGCTCCCGCTCCGTCGGCACCGCGTACGCCGACGACCGCGACGCGGGGCTTCGCGATCGCGGCCGCGCTCACGCTGAGCTTCGGCGGGATCGTGGTGCCGATCGTCGGCTGGTTCGTGGGAGCGGTGCTCGTGAGCCTGAGTGCGATGTGGCGGACCTGGGAGAAGGCCGTCGCGATACTGGTGCCCTTCGTCGCCGCCGGGCTGTCCTTCGTGATCGCCTCGACGATGACCGGCTTCTCCACCGGATCGGCGTCCGGCAGCTCGACCGGCGGCGAAACGATGCCGGAGGTGGCGAACCCGCTCGTCCCCTCCTTCGGGGAGTGGCACCTGCTCCTGCTGCTGGGGTTCCTGCTGGTCCCGGCTTCCGGGCTCTGGCTGCTGTGGCGGATGCGCGGTCGCGGCGCACGGTGACCGTGCCGCTGCGGCGCGGCGTTGCTCACGACGTGGGCGGGGGTCGGGCTTACGGTGGGAGCATGGCGCGAGTGGGGGGACGAAACCTCGGTATGAGCTGGTTCGCCGGCATCGTGTGTGCGGGCATCGTCGCCGGGCTCGTCTGGCTCTCGCTGCCGATGGTGCCGATCCTCGCGCAGTTCGCCGGGGATGCGCTTCGCAACGCCTTCCCGTGAACGGCGCGGACCCGCGGAAGCACGCGTATGGCGACACGTCGGCACGCCTAAGGAGGCGTCAGGAGCCGCGGCGGTAATCTCGCACTGCACATCCCCGATGAGAGGCGCACCCCATGAGTGATCCCGAGGCTCGTCAGCCCGAGAAGTCGAACGACGTCGACGACGTCGTCGGCAGCGCGAACGCCGGTCTCGACGCCGCGGCGGCGGCCCGCGGAGATGTCCCCGGCCACGCCGACGACGCCCGTGCGGATGATTCCCGCGCCGCAGACCCCACCGCGGCCTCCGCGGAGCCCGTGACAGACCAGGCCGTGACGCGGCAGGAGCCCGCCGTCGACCCCGATCTCGCCGCCTTCGAGGCCGCCGAGCGGGACCACCCAGGTACTTTCGGCTCCACCGTCCCGACGCCCTCGCGCACCGACGGTGACCGCTTTGACGCCGATCGCCGTGACGCGGACCTCCGAGACACCGACCGCCGCGACGCGACCCCCGAGACCTCGCTGTACGCGACGCCGGAGACCTCGCTGTACTCCACGCCGGGCACTCCTGCGCACGAGGAATCGGCCATGGCCGGCGCGGCCTATGCGTCGCACGCCGACGACACCGACACCCGGATCGTGCCGTCCGAGCCGCTCACGAACGGTGCCGCCGCTCCGCACCAGCAGCCGCAGCCGATCTTCGTGCAGGCGCCGGAGCCGCCGCGCGAGCGCGGCAACCGCGGCACCGCCGGGGCCATCGGCCTGCTCGCCACCGTCGCCTTCGCGCTGCTCTACCTCGCCACCACGCTCGGCCTCGGTGCCCTCGCGGGTGACGTGAGCGGGGAGAACATCGGCGAGGCCCTCGTCGCTCCACTGCTCACCTGGGGGTTCTGGACCCCGGTGGTCGTGTTCTTCCTCGGTTTCTGGCTCCTCGGCGCCATCATCAACCGCGGCCGCTGGGGCCTGTGGGTGGTGTTCGGCATCATCGTCGGATTGATCGCGTACGCCGGGCACATCCTGGGCCAGCTCTTCGAGGCGCCCTTCTGGAAGCTCACCGCATCGCAGGGTCTCGAAGTCGCGGGGGAGCAGCTGCTGGCCCCGCTCGCCATCGCGGCCTTCGTCTTCGCCCGCGAGCTGACCATCTGGTTCGGCGCCTGGGTGGCCCGCAGCGGCGCCCGCAAGACCGAGCTGAACGAGGAGGCGCAGCGCGAGTACGAGCGCACCCTCGAGGCCGGTCCCACCCTGTCGAGGTAATCACGAACACCACCACACCGAACCCCCGCGGGCCCGAGTCCGCGGGGGTTTCGGCTGTCCTCGCGGCGGTGATGGCCACCATCGCCTTCTTCGCCCTCGCCGTCTTCGGTCTCGGTGCGCTGAGCGTCGCCACCGACCGGGACATCATCGGCGTTCCGGGTCTGGGGCAGGTCCCCGGGGTGTCCGGCATGGTCGCGGCCGTCGTCGTCTTCGCACTCACGCTGTGGGCGATGGTGCGGAGAGGACACGCCTCCTTCGGCTCCGCTCCCGTGATCGCGCTGCTCACGGCACTCGTGCACCTGGCCACCGTCTGGATCGCCGTGCTCGTCGCGACGAGCGATGTGGTCGTAGCCACGGCCGTCGCCGGAGACCTCGTCCGCGGCGGCGCGAGCCTCGTGCTCCTCGCCGCCGCAGCGGTGGCCGCCTGGGGTGGGATAGCCCTGCGCCGGACGAGGTCTGCACAGCCGCGATGGCCATGGGAGCGCGACGAGGAGGAGTGACACCCCGCAAATCCGCACGGTGAGCGGCGACGCGCCGTACGCTGGTGGGGTGGAGCGCTCATTGGAGACGCAGGTCGACCAGGCCGTCGAGGCCTGGTTGCGCTGGGTGCCGCGCTGGGAGCCGGCGACGCACCGCGGCCGCACCGCGCCGTGCCGGCGCTGCCTCGGCTCGCCCATCCTCGCCGCCGCGGGCATCGCGGGCACCACGCCGCATGGCGTCCAGCACGGCCTGTCGACGCGCATCAAGACGATCGTCGACCACGCGGTCGCGGAGTACACCGCGCGCAACCTGCCGACCCTGCAGCGTGAACTCGATCAGCAGGCCGCGCGCAACCGGGCTCGCAGCTACCGGCCGACGGAGGACCTCGATCCCGAGTTCGAGGGCATGCCGCTGGATCCGGAGCCGGTGCCGGGCGCCCCCTTCCTCTTCACGATCGCCGGTCTCGCCGACGATTCGGCCGCCGAGTTGCCGCCCCTGCCCCCGCTGTCGGACGAGGCCAAGACCGCTCTGCGACAGGAAGTCGCCTTAGCGGACGAGTACGCGAACCTCGTCGGGCGCGAGATCTGCGGGATCCTGCTCCGACACCGGATCACGATCCAGGCCGCGGTGTCGCGACACGTCGAGCCGCAGATCGAGGCGCTCCTGGCCGAGCTCACGGAGTCGCTGGACTCGCCGTTCGACCCTGACATCCCCTGACTTCGGGCGGCGCCGCGGAGCGCGACCGTCATTTGACCGTCAGGTTACGCGGCATTACACTTGATCAGGTGTGTGCACGTCCTGACGTGCGCGCTGGGCGTCGGCACCTCGCCGGTCCGCCCCCACGGCATACCCACCACACCAAAAGCTCGTCGGTTCCGGCGTGCCGGTGGGTCATGATGTGAAACCCATCACGCTGTCACCGTGCAGCACTATGAGGAGAGAACGTGCCAACCATTCAGCAGTTGGTTCGCAAGGGTCGCTCGCCCAAGGTCACGAAGACCAAGGCGCCCGCGCTCAAGGCGAACCCGCAGCAGGCCGGGGTCTGCACCCGCGTCTACACCACCACCCCGAAGAAGCCGAACTCGGCGATGCGCAAGGTCGCTCGTGTGAAGCTCCGCAACGGGACCGAGGTCACCGCGTACATCCCCGGTGAGGGCCACAACCTGCAGGAACACTCCCTGGTGCTCGTCCGCGGCGGTCGTGTGAAGGACCTCCCCGGTGTGCGTTACAAGATCGTCCGTGGCGCTCTGGACACCCAGGCCGTCAAGAACCGTAAGCAGGCTCGTTCCCGCTACGGCGCGAAGAAGGGTTGAGTTAGATGCCTCGTAAGGGTCCCGCCCCCAAGCGCCCCGTCGTCAACGACCCGGTCTACGGCGCTCCGATCGTCACCTCGCTGGTGAACAAGATCCTCGTCGACGGCAAGAAGTCGCTGGCCGAGTCGATCGTCTACGGCGCGCTCCGCGGCGTCGAGGCGAAGAACGGCCAGGACGCCGTCGCCACCCTCAAGAAGGCGCTCGACAACGTGCGCCCCACGCTCGAGGTCCGCAGCCGCCGCGTCGGTGGCTCGACCTACCAGGTTCCGGTCGAGGTCAAGCCGCACCGCGCGAACACCCTCGCGCTGCGCTGGCTCGTGAGCTACGCCAAGGGTCGTCGTGAGAAGACGATGACCGAGCGTCTCCAGAACGAGATCCTGGACGCGTCGAACGGCCTGGGTGCCGCGGTCAAGCGCCGTGAGGACACCCACAAGATGGCCGAGTCGAACCGCGCGTTCGCTCACTACCGCTGGTAACCCCTTCGACGGGCTCAGGGACCCTTCCGCGTTCCTGGGCCCGTCGCACCCCCTCTTCGCAGTACACCTGCTGCTCCAATAGATAAGGACACTCCTGTGGCACAAGACGTGCTCACGGACCTGAGCAAGGTCCGCAACATCGGCATCATGGCGCACATCGATGCCGGCAAGACCACGACGACCGAGCGCATCCTGTTCTACACGGGCGTCAACCACAAGCTCGGCGAGACGCACGACGGCGCGTCGACCACCGACTGGATGGAGCAGGAGAAGGAGCGCGGCATCACGATCACGTCTGCCGCCGTGACCTGCTTCTGGAACAAGAACCAGATCAACATCATCGACACCCCCGGTCACGTGGACTTCACGGTCGAGGTGGAGCGCTCGCTCCGCGTCCTCGACGGCGCGGTCGCCGTGTTCGACGGCAAGGAGGGCGTCGAGCCCCAGTCCGAGACCGTGTGGCGTCAGGCCGACAAGTACAACGTCCCCCGCATCTGCTTCGTCAACAAGATGGACAAGCTCGGCGCGGACTTCTACTTCACGGTCGACACGATCATCAACCGCCTCGGCGCGAAGCCGCTGGTGCTGCAGCTCCCGATCGGTGCCGAGAACGACTTCGTCGGCGTCATCGACCTCGTCGAGATGCGTGCTCTGGTCTGGCCCGGCGACGCCAAGGGTGACGTGACCATGGGCGCCTCCTACGAGGTGCAGGAGATCCCGGCCGACCTCAAGGACAAGGCCGAGGACTACCGCCAGCAGCTGCTGGAGACGGTCGCCGAGACCGACGAGGAGCTTCTCGAGAAGTTCTTCGGCGGCGAGGAGCTCACCGTCGCGGAGATCAAGGGCGCCATCCGCAAGATGGTCGTCGCCAGCGAGATCTACCCGGTCCTCTGCGGCTCCGCCTTCAAGAACCGCGGTGTGCAGCCGATGCTGGACGCCGTCGTCGACTACCTCCCGTCCCCGCTGGACGTGCCCGCCATCGAGGCGCACGACCCGAAGGACGAGGAGAAGATCATCGAGCGTCACCCCGACGCGAAGGACCCGTTCGCGGCCCTGGCCTTCAAGGTCGCCGTGCACCCGTTCTTCGGTCGTCTGACGTACGTGCGCGTCTACTCGGGCGAGCTCGAGTCGGGCGCCCAGGTCATCAACTCGACCAAGGGCAAGAAGGAGCGCATCGGGAAGATCTTCCAGATGCACGCCAACAAGGAGAACCCGGTCGACAAGCTGACCGCCGGCAACATCTACGCGGTCATCGGCCTGAAGGACACCACCACCGGTGACACCCTCGCCGACATCGCGCAGCCGGTCGTCCTCGAGTCGATGACCTTCCCGGAGCCCGTGATCGAGGTCGCGATCGAGCCGAAGACCAAGGCCGACCAGGAGAAGCTGGGTCTCGCGATCCAGAAGCTCGCTGAGGAGGACCCGACCTTCCGCACGGAGCTCAACCCCGAGACCGGTCAGACGACCATCAAGGGCATGGGCGAGCTGCACCTCGACATCCTCGTGGACCGCATGAAGCGCGAGTTCCGCGTCGAGGCGAACGTCGGCAAGCCGCAGGTCGCGTACCGCGAGACGATCCGCAAGGCCGTCGAGAAGCACGACTACACGCACAAGAAGCAGACCGGTGGATCGGGTCAGTTCGCCAAGATCCAGTTCAACATCGAGCCGCTCGAGCTCGACGGCGAGAAGACGTACGAGTTCGTGAACGCGGTCACCGGTGGCCGTATCCCGCGCGAGTACATCGGCTCGATCGACGCCGGTTTCCAGGACGCCATGAACGTCGGTGTCCTCGCGGGCTACCCGATGGTGGGCGTCAAGGCGACCATCGTCGACGGTGCGGCGCACGACGTCGACTCCTCGGAGATGGCGTTCAAGATCGCGGGCTCCATGGGCTTCAAGGAGGCCGCTCGCCGTGCCAACCCCGTGCTGCTCGAGCCGCTGATGGCCGTCGAGGTCCGTACTCCGGAGGAGTACATGGGCGACGTCATCGGCGACCTGAACTCGCGTCGTGGCCAGATCCAGTCGATGGAGGACGCCGCCGGCGTCAAGGTCGTGCGCGCCGCGGTGCCGCTGTCCGAGATGTTCGGCTACATCGGCGACCTGCGCTCGAAGACCTCGGGCCGTGCCGTCTACTCCATGGAGTTCGACAGCTACGCCGAGGTCCCGCGCGCGGTGGCCGACGAGATCGTCCAGAAGGCCAAGGGCGAGTAATTCTTCTGGGAGCCCTGGGTTGCTGAGCCTGTCGACGCACCCGGGGTTCCCAGGTCACCTACAACTTCACATTCCCTCTCTACTAAACTGAGAACCTAACCCGTAGAGAACCGGTCGCAAACCAGTGCCCGGCACCTCTACAACGACGTCCTGAGGAGGACCCAGTGGCTAAGGCCAAGTTCGAGCGGACCAAGCCGCACGTCAACATCGGAACGATCGGTCACGTCGACCACGGCAAGACCACGCTCTCCGCAGCGATCTCGAAGGTGCTTGCCGACAAGTACCCGTCCGACACGAACGTGCAGCGCGACTTCGCTTCCATCGACTCGGCGCCGGAAGAGCGCCAGCGCGGTATCACGATCAACATCTCGCACATCGAGTACGAGACCCCGAAGCGCCACTACGCACACGTTGACGCCCCCGGCCACGCCGACTACGTCAAGAACATGATCACGGGTGCGGCGCAGATGGACGGCGCGATCCTCGTCGTCGCGGCCACCGACGGCCCGATGGCGCAGACGCGCGAGCACGTTCTGCTCGCCAAGCAGGTCGGCGTCCCCTACCTGCTCGTCGCGCTGAACAAGTCCGACGCGGTCGACGACGAGGAGATCCTGGAGCTCGTCGAGCTCGAGGTCCGCGAGCTGCTCTCGAGCCAGGGCTTCGACGGCGACAACGCTCCCGTCGTCCGTGTCTCCGCTCTCAAGGCCCTCGAGGGCGACGAGAAGTGGGTCGACGCGATCCTCGAGCTCATGCAGGCTGTCGACGACAGCGTTCCGGACCCGGAGCGTGACCGCGACAAGCCGTTCCTCATGCCCGTCGAGGACGTCTTCACGATCACCGGTCGTGGCACCGTCGTCACGGGTCGCGCCGAGCGTGGCACCCTGGCCATCAACTCCGAGGTCGAGATCGTGGGTCTGCGCCCGACGCAGAAGACGACCGTCACCGGTATCGAGATGTTCCACAAGCAGCTCGACGAGGCATGGGCCGGCGAGAACTGTGGTCTGCTCCTCCGCGGCACCAAGCGCGAGGACGTGGAGCGCGGTCAGGTCATCGTGAAGCCGGGTTCGGTCACGCCGCACACCAACTTCGAGGGCACGGCCTACATCCTGTCCAAGGACGAGGGTGGCCGCCACAACCCCTTCTACACGAACTACCGTCCGCAGTTCTACTTCCGCACCACGGACGTCACCGGCGTCATCTCGCTGCCCGAGGGCACCGAGATGGTCATGCCCGGCGACACCACCGACATGACGGTCGAGCTGATCCAGCCGATCGCCATGGAGGAGGGCCTCGGCTTCGCCATCCGTGAGGGTGGTCGTACGGTCGGCGCCGGTACGGTGACGAAGATCATCAAGTAAGCACCCGCTTCCTCGCAGAGGGGTCGAGCCTTCGGGCTCGGCCCCTCTGTCGTTTTCCGCATCGAGGGTTCCGTCGCTCGGCTCTGCCCTGCACAATGAGGTGGTCCGGCGGGATCGCCGGACGCACACACCTCCGAAGGGGATTCACATGGGTATCGAGGACGCCGTCAACAAGGGTAAGGACCTGTACGAGCAGAACAAGGACAAGCTCGCCGAAGCGGTCAAGAGCGAGCAGGCCGAGGACATCAGCGACAAGGTCCTCGACGGCGTCGCCGACTTCGCGAAGAAGATCGCACCCGGCGCCGCCGACAAGATCGACGAGATCCGCGAGAGCGCTGACAAGAGCATCGGCAACGAGTAGAGCCGGACGTCTCCGCGAAGAGCGGCGGTCCCCGCACCCGGGACCGCCGCTCTTCCGCGTCGGGGATAAGCGCGGCGCCCTCGGATGTGGCGGATTCTCCGAGGGATCGAGTAGGATCGTCTCGACCGCCTGGGGATCTTGCGGTCGGGGCGCCGAAGGGGTTCGGCTCCCGAATCACGCGGGTCATCCGCGTTCACACTGGGGAAAGCGATCTTGGGGATCATCGTGCGACGCGCGCACTCCGTGCGCCTGAGCGTCTCCCCGCCTGCGCGGCGGGTCTTCCGCCGTGCCCTCGGTCGAGGCGTCCGGCGTCCCTTCACGCCGGATTCCTCGCGTTCGGTGTGCCCCCTCGCACCGGACGCCCTCCCCAAGCGGGGCGAGGCATGGGGATGCCTCGCCCCGCGCTCCTCTGCGCGCTGAGCTCCCGCGGCGACGAGGTTCGCTGGGAGTCCGGTGAGCGCGACACGCCCGGGTTTGCAGAAGTGAAATCCGCCGTGGCAGAATAGACAGGTTCGATATTCCGTCGCCGCTGTGCGTGCGCCGGATCACTGCCAGGGCAGTGCATAGACGGCGCCTCCTCCGGGAGGCTGCAGGGTTCTAGGCCGCGGGTAGCAGAACACAATCCCGACACCTTCATCATCGAGGGCACTGCCGTGCGCGGCGGGGGTCGGGCATCCGTTCACCTTCGGGTGGGCGGCTGACAGCAGAACAGTGGTGCAGCCTCTTCGACAGGCTCCCGGGCCGCGAGGTCGAGGAGTCCGAGAAGACGAGTGCCGAGGCGCGAACAGCGCCGACGTGCGTCCAATGCCCCAGGGCCACCCGGTCCAGGACGGTAAGACGCTGAAAGAGAGAGAGCAGACAATGGCGGGACAGAAGATCCGCATTCGCCTGAAGTCGTATGACCACGAGGTCATCGACACGTCCGCACGCAAGATCGTCGACACCGTGACCCGTGCGGGCGCGACCGTCGTCGGCCCCGTGCCCCTGCCGACCGAGAAGAACGTCGTGTGCGTCATCCGGTCGCCCCACAAGTACAAGGACAGCCGCGAGCACTTCGAGATGCGCACCCACAAGCGTCTGATCGACATCGTCGACCCGACGCCCAAGGCCGTCGACTCGCTGATGCGTCTCGACCTGCCGGCTGACGTCAACATCGAGATCAAGCTCTGAGGTCCGCCATGGTTGACATCAACTCCAAGGTTTCCAAGGGCATGCTCGGCACCAAGCTCGGCATGACCCAGGTCTGGAACGAGAACGGCAAGCTCGTTCCCGTCACCGTCATCGAGCTCGCCCCGAACGTGGTCACCCAGATCCGTACCCCCGAGAAGGACGGCTACAACGCCGTGCAGATCGCGTACGGCCAGATCGACCCCCGCAAGGTGAACAAGCCCCTCTCGGCTCACTTCGAGGCTGCCGGCGTCACGCCGCGTCGTCACGTGACCGAGGTCCGCACGGCCGACGCCGCCGACTACACCCTGGGCCAGGAGCTCACGGTGGACGGCACGTTCGAGGCCGGCCAGCTCGTCGACGTCGTCGGCACGAGCAAGGGCAAGGGCACCGCCGGTGTCATGAAGCGCCACAACTTCAAGGGCGTCTCGGCATCGCACGGTGCACACCGCAACCACCGCAAGCCCGGCTCCATCGGCGCATCGTCGACCCCGAGCCGCGTCTTCAAGGGCATGCGCATGGCCGGCCGTATGGGTGGCGAGCGCGTGACCGTCCTCAACCTCACGGTGCACGCCATCGACATCGAGAAGGGACTCATGCTCGTCAAGGGCGCCGTCCCCGGTGCTCGCGGCCGCATCGTCTACGTCCGCAACGCAGTGAAGGGTGCCTGATCATGGCTGACTCCACTCTCGCGCTCGACGTCCTCAAGGCAGACGGCAAGAAGGCAGGCTCCGTCGAGCTTCCCGCCGCTCTGTTCGACGTCAAGACGAACATCCCGCTCATCCACCAGGTCGTCGTCGCGCAGCTCGCGGCGGCTCGCCAGGGCACGCACTCGACCAAGCGTCGTGGTGAGGTCTCCGGTGCCGGCCGCAAGCCCTTCAAGCAGAAGGGCACGGGTAACGCCCGTCAGGGCTCGATCCGCGCGCCGCACAT
The DNA here is from genome assembly GCF_040686935.1 of Microbacterium meiriae. NCBI lineage: Bacteria > Bacillati > Actinomycetota > Actinomycetes > Micrococcales > Microbacteriaceae > Microbacterium > Microbacterium meiriae. Next base: position 208,933 of record NZ_JBFBMF010000003.1, read on the forward strand.
GACCGGCGGTGGCATCGTGCACGGCCCGAAGCCGCGCGACTACTCGCAGCGCACCCCCAAGAAGATGATCGCGGCCGCCCTGCTGGGCGCGCTCAGCGACCGCTTCCGCGGCGACCGCCTGCACGCGATCGACACGTTCGGCACCGACGGCGCGCCGTCGACCAAGGCTGCTGCGGGCTTCCTCGCCCAGGTCGCCACGTCGAAGAACGTCCTCGTGGTCATCGAGCGCGGCGACGAGCTCGCGCTCAAGAGCCTGCGCAACCTCGGCAACGTGCACCTGCTGTCGTACGACCAGCTCAACGCCTACGACGTGCTCGTCTCCGACGACATCGTCTTCACCCAGGCCGCGCTCGAGGGCTTCATCGCCTCCAAGTCCGGCGCCAACCAGGAGGTCTCCGCATGAGCGAGCAGGCATCTGTTCTCCAGACGGCCCTGAACAAGGACCCGCGCGACATCATCCTGAAGCCGGTCGTGTCCGAGAAGAGCTACGGCCTGATCGACGAGGGCAAGTACACCTTCCTCGTCGACCCGCGCGCTTCGAAGACCGAGATCAAGCTCGCCATCGAGAAGATCTTCGGCGTCAAGGTCGCGTCCGTCAACACGATCAACCGCGTCGGCAAGGCCCGTCGCACCCGCTTCGGCACCGGTAAGCGCAAGGACACCAAGCGCGCCATCGTGAGCCTGAAGTCGGGCACCATCGACATCTTCACGGCAATCGGCTGATCCGGGGGATAAAGGACAATCATGGCTATTCGCAAGTACAAGCCCACGACCCCGGGCCGTCGCGGCTCGTCGGTGGCTGACTTCGCCGAGATCACCCGATCGACGCCGGAGAAGTCGCTGCTGCGCCCGATCTCGAAGACCGGTGGTCGCAACAACCAGGGCCGCATCACGACCCGTCACATCGGTGGTGGCCACAAGCGCCAGTACCGCGTCATCGACTTCCGTCGCAATGACAAGGACGGCGTGAACGCCAAGGTCGCTCACATCGAGTACGACCCCAACCGCACCGCGCGCATCGCGCTGCTGCACTACTTCGACGGCGAGAAGCGCTACATCCTCGCGCCGGCGAAGCTGAAGCAGGGCGACATCGTCGAGTCGGGCCCCGCGGCGGACATCAAGCCGGGAAACAACCTCCCGCTGAAGAACATCCCCACGGGTACCGTCATCCACGCCATCGAGCTCCGCCCCGGCGGCGGCGCGAAGATGGCGCGCTCGGCCGGTGCATCGGTCCGCCTCGTCGCCAAGGACGGCCCCTACGCCCAGCTGCGTCTGCCCTCCGGTGAGATCCGCAACGTCGATGCGCGCTGCCGCGCGACCATCGGCGAGGTCGGCAACGCCGAGCAGTCGAACATCAACTGGGGCAAGGCCGGCCGCATGCGCTGGAAGGGCGTCCGCCCGACCGTCCGCGGTGTCGCGATGAACCCGGTCGACCACCCGCACGGTGGTGGTGAGGGCAAGACGTCCGGTGGACGTCACCCCGTCTCCCCGTGGGGTCAGGCCGAGGGCCGCACCCGCCACGCCAACAAGGAAAGCGACAAGTACATCGTGCGTCGTCGCAACGCCGGCAAGAAGCGCAAGTAGGAGTAAGAGAAGATGCCTCGCAGTCTCAAGAAGGGCCCCTTCGTCGACGAGCACCTGCTTCGCAAGGTGGTCGTGCAGAACGAAGCCGGCACGAAGAACGTCATCAAGACCTGGTCCCGCCGGTCCATGATCATCCCGGCCATGCTGGGTCACACGATCGCGGTCCACGACGGTCGCAAGCACATCCCCGTGTTTGTCTCCGAGACCATGGTCGGTCACAAGCTGGGCGAGTTCGCGCCCACCCGCACCTTCCGCGGCCACGAGAAGGACGACAAGAAGGGCCGCCGGCGCTGACGCGCAGGCGTGGAGGAGAGAGAAATGGTGGAGTCCATCGCACGCGTGCGACACATCCGCGTGACCCCTCAGAAGGCTCGTCGTGTCGTCGCGCTCATCAAGGGCAAGCAGGCCCAGGAGGCTCTGGCGATCCTGAAGTTCGCTCAGCAGTCCGCCAGTGAGCCGATCTACAAGCTTGTCGCGTCGGCCATGGCCAACGCGCAGGTCAAGGCGGATCGTGACGGCGAGTACCTCGACGAGCAGGACCTGTACGTGGCTAACGCCTACGTCGACGAGGGCACGACGCTCAAGCGTTTCCAGCCCCGTGCACAGGGTCGCGCTTTCCAGATCAAGAAGCGCACGAGCCACATCACGGTCGTGCTCTCGACGCCGGAGGCGGCTCCTGCCGCGGCCGGCGACAGCAACAAGAAGGCGAGCAAGTAATGGGACAGAAGGTCAACCCGTACGGCTTCCGCCTCGGCATCACCACGGACCACGTGTCGCGCTGGTTCTCCGACTCGACGAAGCCGGGTCAGCGTTACGCCGACTACGTGGCCGAGGACATCAAGATCCGTCGCCTGCTGCAGACGCAGCTCGACCGTGCCGGCGTCTCGAACATCGAGATCGAGCGCACCCGTGACCGCGTCCGCGTCGACATCCACACCGCCCGTCCGGGCATCGTGATCGGTCGTCGTGGTGCAGAGGCCGAGCGCATCCGCGGCGACCTCGAGAAGCTCACGGGCAAGCAGATCCAGCTGAACATCCTCGAGGTCAAGAACCCCGAGGCCGACGCTCAGCTGGTCGCCCAGGGCATCGCCGAGCAGCTCTCGGCTCGTGTGGCGTTCCGCCGCGCGATGCGCAAGGGTCTGCAGGGCGCGCAGCGCGCCGGCGCCAAGGGCATCCGCATCCAGGTCTCGGGCCGTCTCGGCGGCGCCGAGATGAGCCGGTCGGAGTTCTACCGCGAGGGTCGTGTGCCGCTGCACACGCTGCGCGCGAACATCGACTACGGCTTCTACGAGGCCAAGACCACCTTCGGCCGCATCGGCGTGAAGGTGTGGATCTACAAGGGCGACCTCACCGCCAAGGAGCTCGCGCGCGAGCAGGCCAACGCGCCGAAGTCGCGCCGTGACGACCGTGGTGACCGCCGCCGTGCCCCGCGCAACGAGGCACCTGTTGCAGAAGGAGCGTCGGCATAATGCTCATCCCCCGTAAGGTCAAGTACCGCAAGCAGCACCACCCGGGGCGCTCGGGTCAGGCCACCGGCGGCACGAAGGTCTCCTTCGGCGAGTACGGTATCCAGGCCCTCACCCCCGCGTACGTGACGAACCGTCAGATCGAGTCCGCTCGTATCGCGATGACCCGTCACATCAAGCGTGGCGGCAAGGTGTGGATCAACATCTACCCGGACCGTCCGCTCACGAAGAAGCCGGCCGAGACCCGCATGGGTTCCGGTAAGGGTTCCCCCGAGTGGTGGGTCGCCAACGTCAAGCCGGGCCGCGTCCTCTTCGAGGTCGCGGGTGTCGACGAGCAGCTCGCTCGCGAGGCACTGACCCGTGCAATCCACAAGCTGCCGCTCAAGGCACGCATCATCAAGCGCGAGGAGGGCGACGCGTAATGGCGATCGGCACCAAGGAGCTCGCTCCGGCAGAGCTCGACACGTTCGAAGACCAGCGCCTCGTTGAGGAGCTGCGCAAGGCCAAGGAGGAGCTGTTCAACCTCCGTTTCCAGTCGGCCACCGGCCAGCTGGAGAGCCATGGCCGCATCCGCGCCGTCAAGCGCGACATCGCGCGCCTCTACACGGTGATCCGCGAGCGCGAGCTGGGCATCCGTGCGACGCCCGCTCCGGTCGAGGCTCCCGCGAAGAAGGCGACCAAGTCGAAGGCGAAGAAGGCGGACGCCGCCGAGGACGCCCCGAAGGAAGAGGCTGAGTGATGGCCACCAAGAAGGAAGCGACTGTGGAGACGCAGGCCGCAGGACACGAGTCGTCCGAGCACGACGTCCGCGACTCCGCTGCCCGCGGCTACCGCAAGGCCCGCCGTGGCTATGTCGTCAGCGACAAGATGGACAAGACGATCGTCGTCGAGGTCGAGGACCGCGTGAAGCACCCGCTTTACGGCAAGGTCATCCGCCGGACGTCGAAGGTCAAGGCGCACGATGAGGCGAACTCCGCCGGCATCGGCGACCTGGTCCTGATCAACGAGACCCGCCCGCTGAGCGCCACCAAGCGCTGGCGTCTGGTGGAGATTCTGGAGAAGGCCAAGTGATTCAGCAGGAGTCCCGCCTCAAGGTCGCCGACAACACCGGCGCCAAGGAGCTGCTCACGATCCGCGTCCTCGGTGGCTCGCGCCGCCGCTACGCCGGTCTGGGCGACACCATCGTCGCGACCGTCAAGGACGCGATCCCCGGTGGCAACGTCAAGAAGGGCGACGTCGTCAAGGCGGTCATCGTCCGCACCAAGAAGGAGACCCGTCGTCCCGACGGCTCCTACATCAAGTTCGACGAGAACGCCGCCGTCATCCTGAAGAACGACGGGGAGCCCCGCGGCACCCGTATCTTCGGGCCGGTCGGCCGTGAGCTTCGCGACAAGAAGTTCATGAAGATCGTCTCGCTGGCACCGGAGGTCATCTGATCATGGCGAAGATCAAGAAGGGCGACCTGGTTCAGGTCATCTCGGGCGCCAAGCCCGAGCGTGGTGGCGACCGCGGCAAGCAGGGCAAGGTCCTCGACGTCCTCGTCGGGCAGAACCGTGTCGTCGTCGAAGGCGTCAACTACGTCACCAAGCACACGCGCGTCGGTCAGACGCAGCGTGGCACCAAGACGGGTGGCCTCGAGACCGTCGAGGCGCCCATCCACATCTCGAACGTCGCACTCGTCGACCCCTCGACCAAGAAGCCGACCAAGGTCGGCCACCGGGTCGAGGAGCAGACCAAGGACGGCGTGAAGCGCACCGTCCGCGTGCGCTTCGCGAAGAAGAGCGGTAAGGACCTCTGATGGCAACGACCGACGCTGCGGTGGCTGGCAAGATCCAGCCCCGCCTGAAGGCGAAGTACAACGCCGAGATCAAGAAGGCTCTGCAGGACGAGTTCGGCTACGAGAACGTCATGCAGATCCCCGGCCTGGTCAAGGTCGTCGTGAACACCGGTGTCGGCGAGGCTGCTCGCGACAGCAAGGTGATCGATGGGGCGGTCGACGACCTCACCAAGATCACCGGCCAGAAGCCGATCGTCACCAAGGCCCGCAAGTCCATCGCGCAGTTCAAGCTGCGTGAGGGCCAGGCCATCGGCGCGCACGTCACCCTCCGTGGCGACCGTGCGTGGGAGTTCGTGGACCGCCTGGTGTCGCTCGCGCTGCCCCGCATCCGCGACTTCCGCGGTCTGTCGGGCAAGCAGTTCGACGGCAACGGCAACTACACCTTCGGTCTCCAGGAGCAGAGCGTGTTCCACGAGATCGATCAGGACAAGATCGACCGCGTCCGTGGTTTCGACATCACCGTCGTGACCTCGGCGAAGACGGACGACGAGGGACGCGCGCTGCTGCGTCACCTCGGCTTCCCGTTCCGCGCGGACGACGCCCAGGCGTGACCCTTCGACGGGCTCAGTGGTCTCCGTGTCACTGAGCCCGTCGATGTGCACGTACAATTGAAGATTGCGTGCTCATCGCAGGCCGTCTGTCGTGTAACGGCAGCCGGAACCTCATGATCGAAAGTAGACAACAATGACAATGACAGACCCGGTCGCAGACATGCTGACCCGTCTGCGCAACGCGAACTCGGCGCACCACGACACCGTGACGCTGCCGTCGAGCAAGCTCAAGACGCACATCGCAGAGATCCTCCAGCAGGAGGGCTACATCGCCGGTTGGGAGACCTCCGACGCTCGCGTGGGCAAGAACCTCACGCTGACGCTGAAGTACGGTCCGAACCGCGAGCGTTCGATCGCGGGCATCAAGCGCGTGTCGAAGCCCGGCCTGCGCGTGTACGCGAAGTCGACCGAGATCCCCACGGTCCTCGGCGGCCTCGGCGTGGCCATCCTGTCCACCTCCTCCGGTCTCCTCACGGACCGCCAGGCTGAGCAGAAGGGCGTGGGCGGAGAAGTTCTCGCCTACGTGTGGTAATCCGAAATGTCGCGTATTGGACGACTTCCCATCGACGTTCCCGCGGGCGTGACCGTTTCGGTCGACGGCCGCGAGGTCGCGGTGAAGGGCCCCAAGGGTGAGCTCACCCTCACGGTGGCCAGCCCCATCGAGGTGTCGGTCGAGGAGAACCAGGTTCTCGTCACCCGCCCCGACGACGAGCGCGAGTCCCGGTCTCTCCACGGCCTGACCCGCACGCTCATCAACAACAACATCATCGGCGTGACCCAGGGCTACACCAAGGGTCTCGAGGTCGTCGGCACCGGTTACCGCGTGCAGCAGAAGGGGAACTCGGTCGAGTTCGCCCTCGGCTTCTCGCACCCGGTCCTGATCGACCCGCCCGCCGGCATCACGCTCACGGTCGAGGGCACGAACAAGCTCACCGTCAGCGGGATCGACAAGCAGGCCGTCGGTGAGGCGGCTGCGAACATCCGCAAGATCCGCAAGCCCGAACCGTACAAGGGCAAGGGTGTGCGCTACGCCGGCGAGAACGTGCGTCGCAAGGCCGGAAAGAGTGGTAAGTAACCATGGCTCTCAAGTCAAAGTCTGACGCCCGCGCGCGTCGTCACGCCCGTCTTCGCAAGAAGATCGTGGGCACCGAGGTGCGTCCGCGCCTCGTCGTCAACCGTTCGGCGCGTCACGTCTTCGTGCAGCTCGTCGACGACAGCAAGGGCCACACGGTCGCCTCGGCTTCGACGCTCGAGACCGACCTGCGTTCGCTGGATGGCGACAAGACCGCCAAGGCTCGCAAGGTCGGCGAGGTCCTCGCCGAGCGCGCGAAGGCCGCAGGCGTTTCCGAGGCAGTGTTCGACCGTGGCGGCAACCGCTACGCGGGTCGTGTCGCCGCCATCGCCGACGGCGCCCGTGAAGGGGGTCTGGCACTGTGAGTGACAACAAGGAGAACGAAGTGACCGAAGCGGCTGCTGCCACTTCCGAGACGGCCGCCGGCACCACGCAGGCTGAGCCCTCTCGCGACCAGCGGGACGGCCGCCGTGGCGGACGTGACCGTAACCAGGGCGGCCGCGACCGCAACTCGCGCGACCGCGGCGACAACCAGTTCCTGGAGCGCGTCGTCACCATCAACCGCGTCTCGAAGGTCGTGAAGGGTGGTCGTCGCTTCAGCTTCACCGCTCTCGTGGTCGTCGGTGACGGCAACGGTCTGGTGGGCGTCGGCTACGGCAAGGCCCGTGAGGTCCCCCTGGCGATCTCGAAGGGTGTCGAAGAGGCCAAGCGCAACTTCTTCCGCGTCCCGCGCGTCGGCAGCACCATCCCGCACCCCGTGCAGGGTGAGTCGGCCGCCGGTGTGGTGCTCCTGCGCCCCGCCGCTGCCGGTACCGGTGTCATCGCCGGTGGTCCGGTCCGCGCCGTGCTCGAGTGCGCCGGCATCCACGACGTGCTGTCCAAGTCGCTCGGCTCGTCGAACACGATCAACATCGTGCACGCGACGGTCACCGCCCTGAAGGAGCTCGAGGAGCCCCGCGCCGTCGCCGCACGCCGTGGTCTCGAGTTCGACCAGGTCGCCCCGGCCCGGCTCGTCCGCGCCGAGGCCGAGGCCATCGCCGCACAGAAGGTAGGTGCCTGATGGCCGCGCGACTCAAGGTCACGCAGATCAAGTCCAAGGTGAGCGAGAAGCAGAACCAGCGCGACACGCTGCGCAGCCTCGGTCTCAAGCGGATCGGTGACACCACCGTCCGCCCCGACGACGCGCAGACGCGCGGCTACGTCAAGACCGTCGCCCACCTCGTCAAGGTTGAGGAGATCGACTAATGGCTGAGAAGAACGAGGCCGTCGAGGCCGAGAAGGCCACCAAGAAGGCGGCGGCTCCCAAGGCCGACGCTGCCAAGAAGCCCGCCGCGAAGAAGGCACCGGCCAAGACCAGTGCCGCCGACGCCAAGGCTGACGGCTCCGCGAAGGCTGCGCCGAAGAAGGACGCCCCGGCGTCCCGCCCCGGTGTGCTGAAGGTCCACCACCTGCGTCCCGTCCCCGGGTCCAACACCGCGAAGACCCGTGTCGGTCGCGGTGAGGGCTCGAAGGGCAAGACGGCCGGTCGCGGCACGAAGGGCACCAAGGCCCGCAACACCGTGCGCGTCGGCTTCGAGGGTGGCCAGATGCCGCTGCACATGCGCACGCCGAAGCTGCGCGGCTTCAAGAACCCGTTCCGCGTCGAGTACCAGGTCGTGAACCTGGAGAAGCTCGCGGAGCTCTACCCCCAGGGTGGCGACGTCACCGTCAGCGACCTGGTCGCCAAGGGTGCGGTTCGCAAGAACGAGAAGGTCAAGGTTCTCGGCAACGGCGACATCGCCGTGAAGCTCACCGTCGCGGTCGACAAGGTCTCGGGTTCTGCCGAGCAGAAGATCGTGGCTGCGGGCGGATCCGTCAAGTAACCACTGCGGAAGAGGGGTCGGAGATTCTCCGGCCCCTCTTCTGGTTCGGCGGGGGAGAAGCCGACCGCACGCATTCCGCCGACCTCGGAGTGGGTTACCCTGGTGTTTCAGCCGCCCCTCGGGGGTTCGGCCACCTTTTCAGGAGGAACGTTCTTGTTTAGCGCCATCGCGCGGATCTTCCGCACGCCCGACCTGCGTCGGAAGATCGGTTTCACTCTCGCGATCATCGCGATCTACCGCCTCGGCTCGAACGTCCCCGCGCCGTTCGTCAACTTCCCGAACGTCGAGCAGTGTCTCGCGGCCAACGCCGGCACCGAGGGTCTGCTCGGACTCGTCAACCTCTTCTCCGGCGGCGCACTGCTGCAGCTGTCGATCTTCGCGCTCGGCGTCATGCCGTACATCACCGCGACGATCATCACCCAGCTCCTGCGCGTCGTCATCCCGCACTTCGAGGCGCTGCACAAGGAAGGCCAGGCCGGGCAGGCCAAGCTGACCCAGTACACGCGGTACCTCACGATCGCCCTCGCGCTCCTGCAGTCCACGACGCTCGTCACCGTGGCCCGCACCGGCCAGCTCTTCGGTACTACCGACATCGGCGCGTGCACCCAGCTCCTCACGAACGACGTCTGGTGGGCGCAGGTGCTCATCATCATGGCGATGACGGCCGGTACCGGTCTGATCATGTGGTTCGCTGAGCTCGTCACCGAGCGCGGCATCGGCAACGGCATGTCGCTGCTGATCTTCACCTCGATCGCCGCGACGTTCCCCGGCGCGATGTCGATCATCTGGCAGACCCGGGGCTTCGAGGTCTTCCTCCTCGTGCTGCTCGTCGGCATCATCGTGATGGGACTCGTGGTGTTCGTCGAGCAGTCGCAGCGGCGCATCCCCGTGCAGTACGCGAAGCGCATGGTGGGCCGTCGCACCTACGGCGGCACGAACACGTACATCCCGATCAAGGTGAACATGGCCGGTGTGATCCCCGTCATCTTCGCCTCGTCGCTGCTGTACATCCCCGCGCTCATCGCCCAGTTCAACACCCCGCAGGACGGCTCCACCCCGCCCGCGTGGGTCAGCTGGGTCAGCGCGAACTTCACCACCGGCAACAGCCCGATCTACATGGCGGCATACTTCCTGCTGATCATCGGGTTCACCTACTTCTACGTCGCGATCACGTTCAACCCGGTCGAGGTCGCCGACAACATGAAGAAGTACGGCGGCTTCATCCCCGGGATCCGGGCCGGCCGTCCGACCGCGGAGTACCTGGATTACGTGCTCACCCGCATCACGCTCCCCGGTTCCCTCTACCTGGGCCTGATCGCCCTGATCCCGCTCATCGCGCTCGCGACGGTCGGTGCCAACCAGAACTTCCCGTTCGGTGGCGCGTCGATCCTCATCATCGTCGGCGTGGGTCTCGAGACGGTCAAGCAGATCGACGCCCAGCTGCAGCAGCGACACTACGAAGGACTTCTCCGATGACAGCATCCGCACGTCTTCTCATCGTCGGCCCCCAGGGTTCCGGCAAGGGCACCCAGGGTGTGCGCATCGCCGAGTCCTACGGCATCCCGGTCGTCTCGACCGGCGACATCTTCCGCGCGAACATCAAGGAGGGGACGCCGCTCGGCCAGCAGGTCACCGCGATCCTCGACAAGGGCGACCTGGTGCCGGACGAGCTGACCAGCGAGATCGTGCGTGACCGGCTGAGCCAGGAGGACGCGGAGAACGGCTTCCTCCTCGACGGCTACCCCCGCAACACCGCGCAGGTGGCGCACCTCGATGCGTTCCTCGAAGGACGCGGCGAGGCGCTGGACGCGGTGATCCTCCTCGACGTCCCGCGGGAGGAGAGCATCGCCCGCCTCGCCCTTCGCGCTGCGGAGCAGGGGCGTTCCGACGACACCGACGAGGCCATCGCGCACCGACTCGACATCTACGAGAAGGAGACGGCGCCGATCATCGAGGTCTACAGCAGCCGCGGCATCGTCGACCGCATCGACGGTGTGGGCTCGCTCGAGGAGATCACGGAGCGCATCGCCGCCGCTCTGGCCGCTCGCGGGCTGCGTTCCCCCGCCTCCGCCGCCTGAGATGTTCCGCCGCTCGATCTACAAGACCCCGGCTCAGCTACGAGCCATGGTCGAACCCGGCCTCATCACCGCCGAGGCCCTGGACGCCGTCCGCGCCCTCATCAAGCCGGGGGTGAAGACGATCGAGCTCGACGCCGCCGCGAACCGCGCCATCCTGCAGCGGGGTGCGGAGTCGAACTTCCAGCTCGTCAAGGGCTATCACCACACGATCTGCGTCTCGGTCAACGAGCAGGTCGTGCACGGCATCCCGGGGGAGCGGGTCCTCCAGCCCGGCGACATCGTCTCGGTCGACTGCGGAGCCCAGTTCGAGGGCTGGAACGGCGACAGCGCGATCACCGTCGTCGTCCCGGATCCCGAACACCCTGAGCTCGTGGCCCGCCGTGAGGAGCTCTCGCGTGTGACGGAGGGGTCGATGTGGGCGGGGATCGCCGCGATGGCCTCGGCGTCCTCGATCGACGAGATCGGCGCCGCGATCCAGGACTACATCGAGGCGCAGGGGCCGTCCGCCGTGAGCGGCGAGCCCTACGGCATCCTCCGCGAGTACGTCGGTCACGGCATCGGTCGCAAGATGCACGAGGCCCCCAGCGTCTTCAACTACCGGACACCGGACCGCGGCGCGGACGTGAAGCCCGGACTCGTGCTCGCCATCGAGCCGATGGTCACCGCCGGGGGTGAGGCGACGTTCGTGGAGGACGACGACTGGACGGTCACCACGGTCGACGGCACCGACGGCTCACATTGGGAACATAGCGTCGCCCTGCATGATGGGGGCATCTGGGTGCTCACCGCGCCCGATGGTGGAAGAGCCGGACTCGCCCCGTTCGGGGTCGAGCCTCGAGAGATCGGAAAGTAATGGCAGCGGCGAAGAGCAACACCAACTGGTTCGCGATCGGCGTCTCCATCGCCGTCGTCGTGGTCCTGGTGGCCCTCGGTGGACTCGTGGTGTTCCTCAACAACCAGGCGACGTCTCCCGGCGCCACCCCGTCCGCCAGCGACAACTTCGACGCCGAGGCCGGCTCCGTATCCATGGGCGACGGCGACACGACCGTGTCGGTCTTCCTCGACTTCCAGTGCCCGGTCTGCAAGTCCTTCGAGGACCAGTTTGGTGCGGCGCTCGAGGTGAAGGCCCAGAGCGGGGAGATCACGCTCGAGCAGCACCCCATCGCGATCCTCGACCGCTTCTCGCAGGGCACCGAGTTCTCCTCCCGTTCGGCCGGCGCGGCGTTCTGCGTCGCCGAGTCGGACTCCGACCTGTACTTCGACTACGCCAAGGTCCTGTTCGAGAACCAGCCGGCGGAGAACACCCCCGGCCTGACGAACGAACAGCTCGCCGAGTTCGCCACCCAGGTCGGCGCGGGCGACGACGTCGTCTCCTGCATCACGGACGAGACGTACCGCAAGTTCGGCGCCGCACAGGCGAAGAGCAACGACATCCAGGGCACGCCGACCGTCGAGATCGACGGAGAGCGCCTCGACCTGCAGAACCAGGAAGACATGAAGCGGTTCACCGACCTGCTCGGCTGACACCCGCCCATCCGCTCGACGCCCCGTCTGGCCAAGTTGCCGGATGGGGCGTCGTCGGATAACATGGATCTTTGGTGCCTTGTGCCATGCGTTCGGCGTGTCCGATCCGGCCCGGTACCGCACACCACCCACCCACCGCAGATCGACCGATCTGCAGAAGCGTCAGCGAGGCTATGGCTAAGAAAGACGGTGTCATCGAGATCGAGGGCGTGATCTCCGAGGCTCTCCCCAACGCGATGTTCCGCGTTGAGCTCAGCAACGGACACAAGGTCCTGGCAACGATCTCCGGAAAGATGCGGCAGAACTACATCCGCATCATCCCCGAGGACCGTGTGGTCGTGGAGCTCAGCCCCTACGACCTGACCCGCGGTCGCATCGTCTACCGCTACCGCTGATCGGTCGAGAAGTAACGGCTGCCCTTCGACGGGCTCAGGGACCCAGGTCTCGGAGGTCGGACATCGGGCAGCACGAAGACAGCGAACAGGAAACATCATGAAGGTCAACCCCAGCGTCAAGCCGATCTGCGATCACTGCAAGGTGATCCGCCGCCACGGCCGCGTCATGGTGATCTGCAAGAGCAACCCGCGTCACAAGCAGCGCCAGGGCTGAGCCCCCGCTGCGTGAGCGCCGCTCTCGCAATCTCATAACTCAACACGAAACGGCAGGATCAGAACCCGCGGAAGCGGGGGACACCTCGGGGCGGAGGCCCGGGCACCGATCCTGCTCCACACCTCCACAACACCCAGGAGAACCGCATGGCACGTCTTGCCGGCGTTGACATCCCGCGCGACAAGCGCGTGGTGATCGCCCTTACCTACATCTACGGCGTCGGCCGTACCCGCTCCGTCGAGATCCTCAAGGCGACCGACATCGACGAGAGCATCCGCGTGAAGGACCTCAGCGACGACCAGCTCGTCGCCCTCCGCGACTACATCGAAGGCAACTACAAGGTGGAGGGTGACCTGCGCCGCGAGGTCGCCGCAGACATCCGCCGCAAGGTCGAGATCGGCTCCTACGAGGGCATCCGCCACCGTCGTGGTCTCCCGGTCCGCGGTCAGCGCACCAAGACCAACGCCCGTACCCGCAAGGGCCCGAAGCGCACCGTCGCCGGCAAGAAGAAGGCCCGCTAAGCAGCGGCCAGGGACTAGGAGAACACTTTCATGGCTGCACCCAAGGCCGCCGCGCGCAAGCCGCGCCGCAAGGAAAAGAAGAACATCGCGCTGGGCCAGGCCCACATCAAGTCGACGTTCAACAACACCATCGTTTCGATCACCGACCCGTCCGGCGCCGTCATCGCCTGGGCCTCGTCGGGTGGCGTGGGCTTCAAGGGCTCCCGCAAGTCGACCCCGTACGCGGCCGGCATGGCAGCGGAGTCCGCTGCCCGCCAGGCTGCGGAGCACGGCGTGAAGAAGGTCGACGTCCTCGTGAAGGGTCCGGGCTCCGGCCGCGAGACCGCGATCCGCTCGCTGCAGGCCGCCGGCCTCGAGGTGGGTTCGATCCAGGACGTCACCCCGCAGGCGCACAACGGCTGCCGTCCGCCGAAGCGCCGCCGCGTCTGATGCGTGTGCCGAGCCGTTCGTCCTTCGGGTCGAGCGGCTCGGCGCCCCGCGTGGGGCATCGACTTCCACAACTCAAGACCTCACCCCACCACATGTCATATAGCGGGCATGTGATCGAAAGGAACACAGAGTGCTTATTGCACAGCGTCCCACACTGACCGAGGAAAAGATCGTCGAGAACCGGAGCCGGTTCATCATCGAGCCTCTGGAGCCCGGCTTCGGCTACACGATCGGCAACGCGCTGCGCCGCAGCCTGCTGTCGTCGATCCCCGGTGCCGCTGTCACCAGCGTCCGCATCGACGGTGTGCTGCACGAGTTCAGCACGATCCCCGGCGTGAAGGAGGATGTCACCGAGATCATCCTCAACATCAAGCAGCTGGTCGTCTCCAGCGAGCGCGACGAGCCCATCACCGCGTACCTCCGCAAGACCGGTGCCGGTGAAGTGACCGCCGCCGACATCTCGGCTCCGGCCGGTGTCGAGGTGCACAACCCCGAGCTCGTCATCGCGACGCTCAACGACACCGCCAAGTTCGAGCTCGAGCTCACCATCGAGCGCGGCCGCGGCTACGTCTCCGCGACGCAGAACCGCAACGAGTACGCCGAGGCCGGTCAGATCCCGATCGACTCGATCTACTCGCCCGTGCTCAAGGTCAGCTACCGCGTCGACGCCACCCGTGCCGGTGAGCGCACCGACTTCGACAAGCTCATCCTCGACGTCGAGACCAAGTCGGCGATCAGCCCGCGCGACGCCGTCGCCTCGGCTGCCAAGACGCTCACCGAGCTGTTCGGTCTCGCCCGCGAGCTGAACGTCGAGGCCGAGGGCATCGAGATCGGCCCGGCGCCGGTGGAGGCTGTGAACTCCAGCGAGCTGTCGATGCCGATCGAGGACCTCGACCTGTCGGTCCGCTCGTACAACTGCCTGAAGCGTGAGGGCATCAACACCGTTTCTGAGCTCGTCGCCCTGTCGGAGACGCAGCTCATGAACATCCGCAATTTCGGCCAGAAGTCGGTCGACGAGGTGCGCGACAAGCTCATCTCGCTCGGTCTGTCGCTCAAGGATTCGGTGCCCGGTTTCGACGGCGCCCACTTCTACGGCGGCAGCGAAGACGAGTCCTTCTGATACCCGACCCTTTCTGACCAGGAGTTAGACGATTATGCCCAAGCCCACCAAGGGTCCCCGCCTCGGAGGCGGCCCCGCCCACGAGCGCCTGCTGCTTGCCAACCTCGCCGCTGCGCTGTACACCCACAAGTCGATCAAGACGACCGAGACGAAGGCCAAGCGCCTGCGTCCGCTCGCCGAGCGCCTCATCACCTTCGCCAAGCGCGGCGACCTGCACGCCCGCCGTCGCGTGCTGTCGGTCATCGGTGACAAGGAAGTCGTGCACGTCCTGTTCAACGAGATCGCTCCGCTCGTCGCGGACCGCGAGGGTGGCTACACGCGCATCACCAAGGTCGGCAACCGCAAGGGCGACAACGCTCCCATGGCCGTGATCGAGCTCGTGCTCGAGCCCGTCACCCCGAAGGCGAAGTCGACCAAGAAGGCTGCCGCGGCTCCGAAGGACGAGAAGCCCGCCGCCGAGGAGGCTCCCGCTGAGGAGACCGTCGAGGCCCCTGCGGACGAGACCGCTGCCGACGACACGGCTGCGGAGGCCGGCGCCGAGTCGCAGGCCGAGGGCGAGGCCGCTGAGGCCGCCGCCGAGGACGCTGTCGAGAAGAAGTCCGAGTAAGGACCGCTCTCTCACGAAGCCCGCCGCCCCTTCCGGGGTGGCGGGCTTCGTCGTTCATCGAGGGGCGGTGATCCGGTAGCGTGCCCCCGGCCGTCCCTTCGTGGAGTAGTCCAGCGAGCGCACCGCCTGTCCGGTCGCCGCGAGGTGCTCCAGGTAGCGGCGGGCACTGACGCGGGAGATGGCCAGGTCGTCGCCGATCTCGGTCGCCGAGGCGTCGGGCCGGGCCGCGAGGGCCGCAGAGACCCGCTCCAGCGTCTCCGCGCTGAGTCCCTTCGGGAGGCCGTAGCGCTCCCGGAAGGCGATGATGGCGTCGGCCGCCTCGACCCGGCGAACGACGTCGTGCAGCTCGGTGTGGTCGCGGAGCAGGAGCGTCGCCCCCACATCGGCGGAGCCGTTCCCGGACGCCGTGCTCCGGGCGACGAGCACATGCGAGCCGACGATCACGGGGCGTCCCGCGGCCTCGCCCTCGCGGAGCACCGTGGCGAGCTCGGTGCCGAGGACCTCGTCCGCGGGAGCGCCGTCGAGGTCGGCGGCATCGCGACCGAGGAATCGTGCGGCCGCGTCGTTGACCAGGGTGATCCGCCCGGCCCCGTCCACCGTCACGACGCCTTCGCTCAGCCCGTGCAGGGTCGTCTCCTGGTTCTTGACGAGCGCCGCGATCTGGTGCGGCTCGAGACGGTAGATGCGGCGACGGATGAACGACGTCACCCACGCGGCGCCGAAGACCCCGAGCACCGCCGCAGCGAGCATGGCGGAGATGAGTCCCACGAGGTTGCTGGTGAACTCCTCGTTCAGCTCCGACTCCAGGATGCCGACCGAGGCTGTGCCGATCACCGCGCCGTCCTCGTCGCGGATGGGCACCTTCACCCGCCACGACGTCCCGAGCGTGCCGGTCTGCGTGCCCACGAAGATCTCCCCGCCCAGCGGGATCGACGGGTCGGTGGACACCCGCTCCCCGATGCGGTCGGTGTTCGGATGCGAGTATCGGATGCCCTCGTCGTTGGCGACCACCACGTAGGCGAGGTCGGAGGCCTCGCGGATGACCTCGGCGACCGGCTGGATGGCGGCGGCCGGATCCTCGTCGTCGAACGCATCGAGGACGACGGGGAGTGCGGCGACGGACTGGGCGACCGCCTGCATGCGGTCCTTGTAGGCCTCGCGGAGCGCGTTCTCCTGGAACGCTCCGGCGGCGATGCCGGTGCCGAGGGTCACCAGGAACACGATCAGCGCCTGCAGCGCGAGCAGCTGCACGCGGAGCGTCATCTTCGAGGCCACGGGTCCATTCTCCCGGCTGGGTTCCCGGGCCGCGAGCCGCCGGCAGAGGTGTTCGCGACCAATAGTTACGGAACGCGACCAATGGTTTCCGAAGGTTG
The DNA here is from genome assembly GCF_040686935.1 of Microbacterium meiriae. Classification (NCBI taxonomy): domain Bacteria; kingdom Bacillati; phylum Actinomycetota; class Actinomycetes; order Micrococcales; family Microbacteriaceae; genus Microbacterium; species Microbacterium meiriae. The sequence goes on from NZ_JBFBMF010000003.1 coordinate 225,566, forward strand.
AGCGTGCGCATCTGCGCCTCGACAGTGGACGGACTGCATCCGAACGCTCAAGGAGGAGCGCCATGAATCACGCCCGCATCGGGACCCTCGCCGCGGCAGTCGCCGCGACCGCCCTCGTCCTCACCTCGTGCTCGACCGCCGACGGCGGATCGGCCGGCTCCGACGGCGGCGACGACGCGGTCGCCATCACCGACGTCAACATCGTCGTCCCCGCCGACCCGGGCGGCGGCTGGGACCAGACCGGCCGCGCCCTCTCGCAGCTGCTCACCCAGGAGGACATCGTCGGCTCGGCGCCCGTCACCAACGTCGGCGGCGCCGGAGGCACGGTGGGCCTCGCGCAGCTCGCCAACGAGAAGGACCCGGCCACCCTCATGGTCATGGGCCTCGTGATGGTGGGCGCGGTGGAGACCAATGCCTCCGCCGTCCGCATCGAGGACATGACCCCGATCGCCCGCCTCACCGATGAGCCCCTCGTCGTGGTCGTGCCCGCGGACTCGGAGTACGACACGCTGGAGGATCTCGTCGAGGATGTCGTGGACAAGGGCCAGGAGGTCACGATCACCGGCGGTTCCGCGGGAGGAGCCGATCACATCCTCGCCGGGCTGCTGCTCGAGGAGGCAGGGCTCGACGGCGCGGAGATCGCCGAGAAGCTGAACTACACGCCCAACTCGGGCGGCGGCGAGGCGACGTCGCTGATCCTCGGCGGCAAGGTCTCGGCGGGCATCTCCGGTGTCGGCGAGTTCCTGCAGCACATCGAGGCCGGGACCATGAAGGCCCTCGCCGTCTCGTCGGAGGAGCCGGTCACACAGCTGCCGGACGTCGACACGATCACCGACTCCGGATACGACGTCGTGCTCACCAACTGGCGCGGTGTGATCGCCCCGGGCGGGATCAGCGACGCCGAGCGCGCGGAGCTCGAGCGCCTCGTCACCGAGCTGGAGGCGTCCGACGCGTGGAAGGACGAGCTGGAGACGCGGGGGTGGGCGGACGCGTTCCTCACGGGCGCGGAGTTCGACGAGTTCCTGGACGGCAACATCGCCGAGGTCACCGCGACGCTGCAGAACATCGGGCTGGTCGGCTGAGATGACGACCGGGTCTTCCGGACCCGGCGAGGAGGTGCGGACCGACGCCCGTCGGTCCGCACGTCTCGTCGCGTCCCTGCCACGGGGGGAGCTCGTCTTCGCCCTGCTCATGGTGGCCCTCGGCGTGTTCGCTCTCGCCGGGGTCTTCACCATCCATGTGCCCGCGGGCGGCCAGGTCGGCCCGACGGTCTTCCCGCTGTTCGTCTCGATCCTGCTGCTCGGCTCCTCTCTCGCCGTCGTGGCGAGCATCCTCCGGGGCCACCGCGGGGTGCCGGAGGAGGGGGAGGACGTCGATCAGAGCCTGCCGACCGACTGGCTCACGCTCGTGAAGATCGTGGCGCTCGTGGTCGCTCATCTGCTCCTCATCGAGCCGCTCGGCTGGGCCCCGGCCGCGGCTCTGCTGTTCGGCGGCGTCGCGTGGGCGCTCGGCGCCCGCCGGTGGTGGATGGCGTTCCTCATCGGCGCGATCCTCGCGGTGGTCGTGCAGGTCGTGTTCGGCGGTCTGCTCGGGCTGTCGCTGCCGTGGGGACCGGCGCTCGGCTGGCTGGGAAGGATGTTCTGATGGACAGCTGGAGTCTGCTCCTCGAGGGGTTCGCGACCGCGCTGCAGCCCCAGTACCTCGTGTTCGCCTTCTTCGGCGTGCTGATCGGCACCGCCGTGGGCGTGCTCCCCGGGATCGGGCCGGCGATGACCGTCGCCCTGCTCCTTCCCCTCACCTACACGTTGGAACCGGCCGCGGCGCTCATCACGTTCGCGGGGATCTACTACGGCGGCATGTACGGCGGGTCGACCACGAGCATCCTGCTGAACACCCCGGGGGAGTCGTCGTCGATCGTCACGGCGATCGAGGGCAACAAGATGGCCAAGCTCGGGCGGGGCGCGGCAGCTCTGGCCACCGCGGCGCTCGGTTCTTTCGTCGCCGGGACCCTCGCCACCGTGGGACTGACGCTGCTCGCCCCGGTGCTCGCGCAGTTCGCCGTGAACCTCGGGCCCGCCGACTACGTGGCGCTCATCGTCGTGGCCTTCGTCACGGTCGGCGCGCTGATGGGGTCCTCCGTGCCGCGCGGACTGCTCTCGCTCGGCGTCGGCCTGTTCCTCGGCCTGGTCGGCACCGACTGGCTCTCGGGGCAGCAGCGGTACACGCTCGGCCTGCTGCCGCTGGCTGACGGCATCGACGTGGTGCTCGTGGCGGTCGGGCTCTTCGCGGTCGGTGAGACGCTGTACGTCGCGGCCCGCCTGCGGCACGGCGCGATCGACGTGATCCCTGTGTCGCGCGGGTGGCGCAGCTGGATGACGAAAGACGACTGGCGTCGCTCGTGGAAGCCCTGGCTCCGCGGCACCGCCATCGGCTTCCCGATCGGCACGATCCCCGCCGGCGGTGCGGACGTGGCGACCTTCCTGTCCTACGCGACCGAGCGCAAGCTCTCGCGCCGCAAGGACGAGTTCGGCCGCGGGGCCATCGAAGGGGTCGCGGGCCCGGAGTCGGCGAACAACGCCGCGGCGGCGGGCGTGCTCGTGCCGCTGCTGACGCTGGGACTTCCGACGACGGCGACCGCCGCGATCATCCTCACCGCGTTCCAGACGTACGGGCTGCAGCCCGGGCCGCAGCTGTTCACCGGACAGGCGGACCTCGTGTGGGCGCTGGTGGCGAGCCTCTACATCGGCAACGTGATCCTGCTCGTGCTGAACCTGCCGCTGGTGGGCATGTGGGTGAAGCTGTTGCAGATCCCGCGGCCGTATCTGTACGCGGGCATCCTCCTGTTCGCCGCCTTCGGGGCGTACGCGTTGAACTTCGCGGTCGTCGACATCCTGATCCTGCTGATCATCGGCGTCCTCGGCTACTTCCTGCGGCGGTACGGCTTCCCCGTCGCGCCGCTGGTGGTGGGCATGATCCTCGGACCGATGGGGGAGGAGCAGCTGCGGCGCGCACTGCAGCTCAGCCAGGGCGACCTGACGACGCTCATCGCGCAGCCGTTCTCCGCGGTCGCCTATGTGATCCTCGCGCTGCTCATCGCCGGTGGGCTGTGGCTGCGGCGTCGGCAGCGCCGGTACGAGCAGGCGCTCACGGAGTCCATCGCGGTGCCCGTCAAAGCGGACTCGGAGGTCTGAGCCCGCTCGATTCGAGGAGGGGAGAGGCCGGGAGTAGGCTGATCCGGTGAGCGATGCGACGGTCCTGAAGCGCGGGCCCCGCGCCTACGCCACGTTCATCGGCATCGGCCTCCTCGCCGGCCTCCTCTCCGGTCTCTTCGGCGTCGGCGGCGGCACGGTCATCGTCCCGCTGCTGGTGCTCCTGCTCGCGTTCGACCAGCGGCTGGCAGCCGGGACGTCGCTGGCGGCGATCGTCCCGACGGCGACCGTCGGGGTCATCTCCTACGCGGCGTCGGGCTCCGTCGCCTGGATCCCGGCGCTGATCCTCGCCGCCGGGGCCGTGGTCGGCGCGCAGATCGGCACCCGCCTGCTCCCGCGGATCTCGCAGACCGCCCTCCGCTGGGGCTTCGTCGGCTTCCTCGTCGTCGTGATCGTGAGCCTCTTCCTCGTGATCCCGTCGCGCGACGCCGTCTTCGAGCTCACCTGGCTGACCGGGATCGCCCTGGTGGCCGTCGGTGTCGGCACCGGCGTCCTGGCCGGGCTCATCGGCGTCGGCGGCGGTGTGATCGTCGTCCCGGTGCTCATGCTCGCGTTCGGCACGAGCGACCTCGTCGCCAAGGGCACTTCGCTGCTCATGATGATCCCGACCGCTCTCTCCGGCACGGTCGGCAACCTCCGCAACCGCAACGTCGACCTCCTGGCCGCACTGCTCATCGGCGTCTCGGCGTGCACCACCACGGCCCTCGGCGCGTGGCTGGCGACCATCGTCGACCCGACCGTCGGGAACCTGCTCTTCGCCGCCTACCTCGTGGTGATCGCGGTGCAGATGGCCATCAAGGCCGTTCGCGGGCGTCGGCGCGGCTGACCGTCCGTGAGGATGAAGAGATCTTCATCCTCACCTCATCTCCTCCTCATCCGCCCCGGGCACGATGGAGGCATGAGCACCGCACGACGCATCCTGATCCCCGGCGCGCTGATCACGGTGCCCGTGGCGTTCGCGATCGGGAGCGTCGCGCTCGCGCAGATGCCGGCGTCCCCCCGGCTGCCGGACACGCCGCTCATCGTCCAGCTCGCGACGCCGACCCCGACGCCCGTCCCCACGCCGACACCCACGGAGTCGGTCGCCCCCGCACCCGCCCCGCCCGCCCCGCCCGCGCCGGTTCCTGCGCCGGCCCCCGCGCCGGCCCCACCGGTGGACGATGACGATGACGACGACGGAGGCGACGATGACTGAGCCCCAGGGACCCGGCGCCCCGCTGCGCACCCTGCGCCGCCGCACCCTCCCCGCCCGGTGGCGCATCACTCTGTGGATCATCCTCAGCACCATGATCACCGTGCTGGCGATCGGGCTCATCGGCCGCAGCGTCTTCCTCGCCGCGGTCGAGCAGACGGCGAACGGTGAGATCGAGCAGGAGGCGGCGGAGTTCGCCCGCTTCGCGGAGGACGCCGCATCCGGAGGGCTCACGACCGCGGAGGAACTGCTCCGGGAGTACGTCGCGCGGCAGTCCGTGCATGAGGACGAGGTCGTCATCGCGGCCCTCGACGGCGTCCCGGTGGCGGTCGCAGAGGACGGCGGCGCGCGCACATTGGAGACCCACGCGGCGCTGGTGGAGCGGATGCTCACGGACACCGCGGTCTCCGGGGCCTTGGCGACGCCCGAGACCGGCCCGGTCCGCTGGGGACGGATGGACTTCACGGGCGGAGGCCAGGACGGGGCGGTGCTGATCGTGCAGTTCACCGCGGAGCCGCGCGCGCAGGTGGACCGCAGTTTCGGGGCGATCGCCTGGGTCGCCCTCATCGGGGTGCTCCTCAGCTCCGGCGTCGCCTGGCTCGTCGCCGGTCAGATCCTCGCGCCGGTCCGCGAGGTCTATCGCGTGGCTCGGGACATCGGCGAGCACGACCTCACCGCGCGCGTTCCGGTCGAGGGGAGTGACGACATCGCCGCCGTCGCCACCACGTTCAACCAGATGCTCGACCGGCTGGAGGCCGTGCACGCCACGCAGCAGCGCTTCGTCGACGACGCGGGTCATGAGCTGCGCACGCCGATCACGATCGTCCGCGGCCACCTCGAGCTCCTCAGTGAAGACCCCGAGGAGCGCGCGGCGACCCTGCGCCTCGTCAGCGAGGAACTGGACCGCATGAGCCGTATCGTCACGGACCTCCTGGTGCTGGCGCGCGCGGAACAGCCCGACTTCGTGCGCCTCGCCGCGTGCGACATCGCGACCCTCACACTCGACATCGAGGCGAAGGCGCAGATGCTGGGCGAGCGACGCTGGCAGTTGATGGAGGTCGCCGAAGGCGTCGTCCCCCTCGACCCGCAGCGCGTGACGCAGGCCGTGCTCCAGCTCGCCGCCAACGCGGTGCAGGTCACCGCGGACGGCGACACGATCCGGATCGGCTCGCGCTTCGAGGGGGACGGCCCCGAGCGGCGGCTGCGGCTCTGGGTGCAGGACGCCGGTCCCGGTGTGGCACCGGCCGATGCCGAGCGCATCTTCGACAGGTTCACCCGCGGGGACAGTGCCGGGGCGCGACGCGGCTCCGGGCTCGGCCTCGCGATCGTGCGGGCCATCACCGACGGGCACGGCGGCTCGGCCTGGGTCGACAGCGTGCTGGGCGAGGGTGCCACGTTCGGGATCGACGTTCCCGCACCCGTCCTGGACACCGATGAGAACGAAGGGAAGAGTTGACATGCGCCGCATCCTCATCGCGGAGGACGATCCGCACATCACCTCCTTCGTCCGTCGCGGACTCCGCGCAGCGGGCTACGACACCGCCGACGCGACCGACGGCCACACGGCGCTGCTCATGGCCCGCAGCGGGCTGTTCGACCTCGTCGTCCTCGACATCGGCCTCGGCGGCATCGACGGCTTCGACGTCCTCGCCCACCTCCGCGGCGAGGGGGTCTCCACACCGGTCGTCATCCTCACGGCACGGGACTCCGTGATCGATACCGTGCGAGGTCTCGAAGGGGGCGCGAACGACTACATGACCAAGCCGTTCCAGTTCGCCGAGCTGCTCGCCCGGGTGCGGCTGCGGATCGGGGACGGGGAGGGCCGAAGCGGCGGGGCCGCGCTCACGCACGGCGACGTCAGCGTGGACGTGCGGTCGCGGACGGTGGCCGTCGCCGGCGAGGTGCGCGAACTCACCTCACGCGAGTTCGCGCTGCTGGAGGTCTTCCTGCAGAACGCCGGTCACGTGCTCTCCCGCGACCAGCTCATCGGTCACGTCTGGGGAATGGACTTCGATCCCGCGTCCAACGTCGTCGACGTCTACGTGCGCGCGCTCCGCGGCAAGATCGGGACCGACCGCATCGAGACGGTGCGGGGAGCGGGGTACCGGTTCCGATGAACGATCCCGCTGCTCCTCCCGCCTCGATGGCGCGCACCCGCTTCGCGACCGTCCCCCCGCGGCGTACCGACCCCCTCCCGATCATCAGCCGTCGGGATGCGGCGAAGCCGCGGCGCGCACTGCGCCTCATCGGTCTCGTGCTCGTCGTGGCGATGGGCGCGGCGATGGTCATCGGCGCGCTGGACCCGGGCGCGAGCGGGCGCGGGATCACGGTGCCGATCGCCGTCACGCTGACGGTGTTCCTCCTCGCGGTCTGGGCGTGGAGCGCGACGCGCCTCGATGACACCCTGGTCGCGTTCCTCGCGGCGATCGCGCTCATCGTCGCCGGTGTCCTCCCGGTCGAGGAGTTCTTCGCGTCCCTCGGAGACGAGACGATCTGGCTGCTGATCGGCGCGTTCGTGATGGCGGCAGCGGTGTCCACCTCCGGGCTCCCGCTGCGCGCGGCCGCGCACCTCGTCCGTTTCGCCCGCGGTCCCCGCAGCCTGTTCCACCTCACGACCGTCGCGCTCACCCTCTCGGCGTTCGCGGTGCCTGCGACATCAGGGAGGGCGGCGCTCGCGGTCCCGGTCTTCGGAGCCCTGTCGACGGCGCTCGACGGGCGAGCGCGCGTCATCCGGGCCCTCGCTCTGCTCATGCCGACGGTGGTGCTCCTCTCCGCCGTCGCCTCGCTGCTCGGCGCCGGAGCGCACATCATCACCGATCAGCTCCTGCGGGCGGCGGGAGAGCCCGGCTTCTCCTTCCTGTCCTGGCTGTGGCTCGGCCTGCCGCTCGCGGTGGTCTCGTCTCATCTGGCTGCGGAGCTCATCCTCTGGCGCTTCGTCGACCGCGACGACCGCACCGCACCGGTGCGGGTGGCCACGGACGACATAGAGAAGGCCACCGGCCGGCGGGTGACAGGTCCCCTCACCGCGCTGGAATGCCGCGCGGCCCTCCTCGTCGGCGCGGCGATCGTGCTGTGGGGCAGTGAGCCTCTGCACGGGATCCCCCCGGCGCTCGTCGCGCTGTTCGGCGCCGTCGCCGCCGTCGCCCCGGGCATCGGCTGCACCACCCTCCCGGCTGCGGTCGCGCGCGTGCCGTGGTCGCTGCTGCTGTTCCTGGCCGCCACGCTCGCGCTCGCCACGGCGCTCACCGACTCGGGGGCGGCTGCCTGGCTCAGCACGGCCGCCCTCGAGCCTCTCCGCGGGCTCGGAGCGGCGGGTGCCGTCGGCTTCCTCCTCGCCGTGATCGCCCTGTCCACGCTCGCGCACCTGCTCATCCCCTCCCGTTCCGCGCGCTCGGCCGCGATCATCCCCGCGGTGATCGCCCTCGCACCGGGACTCGGCGTGGAGCCGATGGCCGCCGCGTTCGCGTCGACGGCGGCGGCCGGGTTCTGCCACACCCTGCCGAGCTCCGCCAAGCCGGTCGCGATGTTCGCCGATCCCGAGGTCGTCTCCGGCGGCTTCGATGCCTCCGACCTGCGACGGCTGTCCGTGGTGCTCGCGCCCGCCATGTTCGTCCTCGTGGCCGTGTTCGCCCTCTGGATCTGGCCGCTCCAGGGTCTGCCGCTGCTGCGCTGACCACCGTCACCGCTGTACCGCGTGCGCCGCCGGCGCACCGGTGTCCGTCGTGCCCGCACCCGGGCTGTCGCGCCCCCGGGCGCAGAAGGAGGTCCTCATGTCCATCCACGCTCCCCAGCGCATCCTCGTCGCCCCGAGCGGCTTCAAGGAGAGCCTCGGCGCCGACGCCGTGGCCCGAGCCATCGCGGCCGGCGTGCGCCGCGTCATCCCCGGCGTGCGGGTCGACGAGTTCCCCGTGCCCGACGGTGGCGAGGGGACAGCGGCCGCGCTCGCCGCGAGCACCGGGGGCGCGCTCCTGCCTGCGACCGTGACCGGGCCCGTCGGGGAACCGGTGGTGGCGCACTGGGCGCGCCTCGGAGGGGCGGCGCGCGGGACCGCGGTGGTGGAGATGGCGGCCGCGGCAGGGCTCCGACTCGTGCCGCGGGATCGTCGCGATCCTGCGGCCACCACGACCTCCGGGGTCGGGCAGCTCATCGCCGCGGCCCTCGACGACGGCGCCGAGCGCATCGTGGTCGGCTGCGGCGACTCCGGGACGAGTGATGGGGGAGCGGGCGCCTTGACGGCGCTGGGCGTGCGCATCCTCGACCGGGAGGGTTGTGTCGTCCCGGCGGGCGGCGGGCACCTGGCGGAGGCCGTGTCGCTCGACTTCTCGGACGTGCACCCGCGGCTCGCCGAGGTTGAGATGGTCCTCGCCTGCAACATCCACAACGTGCTCTGCGGGCCGCGCGGGGTGGCCAGGGTGTTCGGCCCGCAGAAGGGGGCGTCGCCGGCGGAGGTCGAGCGGCTCTCGGACGCGCTCGACGCCTGGGCCACGCTGCTGGAGGAGCAGAGCCCCTTCGGAGGCGGGATGGACGTGCGTACCGGCGGGGGGACCGGCGCCTCGGGAGGACTCGGTGCGGGGCTCGCCGCCGCTTTCGGCGCCCGGCTCGCACCTCGCTTCGAGGTGCTCCTCGATGGCGGACTGATGCCGCACGACCTCGACGCGCTGATGGCGGAGGCGGACCTCGTGATCACGGCGGAGGGCGCGATCGACTTCCAGACGCCGCGTGGCAAGGTCCCGGCGGAGATCGCGATGCGCGCCCGCGTCGCCGGGGTGCCGGTGCTCGGCCTGGCGGGTTCGCTCGGACGCGGCGCCCCGGCCGTCCACGACATCGGCATCGACGCGATCGCCTCGATCCTCACCGTGCCGATGCCGCTGGAGGAGGCGGTGGAGCATGGGGAGGAGCTGCTCCGTGATGCCGCCGAGCGCACCATGCGTCTCGTCCTGCTCGGCTCGGCGATGTCGGCCAGAGCCGCCTGAGGGTTTCGGACGGCCCGCGCGCGGCGGGCCGTCGGTCGCCCTCGGTAGGATCGACGGGTGGCAGTCAACCAAGAACTCGTCGGCCGGGAGTTCCCGCCGACCGCCCCCTACCTCGTCGGGCGGGAGAAGGTGCGCGAGTTCGCGCGCGCCGTCTTCGCCGACGCCCCGCAGCACACCGACGTCGAGGCGGCCCGTGCGGCCGGCTTCGCCGACGTCGTCGCGCCTCCGACCTTCGCGATGGTCCTGCAGGACCTCACGCTGCAGCAGCTGCTGGCCGAGTCGGATTCCGGCATCGTGCTGGCTCGGACCATCCACGCCGAGCAGCGGTTCCGCTACACCAGGCCGATCGTCGCGGGAGACGAGCTGACGGCGCAGCTGCGCGTCACCGGCATCCGCATGATGGGCGGCAACGCCATGATCACGAGCGAGGCCGAGATCACCGACGACGGGGGTGCGCACGTCGTCACCGCCACCAGCGTGCTCCTCGTCGGCGCCGAGGAGGAGACCGCATGAGCGCGTTCACCGTGGGAGACGTGCTGGCGGAGCGCACCGTGCACCTGACGAGGGAGTCGCTCGTCCGCTACGCCGGCGCCTCCGGAGACTTCAACCCGATCCACTACCGCGACGACGTCGCCGCCGCGGTGGGCCTTCCCGGCGTGCTCGCGCACGGCATGCTGACCATGGGCATCGCCTCCTCGGTGGTCGTGGCCGCGCTCGACCCGCAGACCCGGATCCTCGACTACGGCGTGCGCTTCACCAAGCCGGTGGTGGTCGACCCCGAGGCCGGAGCCGACGTGCACGTCGTCGCGACGGTCGGCGCGGTGGACGAGGAGTCCGCACGCATCGACCTGAAGGTCACGGCGGGCGACACCACCGTGCTCGTCAAGGCGCAGTTGCGCGTCGCCGTCCGATGAGCGACGTCGAGCCGATCCGTCTGGCCGAGCTCACCACGCTCCGCACCGGCGCCGCCCCCGCGCGCATGCGCGAGGCGACGACGACGGCGGAGCTCGTCGCGATCCTCCGGGAGACCTGGGCGGAGGGCGACCCCTGGCTGGTGCTCGGAGGGGGCTCCAACCTCTTCGTGGGCGACGAGCCTTTCGAGGGCACCGTCATCCGCATCCGCATGAGCGGCATCGAGGAGCTCCCGTCCCCGCACACCGGCCGCATCCGCCTGCGTGCGCAGGCCGGACACGGCTGGGACGACCTGGTCTCGTACGCGGTCGAGCGGGGCTACGCCGGACTCGAGGCGATGAGCGGCATCCCCGGCACGGTCGGCGCCGCGCCCGTGCAGAACATCGGCGCCTACGGGCAGGAGATCCAGGAGACCCTCGTCGAGGTCGAGCTGATGGACGAGGACTCGGCCGAGATCTCCACCGTTCCGGCGACGGAGCTCGGGCTCGGATTCCGCACCTCGGTGCTCAAGCACCATCACGGGAGCGAGCCGCAACGCCGGGCCGTGATCCTGTCCGTCACGGTCGATCTTCTGGTCGCCCGCGAACGCGTGGTCCGGGGGGAGCAGCTGCGACGCGCTCTCGGTCTGACCGACGACACCCCGGTGCCGCTGACGTGGGTGCGCGAGCGCATCCTCGCCACCCGCGCATCGAAGGGCATGCTGCTCGATGCGGACGACCCGGACACGCATGGCGTCGGCTCCTTCTTCCAGAACGCGATCGTCACGGCCGCTCAGGCCCGGTCCCTCCCGCCGGAGTGCCCGCGGTGGCCGGTGGCCCCCGACCTCGACGCGGTCACCGTCATCCCCCTCGCCTCGTACGACGGGCACGTGCCGCCGACGAAGACCGAGGCCCCCGACGTGAAGGTGAGCGCCGCCTGGCTCATCGAGCAGGCGGGCATCCGCAAGGGGTTCAAGCTGCCCCGCTCGCGGGCGTCCGTCTCGACCAAGCACGCCCTGGCGCTCACCAACCGGGGTGGTGCCACGGCGGCCGAGGTCGCCGAGCTCGCCCGTTTCATCCAGAACCGCGTGCACGCCGAGTTCGGCCTCGTGCTGCAGCCGGAGCCCGTGCTGGTGGGCGTCGACCTGTGACGAAGGTCGAGCGGGTGTCGCGGACGCAGGCGGTCGTGGACGGACTGCTCGACGCCATCATCGCGGGCCGGCTCGAGGCCGGGCAGCCGCTGCCTCCCGAGGGGGAGCTGGCGGAGCAGTTCGGGGTCTCCCGTCTCACGATGCGCGAGGGTGTCCGTCTCCTGCAGGCGCAGGGCGTGATCGTCGCCGTTCCGGGCACCCGGCACCGCATCGCGCCGACCGACGAGTGGACGGGCCTCGACGCGGTCGTCCGGCACGCCCAGAGCGCGGGCGCTCGTGAGCGCTCGTCGCTGGAGATGCTCGAGATGCGCATGATGTTCGAGACCGGAGCAGCGGAGTTCGCGGCGGGTCGGCGCACCGAGGAGCACCTCGCCGAGATGGCCGCACTCCTCGAGGAGATGCAGGCGGCCCACGAGCGGGCCGACGTGGATGCGTTCGTCGCGGCGGACCTCGCCTTCCACGACGTGATCATCCGCGCGGCGGAGAACCGCATCCTCGTGGCCTCGATGCGCCCCCTGACGACGATGCTGCAGGCGACCCGCAGCGAGACGAGTGCCATCCCGGACATCCGCGAGCACGCGCTGGCCGAGCACGCGGCAGTGCTGGAGGCGATGCGGACCGGTTCCGGTGCGGCCGCCCGGCAGGCCATGCGCAGCCACATGCGCCAGACCCGCGACGACCTGCTGCACTACGTCCACGGACGCTGAGCCGCACGCTCGCATCGGTTTGGAGCGACGATGATCGTGAGGTACGCTCATCGTTATCTGATATCGGATAACGATGCAGATCCCCGGTCCGTGGTCCCACCACGGACCATCTCCGGAACGAAGGAGTTCGTGTGCACATCGACGACCTGCTGGCCCCCCTGCCCGCGCCCGTCGCCGTCACCGCGGCCGATGTCCGCACCGAGGTCGACCCCACCGACGTGCTCCTCGTCCTCGACGACGACCCGACCGGCACGCAGTCGGTCGCGAACCTCCCGGTCCTCACCCGGTGGGAGCGCGCCGATCTGGACGAGGCCCTCGCGACGGGCGCCGCCGCCGTGTACGTGCTCACGAACACCCGGTCCCTCGACGAGGACGCCGCCGCCGCCCGCAACCGCGAGATCGTCGACGTGGCTCTCGCCGCCGCCGAGGCCCAGGGGCGGCGCGTCACGTTCGTCTCGCGCGGCGACTCGACGCTGCGCGGGCACTTCCCGCTCGAGACCGACGTCCTCTCCGCGGAGATCGGCTCCCGCTCCGGTCGCGCCCCCGCGCTGACCCTGCTCGTCCCCGCCTTCCCCGACGCCGGCCGGATCACGGTCGACTCCGTGCACTACTGGGTGACCGACGGCGAGGCGACCCCGGTGGGCGAGACCCCCTTCGCGGCCGACGCGACCTTCGGCTACGTGTCCTCAGACCTGCGCGAATGGGTCGCCGAGAAGACGGGCGGACGCATCCCGGCGTCCGCGGTCGCGGGCCTCGACATCCGCACCATCCGCGCGGGCGTGGAGGCCGTGGCCGGCTTCCTCGCAACCCTGACCGACGGCGCGGTCGTCGCGGTCGACGTGGTCGAGGAATCCGATATGCGCGTCGTCGCGCTCGCGCTGCACCGCCTGCGGGACCGCGACGTGCTCCTCCGGGTCGGCCCGCCCTACGTGCGCGCGCACATCGGGCAGGAGATCGCCGATCCGGTACGCGCGGAGGACATCCCCTTCGCGCACGACCGCGGCGGCCTCGTGGTCGTCGGCAGCCACGTGCCGCTCACCACCGCCCAGCTCGAGGCCCTCACGGCAGCTCGACCGAACACCCGCACGATCGAGCTCGACGTGCGCGCCCTCATCGGCCCCGAGCGCGAGACCCACCTCGAGACGCAGGCGCACGCGGTCGCCGACGCCCTCGCCACGGGTACCGTGATCGTGCACACCACCCGCGAGCTCGTCACCGGCGCCGACGGTGACGAGAGCCTCGCGATCGCCCGCCGCATCTCCAGCGGAGTGGTCGACCTCGTGCGTCGAGTGCTCGCCATCGCGCCGCCCCGCTTCGTCATCGCGAAGGGCGGCATCACGTCGAGCGACGTCGCCAGTGAAGCGCTCGAGATCCGCCGGGCCACCGTGCTCGGCCCCATGCTGCCCGGCCTCGTGTCGCTGTGGCAGCCGGAGACCGGCCCCGCGGTCGGCATCCCGTACGTCGTGTTCGCCGGCAACGTCGGCGACGCGGACTCCCTCGTCACCGTCGTCGCCACTCTCGCAGGCGACGATGGACACAACCCGGAAGGACACTCATGACATCCACCGTCGCTGTCATCGGACTCGGCGCCATGGGGCTGCCGATGGCCACCCGCCTCGCCGAGCGCTTCGACGTGCGCGGCTTCGACATCGCCGCCGAACGCATCGCTCTCGCGGCGGAGGCGGGCGTGACGCCGGCATCGTCCGCAGCCGACGCCGTGGACGGTGCGGACGCGGTGCTCGTCGCCGTCCGGACCGGTGCGCAGCTCGAGGCGCTGCTCTTCGGTGAGGACGGGCTCGCCCCGCACCTCGCCGAGGGTGCGGTCGTGATCCTCACCAGCACGGTGGGGACGGACGGCATCGACGCGATCGCCACCCAGCTCGCCGCGCACGGTGCGCAGCTCGTGGACGCCCCGCTCTCCGGTGGTCCGGTCCGGGCGGGGGAGGGCGACCTCCTCATCGTCGTCGGCGCCACCCCGAGCGCTCTGGAGACGGCGCGCCCGGTGCTCGACCAGCTCGCCTCCACGCTGTCCATCGTCGGCGACAAGCCCGGCGACGGCCAGGCGCTGAAGACCGTCAACCAGCTCCTCTGCGGCGTGCACATCGCCGCGGCCGCGGAAGCGCTCGCCCTCGCGGACGCCCTCGGCCTGGACCGCGCCCGCACACTCGACGCGCTGACCGCCGGGGCTGCCAACTCCTTCATGCTCGGCAACCGCGGCCCGCGCGCCCTGCAGGCGTACGACGAGGACGGCGCGGAGGTGCTGAGCCGCCTCGACATCTTCGTCAAGGACCTCGGCATCGTCGGCGACGCCGCGCGCCGTGCGCACCTGTCCACGCCGGTCGCCGCCGCGGCCGAGCAGCTGTTCCTCCTCGGCGAAGCGCAGGGCCTCGGCGCTCTGGACGACTCCGCCGTCATCCGCGTCGTCGCACCCGAACGACTGTCCTGAGCGCGACGTCGCGCCCTCACTGAAAGAAGAGATCCAGAGATGCTTCCTCTTCCGATCCTCATCCTGATCGGCCGGGCGGGCCTCGGCCTGCTGCTCCTGCTCATCATCCGGTTCAAGATGCAGGCGTTCTACGCCCTCATCCTCGTATCGATCATCGTCGGCATCGCGGCAGGCCTGCCGCTGACCACGATCCCCGCCGACGGCGACACCCCCGAGCAGCTCGGCGTCATCCAGGCGATCATCGCCGGTGTCGGCGGCACCCTCGGCTCGGTCGCGGTACTCGTCGCCCTCGGGTCGATGCTCGGCAAGATCATCGAGCTGTCCGGCGGTGCCGAGTCGCTCGCGGGGCGCTTCACCGGCTGGCTGGGCCCGAAGCGCGTCGGCATCGCGCTCGTCATCGCCGCCGGCATCCTGGCGATCCCGGTGTTCTTCGACGCCGGCTTCATCATCCTCATCCCCATCGTGTTCGCCTTCTCGAAGGTGGCCGGTCTCAACCCGATCAAGTTCGGTCTCCCGGTCGCCGGTATCATGCTCGCCGTGCACGTCGCGGTGCCGCCGCACCCGGGCATCGTCGGCGGGTCCGCGATCCTCGGCGCCGACATCGGCTGGGTGACGATCTTCGCGCTCGCGATCTCCGTGCCGCTCGCGGTCCTGTCCTACCTCGTGGCGAAGTGGATCAACACCCGTGAGTTCGCGATGCTCGCCGCCACCAAGGAGATGTACGACAACTTCGGCACGGAGAAGTCGACGCTCACCGGCGGACTCGGCGAGGGCGAGAAGGCGCCGGGCGCCGGCACGGTCCTCGGCCTCATCCTCCTGCCGCTCGTGCTCATCATGCTCGGCACCGCCGTGGCGCCGCTGTTCGAGGCGGGCACGTTCTGGAACGGATTCCTCAGCATGGTCGGCCAGCCGATCTTCGCGCTCATGGTCGCGATCGCCGCCGCGATGTACCTGCTCGGCGTGCGCCGCGGCTGGTCGGCCGCGCACCTCGGCGAGGTCATGGAGTCGGCGCTGCCGGCCGCTGCGGTCATCATCCTCGTCACCGGTGCCGGTGGCGCGTTCGGGCGCGTCCTCACCGAGACCGGGATCGGCGGCGCGGTCGCCGAGGTGCTCGCCTCCAGCGGGATGCCCCTGCTGCTCGCGGCCTTCCTCATCTCGCTCATCATGCGTGCGGCTCAGGGGTCGGCCACCGTCGCGATCGCGACGACCGCGGGCCTCCTCCTGCCCTCGGTCTCCGCGATGGGACTCGACACCGTGCACACCGCGCTGCTCGCGGTCGCCATCGGCTACGGTGGCCTCGGCCTCAGCCACGTGAACGACTCCGGCTTCTGGGTGGTCACGCGGTACCTCGGTCTCTCGGTCAAGGACGGCCTGCGCACGTGGACGCCTCTGACGACGGTGCTCGGGGTCTCTGGATTCGTGCTGACCTGGGTGCTGTACGCGGTGATCCCGGTCTCCTGACCGTGCTCGCACGAACGGCCGTCACCTCCGGGTGGCGGCCGTCCGTCGTTCTCGGCAGGTGGTGACCGGAGCCGCCGCGGACTACGCTCGCGGGATGAGCGGACTGATCCCGTACCTGCTGTTCCCCGGCAACGCCGCCGAAGCACTCGGCCATTACCGCGATGTGTTCGGCGGTGAGCTCCAGTTGATGGACTACGCGAGCGCCGGCCGTCACGACGGCCCGGGCGACGCGGTCGCACACGGGCAGCTCGGCGGTCCGGTCGAACTCGCCGGGGCCGACGCGGGAGCCGACGACGACGCCGTTCAGATGAGCGGGATGTTCCTCTCGCTCCTCGGAACAGCCGACCCCGGAACGCTGACCCGCTGGTACGACGAGCTTTCCGGCGGCGGCCGCGTCATCGACCCGCTGCAGCGGCGCCCGTGGGGAGATGTCGACGGCACCCTCGTCGACCGCTACGGCATCCGCTGGCTGATCGGCTTCCACCCCGAAGACTGACCCGAGACCCCGGGTTCACGCCGAGACCCCCTCCTACCTGCGCAGGTACGAGGGGGTCTCGGCGGTAAAGCGGGGTCTCGGGGTCAGGAGGAAGAGGAGGAGAACAGGCGCTGGAGGCGCTGGACGCCCTCGAGGAGCTGGTCGTCGCCGAGCGCATACGACATGCGGATGTAGCCGGACGGACCGAACGCCTCTCCGGGGACGACGGCGACCTCGGCCTGGTCGAGGATGAGGTCGGCGAGCTCGAGGGACGTCGTCGGGGTCACGCCGCCCCAGGTGCGGCCGAGCAGGCCCTGCACATCGGGGTAGACGTAGAACGCGCCGAGCGGGTTCGGCACCACGAGCCCGTCGATCTTCGACAGCTCCGACACGATCAGCTGACGGCGGCGGTCGAAGGCCTCGCGCATCTTCTCGGCCTCGTCCTGCGGACCGTTGAGCGCCGCGATCGCCGCCTTCTGTGCGACGTTGTTGACGTTGCTCGTGAGGTGCGACTGCAGGTTGCCGGCGATCTTGATGGCGTCGGCCGGGCCCACCATCCAGCCCACGCGCCAGCCGGTCATGGCATAGGTCTTGGCCACGCCGTTGACGAGGATCGTCTGGTTCGCGGCCTCCGGCACGGCATCCACGATCGAGGTCGCCGTCACCGCGGTCCCTGAGCCCGTCGAAGGGTAGGTGAGGTTCTGGTAGATCTCGTCGCTGATGATCCAGATGCCGTGCTCCACCGCCCACTCGCCGATGGACTTCGTCTCCTCGGCCGTGTACACGGAACCGGTGGGGTTCGACGGCGACACGAAGACGAGGACGGTGGTGCGGTCGGTGCGCGCGGCCTCGAGCTGCTCGACGGTGACCTTGTACTCCTGGTCGGCGCCCGCGAAGACCTCGACCGGGGTGCCGTCGGCGAGACGGATCGCCTCCGGGTAGGTCGTCCAGTACGGGGCCGGGAGCAGCACCTCGTCGCCGGGGTTCACGACCGCCTGGAACGCCTGGTACACCGACTGCTTGCCGCCGTTGGTCACGATGACCTGTGCAGGGGAGACCTCGAGTCCGGAGTCGCGGAGCGTCTTTGCGGCGATCGCCTCGCGCAGCGCCGGGAGGCCGGGAGCAGGGGTGTAGCGATAGCTCGCCGGGTCGGCCAGCGCCTCAGCCGCCGCGTCCACGATGAACTGGGGGGTGGCGAAGTCGGGCTCGCCCGCGGCATACGAGATGACGGGCTTGCCCTCGGCCTTGAGGGCCTTGGCCTTGGCGTCGACCTTGAGGGTCGCGGACTCGGCGATGGCGGACAGCTTGCGGGAGAGAGGAGCGCGTTCGGTCACGGTTACGAGCGTACTCGGGTCGATGCGCCGCGTGAGGTGTGGGATGCCGCCAAGATCCGAGGTTCTTTCGGGTTCGACAGGTCAGTCAGTGGAGAGGCCGTGGGCCTGCGCGACGGCGTCCAGCGTGATGCGCCCGCCCTGCACGTTGAGCCCCTTCGCGAGGGCAGCGTCGTCGGAGGCCGCCCGCTCCCAGCCCTTGGCGGCGATGGCCGAGACGTAGGGGAGAGTGGCGTTCGTCAGCGCCCTGGTCGCGGTCGTCGGCACGGCTCCCGGCATGTTCGCGACGCAGTAGTAGATCGAGTCGTGCACCGCGAAGGTCGGGTCGTCGTGCGTGGTCGGACGGGAGCCCTCGAAGCACCCGCCCTGGTCGATCGCGATGTCGACGAGCACGGACCCCGGCTTCATGGCGGCGACCATGTCGTCGGTCACCAGCTTGGGGGCCGCGGCACCGGGGATGAGGACCGAGCCGATGACGAGATCCGCCGACGTCAGCTCCTCGGCGATGTCGTAGCGGCTCGATGCCCGGGTCTCCAGAGCGCCGCCGTAGCGGTGTTCGAGCTCGCGCAGCCGGGGGAGCGCCACGTCGACGACGGTGACCTTCGATCCGAGTCCGAGCGCGTTCGCGGCCGCGTGCTCTCCGGCGACGCCACCGCCGATGACCACGGTCTTGGCCCGGGGAGTGCCGGCGATGCCGCCCAGCAGCATGCCGCGGCCGCCCTGCGAGCGCAGCAGCGAGTGGGAGCCCATGATGACGGACAGGCGACCGGCGATCTCGCTCATCGGCACGAGCAGGGGCAGCGTACGGTCGGGCAGCTGCACGGTCTCGTAGGCGACGGCCGTCGTCCCTGCGGCGACGAGGGCCTCGGTCAGCGGACGGTCCGCCGCGAGGTGGAGGTAGGTGAAGAGCGTGAGGTCGGGTCGGAGGAAGCCGTATTCCTCGGCGACGGGTTCCTTGACCTTGATGAGCAGGTCGGCCTCTCCCCAGGCGTCGGCGGCGGTGTCCACGATCTCCGCACCGGCCGCGCGGTACGCGTCGTCGTCGATGCTCGATCCGATGCCGGCACCCGACTGCACGAGCACCCGGTGTCCCTCCCGTACGAGCCGATCGGCGCCGGCCGGGGTGAGGGCGACGCGGTTCTCGTTGTTCTTGACTTCGGTCGGGACGCCGATCTTCATCGATCCTCCAGGTGTCGGGGCGCAGGGTGCAGACAAGGATCGCAGAAACGTCGCGAGATGGACACAATCAGTGAAGAGTCTTCGGCGACGGGTCGAATCCTGAATAATGCTTCGTATGACCACCGCCGCCGCGTCGTCCGAGCCGAACAGCGTTCGGGCGCCCGCCCTCGACTCCGTCGACGCGCGGATCGTGCAGCTCCTCACCGCCGACGGGAGGATGACGAACGCGGAGCTCGCCGGGCGACTGGGAGTCGCGCCGTCGACCGCGCACGCACGGCTGCGCGGGCTGATCGAGCGCGGGGTCATCACCGGCTTCCATGCGAGCGTCGACGAACGCGAGCTCGGCGCCGGACTTCAGGCGATCATCGGCGTCAGCCTGCGTCCGGCCGCCCGACGGGAGAGCATCGTCGAGTTCGCCGATCGGGTGCGCGCGCTGCCGCAGGTGATCCAGGTGTTCTTCCTCGGCGGTGACGACGACTTCCTCCTGCACATCGCCGTCGCCGACTCCTCGGAGATGCGCGAGTTCGTGCTCGAGCACCTGTCCGCGCAGAGCAGCGTGGCGTCGACCCGCACGAGCATCGTGTTCGACTACCACCGCAACTCGGTCGCCGCGTCGTTCCACTGAGTCGGCGGGCGGCGACTCAGGTCTCGAACGAGGAGGGGACTGCGCAGTAGTCGGCGAAACGCCGGGTGGGATGGGCCGGATCGGTCACGTCGACCAGGGCGTTCGCCGCGGTGTGCGGGGGCTCGTCTCCCGCGAGCTGCCACAGGACGTAGTTCCACATCCCGCGCGTACTCGGAGCCACGATCGGGCCCGGGCCGGACACGATGAGCACAGCTCCGCTGTCCGTGGCACGGAAGGGGCCCACCACGTCGGCGCGGAGGGCGGCTTCGTCCCCGTCAGCGGTGTGCGCACGCTCGACGGTCTGGCCCGCCGTGGTCAGGGCTGTCGCGAGGTCGTCCGCGGCTGCGCGGGAGCGCTCGGCATCGGCGCCGGCGACCGCGAGCAGTCGTCGTCCGCGCGGATAGAGGTGCAGGAACTCCTCGGCGATGCTGCTCCATACGTCGCTCATGGCTCCAGGCTACGCCCGGCAGGGAGGGGGCGGGTCGGGCACGACGCGGCGATGCCGCAGACCCCACGGCCTGCGGCATCCCGGCGTCGTCAGTCCTCGTCGACCAGGAACCGGCTGTAGGCGCCCAGGGTGAGGAAGGTGGGGAACTCCTCGCGGAGCGCGACCTCGCGGAAGATCTCGGCGGCGTCGTCGAAGCGGTCGCCCTCGCGTCTGTCGACCTCGCTGAGCACTTCCGCGATCAGCCCCTCGACGTACTCGACCGTGATGGCCGTGCCGTCCTGCGTGGTGCGGTCCTGATGGATCCACTGCCACACCTGCGAGCGGCTGATCTCCGCGGTCGCGGCGTCCTCCATGAGGTTGTCGATGGCCACGGCGCCGAGTCCGCGCAGCCACGCCTCCAGGTAGCGGATGGCGACGGACACGTTGTCCCGCACGCCCTGCGCGGTGATCGGACGACCGATGTGCAGGTCGAGCAGGTCGCGCGCCTCCACGTGCACGTCGTCGCGCTGACGGTCGACCTGGTTCGGGCGGTCGCCGAGCACGGCGTCGAACTCGGCCTGCGCCGTCGGGATCAGGTCGGGGTGGGCGACCCAGGTGCCGTCGAAGCCGTCGCCGGCCTCGCGCTTCTTGTCAGCCGACACCTTCTCGACCGCGCGTGCCGTCACCTCGGGGTCGCGGCGGTTCGGGATGAACGCGCTCATGCCGCCGATCGCGAAGGCTCCGCGCTTGTGGCAGGTCTGCACGAGGAGCTCGGTGTACGCCCGCATGAAGGGCACCGTCATCGTGACCTCGCTGCGGTCGGGGAGCACGAAGCGGGCGCCGCGGCCGCGGTAGTTCTTGATGATGGAGAAGATGTAATCCCAGCGTCCGGCGTTGAGGCCCGCGCAGTGATCGCGCAGCTCGTAGAGGATCTCATCCATCTCGAACGCGGCCGGCAGGGTCTCGATCAGCACGGTCGCGCGGATGGTGCCGTGCGGGATGCCGATGTACTCCTCGCTGAAGGAGAACACGTCGTCCCACAGCTTCGCCTCTTCGCTGGACTCGAGCTTGGCGATGTAGAAGTACGGTCCGCGGCCGGCCTCGATCAGCGCCTGCGCGTTGTGCAGGAAGTAGAGACCGAAGTCGACCAGGGAGCCGGATGCCGACGTGGGCCGGCCGGCGCGGTCGATGAAGGTGAGGTGCTTCTCCGGCAGATGCCAGCCACGGGGGCGCATCACGATCGTGGGCGTGCGCTCGGCGGTGACCCGGTACTCCTTGCCCTCGGGGGAGGTGAAGGAGAGCTCGCCGCGGATCGCGTCGCGGAGGGACAGCTGCCCCTCGATGACGTTCTTCCAAGTGGGGCTCGTGGCGTCCTCCTGGTCGGCGAGCCACACCCGCGCACCGGAGTTCAGGGCGTTGACGGTCATCTTCGGATCGGTGGGCCCGGTGATCTCGACGCGGCGGTCCTCGAGTCCCGGTCCGGCGCCGGCGACCCGCCAGGTGGTGTCCTGGCGGATGTGCGCGGTGTCCTCTCGGAACTGCGGGTCGTGTCCGTTGCCGATCTCGAAGCGGCGACGCATCCGGTCGGCCAGCCGGTCGTGGCGGCGGGAGGCGAACCGGTGGTGGAGTTCGGTGAGGAAGGCGATCGCCTCCGGGGTCAGGATCTCGCTGTAGCGGTCGCGCATGGGCCCGGCGATCTCGATCGCGGGGCCCTGTCGGGTCGTCTGCATCGGTGCGGTGGTCATGATGGTGTCCTTTGCCTTGAGCCGAGCCCCCGGGTTGTCGTCGAGACCCCGGGCTCCCGGCGTGTGCGGGGCGGGGTCTCGACGAGAACCGGGGGTCTCGGGGGAAGTGGGGGGAGAAATACTGGGTCAGTGGAACTGGGCGGTCTCGGTGGAGCCGGCGAGGGCGAGGGTGGCGCTGTCGGGGTTGAGCGCGGTGGAGATGACGTCGAAGTAGCCGGTGCCCGCCTCGCGCTGGTGCTTGGTGGCGGTGTACCCGTCGGCTTCGGCGGCGAACTCGGCTTCCTGCAGCTCGACGTAGGCGCTCATGGCGCGCTCGGCATAACCGCGGGCGAGGTCGAACATGGAGTGGTTCAGGGCGTGGAACCCGGCCAGGGTGATGAACTGGAACTTGTAGCCCAGGTCTGCCAGCTCCTGCTGGAACGTCGCGATCTCGGCGTCCGACAGGTGGCGCTTCCAGTTGAAGCTCGGCGAGCAGTTGTAGGCCAGGAGCTTACCGGGGAACCGCGCGTGGATGGCCGCGGCGAACTCCCGCGCCAGCTCGATGTCCGGCTCCCCGGTCTCGACCCAGAGCAGGTCGGCGTACGGGGCGAAGGCGAGGCCGCGGCTGATGACCGACTCGATGCCGGGGCGGACCCGGTAGAAGCCCTCGGACGTGCGCTCGCCTGTGGTGAACTCCCGGTCGCGCTCGTCGACGTCGCTCGTGAGCAGATCGGCGGCGAGGGCGTCGGTGCGGGCGATGATGACGGTCGGAACGCCGGCGACGTCCGCCGCGAGACGGGCCGCGTTGAGAGTGCGGATGTGCTGCTGCGTGGGCACGAGCACCTTGCCGCCGAGGTGGCCGCACTTCTTCTCGCTCGCGAGCTGGTCCTCCCAGTGGATGCCGGCGGCACCGGACTGGATGAGCGACTGCGCGAGCTCGTAGGCGTTCAGCGGTCCGCCGAAACCCGCCTCGGCGTCGGCGACGATCGGCGCGAGCCAGTCCTGCGTGATCTCACCCTCGGCGTGCTCGAGCTGGTCCTGCCGGAGCAGGGCGTTGTTGATGCGACGCACGACCGCCGGGACCGAGTTCGCCGGATAGAGCGACTGGTCGGGGTAGGTCTGTCCGGCGAGGTTGCCGTCGGCGGCGACCTGCCATCCGGAGAGGTAGATGGCCTTCAGGCCGGCGCGCACCTGCTGCACGGCTTGGCCGCCGGTGTAGGCGCCGAGCGCCCGGATGTAGTCCTCCGTGTGCAGGAGGTTCCAGAGGTTCTCCGCACCGCGGTGGGCGAGGGTGGCGTCCTCGCGGACCGAGCCGCGGATGCGGACGACGTCGTCGGCGGAGTACGTGCGCTCGACGCCGTCCCAGCGCGGGTCGGTGTCCCAGATCTCCTGGAGCTGCGCCGCCGTCTGGACCTGATCGCCGGCGCGCAGGCCGGCGGGGCGCGGGGTGGGGGTCGCTGCGGTGTTCGTCATGGTGTCTCCTCGGATGGGAATCGGCGTCGGTGCCGATGGCGTGCCTCCACTGTGTGTGAAGTTCTGTGCCTCTCCAGTGCCGAATCGAGGAGAAGTTTGACTGAATTTCTGTTTTCGTGACAGACTCGGCCCGCGCGCGCCGCTCACGCGGCCTCGCGGGATCAGGAAAGACCCCGGCCCGGCCTCGCGAGGAGCGTTCCCGATCCCGCACCGACGCGGACGGTGGTGGGCTGAGAGGAGCCGACATGGACGACACCACGGAAGAGACCGACGCCCTCACTGTCGGGCGGCGCATCCGCCAGCTGCGCACAGCGCGGGGCCTGACGCTCGAAGAGCTCGCAGCCGCGGTCGAGCGGGCGCCGAGCCAGATGTCGATGATCGAGACGGGCAAGCGCGAGCCCAAGCTCACGCAGCTCCAGGCGATCGCCCGCGCGCTCGGGGTGACCATCGATGCGCTGCTCACGGGGGAGCCGCTCGACGAGCGCAGCGCGATCGAGATCGCCTTGGAGCGCGCGATGAAGGGGCAGACGTTCCAGGCGCTGGGCATCGCGCCGTTCCGCATCGCCAAGAGTATGCCGACGGAGGCGCTGAAGGCGCTGCTGGCGCTGCAGGGGGAGATCGACCGACTCAAGGACGAGCGCGCCGCGACCCCGGAGGAGGCCCGGCGCGCCAACGTCGAACTGCGACATCTGATGCGCCGGCAGGACAACCACTTCGCCGAGCTGGAGGCGAAGGCGGCCGAGATCCTCGCGGCCGTCGGCCATCCCGGGGGACCGCTGACCCAGCGCACCGCCTCCGAGATCGCGGCCCATCTCGGCTTCACCCTCCACTACGCTCCCGACCTGCCGCAGACGACCCGCAGCGTCGCCGACCTCGCCAACGGCCGGCTGTACCTGTCGAGCAGCGTCCCGGCGAAGGGAGACGCACGCACCGCGGTGCTGCAGGCGCTGTCGAGCCGCATCCTGGGGCACTCCGAGCCGCGCAGCTACGCCGAGTTCCTCCGGCAGCGGGTGGAGACGAACTACCTCACCGGTGCCCTGCTCATCCCGGAGGCGCACGTCGTCCCCGCGTTGCAGGACGCCAAGCAGCGGAGGGCGATCTCCATCGAAGACCTCCGTGACGCGTACTCGGTGTCGTATGAGACAGCGGCGCACCGGTTCACGAACCTCGCGACGCGGCACCTCGACATCCCCGTGCACTTCCTCAAGGTGCATGAGTCGGGCACCATCACGAAGGCGTACGAGAACGACGACGTGAACTTCCCGACCGACCGGCTCGGCGCCATCGAGGGGCAGATGTGCTGCCGCCGGTGGACCTCCCGGGTGGTGTTCGACGAGGACGACCGGTTCAACCCGTACTACCAGTACACCGACACCGGGAACGGCACCTACTGGTGCACCGCCCGTGTGGAGGCATCGAGCGAGGGTCTGCACTCGGTGAGCGTCGGGGTGCGGTTCGATGACACGAAGTGGTTCGTCGGCAGGGACACCCCGCACCGCGGTGTGTCGAAGCACTCGGTCGAGGTGTGCTGCCGTCGGGCTCCCGCCGAGCTGGAGGAGCGGTGGCGCGAGAACTCCTGGCCCAACGTGAAGACCCCGCGCACGCTGCTGGCGACGCTGCCCACCGGTGCCTTCCCCGGCGTGGACACGACCGATGTGTACGAGTTCCTGGAGTCCCACGCGCCCCGGTGATCCCGCTCGGTACGCTCGGTCGATGAGCAGTGCCGTCTTCCCCGGTCCCTTCGGCCCGATTCCCGAGGCGGGTGCCGCCGCGATCCTGTGGATGCCATCGCCGGCGGAGGCCCCGCGGCCGGTCCGCTTCGTCGACGGTTTCGAGCCGTTCGCCGACTTCCTGCGGGGCCTCGGGATCGACCCCGCGCTGCTGGCCGACGACCTCGCGGCGACGTGGGATGTGGTGGCAGCGCGTCCTGAGATCCTCGACCGCCCGGACCTCGCGGCGGCCGCCGCGCGCTTCGTCGGCAACGTCATCGCGGTCGTGCACCCGGCCGCGACCTGGCGGATGACGAGCGAGCCGGAGATCGGGACGAACACCCTCTCCATCCCGGTCGCGGGTCTCGTGCAGGGGATGGTGCAGCAGCCCGACCAGCGGGATGCGTTCCTGCAGATGCTCGCGTCGTGGGAGCAGGACGACATCGATGACGAGGAGATGAGAGCGCTGTCCGCGGAGGATTCCGCTCCCGCGGTCGTCGTCGTCCCGGCGCGCGCGTATGTCCGGCCCGCTCTCCCGCCCCTGACCTTCCACGACGACCGCGGCGAGGTCATCCGTTACGGACGCCGCTGGCCCGATGGCATCGCGCCGGAGGAGTCGTACTCTCGGGAGAGCCACCCGGAGCGCTTCGCACCGCTGCTTCTCGTGGTCGACGCGCTCGTCGAGCACCTCTCCCGCGAGTACGAGGTCGAGGCGCGGCGAGAGTCGGGGGAGGACGGGACGGAGCGCGTCGTGCTCGAACCGGCGCGCGGTGCGCGAGTCGTCATCACGCCGACCGTTCCCTCCGTCAGCGTCGAGGCGGGCGCCCACTTCCACGCGATCGTGCCGTCGTGCATCTGCGATGCCTGCGACGAGACCGCCGAGACGGCGGCGGACGAGCTGGAGCGGATCCTGCTGTCGGTCGCCGCCGGTGGCTTCCGGGAGAAGTATCCTGTCGGTCGCCGCGCGTGGCTGTACACCGAGATCCGGTCGCCGGACGGCGAGCGGCGGGAGAGCAGCTCAGGCCCCGCTCCGGAGATGCCCGCGAAGGCGCGAGAGCGCACGGCCGCCCTGCTGCGCGGGCTCGACGACGGCTGGTGGCCCGCCTGGCCGCTCCGCTCGACCCCGGTCTGACCCCGCCCGTTCCGTCCCGGCCTGGACACTGTTCCTTCTCGTTCTCTCCCCGGGCCACGGATGCACGACCGTGTTGCGCGCGCACGAGCCGAGGCCCGGGGGAGTCGTGCATCCGTCACCGGATCGTGTGGATGGAGTTAGTTTGATCTTGCTTAGTCAAGATTGACTATGTTACTTTCATCGAGCCATCAATGACGAACGGCCGAGAAGGGACCCTCATGGCTACTTCCTCTGCGGAAACCCGATTCCGCACCACTGCCACCCTGACGTGCGTTCTCGCCGCCACGCTGACGCTCGGAGCATGCTCCTCGCCGGCGCCCGGCGGCGATACCGCCCCCACGAGCGCGGGCGGCAGCGACGCCTGCCAGCGCAACCAGGATGCCGGCACCATCACCTACATCTCCGGCTACGGCTACTCCGCCAGCGCCGGGCAGCTCGACGTGTTCCTGGCGAAGGAGCTGGGCTACTTCGACGACCTCTGCCTCGACGTGGAGATCAACGCGTCCGGTGCGAACGGGCAGCAGCTCGTCGCTTCCGGGCAGGCGCAGTTCACCGCTCTCGGCTCCGCCTCCGATGTGATGCTCGCCGCGGCGAACAGCAAGAACCTCACCGCGGTCGCGACCTACGGCACGACCCCGCCGTTCTCGATCTTCGGCAACGAGAAGCTCACCGACCTCACCGACCTCGAAGGCGGCTCGCTGGGGTACTTCATCAACCTCACGCCCATCGCCTCGGCCATGCTCGATGAGGCCGGGGTCGACGTCTCGAAGGTCGAGATGGTGAAGATGACCAACTACGACCCGACCGTCGTCGTGCGCGAGCAGGTCGACGCGATCGTCGGCTACGCCTCCAACCAGCCGCAGACCCTCAAGGCACAGGGCCTCCCGTTCAGCGAGTTCCTGCCCTCCGACCTCGGCGTCGAGGGCACGTACAACGTCATGGAGGTGAACTCGCGCTTCCTCGACGAGCACCGTGAGGTCGCCGCCGACTTCATGCGCGCGAGCCTCAAGGCCCTGCAGTTCTGCCTCGACGAGGCGGACGAATGCATCGACATGCTGGCGGCCCTCGCGGAGGAGAACGGCCAGGGTGCGGCGTTCCCGCGCGATCAGCTCGCCCGTACGTGGGAGGTCGAGTCGGCCTGGGTGCGCGAGAGCGCGGGCGGCAACCCCGGCGTGCAGACCGAGGACATGTGGCAGCCCGAGTACGAGATCGTGCAGGAGTACGGCGACGTCAAGGACCTCCCCGCCATCGCCGACATGATGGACCCGGATCTCGTGGCCGACCTGTACGACGGCGACACCCTCGTCTGGGCGGAGAAGTGATGACCGCGGCACACGGCGCGGGCGTCGAGGTCAGGAACGTCTCGAAGTCCTTCGGCGTCGACGGAGCCCAGGTGACGGTGCTCGACGATGTGAGCCTCACGATCGGCATGGGCGAGTTCGTGTCGGTCATCGGTCCCAGCGGATGCGGCAAGTCCACGCTGCTCAAGGTGGTCGCCGGACTCCTCGACGCCGACTCCGGCACCGTCACGATCGACGGCGAGAGCGTCACGGCGGCCTCGCGCGACAAGAAGATCGGTCTCGTCCCGCAGTCCCCGGCGCTGCTGCCGTGGAAGACGGTGCGCGAGAACGTCGAGCTCCCCGTGCGGATCAACCGCGGGGCCAACGGCGACCGCGCACTCCGCGACCCCGCCGAGCTGCTGTCGACGTTCGGCCTCGGGCATGCGCTGAAGAAGTACCCGGGGCAGCTCTCCGGCGGTATGCAGCAGCGCGCCGCGATCGCCAGGGCCTTCGTGTTCGACCCGGCGATCATGCTGATGGACGAGCCGTTCTCCGCCCTCGACGAGATGAACCGCGACCTGCAGCGCATCGCCCTGCTGGACTTCTGGCAGTCGAACCGCAAGGCCGTGATGTTCGTGACGCACTCGGTGCCGGAGGCGATCATGCTCTCCGACCGGATCGTGGTGATGGCGGCCCACCCTGGCCGCATCGCCGAGGTGATCGATGTGAACCTCCCGCGACCGCGCACCGAGGAGGCGTACGCGACGGACGAGTTCCGCGACCTGGAGGCAGTCGTGCGCGGTGCGCTGCGCGCGCAGACGGAGAAGGCCCATGTCTGAGCTGACGATGAGAGACACCACCGCCACCCTCGCCACGGCGCGGCTGAAGGCGCAGCCCCGCCGCGGCATCCCCGGCTGGCTCCGCTGGGGCTCGTGGGGACCGACCCTGATCACGTTCGTGATCGCGGCTCTGCTCTGGCAGATCGTGGCGTGGACCAACCCGTACGTCCTGCCGACGCTGGAGGCCATCGGCGCCAGCCTCGTCGAGGACCCGGGCATGTACTGGTCGAACTTCCTCGTGACGCTGCTGGAGGTCGTCGTCGGGGCCTCCGCCGGCATACTGGCGGGCTTCCTGCTGGCCGTCGTGATGGCCGAGTTCCAGATCATCGAGCGGGCCGTCATGCCGCTGGTCATCATCGTGATGGTGACGCCGATCGTCGCGATCGCCCCGGCGCTGGTCGTCGCCTTCGGGTTCGGCATGGTGCCGAAGTTCATCGTCACAGGACTCGTGGTCTTCTTCCCCATGCTCGTGAACTCGCTCGCCGGCCTCCGCGACGTGGACCAGAAGGCGCTCGACGTGTTCACGACGCTGCACGCCTCGCGGTGGGAGATCTTCCGCGAGCTGCGGTTCCCCGGCAGCATGCCGTACGTGTTCGCCGGTCTGCGGATCGCACTGCCCCTCGCCGTCGTCGGCGCCGCCGTGGCCGAGTTCGTCGCGGCCGGTCAGCAGGCCGGTCTCGGCTCCCTCGTCACCACCTCGGCGGCACAGGCGAACCTGCCCGTGACCTGGGCGAGCATCGCTCTGCTCTGCCTGCTCGGGGTGCTCCTCATCGTGCTCCTCGCGGTGGTGCGCCGGCGCGTCCTGTGGTGGAGCGACGGCGAGGTCACCGCGAAGGGCTGACCGCACGACCCCCGGTCCCGGGGGCGCGACCCCGCGCCCCCGGGTTCCCCCGGCGTGCCCGGAAACTCCGAACGACTCCATCCCCCACTCCAGGAAGGCATCCGCCATGACCGCTCAGCACCCCGTGAAGACCCTGCGTCTCGGACTCTTCGAGAACGCCCAGGCGAACGACTCCGGCACCGCGACCTGGCGCCACCCCGACAATCGGCGCTACCTCTTCGACAAGCTCGACTACTGGCGCGACACCGCGCGCCTGGTCGAGAACGCGGGCTTCGACTTCCTCTTCCTCGCCGACGCGTGGGGCTGGGCCGACGTCGCCGGTGAGCGGCCGGAGATCTGCTCCGTCGAGGGCCTGGATCTGCCGCGGCTCGACCCGGCGATCATCCTCGCCGCCCTCATCCCGGAGACCACCCGCCTGGGCCTGGTCGCCACCGGATCGACCCTGCTCGAGCCGCCGTACTCCTTCGCCCGACGCCTGGCCACTCTCGACATCCTGTCCGGGGGCAGGATCGGCTGGAACGTCGTCACCACCGGCACCGCCGACACCGCGGTGCAGGGCTTCGGCGTGCCGATGGTGGGACACGACGAGCGCTATCTGATGGCGGACGACTTCATGCAGGTCGTCTACAAGCTGTGGGAGGGGGCCTGGGAGGAAGGGGCGCTGGAGCGCGACAAGTCCGGTCGCTTCGCCGACCCGGCCAAGGTCCACCGCATCGCGCACGACGGGCCCTACTTCCGCTCGCACGGCTACGGCAACACGCAGCGCTCGCCGCAGGGCACGCCGGTGCTGTTCCAGGCCGGGGCGTCGCCCGCCGGTCGCGAGTTCGGCGGCAAGCACGGCGAGGCGATCTTCGTCGGGAGCGGCTCGGTCGAGCAGCTCCGCACGCATTCCTCGGCGATCCGCGAGGAGGCGGTGAAGAACGGCCGTGCGGCGCACGAGGTGAAGATCATGTCGGCGTTCGCCGCGGTCGTCGGCAGCACCGAGGAGGAGGCCCGCCGCGCCTACGCGGAGGTCGCCGATGCGCAGAATCCCGAGGTCACCGTCGCCTCCTACGCCTGGTTCACCGGTCTCGACCTGTCGTCGTACGACCCGAGCACGCCGATGTCCGAGCTCCGCACCGAACTCTCGCAGACGCAGGTCGCGCGCTTCGCCGACAAGACGGTGGGCGATGTCCTGGGCGACTGGCACGCGCACGGCGTGGGCGCCCGCCCGATCGTGGGCACGCCGGAGCAGGTGGCGGACCGGATGATGGAGCTCGCCGACGGCGCCGACCTCGACGGCTTCCTCTTCGCTCCGGTGATCCCGCCGGCCTCGACCGCCGACTTCATCGAGCACGTCTTGCCGATCCTCAAGGAGCGCGGGGCGATCGCCGACCCCGCAGCCGAGCCGGAGTCGCTGCGGGAACGGCTGATGGGCACCCCGACGCCCGCGCTCGCCGACTCCCACATCGGGTCGTCGTTCCGGCGGACGATGGCCCGTGTCTGACAGCCTCGCCGGCGTCGCCGTCGTGGGGAGCGCGAACCTCGACCTCGTGGTCGAGGTGTCGCGTCCTCCCCGCGTCGGTGAGACGCTGCTCGGCCGGGCCGGAGGCCGCTTCCCCGGTGGCAAGGGTCTGAACCAGGCTGTCGCCGCGGCCCGCGCGGGAGCCGTGACCACGTTCTGCGGCGTCGTCGGAGCGGACGAGGCCGGCGCCGTTCTGGAGGCGGCGGTGACGGAGGCGGGAGTGGACGCCGCGCTCCGCCGCTCCGCGTCCGCGCCGACCGGGGTCGCGCACGTGCTGGCCTTCGACGACGGCGACAACAGCATCCTCGTGGCGGCGGGGGCGAACGGCGAGCTCACTCCGGAAGACGCCGTGGCCGGGACCGTCGGGGCGGCCGTGATGCTCACTCAGCTCGAGGTGCCCTTCGCCGCGGTCGCCGCCGCCCTGGCCGCCGCACATGCCTCCGGGACCCTCACGATCCTCAACGCCGCCCCCGCGCACCCCGCCGCCGTCGACCTGCTGCCGGAGGTGGACGTGCTGGTCGTGAACGAGACGGAGTGCGCGGAACTCGGCGGCGTCGAGCGGCTCCTCGGCGCCGGCGCCGGGGCGGTCGTGCTCACGGAGGGGGCCGCCGGTGTGACGCTGCATCGGCCAGGGCGCCCCGGCGTGCACGTGCCGGCCTTCCGCATCGACGCCGTCGACACGACGGGAGCCGGGGATGCCTTCTGCGGCGCCCTCGCTGCGGGGCTCGCCCAGGGTCACGACATCGAGCACGCTCTCGTCCGTGCCTGTGCCGCGGGGGCGATCGTCGCCCGTCACCGTGGGGCGACCACTCCGGCGCTGTCCGTCACCGCTCTGGAGGCTCTGGTAGCGCGGCGCTGAGTCCGCGCTGGGCGCGGCGGTATCAGCGCGTAGGGGTGGTCTCCGCCGTCTCGCCGGCGAATGTGTACGCTCCGGCACGCAGCCGCTCCAGCAGCGTCAGGAGCCACTCCTTCTCGGCGGTGAGTCGGGCGGTGGAGAGGTCGAAGATCTCGCGCACGTACTCCGGGGTCGTCTCCGAGCGCAGGGTGTCCTGCACGTCGAAGCCGTTCTGCGTGATGATCGCGTCGCTCTTGATGAGCCGGTGCTCGAGGCCGGCGATGACCTCCTGCCGGCTGAGGACGAACATGAACGAGGCCACGGTCATGATCGCCTGGGTGTCGAAGGCCGCGACGTTCCAGAGGTTCTCGCGCAGCATGCGCTGCAGCTCCACCTCGCCGGCCGGGGTGATGCGGTAGGTGGTGCGCGCGGGGCGCTTGCCCTCCGTCTCGGTGCCGCTCTCCGCCACGTAGCCGTCGACTTCGAGCGCGCGGAGGGCGTTGTAGATCGAACCGGGCTGGATGTGCGCCCACTCGTCGACGTGCCAGGTCATGAGCTCGCGGCGCAGGAAGTAGCCGTGCACCGGTTGGAACTGCTTGACGGCACCGAGGACGACGAGGCGGGTGGTCGACATGCGCTTCATGCTAACGGCTCAGTGCGGTGGAACCTGTTGTTTGCATGGTCAAAAATGCATATAATCCAAACTAGTCAAAGTTGACTACCGAAAGGACTTCGTGATGACCACTGCCGTGACCGACGCCCTGCCGCGGGATCGCGCTCTCCGTCGCGCCTTCTCCGTCTACCCGACCGGTGTGGTCGCGCTGGCCGCGCACGTCGAGGACCGCGCCGTCGGTATGGCGGTCAACTCCTTCACCTCGATCTCGCTGGAGCCCGCCCTCGTCGCCGTCAGCGCCGCGCGCACCTCGAAGACGTGGCCCGTGTTGCGCGCCGTCCCCGAACTGGGGATGAGTGTCCTCGCGGCGCACCATGAGCCGCTCAGCCGCTCCCTGTCCGCGCGCGAAGGCGACCGGTTCGGCGGCCATGCGTGGCATCGCTCGGAGGGTGGGGCCGTGCTGATCGACGACGCCGCGCTCTGGCTCACGTGCCGGCTGCACAGCACGTTCGACGGTGGCGACCACGAGATCGCGCTCTACGAGATCCAGGATGTGACGCTCTTCGACGGCGTCGAGCCGCTCGTGTTCCACCAGAGCCGTTACCGTGCCATCTCGCCCGCCGGAGACGTGTGAGCGGACCGGCGCCCCGGGTGCTCTCCGGTCTGGTCGTCCCCGGCGACGGTCGCGGTCGGCTGCTCGGCTTCCCGACCGCGAATCTCGCCCTGTCCGAGCGGCTGCTGCCCGACGATGGGATCTATGCGGCGTGGGCGCTGTTGCCCGGCGACGACCGGCGGTGGGAGGCGACGGCGAGCATCGGCGTCAATCCGACGTTCTGCGGCGACCGGGCGCGGCGTCTCGAGGTGCACCTCCACGACATCGACCGCGACCTCTACGGGCAGCTGCTGTCGGTCGAGCTCGTCGCGCAGCTCCGGCCGACGCTCCGTTTCGATGGGGTCGAGGAGCTCGTCGCCCGGACCGCCGCGGATGTCGCGGCCTCGCGGCGGCTTCTCGCCGCGGAGCGGCGCACGTTCGCGAGGCGCTGACTACGCCGCGTTCCAGCGGAGTCGCGGCAGTGTGGGGAACTCGGTGAGGATCGCCGCCGCGTCGGTCACGGGGAAGAGCGTGACCGGGAGCGGGGGGAGCCTCGGCGATGGTGCGACCGCGTAGGCCAGGGCCGCCGGCCCCTCCGACGCGCTCAGAAAGACCCGACTCTCGCGGCCGGCGACGGCGACCGTGGATCCGTGCAGGCCTGCGGACAGGGCGGCGGCCGCGGCGGTCGCTCGGGCCAGGAGTGTCGGACCGGGGAGCCAGGGGAGGAAGGCGTCCTCGGGGAGTCCGCAGGCGACAGGCAGCGCCGGGGTCAGCCAGCGGTCGCTCTTGAGGCCGTAGGGGGTGGGCTCCCGCGAGAGCAGGTAGCCGTAGCAGTGCAGGAGCCCGGCGTTACCGACCGGCCAGGTCGCCGGCAGGCCCGCGCGCCGGTGGAGTTCGTCGAACAGGGCGGGCGCGATGACGCCCGTGCCGGTGTTCTCGTCGACGGCGGTCGACCGGCCCCACGCGGCGAAGCGCCTCGCATCGCGATCAGCCCGGAGTGAGGCATCGAGCCAGGGCAACGCGTCGATCGCGCTCTGCGCGGCGACCGGGGTGCTGGTCGCGGCGCGGTCGGCGGCGTGCATGAGGGCAGCGAGTTCGGACACGGCGTTCACCATACGGGAACGACGTGGACGGAGTGTTCACGCGGCGTTCATGCGCTGTGGGCGTTCCGTCCATGTCGTTTGCCCATGCTGGACGGAGCGTCCGCACGGAAGGAACCCCGTGACCACCATCCTCCTCTTCGACTTCGACGGCACGATCGCGCTCGGCGACGGCCCTGTCCTCGCCTACGCCCGACATGTGGCCACCGCGCTGGGCGCGTCGGAGCGGTTCGTCGACGACGTCCGCGTCGCGCTCGCCGTCGCGGGCCCCGACGCCGTCGACGGGTACGACGTCGTCCGCCGCGCGGCGGACAGCTTCGGCGCCGACGGTGCCGTGCTCAGCGCGGCCTACCTGGCGAGCCGCGCCCAGCTCGCCACGGCTGCGGCTCCGGTCACGGTCCCGAGCGGCCTGGTCGAGTTCCTTCGGACCGCCGGCCCCGTAGCGGAGCGCGTGCTGGTGACCAACGCCCCCGCCGTGCGTCTTCCGGAGGCTCTGGAGCACCTCGGGCTCGCGGGACTGTTCGACCGCATCGTGACCGATGCCCGCAAGCCCGCCGGGATGGAGGAGGTCCTCGACGCGCTGCCGCCCGATGCCCGCATCCTGAGCATCGGCGACATGTGGCGAAACGATCTCGCTCCCGCACACGCCCGCGGCCACGCCACCGCGCTGATCGGCGGCTTCGCCGACCCGGCAGCGACCCCGACCTTCCGCGCGGCCGACTTCGCCACTCTCGCACCGCAGCTCGAGGCTTGGCTGCGGGCCACCGACTCCTCCGTTCCGTCCACTTCACACCCCCTCACCACCGAAGGATGATCATGCGTACCTCCCCCTTCCGCCGCCCGGTTCTCGGTCTCGCCGCCGCCGGTGCCCTGCTGACCGTCGCGCTCGCCGGGTGCTCCGGCACCGCTGCCGGGTCCGACCCGTCCGCCGCCCCCGCCGAGGATCCGGACTCCCTCGTCCTCGCCCTCGTCCCGTCGCAGGACCAGGACGGCCTCGTGGAGACAGCCGCCCCGCTGACCGACTACCTCACGGAGGAGCTCGGGATCGAGGTGACCGGTGTCGTCTCGAAGGACTACCAGGCCGCGGTCGAGGCGATGGGCGCGGGGCAGGCGCAGATCGGCTTCCTGCCGTCGCTGCAGCTCTGGCAGGCGAACGACATGTACGACGCGTCCGTCGTGTTGCAGACCGAGCGCAACGGCAACATCACCTACCCGGCGCAGTTCATGACGAACAACCCCGACAAGTACTGCGAGGACGAGCCGGTCGCGCGTGACGGGATGCTCTTCTGCAACGGCGCCGACGCCATGACCGGACCCGCCGGTCTCGACAGCATCGACAAGGTGGAGGGCGCGAAGGTCGCCGTCCTCGGCCCGGGGTCCCCCGCCGGTTACATCTACCCGATCCTCGCGCTCCAGGAGGCGGGCCTGGACACGGACGCGGACATCGAGCAGATCCCGGTGACTGCGAACGACGCGTCCGTGCTGGCCGTCTACAACGGCGACGCGGAGGTGGGCTTCAGCTTCTGGGACGCCCGCACGATCGTGCAGAAGGACACCCCGGACGTGGGGGAGAAGGTCGTCGTCTTCGCCATGACCGAGGAGATCCCGAACGACGGCGTCGCTCTGTCTGCCGACCTGTCCCCGGAGCTGCAGGAGCGCATCACGACCGCGCTCGAGGAGTTCTCGAACACGGAGGAGGGCTCGACGATCCTGGAGAGCATCTACTCGATCACCAAGCTCGCACCGGCCGACCCCGCGTCGCTCGACGTCGTCGCCCGGGCCGCCGAGGCCCTGGGGCTGCAGTAAATTGTCCGCTCCGCATCACCCGGTGGACGCCGCGGCTCCGGCCGCGGCGTCCACGCCGTGGAACATCCGTCTCGACGATGTGACGGTGCGCTATCCGAACGGCACGATCGGGTTGAACCGCGTCTCACTGGACATCGCCGCGGGCGAGATGGTCGC
Source organism: Microbacterium meiriae (assembly GCF_040686935.1). Lineage (NCBI taxonomy): Bacteria > Bacillati > Actinomycetota > Actinomycetes > Micrococcales > Microbacteriaceae > Microbacterium > Microbacterium meiriae. Next base: position 261,236 of record NZ_JBFBMF010000003.1, read on the forward strand.
CGTCGTCGGGCTCTCCGGCTCGGGGAAGTCGACTCTCATCCGCACGATCAACGGCCTGGTGCCGGTCACGTCCGGCACCCTCGACGTCGGCGGGCATCGCGTCAGCGGCGCCTCCCCGCGCACGCTGCGCCGGCTCCGGGGGGACATCGGCATGGTCTTCCAGGGCTTCAACCTCGCCGGTCGCGCCAGCGTGCTGCACAAGGTGCTCGTCGGGCGTCTCGCCCACACGCCGCTGTGGCGCACACTCCTCGGTGCCTATCCTGAGGTTGACCGGCAGCGCGCGTACCACGCGCTCGACCGGGTCGGGATCCTGCCCAAGCTGCACGCGCGGGCCTCCGATCTCTCCGGCGGCCAGCAGCAGCGCGTCGCGATCGCCCGCGCTCTGGCGCAGGAGCCTCGCGTCGTCCTGGCGGACGAGCCGGTGGCGAGCCTCGACCCGCCCACGGCGCACGGCGTGATGAACGACCTGCGGCGCATCAACCGCGATCTCGGCATCACGGTGCTCGTCAACCTCCACCTGCTCGACCTCGCCCGTGAATACGGCGCCCGGATGATCGGCATGCGCGCGGGCGAGATCGTCTACGACGGCCCCGCCGCCGGTGCCTCGGACGCGGACTTCGAGGGCATCTACGGCCGGTCGCTCACCTCGGACGATCGGCTGGACGCGTGACCCCCGTCGTCGACCAGGACACCGCGGTGGCACCGCTCGACGTGCCCGCGCGCCCACCCGGTGCCTGGAAGGGCGCCGCTGTCCTGGCGGGTGTGGTCGCCGTGACGGTCGTGATGTGTCTGCCCGGTGTCGGCATCGGAGTCGACCTCGACGCGATCGCGCGCAACTGGCAGAACGGCGCCGACAAGGTGCTGAAGCTGCTGGTGCCCGACTGGTCGTTCTTCCCGCGCACGGTCCCGCCGCTGATCGAGACCTTGCAGATGGCGGTCATCGCCACCGCCCTGGGCGCCGCCGTGTCCTTGCCCCTGAGCTTCTGGGCGGCGCGGGCGACGAACCCGAACACGGGCGCGAGACTGGTCGTGCGCGGGGTCCTCAACGTCGTGCGCAGTGTTCCCGACCTGCTGTACGCCGCCATCCTCGTGGCGATGGTGGGCGTCGGTGCCCTTCCCGGGATCCTGGCGCTGGTCCTGTTCAACATCGGCATCATCGTCAAGCTCGTCTCCGAGGCCATCGACACGAACGACCGCGGGCCCCTCGAGGCCGGCCGGGCCGTGGGCGCGACGCAGATGCAGATCAACCGGACGCTCGCCCTTCCGGACGCCTGGCCCGCCTTCGCGAACCAGACCCTCTACGTCTTCGAGCTCAACGTGCGCGCATCGACCGTGCTCGGACTCGTCGGCGCGGGCGGGATGGGGCTGCTCATCGACGCCGTCCGCACGTTCTACCGCTACGACCAGCTCTCGCTCATCATCCTCGAGATCCTCATCGTGGTGATCGTGATCGACGTGGTCTCCGACGCCGTCCGGCGGAGGCTCGTATGACCGCGCCCCTCACCGCCGTCCCCGCCCGGCCTCGGCGCCCCTGGCTCCTCGTCGGATGGGGCCTCGTGACCGCCGTGATCGTGCTGGCCTTCTGGTCGATCGACATCTCCTGGGCGCGCCTCGCCGATCTCCCGGCGGAGATCGTCCGCTACACCGTACTCATGTTCGGCGACCCGAACTGGGAGAGGCTCCCCGAGGCCCTGTGGCAGACCTGGCGGAGCATCGAGATGGCCTGGGTCGGCACAGTGCTCGGCATCCTCCTCGCGACACCCCTGAGCCTGCTGGCCGCTCGCGGCTTCGGACCGGTCTGGCTGCGCAATCTGCTTCGCGGGCTGTTCTCTCTCATCCGCGCGGTCCCGGAGATCATCATCGCGATCGTGATCCTCTCGGTGACAGGGCTCACGCCCTTCACGGGAGCCCTGGCGCTCGCACTCAACGGCATCGGCACCCTCGGCAAATGGGGCTATGAGGCCGTCGAAGCCGTGCCCCGTGGCCCCATCGAGGCGGCACACGCGGCCGGCGGCAGCACTCTCCAGGTGCTGCGATGGGGAGTGTGGCCACAGGCGGAACCGGCGTTCTGGTCGTTCTGGCTCTTCCGCTTCGAGATCAACGTGCGCTCGTCGGCCGTCCTCGGCCTCATCGGCGTCGGCGGCATCGGTGACATGCTCACCTCCTACACCCAGTACCGTGAGTGGTCGACGGTGGGTGTCCTGCTCATCGTGGTTGTCGCGGTGACGATGCTGATCGACGCGGTATCCGGCGCGATCCGCCGCCGGATCATGGAGGGAGCCCGAGCCCGTGTTCGCCCCTAGCGCTCCGCCGACCGTGCGCATCGCCGCGGTCCGCAACACCTTGCAGCCCGCGGAGCGGCGGGTGGCCGAGCTCATCCTGGACTCCGCCGACGCCGTCGTGGAGTGGACAGCGCAGGAGCTCGCTGACCGGGCGGGTGTCGGCCGCGCCACCGTCGTCCGCGCGTGCCAGGGCTTCGGCTACCGCGGCTACCCGCAGCTCCGGGTCGCGTTGGCCGCCGAGCTCGGCGGGGGGAGCGGTGACGCTGCGGTCGATCACGGGCCGGGTGTGCTGGGGCGGATGCGCGGTGAGATCGACCGTGTCGCGGCGTCCCTCCCCGTGCTGGCGAGTCTCCTGGACCCGGCGACCGTCGACGCGGCAGTCGGCGCGACCGCTTCCGCGCGACGTGTGCTGGTCCTGGCGAACGGTCTCTCGTCGCCGATCGCGAGCGATCTGGCGATGCGGCTCACGGCGGCAGGGCGACCGGCGGAGTTCATCGCCGACGCCATCGCCCAGCAGATCGCGGCTCGGCATCTCACGGAGCAGGACGTGTGCGTCATCGTCAGTGGTTCCGGAGCCAATGAGGCGAGCCTGCGTGTCGCGACCGCCGCCGCCCGAGGCGGTGCGACGGTGGTCGCACTCACCTCGTTCGCGTCCTCCGCGCTGACCGACGCGGCCTCCCTGTCGCTCGTCATCACCCCGGCCGGGGTGAGCTTCCGCGAAGAGCTGCAGCACGCCTCCCGCGTCGCCTTCCTCGTGTTCGCCGAGGTCTTCGCGGCCGCGGTCACCTCCGCCCGCGGCGACGCCGCCGTCCAGGCTCGGGCACACGCCCTCGAAGTGGTCTCCGACAACCTCGACGGCTGAGGGGCCGCGGTTCCGGCTGCACGACCTCGGTCCGCGGGCATGACCTTGCGGGCCGATCCGTCGTGCAGGCGTCGCGCGGTCGTGCAGGCGACGCGGGGGGGACGGAAGGGGCCGGGTCAGTCGCGGGCGGTCTGCAGGAGGGCCCACACCTCGGCCCGGGCGGGGAAGGTCGTGAGGTCGACCCCGAGGAGGGCGCCGGCATGGGAGACCCGGGAGCGGAGGGTGTGCCGATGGATGCCGAGGGCGGCCGCGGCCTGCTCGGCCCGCGTGTCGTGGTCGAGCCAGGTCCGCAGCGCGTGTTCGAGCGCGGTGCCGTGGGCGGCGTCGTGTTCCCGGAGCGGAGCGAGCCGCGACTCCGCGACGAGCCGGGCCTCATCCGTCGCCAGCGCCGTGAGCAGGCTGGATCCGACCGTGTCGGCGTACCGGACGGCGCCGCTCGTGCCCGGCTGTCGGAGAGCGATGAGCGCCTGGGCGTGCGCGCGGGAGAAGGCGTCGTACCCCTCCGGGGCCGAGACGCCGACGCGGGCGCTGAAGCGCGAGGCCGCGTCGTCGAGGAGAGCCTCGTCGGCCGCGGACACGCAGATGACCACGCCGTCCTCGGAGTCCGCGAGGAAGGCGGGCGTCCCGTGCTCGACCCGTCGGCGCTCCCACCAATCGAGGAGAGGCTCGGCCGGGGCATCCCCGGTCACCGCCACCACCACGGGGGCGGGCGGAAGGCTGCCGAGGACACGGCGCGCGAGGCCGGGGTCGTCGCTCAGGAGCGAGCGCAGCAGCTGCGTGTGCAGCCGGCGTCGGCCGCGGGCGAGCTGCTCGCTCTGCTCACGCGCCAGTCCCGCCATCGCGATGACCGAGGTGACGACGGCCCTGGCCTCCTGGTCGAGGGCGTCGGCCGCTACGGCGAGGACGCCGCGCAGGTGCCCGCCCCGCCCCACCGTGAAGAGCATGAAGGTGTGCGCATCGAGGGTGAGGGACTGCCCCGCTTCGAGTCCGCGGTCGAGGATCTCCTGAACCCGGGTCCCGAGCCCTTCCCGGACAGTCGCCGAGAGGGCGTCGCGGGGGTGGGCGACGATCAGGTCGCCGGCCGCGTCGAACATGCCCGCCCAGGCGCCGAGTCGACGGCCGAGTTCGGTGATGATCGCCTCGAGCCCGCGCGGCCGGAGGGCGGCGAGGGCGAGGGCGCGCTGGGTGTCCAGCGCCCAGGTGCGCCGGGCGTAGGCCTGCGCCGCGATCGCCTCGGAGTGCGCGCGGGCCACGGCGATGAACGGCGTGCGGTACGGCACCTCGAACAGCGGAATGCCCTGGTCGGCGCACGACGCGATCAACTCTTCCGGTGTTCCCGAGCGATGCACGTCGGTCCCGAATCCGAGCCCCAGCACACCGCGCTCCGCCAGGCGGACGACGTAGGGGGCGATGGCCTCCGCGTCGTCGAACTGCGTGCCGGTGGTGAGGAGCACGAGGTCTTCCGCGAGGAAGGGCGTCGGGTCCGCGAGATCGGAGCTGTGCACCCAGCGCAGCGGCCGGTCGAGCGCGCCGTCCGGCAGATCCGCTGCGGTGGAGACGAGGCGCAGATCGAGGTCCCGGCGGCGCAGCAGGGCGGACAGCGTGGAGGGATCGGCGGGGGCCATACGATCTCCGGTTGTACGAGACGGCGAAATCAATTCTTCGATTGTACGACCCGGCGAATGCGGCCGTCTCCGCTGCCGCCGTACGCTCGCGGCATGGCTCTCCCCGACACCGCAGCACCCGCAGTCCCCCTCGGCGGCCCCGACCTCCCGCAGGAGCGTCGCCTCGTCACGGAACTCCCCGGCCCGCGGTCGGCCGAGGTCCTCGCCCGCAAGGCGGACGCGGTCGCCGCCGGTGTCGGTCACACCGTGCCGGTCGCCGCCGTCGCGGCCGGGGGAGGAGTGGTCGTCGACGCCGACGGCAACTCGCTCATCGACCTCGGCTCCGGCATCGCCGTGACCACGGTCGGCAACGCGCACCCGAAGGTCGCCGCCGCCGTGGCCGCGCAGGCGGCGCAGTTCACGCACACCTGCTTCATGATCTCGCCGTACGAGTCGTACGTCGGCGTCGCCGAGGCGCTCAACCGCGTCACCCCCGGCGACTTCGCCAAGAAGAGCGCCCTGTTCAACTCCGGCGCCGAGGCCGTCGAGAACGCGATCAAGATCGCCCGCAAGCACACCGGTCGTCAGGCCGTCGTCGCGTTCGACCACGGCTACCACGGCCGCACGAACCTCACCATGGCGCTGACCGCGAAGTCGATGCCGTACAAGAGCGGCTTCGGACCGTTCGCCCCCGAGGTGTACCGCGCGCCGATGTCGTACCCGTTCCGCGACGGGCTCGAGGGCGGCGAGGCCGCGGCCCGCGTGATCCTCCAGCTCGAGAAGCAGATCGGCGCCGACAACCTCGCCGCCGTCATCATCGAGCCGATCCAGGGTGAAGGGGGCTTCATCGTCCCCGCCGACGGCTTCCTCCCCGCGATCGTCGATTGGTGCCGCGCGAACGGCGTCGTCTTCATCGCCGACGAGGTGCAGACCGGGTTCGCCCGCACCGGACACATGTTCGCCAGCGAGATCTTCGGCATCGAGCCCGACCTCATCACCACCGCCAAGGGCATCGCGGGCGGGCTGCCGCTCGCCGCCGTGACCGGCCGCGCCGAGATCATGGACGCGTCGCACTCCGGTGGCCTCGGCGGCACCTACGGCGGCAACCCCATCGCGTGCGCCGCGGCGCTCGCGGCCATCGACGTGTTCGAGAACGACGGCGTCATCGAGCGTGCCCGCGAGATCGGCGAGATCCTCCTCGGCCGCCTCACCGCCCTCCAGGCCGAGGACGCCCGCATCGGCGACGTCCGCGGTCACGGTGCGATGGTCGCCGCCGAGTTCGTCGACCCGGAGACCAACGCTCCGGACGCCGCGCTCACGGCTGCTGTGGCCAAGGCGTGCATCGCCCAGGGCGTCATCGTCCTCACCTGCGGCACGTACGGCAACGTCATCCGCTTCCTCCCGCCGCTGTCCATCGGCGACGAGCTGCTGAATGAGGGCCTCGACGTCGTGGCTGAGGCGCTCGCCGGCGCCTGACACCCTGTCCGGTCGCGTCCCCGGATCGGGGGATTTCGGGACGCGACCGGTACTTCATCCCCCGCATCCCCCGACGACGAAGGAGTTGCAGATGGCTGAGATCACCCGCGACGTGCTGATCGTGGGCGCCGGAGCCGCAGGGCTCACGGCGGCCAACGACCTGCGGAAGGCCGGGCTGTCGGTCGCCGTGCTGGAGGCCCGCGACCGCGTGGGTGGCCGCCTGTGGACCGACGTGATCGACGGCGCCATGCTGGAGATCGGCGGCCAGTGGGTCTCGCCCGACCAGGACGCGCTCAAGGACACGATCGAGGAGCTGGGGCTCGAGACCTACAGCCGGTACCGCGAGGGCGACAGCGTCTACGTCGGCCCGGACGGGCAGGCCCACCGCTTCACGGGCGAGATGTTCCCGGTGTCGGCGGAGACCGAGGCCGTGATCGCGCGCATCACCGGCATCCTCGACGCCCTCGTCGCCGAGATCGACCCGGACAAGCCGTGGGAGCACCCGAACGCGGCCGAGTGGGACTCGATCTCCTGGGACGCCTGGCTGCGCTCGCAGACCGACGACGACGAAGCCGTGCGCAACCTCGCCTTCGCCACCGGCTCGGCGATGCTGACCAAGCCGACCCACGCCTTCTCGCTGCTGCAGTCGCTGCTCATGGCTGCCTCGGCCGGCTCGTACTCGAACCTCGTCGACGCCGACTTCATCCTCGACAAGCGCGTCGTGGGAGGGCTCCAGCAGGTGCCGCTGCGCCTCGCCGAGCGACTGGGCGAGGACGTACTGCTGAACCAGCCCGTCCGCAGCCTGGAGTGGTCGGATGACGGGGTCGTGGCGACCACCGACGACCTCACGGTGCGGGCGCGGTACGCGATCCTCGCGCACGCCCCCATCCTCTACAACCGCATCTCCTTCGTCCCGCCGCTGCCGCGTCGGCAGCACCAGCTGCACCAGCACCTCTCGATGGGCTTCGTCATCAAGGTGCACGCCGTCTACGACCGCCCGTTCTGGCGCGAGCAGGGCCTGAGCGGCACGGCGTTCAGCCCGTACGAGCTTTCGCACGAGGCCTACGACAACAGCAACCACGGCGACGAGCGCGGCACTCTGGTCGGCTTCGTGTCCGATGCGAACGCCGACGGCGTGTTCGAGCTGTCCGCCGAGGACCGCAAGGAGCGCATCCTCGAGTCGCTGTCGCACTACTACGGTCCCGAGGCGAAGAACCCGGTCGTGTACTACGAGAGCGACTGGGGCAGCGAGGAGTGGACGCGTGGCGCCTACGCCGCGAGCTTCGACCTGGGCGGCCTGCACCGCTACGGCGCCGACCTGCGCACGCCCGTCGGACCGATCCACTTCGCCTGCAGCGACATGGCGGGAGCGGGTTACCAGCACGTCGACGGGGCGATCCGCATGGGCCACTTCGTCGCGGCGAACATCGTCGACGCCCGCCGCGAGGCCGGCGCTCCCGAGAGCATCGGCTGATGACCGGCTCGGTCGTCGTCGGCTACACGGCGACGGATGCGGGGGCGGACGCGGCGGCGCTGGGCGCACGTCTGGCGCGCAGCATCGGTGCGACCCTCCACCTCGTGATCGTGCTGCCGACCGAGGGCACCCGGAGCGCCGCCGTGCCACCGGAGCGCGCCTATGAGGACGTCATCCGGAAGCAGGCGCGGAGCTGGCTGCAGGACGCGGTCGTGCGTCTCCCGCAGGAGCTCGTGCGCAGCGGCCATGTGCGGTTCTCCGAGTCGTTCGCCGAGGGGCTCATCGCCGCCGGCGAGGAGTTCGACGCCAGCGTCATCGTGATCGGCACGGCCGGCGGCGGCCTCTTCGGCCGACATCGCCTGGGCAGCGTCGCATCGGAGCTGCTGCACTCCTCGCCGATCCCGGTGGCCCTCGCACCCTCCGGGCTCGCCCAGCAGGACGACCACGTGCTTCCGCGCGTCACCGTCGCCGTCGGCACGCGTCCCGGCGCGGAGGGCGTGCTCGACCAGGCCGTCGCCCTCGCCGGCGCGGCCGAGGTGAGCCTCCGGCTGGTGTCGCTCGTGCCGTTCGACGTGCCGCCGGGACTCGACACCGGCGCGATCCGCCTCGCCGGCAGCGAGCACGCGCACCAGGTGCTGGCCGTGGCGGCCGAGCGCCTGCCGGACGGCCTCGGCGCCGTCGTCGAGGAGGCGCCGGGCGAGACGGTGGAGGACGCCGTCGCCGGACTCTCCTGGCTCCCCGGCGAGGTCGTCCTCGTCGGCTCCAGCCGTCTGGCGCAGCCACGCCGTCTCTTCCTGGGCTCCACGGCGGCGAAGATGCTGCACGAGCTGCCCGTCCCCATGATCGTCGTCCCGCGCACCCGCATCGAAGCAGGAGACCGCTGATGAGCAGCACCAACCGGGCGACGGAGCCCGCATCCGGCGTCACGACCGGAATCTCGACGAAGGGCCTGAGCGCCGGCACCGTCGGCCTGATCGGCGCCGTCGTGATCGGCATCTCGTGCATCGCCCCCGCCTACACGTTCACGGCCGCCGTCGGCCCCACCGCGTCCGAGGTGGGCGCGCAGATCCCGGCGATCATCCTCGTCGGCTTCATCCCGATGCTCCTCGTGGCCTTCGGCTACCGCGAGCTCAACAACCGCATGCCCGACTCCGGCACGTCCTTCACCTGGGCCGCCAGGGCGTTCGGGCCGTGGGTGGGCTGGATGGCCGGCTGGGGCCTCGTGGTCGCCACGATCCTCGTGCTCTCCAACCTCGCCGGCGTCGCGGTCGACTTCCTGTTCCTGCTGCTGTCGCAGATCACGGGCAACGCCGAGATCGCCGATCTCGCCGGCGTGACATGGATCAACATCGGCGTGTGCCTGCTCTTCATGCTCGGGGCGACGTGGGTGTCGTACCGGGACATGCAGACCACGCAGAAGCTGCAGTACTGGCTGGTCGGATTCCAGATCCTCGTGCTCGTGTTCTTCGCGGTCGCCGCGATCGTGCAGGCCGTGGGCGGCAACGGCTTCGACTACCAGCCGTTCGACCTCAACTGGTTCAACCCGTTCGCGATCTCGTCGTTCAGCGCGGTCGCCGCCGGTCTGTCGCTGTCGATCTTCATCTTCTGGGGCTGGGACGTCACCCTCACCATGAACGAGGAGACGAAGGACCCGGAGAAGACCCCGGGTCGCGCGGCCACCGTCACGGTGCTCACGATCGTCTCGCTCTACCTGCTCCTCGCCGTCGCGATGATCATGTTCGCGGGCGTCGGCACGGGGGAGCTCGGCCTCGGCAACGGCGACATCCAGGAGAACGTGTTCTTCCACCTCTCCGGGCCGATCCTCGGGCCGCTCGCGTTCCTCGTGTCGCTCGCGGTGCTCACGAGCTCGGCGTCGTCGCTGCAGTCGACGTTCGTCGGTCCGGCACGCACCCTGCTCGCGATGGGTCACTACGGCGCGCTGCCGAAGTCGTTCGCGAAGGTGAGCCCCCGGTTCTTCACCCCGGGCTACGCCACCATCGTGTCGGCCATCGTGGCCTCCGCGTTCTACGCCGTGATGCGCGTGGTCAGCGAGGACACCCTATGGGACACGATCCTCACGCTCGGCATGATGATCTGCTTCTACTACGGGATCACGGCGTTCGCCTGCGTCTGGTACTTCCGCAAGCAGTGGTTCGACTCGGCGCGGAACGTCTTCTTCACCTTCCTGTTCCCGCTGGTGGGCGGCATCATCCTGGCGATCCTGTTCTTCACCACGCTGATCGACTCCATGGACCCGGCCTACGGCTCCGGGTCGGAGATCGGCGGCATCGGGATCGTCTTCATCCTCGGCATCCTCATCATCGTCGTCGGGATCGCCGTGATGATCTGGAACGCCATCCGCCGCCCGGCCTTCTTCCGCGGTGAGACGCTGGGTATGGACGCTCCGCCCAGCCGCCGTCGTCGTCCCACGTCCGTCTGAAAGAGAGAGAATCCATGAGCACTCAGAACGAGCAGGCGCTGCTCGACAGCATCCCCACCGGCCTCTTCATCGGCGGGGAGTGGATCGAGGGGGAGACCGGCGCGACCTTCGACGTCAAGGACCCCTCGACCAACCAGGTGATCCGCACGATCGCCGACGCCACCCCCGCGGACGGCATCCGGGCGCTCGACGTCGCCGTCGCCGCACAGGACGAGTGGGCCGCGACCGCGCCGCGCGTGCGCGGGGAGATCCTCCGCCGGGCGTTCGACCTCGTGCAGGAGCGCAAGGAGGACCTCGCGCTGCTGATGACGCTCGAGATGGGCAAGCCCCTCGCCGAGGCCCGCGGCGAGGTCGCCTACGGCGGCGAGTTCCTCCGCTGGTTCAGCGAGGAGGCTGTGCGCATCAGCGGCCGCTACGGCCTGAACCCCGAGGGAACCGGTCACATGATCGTGTCGCAGCGCCCCGTGGGGCCGTCGTTCTTCGTCACGCCGTGGAACTTCCCGTTCGCGATGGCCACGCGCAAGATCGCCCCGGCCCTCGCCGCCGGCTGCACCGTGGTGATCAAGCCCCCGGCACTCACGCCGCTCACGACCATCTTCTTCACGACGCTGCTCGAAGAGGCCGGTCTGCCCAAGGGTGTCGTCAACGTGGTGCAGACCTCGAAGTCGAGTGCCCTGTCGGCGCCGATCATCGCCGACCCGCGCCTGCGCAAGCTCTCCTTCACCGGATCGACCGAGGTCGGCCGCAAGCTCATCGCGCAGGCCGCCGAGGGCGTGCTCCGGGTGTCGATGGAGCTCGGCGGCAACGCCCCGTTCGTCGTGTTCGACGACGCGGACCTGGACAAGGCCGTGGAGGGTGCGCTGGCCGCGAAGTTCCGCAACATCGGTCAGGCCTGCACGGCGGCGAACCGCTTCATCGTGCACAAGGACGTCGCGGGCGAGTTCGCCAAGCGCGTCACCGAGCGCGTCAACGGCATGAAGATCGGTCGCGGCACGGAGGACGGCGTGGCGATCGGCCCGCTCATCGACGAGGACGCCGTGGCCAAGGCCGGCGAGCTCGTCGACGACGCCGTCGAGCGCGGCGCGACCCTGCTCGCGGGCGGCAAGGCGCTCGAGGGCACCGGCACGTTCTACGAGCCCACGGTCCTCACCGACGTCGTCCCCGGTTCCGCGATCCTCCGCGAGGAGATCTTCGGCCCGGTGCTCGCGATCGCGACCTTCGAGACGGAGGACGAGGCCGTGCGTCTCGCCAACGACACCGAGTACGGCCTGGTCTCCTACGTGTTCACCGAGAACCTGCAGCGCGGTCAGCGGATGATCGACGCGCTGGAGACGGGCATGATGGGTCTCAACGTGGGTGTCGTCTCGAATGCGGCGGCTCCCTTCGGCGGCGTCAAGCAGTCCGGCGTCGGCCGCGAGGGCGGCTTCGAGGGCATCCACGAATACCTGTCCACCAAGTACACGCTGATCCCGGTCTCCTGACCGGCACGGCAAGAGGAGGAGAGACATGACCGACTACGCCGTCGTCAACCCCGCCACCGGCGAAACCCTGGCGTCGTACGACACGTTCACCGACGCGCAGATCGAGGAGGCCGTCGCCGCCGCGGACGAGGCCCACCGCGAGTGGTCGCGCTCCACCACGGTCGCCGACCGTGCAGCGCTTCTGCGCCGTGCGGCCGAGCTGCACCGCGAACGCCGCGAGGAGCTGGCCGACATCTTCGTGCGCGAGATGGGCAAGCCCCGGGAGGCCGCACTCGGCGAGGTCGACTTCGCCGCCGACATCGCCGAGTACTACGCGGACCAGGCCGAGGACATCATGGCCGACCAGCCCATCAAGATCCTCGGGGAGGGGTCGGCGATCATCCGCCGCTCCTCGCTGGGACCGCTCGTGGGCATCATGCCGTGGAACTTCCCGGCCTACCAGATCGTGCGCTTCGCGGCGCCGAACCTGATCGTCGGCAACACGATCCTGCTGAAGCCCGCGCCGCAGTGCCCGGAGTCGTCGAGCGCGATCGAGGCGATCTACCACGACGCCGGCTTCCCGAAGGGCGCGTACCAGAACGTGCTCGCGACGAACGACCAGATCGCGGCCATGATCGCGGACTGGCGGGTGCAGGGGGTGTCGCTGACCGGCTCCGAGCGCGCCGGCGCCGCGGTCGCCGAGGTCGCGGGGCGCAACCTCAAGAAGGTCGCGCTGGAGCTGGGCGGGTCCGACCCGTTCATCGTGCTCTCCACCGACGACCTCGACGCCACCGTGCAGGCGGGTGTCGACGCGCGGCTCGACAACAACGGTCAGGCCTGCAACGGCGCCAAGCGCTTCATCATCGTCGACGACCTCTACGACGCGTTCGTGGAGAAGTTCACGGCGGCGATGGCGGCCGTCGAGGCGACCGACCCCACGCTCGACGACACGGTCCTCGGCCCGGTCTCGTCGGAGGCGGCCGCGGAGAACCTGCAGAAGCAGATCGACACGGCGGTCGCCCAGGGTGCGACGCTGCTCACGGGCGGCACGCGCGACGGGGCGTTCTTCGCACCGACCGTGCTCGCCGACGTGACCCCGGAGATGGACGTCTACCGCGAGGAGCTGTTCGGTCCCGCGGCGGTCGTGTACCGCGTCGCGGACGAGGACGCGGCGGTCGCGCTGGCCAACGACACCACGTTCGGCCTCGGCTCCTACGTCTTCACGACGGACGAGGCGCAGGCGGAGCGGGTGGCCGACAGGATCGAGGCGGGCATGGTCTACGTGAACCTCGTGCTCGCCGACAGCCCGGAGCTCCCGTTCGGCGGCATCAAGCGCAGCGGCACTGCCCGCGAGCTGGGCCACCTCGCCGCCGACGAGTTCGTCAACAAGAAGCTGATCCGCGTCGGCTGATCGTCGACCCACCCCCTTGCGGCCGAGCGGCCCCCTTGCGTGCGTACGCAAGGGGGCCGCTCGCACGAGAGGGGCCGGGTCGACGGGGGTGCGCGTCGAGGGCGGACGAGGCACAATGGCGGCATGAGCGCGCACACGGATCCGGTCCAGACCCTCACCGCGGAGCAGAGCTGGGAGCACCTGCGCAGCCAGGAGCTCGGGCGGCTCGTGACCCGGGTCGGCGAGACCATCGACATCTTCCCCGTGAACTATGCCGTGGACGGCGAAGGCCTGCTGTTCCGCACCGCCCCCGGGAGCAAGCTGTTCGAGCTGACGGTCACCGCCGACGTGCTCTTCGAAGTCGACGACCACACGGACACCGCGGCCTGGAGTGTCATCGTGCGCGGACGTGCGGAAGCTCTGGAGACCGACGCCGACATCGAGCGGGCGGAGGCGGCGGGTCTGCGCCCGTGGATCCCGACCGACAAGCGCGTGTACGTGCGCATCGCGCCGACATCGGTCTCCGGCCGTGCGTTCCGGCGCGATCCCGAGCCCGACCGGCACGGGCCGCAGGAGTACTGAGCCCGGCCCGGGGAGGCCTCGGCGGGCGTAGGGTCGGGGTATGGCCAACGTCGCTGAGAACATCGTCAAGACTCTGAACGCCAACGGAGTCGACCGGGTCTACGGCATCCCGGGCGACTCCCTGAACGGACTCACGGACGCCCTCCGCAAGGACGGCCGGATCCGCTGGGTGCACGTGCGCCACGAGGAGTCCGCCGCCTTCGCCGCCGCGGCCGACGCCGGCACCACCGGGGACCTCGCCGTCGTGGCGGGTTCATGCGGCCCCGGCAACCTGCACCTCATCAACGGCCTGTACGACGCGCAGCGCTCCCGAGTGCCGGTGCTGGCCATCGCCGCCCACATCCCGACCGTCGAGATCGGCACCGGATACTTCCAGGAGACGCATCCGCAGGAGCTGTTCCGCGAGTGCAGCGTGTACGTCGAATACGTCGCGGACCCGTCGCAGATGCCGCGGCTGATGGAGATCGCCATGCGCGCGGCCATCGAGCAGCGCGGCGTCGCGGTCCTCGTGATCCCCGGTGATGTGGCGCTGTCCGAGATCGCGGATGACCGCGCCGTGGTGATCGAGCGCACGCGCCCGCTGATCCAGCCCAGCGGTCCGGAGCTGGAGAAGGCCGCGACCATGCTGAACGCGGCCAAGAAGGTCACCATCCTCGCCGGGGCCGGCGTGGAGGGCGCGCACGACGAGGTGATCGCGCTCGCCGACGCACTCGGTGCCCCCATCGTCCACGCGCTGCGCGGCAAGGAGTTCATCGAGTACGACAACCCGTTCGACGTCGGCATGACGGGGCTGCTCGGATTCGCGTCGGGCTATCGGGCGATGGAGGCGGCGGACACGCTCCTCGTCCTCGGCAGCGACTTCCCGTACGAGCAGTTCTACCCGGAGCACGCGACCACCATCCAGGTCGACATCCGCGGCTCGCAGCTCGGCAAGCGGCACCCGCTCGACCTCGGGCTCGTCGGCGACGTGAAGGCGACCGCCGAGGCCCTGCTGCCCCGTCTCGCCCGGAAGGACGACCGCGGCCACCTCGACGACGCCGTGGCCCACTACCGGAAGACGCGGAAGAAGCTCGACGAGCTCGCGGTGCCGGCGAAGGGCGCGCGCCCCATCCACCCGCAGTACCTGGCACGCCTGCTGGACGAGTACGCCGCCGACGACGCGATCTTCACCGCCGACGTGGGCTCGCCGACGGTCTGGGCCGCGCGCTACCTGTCCATGACCGAGGGACGCCGGCTGATCGGGTCGTTCACGCACGGCTCGATGGCGAACGCCCTGATGCACGGCATCGGCGCGCAGGTCGCCCATCCGGATCGTCAGGTCGTGGCGCTCGCCGGCGACGGCGGCCTCGCGATGATGCTCGGCGAGCTGCTCACGCTCACCCAGAACGGTCTCCCGGTCAAGACGATCGTGGTGAACAATTCATCGCTGAACTTCGTGGAGCTGGAGATGAAGGCCGCCGGCTTCGTCACCTACGGCACGGGGCTCGACAACCCGAGCTTCGCGGCGATCGCCGAGGCCATGGGCATCTTCGCCCGTCGGGTGGAGCGCAGCGAGGATCTGCCGGATGCGGTCCGTGAGGTCCTCGCGCACGACGGTCCCGCGCTGCTCGACGTCGTGACCGAGCGCCAGGAGCTGTCCATGCCGCCGGCGATCGAGGCCGCGCAGGTCAAGGGCTTCGCGCTCTACGCGATCCGCACGGTCATGTCGGGCCGCGGGGACGAGCTGCTCGACCTCGCACGGGCGAACTGGCGTCAGCTGTTCTGACGCGGCTCACCACCGCGACGACGCCGGCTCGGGACCCCCTGTGGATCCCGAGCCGGCGGCGTGTCAGCTCTCGACGAGGGCCCTGACCTCTGCGGCCTCGGCGTGCCGTCCCAGTGCCTCCAGCACATCGCCGAGCTCCAGTGCCGCGACCTGACGCAGCGGCGGGAAGCTCTCGGCATGGTCCAGGGCGCTCCGGTAGACGGGTACGGCGTCGGCCGGACGGTCGTTCTCCGCGAGGACGCGCCCCGCGAACAGTTCCGAGCTCCCGGCGGCGCCCTGATCCCCGAGCGCGGCGAAACCATCGGCGGCGGTGAGGGCGGCGGCGACGGACTCGTCGATCCGGCCGAGCTGGGCCAGGGCGCGGCCGCGGGAGTCGGTCACGTCCGCGAGCAGCCAGCCGGCTTCATGCTCCTGGGCGAGCGCGGCGACCTCGTCGAAGAGCGGGAAGGCGCGCTCGTCGCCGCGACCGCCGTAGGCCTGGCCGAGGCTGTGCAGCACCTCGGACAGCGCGCCGACGGCCTCGGGGGCGCGACGAGCGATCTCCGCTGCGCCCTCCAGCAGCCGCACGGCGTCGTCGTGCTCCTCGAAGCGGGCGAGGATCTTCGCCTGCTCCGTCATGGCCATGGCCTGGTCCGCGTGCGCCTCCGCCTGTCCGAACAACTCGGCGGCGTAGCCGTGTGCGCCGACCGCCTGGCCGAACTCTCCGGACTCGGCGAGAGACCGAGCGAGGAGAGAGGCGGTCATGGCACGGGAGCCGGCGGGCGTCTCGGCGTCCTCCTCGCGCTGGAGCACGTCGCCGAAGAGCTCCGCGGCCTCCTCGGCGTCTCCCGCGCGGAGCATCGCCCTGGCCAACCGGAAGTCCACGCCGGTGCGATCGCCGTCATCCTGCAGCCGAGCAGCCAGACGGTAGCGGGCGACGGCCTTCTCGGGCTCCTCGGCGTCCTCCCAGAGCGCGCCCGCGAGCACATGGGCGTCGGCGAGAGCCCGCGTGGCGCCGAGCTCGGCGAGCAGCCGGCACACCTCGTCGGCGTCCGTCGCCCCATCCTGGTACGCGCCCGTGCCACCCCGCACGCGGGCCCGAGTCTGCAGCGCGTGGGCCCGATGACCGGCGGACAGGTCGTCCTGGGCGAGGAAGCGGTCGAGGAGCGTGCGGCCGGCGTCGAGGTCGCCCTTGCTCAGCACGGCGCCGATCGCCACGAGGGTGGTCGTGTTGGACAGCCGGGTGTCCTCCGCCTCCGCGAACGAGCGGGCCGCGAGCTCGGCGAGGTCGAGGGCCGCGTCCGGCTCCTCGGCCCTGAGGTGCAGCGACGCGCGGCTGATGGCCAGGTCGCCGCGCGACCAGGCCGGCAGACGGTCGGCCGCGGCCAACTCCTCTTCGAGTGCCGCCATGGTCTCGTCGGTGTGCAGCCCGAAGGTCGCGAGCTTCAGACGCTCCTCGAGGTCGGCCTGCGCGTCGTTCCCTGCGGCCCGCAGGGCGGCGATCCGCTCGGGGAGGAGGCGCTCGGCCTCGTCCACGCGATCGAGCGCGACGAGGATGCCGAGGTGCATCGACAGGAGCTGCGCGCGCTGGGCGGGGTCGTCGACCTCCAGGGCGTGCGGGAGCGCGGCGAGGGTCTCCTGCTCGGCGCCGAACTGCGCGAGCTGCATCGCCCGCTCGTACCAGGCCTGCGGATCCGCCGGAGCGGTGGCCGGAGCCGGAGCGACGAACGCGTCGGAGCGGATCGGGACGTCGTAGCTCTCGTCGGCCAGAGCGCGCATCCGGGCGAGGCTGCGGGCGTGGCCGTCGGTGCCGTCCCGCTCGTCGAAGTCCGCGCCGATGCGCTCCGCCGTCGACCAGGCGGTCGCGGCGAGGTCGGCGGCGCTCCACGGGCCGTCGTGGGCCCCGAGCAGCGGCACGAGTGCAGGGGCGTCGGCACCGCGGACCGGGGTGTCGCCGTGGCCGGCGGCGGTGACGCGGTCGAGAGCGACCGCGAACGCCGTGAGGGCGGCGAAGTGCGCGTCGACGTTGAGGCCGTCGTGGGCGAGCCACGCGACGTGCTTCTCGATCAGGGCCAGCGCCCGCGCCTCGTTGCCGGTGATCGCGGCGAACACGATGTTGTTCGCCACGATGCGCAGGTTGTCGGGGTTGTCCTTGGCCAGTCGGTAGCTGCGCAGGTGCGCGGTCTTCGCATCTTCCGTGCGTCCGGCGCGGAGGTACGGGAGGAGGACGCGGGAGAGCGCGTGCTCCGGCTCCTCGCCGCAGGAGAAACCGCCCTCGATCATCTCCTCGACGAGCCGGATGGCGTCGGCGTCGCGATCGGTCTCCGCGAAGAATCCCGCGAACTGGCTGCGGCTGCACGCGTCGCAGTGGCTGTGCTCGTCGCGCGGCGTGGCCTCGAGCTGCACGCGGAGGGCTTCGGCGGCGTCGAACCGGCCGGCGTCCCAGGCGTCCTCGAAGCGGGCGGTCAGCACGCCGCTGAGGCCGAGTCCTGCGGCACGGTAGTGCGATTCCATGTCGTCGAGCACCGCGGCGATCTGCTCCTGCGAGAAGGCGGGGGAGGAGCGCAGCGAAGACGCCATCCACTTGAACTGCCACATCAGGTCGGCGCCGCCGTTGTCGAGGTCGGCGGGGAACCGCTGCGGGTCGGCGTCGTGATGCGCGAGGCACCAGGCGAAGGAGTTCAGCATGACGTCGGTGGCGCCGACCATGTTCGCCGACGCGGTGTGCCGCATCCGGGCTTCGTATTCCAGCCGTTCGTCGCCGATCTCGATGGCCAGCGCGACCGCCTCCGCCACGAGGGCCTGCTCCGCCGGGCCCCACGGGGTGCGATCGATCTCCTCGATGAGCTGCTGGAAGCGCTTCTTCGGACGTGCCATGGAGGGCCCTTCGGGTAGTCGGGGGGTGTCAGCGCGCGTCGAAGGGGAGAGTGTCCCCCTCGATACCGGCGGAGAGTGAGACGAGGTCGGAGAGGGCGCTGGTCATGAGCGCCCGATCGGCGTCCGAGAGGGGGTGGTGCCCCGCGAGAAGCGCCTGGATGTAGAGCAGCTGGACCGTGCGTGCGAAGACGGCGTCGTCCTCGACGCGGACGAGGGCCCGGACGACGCGGTTCGACCAGTTCAGGCACAGTCGCGCCGTGAGGTCGTCGTCCCGCGAAGAGGAGAGCGTCTGGTCGATCCGGTCGAGCACCCCGCCCCAGAGCGTGCTCGCGATGCCCTTGGTGCGCCCGCGGTCGATCGTCCGCAGCACCTCGGGGTCCGCCACGTACAGTCCGGTCAGCTCCGGGCGGTCGATCGCCCGGACGACCACGGCGCAGTCCGAGGACTGCAGGACGGCGCCGGCGCGGGACTCCAGCGCCATCGCGATGTCCCGGTCGTCGAGCGGCGGCGGGTCGAGGCGATCGAGCTCCCCGGTCACGTCGACTTTCTCGACCGTGACCTGCGGGTAGAGGTCGGGGAGCAGCCGGATCAGGTCGGCGTCGTAGAGGTAGCCGCCGTTGACGAGGACCTCGTCGGACGGCGAGATACCGGCTACCTGGCGGAACTCGTCGACCGTCTGGGCGTAGCGCACGTGCGGGTACCGCTCCACGAGCTCGCCGATCCGCAGCGTGCCGTGCGTGGTCTCCACCGTGAGCCAGCGGGTGATGAAGCGCGCGAGCTCCTCGTCGTGGCGCACCAGTGACTTGAGTCCGACCTCGTGCACGGCGACGAACTGGGCGAGGCGATGCGGTTCACGCAGTCCGAGTTCGAGCACCCAGCGGCGGATCCCGGCGCCGAGCTGTTCGCGGACGTGCTCCAGCGCCGTGTCCTCGACGAGGGATTCGCGGCTCGCGGTCGGTGCGAGGCCGGTGGAGTCGATGACGGCGCGCACGAAGAACGCCCAGTCGGGCAGCACGTCGTCGACGCGTTCCGACAGCAGCATGCGGCCCAGATACATGCGGGTCGCCTGCCGGGCGCCGGGCGGAGGAGCGAAGGGCAGGACGTATGCCAGGCCCTGCGTCCCGGTCGCCGGCTCGGTCAGCGGGATCACGTCCAGCGGCGCCGCACCGAGCAGGTCGCGGCCGTACTGCACGGCCGCTTCGACGTCGGCGGCGGGGTCGAGGAAGGGCGCCTCGCGGGTCACGTCGATGTCCCCGCCGGTCGCATCGATGGTCACCCGCACGGGCAGGAACTCCCCGAAAGTGGTCGCGAGCTCGTGCACGGCGGCCGGTCGCAGCAGCTCGTCGGCGTCGAAGCGCGGCACGAGGTGCACGCTGGTGCCGATCGGCAGGTCGTCATCGATCTCCGCGACCCGGAAGGTGCCGTCGGCGCTGCCCGTCCACTCCACCGCGGAGCCGCCTCTGGCGCTGCGGGAGCGGATGACGATGGTGTCGGCGACCATGAAGCAGCTCAGCAGCCCGATGCCGAACTGGCCGAGGAAGTCGCTCCGGGGGAGGTCGAAGATGTCCCGCTTGGAGCTGCGCCCGACGGTCGCGAGGAGATCGGCGACCTCGGCCGCGGTCAGCCCCACCCCGTCATCGCGGAGCACGAACTCGCCCGTCTGCGCGGTGAGCGGCGTGATGCGGATGCGGCCTCCGCCCCCGTCGACCTCGCCGCGCGCCGCGATCGCGTCCCGCGCGTTCTGGAGCAGTTCCCGCAGATAGACCCGGGGACTGGAGTAGATGTGCCTGCTGAGCAGGTCGACGACTCCGCGCAGATCCACCTGGAACTGCTGCACATCCCCACTCACATGCGTCCCTTCCTGCTTCGTCCGCCCGCCGAGCCTAGCAACAACGCGGGTTCCGCTTCCTGTTCGGCACCACGGGATCGATGCCGTATGCTTGGTGAGCAGTTGTTCTCTGCATTCTTTCGCCGTGCCTGGCGTCTTCGACATCGGCCGGTGGCAGGGTGGGGAGGGCATCCCCGAGATCTCCGGGTCTCTAGGGCGGTAGCTCAATTGGCAGAGCAGCGGTCTCCAAAACCGCAGGTTGCAGGTTCGATTCCTGTCCGCCCTGCGCGTCAGCGCACGCTGACACACGAAAGGTACATTCAGGATGGATCAGGACGAACCGCGCGGCGACGTCGTCGCGGCCGGCGCCACGCGCCAGAAGAAGGGCAACCCCTTCTCCCGGTTCTTCGGGGGCATCGCCCTGTTCATCCGCCAGGTCATCGCCGAACTGCGCAAGGTCGTCACCCCGACCCGCAAGGAGCTTTTCAAGTTCACGGGTGTGGTGCTCGTCTTCGTCCTGATCGTCATGGGCATCGTCTACGGTCTCGACTACGTCTTCGGGCTCCTGACGCACTACGTGTTCGGAATCCCTGGCTGATGACCCCCGCGGCATCGGCCGCAGCTATGGAGAAGAAGCAACGTGTCTGAACGATATTCCGACGACGCCGACTGGGCGACCGCCGCAGAGCAGTCCAGCGAGGAGGACGAGGCCCAGGAGGGCAACGTGCTCGCCGCCGAGGAGCTCTCGGTCACCTCTGCCGAGCATGTCGCGGTCCACGTCGAGGACGAGGACGGCGAGCAGGAGACGGAAGACATCGACATCGACATCGACGACCCGGAGGCGGACGCCATCGTGAACGACGCTCTGAACCTGGACGAAGCCGCGGAGTCCGAAGCCGCCGCCGAGGTCCTCAACGATTCCGTGGCCGAAGAGGTCGCGGAGCAGGAGGCCGAGGCCGCCGACGAGGTCACCCCCTACGAGGGGCCCGACGTCAACGGCGAGGACGACCGTCCGGCCGCCGAGTCCGACGAGGACGAGTCGGCTTCCGAGGAAGACCCGTACGAGGCCTTCCGCATGGACCTGCGCATGCTCCCCGGCAAGTGGTACGTCATCCACTCGTACGCCGGCTTCGAGCGCAAGGTCAAGGCGAACATCGAGCAGCGCAAGTCGACGCTCGAGGTCGAGGACGAGATCTACCAGGTCGAGGTCCCGATGGAGGACGTCGTCGAGATCAAGAACGGCCAGCGCAAGATGGTCACCCGCGTGCGCATCCCCGGCTACGTCCTGGTGCGCATGGAGCTCACGGAGGACACCTGGTCGGTCGTGCGGCATACCCCCGGCGTCACCGGCTTCGTCGGCAACGCCCACAACCCGACGCCGCTGCGCTTCGAAGAGGCCTTCAACATGCTGAAGTCCCTCGTCGAGGTCAAGGACGTCCCGACCGCCAAGAACATCGCGGCCAAGGGCGGCGTCGCCGTCGCCCGTCCGCTTCCCGCCGAGGTCGACTTCGAGGTCGGCGAGACCATCACGATCAAGGAGGGCTCGTTCGCGGGTCTTCCCGGCTCGATCAGCGAGATCAAGCCGGAGAGCGGCAAGCTCACGGTCCTCGTCTCGCTCTTCGAGCGCGAGACCCCGGTCGAGCTGTCGTTCGACCAGGTCACCAAGATGATCTGACCGCGGGTCACTGAGCCTGCCGAAGTGCACGAGAACGGCCGTCCCTTCCGGGGCGGCCGTTCTCTCTTCCCCGACCCACCCCGTTCCGTGCCTCCCGGCCCTTTGCGGACGCACGCACGGGGCCGGCTCGCACGCAAGGGGCCGGCTCGCGAGTGGGGGAATGATCAGGTAGACTTACGTGGTTTGTGCGATAGCCCGCTGGGGTCCCTGAGCTTGTCGAAGGGCGCGCAGACGACCACGGGCCGGAGAGGCCGGAGCCGTGGGAGAAGCGGATGCTCGCATCCGCCTCGAGGAAAGGAAAGAGAATGGCACCGAAGAAGAAGGTGACCGGCCTGATCAAGCTTCAGATCAACGCCGGTGCCGCCAACCCGGCGCCGCCGATCGGCCCCGCGCTCGGTCAGCATGGCGTCAACATCATGGAGTTCTGCAAGGCGTACAACGCCGCGACCGAGTCGCAGCGCGGCAACGTCATCCCCGTCGAGATCACCGTCTACGAGGACCGCAGCTTCACCTTCGTCCTGAAGACCCCGCCCGCGGCGGAGCTCATCAAGAAGGCCGCCGGCGTGCAGAAGGCTTCGGCCACCCCGCACACCGTCAAGGTCGGCAAGATCACCAAGGATCAGGTCCGTCAGATCGCCGAGCAGAAGCAGGCCGACCTGAACGCGAACGACATCGAGGCCGCCTCGAAGATCATCGCCGGCACCGCCCGTTCCATGGGCATCACGGTCGAGGGCTGAGGAGAATAATCATGGCTACCAAGTCCAAGGCTTACAAGGCTGCCGCCGAGAAGATCGAGGCAGACCGTTTCTACACGCCGTCCGAGGCCGTCGCGCTCGCGAAGGAGACCGGTTCGGCGAAGTTCGACTCGACCGTCGAGGTCGCGCTGAAGCTCGCCGTCGACCCGCGCAAGGCGGACCAGATGGTGCGCGGCACCGTCATCCTGCCCCACGGCACCGGTAAGACCGCCCGCGTCATCGTGTTCGCCACCGGCCCCGCGGCCGAGGCGGCGATCGCTGCCGGCGCCGATGAGGTCGGCGGCGCCGAGCTCATCCAGAAGGTCGCCGACGGCTGGACCAACTTCGACTCCGCGGTCTCGACCCCGGAGCTCATGGGCCAGGTCGGCCGTCTCGGCAAGGTGCTCGGTCCCCGTGGCCTGATGCCGAACCCGAAGACCGGCACCGTGACTCCGAACCCGGCCAAGGCCGTCGAGGAGATCAAGGGCGGAAAGATCGAGTTCCGCGTCGACAAGCACGCCAACGTGCACTTCGTCATCGGCAAGGCCTCGTTCTCGGCCGAGCAGCTGAACGAGAACATCGACGCCGCTCTCGAGGAGATCGTCCGCCTCAAGCCGTCCAGCGCCAAGGGCCGTTACATCCAGAAGGGTGCGGTGTCGACCACGTTCGGCCCCGGCATCCCGCTGGACGTCAACGCCATCTGACGCGTCGACGGGTTCGCACCTGTCGCACCGAACGCCCCCGGGTCCGCCCGGGGGCGTTCCGCGTTCCCGGGCCGCCCGCGACATCCGGCGTCATCCGATGCGGGGAACGCCCGGAGCGACGCGTACTGTGGGGGAGTTCCCGCGGTCGTCGCGTAAACTCGCACCCGCGCTTCTCACCCCAGGAGGGTCCATGTCCCGTCGTCTCATCGCCGTCACCGCACTCGTCGTCGCCGCTGCCGCCCTGACCGCGTGCAGCGGTTCGAGCACGCCCGCGAGCACGGACGGCGAGAGCGCCGCGGGCTCCGACTTCGGCCTGGTGAAGGACGGCACGCTGACGGTCGCGACCGAGGGCACCTACCGTCCGTTCAGCTTCCACGGCGACGGCGGCTCCGGCGACCTCACCGGCTACGACGTCGAGATCATCCAGGCCGTCGCCGACGAGCTCGGTCTGAAGGTCGAGTTCCAGGAGACCCAGTGGGACGCGATCTTCGCGGGGCTCGACGCGGGCCGCTTCGACGTGATCGCGAACCAGGTGTCGATCAACGACGAACGCGAGGCCAAGTACCTCTTCAGCACCCCGTACACGGTGTCGCCCGGCGTGATCGTGGTCAAG
Organism: Microbacterium meiriae; assembly: GCF_040686935.1. NCBI lineage: Bacteria > Bacillati > Actinomycetota > Actinomycetes > Micrococcales > Microbacteriaceae > Microbacterium > Microbacterium meiriae. Next base: position 284,981 of record NZ_JBFBMF010000003.1, read on the forward strand.
GAGGACGATGATTCCATCTCGTCGTTCGACGACCTCGAGGGCAAGACGACGGCGCAGTCCCTCACGAGCAACTGGTACGAGCTGGCCACCGAGTCCGGCGCCAAGGTCGAGGGCGTCGAGGGCTGGGCGCAGGCCGTGGAGCTCCTCCGCCAGGGCCGGGTGGACGCCACCGTCAACGACAAGCTGACCTTCCTCGACTACGAGACGACCAACAGCCCGACCGGCCTGAAGATCGCCGCGGAGACCGACGACGCCGGCGAGCAGGCCTTCGTGTTCACGAAGGACAAGGAGGCGCTCGTCGATGCGGTCGACGAGGCGCTCGACACGCTCCGTGCCGACGGCACACTGGCCGAGATCAGCGAGAAGTACTTCGGCGAGGACGTCTCGCAGTAGGCGATGCAGAATCCCTGGGAGCTCTTCTTCTCCTCGCTCGGGCCGATCGCCTGGGCGGGGCTGACGGCGACGATCCCGCTCGCCCTGGTGTCGTTCGTCCTGGGGCTCGTGATCGCGATCGGCATGGCGCTGATGCGGATCTCGGTGCACCCGGTGGTGTCCGGCGTCGCGCGGTTCTACATCTCGGTGATCCGCGGCACGCCGATGCTCGTGCAGCTCTTCGTGATCTTCTACGGCCTGCCGTCCGTCGGGGTGACCCTCGATCCGTGGCCGAGCGCCATCATCGCGCTCTCGCTCAACGTCGGCGGCTACGGAGCCGAGGTCGTGCGGGCGGCGATCCTCTCGGTGCCGAAGGGGCAGTGGGAGGCCGCGTACACGGTCGGCATGAACCGCACCCGCACGCTGACCCGCATCATCCTGCCGCAGGCCGCCCGGGTCTCGGTGCCGCCTTTGTCCAACACGTTCATCTCGCTCGTGAAGGACACCTCCCTCACCTCGCTGATCCTCGTGACGGAGCTGTTCAAGGTGGCGCAGCAGATCGCCTCCACCACGCTCGAGTTCATGGTGCTGTACCTGGCCGCGGCGCTGGTCTACTGGGTGATCTGCCTGGTGCTCTCCTTCGGGCAGAGCGCCCTGGAGAGGAGGCTCGACAGTCGTGTCGCGCACTGACCCCACGGCCGAACCGCTGCTCACCGCACGCGGGCTGCACAAGAGTTTCGGCACCACCGAGGTGCTCCGCGGCTTCGACCTCACATTGCATCGGGGCGAGGTCGTGGTGCTCATCGGGCCCAGCGGCTCGGGCAAGACGACCGTCCTGCGCGCCCTGAACGGGTTGGAGACGGCGGACGCGGGGACCATCGTGATGGCCGGGGGACCGGAGATCGACTTCGCACCGGAGGTGCGCCCGAAACCGCGCGTGGAGAAGCAGCAGCGGCTGGCGCTGCGTGACCGGTCGGCGATGGTGTTCCAGCACCACAACCTGTTCCCGCACCTGACCGTGCTGGAGAACGTCATCGAAGGGCCGTGGCGGGTGCAGGGCCGTCCGAAGACCGAGGTCGTCGCCGAGGCCCAGGCGCTGCTCGCCCGGGTCGGCCTCGCCGACAAGGCGGACGCGCGGCCGCATCAGCTCTCCGGAGGGCAGCAGCAGCGGGTCGGCATCGTGCGGGCGCTGGCCCTGCAACCGGACCTGCTGCTGTTCGACGAGCCGATGAGCGCCCTCGATCCGGAGCTGGTCGGCGAGGTGCTGCTCGTCATCAAGGAGCTCGCCGATGAGGGATGGACGATGGCCGTCGTCACCCACGAGCTGAGCTTCGCCCGCGAAGCCGCAGATTACGTGCTCTTCCTGGACGGCGGCGTCGTCGTGGAGCAGGGGCCGCCTGCTCAGCTGTTCAGCGCCCCGCAGCATGAGCGCACGCAACGGTTCCTCACGCGCATCCTCCGTCCGCTCGACGGCGCCTGAGCCCTCGACCCCGAGGGCGATCGGTGGCAGGATGCGGTGCGTGGGCACCATCGACGACTACCTGACCGACCTCGACGCGGCGGACCGCGCAGTGATCGATCGCGTGTACGCGATCGCCACGGAGGAGGTGCCGGATGCGGAGCAGGGCAAGGGGTATGGGATGCCGGCGCTCGTGCTCGCCAGAAAGCCTCTGCTCTCGGTGATGCGTGCGAAGAAGCACATCGGCGTCTACCCGTTCAGCCCCGAGGCGGTCGCTGCCGTGGCGGGCCTCCTCGACGGTCATCCCGATATCAGCGTCGACAAGGGGACGATCCGGTTCCAGCCGGAGCACCCGCTGCCGGAGGACGCGGTCCGGGCCCTCGTCCGGGCGCGGGTGGCGCAGATCGACGCGGCGTGAGTGGCTAGGCGTCCAGCACCGGGAGCACCAGGCTCACCGCCAACGTGATCATCACGACCGCGATCACCGCGTCGAGGACGCGCCAGGAGCGCGGGGTGCGCAGCCACCGTCCGAGGTAGCGGGCACCGAAGCCGAGGGCGGTGAACCAGAGGAGGCTCGCGATGACCGCCCCTGCCGCGAACAGCCATCGCTCGTCGCCGTGCGTCGCGGCGATCGAGCCGAGCATCAGCACCGTGTCGAGGTACACGTGCGGGTTCAGCCAGGTCAACGCCAGTGTCGTGAGGATCACCGGGGCGAGGCGGGTGCGGGTGAGGGTCCCGGTGCCACCGGACGCCTCGAGGACCGGAGCGTCGCCCCCGTCGACCACCAGCTCCTCGCCGCCACGCCAGGCCCGTCGCGCCGCGAGCAGCCCGTAGCCGAGGAGGAACAGCGCCCCTGCCCAGCGGGCAACGACGACGAGCCAGGGAGCGGCGGACAGCACGAAGCCGAGCCCGGCGACGCCGGCGATGATCAGCACGGCGTCGGAGAGGGCGCAGACGATCACGACGGCGAGGACGTGCTCGCGCCGGATGCCCTGTCGCAGCACGAACACGTTCTGCGCGCCGATCGCGACGATGAGCGACAGGCCGAGGCCGAGGCCGGCGAGAACGGTGAGCATGCATCGAGCCTAGGGATGCTGGCCATGAGGTGCAGCGAAGATTCCTTTCTCACCATTAGCATCGCTGATGTGAGGATCGACCCGGAGCTCGCCGCCACGCTCGCCGCCGTCGCGGACGAGGGGACCCTCGACGCCGCCTCCCGCCGCCTGCGCGTCACCCCGTCCGCGGTCAGCCAGCGGCTCAAGGCGCTCGAGGAGCAGCTCGGGCGGATCCTCCTCGTGCGCAGCAAGCCGGTCCGCCTCACCGAGGCCGGGGAGTCCGTCGTGCGCCTCGCGCGGCAGATCGCGCTCCTGGAGCAGGATGCGCTCGCCGGGGTCGGCATCGAGGAGGGCGGTGGGGGACACCGCATCACGGTGCCCCTGGCCGTCAACGCGGATTCCCTGGCGACCTGGTTCCTCACGCCGATGGCGCGCCTCTCGGCCGCGCACGACATCGACCTGGACCTGCACCGCGACGATCAGAACTTCACCGCCCGACTGCTCGAATCGGGAACGGTCATGGCGGCGGTGACGAGCGAGGCCACGGCGGTCGCGGGGTGCACGGTCACGCCCCTCGGCGTGCTCGAGTACCGCGCCATGGCCGAGCCTGCCTATGCCCGTCGATGGTTCCCGGACGGCGTGACGCCCGCCGCGCTGGCGCACGCGCCGTTCGTCGACTTCGACCGCCGGGACACCCTGCAGCACGAGTGGCTGGCGGCACGGGGAGTGCCGGCGGCGGGCGTTCCGCGACACTACGTCCCGGCGTCGCACGACTACGCGCTCGCGGTCGGCCTCGGCCTCGGCTGGGGGATGGTGCCGCGACTGCAGGAGGTCCCCGGGCTCGTCGCGCTCGGCGGTCCGACCCTGCGCGTCGCCCTGTACTGGCAGCAGTGGAACCTGCGCTCCGCGCTGCTGGACACGATCGCGGCCGAGGTCGCGGGAGAAGCGCGCCGCGTGCTCGCTCGCGACCCCTGACCGGGCGGGGCGCCCCGAGGCCCTCGGCGTTCGCTCAGTCGGCGAGGGCGAGGGCGCGGAAGGCGTCGCGCTCGCGGAGCTGCTCGCGGCGGCTGTCGATCGGGGCGGCGGAGCGCGTCGGCACCGCGCGTCCCGTCGTGCGACGGTACAGCTCGTCGATGAGGTCGGTCGCGAGACCGACGAGTTTGGCGATCTCGCGGTCGTCCCGGTCGATCCACACGCAGCGGGGCTCGTCGTGGATGGGGGAGAAGTCGACGTGCTCCTCCCAGACGAACAGGGTGCGCTCGGCGCCCAGCACGTGCTGCTGCCACCAGACCTGGCGCAGGTACGTGCGCGGGATGCCGCGGAAGGCCTTGTTGGTGGTCTTGATCTCCGCGAGGCTGACGCGACCGTCCGCGTCCACCGAGATGCCATCGGGGGTGGCCAGGTGGCGGTGCTCGACCTCGGCGCGGAACAACGCGGAGGAGGGGAAGATGCCGTGCGTCGCGGCAACCCAGGCGGCGATCTCGGGCTCGCGGCGTCGACCGTGGTCCGTGTAGGCGTTCCCGCCGAACCGCGGCCCCCCGCCGAGCTTGGCGTCGGCGGCACGGGCGATCGAGCGTTCGCTGGTGAGCCCGGCGACGTCGGTGGCCGTGATGCCCCGGGACCGTGCCCTCATCCACGCCACGCGGTCGCGCGAGTCCGCGACGATGCGAGCTTGGAGTTCCGGGGTCACCAGAAGACTCTAACTCTCCCCCACCCCCGTTCCCGCCGTACACGCCGCCCCTCCCGCCCTCCCGCCGAGCCACCCCCTTCCGTGCGTCCCGGCCCCCTGCGTGCGCGCACAAGGGGGTGGCTCGAACGCAAAGGGGTGGGTCGAGGACGAGGGGTGTCTTCCTGCACAGGGCGCGGGAGGGAGAGAAAGGGTGTGGGGAACTGCGGGAAGGCGGGGGATCGGCGAGAGGAGAGGGGAGAGTCGGAGGGATGAGACAGGTGAGTGTGGACGAGATCCGGGCGATGCTCCTCGGTCGTCGGCGGCTGGAGGAGGAGGGGTGGGGGTCTCGGACGCTCCACGCCGCGGTGGAAGGGCGGCAGCTGCATCATGTGCGTCGCGGGTGGTACCTCGCGCAACGGGACTGGAGCGATCTCGCCCCGGAGTCCCGGCACCGTGCGGAGGTGGTGGCCGCCGACCTCGCAGCCTCGGGGACGCGGCCCGTGTTCTCGCACGCCTCGGCTGCGGTGCTGTGGGGTCTGCCGCTGTACCGGGTGCGGCCGACGAGGGTGCATGTGACGGCGCCCGCCGACCGTCGCCACAGCACCTCGGGGATCCTGCGGCACGAGGGCGCGGTTGTCGCCGGCGACATCGTGGAGCGCGACGGCATCCGCTGCACCTCCCTCGCCCGGACGGTCGTCGACCTCGCCCGCACGGCCGCTCCGGAGGCGGCTCTCGCCGTCGCGGATGCCGCCCTCGCTCTGGTCGGCGGCGACCCGTGGGAGTTCGACGACACCGCGGCGCAGGCTCTCCTGACGGACCTCGCGGATCGAGTGCGTCGTCCCCGGCTCCGCGGCATCGTGCAGGCCCGTCGGATCGTGGTCCTGGCCGACGGGCGCGCGCAGCTTCCGCTGGAGAGCGTGACGCGGTACCGGCTCCATCAGCTCGGCTTCGGCAGGCCGCGTCTGCAGGTGCCGGTGGACGGACCGCGCGGCGGTCGGTTCTGGATGGACATCGCCGTCGACCAGTCCCGCACCTTCGTGGAGTGCGACGGCCGGGACAAGTACCTGGACGAGGGCCTCCGCGGCGGCCGGCCCGTGTCACAGGTCGTGCTCGACGAGAAGATCCGCGAGGACTGGGTGCGCGGGACCACCGGCTGGCGGGTGGTCCGGGTGACGAGCGAGCACGTCGCCTCCCTCGCCGCGGCCGACGCACACTTCCGCGCCCTCGGTCTCTTCGCCCGCTGAGTCGCTGACCCACCCCCTTCCGTGCCCTCCGGCCCCTTGCGTGCAGCCGCAAGGGGCCGGGGTGCACCGAAAGGGGTGGGTCGACGGAGGAGGAGGGGGATTTGGGGGGAGAGGGAGCGTGGGGTACAGTGGTCGTAACCGAAGACCGCTGGTCGTCGTGTGCGCGTGAGTGCACAGGATCGAAGCTCTGCATCGCAGGGGCCCGCGCAGGTGTCACGAACTTCCGAGCTCCGTGCGCTTGCGCCGGAGCTCTTCTCTTTTGCAGGGGGTCGGAGGCCGGCGCCCCACCACCGTGCGGCGCCTCGTACACACCAAGGAGTGACCATGGCGCAGAAGGATGCATCGGTCAACGAGCTCACGAAGTCATTCGAGAACTCGAACGCCGTCCTGCTGACCGAGTACCGCGGTCTGACGGTTGCCCAGCTCAAGCAGCTGCGCAACAGCATCCGTCAGGACGCTGAGTACGCCGTGGTGAAGAACACGCTGACCAAGATCGCCGCCAACAAGGCCGGCATCTCCGCGCTGGACGACGACCTCAAGGGGCCGTCGGCTGTCGCGTTCGTGCACGGTGACTTCGTCGCCACCGCCAAGGCTCTGCGTGACTTCGCCAAGGCCAACCCGCTTCTCGTGATCAAGTCGGGCATCTTCGAGGGCAAGGCCCTCACCGCCGACGAGGTCAACACGTACGCCTCGCTCGAGAGCCGCGAGGTTCTGCTGGCGAAGGCCGCGGGCATGATGAAGGCGACGATGGGCAAGGCTGCGGCCACCATCGACGCGCTTCGCGAAAAGCTGGAGACCGCCGAGGCCGCGTAAGCGACCGGCGATCTCGTCTACAAACCCCATCTATCTAGGAGATACATCATGGCGAAGCTTTCCACCGAGGAGCTGCTCGAGCAGTTCGCCGGCCTGACCCTCATCGAGCTCAACGAGTTCGTGAAGGCGTTCGAGGAGAAGTTCGAGGTCACCGCTGCTGCCCCCGTCGCCGTCGCCGGTGCCGCTGGCGGCGCAGGCGAGGCCGCGGCCGAGGAGGAGAAGGACTCCTTCGACGTCATCCTCGAGGCTGCCGGCGACAAGAAGATCCAGGTCATCAAGGCTGTCCGCGAGCTCACCTCGCTCGGCCTCGGCGAGGCCAAGGCCGTCGTCGACGGTGCTCCGAAGGCCGTCCTCGAGGGCGCCAACAAGGAGACGGCCGAGAAGGCCAAGGCTGCTCTGGAAGAGGCCGGCGCGACCGTCACCCTCAAGTAATTCCAGCGCACCAGCGCTTCTGCGAAGGCCCCGGGTTCCGCCCGGGGCCTTCGTGCGTCTGCGGGGTCAGCGCGGCGCCGCGGTCGAGCTGCGGACGACGAGCGCCGAGGCGGCTTCGACGCGCTCGACCGGAGCATCCGGCTCGCTCATCCGCCGCATCAGCAGGCGCACGGCTTCCCGTCCCTGATCCCGCGGCGACTGCCCGATGGTGGTGAGCGCGAACATCTCCGCATGCTCGTGGTCGTCGATCCCCACGACGCTGAGCTCGGTCGGCACCGCGATGCCCAGGCGGCGAGCCGCGATCACGGCGCCGATGGCCGCCTCGTCGCACACGCCGACGATGGCGGTCGGACGGTGCCACCGGTCACCGAGGAGTCCCGCCGCCGCCGCGTAGCCTCCCGGCATAGTGGGAGCCGAACCGGCGACCCGCGCCCGCGGCGTGAGTCCCGCCGTGTGCAGTGCCTCCCGGTAGCCGGCCAGGCGGCGGGCGTCGCCGTAGCTGAGGTCGGTGTCATCCGTGGCACCGCCCACGAACGCGATGTCGGTGTGCCCGAGGTCGATGAGGTGTTCGGTGGCGATCCGGGCGGCGGCCGCATCGTCGATCGACACGGCGCTCGATCCCGCGCTGTAGGGGCCCACGCTCACGAGCGGTCGCCCCGTATGGTGCAGTCGTTCCAGCTCGCGGGCGCTGGGCTGGATGCCGACGGCGATGATGCCGTCGAACCTCCGGCCGGGCAGCACGCTCTCGAACAGCCGCTCCCTGGTCTCCGAGCGCTCGGGGACGCCGTAGAGCGAGAGGTCGTAGTCGAGCGCGAGCAGCGATTCCTGCACGCCCGCCAGCAGCTCGGCGAAGAACCACCGATCGACCGGCGGCATCACCAGGCCGATGGTGCCGGTACGCCCCGTGGCCAGGCTCGTGGCGGAGGAGTGCGCGACGTACGCGAGGTCCTGCGCCGCCTCCTCCACCCGCTGCCTGGTCTCCCCCGAGACATAGCCGCGGCCGCTGAGCGCACGGCTCGCGGTCGCTTTGGACACACCGGCGCGCATCGCGACGTCGGCGATCGTGCTCATCGTGTCCTCCTCGACCCGGTTCCACGACGGCGAGCGATCGGGCACTCGCCGGGAGCCATCGTAGCCGTTCCACACCGGGGGAGGAACCGGTTCCAGGCGCGCCGGACTGGGAGCGCTCCCACCTTGTCGTCCACTCGGATGTCAAAGGGTTGTGATCTTGTAACCTTCCCCAGTTGTACGGCGCGAAGGAACCCGAGTAGGTTGGCCTGGAATCGGTTCCCCAATGGTTGCGGCGATTGCTCTCCTTGGGCGGACTGAAGATCCACCTGAAGAGGAGAAGTACATGGCTTTGTCACAGCGATACCGCCTGCTCGCCCCCATCGCACTCGTCGGCGTCGCGTCTCTCGCGCTCGCCGGCTGCGCCGAGGGCGGGGGCGACGAGGGCGGAGAGACCAAGGACACCGTCCGGATCTCCGGCGGCATCACGGGCGTCGAGGCCGACGACCTGAACGCGTCCTTCGAGCAGTTCACGAAGGACACCGGTATCAAGGTCGAGTACACCGGCGACAAGGGCTTCGAGGGCAACATCGTCACCAAGGTGACGGGTGGAGACGCCCCGGACATCGCGATCGTCCCGCAGCCCGGTCTGCTCAAGACCCTCGTCGACACGGGCAAGGTCATGCCGGCCCCCGAGGCCGTCGAGTCCGCCGTCGACGAGAACTGGTCCGAGGACTGGAAGAAGTACGGCACGTTCGACGACACCTTCTACGCGGCGCCGATGCTGGCGAACCTCAAGGGCTACGTCTGGTACTCGCCGAAGCAGTTCGCCGAGTGGGGCGTCGAGGTCCCGGAGACCTGGGACGACATGATCGCCCTCACCGACACGATCGTCGAGAAGACCGGCGGTCCCGCATGGTGCGCGGGCTTCTCCTCCGAGGCGGCATCCGGCTGGCCGGGAACGGACTGGATCGAGGACCTCGTCCTGCGCCAGTCGGGCCCCGAGGTCTACGACGACTGGGTGGCCGGCGACGTGAAGTTCACCGATCCCGAGATCAAGCAGGCCTTCGACGCCGTCGGTGAGATCCTGCTCAACCCGGAGTACGTCAACGCCGGCTACGGCGACGTCAAGAGCATCAACTCGACCGCCTTCGGTGACGTCGCCAACGCGGTGGCCAAGGGCGACTGCGCACTGACCCACCAGGCCTCGTTCCTGTCGGCGAACTTCCTCGACACGGAGACCGCGGACGGCAACGTCCCCGAGGTCGCGCCGGACGGCGACGTCTACGCGTTCATCATGCCGGGCGAGACCGCGGGCGAGCTCCAGGTCGAGGGCGGCGGCGAGTTCGTCGCGGCATTCTCGGACGACGAGGCCACCCAGAAGGTGCTCGAGTTCATGGCATCGCCCGAGTTCGCCGACGCGCGTGTCGAGCTCGGCGGCGTCATCTCCGCCAACAAGAACGCCGACCCGAGCCTCGCTTCGAGCGAGTTCCTCCAGGAGGCGATGACCATCATGCAGGACGACGCGACGACCTTCCGGTTCGACGCTTCCGACCTGATGCCGTCGACCGTCGGCTCGGGCTCGTTCTGGAAGGGGATGGTCGACTGGATCGACGGCAAGGACACCGACACGGTGCTCTCCGACATCCAGGCCGGCTACGAGAACTGATCGCCTCGACGCGATCTTCGTAGGCAGAGCGGGGCCGGGCTGCACAGCCCGGCCCCGCTCCACCGATCCGTACTGCGCGGGAACCCAGCACGATCCAGAAGGGGACGTTCATGTCGCACGCGACCATCGAGAAACCCGTCGAGGCTGACGCGCCGCCGACGACGCATGGCACCGACGAGAAGGGGAGGAAGGCCACGCGGACGGTCCTCGCGATCGGCTTCGTGGTCGTCGCCGCCCTCGCTCTCCTCCTCGTCTTCACCGCCCCGACCGAGGAGTCCTCGCGGATAACGATCGGGTTCTCGCTCAACAGCTTCTTCCTGTGGCTGGGCGGTCTGAATCCGTTGGTGCAGATCCCCGCCGTGCTGCTCGTGTTCGGCGTGGTCGTGGCGATCATCCTCGTGCTGATCGAGTTCGCGCCCCGCCCCGGTCGCGGCTACTCGATCATGCGGCTGGTCGCGTGCCTCGTCATCCCGGTGCTCGCCCTGCTGCTGCTTCGTCCCTACGCGAACGCCGTGGTGTACGTCGTCGCGATCGCACTGCTCGTCGGTGCGCTCCTCTTCTTCGCCGACTTCCGCGCCCGACAGGGAGCCGGTTACCTGTTCCAGCTCGTGCTTTTCATGGCTCCCGCGGCGATCATGCTGCTGCTGGGCCTCATCTACCCGGCGATCTCGACGATCTTCAAGTCCTTCTTCGACAAGTCGGGGAACCAGTTCGTCGGACTCGAGAACTACATCTGGGTCTTCACCAACCCGGTCGGCACGTCGTCGGTGATCAACACCATCATCTGGGCGCTGCTCGCTCCGGTGATCTCGGTGGTCATCGGTCTCGCGTACGCCGTCTTCATCGACCGTGCGCGCGGTGAGAAGTTCCTGAAGGTGCTCGTGTTCATGCCGGTGGCGATCTCGTTCGTCGGCGCGGGCATCATCTGGAAGTTCATGTACGACGCCCGCCAGGGCGACCAGATCGGTCTCCTCAACGCCATCGTCACCGCTTTCGGCGGCGACCCCGTGCAGTGGCTGGCCATCAAGCCCATCCTCAACACGCTCATGCTGCTCATCGTGTTCATCTGGACCCAGACCGGCTTCGCGATGGTCATCCTCTCCGCCGCGATCAAGGCCGTGCCGATCGAGCAGATGGAGGCGGCCGAGCTCGACGGCACGAACGCCTGGCAGCGCTTCCGCAACGTGACGGTGCCCGGCATCCGGTCGTCGCTGATCGTCGTCCTCACGACCATCACGATCGCCTCGCTGAAGGTGTACGACATCGTCGCCGTGATGACCGGCGGCCGTGACGAGACCAGCGTGCTCGGTTTCGAGATGGTCAACCAGCAGCAGCGGTTCCAGAGCTACGGGCACTCGTCGGCGCTCGCCGTCGTGCTGTTCCTGTTCGTGTTGCCGCTGATCGTCTACAACGCCCGATCGATGGCCAAGCAGAGGGAGATCCGCTGATGAGTGCAACGCAGGCCACCGTCGTGGACAACCGCACCAAGCGCCAGGTGGCGCGCGACACGCGTCGTAACGAGGCGACCGCCCACAAGAAGCTGACCTCGAAGGGGGCGACGATCGCGGCCGCGGTCATCGCGCTCTTCTGGACGATCCCGACCTTCGGCCTCTTCGTGACGTCGTTCCGCCCGGGCGCCGACACGCAGAACAGCGGCTGGTGGACGGTCTTCTCCAACCCGGAGTTCACGTTCGACAACTACGTGCAGGCGTGGAACTCGGGCGGGACCTCGACGACCCTCGCGACCGCGTTCATCAACTCGCTGGCCATCACGATCCCGGCCACCGTGTTCCCGATCGTGATGGCGGCGCTGGCCGCGTACGCGTTCGCATGGATCGACTTCAAGGGTCGGAACATGCTCTTCATCTTCGTGTTCGCGCTGCAGATCGTGCCGCTGCAGATGGCCCTCGTACCGCTGCTGAGCCTGTTCTCGGACGGGCTGACGATCAACGACGTGCCGATCTTCCCCGGGTTCGGGCTGAACGAGGTGCAGTACAGCTTCGCCCGCGTCTGGATCGCGCACGCGATCTTCGCGCTGCCGCTGGCGACGTTCATGCTCCACAACTTCATCTCCGAGATCCCGGGCGAGATCATCGAGGCGGCCCGCGTCGACGGTGCCGGACACGGACAGGTGTTCTTCCGGATCATCCTGCCGCTGGCGGCTCCGGCGATCGCGTCCTTCGCGATCTTCCAGTTCCTCTGGGTGTGGAACGACCTGCTGGTCGCGACGATCTTCGCCTCGCCCGGCGCCCTGCCGATCACCCAGGCGCTGAACTCGCTCTCCGGGACCTGGGGGAACAAGTGGTTCCTGCAGTCCGCGGGAACGTTCATCTCGATCATCGTCCCGCTGATCGTGTTCTTCGCCCTGCAGCGCTTCTTCGTCCGCGGCCTGCTGGCCGGCGCGACGAAGGGCTGACCCTTCGACGGACTCAGGGCCCTTCGACGGGCTTGGGGACCCACGTCATGGGTCGCTGAGCCTGTCGAAGCGCGGGTGAAACACAGCCCCGGCGGCGGGAGCCCGCGCCGTACCCTGAACAGATGAAGTACGCAGACTCCATCGTCGACCTCGTCGGCGACACGCCCCTGGTGAAGCTCCAGCACGTCACCGAGGGCATCGCGTGCACGGTGCTCGTGAAGCTCGAGTACCTGAACCCGGGCGGGTCGGCGAAGGATCGGATCGCGGCCCGGATCATCGACGCCGCCGAGGCCGCGGGGGACCTGCAGCCCGGCGGGACGATCGTCGAGCCCACGAGCGGCAACACCGGGGTCGGGCTCGCCCTCGTCGCCCAGCAGCGCGGCTACCGCTGCGTCTTCGTGCTCCCGGACAAGGTGGGCGAGGACAAGATCGACGTGCTCCGCGCGTACGGCGCGGAGGTCGTCGTGACCCCGACCTCGGTCCCGGCTGACAGCCCGGAGTCGTACTACAGCGTGAGCGACCGGCTGGCACGGGAGATCCCCGGGGCGTTCAAGCCGAACCAGTACGAGAACCCGAACGGGCCGCGCAGCCACTACGAGACGACGGGACCGGAGATCTGGCGGGACACCGACGGCCGGGTCACCCATTTCGTCGCCGGCGTGGGGACGGGCGGCACGATCACCGGCACCGGCCGCTATCTGCGCGAGGTGTCAGACGATGCCGTGCGGATCGTCGGTGTCGACCCCGAAGGCAGCGTGTACAGCGGCGGCACCGGCCGGCCCTACCTCGTCGAGGGCGTGGGCGAGGACATCTGGCCGGGGGCGTACGACCCCGCGGTCCCGCACGAGATCGTCGCGGTCGGCGACGCGGAGTCCTTCGCGATGACGCGGCGCCTCGCCCGCGAGGAGGGCATCCTCGTCGGCGGCTCCAGCGGCATGGCCGTGGTCGGCGCGCTGCGGGTGGCGAAGGACCTCCCGGCGGACGCGGTCATGGTCGTGCTCCTCCCGGACGGCGGGCGCGGCTACCTGGGCAAGATCTTCAACGACGGGTGGATGCGTTCCTACGGTTTCAGCGAGGTGGAGGAGGGGGAGACGGTCGCCGACGTGCTCGCGGCCCGGTCCTCCCGCCACGGCCTTCCCGACCTCGTGCACGCACACCCCACCGACACGGTGCTCGAGGCGATCGGCATGATGACGGAGTACGAGGTGTCGCAGCTCGTCGTGCTCAGCGCCGAGCCGCCGGTGATGATGGGCGAGGTCGTCGGCACCGTCGACGAGAAGGGCCTGCTCGACCTGCTCTTCCGTGGCGACGCCGAGCCGAGCGACGCCGTCGGCGCGCACGTGGGGGAGCGGCTGCCGCTGATCGGCATCCATGCGCCGGTCGCGCAGGCACGGGCCGCGCTCGCCGACGCCGACGCCCTCCTCGTCACCGAGGACGGCAAGCCCCACACGGTGCTGACCCGGCAGGATCTGCTCGGCTACCTCTCGCGGTGACGCGGGACGTAACAGGCCGGGACCCGTCGGAGGACCCGGACGTAGGCTGAGAGCATGTCCGACCACGCCCACGCCTTCGCCACACGAGCCATCCACGCCGGACAGGCGCCCGACCCGATCACCGGGGCGATCATCCCGCCGATCTATCAGGCGTCGACGCACGTGCAGGACGGCATCGGAGGGTTCCGCGAGGGCTACGAGTACAACCGCGCGGGCAACCCGACGCGCTCCTCCTTGGAAACGCAGCTCGCCGCTCTCGAGGGCGGGGTCGGGGCCCTGTCGTTCGCCTCGGGGCTCGCGGCGGAGGACGGTCTGCTCCGCGGCATCCTCAAGCCCGGCGACCACGTGCTCCTCGGCAACGACGTCTACGGCGGCACCTACCGTCTGCTCACGAAGGTGCTCGCGCCGTGGGGGATCGACACGACCACGGTCGAGCTCTCCGACGTCGACGTGATCCGGGCGGCCATCCGTCCCGAGACCCGCATCGTGTGGCTGGAGACGCCGAGCAACCCTCTGCTGAAGGTCATCGACATCGCACTCATCGCCGAGGTGGCGCACGCGGCCGGGGTGCTCGTCGTGGTCGACAACACGTTCGCCTCGCCGGCTCTGCAGCAGCCGCTCGCGCTCGGCGCCGACCTCGTCGTGCACTCGACGACGAAGTACCTCGGCGGGCACTCCGACGTGCTCGGCGGCGCCGTCGTCTTCGGCGACGACCGCTTCGTCGAGGCCGTGAAGTTCCAGCAGTTCGCGGTGGGCGCGGTCTCGGCGCCGCTGGATGCCTGGCTGACGACCCGGGGCATCAAGACCCTCGCCGTGCGGATGCGGCAGCACTCCGAGAACGCCCAGGCGATCGCCGAGTGGGCGCAGGCGCGGCCGGAGTTCGCGCAGGTCTTCTACCCGGGCCTCGCCTCGCACCCCGGTCACGAGATCGCCGCGCGGCAGATGAGCGGCTTCGGCGGAATGCTGTCGCTGGGCCTCGCCGCGGGTGCGGACGCTGCCCGGGCCTTCGCCGAGAGCACGAGCGTGTTCCAGCTCGCCGAGTCGCTCGGCGGCGTGGAATCGCTCATCGGCTACCCGCCGGAGATGACGCACGCGTCGGTCCGCGGAACCGAGCTCGCCGTCCCGGAGAACGTCGTGCGTCTCTCCGTCGGCATCGAGGACGTGGCCGACCTCATCGCGGATCTCGAGGAGGGGCTCGCCCGCATCGCCCGCTGACCGGCACGGCGACCCGCGATCGCGGGGGCGTCCGTCACAATGGGACGATGAATCGACGGATGCTGCTGTGGTGGGGCGTCGCCTGCCTCCTCCTGGCCACTGCCCTCGGCGCTCTCGTCGTCTTCGTGTATCCGCAGACGCCGGGCCTCGACCAGTGGTGGAACGACACGATCGCCGCGGTCCGCGCGGACTGGATGCTGAGCTTCGCCCTCGCGCTGAACTGGATCGGCGGCGGCTGGGTCGCCATCCTCGCCGTGCCGCTGGGGACGATCCTCGTCCTGCTGCTCCTGCGGCGATGGCGGGGTGCGCTGTTCGCCGCGCTCTGCTTCCTCGTCAGCGCGGGCGCCGTGCAGCTCCTGAAGAACATCTTCGGCCGTGCCCGACCGCACGACATGCTCGTCGTGAGCGATTACGGCTCGTTCCCGTCCGGCCACACCGCGAACGCGGCGACCATCGCCCTCGTGCTGTGGGTGCTCTTCCCGCGGGTGTGGGTGGCGATCGTGGGGGCCGCATGGATCGTGCTCATGGCTCTGTCGCGCACCTTCCTGTCGGTGCACTGGGCGACGGACACGCTCGGGGGTGCGTTCGTCGGGGCCGGGGTCGTCCTCGTGCTGGCGGCCTGGCTGGTGCCGTGGGTGCGACGCGACGTCGAGGCGACCGCACGCGCCGATAGGCTGAGCGGAACCTGACCTGCCCGAGGAGCCTCCGTGTCGCGTATCCGTCCCTACCGTCCGACCGATCGTGCGGCGATGTTCGAGATCTGCCTGCGGACGGCCGACGCGGGGGGAGACGCCACCGGGGTGCTGTCCGATGACGAGCTCTGGGGGAACCTCTTCGCGGTGCCGTACGTCGAGCGGCACCCGGACCTCGCCTGGGTCGTGGAGGCGGAGGACGGGCGCACCATCGGCTACATCGTCGCCACCGACGACACCGACGCGTTCTACGCCTGGTTCCGTGATGAGTGGTGGCCCACCCTGCACGCGCGCTATCCGCGGTCGGCCGACCCGCAGACGCGCGAGCAGAAGCTGATCGAGTACGGATACACGAGGGAGCCGGGCGTCGAGCCGAACGCGGCGGAGTATCCGGCGCATCTGCACATCGACCTGCTGCCGGAGACCCAGGGGCAGGGGCTGGGGCGCGGTCTCATCGAGACGCTCTTCGCCGAGTTGCGCCGACGCGGTGTCCCGGCCCTGCATCTGGGGATGGACCCCGCGAACCGCGGCGCGGCCGCCTTCTACGAGCGGCTCGGCATGACCCGCCTCCCGTCCGGACCGGGTGGTCTGACGTACGGGGTGCGCTTCGACGGCTGACGGCACCCGAAACGAGAGAAGACCTCCGCGATGCGGAGGTCTTCTTCGTCTGTGGCGGTGACGGCGGGATTCGAACCCGCGGTTGCTTGCACAACACACGCTTTCCAAGCGTGCTCCTTCGGCCGCTCGGACACGTCACCAGGGAACAACCTGTCCATCCTATCCGATGTCCCGCCGACCTCGTGACATACCGGCGATCACCGGGCGCGGCGGTGAAAGCTGTTATATTGCACGTCATCAGAGGTCTGGATATCTTCATATGAAGACGCGAAGGCGTCAGGCGGATCCGGTTCTCTGGGGGGATCATGGGGACGAGTGCGACGACGGCACGACGTGACGAGGGACCGACGGGCGAAGACCCGCTCCTCGGCCCGCACGCCCTGCGGGCGTGGGTCACGGGAGCGCGGGAGGCCCGCACCCGCGTGTTCCTGCGGGAGACCGAGGCGGGGGCGGAGGCTGTCGCTGCGGCGGCAGGGCCCGAGGATGTGATCTTCCAGCCCCTCGAATCGACGTCGCGGCCGGGGACGGCGAGGATCGTCGGTTACAGCGGAACGCTCGCCGACCTCGGCGACGAGTTCTTCCTGGGGGAGCGCGGCGTCGAGCTCCAGGACTACATCGCGGCCTCGTTCGTCCAGATCATCGGACCGACGGCCGTGCGCTTCTTCGACGAGGCGAGCTGGCGCGCCTTCCTCGACGACGCCGATCTCGCCCGCAGCACCGGGGTCTTCGCCGCCGCGATGCTCGACCCCCGGGTGCTGCTCGCGGGTCGCCACGTTCTCGCGCGGCCACACGAGGTGGAGACTCCGAGCGCCCTGCGCATCGACGCGGACGGTGGCGTGCACCTCGGGCTGCAAGGGCAGGAGATCGGTCACGTGCGCGACCTCCCCGCCGTCCTCGGGCAGGCCCTGCCCGAGGCATCGGCGCTGGGCGGCGTGCCCGGCTCGGCCGACCTCATCACCGAACTCGACGCCCGGCTGTGGATCGGCCGGTACCTCGATGCGGCCGATCTCCGGAAGATGCTCCGCCTGCCGAACGGCACCGGCCGGATCGCGGGCTTCGGGTGGACGCTCCTCGACGACGGCCTGGCGGATGCGGAGCCCGAGGCCACCGATCCGTTCCTGCTCGACACCGCCGAGGGGTTCCTGCTCGCCGATGTCGGGACGCGGCGCCGGCACCTGCTGTCCCCGCTGACCGCCACCGTGGTCGACGCGATCCAGACCTCGCGGACGCGCGGGCTGGCGGCGGCTCGCGTGGCACGGGCGTGCGGAGTACCCGACGCGCATGCGCGGCGACTCTGCCTCGAGGCGCTGGAGGTGCTCGGCCTCCAGCTCGGCCGTCCGGTCGAGAGCGGCGGCACCCGATGAGCGTGCCGCACGCGCTGTGGACATCCATGCTCCCCGCCGACACCGCCTTCCCTCCGGATCGCGTGGCGGTGGGCGCCTCCGGGCATCGGATCTCCTACGCCGACGGCTCCCACCGTCTGTGCGCGACGAGCGGGCTGTGGAACGTCCCCCTCGGCTTCGGCAACCCCCGGGTCGCCGAAGCGGTGAACAGGGCCGCGCACGACGCCTCGTATCTGTCGCTGTTCCGCGCACCGCACCGGTACGCCGAGGATGCCGCCGACGCCCTCATCGCCCTCGCGGGTTCCGAGCGCTACCGCCGCGTGATCTTCTCCACGTCGGGCGGGGCGGCCAACGATGCCGCGATGAAGCTCGCGCGGCAGTACTGGGGGCAGCAGGGCGCCGGCTCTCGATCCCTCGTCGTCGGGCTCCGCGGCAGCTATCACGGCACGATGTACGGCAGTCACGTGCTGAGCGGCGACGATCTGCTGCAGTCGGTCTACGGCGTCGACCGGCGGACGGTGCGGCACGTGTCGCACTCCGACGACGGGGAGGAGCTCGCGGCGCTGCTGGAGCGCGAGGGGTCCCGCGTCGCCTCGGTCGTGGTGGAGCCGGTCCTGGGCAGCGGCGCCCATGCCCTGTCCGACGCCTTCGTCCGCCGTCTCCTGGAGCTGCGGGAGCGGCACGGGTTCCTGCTGGTCGCGGACGAGGTCGCGACCGGCTTCGGCCGCACCGGCTCGCTGTTCGCCACCGACCGCTGGGCGTCCGCTCCGGACGTCCTCATCCTGTCGAAGGCGCTGACGAACGGCGCGATGGGGGCCGCCGTGCTCCTCGTCGGACACCGCATCGCGATGGCCTACGCGCGCGGCGGGTGGACCTTCGTCCACGGGGAGACGCAGGCGGGCACGCCGGCCTGCGCCGCGGCGGTCCTCGCCGTGATCGACGAGCTCCGCCGTATCGACGTCGAGGCGACCGCCCAGGCACTGGCGACCGCGCTGCACCGCCTCGCCCGGAGCTGGCAGGACGAGGGCATCGTCACCGATGTCACCGGCTCCGGCTGCTTCGTCGGCCTGGGGCTCCGCCGGCCCGACGACTCCCCGCTCTCCGGCACCGAGGTCCTGGAGGTGGTGTCCGCCATCTCCGACAGCGGCGTCGTGGTCCACCCCGGTCCGAGCTCCTTCCAGCTCATCCCCGCCTACGGCTTCTCGTCGGCGGAACTGGCCGAGACCGATCGTGCCGTGCGGGCCGGTCTGGCGCGCGTGCGGGAGGCGGCGGCATGAGCGTGCCCTTCGCCGGCCGCGTCCCCACACTGTGGCACGGGCCCCGCGCCCGAGAGACGACGGGGCGTCTGACGGCGGGGCGGGACACGCTCGTGATCGCCGACGCGGCCGTCGCGCACACCTTTCCGACCGCACAGCAGGTGCGGAGGATGACGGTGGACGCCTCCGCGGTGGACGAGGTCGGGGTCCTCCTGATCGCCGACGAGATCATCCGGCGCCCGCCCGAGGTCATCGTGGCCGTCGGAGGCGGAAGCGTCCTCGATGCGAGCAAGATCGCGGCCCTGGCGCTCAGCCCCGGACGCCTCTTCGACTTCGCCCTCCGGCACGCGGCGACGGCAGCGCTCACGGTCCTGCCCGACGCGCTTCCGCCCGTCGACATCATCGCGATGCCGTCGACACTCGGCACGTCCTCGGAGACGAACAGCGTCGCCATCCTCCGGAACAGGTACGGGTCCCGGCTCCTCATCGGTCGACCGCTGCGCCCGCGTCACGCCGTCCTCGATCCCGAACGGCTCGCCACGCTCAGCCCCGCTGCCGTGCGGGAAGGGGCGCTGGAGGCCTTCCTCCGGGTGGCCGGAGCGTCGACGAGCCCGCGGACGGAGCGAGCGGAGCGCGACGCGAGGCTGCTCGGCCGCGCTCTCCTCGAGGCCGCAGCCGGCGAAGCGATGTCGGAGGCGGGGCGCCTGCGTCTCGCGCGCCTGAGTGCCGCCACCCAGCGCACGGCGGCGCTCCGCGGACCCGATCCGTACAGCGCCCGACACTGGTATCTCGCGAACGAGGTCGCCTTCCATCTCGGCGTCCGCAAGATGACGGCCACCGTGGCGGTCATCGCCGCGGTCTGGCGTCGGATCGGCGCGGGCGATCTCCGCTGGGGTGATCGCGTCAGCCTCGAGGCGTTCTGGACGGGCGTTGTGGGCGCGACCGGGCTACCCCGCGAGCCGGCCGCCGGCATCGCCGCGCTCGTCGATCAGGCAGACCTCCCGTCACCGCCGCGCCCGAGCGCACGGGAGATCGATCGGGTCGCCGCTGCGGTCGAGACCGCCTGGGGAGACCACCGACCCATGCTGCGCGGAATCCGTGCCACGGACATCCGCGCCGTGCTCCACGACTCCCGGTGGAGCACGCCCCCGGTCGGCGATCGCCGGCCCCGAACGGCCGAGAGGAGGTGATGTGAATGAACGACAGCACGGAGATGAGCATCCGGTTCCAGGAGCTCGACCCGATGGAGGCGCCCAGCTGGGACAGCTTCTACCAGGGCGTGATCGGCGCGCTGGTCCTCATCGGGATCGGCGCGGCAGCCGCCACCTGATGCCGCCTGGCCGCATCCGGATCAGACAGAGGAAGGAGGGACGCATGACCGCAGCACTGCCGGCGCTCGAGTTCACCGAACTCGAGGCCATGGATGCGCCGGGCGATGCCGACGACTACATCCGCGGCTTCGCCGTGGGCGTGATCATCGGAATTCTCGCCCTGACCTAGGAGGTGCACGTTGCAGACCACGTCGCTGGAGTTCCTGGAACTCGAACAGATCGACACCCCGCTCGAGTGGTGGGAGCACGCGAGCTACATCATCGCGATCATCGGCGGAGCCGCCGCCATCGCGACCTGACAGAGGGTGCGGGCGGGATCGTCCGCCCGCACCCCCCGACCATCCCTGCGAGGAGAGGCGATGCACGGATGACATCCCTGATCACCGAGACCGTGGCGGCACGGCTCGACCTGGTCGGCGCGACCGCCCGCGGGCAGGATCTGTACGCCGGGGCCGGCACAGACTTCTACGACCGGCTCGTCGGCCCGGACCGGGCGGAGGTCCGGGAGGTCCTGGCGCTCGCGCGCGCGGTCCCCGGTCCCGTCCTCGACCTCGCGGCCGGGAGCGGACGGCTGACGGTGCCGCTCGTGCGCTCCGGGCACCACGTCACGGCGGTCGATCTCTCGGCGGACATGCTCGCGCGCCTCCGCGGAGCCGTTCCGCACGGCGCGACGGTCGAGTGCGTCGTCGCGGACATGCGCGACCTCGCGCTCGACGGGCGGTACGGTCTGGTCATCCTCGGGGCGACCTCCATCACGGTGCTCGACCGGGAAGGCCGGGCGCGTCTCTACGCGGGTGTCCGACGTCATCTCGACTCCACCGGTGTCTTCGCCCTCACCGTCGCGGGCAGAGCGTCGGCGGACCGCCTCGCGGTGACGGCCGACCGCGAGATCGTGGTCCCCGGAAGCGCCGGAGACGAGCCCTACCTCTTCGCGCAGCAGATCGAGGACGACGGCGCCGTACGGGTGGTCAACTGGGTCCGTCTCGCCGACATCGCCCCGGGCGCGGAGGTGCCGGTGCTCACGAGTCGTCTGCATGTGCTGAGCCCCGAGATCCTGGCCGACGAACTCGTCGCGGCCGGCTTCACGGCCCCCCGGATCTCTCCGGTGCGGACGCCGGTCCCCGGGGAGATCCTGCTCCTCACGACGTCTCCCTCCGGAGATCGAGGGGGTGCGCGATGACCACCGCGGGTTCCCGGTCCCTGTGGCGACAGCGCGGACGAGGGCGGGACCCCCTCACCGCGGAGACGTGTCCCGCTCTGGCGACCGGCGTGGATTTCGAGCCCACCGGCGAGGGCTCCGCGTGGCTCGCCACGGTGCAGGGTGTGCCGTCCGCGCGGCTGTCCCGGGCGGTGGTCGACCTGTTGACGGCGATGGACGGCCGCACCCCGGTCTCCGCGCTGCGGGTACGCTTCGCGCCGGAGGCGACCGACGAGAGCGTGCTGCGACTGGTGGAGCGCTTCCGCGACAACGGTCTCCTGGACGGGGGCGCGTCCCGCCCACCCGGCCGCGTCGCCTACCGACCGCCGTTCACCCTGCAGTTCGCGACGCTCCGTGCGCCCGCCCTCTTCGCGCGCCTGGACCGGCTGGTCGTCCCCGTCCCGCGCCAAGCAGCCCTCGCGGCCGTCGCCGCGGTGCTCGTCGCCGGGGCCGTCGCCGCGATCCTGCAGGCCGGCGATCTCAGGAACGTGCTCACCTGCCCCCTACCGCTCACCGGCTTCGTCGTCGTCGTCGTGGCGCTGGGACTCGCGACGCTGTTCCACGAGGCCGCGCACGGGCTCACCCTCACCCGGCTGGGCGGTCGGCCGCGACGCGCCGGGTTCATGCTCTTCTACCTCACGCCCGCGTTCTTCGTCGATGTGACGGACGGATGGCGGCTCGCCGACCGTCGGCATCGTGTGGCGATCGCGCTCGCCGGCCCGGCCGTCCACGCCACCGCGGCGGCGGTGGCGATGCTCGCGGCTCTCGGCCTGCCGGCGTCGACGGCCCGCGAGACGCTGCTGCTCCTCGCGATCTCCTGCACTGTCGTCGTCCTCGTGAACCTGATCCCGTTCGTGCGGTTCGACGGGTACATCGCGTTGATGAGTGCGCTGGACGAACCGAATCTCCGGGGGAGGACGGTCCGCGACGGCGCGGGCTTCCTCGCCCGCGTCCTGTTCGGCGGCCCGCGGCAGCCTCGGGCGCTGGAGCGGTGGTGGAGCGTGCCGTTCGGCCTGTGCTGTCTGATGGCGCCGGTCGTGATGGTGCTGTTCGCGGTCGTGCGGACCGCACAGCTGTTCGCCGGAGGCGGGCCGGGGGCGAGCCTCGTCGTGCTCGCCCTGGAGAGCGTCGTGGTCGTGGTGGGCGTCGCCCTCCTGGTGCGCGCGCTGATCCGTGTGCGGCGATCCGGTGTCTCCCGGACTCGTCTCGTCGCGGTGACCGCCGCGCTCGCCGTCGGCACGGTGGCCGCCGGCATCCTCATCCCGGTCCCGACGGCCGCGACACTCGGGTTCCGGGTGGACGACGACCGCGTGGTCCTGGTCCGCGGAGGAGCGGACGCCGGTGCAGACATCCCGGACGGTGCACGCGTCATCCTGTCGACGCGGGGGATCCTCGCGAACGAGGACCGGGGCGAGGGGAGGACCGCGGTCCGCCCTGCGGCGGAGGCCGAGGTCCCGATCGAGGTGCTCTACCCGGTCAGGGTGCCCGGGGTGACTGTCGCGGCGACGGCCGTTGCGGAGGTCGAGGTGACCGGGGAGAGGAGCGCCCTGCCGGCAGCCGGACAGGCGCGGGTCGAGCTGGGCACGACCCCGCTGTGGCATGCGCTCTGGGCGGCGGCCGTGTCGCCGCTGGCGACCCCCACGAGCGAGGAGGAGAGAGGATGACCATGAATCAGCACGCCATCGAGGTGCGCGGCTTGACCAAGAGGTTCGGACACCGCACCGCCGTCGAGGACCTGTCGTTCGCCGTGCCCCGCGGAGCGATCGTCGGGCTGCTCGGCCCGAACGGCGCGGGGAAGTCGACGACGCTGCGCGCGATCGTCGGCCTCGTGCGCCCGACCGGCGGAGAGACCCTCATCGACGGGGCGCCGTTCGGTGCGCTCGACAACCCCGCCACGCACGTCGGCGTCCACATGGACGGGTTCGGCTTCGAGCCGGGCATCTCGGGGCGACGGCATCTGGAGATCTGCCGACTCGCCGCCGGGGCGCCCCGCGACCGCGTCGATGAGGTCCTCGGCGAGGTCGGGCTGGCCGCCGATGCGCGTCGCCGCGTGAAGACGTACTCGACGGGCATGGCCCAGCGGCTCGGGCTGGCCGCCGCATTGATCGGCGCGCCGCGGACGCTCATCCTCGACGAACCGGCCAACGGGCTGGATCCCGACGGCATCCGCTGGCTGCGCCGGTTCCTCCGCGGTTTCGCCGAACGCGGCGGCACGGTCCTCGTCTCCAGTCATCAGCTCCCCGAACTCGAGCAGGTCGTGGACGAGGTCGTCGTGATCAAGCGTCGGGCGCTCTTCGCCGGACGGCTGGACGACCTGGTCACCGGCGGGGCCGACTCGCTCGAGAGCCGGTACTTCGACCTCGTCGAGGGAACCCCGGCGTGAGCGGCGTGATCCGCAGCGAGCTGCTGCGCGCGGTGAGCGGGCTGTCGATCCTCGCCGTGTACCTCGTCGCCGTCCTCATGCCGACGTTCGTGCTCTTCTCCGACGGCTCGCGTTTCGCTCTCTACGGCCTCGACGCCGGCGCGGCGACGGCGCGACTGCTGGAGCCGCTCGCGTGGTCGGTCATCTCGGCGGCGTTCGTCGGTGCCTACCCCGTGACGCGGGAGTACTACTACGGCTCCATGAACCGCACGCTCACGGCGGTCGGCTTCCGTCGCGCCTTCCGAGGGAAACTGGTCGCCGGTGTCCTCATCGCCCTGGCGCTGGCCGGCGTCGTCTTCCTGCTGTGGACGCTCGCGATCTCTCTCCTGCTCGCTCGCCACGGGCTGGCGCTCGCCTTCACCGCCGAGGCATGGCGGATCATCGCCGGGGCCGTGGCCGGGGTCGTCCTCGGTGCTCTCATCGGCGGGGCGATCGGCTGGATCACCCGGAACTACTACGCGACGGCGATCATCGTCCTCGTCTTCCCGATGGCGCTGGAGTTCGCGCTGCTGCGGACGGCACCGGAGGTCGCGCGGTTCTCACCCGGGATGGCCATCGCCGCGCTGAGCGTGCCGGAGTACCAGGGACGACTGCTCGCCTTCGCGCCCGCACTCGGCATCGGGATGGCGTGGGCGATCGGTCTCGTCGCGCTCGCCGCCGTCCGAGGACGCCGGAGCGTCGCGTGATCGGTCGGGCGCTGCGGGCGCAGGCGCGCGGCGCGGCCGGGGATGTCGTCCTCCTCGGGATGGCACTCGCGGCCTTCGTGCTGTCCCTGTCCCTGGCGACCAGCATCCCGGCCGAGCTCGGCGATGCGCCACGGGAGGCGCGAGAAGAACTGGTGGCCCCCTTCGACGCTGTCCTCGCGACGTACGCCGGCATCCTCGCCGCCGTCTACGGTTCCTTCCGCTACACGATCGACCGGCGCGACGGTGTCGTCGCGCAGCGACTGATGCTGGAGTCCCGGTGGGCGATGCTCGTCGTCCGCATGCCTGCCTCGGCGCTGGGCGGCGCGGTCGTCGCGGTCGCGGCCGTCCTCGGCGGCCGCGCGGCGCTGTTCGTCACGATGGGCGGGATCCCCGTGCATCCGTCCGCCGTCATGGCCGCCCTCGCCCTCGGCGCGGCCGCCGCCCTCTGGGGCCTGGGGGTCGGCATCGTCGTGCAGGCGCATCTCGCGGCGCTGTTCGTCACCGCGTTCTCGATGGGGGTCGGGCTGCTCGTGGCGATGTTCTGGAGCGCCGGCGCCGTCTACCTGCCTCTTCCTGCTCTGCTCGACGCCTTCCGGTTCGACGGGTCCGCCATCGGCATCCCGGCGGGCGGAGGACTCGGGCTGCTGGCGGCGCCGATCGCGGCGGGCTGGATCCTCCTCGCCGTGGGGGCGGGATCGGCCGTGTTCCTGCGGCGGGACGTGACCTAGGCCCGCGGGAGGCGACGTAGGATTCCTGGGTGGCCACCCCCAAGATCCTCCTCTTCTACGCGTTCACCCCGCTCGCCGACCCGGAGGCCATCCGCGTCTGGCAGCGCGATCTCGGCGAGGCGTTGGGGCTGCGCGGTCGGCTGCTGATCTCGTCGCAGGGCATCAACGGCACTCTCGGCGGCGACCTCCCGGTGCTGAAGAAATGGGTGCGGTCATTCCGCTCCTATGCGCCCTTCCGCGACGCCGACATCAAGTGGAGCGAGGGCACCGGGCTCGACGCGTCGGGTCGCAGCCTCGACTTCCCGAAGTTGAGTGTGAAGGTGCGCGACGAGATCGTGTCGTTCGGCGCCCCGGACGAGCTGCGGGTCGGCGCGGACGGCGTCGTCGGCGGGGGCGCGCGGCTCACCCCCGAACAGCTGCACGCCCTGGTCGCCGAGCGCGGGGACGAGGTCGTGTTCTTCGACGGACGGAACGCGCTGGAGGCCCAGATCGGACGCTTCCGCGGCGCCGTCGTGCCGGATACGGAGACCACCAGGGACTTCGTGCGCCTGCTCGACTCCGGCACCTACGACGACCTGAAGGGCAAGCCCGTCGTCACGTACTGCACCGGCGGCATCCGCTGCGAGGTGCTGTCGAGTCTCATGGTCGCCCGCGGCTTCGGCGAGGTGTATCAGCTGGAGGGCGGCATCGTCCGTTACGGGGAGACCTTCGGCGACGACGGCCTCTGGGACGGATCGCTCTACGTCTTCGACGGGCGTGGATCCGTCGACTTCTCGGATCACGCGCGGGTCATCGGTGTGTGCGTGGGATGCGGCGCGGCGACCAAGCGCACCGCCAACTGCCCTGACCCGTCGTGCCGCGTGCAGTCCGTCGTCTGCGCGGACTGCGAGGCCGTCGCGTGCCCCGCGCATGCGGCCACCGTGCCGACGCGGGCCTGAGCGGCGCGACGACGACGGTCACACCAGGAGCCGGGCGTCTGATCCGCGCGGAGCGTAGAGCGACCGCGGCAGCAGCAGTGCGCGTGCCCGCGTCGACCCGTCGACATGCGCGCGGAGACTGGCGAGCACGGACTGCAAGGGCGCGCCGAGGTCGTCCTCCGCCGCGGACGCGCGGGCGTAGTTGGCGCGCTCCACGGCCGCGATGAGCCGCCCCAGCGCACCCTCGTCGGCTCCCGCGTCCCTGACGAGCCCGGCGGCCCGCATCCGCGGACTGTCCGCATCCGAGACCGCGATCCGGAGATCGATCAGGGTGTCGCGCAGTTCCGCCCAGGCCGCGGCGGCGTCTCCGCGTGCGGCACGGCGCATACGCAGGCGCCGCTCGACGAGCCGGACGAGCGCGGGAAGGAGGAGGAGCGCCACGACGCCGAGCACGGTGAGGACCACCGGCGTCGGGTCCAGCCGGCGCAGCTCTCCGGAGTCCGTCGAGCCGGCATCGGCATCCCGCCGATCGACCTCGGGGCCGGAGGTCTCCTCCGTCTGGGGTGCGGTCGTCGGCGCAGGAGTGGCCGGACCTCCGCCGGTCCCGCCTGCGGTCGTGCCCGCCCGGAAGGCCGTGGGGACCCCGAGCGAGGCGGTCGGCTCGAACGGCACCCAGCCGATCCCGGGGAACAGCACCTCGGGCCAGGAATGCAGCTGATCGCTCGATACCGAGAAGATCGACTCGTCTCCGCGCTTCTCGTCCGTGAGGGACCCGGGGAGGTAGCCCACCACGATGCGCACCTGCATGCCCAGGCTCTCGGCCATGAGGGCGAAGGAGCCGGCGAAGTGCACGCAGTACCCGGACCGCTCCTCGAGGAATCGTGCCACCGCGTCCGCGCCCGTCCCGTCGAATCCCTCGTCGACCGGCGTCTCCAGCGAGTACTCGAACTGCGACCGGAACCAGTTCTGCAGGGCGACGAGGCGGTCGTAGTCGGTCTCCTCGTCCGCGGTGACCTCCGTCGCCAGCCGGGAGATGATGTCCGGCAGCTCGACGTCCTCGTCCTCCGCGTCCGCGAGGGGCGGGGCGGCCTCCGCGGCGCGGATCTGCTCCAGGGTCGGCGTCACGCGGAGCGAGGTGACCGTGTAGTCGTTGCCGACCGCATCGGCACGGCGGGAGAAGAGGGTGCGGTTCTCGGGCGACACGCGCCACGCGGCGCTCAGACCCTGCACTTCCGTGGCCGGATACGGCAGCGGGAGCCAGGAGCTCGACATGCGCAGCACCCGGATCGAGGTCGTCTGCTCCGCGGTGGTGATGTCGTCCCCCCACTCCGGATCCCCGAAGCCGTCGACCTGAGACTGCAGGTCCCCGCGATCCGGCTGCCAGACGCGGCCGTCGAACCGGGAGAGGGTCGTGAGGCGGAGATACGGGGCGGTGTCGGTCTTCGCGGCCACCGTCAGCACCTCGACCGGACTCGGCTGCCGCAGATCGTCGCCCAGCCGTAGCGAGGCATCGACGGTCACGCCGACCCCGGTGCCGGTGATGGTCGAGCCGACCGGGAGCAGCGGCGTCACGACGAGGGTGGTCGCGAGGGCGGCGGCACCGACGGCGACCGCGACGCCGGCCGACGCGCGGCGCGGTGACTCCGGATGCCGACGTGCAGTGAAGCGGAACACGAGGAGCGCCACGACCGCCGCGAGGGCGAACCAGGCCACATTCGGGGCACCAAGGGTGATGATCATGGGCACCGCACCGGTGACGCCCAGCAGAACGGTCGTGAGCACGGCGGAGCGACTCGCGATCAGGAGATCGAGCAGGATCGCGACGACCGCGAAGCCCGCTCCGAGGGCGGCCGCAAGCCCCGGGGAGGCCTCCAGCGGGGCCGAACCGAAGACGATCTCCTCCGCCGCGGCGGAGGCGAGGGCCTGGAACAGGCCGAAGGTGCGGGGCGTCGGCACGACCCCCGCGATCGCGGTGTCTCCGGCGAGGAGCAGCGTGAGGACGCCCACCGCCACGATGACCTGCGCCACAAGGGCGAGCAGCCCGGCGATACCCTCCGAACGCCCGCGTAGGAGATGACGCACGAGCGCGCCGACCCCCACGACCGCGATGATGACGACGGTCGCGACGAACGACCAGGTCCCCGGAGCGATGACGGCGGTGAACGGCCACAGCGCCGTGAGGGCCGCGAGGCCGGCGAGGGCCGCCGGAGCGAGGACACCGGATGGCGGCTCCTCCCGGTCACGGTGCCAGCGTGCGCGGGTGTCGGCGGGCACGGGGGCGGGTCGCGTGCGCTCAGCGCGGAACATCAGCGGCTCCCGTCCGCGCCGACAGCGCGTCGTCCCAGGCATCCGCGACGTCGACGCCGAGCCGGGTCACGGTCCAGCCGTGCCGGCGGGCGGCGTCCTCCGTTCCCGGGAGCGGATCGGTGCTGAACAGCAGCGGTGCTGCGGCTCCCGCCGGACGCAGGAGCGCGGCGTCCTCCTCGTCCAGCCGACCGGTCACATAGACGAGCGGCCCCGGCGGTGTCCCGCCCAGGAGCGCGGCGAGGTCGCGCCTCTCGCCGCGCGGCGTCACCATCGCCAGGGCGACCAGCAGGCCGTCCCTGTCGTCCTCGTGTCCGCGGAGCACGCCGAGGAGCGTGCCGGCGCTGTCCAGCACGTCGACGCTGTACCCCTCCGCAGCGAGGTGCACGGCGGCGGACGCGCACAGGGAGACCGCGGCCTCGAATGCCGGGTCGACGGCATCGGTCCCCGTGGTCCAGCCGCCGGCGGCGAGGTCGAGCACGACGACCGCGTCGGGGCTCGACTCCTCCTCCTCCTGCCGGACCATGAGTTCGCCGCGGTGCGCCGTCGCCCTCCAGTGGATGCGTCGCATCGAGTCACCCGGTGCGTAGCCGCGGGGGGAGAGGTTGTCGCTGCCCTGGCCCAGGCGGGTGGAGGAGGTGTGCGCGGTCCCGCCCGCGGCGCCGATCCGCACGGCGAGCGGGGTGAGCGCGAAGACCTCCGGCACGACCGTGATGGTGCGCGTGTCGCCGAAGGCCTGCTCGCGCTGGGCGAGACCGAACGGGTCGACGGTGCGCAGCAGGAGGGGGCCCAGCGGCCAGACACCCCGGCGGACGCCGGTGACGAGGTAACTCAGCTGGGGTGTGTCCCGGGGATACTCGCCCCCCGAGTCGCCGGCGACCGCGGTGGGGAGGACGTCGTGCCAGAGCCCGTGCGGGACCCGGAGGGCGCGCAGCGTGAAGCGGACCGTCACCCGCGAGGTCTCCGAGACCGTGAGCAGGTCGGTCGAGATCTGTCGGCTGACCGTTCCGGAACGTCGCGGGAGACGCACGGCGAGGGCGGCGAACAGCGTGAGCGCAGCCAGCAGGATCCCGAGGTACAGGAGGATCCTGGCGCCGAGGACGTTGGCCGCGATCACGCACCCGAGCGCGGCGACGAGCGCACCGGTGCCGCGCGGCGTGAGCAGTCGACGTCGGCGCATGATCGCGTCCTCAGGAGCGGGTCGCGACGGGGACGCGGACGCGCTCGGCGATCTGGGTGAGTGCGGCCTCGACCGGCTGCGCGCCGGCACGGTGGGCCCCGCGGGCGGGGAGCAGCCGGTGCGCGAACACGGGGATCAGCAGGTCGGTGATGTCGTCCGGGATGACGTAGTCGCGGCCGTCCAGCGCGGCCCAGACCTTCGCCGCGCGGACGAGCTGCAGCGTGGCCCGCGGGCTGGCGCCGAGGTGCAGGCTGGGGTCGTTCCGCGTCGCCTGGGCGAGGGAGACGGCGTACTCCTCGAGGGCGGGCGCCACGTGCACGGCGCGCGCCCACGCGATGAGCTGGGAGATCGCGGCGGCGTCCGCGACGGGGGTGACGGTCGCCAGCGGATTCACGACGTCGCGCTGCCGGAGCATGAGGGCCTCGGCCGCGGGGTCGGGGTAGCCCATCGAGATGCGCATCATGAAGCGGTCGCGCTGCGCCTCCGGGAGCGCGTACGTGCCCTCCATCTCCAGCGGGTTCTGCGTGGCGACCACGAGGAACGGATCGGGCAGCCGGTGGGTGGAGCCGTCGACCGTGACCTGCCCCTCCTCCATGGCCTCCAGCAGCGCCGACTGGGTCTTGGGGGACGAGCGGTTGATCTCGTCGGCGATGACGATGTGCGCGAAGATGGCGCCGCGTTTGAACTCGAACTCGCGGTCGACGGGGTTGTAGACGGACACGCCCGTCACGTCGCCGGGAAGGAGATCCGGGGTGAACTGGATGCGCCGGACGGTGGCATCGACGGTGGCGGCGAGGGCGCGCGCAAGCATGGTCTTCCCGACCCCGGGCACGTCCTCGATGAGCAGATGGCCTTCGGCGAGCAGGCAGACGAGGGCGCTGCGCACGGCCTCGGGCTTCCCGTCGATCACCTGGCTGATCGAGCCGAGGATGGCCGCCGTCTGTGCGGCGAATCCGTCGGCGTCGATCGCGACCGGGCTCAGGGGGGCGTTCTCTGGCATGCGTTCCCTCTCGTCCGGCGCAACGATGCGCGTGCATCGATCGTACGCTCCGCACGGCCTGCGGGACCATGTCGGGCTGGCCGGTCTGCGTGAGACGGCAGGGCCGGCCGTCAGCCCCAGATCCGGTACCGCGGCTCCGCGGGGTCGAGCAGCGCAGGGGTGAGGCGGGCGACCTGGAGCAGCGCGAGACCCGTCGTCCCCCGGAGTTCGTGGAGCTCGCACTGCCCGACCGTCTCCCGCCACCGCGCGGCGAAAGCCTCGGCGTCGGCTCGGCGGCGGGAGAGCGCTGCGGGAACCGGCAGCAGACGACGACCGGGGACGGCGCGGTCGACGATCGAGCGGAGGCGGTCGAGCACGGGACCGGGCCGGCCGAAGACCCCCTGGTCGACCCGCAGGAGGAAGCGCGGGCTCTCGGCCACGGCGAACAGCTCCTGCAGGGCGTCGGCGATCAGTGCGCGGTCGCTCCGCGGGCCGGCGATCTCGATCCAGAAGTCGGCGGCGGAGCGGTTGCGCACCCGGACGGTCGAGGCATCGAAGGGCCCCACCCGTCCGGCGTCGTGGAGGGACCGGGCGATGGCCAGCGCGGCGCCGCCGTACAGAGCAGCGGGGTCACGGAGGCGGTGCAACGCGCGCAGCACGCTGGACCCGCACACCACAGCGGTCGCCAGCACGCCGCCGAGCGCCGCGACGGTGACGCCCGCCTCCAGCGGGAGGGAGACTGCGCCGATCGCCCCCAACGCCGCCGTTCCGAGGGCGATGCCGGTCGCGCTGAATCCGAATGTCAGGGGCACGGCAGCGGCGAGGGTCGGTCCCGTCCGCAGCAGGCGGGCCTCCGGCGTCGTGCGGACGGACACCACGTCGCGCTCCCGGGAGTCGTGAGGCTCGCCGATCCGCCAGTCCGCTCTGGTCTGGGCGCGGGTGGGGAGCCGCGAGAGCGTCTCCTCGTTGATCCTCTCGATCGTGGCGCCGGGGACCTTCTCGAGGACGTCGTCGAGTGCGGCGATCGCGGCGGAGGGGAGCGCGTGGTCCAGTCCCGAGACGATCCGGGTGCCGTCGTCGGCGCTGAGCCCCCAGAGGTGTCCGTGTCGTCGTCGCAGGCGCTGCGTCTCGGCGGGGCTGTCCAGGTCGACGGACGCGGGGATGACGCACGCCACCGACCAGTTGTGCGCCACCTTCTCCGGCCATGCGGGGTCGAGACGCAGGGTGCGCCCCCGGAGCTGCTGGGTGCCGGTGCTCGTCGCCACCGCGGTCAGATCGATCAGCGTGTTCACCGACGGGCAGTCCCACCCCTCGCCGAGGAGTCCTCGGGTGCCCACGAGCACCCGCACGGTGCCGCGTCGGATCAGCTCCGAGACGGCCGCGACGACCTGGCCCCGTCCGGCCTCGGCGACGCGGAGATCCCGCGCGCCTCCTGCTCCGTCGACGACCGTCACCTCGTCCCCGAGCACCGCGGACAGCTGCTCCGCGAGGTCGGCGGCATCGACGGCCCGCACCCGCAGATGATGGGCGGTCAGCAGCACCGGACGCAGTGTCCCTGTCACTTCGTCGGCGGCCAGGAGGTCGAAGACGCGGAGCGCGCCGGCGGGCTGCCCGGTGAGCCCGCGGCGGCTCCCGTGCTCGACGAAGTCGGTCACGACCACCGCGCGCATCCGGGCGCCGGCGTCTCCGCTCAGCTCGCGGCGCAGGATGTCCACGGCCGCGCGGTCCTTCGCCACCGAAGACGTCAGTGTGGTCTCCACCGGGTCCCGGCCGCGTCGCAGCCCCCGGTCGGTGAGGTGCAGGCCGAAATCCGCGAGAGCTCCGCGCACGTGCTCCCATTGGCGCAGGGCGGTGGGGTCGGTGAGCAGGCGCGTCTGCGCGAAACGGGTGAGGACCGTGAGGAGGTCGTCGGTCGTGCAGCGGCCGAACAGCACCGGCGGCAGGAGCGCGCCGATCGGGTGCCACGGCGCCACCGCCTTGAGGACGACGCCGGCGGCCCGGGTGAGGGTGAAGTCCGTGGAGAGCGCGTGCTCCAGCCGTGCCCGCCGCGCGATGTCGGGGTCGTCCGTCCCCGTCGGTGGCACGGAGCCC
Organism: Microbacterium meiriae; assembly: GCF_040686935.1. Classification (NCBI taxonomy): domain Bacteria; kingdom Bacillati; phylum Actinomycetota; class Actinomycetes; order Micrococcales; family Microbacteriaceae; genus Microbacterium; species Microbacterium meiriae. Next base: position 317,571 of record NZ_JBFBMF010000003.1, read on the forward strand.
TCCGCCGGCTCCGGCTGCAACGTCGCCTCCAGATACGCCACGCCGTCCGGCGAGGACAGCGCCTGCCCGACGAGATCCGCGAGCAGGGCTTCGTGCCGGCGGATGAAGGCGGCCTCGGTCGGGTCCGGCTGGGTGAACCAGATCGGATCCCGGTAGGGCGCGAGGTGGCCCTCCTTCACCACCGCGGGGGCGGGCACCTCGTAGTCCACGTCTCCGAGCAGGCGCGTGTAGTTCTCGTACTCGACACCGTCGTCGGGGGAGGGGAGCGTCGCCGTCAGGCCGATCAGGACCGGGGGTGATCCCGCGGCCCGGATGCGCGCCGCCAGGTAGGCGACGACCAGCGCCCAGTGGTCGAGCAGATGATGGCACTCGTCGAGGATGATCGTGCGCACTCCGGCGGCGACGATCGCGTCGATGAGCGCCACGGCGTTGGGGTGCAGCACCCGGGCCAGCTCCTCCGGGCGCTGCTGCGAGAACGAACGGCGCACCCGGCGTACCCGCCGCCGGAGTCCTGAGCGGTAGCGGTCGGGGTTGTCGACCTCGAGCGTGGCGAGCCAGGTCGCCGCATCGGCCTCGGACCGATCGGTCTCGGCGAGCTCGGCGATCCACCGATGACGCGCCAGCTCCTCGAACGGCGAGCCGTCGCCGGTGACGCTGAGGAGTTGGTAGGTCAGCACGGTGAGATCCCCGAGTCGCCGCGGATCGTCCGAGACGGCATCGTCCTCGGGGGCGAGCTTCCGTGCCTCCCGGAGCCATTGCTGGCGGATGGTGAGCGTCGGAGTCAGGACGAGCGTGCGGTGCCCCTCCCGCGCGGCGAGCAGCAGTCCGAGCAGGGTCTTGCCGGAACCCGGCGGTGCGACGACGTGCATCTTCTCGTCGGAGCCGACCTCGATGCGCTCCAGCACCTCGGCCTGGTACGTGCGCAGCGGTCCGCGGAACCGCCACGACGAGAGCGGGTGGGCGAGCGGATCCATGACCTGCACAGTCTCTCAAAGAGTGCGGTGTGTCATCGCGCCGGTCGGCGTCGGGTAGAGTGGACGACGGCTCTCCGCGTGGCGGCATCCAGGCCAATTCCCCCAGGGCGGAAACGCAGCAAGGGTAACCGGGCTCTGCTGGGTGCGCGGAGGGTCTTTTCTTTTGCCCGCGTCCAGCCGGCCCCAGGGTGCTCCTGCGAGAATCGAGCGGTGACCGTTCCTCCGCCGGCCAGAGCCGAGCATCCGCTGCGGCGATTCGCGTCGCCCGTGCTGCTGCTCGCGGCGATGTGGGCGGTGCAGTTCGCGGACGCCGTGCTGCCGGGCTCGTTCAGCGGCCTCGGCATCCGCTCGTGGCATCCCGCCGGGCTGCTCGGGATCGTGTTCGCGCCGCTGCTGCACGCGAGCTGGGCGCATCTGATCGCGAACTCCGTCCCGTTCCTCGTGCTGGGCTGCCTGGTGGCCGTCGAGGGCACGCGCCGGTTCTGGGCGGTCACCGTGATCGTCGCGGTCGTCGGCGGGCTCGGGACCTGGCTCGTGAACGCGCCCGGCACGCTGACGGTCGGCGCCTCCGGACTCGTGTTCGGCTACTTCGGCTACGTGGTGATGCGGGTGTTCGCCCCCGGCCGCGTGGCGCATCGCATCCTCTACGCGGTGATCGCCGTCGTCGTGGTCGGCCTGTACGGCGGCACCATGCTGGCCGGGGTGTTCGGCGTCGCGGACGGTGTGTCCTGGCAGGGCCATCTGTTCGGTGCCATCGGGGGCGGTGCGGCCGCGCTCGCCGGACGCCGTCCCGATCAGCGCCGCGCCGTCGGACGATGACGGCTCCGCGCACGAGGAGGACGACGGGGACGCGGACCACGTCGACCCGGCGGCCCGCCGCGTCGCGCGAGGCCGCCAACCGCCGACGCCGCGAGGCCCGCCGTCGAGCCGCCCGGCGCGCACAGCGGAAGCGGATCCTGCGACGCGTCGCCGTGTCCGCCGCCGTGGTGGCCGCGGGGGCGGCGCTGCTCGTGCTCATCCCGCTGGGGCTGGCGAGGGATCCGGCGCCCGTCTGCCTCGACCGTCCGTCGACCTTCCCCCAGGCAGGAGTGGCCGGATGGAGCGGTGAACAGCTCGAGAACGCTGCGACCATCATCCGCACCGCCGACGAGCTCGGATTCGCGCGGGACGGCCAGATCCTCGGCGTCATGACCGCGATGGGCGAGAGCAGTCTGCGCAACATCGACTACGGGGACTGGGAGACGCGCGGCTGGACCAATCCGGATGGATCGCGCACGACGAGCATCGGCCTCTTCCAGCAACAGGACTGGTGGGGAAGCGTGGAGCAGCGGATGGATCCGGCCACCGCCGCCCGGCTGTTCTTCGAGCGCCTCGGACGCGTGCCCGACTGGCCGTCGATGGCGCCCTCGCATGCCATCCACCGGGTGCAGGTGAACACCGATCGGGACTACTACACGCGGTATCAGGAGGACGCGACGGCGGTCGTCGACGTGCTCTCCGGCCCGTGCGAGTGACCGCCGCGATTGTCACGGCAGCTGTGGGGTGCGGTGTCGGGGCGCCCGCCTAAGCTGGAGCCGTGTCGCGGAGCATCTACATCACCTCGGCCGAAGGCCACACCGGGAAGTCGACGATCGCCCTGGGGGCGCTCGACGCGCTGATGCGCGTGTCACCGCGCGTCGGGGTCTTCCGCCCGATCGCCCGGGCGGTCGCGGAGCGCGACGAGATCCTCGAGCTGCTGCTCGCCCATGACGGCGTCCAGCTCGACTACGAGGACTGCATCGGCGTCACCTACGACGATGTGCGCGCCGATCCGGAGGGCGCGCTGTCGACCATCGTCGCCCGCTTCAAGGCCGTCGAGGCGCAGTGCGACGCGGTGGTGATCGTCGGCAGCGACTACACCGACGTCGCGAGCCCCGCCGAGCTCGGCTTCAACGCCCGGATCGCGGCGAACCTCGGCGCCCCCGTCCTGCTCGTGCTGAGCGGGCGCGACCAGCAGCGGCAGGCCGAGCAGCTCGGCACCACGACCGCGCGGGTGCCCGCCGCCGTCGGCCAGATCGCCGCCCTCGCGCTGCCGGAACTCGCGGAGGAGCGCGCGGAGCTGTTCGCGGTGGCCGTGAACAGGGCCGACCCGGACGGGCTCGATGCCATCGTCGACGCGGTGCGCGCCGTCCTCCCCGCCGGCACCCCGGTCTGGGCGCTGCCCGAGGACCGCGCGCTCGTCGCGCCGTCCATCCGCGGCATCGTCTCCGCCGTCGACGGGACGCTGCTCAAGGGCGACGAGGATCGTCTGACCGCGGTGGCGCTGTCCATCGTCGTGGCCGGGATGTCGATGGTGAACGTCCTGCCGCGTCTCACCGACGAGGCCGTCGTCGTGATCCCCGCGGACCGCACCGAGGTGCTGCTCGCCGCGCTCCTCGCCGACTCCTCCGGCACGTTCCCGCGGATCGCCGGGATCATCCTCAACGGTCCCTTCCCGCTGCCGGACCCGATCCTCCAGCTCCTCGACGGCTTCGCCTCCTCGGTGCCGATCATCACCACCGACCTCGGCACGTACGACACGGCGGTACGGGTGATGGGCGCCCGCGGTCGCATCTCCGCCGACTCGCGCGGTCGCTACGACCGGGCACTCGGACTCTTCCAGGCGCATGTCGACGTGGCCGAGCTCACCGAGCAGCTCGGGCTCGCCGAGTCGCACGTCGTCACGCCGCTCATGTTCCAGTACGGACTGATGGAACGCGCGCGGTCCGACCGTCGCCATATCGTCCTCCCCGAGGGCGACGACGACCGCATCCTCCGCGCGGCGGCGGCGCTGCTGTCCCGTGAGGTGGCGGAGCTGACCATCCTCGGCGACGACGGCGCGATCCGTGCGCGGGCGGCGGAGCTCGGCCTCGACATCGCCGGTGCGCACGTGGTGAGCCCCACCGACCCGGCCCTCGTGGAGCGCTTCGCCGCCGAGTACGCCCGGTTGCGCGCCCACAAGGGGATCACGCTCGCGCAGGCCGCCGATACCGTCACGGACGTCTCCTACTTCGGGACGATGATGGTGCACCTCGGTCTCGCCGACGGCATGGTCTCCGGTGCCGCGCACACCACGGCGCACACGATCCGTCCGTCCTTCGAGATCATCAAGACGAAGCCGGGTGTGAACGTCGTCTCCAGCGTGTTCCTCATGGCCCTCGCCGACCGCGTGCTCGTGTACGGCGACTGCGCGGTCATCCCCGATCCCACGGCCGAGCAGCTCGCCGACATCGCGATCTCGTCCGCCACCACCGCCCGGCAGTTCGGCATCGACCCTCGCGTGGCGATGCTGTCGTACTCCACCGGTGAGTCCGGGTCGGGAGCCGACGTCGACAAGGTCAGGGCGGCGACGGCACTCGTGCGCGAGCGCGCTCCCGAGCTCCTCGTGGAGGGCCCCATCCAGTACGACGCCGCCGCCGACGCGGCGGTCGCCAAGGCCAAGCTGCCGGACTCGGCGGTGGCGGGGCGGGCGACCGTGTTCGTCTTCCCCGACCTCAATACCGGCAACAACACCTACAAGGCGGTGCAGCGCTCCGCCGGCGCCGTGGCCATCGGTCCAGTGCTCCAGGGACTCAACAAGCCCATCAACGACCTGTCCCGCGGTGCGCTCGTCGACGACATCGTGAACACCGTGGCCATCACGGCGATCCAGGCCCAGGGCGACGAGCGATCGGGGGAGGGGGCGTGAGCGCGATCCTCGTCATCAACAGCGGGTCGTCCTCGCTGAAGTACAGCCTCATCGACACCGCGCACGAGGACGAACTCGCCAGCGGGCTCATCGAGCGCATCGGACAGGAGTCCAGCCCTGTCGCCCATACCGTGCGCCCGGAGCCGGGTGACGGACCGTCGGCCACGATGCTCGACGCCACCTACCGCGACGAGCAGCCCATCCCCGACCACGCCACGGCCTTCGAGGTCATGCGCGCGCAGTTCGCGGCGCACGGTCCCTCGCTGGAGGCGCATGCCCCTGCCGCCGTGGGGCATCGGGTCGTGCACGGTGGGGCGCGCTTCTACGCGCCCACCCTGATCGATGCCGACGTCGAGCGGCAGATCGACGAGCTCGCCGTGCTGGCGCCGCTGCACAACCCCGCGAACCTCGCCGGCATCCGGGCGGCCCGCGCCGTGTTCGCCGACGTCCCGCACGTCGCGGTCTTCGACACGGCGTTCCACCAGACCCTCCCGCCCGCGGCGTACACCTACGCGATCGACGCGCAGCTCGCCGCCGCGCACCGGGTCCGTCGATACGGCTTCCACGGCACGAGCCACCAGTACGTCAGCGAGGCCGCCGCGCGCTTCCTCGGGCGCGATCTCGGCTCCCTGCGGCAGCTCGTGTTCCACCTCGGCAACGGCGCCTCGGTCACCGCGATCGACGGCGGTCGCTCGGTGGAGACGTCGATGGGCCTCACCCCGCTCGAGGGGCTCGTGATGGGGACGCGCTCGGGCGACCTCGATCCGGCCGCCCTCGTGCACCTGTCGCGCCGCGCCGGCTACACGATCGACGACCTCGACGCGCTCCTGAACACCCGCAGCGGGCTGGCCGGCCTCGCCGGTCGCAGCGACATGCGCGACATCCTCGCCGGGGTCGCTGCGGGCGAAGAGGCCGCGACACTCGCTTTCGACGTGTACGTCCACCGTCTCCGGGCCTACGCCGGCGCCTACATCGCTCAGCTCGGCGGGGTCGACGTCGTGTCCTTCACCGCCGGCGTGGGCGAGAACGCGGCCCCTGTGCGGGCAGCGGCGATGGCGACGCTCGGCTTCGCGGGGATCGAGATCGATGCCACCCGCAACGAGGCGAAGGAGAGCGGCATCCGTGTCATCTCCACGGATGCGTCCGCCGTGACGGTCCTCGTCGTCCCCACCGACGAGGAGCTGCAGATCGCCAGGCAGACCGCCGAGCTGCTCTGATCCCGGTCCGGGGTTACCCCGCGCGCGCCACCGCCATTACGCTTGCACAGTGGCACGGAGAGGTGCCGACCCGACCCTCGTCCTTCTCCTGGAGGCTCTGTGCCACACGCGCTGCCCGACCTGTTCCACGCCGACGGTGTGCTGTTCGACCTCGACGGCGTCCTCACGCCGACCGCCGAGGTGCACATGCGCGCCTGGAAGGCGGTCTTCGACGACGTCTTCGCCCGCTGGGACATCACTCCGCCGTACACCGACGAGGACTACTTCGCCTACGTCGACGGCAAGAAGCGCTACGACGGCGTCGCGAGTCTGCTGCGCAGCCGCAACGTCGAGGTGCCGTGGGGCTCCGTGGACGACGACCCGTCGGCCGAGACCATCTGCGGGATCGGCAACCGCAAGAACGCCGCGTTCGCGACGTCCCTCCGCAGCCAGGGCATCGCTCCGTTCCCCGGCTCCCTCGCCGTGGTCGAGGCGCTGCACGCCGCCGGGATCCCGCTCGGCGTCGTCTCCAGCTCGAAGAACGCCGAGGAGGTGCTGGCGGCCGCCGGCATCCGCTCCTTCTTCCGCGTCGTGATCGACGGCGTCGTCGCCGAGCGCGAGCACCTCGCCTCCAAGCCCGCTGCCGACATGTTCGCCGCCGGCGCCACGGCCCTCGGCGTCGACCCGGCCCGCAGCATCGCCGTCGAGGACGCCACCTCCGGTGCCGCCTCCGCCGCCGCGGCGGGGTATGCCGTGGTCATCGGCGTCGACCGCGGAGCGGGCGCCGACGCGCTCCGGGCCGCCGGAGCCACCCACGTCGTCGACGACCTCGGCGTCCTGCTTCCCGCCACCCGTACCGACACCCCGGAGACCGCATGATCGACCGCGACCGCTTCCCCGTCGACCCGTGGCGTCTCATCGAGACGCGCTACTCGGAGGAGGGCGTCGGCGAGACGCTGTTCTCGGTCGGCAACGGCTACCTCGGGCTCCGGGGCAACCACATCGAGGGGCGTGGCGCGCAGGAGCACGGCACCTTCATCAACGGTCTCCACGAGACCTGGCCCATCCGGCACGCCGAGCAGGCCTACGGCTTCGCCGAAGTCGGCCAGACCATCGTCAACGCCCCCGACGCCAAGGTGATGCGGCTCTACGTCGACGACGAGCCGATCTCCCTCGACGACGCGGACGTGCGCGAGTACGCCCGCACGCTCGACATGCGCACGGGGGTGCTCGAACGGCGCGTGGTCTGGGAGACGCCCTCCGGCAAGCGGGTGCGCATGCGGGATCAGCGTCTCGTGAGCTTCGAGGAGCGCCACCTCGCGGTGCTGCGGCTCGAGGTCGTCGTCGAGAACGCCAACGCCCCGGTCACGATCAGCTGCCAGCTCCTCAACCGTCAGGACGGGGCGGGCGTGTATGCCGGCTCTCCGATGACGACCAAGGGCGCCGCCTTCGACCCGCGCAAGGCCGAGCGCATCGCGGACCGTGTGCTGCAGCCGGCCGAGCACTGGCAGGACGGCCTGCGCTCCGCCCTGTCGTATCGGGTCGCCGCGTCCGGGATGACCGTCGCCGTCGTCGCCGATCACATCATCGAGACGGAGAACGACTACAACGTCCGGACGCTCATCGAGCCGGACATCGCCAAGAACGTCTTCCGTGTGCAGGCGAAGGCCGGCGTGCCCATCACGATCACCAAGCTCGTCAGCTATCACTCCTCCCGCGGGGTGCCCCCGCGGGAGCTCGTCGACCGCTGCCGTCGGTCCCTCGACCGGGCCGCGGACGAGGGCGTGGAGACGGTGTTCCGGCGTCAGCGCGAGTGGCTCGACGCGTTCTGGGAGCGCAGCGACGTGCAGATCGGCGGGCGCGACGACCTGCAGCAGGCCACCCGCTGGTGCCTGTTCCAGCTCGCGCAGGCATCGGCCAGGGCCGACGGCGCCGGCGTCCCCGCCAAGGGGCTGACCGGCTCCGGCTACAGCGGCCACTACTTCTGGGACACCGAGATCTACGTGCTCCCGTTCCTCACCTACACGACGCCGCGGTGGGCCTACAACGCACTGCGGGCCCGGGTGAAGATGCTTCCGGCCGCGCGTCGCCGGGCCGCCCAGCTCAACGAGGCCGGCGCACTGTTCCCGTGGCGCACGATCAACGGCGAGGAGGCCTCGGCGTACTACGCCGCCGGCACGGCGCAGTACCACATCAACGCCGACATCAGCTTCGCGCTGGGCAAGTACGTGCGCGCCACCGGGGATGAGGCGTTCCTGCGTCGGGAGGGGGCCGACGTCGCGATCGAGACCGCGCGGCTCTGGGCCACCCTCGGCTTCTGGCGGGGATCGCGTCTGGTCGAGCAGTCCGGTGCCGGCGACGGGATCCAGACGTTCCACATCCACGGCGTCACGGGCCCGGACGAGTACACGACCGTCGTGAACGACAACCTGTACACGAACGTCATGGCGCGGTACAACCTCCGTTACGCGGCCAAGGTCGTGCGGGAGATCCGCGACAGCTACCCGGAGGACTACGCGGCCCTCGTCGAGCGGACGGGTCTCGGATCCGGTGAGGCGGAGTCGTGGGAGCGGGCGGCGGAGGCGATGTACATCCCGTACAGCGAGAGCCTCGGCATCCACCCGCAGGACTCGCTGTTCCTGGAGCGGGAGGTCTGGGACCTCGCGAACACCCCGGCCGACCAGCGTCCGCTGCTGCTGCACTTCCACCCTCTCGTGATCTACCGCTTCCAGGTGCTCAAGCAGGCCGACGTGGTGCTGGCGCTGTTCCTGCAGGGCAACCACTTCTCGCCCGAGGAGAAGAAGGCCGACTTCGACTACTACGACCCGCTGACGACGGGCGATTCGACCCTGTCGGCGGTCGTGCAGTCGATCCTCGCGGCGGAGGTGGGTTACCAGGACCTCGCGCAGAAGTACTTCGCGCAGTCGCTGTTCGTCGATCTGCACGACCTGCACCACAATGCAGCCGACGGCGTGCACGTCGCCTCGGCAGGTGGGGTCTGGACGGCGCTCGTGTGCGGCTTCGGCGGCATGCGCGACTACGGCGGCGACCTCAGCTTCGACCCGCGGCTCCCGGAGTCCTGGCCCTCGCTGTCGTTCCCGCTGCAGTGGCAGGGCACGGCGATGCAGGTGACCGTCACGCGGCACGAGCTGCGGGTGCAGGTCCGCAGCGGTCCTCCGGTGCCGTTCAGCGTGCGCGACAACGCCTACATCGCGACCCTGGAGGACGACGTCATCGTCCCCCTCGCGAACCAGGGGCCCGTGATCCCCGGTCGCCCGACGCTGCAGGAGTTCGCCGACGCCCGCCGCGACGACGGCACCCGGCTCTCCGCCTCGGTCCCGGTGATCACGAGCGCCATCCCCGTCATCGAGCCGATCGACTGACCGCCGATCCACCCCGTTGCGTGCGTCCCACCCCGTTGCGGACGTCCGCAACGGGGTGGTTCGCGTGAAAGAGGCCGGGTCGAGCGTGAGGGGAGCAACGTCGGTGGCACGCCGTAGGCTGGAGGGGTGACCACAGCCCTCTACCGCCGCTACCGACCCGAGACGTTCGGCGAGATGATCGGGCAGTCGCAGGTGACCGATCCGCTCATGACCGCGCTGCGCGGCGACCGTGTGGGTCACGCCTATCTGTTCTCCGGTCCGCGTGGCTGCGGCAAGACCACCTCGGCGCGCATCCTCGCCCGTTGCCTGAACTGCGCGGAAGGGCCGACCGACACCCCCTGCGGGACGTGCCCGAGCTGCGTCGAGCTGTCCAGGGCGGGCGGGGGATCGCTCGACGTCGTCGAGATCGACGCGGCGAGCCACAACGGCGTCGATGACGCCCGCGACCTGCGGGAACGGGCCACCTTCGCTCCGAGCCGCGACCGCTTCAAGATCTTCATCCTCGACGAGGCGCACATGGTCACCCCGCAGGGCTTCAACGCGCTGCTGAAGCTGGTGGAGGAGCCCCCGCCGCACGTCAAGTTCATCTTCGCCACGACGGAGCCCGAGAAGGTGCTGGGCACGATCCGCTCGCGTACCCACCACTATCCGTTCCGACTGGTCCCGCCCGCTGCGATGCTCGAGTACGTCGAGAAGCTGTGTGCGGAAGAGGGCGTGATCGTCGAGCAGGGTGTGCTGCCGCTCGTCGTCCGCGCCGGAGGAGGCTCGCCCCGCGACACGCTGTCGCTGCTGGACCAGCTCATCGCGGGCTCGGACGCCCCGGCCGGCTCGGAGACCGTCACCGTCGGCTACGCGCGCGCGGTGGCGCTGCTCGGGTACACCCACGGGGCCCTCCTCGACGAGATCGTCGATGCGCTGGCGGCGGGCGACGCCGCGACCGCCTTCCCCGCCATCGACCGCGTCGTGCAGACCGGCCAGGACCCGCGGCGCTTCGTCGACGACCTGCTGGAGCGCCTGCGCGATCTCATCGTGATCGCCGCCGTCGGCTCCGGTGCCTCCGCCGTCCTCCGCGGCATCGCGGAGGACGAGCTCGACCGGATGCGCCGGCAGGCCGAGTCGTTCGGCGCCGCGCGCCTCTCGCGTACCGCCGACGTGGTCAGCGCGGCACTGGACGACATGTCCGGAGCCACATCGCCGCGGCTCCACCTCGAACTCATGGTCGCTCGTGTCCTCGCCGCCGCACCCGGAGGCTCGGCGGCGTCCGGCACCGCCGCGTCGGGCGCGCTGCACCCGCCGGCCACCACGCACCCGCCGGTGGTCCCGCCGGCGACCGCGACGCCGTCTCCGACCGTCGCATCCGACACGGGGAGGACGCCCGCTCCGGCGGCGCCCTCGGCGCCCGCGGCGTCGGCTCCATCTGCTCCGACCGCCCCTGCAGACGCGCCCGAGCCTGCGCCCGCTCCGGAGCCTGAGCGCACCCCGGAGCCCGAGAGCACTCCCGAGCCCGGCCACGCTCCGGAGCCCCAGCCCGCTCCGACCCCGTCCCCGCAGTCGTCCTCCGCGCCGTCCGCTCCCGTCACGTTCGAGCGCGTCCGCGACGCCTGGCCGGCCGTGCTGAAGCGTCTGGAAGGCATCAGCCGCACGTCCTGGCTGCTCGCGACCGCCGTGCAGCCCCTCGCCTACGACGGCGATTCCGAGGTGCTGACCCTCGGGTTCACGAGCCAGCATGACGTCGCGAAGTTCAAGGGGACCACGCCGGGATCCGGCCCCTCCGACCACCTCCGCACAGCCATCGAGCAGGAGGTCGGGGTACGTGTCAAGTACCTCCCGGCACCGATGCCACCCGGCGGTGCGCCGCGGCAGCCGGCCTCGTCCGGATCCACCGCGCCGGCCGACGACGCTCCCGCATCGGAGCCTGCGTCAGCACGGCCCTCCCGCCCGCAGACGCGCGCCGCCACCGCTCCCGTGACGGAATGGGCGGTCGCGCCCATCCCGACCGCAGACGCCGCGACACCGGCCGCCGCCCCCGCGGCGCCCCTCGCCGTCGACGACGAGCCGGAGGAGGTCGAGGCCGCCTCCGCCGCCCCGACCCCGCCGGCCGACGGCAGGGTCGACCGCGACGAGCCGCCGCTGCCCGGCGATGACGACGCTCCCGCGTTCGACGAGGAGCCGCCGTACGATCCGGCCTACGAGCCCCCGGCTCCGTACGACCGCCCTCCCTCCCCGCGGACGACACCGACGGCGGCCCCGCAGGCTGCCGCGCGCACGGCCCCCGCGGCTGCTCCGCCGGTCGTCATCGAGCGCACCCCCGCCGCGGGCGGCGTGCAGCGCTACGGTGAGGCCGTGATCCGCCAGGTGCTCGGCGCGACGTTCCTTCGCGAAGAGCCCTACGAGCCCCCCACGAGGTTCTCCTGATGTACGACGGCATCGTCCAAGAGCTGATCGACGAGTTCGGCCGCCTTCCCGGCATCGGCCCGAAGTCGGCGCAGCGCATCGCGTTCCATATCCTGCAGACGCCGACGTTCGACGTCGCCCGTCTCGCGGAGCTGCTGACCGAGATCCGCATCCGCGTCCGGTTCTGCGAGATCTGCGGCAACGTCGCGGAGCAGGAGCGGTGCGCGATCTGCCGCGACCCCCGCCGCAACCAGGCGCTGATCTGCGTGGTCGAGGACGCGAAGGACGTCGCGGCGATCGAGCGCACACGGGAGTTCCGCGGCCTGTACCACGTGCTCGGCGGCGCGATCAGCCCCATCGCGGGCATCGGGCCGGACGACCTCCGGATCGCCCAGCTCATGACGCGGCTCGCCGACGGCACCGTGCAGGAGGTCATCATCGCCACGAACCCCAACCTGGAGGGGGAGGCGACGGCGAGCTATCTGAGCCGGCTCCTCACGACGATGCAGATCACGGTCTCACGGCTCGCCTCGGGCCTCCCGGTCGGCGGCGACCTCGAGTACGCGGACGAGGTGACGCTGGGCCGGGCCTTCGAGGGCCGGCGCGTGCTGTGACCCCGCAGTCCGGCTTCTCCCGCCGGGGCTGGCTGCTCTTCGGGGCCATGGCCCTGCTGTGGGGCGTGCCCTACCTGTTCATCAGCGTGGCGGTGGATTCGATCTCCCCGCCGGCGATCGTCGCCGGACGGACGCTGATCGCCGCGCTCCTCCTGCTGCCGTTCGCCCTGCGCAGCGGCGCCCTCCGTGCGGCGCTCCGGCACTGGCCGTGGGTGCTGGCGTTCGGGGCCGTGGAGATGGCCGGACCGTTCCTCCTCCTCGGACACGCCGAGATGACACTGCCCTCCGGCATGACCGGACTCCTCGTGGCCACGGTGCCGCTGTTCGCCGCCCTCATCGCGCTGGGCGGCGGCGACCGCGGCGTGTTGCGTCCCGCCCGCGGCATCGGTCTTCTGGTCGGCTTCATCGGTGTGGCCATCGTCGTGGCGGGTCCCGGGCTCTTCGGGGGAGAGGTGAGCCTGCTCGCGGCCGGGGAGGTGCTGCTCGTCGCGGTGCTCTACGCGATCGCGCCGTTCATCGTGGCGCGCAAGCTGAACGACGTCCCCTCACTCGGCACGATCACGCTGTCGCTGCTCATGATCGGCCTCTTCTACCTCCCGATCGGTCTGCTCACGCAGCATGAGGTGCCGACGCTCCCGTCGATCGGTGCCCTGCTCGCCCTCGCCGTGATCTGCACGGCGCTGGCCTTCCTGGCCTTCTTCGCGCTGATCCGCGAGGTCGGGCCGGTCAGGGCGCCGCTGTTCACCTACGTGAACCCGGTCGTGGCGATCGTCCTCGGCGCGATCGTGCTCGCCGAACCCCTCACCCCTGGACTCCTCCTGGGATTCCCGCTGATCATCATCGGGTGTTGGTTCGCCGCCACCGGAGGACGCCTGCGTCCGGTGACGCCCGTTCCGCCCGCGCCGGCCTGAGCCGTCACATGCGCGGGGCGGCATGCGCGCCGATCGTAGAATGACCGTGGGCGGATCCGCCCGACATCCCAGGGAGTGAACGTGGCCCTCATCGTGCAGAAGTACGGCGGCTCGTCCGTCGCCGACGCAGAGAGCATCAAGCGCGTCGCCAAGCGCATCGTCGACACCCGTCGCGCCGGTCACGACGTCGTCGTCGCCGTGAGCGCGATGGGCGACACGACCGATGAGCTGCTGGACCTCGCGAACGAGGTCGCGCCGATCCCTGCTCCGCGCGAGCTCGACATGCTCCTCTCCAGCGGCGAGCGGATCTCGATGGCGCTGCTGGCGATGGCGATCCACTCCATGGGCTTCGAGGCGCGGTCGTTCACCGGCAGCCAGGCCGGCATGATCACCGATTCGCAGCACGGCGCGGCGCGCATCGTCGACGTCACGCCCGTCCGGCTCCGCGAGGCGCTCGACGAGGGCGCGATCGTGATCGTCGCGGGCTTCCAGGGCTTCAACCGCGACACCCGGGACATCACCACGCTCGGCCGCGGTGGCTCCGACACGACGGCCGTCGCGCTGGCGGCCGCGCTGTCCGCCGATGTCTGCGAGATCTACAGCGACGTCGACGGCATCTTCACGGCCGACCCGCGGGTGATCCCGAAGGCGCAGAAGCTCGACCACGTCTCCAGCGAGGAGATGCTGGAGCTCGCCGCCAACGGCGCCAAGGTCCTCTACATCCGTGCCGTGGAGTACGCCCGCCGGCACGGCGTCCTCATCCACGCCCGGTCGACGTTCTCGTCGGCCGAGGGCACATACGTTCTGGGCGAGGGCATGAAGAACCCTCGCGAAGCCGAGGGAGCAGTCATGGAAGAACCGATCGTCGCCGGCGTCGCCACCGACTTCAGCCAGGCCAAGATCACCGTCGCCGGGGTGCCGGACGTCCCGGGCAAGGCCGCCGAGATCTTCAAGATCGTCGCGAAGTCCGGCGCCAACGTCGACATGATCGTCCAGAACGTGTCGGCGACGGGACGCACCGACATCTCCTTCACGGTTCCCAAGGCCGACGCCGCTGCCGCGCTCAAGGCCCTCGCCGGCGAGCAGACCGAGGTCGGCTTCCAGAACCTCATCCACGACGACCAGATCGGCAAGCTGTCCGTGGTCGGCGCGGGGATGCGCACGCACTCCGGCGTCTCGGCGACCCTGTTCGAGGCCCTGTCCGCCGGCGGCATCAACATCGAGATGATCTCCACCTCGGAGATCCGCATCTCGGTCGTGCTCCGCGACACCGATCTCACGGAGGCCGCCCGCACGGTGCACACCGCCTACGGCCTCGACGGCGACGCGGAGGCCACGGTGCACGCCGGCACCGGTCGCTGACCCCCTCACGAGCTCCCTCTTCTCCCGCCACCGCAGGCTTTCGCGCCTGTTCAGGCCGTGCTGCCCACGCTCGCCTGCGCCCGCGCGCTCGCCTGTTTCCGCGGGTCTGCCTGTTCTCGCGCGCTCGCGCCACCGCAGGCTTTCGCACGGGCGCAGGCTCTGTCGTCCGCGCTCGCCTGTGCTCGCGTGTCAGCCTGCCCTCGCGAGCGGCGTACGAGGAGAGCCGAGGGGAGCGTGGCGCGATAGACTCGCGGAAACCCTGACACCGGCGCCAGGCGCAGCCTCAGCATCCCGACGCCGCGCCCGAAGCCTCGTACGCTGTACCGCACGAAGCCAAGGAACATCATGACCCGCATCTCCGAATCAGGACTCTCCGTCGCCATCGTCGGCGCCACCGGCCAGGTGGGCACTGTGATGCGCGAGATTCTCGCGGAGCGTTCGTTCCCGATCCGCGAGCTGCGGCTGTTCTCGTCGGCGCGTTCCGCCGGCACGGCGATCGAGTTCGGCGGGCAGACGGTGATCGTGGAAGACGTCGAGGCGGCCGACCCGTCGGGCATCGACATCGCCCTGTTCTCCGCCGGTGCCACCGCCAGCCGGGCATACGCGCCGCGCTTCGCCGAGGCCGGCGCCGTGGTCGTCGACAACTCCAGCGCCTGGCGCATGGACCCCGAGGTCCCGCTCGTCGTCAGCGAGGTCAACCCGCACGCGATCGACGACCGCCCGAAGGGCATCATCGCCAACCCGAACTGCACCACGATGGCCGCGATGCCGGTGCTGAAGGTCCTCGACGCCGAAGCCGGCCTCGAGCGCCTGATCGTGTCGACCTACCAGGCGGTGTCCGGCTCCGGACTCGCCGGCGCGCAGGAGCTGCTCGGTCAGGTCGAGGGCGTGCTCGCGCAGGGCGACACCCTCCGCCTGGTCCACGACGGCTCCGCAGTCGACTTCCCCGAGCCTGAGAAGTACGTCGCCCCGATCGCCTTCGACGTGATCCCGCTCGCCGGCAGCCTCGTGGACGACGGGGACAACGAGACCGACGAGGAGAAGAAGCTCCGCAACGAGAGCCGGAAGATCCTCGAGCTGCCCGGCCTCCGCGTCGCCGGCACGTGCGTCCGGGTGCCGGTGTTCACGGGCCACTCGCTGTCGATCCACGCCGAGTTCTCCCGCGATCTGACGCCCGACCGCGCCAGGGAAGTGCTGAGCGCGGCGCCCGGTGTCGTGCTCGACGAGGTGCCGACCCCGCTGCAGGCCGCGGGCAAGGACCCGAGCTTCGTGGGCCGCATCCGCGCCGACCAGTCGGCTCCGGAGGGCAAGGGCCTCGTGCTCTTCATCAGCAACGACAACCTCCGCAAGGGGGCGGCGCTGAACGCGGTGCAGATCGCCGAGGTGCTCGCGGAGCGTCTCGCCCCGGTCTCCTGACGGCCGCATGGTCTGCGGTGTCCTGCCCGCGAACTAGACTGTTCGAGTGACTGAAAACGTCGATGTCGTCCTGATCGGCGGTGGCATCATGAGCGCCACCCTGGGTACCCTGCTGCACGAGCTGCAGCCGGACTGGAAGATCGTCGCCTTCGAGCGGCTGTCGGACGTGGCGCAGGAGAGCTCGAACCCCTGGAACAACGCCGGGACCGGGCACGCCGCGCTGTGCGAGCTGAACTACATGCCGCAGCAGGGCGACGCTCCGCTCGACCCCGCCAAGGCGATCTCGATCAACGAGCAGTTCCAGCAGAGCCGCCAGTTCTGGTCCTCCCTCGTCGAGAAGGGTGTGCTGGACGAGCCGTCGACCTTCATCAATGCGACGCCGCACATGACGTTCGTGCGCGGCGAGAAGGACGTGGCGTACCTCAAGAAGCGTTACGAGGTGCTCAAGGAGCAGCCGCTGTTCGCGGGCATCGAGTACAGCGAGGACTCCCGCGTCATCAACCAGTGGGCGCCGTTGCTCATGCAGAAGCGCCGCAAGGGTGAGCCGTTCGCGGCCACCCGGGTGCCCGCCGGCACGGACGTCGACTTCGGTGCGCTCACGCATCAGCTTTTCGGCCACCTCCGCGACTCGGGCGTCTCGGTCCGCACGAACCACGAGGTCAAGTCCCTCACGCGTCAGAAGGACGGCACCTGGCTCATCAAGTACCGCACGACGATCGGCCGCACTCCGAACGAGATCAAGGCGAAGTTCGTGTTCGTCGGCGCGGGCGGGTGGGCGCTCAAGCTCCTGCAGAATTCCGGCATCCCCGAGATCAAGGGCTACGGCGTCTTCCCGATCGGTGGACAGTTCCTCAAGACGACCAACCCGAAGATCGTCGCGCAGCACAAGGCCAAGGTCTACTCGCAGGCCTCGGTCGGCGCGCCGCCGATGTCGGTCCCGCACCTCGACACGCGTGTCGTCGACGGCGAGGCCTCGCTCATGTTCGGCCCGTTCGCGACGTTCAGCCCCAAGTTCCTCAAGAACGGGTCGATGCTCGACATCGTCACGCAAGTCCGTCCGCACAACCTCTGGCCGATGCTGCGGGTGGCTTTCGCGAACCCCGACCTCATCACGTACCTCATCAGCGAGCTGATGAAGAATCACCGCAAGAAGGTCGACAGCCTCCGCACCTTCATGCCGACGGCGAAGGATGAGGACTGGACGCTCATCGACGCCGGTCAGCGGGCGCAGGTCATGAAGAAGGACCCGAAGAAGGGCGGCGTGCTCCAGTTCGGAACCGAGGTCGTCGCGGCCGGTGACGGCTCGATCGCGGGCCTCCTCGGTGCGTCGCCCGGCGCCTCCACGGCCGTGCCGATCATGCTCGACCTGCTGAAGAAGTGCTTCCCCGGCGAGTACCCGGGCTGGGAGTCGCAGCTGCGCGAACTCATCCCCACCTTCGGCCGGAAGCTCAACGGTGACGCGGAGCTCGCGGAGGAGTCCACCACCGCCACTGCCGCCGTCCTCGGCATCAACGCCTGACCCGGGACCGTGGCGAAGCTCTACTTCCGCTACGGCGCGATGAACTCGGGCAAGTCGACCGCCCTCCTGCAGGCTGCCTACAACTATGAGGAGCGCGGCCAGCACGTGCTGCTCGCCAAGCCCGCGATCGACACCAAGGGTGCGGGGGAGATCGAGAGCCGCCTCGGGGTCACGCGTCCCGTCGACGTCCTCATCGGTCCGGAAGACGACGCCCGCGCGCTCTTCGCGATCCATCGGGAGCGCATGCGTCGGTCGACGGAGGAGGAGCTCATCCCGACGGGGCCCGTCGACGTGGCCTGCCTGCTCGTCGACGAGGCGCAGTTCCTGACGCCGACCCAGATCGACGACCTTTTCCGGATCGCGGTGGAGGACGGCATCCCGGTGATGGCCTACGGGATCCGCAACGACTTCCGCACGCACGCCTTCCCCGGATCGGCCCGGCTCCTCGCCATCGCGCACTCGCTCGAGGAACTGAAGACGATCTGTCGCTGCGGGCGCAAGGCGGTGTTCAACGGGCGGGTGGTCGGCGGCCGGTTCGTGTTCGACGGCGACCAGGTCGCGATCGACGAGGGTGCCGACGGCTCTTCCTCGCCCGAACTCACGACCTACGAGTCGTTGTGCGGCACCTGCTACCTGGAGGAGTCCGGCGGCCGTCTCGGCTGATCCCACCTCCGACCCACCCCCTTCCGGTCGACCCGCCCCTCTGCGCGCGTACGCAAGCGGCCGGAGCGCACGAAAAGGGGTGGGTCGGCGGCGCAGTGGTCCGCATTGCGTGGTCTGACCACACGCGCTAACCTGTGGTCTGACCACAGGAGGCGGGATGACGGAGCAGCCGGCGCGTGCATGGCGACTCGTGCTCGAGCACATCGAGCGTGATCTGCTCGACGGTCGCCTCGGCCCGGGTGACCGGCTGCCGTCCGAGCGCGACCTCGCCAGCGACCTCGGCGTCGGGCGATCGAGCGTGCGGGAGGCCTTCCGGGTGCTCGAGGTGCTCGGGCTCATCCGCACCGCGACCGGCTCCGGCCCCCAGTCGGGCGCCATCGTCATCGCCACCCCCACCGGCGGCATGTCCGCGCTCCTGCGCCTCCAGGTGGCCGCGCAGGGCTTCCCGCTCGACGACGTGGTCCGCACGCGTCTCGTGCTGGAGGATGCGGTCGTCGACGCCATGGCCGCCGCGTCGGACCGCGACACCTCCCGGGCCCACGAGCTGCTCGCCGCGATGGACGACGGTGCCCTCACGCCGGCCGAGTTCCTGGCCCTCGATGCGCAGCTGCATCTCTCCCTCGCCGAGGGCAGCGGCAACACGGTCATCGCGGCGATGATGGCGGGGCTCCGTTCCTCCATCGAGTCCTACGTGCTCGCCGGGGCCGCGACCGTCGACGACTGGGATCGGATGGCCGCCCGCCTGCGCTCCGAGCACCGCGCTCTGGTCGCGGCGATCGACGACGGCGACGCCGACACCGCCCGCCGTCTCGTCCGCACCCATATCACCGGCTACTACACCGCCGCGGGTCTCACCCGTGCCATCACACCGCAGAACTGAGAGGCAGAACATGGTCCAGCGCCAGCTCCCCAACCCCGCCGAGCTGTTGGAGCTCATGAAGTTCAAGAAGCCGGAGCTCGACGGGCGCAAGCGGCGCCTCGACGCCGCGCTCACCATCGACGACCTGCGGAAGATCGCCAAGCGCCGCACGCCGAAGGCCGCCTTCGACTACACGGACGGTGCTGCCGAGGGCGAGCTGTCGCTGAGCAGAGCCCGCCAGGCGTTCCAGGACGTCGAGTTCCACCCCGGGATCCTCAAGCCGGCCCCGGACGTCGACACGGCCGTCGACATCCTCGGTGGCCCCTCCGCGCTCCCGTTCGGCATCGCGCCGACCGGCTTCACCCGCCTCATGCAGACGGAGGGCGAGGTCGCGGGCGCCGGAGCCGCGGCCGCCGCGGGCATCCCGTTCACCCTGTCCACCCTCGGGACCACGTCGATCGAGGACGTCAAGGCGGCGACGATCCGGGAGCCGCAGGGGCCCGTGCCCGGTCGGAACTGGTTCCAGCTCTACGTGATGCGTGACCGCGAGATCTCCTACGAGCTCGCCCGTCGTGCCGCGGCCGCCGGCTTCGACACCCTGCAGTTCACCGTCGACACCCCGGTCGCCGGTGCCCGTCTCCGTGACAAGCGCAACGGCTTCAGCATCCCGCCGCAGCTCACGCTCGGCACGATCATCAACGCGATCCCGCGGCCGTGGTGGTGGTTCGACTTCCTGACCACCCCGAAGCTGGAGTTCGCGTCGCTGAGCACGACCGGCGGCACCGTGGGCGAGCTCCTCGACGCGGCGATGGATCCGACCATCAGCTACGACGACCTCGCCGTCATCCGCGACATCTGGCCCGGCAAGATCGTCATCAAGGGCGTGCAGAACGTCGAGGACTCCGTGCGCCTGCGGGATGCGGGCGTGGACGGCATCGTCCTGTCGAACCACGGCGGCCGTCAGCTCGACCGCGCGCCCATCCCGTTCCACCTCCTGCCCGAGGTCCGTCGTGCGGTCGGCGACGACTTCACGGTCATGATCGACACCGGGATCATGAACGGCGCCGACATCGTGGCGTCCGTCGCGCTGGGCGCCGATTTCACGCTGATCGGCCGCGCGTACCTCTATGGCCTGATGGCGGGCGGACGCCAGGGCGTCGACCGCACGATCGCCATCCTGCGCAGCGAGATCGAGCGCACGATGCGGCTGCTCGGCGTCGCGTCGCTCGCGGAGCTCGAGCCGGCCCACGTGACCCAGCTCACGCGCCTGGTGCCCGTCTCCCGCTCCGCCGGCGTCGAGGTGCACTGACCCACCTGCACGACCAGGTCACGCCTGCACGACGGACTCCGCCCTCTCGTCGTGCAGGCGTGCCGAAGTCGTGCGGGCGAGCGTGTCAGACCCGGGTGGAGAGGGTCGGCAGCAGCTCCTGCAGGCGGGCGGCCGTGTCCTCCCAGCCCTCGACGGCCACCGACGGCACTCCGAGCGCGAGGACGGGGTAGTCGTTGCCGCCCTCGTCGAGGCGGTCGCCGTAGAAGAGCATCGCGGTCAGGTCGATGCCGGTGTGGGTGGCGAGCTGCCGCATGCCGAACGCCTTGTCGATCCCGGCGCGGGTGATGTCGATCGAGGTCGAGCCGCCCGAACGCACCTCGAGGCCCGGGAGCCGTGCGGCCACGGCATCGCGGAGGGCTCCGCGCTTCGAGCCCGTCGGATCCCACGCGTGCTTCGCGTCGCGCGGCGCCTGCTGACCGAGCGCGGAGAACGTGATCTGCGAGCCGCGGTCTTCCAGGATCTCCCCCCAGGGCTCCGCCTCCCACAGTCCGAGGCGCTCCGCCTCCTCGCGCAGGGCGGTGAGGGCGGCGGTCTTCTCGTCGTCGCTCAGGTCATGCGCGTACACCGCGACGAAGTCGGTACCGTCATGCCGCAGGTAGCGCGTGCCGCACGTCGGCAGCAGGTGCAGGCGGGCGAGCGCCTCCGGATCGGCACCCGCGAGCTGAGCGACGACCTGCGAGCGGAACTGCGCCTCGTTGCCGCCGGAGATGATCGCGACCTCCACGGACCGCAGCAGCTCACCCAGAAGCGCGGCGATCTGCGGGTCGATCGTGCCCTTGGACGGGGCGAGGGTGTCATCGAGGTCGAAGGCGATGAGAGAGGGCGATGTCATGATGCCTCCACTGTAGGTGTTCGCGGCCGGGTGGACGGTGTGGCGGCGAGCAGCGTGCAGAATACCGCGAGGACGACGCCGATGGTCGCGCCGGTGGAGTTGGCCACCACGTCGCTCACGGTCGCAGCGCGATGGGGCAGGGCCACGTACTGCGCGGTCTCGATGGCGAGGGAGAGCGCGGGGCCGACGAGCAGCGACAGCGGCCACGTACGACGGGGGACGAGCAGGAAGGCGAGGACGCCGACGGGGATGAAGACGGCGATGTTCGCCAGCACCTCGAGGCGCGTGAAGTCCAGGCTCGTCCAGCCGAGCCGCTGGACAGCGCGAAGCAGGAGATCGAGCAGATCGGGCATCGTCTGCTCCACGCGGGCAGGCGTGAGGGTGAGGAGGGCCACCCCGATGAGGAAGGGGAGCCCGAGGGCGACGGCCCACACGCGCGTCGAACGTCGCGGCGGTGGCAGGAGCCTCCCCATGCGTTCCCCTCTCGCACGACATCCCGATACAGAGAAGGCCGCCCCTGCGGGCGGCCTTCTCGTGTCACTGGTCGGGGTGACAGGATTTGAACCTGCGACCTCTTCGTCCCGAACGAAGCGCGCTACCAAGCTGCGCCACACCCCGTTTTGCAACCCTCCGAGTCTACAGTGAAATGCCTCCAGCACCGAATCGAGCCCTCCCACCCGCGTGGCGGAGCCGTCTCGCGGGTCAGGCGCGCGGGGTCAGGGTGAGCAGTGTCGCCTCGGGACGGCACGCGAAGCGGACCGGCGCGTAGATCGAGTGCCCACAGCCGGCGCTGACGTTCAGGGGTACGGAACGGTCGCCGTGCGTCCAGGTGCTGAGCCCCTTGGCCTGCTTCAGCGGGATGTCGCAGTTGGCCACGATGGCCCCGAAGCCGGGGAGGCAGACCTGCCCGCCGTGCGTGTGCCCGCCGAGGATGGCGTCCGCGCCGAGGTCGACGAAGCCGTTGAGCACGCGCTGATACGGCGCGTGCGTGACTCCGAGCACCGGTGTCGCATCCGTTCGGGGGCCCAGCGCCTCGAGGGCCGCAGGCAGCACATCCAGCCGCTCCCAGTCGCGGTGGGCGTCGTCGACGCCGAACAGGTCGACGGCGGCGCCCCGCACCGTGAGGCGCGTCGCCGTGTTGTTCAGGTCGGCCCAGCCGAGCTCGTCCGTGAAGTAGCGGTCCATCGCTGCCGTGTCGAGCAGCGTGGGCTCGCGGTGCTTCTGCGACGGTCCGGAGAAGTATCGCAGCGGATTCCGGGGGGAGGGGCCGTTGACGTCATTGGAGCCGTGCACGAACACCCCGGGAATGCCGGCGAAGGGAGCGAACGCCCGGCGGATGCCCTGCAAGCCCTCTTCGTGCCCGAGGTTGTCGCCCGTGTTGACGATGAGGTCGGGCTCCAGGTCGGCCAGGGACGCGAGCCAGTCCTGCTTCCGGTGCTGCCAGGGCGCCATGTGCGCATCGGAGAGATGCAGGATGCGCAGCGGCGCCGCGCCCGTCGGAAGCGCCTCTGCCGAGACCTCCCGCACCGTGAACAGATACCGCTCGATGCCGATACCCCAGATCGCCGCGGCCGCACCGACGGCCCCCACCGCGCCGAGCGCGATGAGGGCCGGGTGCGCCGCGCGGGACGCGCCTACTTGCACGACACTCGGATCGGCGTGGCCTTCGTGGCCGCGGAGTTCGCAGCGGGGGTCGTCGCGGTCACGGTCGCCCCCTCCGCGTTGCAGGATCCTTCTCGCTCGACCGTCGTGAAGCCGGCGGCGACGAGGGCGGCGTTCGCCTCGGTCGGACTCTGGCCCGTCACGTCGGGGACGGTCGCGCCCTTGCCGTTGCTGGGCGAGATCGTGATCGTGGCTCCGGAGGTTGCCTGCCCGGACGGGCTCTGCTCGACGACGATGTTGGTCGCCTTGTCGCTGTCCACGGGGGCACCCACGGAGACGTCGAAACCGGCGCGTTCGAGGGTCGCGGTCGCCTCCTCGACGGTTTGCCCGACGACATCCGGCACGTCGACCCGGATCTGTCGGATGAGGTTGCCGTCCGGCTCCGGGAACTGGTCGCCGCCGTACGCCTGGTTCGCGGCATGCTGCGCGGCCCTCGCGAGGGGGTATCGGACCTCATTGAGCAGGTGGCTGCCGGTCCAGACGTTGAACACGTTGTCGTGGTTGCCGTTCGAGCGGCCGGCCCAGACCGCGGTCGCGACCTTGGTGCTGGACTCGATCATCATGGTCGACCACAGGTCGTGTGTCCCGGTCTTGCCGATCAGCGGGGTGCCGTCGAACGGGTTGGCTCGCGCGCCGGTGCCGCCGCCGGCCATGACGCCCTGCAGTGCATAGGCCGCGGTCGCCGCGACCTCCTTCGAGAGCACGCCCTCGGTGCAGGACGCCTTGGGAAGCGGACGCTCCTTGCCCTCGGCGTCGATCACCTTGTCGATGGCGCGGGGCGTGCAGTACGTGCCGCCGCTGGCGACCGTCGCGTAGGCGTTGGCCATCGCGATGGGGGAGATGTTCTTCGGGCCGAGGACGTCGTAGGGGACGTTCTCCTCCGTGACCTTCTCGCCGCTCGCTAGCGTGACGCCCATCTTGTCGGCGACCTTGTTGATGTCGCAGACGTCGAGCTTGGAGGCCATCGCGAAGTAGCCACTGTTGAGCGACTGCGCGGTGAAGGTCATTGGGGTCCCCGGATAGCCGCGACTGCGGCCGAAGTTGCCGATCTTCGCGGTGTCCGTCGGCTGCGGGCTGCCACAGACCGGAATCTGCAGGTTGGACTGCACGGTGCCGTTCAAGTTCTCCCGCACGGAGTGGCCCTTCTCGAGCCAGTCGATGAGGGTGAAGAGCTTGTACGTCGAGCCGACCTGGAAGCCGCCGGATTTACCGTACTTCTGGTCGCCCGCGAAGACGAGCGACGAGTACTGCTGGTCGGTGGTCGGGGTCTCCGCGAACTTGGTGTTCTGCGTGATCGAGAGGATGCGGCCGGTGCCGACCTCGATCGAGACGCCGGCAGCTCCGAAGTACTTGTTGTCGAAGTTCGCCGGGACGACGTTGGCCATCTCTTCGGCCGCCGGGTCCTGCACGCGGAAGTCCAGCGTGGTGTAGATCTTCAGGCCACCGCGGCGCAGGAGGTCACGACGCTCCTGGATGTCCGCACCGAATGCCTCGTCATTCTCGACGATCGACTTCACGTACTGGCAGAAGTACGCGTTGCGGCCCGCGGCGGCACAGCCCTGGGTGGGGACCTTGATGGCAGGCTCGATCGCCGCGGCCTTCGCCTCGTCATGCTGAGCCTGGGTGATCTTGCCGTCGGTGAGCATGCGGCCGAGCACGTAGTCGCGGCGATCCTTGGCGTCCTTGTAGCCGTCCGCCTCGGAGTTGTGTGCGACGCCGTCGTCAGTCGTGTAGGTCCCGCCGACCTTGTCAATGCGGTACGTGTTCGGGTTCTGCACGATGCCGGCGAGCGTCGCCGCCTGGCCGACGGTGAGCCTCGCCGCCGAGGTCGAGAAGTAGTAGCGCGCGGCGGCCTCGATCCCGTAGACGGTGCCGCCGAAGTTCGCGATGTTCAGGTACCCGAGGAGGATGTCGTTCTTCGAGTAGTCCTTCTCGATCTGGATGGCGTAGCGCATCTCCTGGAGCTTGCGCTCGATGCCGTCCACACCGGAGGCGTTGGTGGCGTCCTGCCAGCACTGCTGCAGCTCGTCCGCATACGTCTCGGAAGCCGTGTTGACATTCTGCTCGCACTGCTGGATGCGGACGTTCTTCACGAACTGCTGGCTGATCGTCGAGGCGCCGCGGCTGGAGGTGCCCCGCACGTTGTCGACGAGGGCCTTCACGGTCGCGCCGAGGTTGACGCCGCCGTGGGTATAGAAGTTCTTGTCCTCACTGGAGAGGATCGCGTCGTAGAGGACCGGTGCGACCTGCTCGTAGGTGACCGGCACGCGGTTCTGCTCGTAGAACGACGCCAGCACGACCGGCTTGCCCTCGGGGTTGGTCGCGTAGATCGTCGACTGCTCCATCGGGGTGTCGACCTTGAGCACCTCGGGCAGCTCATCGAAGATCGTCAGCGCCGTGGAGCCGGCGACGCCGGTCATCGCGAGGACGGGGGTGACGCTGGCGGTGACCAGCAGACCGGCGATGGCGCTCAGTCCGACGAGCCCGACGAGACCGCCGAGCACGCCCTTCACCGTGCGGTTCTTTTGGGGCATACGCTTGATCGTAGGGGAGTTCCCTGAATACCGGCTTTGATGAGCGCGGCCCGGTCTGCCCTGGACGCGCCCTGATCGACAGGAGTGCCATGACCACGTGGGAGTACCTCACCACGCCGCTGCTGATCCACAACACCGCGGCCATCCTCAACAACTGGGGCAAGCAGGGCTGGGAGCTCGTCCAGGTGGTGCAGGGCCCCGAAGGCGGTCTGGTCGCCTACTTCAAGCGCCCCGTGACGACGGACGGCTCGGCCAACGCCGGTCTCGCCGCTGCCGCCGAGGCGTCGCGCCAGTTCGAGGGAGGCCAGGCATGAGCGTCGCCGCCCGTCTCTCCGAGCTCGGCATCGAGCTGCCCGCCGTCGCCGCTCCGGTCGCCGCCTACGTGCCGGCGGTCGTGCACGGCGGACTCGTCTACACCTCGGGTCAGCTCCCGTTCGTCGACGGCGCCCTCCCCGCGACCGGCAAGGTCGGCGCGGAGGTCTCCGCCGAGGACGCGAAGGCGTACGCCAGGACGTGCGCCCTGAACGCGCTCGCCGCGGCCGCCGATGTCGCGGGCGGTGTGGATCGGATCGCCGGTGTGGTCCGCGTCGGCGGCTTCGTCGGCTCTGCGGAGGGCTTCACCGGACAGCCTGCCGTCATCAACGGCGCGAGCGAGGTGCTCGGCGAGATCTTCGGCGAGGAGGGACGGCACGCCCGCGCTGCTGTCGGCGTCGCGGAGCTTCCGCTCGGCAGCCCCGTCGAGGTCGAGGTCACGTTCCGCCTCGCGTAGTCCCCGCGCCCGGCCCGCCGAGACCCCGCGCAAACGTCGAGACCCCCTGCTGCAGACATCTGCAGCAGGGGGTCTCGACGTGAACCCGGGGTCTCGCGTTACTTGACCTGGGCGGAGATGATGCTCATCACGGCGGTGTCGGCGAGCGTCGTGGTGTCACCGACCTCGCGGCCCTCGGCGACGTCGCGCAGCAGGCGTCGCATGATCTTCCCGGAGCGGGTCTTCGGCAGCTCGCCCACGATGTACACGTCGCGGGGACGCGCGATCGCGCCGATCTGCTCGCCCACCCAGAGCCGCAGCTGCTGCGCGAGTCCGGCCGGGTCGTGGGCGGAGAGGTAGCTCTCCTTGATGATGACGAACGCCACGACCGCCTGACCGGTGGTCTCGTCCGACGCGCCGACGACCGCGGCCTCGGCGGTAGCCTCATGTGCCACGAGGGAGGACTCGATCTCCGCGGTCGACAACCGGTGGCCGGAGACGTTCATCACGTCGTCGACCCGGCCGAGCAGCCAGAGGTCGCCGTCCTCGTCGAGGCGGGCGCCGTCGCCGGCGAAGTAGTAGCCCTTGTCCTCGAACTTCTCCCAGTACGTCTCGCGGAAGCGCTCGGGGTCGCCCCAGATGCCGCGCAGCATGCTCGGCCAGGGCTCCGTGACCACGAGGAGACCGCCGTTGCCGTTGCCGACCTCGACGCCCTGCTCGTCCACCACGTCGATCGAGATGCCCGGCAGCGGCACCTGCGCGGAGCCCGGCTTCGTGGCGGTGACGCCGGGGAGGGCGGACACCATGATCGCGCCGGTCTCGGTCTGCCACCAGGTGTCGACGATGGGGGCCGTGCCGGCGCCGATGACCTCGCGGTACCACATCCACGCCTCGGGGTTGATGGGCTCTCCGACCGAGCCGAGCAGACGCAGCGACGACAGGTCGAACTTCTGCGGGACGCTCCGGCCGATCTTCATGAAGGAGCGGATCGCGGTCGGGGCCGTGTAGAAGATCGAGACCTTGTACTTCTCGATGAGCTCCCACCAGCGGCCTGGGTGCGGGGTGTCCGGGGTGCCTTCGTACAGCACCTGGGTCGCGCCGTTGGCGAGGGGTCCGTAGGTGACGTAGCTGTGTCCGGTGATCCAGCCGATGTCGGCGGTGCACCAGTAGACGTCGGTCTCCGGCTTCAGGTCGAAGACGTTCTTGTGCGAGTACGCCGCCTGGGTGAGGTAGCCGCCGGAGGTGTGCAGAATGCCCTTCGGCTTCCCCGTCGTGCCCGAGGTGTAGAGGATGAAGAGCGGGTTCTCGGACGGGAAGGCCTGGGCGGTGTGGTCGGCCGAGGCCGCGGGAACGACGTCGTGCCACCACAGGTCACGGCCGTCCGTCCACTCCACGTCGTTCTCGCCGCGCTTGACCACGAGGACGTGCTCGACGGTCTGCTGCTCGCCCTCGCCGCGGTCAGCCAGGGCCTGGTCGACCGCAGGCTTCAGTGCCGAGACGCGGCCCTTGCGATAGCCGCCGTCCGCGGTGATGACGAGCTTGGCGCCGGCGTCGTCGATCCGGGAGCGCAGGCTGTCCGCGCTGAAGCCGCCGAAGACGACCGAGTGGATGGCGCCGACGCGGGCCACGGCGAGCATCGCGGCGATCGCCTCGGGGATCATCGGCAGGTAGATCGCGACCCGGTCGCCCTGACCGATGCCGAGCCCCTCGAGTACGTTCGCGACGCGCTTGACCTCATCGGTCAGCTCGGCGTAGGTGATGCGACGGCTGTCCCCGGGCTCGCCCTCCCAGTACAGCGCGACGCGGTCACCGTTGCCGGCCTCGACGTGACGGTCGAGGCAGTTGTACGCGACGTTGAGCTCGCCGTCGTCGAACCACTTGGCGAAGGGCGGGTTGCTCCAATCGAGGACCTGCGTGAAGGGCTTGTGCCAGTGCACGAGCTCGCGTGACTGGTCGGCCCAGAAGCCCTCGCGGTCCGCGGCTGCGCGCTCGTAGAGCTCCTGCGAGGCGACGGATTGGGCGGCGAACTCCTCCGACGGCGCGAAGCGCCGGGTCTCGTCGAGAAGGTGATCGATCTGACTGCTCATCGGCAGGCGCTCCTTTGCGGCGTTCGGGTCATGCAGGCATGGCCGCAGGGGGGAGTGCGACCAGGTCAGGGCGAATCTATCCCCGCCCCTGACCGCCGAATACTGCCGAAAGTCGGTACTCGGATGGGTTTTGTCAGGACGGTCGCCTTGCGTACACTCGACGACAGCCGAAATCTCATTCCGGCCCTGGCGCGCCCGATTCCCCCGATCGAGAGCCGCCGTGGGCGGCATCTCATTCCCCCCGTGAGGTGCCGCCCTTTCTCATGGGAGCGCTCTCTCTGGTTCGATGCCCTCCGCCCGCTCCTCCACTGCGGATCGGTCCGTGGGGTTGTGCACATCCTCTGTGAGCGCCCACGCACGTCCGCTGGCTGAGCTCCGCAGGCCGCCTAGCGTCGCCGTATGCCCGATCGATTCGTCATCCACCCGCGGCCCTCAGGGCCCGCGGATCCGGTGCGCGCCCCGCAGGAGGCGCTCCGGAACGAGCCGGCGTTCGCTCCGCTCGCCGCCTTCCTCGACGAGGACGTCACGGACCTGTTCGTGAACGGCGCGGACACGCTGTTCGTGGACCGGGGAAGCGGCGCGGAGCGCGTGCCGTCCTGGCGCGCCACGGAGCGCGAAGTCCGTGAGCTCGCCGTCGCCCTCGTGGCCCTCGGCGGCCGCCATCTCGATGACCAGACGCCGTGCGTCGATGTGCGGCTCGGTTCCGGGGTGCGCGTGCATACCGCATTGGCCCCTATCGCGGCGCAGGGCACCGCCATCTCTATCCGGGTTCCCCGCGTACACGTGGCTGATCTCGACGCCCTGGCGGAACGCGGAGCCTTCGACGCCCGGCAGCAGCGATGGCTCGGCGGACTCGTGCGCGACCGGGCGAACCTCCTCCTCACCGGGGGGACGGGAACCGGAAAGACGACGCTGCTGTCGGCGCTCCTTTCCGCCGCCCCACCCGGTGAGCGGATCGTCACCATCGAAGACGTGGCGGAGCTCAGACCCCGGCATCCGCACCACGTGGCGCTGGAGGCGCGTCAGGCCAACCTGGAAGGAGCGGGTGGGATCGATCTCGCGCGGCTGGTGCGGGAGTCCCTGCGGATGCGACCGGATCGGCTCGTGGTGGGAGAGTGCCGGGGCGAGGAGGTACGAGAACTCCTCACTGCTCTCAACACCGGACACGACGGCGGGGCCGGCACACTGCACGCGAGCGGCCTGGCCGACGTGCCGGCGCGGCTGGAGGCGCTGGGAGCGCTCGCCGGTATGGACGCGGTGGCCCTCGGGCGTCAGGCGGTGAGCGCGTTCACCATGGTGCTCCATCTCGAGCGGGCGCCGGGCGGGACGCGGCGACTCGCGAAGGCCGGCCGGCTCGTGATGGCGAGGGATCGTCTCGCGATCGAGGAGGTGCAGCCGTGGTGAGGCTCGTCGCGCACGCACCGTCGGCGGAGCAGGGATCCGACGTCGCCGATTCCGTGCAGACGCTCGCCGTGCTGCTCCAGGCCGGCGCGGTCCCGCTCGTCGCCTGGCGTCATCTGGCGAGCACCGGAGACCCGGTGGCCGTGGCGGTGCTGGCACGAACGGAAAAGGGTGTGCCGTTGGTCTCCGCGATCGAGGAGCAGGGCGGGATGTGGACGGAGTTGGCGGCGGCGTGGGAGATCGCCACCACCGTCGGGGCCCCACTGGCCGATGTGCTGCGCTCGATCGCCGAGGCTCTGCGCGACGCCGCATCCGCGGCTGACGACGTGCGGGTCGCGCTCGCCGAGCCTGCGGGCACGGCGCGCCTGCTGCTCTGGATGCCGTTGGCCGGTCTGCTGCTCGGCGTCGCGCTGGGATTCGACGCCTGGGGCGTCATCGTCGGGAACCCTCTGGGGGCCGCCTGCGTCGTCACCGGTCTGCTGTTCGTCGTCCTCGCCCGGCTCTGGACGCAGGCTCTGCTGCGCCGCGCGCGGCCGCAGCCGGGGGCCCCGGGGATGGCTGCGGAGCTCGTGGGGGTGGCGTTGGCGGGAGGCGCACCGATCGACCGCGCTGTCGAACTGGTGGCAGAGACGAGGGTGGTCGATGCGGCCGGACGCGACCGTGTGCAAGAGGTGCTCGATCTCTCCCGCGCGGCCGGCGTCCCCGCCGTCGAACTCCTCCGCGCGACCGCGGCGCAGGACCGGCACCGGGCACGGGTCCACGGTCGTCTTCGCGCTGCTCGGCTCTCCACGCGCCTGCTGCTTCCGCTCGGCGTCTGCACACTGCCGGCATTCCTCCTGCTCGGCGTGGCACCGCTGCTGCTCAGCGTGTTCGCCGCCACACCGCTGCCGACCTGACGACCCTCTCCACACCGATGAAGAAAGAGGTACCGAAGATGAATGACACCCTTCCCACCCTGAACCGACGCCGCGCCCTCGCTCTCTTCGGGGACGACACCGGCGCGGCGACCGCCGAGTACGCCATCACCACGATGGCCGCTGTCGCGTTCGCGGGACTGCTGGTGGCCATCATGCGCTCGGATGAGGTGCGGGGCATCCTCACGGGGCTTGTCCGCCGCGCCCTGACCGTGTCGTGACGGCCCCTCGCGAGCGACCGCGGGGCGGGAGCGAACGAGGCGCCGTCGCGGCGGAGCTCGCCATGGCGCTGCCCGCCGTCGTGCTGGTGCTGCTTCTCGGGGCCGGGGCTCTCGCGGCCGCGTCCCGGCAGGTGGCGCTCCAGGATGCGGCAGCGGACGCAGCCCGCCTGCTCGGACGGGGCGAGGACACGGCGACGGCTGCGCGCATCGTGCACGCGGCGGTCCCCGGCGCCGGGGCCTCGTTCGCCTCCACCGGGGACCTGGTGTGCGCCACGGCGACGCTCCGGGTCTCGGTCGGCGCCGTCATCAGCTTCCCCTTGCGCGCCTCGAGCTGCGCTCTCGATGGGGGCCGTTGATGGCGGGCTCGGCGCTCGCGGCCGCCCTCCTCGTCGTGAGCGCGACCTTGTCCGTCGGGCTCGCGGCGGTGGGCGGTGCGGCGGTCACGGCACAGCGCGCGGCGGGTGCGGCCGACGCCGCCGCACTCGCCGCGGCCGATGCCGCCAGCGGTGCCGTGGCGACGGCGGATGAGCCGTGCGCGCTCGCGGCGAGGGTCGCCGCGGCAGGCGGGGCGGCGTTGACGAGCTGTTCGCTGGAAGGGTATGTGGCGACCGTGTCTGTGGAGGCGGCGTACGCTGGACTCGCCGCCGTCTCCCGAGCCCGCGCCGGGCCACCCGAGGAATCATGACGGCGGCCTTACCCCTCGCCCGCTGTGAACGACCCCGAATAGCGGTGTGTATGGTGTGCTTCGAAGAAAGGACGCCCCTTGGCTGAAGGCAAGAAGCTCGTCATCGTCGAGTCCCCGACGAAGATGCGGTCTATTCAGGGATACCTCGGCGACGGTTACGAGGTGCTCAGCTCCGTCGGCCACATCCGCGATCTCGCCGACAAGAAGGACATCCCGGCCGAGGACAAGAAGGCGTACGGCAAGTACTCCATCGACATCGACAACGGCTTCGACCCCTACTACGTGGTGTCGGACCGCAAGACCAAGACGGTCGCCGAACTCAAGCGCGCGCTCAAGCACGCCGACGAGGTCCTGCTCGCCACTGATGAGGATCGCGAGGGCGAGGCGATCGCCTGGCACCTGCTGGAGACGCTGAAGCCGAAGGTGCCGGTCAAGCGCATGGTGTTCCACGAGATCACCAAGGACGCGATCCAGGCCGCGGTCGGCAACACCCGCGAGCTCGACCATGCCCTCGTCGACGCGCAGGAGACCCGGCGCATCCTCGACCGCCTCTACGGGTGGGACGTCTCGCCCGTGCTCTGGTACAAGGTCAAGACGGGGATCTCCGCCGGCCGGGTGCAGTCCGCCGCGACGCGCCTCATCGTCGACCGTGAGCGCGAGCGCATGGCCTTCGTGTCCGCGGAGTACTGGGACGTGGATGCCGACGCCGCGGCGACCGGCACCTCCTTCCGCATCCGCCTCGTGCGCGTGGACGGCGGACAGCTCGCCCGGGGGTCCGACTTCGACGACACCGGGAAGCTCAAGAAGGCGGTCGTCGTCCTCGACGAGGCCAAGGCGGCTGCCCTGGCGCGAGCCGTCGACGCCGCGGGGGCGGGAACCGTCACCAAGGTCGAGGCCAAGCCCGGCACGCGCAGCCCCTACGCGCCGTTCACCACCTCCACCATGCAGCAGGAGGCGGGCCGCAAGCTCTCGATGAGTGCGAAGCAGGCGATGAGCGTCGCCCAGCGCCTCTACGAGAAGGGGTACATCACCTATATGCGTACCGACTCCACGGCGCTGAGCACCCAGGCGGTGCAGGCGGCGCGGAGCCAGGCCGTGGCTCTCTACGGCGACAGCGCGGTGCCTCTGAAGCCGCGCGTGTACAAGTCGAAGAGCAAGAACGCCCAGGAGGCGCACGAGGCGATCCGTCCCTCGGGGGAGAACTTCCGCACGCCGTCCTCGCTGTCGGGCGAGCTCGACCGCGAGGAGCAGCGGCTCTACGACCTCATCTGGAAGCGCACCGTCGCGAGCCAGATGTCGGACGCGAAGTACGAGACGACGACCGTCACCATCGCGGTCGAGGCGGACGGCCAGACCGCCGAGTTCACCGCCTCGGGCACCGTCTACACCTTCAAGGGCTTCCTGGAGGCGTACGAAGAGGGGCGTGACGAGAAGCGCAGCGACGCGGACGCCGCCGAGAACCAGTCCCTGCCCGCGGTCTCCGTCGGAGATGAGCTGGCCGTGTCCGCCGCGGAGGCGAAGGGGCACCGCACCACGCCGAAGCCGCGCTACACCGAGGCCTCGCTGGTGAAGGTGCTCGAGGAGAAGGGCATCGGCCGGCCCTCGACCTTCGCCACGATCCCGGAGACCATCCTCGACCGGGGGTACGCGGTCAAGCGCGGTCAGGCCCTCGTGCCGACATGGCTCGCGTTCAGCGTGGTGCGCCTGCTCGAGGAGCACTTCGCCGAGCTCGTCGACTACGACTTCACCGCCGCGCTGGAGGACGATCTCGACACCATCGCACGCGGCGAGCAGAACCGCGTGGAGTGGCTCAAGTCGTTCTACTTCGGCTCCGACTCGCACGTGGGGCTCCGACAGGTCGTCGACAACCTCGGGGAGATCGACGCCCGGGCGCTGAACTCGACGCGGATCACCGACACCGCGACTCTCCGCTTCGGGAAGTACGGCCCCTATCTCGAGGTGGCGGACCCGAAGGATCCGGAGGCCAAGCCGCGCATCGTCAACGTCCCCGAAGACCTCGCTCCCGACGAGCTCACGGCGGAGAAGGCCCAGGAGCTCATCGATGCGCCGGTCGCCGGTGACCGCGTCCTCGGCGTGAACCCCGAGAACGGCAAGGTCGTCGTCGTCAAGGACGGCCGCTTCGGTCCCTACGTGCAGGAGAACGATCCGGTCTCCGACGATGCCGCCGTCGACGAGGCCACCGGTGAGGTCGTCGACCTTCGACAGGCTCAGGCACCCAGCGCGAAGGGGAAGCGCGGCGCGAAGAAGGAAGCGGCGCCCAAGCCCCGCACCGCCTCGCTGTTCCGCTCGATGTCGGTGGACACGATCGACCTCGACACCGCACTGCAGCTGCTGAGCCTGCCCCGCGTCGTCGGCGTCGACCCGGAGACGGGTGACGAGATCACCGCGCAGAACGGGCGCTTCGGTCCGTATCTGAAGAAGGGCACCGATTCCCGGTCACTGGAGAGCGAGTCGCAGATCTTCGACGTGACTCTGGAGCAGGCACTGGAGATCTACCAGCAGCCCAAGTACGGCGCCCGCCGGGCGTCGAGCGCGCTGGCCGAGTTCGACGCCGACCCGGTGAGCGGCAAGCCCATCCGTGTGCGCGACGGCCGGTTCGGGCCGTACGTCACCGATGGTGAGACGAACGTCACGATCCCGCGCGGACAGACCCCGGACGACATCACGTTCGAGATCGCCGTGCAGATGCTCGCGGACAAGCGCGCCAAGGGTCCGGCGCCCAAGCGTGGAGCGGCCAAGAAGGCTCCCGCGAAGAAGGCTCCGGCCAAGAAGGCTCCAGCCAAGAAGGCTCCAGCCAAGAAGGCTCCGGCGAAGACGGCCGCCTCCACCGCGAAGAAGTCCACGGCGAAGACGTCGACCACCTCCGCGGCCCGCTCGGCGGCGGCGAAGAAGGCGGCGGCGACCCGGGCGGCGAATGCGGCGGCGAAGGCGGCACAGAAGGCGGACTCGTGACCGCAGGCTCCGGCCTCTGGATCACGCTGGAGGGCGGGGACGGGTCCGGGAAGACCACCCAGTCGAACCTCCTCGCCACCTGGCTGGAGCAGAGCGGTCAGACGGTCGTGCGCACCCGGGAGCCGGGTGGGTCCGAGGTCGGGCAGCTCATCCGCGACATCGTGCTCCACCACCGCGGCGACATCGCCCCGCGTGCGGAGGCGCTGCTCTACGCCGCCGACCGCGCACACCACGTCGCCACGGTCGTCCGACCCGCACTCGCTCGCGGTGAGATCGTGCTGCAGGACCGCTACCTCGACTCCTCGGTGGCCTACCAGGGCGCCGGACGTGTTCTGGACGCCACGGAGATCCGCGACCTGTCGCTCTGGGCCGCCGAAGGGGCTCTTCCGGATCTCACCGTCCTGCTGGACCTCGATCCGGCCACCGCGCGCATGCGCCTCGATTCGGCCGACAAGCCGTTCGACCGGCTGGAGGCCGAGAAGGAGGCCTTCCACTCCCGCGTGCGCGAGGCCTATCTCGACCTGGCCCGCGCGGAGCCTGGGCGGTTCCTCGTGATCGATGCCGCGGACGCACCCGAGCGCATCGCCGACCGCATCCGCGCCCGGGTCTCCGCACTCTTCGACTGATCCTCCCGGAGACATCGTCATCCGGACGGACGCAGAGTCGCCGCCGGGTGGTGGGAGCGTCGGCGGTGCCGATTAGGCTGAGTGCATGCCCTCGACCCTCGCCCCGCCTTTTCCGTGGGCAGACGTCTGGGGGCAGGAAGCCGCCGTCGAGACGCTGCGCTCCGCCTCATCCGATCCGGCCGCACTCTCGCACGCCTGGCTGATCACCGGCCCTCCGGGGTCCGGACGGTCGACCCTCGCCTATGCCTTCGCGGCCGCGCTCATCGCCGAGGGGCCCGACGACGAGGCCACGATGCGGCAGGTCCTCGCCGGCACGCATCCCGATGTGACCGCATTGCGCACCGACAAGGTGATCATCACCATCGCCGAGGCGCGCGCGCTCGTCGAACGCTCCTACTTCGCCCCGTCCGCCGGTCGCTACCGGGTCATCGTGGTGGAAGACGCCGATCGGATGGTGGAGCGCACCTCCAACGTGCTGCTCAAGGCGCTGGAGGAGCCGCCGGAGCAGACCGTCTGGATCCTGTGCGCGCCGAGTGAGGCCGATCTCCTCCCCACGATCCGGTCGCGCGTGCGGTCGCTCCGTCTCCGCGAGCCCGACGTGGCGGACGTGTCCCGCCTCATCAGCCTCCGCACGGGTGTGGACGAGGCGGTCGCCGAGCAGGCCGCCCGACACGCGCAGCGGCACATCGGCATGGCTCAGCGTCTGGCCACCGACGATGCCGCGCGCCGACGCCGCGACGAGACGCTCCGTGGCGTGATGGGGGTGCGCGGGGTCAACGACGCCGTCGAGGTCGCCGGGCGCATCATCCAGGCGGCGACGGAAGACGCCAAGGCCCTCACCGCCGAGCGGGATGCGGCGGAACGCGCCGCCCTGCTGCGCACCGTCGGGGTCGCCGAGGGGCAGGCGGTGCCTCCGGCGCTGCGCGCTCAGGTGTCGGCACTGGAGGACGATCAGAAGAAGCGGGCCACGCGGAGTCTGCGGGACGGCATCGACCGCGTCCTCACCGACCTCCAGTCGCTCTTCCGCGACGTCCTGATGCTGCAGTACGGTCGCGGCGACGACCTCATCAACCGCGAGCTGCATGCCGAACTGGCCGGGCTCGCGTCCGCATGGAGGGTGGAGCGCACGCTCGTCGTGCTCGACCACCTGGCCGAGACCCGCGAGGCGCTGGAGCGCAACGTCGCCCCGCTGCTCGCGCTCGAGAGTTTGCTCGTGACCGTCACGAGCGGGAGGAAACCGTGAAGACTCGATCCCTGCCCCGACTCCGTCGCTCCGCGGCGCTCATCGCCGGTCTTGCCGCGGCCTCGGTCGCGCTCTCCGGGTGCCTCTACGCCATGATCCCGGAGCAGTCCTCGAAGCCGGCCGTGGAGAAGACCCCGGACACCGAGGGCGTCGCCGAAGAACTCCTGCCCTACTACTCCCAGGAGCTGGACTGGACCGAGTGCGGCCAGGGCTTCGACTGCACCACCGTCACCGCCCCGCTCGACTGGGAAGACCCGAGCGTGGGAGAGATCGACCTCGCCGTCGTGCGGCATCGCGCCGAGGGCGAGGCGATCGGCTCGCTGCTCACGAACCCCGGAGGACCCGGTTCCAGCGGCGTCGACCTCATCCAGGGCAGCTTGGACTACGCGGTCGGCCCGGCGCTCATCGAGAACTACGACGTGATCGGCTTCGACCCCCGCGGTGTCGGGGCCTCCACCGCCGTCACCTGCTACGACGCGAAGGAGATGGACGACTACCTCTACGGCATCCCCGCGGCGCCGCGGGGCACCCCGGAGTGGGAGTCCGAGCTGCTCGACTCCGCTCGCGCCTTCGGAGAGGCGTGCGACGCGAACAGCCAGGGGATCCTGCCGTACATCACCACGGTCAACGCCGCTCGCGACATGGACCTCCTCCGCGCCGTCCTCGGCGACAAGGAGCTCAACTACCTCGGGTACTCGTACGGCACGTTCCTCGGCGCGACCTACGCCAAGCTCTACCCGGAGAAGGCCGGACGGCTCGTGCTCGACGGGGCGATCGACCCCGCCGTGCCCGGTCTCGAGGTGGGCGCCACGCAGGCACTCGGCTTCGAGTCGGCACTGCGGGCCTACATGCAGAACTGCCTCGACTCCGGCTCGTGCCCCTTCAGCGGGACGGTCGACGAGGCGATGGCCGATCTCGGCGCCCTGCTCGCGAGCGCGGACCGCACGCCGTTGAAGAACGGCGACGGCCGGCTCATGGGCGCCGACGCCCTGATGACGGCGATCATCGCGGCGCTGTACTCGGAGGACAGCTGGGAGATCCTGACCCAGGCCCTGGACGAGGCGCTGCAGGGCGACCCGTCGACGGCCTTCCGCCTCGCCGACTTCTACAACGGTCGGGAGAACGGCACCTACATCGACAACTCGACCGAGGCCTTCCGTGCGTACAACTGCATGGACTACCCGGTCGAGGACGACCCTGCGGCCGAGGCGGCCACCGAGAAGAAGATCGCGGAGGGGGCGCCGACCATCGCTCCGTACTGGTCGGGACCCGACCCGTGCGAGGTGTGGCCGTATCCGCCCACCGGTACTCGCGAGAAGATCACCGCGGAAGGCGCGGGGCCCATCGTCGTCGTCGGCACCACCAACGATCCCGCGACCCCGTACGAGTGGTCGGAGTCGCTCGCCGACCAGCTTTCCGAGGGCGTCCTCATCACCCGTGTGGGCGAGGGGCACACCGGCTACAACAAGGGCAACGTCTGCGTGGATGACGCGGTGGAGGCCTTCCTGCTCGAAGACGTGGTGCCGGAGGACGGCCTGCGCTGCGAGTGAGTGAGCCTCGATTCGCGAGCGAGCGCGAGACAGGGTAATATCGGTGATCGCGCGGCTCACGCGTCGCACGCCGCTTTAGCTCAGTCGGCAGAGCATTTCACTCGTAATGAAAAGGTCGTCAGTTCGATTCTGACAAGCGGCTCAGGAAAACCCCCGGAACCCTCGTGGTCCCGGGGGTTTCCTCGTCTCCGGGCCCGGCTGCGGGGCGTACGCTCGGAGCATGAGCAGAGCGCTTCTCATCGTCGACGTGCAGAACGACTTCACCGAGGGCGGCGCCCTCGCGGTCCCGGGCGGTGACGCGGTGGCCGCCGCCGTCTCCGCCTACCTCGCGTCCCACGCCGACGACTACGAGGTGATCGTGGCCTCCCGCGACTGGCACGATGCCGACGGCGACAACGGCGGCCACTTCTCCGCCAGTCCCGACTACACCGACTCCTGGCCGGTGCACTGCGTCGCCGGCACCGCGGGAGCCGACTACGACCCGCTGCTCGTGACCGACCGCGTCACCCATCACGTGCGCAAGGGGCAGGGCCGTCCGGCCTACTCGATGTTCGAGGGGGTGACCGACGATGGGGCGACGGTCGCCGCGGTGCTGAGCGCGGCCGGCGTCGTGACGGCCGACGTCGTCGGCATCGCCACGGACCACTGCGTCCGGGCTTCTGCGCTCGATGCGATCGCCCACGGCGTGCACGTCCGTGTGTTCACGGACCTGATCGCCGGAGTCGCCCCCGAACCCAGCGTCGCGGCCCTCGCCCAGCTCGCGCACGCCGGTGCCGAGCTCCTCGAGAGCGCGGAGGCGTGAGTCGTAGCGTCCTCCTCCTCCGCGCGGTCAACGTCAGCGGACGCAGCAGCGTACCCATGGCTCGGCTGCGGGAAGTCCTCGACGCCGAGACCGACCTGCAGGACGTCTCCACCTACATCGCCAGCGGCAACATCGTCTGCGCGACCCCGCGAGACCCGGCGGCGTCCTGCGCGACGGTGCGCGCGCTGATCGCAGCCGAGTTCGGTGTCGACACCCCGGTCATCCACCGCACGCACGCCGAGCTCGCCGACTCCGAGGCGGCCCAGCCCTTCCCGGAGGGGGATCTGAAGCTGGTGCACGCGATGTTCCTCGAGGGTGCTCCGGCGGCCGGCGCCCTCGACGCCCTGCAGGGACGTCTCGTGCCGGGCGAGCGTCTCGCCCTGGTCGGGCACGATCTGTGGATCGACTACGCCGCCGGGGGAGTGCACACGACCAGGCTCACGAAGGCGGTGCTCGACCGTGCGCTCGGGACTGCCGGGACGGCCCGTAACCTGCGCACCGTGCGGAAGCTCATCGCCCTGACGGCATGACCACCGCGCGGCTCAGCGCGGCCGGTGGCACCTGAGCGTGCGCGGCCAGGTCGACCCGGCGGGAATCGCAGCCGACGCAACGGACGTACATCACGACGCCCTCGCTCGTGGGATGGCGCGACTCCACGAGCCAGGCGTGCTCATGGGTGTCGGCGGGGGAGGCGAGCCGGGGGAGCGGGAGGGTGTCGGAGGAGGTCATGGGACCAGCGTGATGTAATGGTCTTATGCATCTCAACCCTTACGGCGAGTATGCGGTGCTCCTCGCCGCCTCCCTCGCGAACGACTGGCCGGAGGACCGCGCGGGGATCGAGGAGCGCACGCTCGCGCTGGGGATGACGCAGACGTTTCCCCCGGCACCCGATGACCACGCGCAGGTGCGTGTCGTGATCGACGACTGGCTGGCCATCGTCGACGAACCGGACGCCGATGCGCGGGCCGCTCTGCTCAACGATCAGCTCGCCGCCGCAGGGGCGTATCCGCGGCTCACCAATCACGATGACGAGGGCTGGCACCTGCACTACCGGGACGACGTGCGCTCGCTGCCCTTCGTGCTGCGCGCGATCATCAACCTCGGCACGGCGCTGCACCTCGTGACCCGGGGGATGAACCGACTCGGGCGCTGTGACGC
Organism: Microbacterium meiriae; assembly: GCF_040686935.1. NCBI lineage: Bacteria > Bacillati > Actinomycetota > Actinomycetes > Micrococcales > Microbacteriaceae > Microbacterium > Microbacterium meiriae. The sequence continues at coordinate 357,334 of NZ_JBFBMF010000003.1, forward strand.
GCCGCCGTGCACCAACGTCGTGGCTGACGTGACGCGCAACGGCCGCCAGCGGTTCTGCTCCGTGAGGTGCGCGAACCGGGCGGCCGTGCGGCGCCATCGGGCGCGCGTCAGCTGAGCGTCAGGCGGTCTGCCCCGCGTGCTTGCCCTCGCCGATCTCCTCGACGAGCTTCGCGTTGAACGCCGGGAGGTCGTCAGGGGTGCGGCTCGACACGAGACCCTCGTCGACCACGACCTCCTCGTCCACCCAGCTCGCGCCGGCGTTGCGGAGGTCGGTCTTCAGGCTGGGGTAGCTCGTGATCGTCCGACCGTCGACGACACCGGCCTCGATGAGGATCCAGGCGCCGTGGCAGATCACGCCGACGGGCTTGTGCTGCTCGAAGAACGCACGGGCCAGGTCGATGGAGGCCTGATCCATGCGGAGGTGGTCGGCGTTCACCACGCCGCCCGGCAGCACGAGCGCGTCGAACTGGTCGGCGGAGGCGTCGGCGGCCTTCAGGTCGACAGCCTGCTCATGTCCGTTCTTGCCGGTGATCGCGGCACCGTCCGGCGCGATGAGAGTGGCGCTCGCGCCCTCCGTCGTCACCGCCTCCCAGGGGCTCGTGAGCTCGCTGTCCTCGAAGCCGTCCGTCGCCAGGAATGCCACGCGGTTTCCGGTGAGAGTCATGGTCCGTCCTTTCGGTGGGAAGTCGCCCTGTTCCGGGGACTCCTCGACCCTCTCGCAGGGCTCCGGGCGTCGCCAGGGGGTGGCCAGCCGGCGACGACGGTGATACAGAGCGGCCGCGCTGGAGGGAAGGGCATCGGCGACTCGATACGATCCAGACATGCGCCTCCGTCCCGCTCTCCTCCTCCTGCCGGTGCTGGTCGTCCTCGCCGGCTGCACGCCGGCCCCGGAACCGACGCCGACCGTGACCTCCAGCGACACGGCGACGCCGTCGTCCTCGCCCGCCCCCACGCCGACCCCGACGCCCGCGGAGACGTCGTCGCCGCCGGCCGCCGGTGCCTTCACGAAGGGGCAGCTCGTCTCCCTCTGCACCGACAAGATCCGCACGATCTCGCCGAACGCCACGTTCTTCGCCGACATGGCGACCACCGAGTGGCTGGAACAGTCGGCGGTGTGGTTCGTGGCCGTCCCGGAGACGATCGACGGTCAGGACAACGTCGCCGTCTGCGGCATCGGGGGGAGCCCCGACGCTCCCGACTTCGTGATGCACGGCGAGACGCTGCCGGACGGCGTCGCCGGGATCCGCGACGACCTGCTCGCCGGGAACGCCGGCGGCGACGACTGAGGATGCGGTGGGCCCCGTGGGGCTCGAACCCACGACCCGCGGATTAAAAGTCCGATGCTCTGCCAACTGAGCTAGAGGCCCGTGCTCCCAGTCTAGGGGGCGCACGACGAGGGGCCGTCGGCGCCACAGCCGCCGACGGCCCCTTCACCTGCCCCGTGTCCCTCCTGACAACCGGGGAGGCCGTGTGCCGGTCGGGTCACCGGCACCGTCCCTGGCTTACTCAGCCGGGGGCATCAGGACCGAGTCGATGAGGTACACGGTCGCGTTCGCGGTCTGCACGCCGCCGCAGATGACGTTGGCGTCGTTGACCATCCACTCGTCACCGCTGCCGGTCACCTCGAGGTCGGCGCCCTGGACGGTGGTGTGCATGCCCTCGATGTCGGACGGTTCGATCTGGCCGGGGACCACGTGGTACGTGAGGATCGAGGTCAGCAGGTCGCTGTCGGTCTTCAGGGTCTCGATCGTCGCGGCGTCGATCTTCGCGAAGGCGTCGTCGACCGGTGCGAACACGGTGAACTCGTCGCCGTTGAGCGTGTCGACGAGGTTCACGTCGGGGTTCAGCTCACCGCTGACGGCCGAGACGAGCGTCGTCAGCATCGGGTTGTTCGAGGCGGCGACCGCCACCGGGTCCTGGGACATGCCCTGGATGGAACCGGCGCCGTCCGGGACCTCTTCGGCGTACGCCGCGCAGCCGGGACCGACGAGGTTCGCGGCGGGGTCCATCTCCATCGGCGTCGACTCCGACGACTCCGGCGTCGTCGGCTCCGACGACTCCTCCGTGCTCGTCCCGCTGCCCATGGAACATGCCGAGAGCAGGAATGCGCTCGCCAGACCCAGGGTGACTGCTGCGGTGACCTTCTTCTTGGTGCTGAACATGTCGAGCTCCTTCGAAACTCCGGCCACGGCCTCTCCGTGGCGTCGAGGGCTGTTCGGAAGCCTCCGCGGATCGGATGGGAGGAATTCTGAGATTCTCCGAAATCGGATCCGATCCAATCCGTTGCGGGGGGTCGGCGCGAACAGCACCCGACAGAGACGAGGACCTCATGGACCTGATCATCATCGGCCTGCTCGGCGGGCTCATCACCGGCATCTCGCCGTGCATCCTGCCCGTGCTCCCGGTGATCTTCCTCACCGGCGGAGCCCAGTCGGCGTCGTACGAGGGGGAGGCGGTGCCGGCGAAACGCAGCCGCCCCTACTTCGTCATCGCGGGGCTCGTGCTCAGCTTCACGCTCGTGACGCTCGCCGGGTCGCTTCTCCTCGGCCTGCTGAACCTGCCGCAGGACATCATCCGCTGGGTCGGCATCGCGGTGCTGGTCATCATCGGGGTGGGACTCATCGTGCCGCGGTTCCAGCACATCCTCGAGCGGCCGTTCCAGCGCTTCGGGCAGCGAGAGGTGAAGAACCGCGGTAACGGGTTCGGCGTCGGTCTCGCCCTCGGGGCGGTCTTCGTCCCGTGCGCGGGCCCTGTCCTCGCGGCCATCATCGTCGCGGGCTCCACCGGGCAGATCGGCGTCGGCACCGTGCTGCTCACCGTCTCCTTCGCGATCGGCGTCGCCGTGCCCCTGTTGGTCTTCGCGCTCGCCGGTCGCAGCGTCATCGAGCGCATCCGGGCCTTCCGCACGAAGGAACGGGCGCTCCGGATCGCCGCCGGGGTGGCGATGATCGCGCTCGCCGTGGGTCTCGTCTTCAACGTGCCGCAGGCGCTGCAGCGGCTGCTCCCGGACTACACCGCACCGCTGCAGGAGCAGATCGCCGACTCCGAGCAGGTGCAGGACGCCCTCGACCTCGGCGGCCTGGTCAACGAGGAGAACAAGGACCTCGACCAGTGCACGAACGGCGCGACCGAGCTCGAGTCCTGCGGAACGGCGCCGTCCATCAAGGGCATCCAGCAGTGGCTCAACACCCCGGACGGGGCAGCGATCGACCTGAAGGACCTGCGCGGGCAGGTGGTGCTCATCGACTTCTGGGCGTACTCCTGCATCAACTGCCAGCGCTCCATCCCGCACGTCGTGGCCTGGGATGAGACATACCGTGATGCGGGGCTGCAGGTGATCGGCGTCCACTCGCCCGAGTACGCGTTCGAGAAGGACCCGGGGAACGTCGCCGCCGGCGCACGCGACTTCGGCATCGAGTATCCGGTCGCGCTCGACAACACGCTCTCCACCTGGACCAACTACCGCAATCGGTACTGGCCCGCGCACTACCTCATCGACGCGGAGGGCACCGTGCGCCACATCTCCTTCGGTGAGGGCAACTACGCCGCGACCGAGAAGATGATCCGGGAGCTGCTGCAGGACGCCGACCCCGACGTCGAGCTTCCCGCGGCCACGGACGTGAAGGACGAGACCCCCGAGGTGGGGGCCACGACCCGGGAGACCTTCCTCGGCTCCTCGAAGGACGTCAACTACGGCGGCGGTGACGAGTACCGTCGCGGCGACGGCAGCTTCACCTTCCCCGACGACCAGCCGGACGACAGCTTCGCGCTGGACGGGGACTGGACCGTGGACACCCAGTACGTGACGCCGACGGCTGACGGCGCGCGGATCCGGCTGCGGTATCGCGCGGCCGAGGTGCGCATGGTCGTCGCGGGGTCGGGTGAGGTCGTGGTCACGGACGCCGACGGGAACGAGCAGACGATCCGGATCGACGGAACGCCGCGTTCGTACGGCCTGCTCGAGGAGGGCGACATCGAGAAGGGCACGTTCACGCTCGAGGTCCCCACCGGCGTCGAGGTGTATTCGTTCACCTTCGGGTGACGTCTGCACGGGAAGAGGGAGGAGATACGGCATGCTTATGGAGATGGTCATCGATGGGATGGACGTCCCCGAGGACGGGGCGGCGCCGCAGGATGCTGTCGCCGACCTCCTCGTCCGCGTCGCCTCCGGTGATCAGGCTGCCTTCGCCGCGCTGTACGACTCCCTCTCCTCCCGCGTGTTCGGCCTCATCCTCCGCGTGCTCGTGAACCGCGCGCAGAGCGAGGAGGTGCTGCAGGAGGTGTTCCTCGAGATCTGGCAATCCGCTTCCCGGTTCGCTCCGAACAAGGGACAGGGACGAACCTGGGTGATGACGATCGCGCATCGCCGGGCCGTGGATCGGGTGCGGGCTTCGCAGTCGAGTGCGGACCGGGACGTGCGTGCGGGCTATCGAGACGTCGGCGTCGCGCACGACAGCGTGGCGGAACGGGTCGAACTGGGGATCGAGGGAGAGCGGGTCGTCGCAGCGCTGACAGGGCTTCCCGAGGCGCAGCGGGAGGCGCTCGTCCTCGCCTACTACGGCGGTTACAGTCAGAACGAGATCGCGGCGCTCGTGGGAGCACCGCTGGGCACGATCAAGACACGGATGAGAGACGGGCTGACCCGGCTCCGCACGGCGATGGGGGTGACGGCATGAACGAGAAGGACTTCGCAGAGCTCGCGGCAGGTGCCGCGCTCCACGCGCTGTCGGCGGACGACGAGCGTCGGTACCGACGCGCCCTCGCCGAGCATCCGGAGTGGGCGGCGCAGCACGACGCCGACGCCGAGGCTGCTGCTCTCCTCGCTGACGGCATGGCTTCGGTCGCTCCGCCCGCCGGCATCCGCGCGGCCCTCCTCGCCCGGATCGCCCAGACTCCGCAGGATGACGCCACGGACCCCGAGGCCGACCCGGAGGTCCCGGCGGCGGCGAGTTCGATTCCCGCCGATGAGACGGCGCCCCGCACGCCCCGACGCTGGACCCGGCTCGCGTTCGCGCTCGCCGCATGTCTCGCGCTCCTGGTGGGTGTCGGTATCGGTGCCGTCGCCCTCAACGATCAGCTGAACCGGCCGGAGAGCGTCGTCGCGCTGCAGGAGATCGAATCCGCGGGCGATGCGCAGAAGGCCACGGTGGAGCTCGACGACGGTGCGACGGCCACCGCGCACTGGTCGGGCTCGGTCGGCAAGGCCGTGCTGGTCACGGATGGGCTGCCCGAGGTCGCGGACGGGAAGACGTACGAGCTGTGGTTCGTGCGCGGGGAGGACCCGATCGCCGCCGGCGTCTTCGATGTCGACGGTGGGGAGGCCACCGCGCTCCTCGAGGGCGAGATGCAGGCCGGCGATGCCATCGCGGTGACGGTCGAGCAGGAGGGCGGATCGCCGTCCGGGCTGCCCACGACCGACCCGGTGATCGTCATCCCGACGGCCTGAGAGGCCCCGGTCCGGCGTACCCTGGAGGGATGCCCGAGCAGCACCACCGTCCCGTGCGTCGACCGACGAGCGCCTTCGACAACATCGTCGGCGCCCATGACCCCGCCGAGGAGACGCGCGTCGCGCACGCCACCGCCTCCGCGCTGCTGACCCGCGTCCGCGAGGACGAGAGCGGGGCGAGCGTCGAACGGCTGATCGCCTTCACGAGCGAGCACGGCATCGACGAGATCGCGGAACTGTGGTCGAAGGCGCCGTCGCGCACCCTCCCGGGGTCGTTGTGGCGGCTGTACGTCCTCCAGCTCGCCATCCACGGCGATCCGCGCACGGCGGCCCTCCTCTACGACCGCGGGCGGGTCGAGCTGCCGTCGGCCGATGCCGTGGTCGCCGGAGCGCCGGTGCCGGCGAGCCCGGACGAGCTCGTGGCGCTCATCGACACGATCCTGCGCGGCGCCTTCCGCGGCGACTTCGCCGTGGCGCTGGAGCGCGCGGCGGCGTTCTGCCGCGTCCAGGCCTCCGGCGCGACGCACACCGCCGACGACTACGAGCCGACGGAGCCCGCCCGTGCCAGCGAGCTCACCACGCGGGCGCTGCGGCTGAGCAGCTATGCTCAGGACCTCGCGGCGTCGGCGGCTCTGTGGCGCACCGGAGCGCTGACCTGACTTCGGCTCTGTCGGGACGGCATCCGGACAGAGAAAGACCGGGCCGCAAGAACGCCTCTCGGCGGAAGGCCGCTCGCAGCGGCGAAAATTGGAGCCCGGGGTTATGCGGCCCGGCCACTCCAGTGTAACGCGAGGACGCGGTGGGTATTCCCGGCGCCCTAGGCTCGTCACATGATCCGTCGCTTCGCCCTCATGATCGATCCCGTCGCCGCCGAAGAGCAGCGTGACGACTACGCCGACACGTTCACGCAGGTGGACGCCGCGGCCCCCGCCCTCAGCGTCGGCGAGCTGAGCACGCAACGGGGCGATGGCGTGTTCGAGTCCATCGGCGTGATCGACGGACATGCGCAGGAGGTCGTCCCGCATCTGGAACGCCTTGCGCACTCGGCGCGACTCTGCGACCTCCCGGTGCCGAACCAGGAGCAGTGGCGTCAGGCGATCCAGCAGGCCGCAGCACAGCTCGGGGCGGGGGAGTCGGTCATCAAGCTGATTCTCAGCCGCGGCGTCGAGCACGGTCCGACGCCGACCGCGTGGGTCACGGCGGCTCCGGCGGCGGACTTCGCGGCGGTGCGGCGGAACGGCGTCAAGGTCGTCACCCTGGACCGTGGATACGACCTCGGCGCCGCGGAACGCGCCCCCTGGCTGCTGCTCGGGGCCAAGACGCTGTCCTACGCCGTGAACATGGCGGCCCTGCGCGAGGCCAAGCGCCGCGGAGCCGACGACGCGATCTTCCTGTCGAGCGACGGCTTCGTGCTGGAGGCTCCGACGGCCTCCCTCATCCTGCGCGTCGGCGACCGGTTCACGACCCCGGCCCCGAACGGCGGCATCCTGCACGGGACCACGCAGCTCAGCGTCTATGACCACCTCCTCGCACGCGGCTTCGAAGTCGCGTACGACCGCATCCCCGCCGCCGATCTGACGCAGGCCGATGCCGCGTGGCTCGTGTCGAGTGTGCGTCTCGCGACCGCCATCACCGCGATCGACGGCACGCCGGTTCCCGTGGACACCGCCCTCACCGACGACCTCAACACGTACCTGCTCTCCCCGCGCGACTGATGTCCTCCCGCTCCCCGGACACGACTTCGGAGATGCTGGACGACACGCCGACACTCACCGCCCGGTACCGGCGTGTCCTCGATGATCTCCGAAGCTGTGCACGGCACAGGGCGGCAAGAGGCTGGGCCGGGGTCAGGGGCGGCGACGCATGGTCTCGAGGATGGCGCGCTCGACGAGGGGCCAGTCATGGAGGACCATCGCGTAGTCGAAGCGGAGCGTGGGGTGACCCCAGCCTGCAGCGGTCGCATCGCGGACCAGATCGCGGTGCCGGAGCGAGCTCTCCTCGTGGTTGGCGCGTCCGTCGGTCTCGATGATGAGCCAGCCGTCGATGAGGAGGTCCACCCGGCCTGTTCCGACCACGCCGACCTGCGTCCGCACGCGCCACCCATACCGCCGGATCCGCAGCCGCACCAGAGACTCCAGCCCGCTGTCGGCGTCGGCCCGCGAGAACGCGATGAGGTCGCGTCCCTCGGCTCCGAGCCGGTCACCGAGCCGGCGCAGCCCGACCTCGTCGATGAGTCCGAGCCGGCGGGCGGACTCCACGGCGACGAAGAACGCCTCCGGCCCTCGGCAGCCGTAGATCTGCCGGAGCACGAGGGGCACCCCCGGCTGCTCGAAGGCACTGCTCGACGTCGCAGCATCCCAGTGCGTCACGCACCGGCAGTCCTCGTGCGGATACTGATGGCGGTCGTGGTGCATCCAGACGTGCAGGGCCGGCTCGTCGAGCACCCAGAGCCCGAGATGCCGCGCTGCGGACTCGCAGCCGAGGACCCCGCCGTGGGCGGCGGCGGTCACGACCTCCACGCAGGCGCGGTCCGTTGCGTAGACCCCGCGCCGCACCCGGAGGAGGGTGCCGCCGCGCACTCGACGCTCGATCTGCCGTCGTCCGTGCCGGGCGCGGAGCACGGCATACGTCCAGACCTGCGTCCCTCGCCCCGTGCACATCCCGCCATCATTCGCGCCGTCTCGGCCTCCCCGGCCGCGACTCGCCTCGGTAGCCCACCGCCTGTGGACGGTCCTCCCGACTCGCGATCTGTGCAGGAGTCACGACCCGTGCACAGCTTCGGAGATCGAAGGAGACACGCCGTGGCCGGAGCCCGGGCGACGGCGTGTCGCGCGGCATCTCCGAAGTTGTGCCCGGGGACAGGCCCGAGGACGGGCGGGGGACAGGTTCGGGCCCGGACGCGAGGCATCCGGGCCCGAAGGTCGAGAGAGTGCGGGTCAGCCGAAGCGGCCGGAGACGTAGTCCTCGGTGGCCTGGACGGACGGGGTGGTGAAGATGCTGGTGGTGTCGTCGTACTCGATGAGCTTGCCGGGCTTCCCCGTGCCGGCGATGTTGAAGAAGGCGGTCTTGTCGGAGACGCGGCTCGCCTGCTGCATGTTGTGCGTGACGATGACGATCGTGAACTCGTTCTTGAGCTCGCCGATCAGCTCCTCGATCGCGTAGGTCGAGATGGGGTCGAGGGCGGAGCACGGCTCGTCCATCAGCAGCACCTCGGGGGAGACGGCGATGGCCCGGGCGATGCACAGACGCTGCTGCTGGCCGCCCGAGAGTCCGGAGCCGGGACGGTCGAGGCGGTCCTTGACCTCGTTCCACAGGTTCGCGCCGGTGAGGGACTTCTCGACGAGGTCGTCCTGCTCGCTCTTCGACATGCGCTTGTTGTTGAGCTTCACACCCGCGAGCACGTTCTCCTTGATCGACATCGTCGGGAACGGGTTGGGGCGCTGGAACACCATGCCGACCTGGCGACGCACGAGCACGGGGTCGACACCGGCACCGTAGAGGTCCTTGCCGTCCAGGAGCACTTCGCCCTCCACACGGGCGCCGGGGATGACCTCGTGCATGCGGTTGAGGGTGCGGAGGAAGGTGGACTTGCCGCAGCCGGACGGGCCGATGAAGGCCGTGACGCTGCGCGGCTGGATGTCGAGGGAGACGCCTTCGACCGCGAGGAAGTTGCCGTAGTAGACGTTGAGGTCGTTGACTTCGATGCTCTTGGACACGTGGATTCCTATTCTGAGTGGTCGGGCGCTCAGCGGCCGTTGACCTTCGGGGCGAACAGCTTCGCGATCAGGCGCGCGAGCAGGTTCAGCACCATGACGATGAGGATGAGGGTGAGGGCGGCGGCCCAGGCGCGCGCGACGGCGGCGTCCGGGCTCGTGCCCTGGTTCATGTACTGGTTGTAGGCGAACACCGGGAGGGTCATCATCTGGCCGTCGAAGATGTTCGTGTTCAGGCTCTGCGTGAAGCCGGCGGTGAGCAGCAGCGGGGCGGTCTCGCCGATCACGCGGGAGATGGCGAGCATCACCGAGGTCATGATGCCGGCGATCGAGGTGGGCAGCACGACCTTGAGGATCGTGAGCCACTTCGGCACGCCCAGGGCGTAGGAGGCCTCGCGCAGCTCGTTCGGAACGATCCGCAGCAGCTCCTCGCTGCCTCGCACCACCACCGGGGTCATCAGCACCGCGAGCGCGAGCGCGCCCATGAAGCCCATCGAGATGCCGGGGCGGATCAGGAGCGCGAACACCGCGTAGATGAACAGACCGGCGACGATCGAGGGGATGCCCGTCATCACGTCGACGAAGAACGTGATGGCCTTGGCGATCTTGCCGCGGCCGTACTCGACGAGGTAGATCGAGGTCATCAGGCCGACCGGCACCGAGATGATCGTGGCCGTGAGCGTGATGAGGACGGTGCCCCAGATCGCGTGCACGATGCCGCCGCCGTCGCCGACGACGTTACGCATCGAGTAGGAGAAGAACTCGGCGTCGAAGCGCTCGATGCCGTTCGCCACCACGGTCCACAGCAGCGAGATCAGCGGCAGCAGGGCGATGAGGAAGGCGGTGGCGACGAGGGCCGTCATCAGGCGGTCCACGGCCTTCCGACGGCTCTCCGCGATGGAGGAGATCACGGTGATGATCACCATGTAGAGCAGGATGCCGACGATGACGGTGCCCGCGATGTTGAAGTCGGCGAGCGGGGTGTCGGACCCGGCGGCGGCGACGCCGAAGACCGCGGCGGACACGACGAAGGAGACGCCGAGAAGGGCCCACGGCGCCCACTTCGGAAGACGGCCGGAGGTGAGGGCGGTGGTGCTCGCGGAGGGCGGAGCGCTGGTGAGGGCGGTCATGTCAGTTCGCTCCCGAGAACTCGGCGCGGCGGGCGACGATCCAGCGCGCCACCGCATTGACCGCGAAGGTCACGACGAAGAGGATGAGGCCGGTCGCGATCAGCGTGTTCACGCCGGTGCCGTGCGCCTCAGGGAAGGCGAGCGCGATGTTGGCGGGGATCGGCGTGGGGTTGGTGGCGGTGAGCACGAGGAAGCTGACCACCGCGGAGGGGGAGAGCACCATCGTCACGGCCATGGTCTCGCCGAGCGCACGGCCGAGGGCCAGCATCGCGGCCGACACCATGCCGCCGCGGGCGAAGGGGAGGACGGCCATGCGGACCATCTCCCAGCGGGTGGAGCCGAGGGCGAGGGCCGCCTCCTCATGGAGCTTCGGGGTCTGCAGGAAGACCTCGCGGCAGATGGCGGTCATGATCGGGATGCACATCACGGCGAGCACGAGGGCGGCGGTGAGGATGGTCTTCCCGGTCGCGGAGACCTGACCGCCGAAGAACGGCACCCACGACGCGTTCTCGTTGAGCCAGACGTAGATCGGCTGCAGCATGGGCGCGAGCACGAGGCCGCCCCAGAGGCCGAAGACCACGGAGGGCACCGCGGCGAGCAGGTCGATGATGTAGCCGAGGAAGGCGGCGAGTCGGCGGTGCGCGTAGTGCGAGATGAAGAGGGCGATGCCGATCGCGATGGGCGCGGCGATCAGGAGGGCGATGAACGACGCCCAGAGCGTGCCGAAGACGAGGGGCCACACGTACACCCAGAACGACTCGCCCCGGAGGATGTGGTTGTCGGTGGTGTCGAGCTGGAAGGCCGGCAGGCTCTGGATGACGAGGAAGGCGGCGACGAGCGCCAGCACGACCAGGATGATGATGCCGGCCGCCAGCGCGGTGCCGGAGAAGACCCGGTCGCCGAGGCGCTGCTTGGCCTTGATCGGTGTGGGCGGCGCCGGTGTCGGTGCCGGTGCCGTTGTCGGCTCCTGCGCGGTCGTGCTCATGATCTCCCTGTCTCGGGCCGGGTGGAGATGGATCGGGTGCTGACCTGGCGGAGCCCCCGCGCCCGCTCGGGGACGCGGGGGCACCGTCGTCAGTGGATCGGCAGGATCAGCCGACCTGGATCAGGTCGATCGCGGCCTGGACCTGCTCGCGCAGGCCGTCCGAGATCGGGGCGCTGCCGGCGTTCTCCGCGGCGGCATCCTGGCCCTCGGCGCTCGCGACGTACGTGAAGTACTCCTTCACGAGCTCCGCGACGTTGCTGTCCTCGTACTGCTCGCAGCCGATGAGGTAGCTGACCAGGGCGATCGGGTAGGCGCCGTCCGCGGCAGCGGCCGGGTCGACGTCGAAGACGAGGTCACCCTCGCCACGGCCCTCGGCGAGCGGCGAGCCCTCGACGAGCTTCGCGGCGGCCTCGGCCGAGTAGGCGACGAAGTCCTCGCCGACGCCCACGGCGACCTGGCCGAGGCCGTCCGCCTGCGAGGCGTCGAGGAAGCCGATGGCGCCGTTGCCGGCGGTGAGAGCCTGCTTGACACCCGAGGTGCCCTGAGCAGCCTCGCCGCCCTGGATCGGCCACTCGTCCGAGACCTCGTAGGTCCAGACGTCGGGGGCCGTCGCGCTGAGGTACTTGGCGAAGGTCTCCTGCGTGCCGGAAGGGTCGGAGCGGTGCACCGGCGAGATGGCCAGGTCGGGCAGCTCGACGCCGTCGTTGAGGGCCGCGATGGCCTCGTCGTTCCAGTTGGTGATCGTGCCGGCGAAGATGCCCGCGATCGTGGCGGCGTCGAGGTTCAGCGTGTCGATGCCCTCGAGGTTGAAGGCGACCGCGACGGGGGAGATGTAGAGGGGGACCTCGACGATGTCGTCGGTGGTGCAGGCGCCGAAGCCGCCGGCGGCGATCTCCTCGTCGTTGAACGCGCGGTCGGAGCCGATGAAGTTGCTGCCGCCCTCGAGGAAGTTCTCGCGGCCGGTGCCGGAGCCGGTGGGCTCGTAGTTGACCGTCACGTCGGGGTTGGCCGTCTGGAATGCGGCGACCCAGGCCTCCTGGGCTGCGGTCTGCGAGGACGCGCCGGTCGCGTCGATCGTGCCGGAGAGCGTGGACTCCGAGGGCTCTTCGCTGGAGCCGCCGGTTCCGCCTTCGTTCGCGGCACAGCCGGCGAGGGCGAGAGCGGCGACGGCGCCGATGGCGCCGATTCGTGCGATTCGGGAGATCTTCACTGTGGATCCTTCGATCTTGGAGGGGTGGGGCCCGGTGCAGGGCACACAGTGACGCTAGGGGCGACGGTTAACGAGACTCTCCCGCGCAGGTGAACGGCAGGTGAACGGCCAGCGACTCTCTGGGGCCGATCCCCGTCGTTGTGCGGGTCCCAGGGGTGCCTCCTCCGTTCGAATCGCCCACTGTGCGCCATCCCGGGCCCGGATGCAGCCAAGTGAGCGACTCGAACGAGGGAGGGGTCAGACCTTCGGCGCGTGGGTCTCGATCGAGATGATGCCGGAGCCGGGGTTCGTCGCCGAGACGTGCACCACGGAGAACGCGCCGGTCTCCAGATCGGCGGCGCTGCTGACGTAGGAGCCGTGCACGGTGCCGGTCGCGAGGGCGATCTCCGAGAGGAGCGCGGGGAGCACGGGGCCGTGACTGCAGAGCACCGCGGGCTTGCCTGCACGGATGCGGCGACCGACGACGGAACGGAGGTCGGCGACGCCGTCCTCCCATGCGTCCTGGCTGATCTTCTCGGTGAGGACCGGCTTGCGGTCCAGGGCCTTGGCGAGCGGGGTGACGGTCTGCACGCAGCGCACCGCGTCGCTGGTGACGATCTTGCGCACGCCGAAAGCGCGGAGCGGTCCGACGATGGCCTTGGCCTGCCGCTTCCCGCGGTCGGTGAGCGGCCGGGCCGCGTCCGCCTTGTTCCACTCCGACCGGGGCAGGGCCTTCGCGTGCCGGAGGGCGATCACCGGGAAGGTCCGCAGCACGCCGTCGTCCACCAGCGCCGCGAACGCATCGAGGATCTCGAGGTCCACCGGGTAGCTCAGCGCGGCACGCGCCTTCTTCACGCTGACCCACTCGAGGGCGGCGATCTCGCGGTTCGGCACGAACGTCGAGGCGCGGATCGCGGCATCCGTGGCCTCGGCCGCCCAGTAGTGGACGACCTTCTGCTTGCGGGACGCGAGGTGATAGCGGCTGATCCCGACGGGGACGCCGAGGGCCACCCTTATGCCGGTCTCCTCGTGCACCTCGCGCACGGCGGTCTCCGCGAGCATCTCGCCCGGGTCGACCTTGCCCTTCGGGAGGGTGACGTCGCGGTACTTGGTGCGGTGGATGAGCAGGATGCGCAGCTTGCCGTCGACCAGACGCCAGACGACGGCCCCGGCCGCGTACACGGCCTTGTCCGCCCACTTCGCGTCCGCCGCGGACGCCGGGAGCTGGACCTGCCGCGCCGTCATCGAACCGCCCGCGCCCGACGACGTCGCTGGATCATCCCCATGGTCTTATCCTGCAGGTCGACGAGCGGCTTGCCATCGGCATCCACGGCGTGGCGCTCCCACACGCCGCCGCGGCCGAGATGCCACGACGAGGTCTGGTCGTCCATCGCCAGGTCGAAGAAGGCGGTCAGCTCCTTGAGGTGCGCGGGGTCGGTGACCCGCACCAGGGCCTCGACGCGACGGTCGAGGTTGCGGTGCATCATGTCGGCACTGCCGATGTACACCTGCGGGTCGCCGTCGTTCTCGAACGTGAAGATGCGGGAGTGCTCGAGGTAGCGGCCGAGGATGCTGCGGACCGTGATGTTGTCGCTGATCCCGTCGAGATCGGTCCGCAGGCTGCAGATGCCGCGTACCCACACGTCGACCTTCACCCCGGCGGCACTGGCGCGGTACAGCGCGTCGATGATCTCCTCGTCGACCATCGAGTTGACCTTGATGCGGATGTGCGCGGGCTTTCCCGACTCGGCGATCCGGCGTTCCGCGTCGATCAGCCGGACGAGGCCCTTGCGGAGGTGGAGCGGGGCGACGAGCAGACGCTTGAACTTCTTCTCGATCGCGTAGCCGCTGAGTTCGTTGAACAGCCGCGTGAGATCCTTGCCGACCTGGGCGTCGGCGGTGAACAGCCCGAAGTCCTCGTAGATGCGGCTGGTCTTCGGGTTGTAGTTGCCGGTGCCGACGTGCGAGTAGTGCTGGAGCTTGCCGTCCTCCTCGCGGATCACGAGGGCGAGCTTGCAGTGTGTCTTGAGGCCGACGAGGCCGTACACCACGTGCACGCCGGCCTTCTCCAGCTTGCGCGCCCACACGATGTTGTTGGCCTCGTCGAAGCGGGCTTTCACCTCGACCAGCGCGAGCACCTGCTTGCCGGCCTCGGCCGCGTCGATGAGGGCCTGCACGACGGGGCTGTCTCCGGAGGTGCGGTACAGCGTCTGCTTGATGGCGAGCACGTGCGGGTCGCGGGCGGCCTGCTCGAGGAACGCCTGCACGCTCGTGGTGAAGGACTCGTACGGGTGGTGCACGAGGACGTCGGACTTGCGGATCGCCTTGAAGATGTCGGCTCGGTTGCTCGACCCCGCGGGCTGGAAGGCGACGGCGGTGGTGGGCAGGTGCGGCGGGTACCGCAGGTCCGGACGGTCGATCCGCGACAGGTCGAACAGTCCGCGCAGGTCGAGCGGTCCAGGGAGGCGATAGACCTCGAGGTCGGTGATATCGAGTTCCCGGACCAGCAGGTCCATGGTGACATCGTCCATGTCGTCGGTGATCTCGAGCCGGATGGGCGGACCGAACCGACGACGCAGCAGCTCGGCCTCGAGCGCCTGGATCAGGTTCTCGCTCTCGTCCTCCTCGATCTCCACGTCCTCGTTGCGGGTGAGGCGGAAGGCGTGGTGGTCCAGCACCTCCATGCCGGGGAAGAGGTCGCCGAGATGGTTGGCGATGAGTTCCTCCAGCCGCAGGAAGCGCTTGATCTCGCCGCCGCCCGGCACCTCGACGAAGCGCGGCAGCATGGGCGGCACCTTGAGACGCGCGAACTCCTGCCGGCCGGTCCGCGCGTTGCGGATGCGGATGGCGAGGTTCAGCGAGAGGCCGGAGATGTACGGGAACGGGTGCGCCGGGTCGACCGCCAGCGGCATCAGCACCGGGAAGACCTGCGCCCCGAAGTAGTCCGACAGCGCCCGGCGCTCGTCGTCGGTGAGATCGGACCACTCGGTGATCTCGATGCCGGAGTCGGCGAGAGCGGGACGGACGAGCGTCGTCCACGCGTCCGCGTGGCGGAGCTGGAGCGCGTGGGCCTCCCGCGAGATGTCGGCGAGGGCGTCGACGGGGGAGCGCCCGATGTTGGTCGGCACGGCGAGACCGGTCATGATGCGCCGCTTGAGTCCGGCGACACGAACCATGAAGAACTCGTCGAGGTTGCTGGCGAAGATCGCCAGGAAGTTCGCCCGCTCCAGCTCCGGCAGCGACGGATCCTCCGCGAGCTCCAGCACGCGCTGGTTGAACGCGAGCCAGCTCAGCTCGCGGTCCAGATAGCGGTGGTCGGGGAGCTGCGAGTCCGGCGCCTCGACGGCGTCGTCGAAGTCGTCGTCTTCGGCGTCACCGAGGCCGGCGTCGGCGAGTGCGGGATCGATCATGGGGTACATCTAAGCACCGGCAGGTGTCGGACGTGTGAACGGCGGTCAGCGCGAGCCGACCAGGCTGTCGTCCTCGTAGACGTTGAAGCGGTAACCGACGTTGCGCACCGTGCCGATGATCTGCTCCTGATCGCCGAGCTTGGCGCGCAGCCGCCGCACGTGCACGTCGACGGTCCTGGTACCGCCGAAGTAGTCGTACCCCCACACCTCGCTCAGCAGCTGCTCACGGGTGAACACCCGCGAGGGATGGGTCGCGAGGAAGTGCAGGAGCTGGAACTCCTTGTAGGTGAGGTCGAGCGGTCGCCCGTGCAGCTTCGCCGAGTACGACTGCTCGTCGATCGTGACCCCGGAGGCTTGCACACGCGCCGGCTCCGCGACCTCGTCCCGTCGGGCGAGCGCCAGGCGCACACGGGCGTCGATCTCGGCGGGGCCGGCGGTGGACAGCAGCACATCGTCGATGCCCCACTCGCCCGACAGCGCGCTCATGCCGCCCTCGGTCACGACGAGCAGGAGCGGCGCATCCTGCCCGGTCGCCCGCAGCAGACGGCACAGCGACTTCGCCCCGACGAGGTCGTGACGGCCGTCGACGATCACGATGTCGTACTCCGGGGCGTTGATGAGCTGGGCCGGCTCCGCGGGAATCTGTCGCGTGCGATGACTCAGCAGCTCGAGGGCGGGCAGCACCTGCTCCGAGAGCGGAGCATTGGTCAGAACCAGCACCAGGGCCACGCGCACTCCTCACCGGCGGGGGGATCGACGCCGTGCCGCCATGATAGCGGCCGCCGATGCGCAAGAATGGTGACATGTCAGAACCGGCTCTCGCGCCCCGCAACGCCTTCACCGGCGTGATCGCGGTCTGGGCGACCGCGTTCGTCGGCAGCATCGTCATCGGGATCTTCGCTCCGGAGGAGTGGCGGATCCCCTGGATGCTCGTGGGGTTCGGTGCGGTCGTGCTCCTCTCCTTCGCGGTGCAGCTCTGGTACGGCCGCACGCAGGGCTTCATCTTCCGCGTGGCGAGCAGCGTGACGGGCTCCCTGCTGCTGATGGGGATCATCTCCGTCGGCTTCGGCCTGGCCGCCCTCATCCCTGCCTGAGCCGGATCGCCGGGGGTAAGGTGGAGGTCATGGACATCATGGCGCTCGAAATCTTCTTCATCGGCCTGCTGGGCCTGGCGAGCCTCGCGATCGTGTTCGTCTCGGCCGTGGTGCTGCGCAACCTCTTCCGCGGCCAGCGCTGACGACATCGTGATCGAGCTCCCCACAGACCTCCCCGCCGACCTCGCCCCGCTGGCGTGGTTGATCGGCGTGTGGGAGGGCTCCGGGGTGATCGACTACCCCGTCGGGGAGGAGCGGCTGCAGGGGGAGTTCACCCATCGCGTGAGCTTCAGCCATGACGGCGGACCGTTCCTCAACTACGCGGCGACCGCCACATTCGTCGGCGATGATGCCGCACCCGCCGTCCCGCTGACCGCCGAGTCCGGATTCTGGCGACTGGCGCGACCGGCTGCGGCGACCGATGCAGGTCCCGCCCTGCTCCCGCCGACGGCGACGCCCGTGACCCGCACCGTCGACGACGTCGAGACGCTGCGATCGCCCAACGGCGCGTTCCCCCTCGAAGTGTCGCTGGCCCGCTCGGACGGCATGCTCGAGTATTACGTCGGCGAGATCAACGGTCCTCGTGTCGACCTCTCGTCCGACGCCATCGTGCGCGGCGCCGGTGCCAAGGACTACGCCTCCGCCTCGCGGATGTACGGGCTCGTCGACGGGCACCTGCTGTGGGCGTGGGACATCGCGGCCCTCGGCACACCTCTGCGGGCGCACGCCTCGGCGCGTCTCGCCCGCGTCTGAACGGAGCACACCGTGAGCAGCAGCGTCTTCGACGGCGTCCCCGGAGCGACCACGGGCGAGCGCGGGATCGCCCACTTCGGCGACCCCTTCCGCGAGCAGCGGCGCCTCGCGACCGGAACGGCGATCGCGCCCCTCGACGACCGGACGGTCATCGAGGTGTCCGGCCCCGAACGCCTCCCGTGGCTCGACTCCATCACGTCCCAGGCGGTGAGCGGCTTGCGCGCAGGGGAGAGCACCGAGCTCCTCGTGCTCGACCCGCAGGGGCGGGTGGAGCACGCGGCCGGCGTTTTCGACGACGGCAGCTCGACCTGGCTCCTCGCGGACGCCGGCGACGCCGAGGGGCTCGCGACGTGGCTGACACGGATGAAGTTCCGCACCCAGGCCACCGTCGAGCTGCGCCCCGACCTCGCGCTGCTCGGATTCGTCGACGGCGGCTCCGCTGCCGACCGCGTGCGCGGCCTCGACGGTGTGCGGGTGTGGGTCGACCCCTGGCAGCGCATCAGCGTGGGCGGCCACCAGTACGCCGCGGTGCCCTCCCACCCGGGGGCGGACCTCGCCTGGCGGATCGGCATCGTGCCCGAGACGGCGGCGCGCGCACTCGCCGCGGACCTCGACCGCGAGGACGTCGCCGGGCTGCTCGCCGCCGAGGCCCTGCGGATCGCCGCCTGGCGTCCGCGCTGGGCGGCCGAGGTCGACGAGCGGTCGTTGCCGCACGAGTCGGACTGGCTCCGCAGTGCCGTGCACTTGAACAAGGGCTGCTACCGCGGCCAGGAGACGGTCGCGAAGGTGCATAACCTCGGGCATCCGCCGCGGCGTCTCGCCCTGCTCCAGCTCGACGGCAGCGACGCCGTGCTTCCGGAACCCGGTGCTCCGGTGTTCGCGGGTGATGACGAGGTCGGGCACATCACCTCCTCCGCGCGGCATCACGAGGACGGGCCGATCGCCCTCGCCCTCCTGTCCCGCCGCGCCCCCGTCGGCGACCTCGTCGTCCGCGCCGAAGGGATCGACATCGCCGCGTCCCAGCAGATCATCGTGCCCGCGGACGCCGGCGCCACCGCGGATGTGCCGCGGCTGACGCGGCTGTCCCGCCGTCCCACAGCGCCGGATCCCCGCGACGCCGGGATGTGAGCTGACGGACGCCGGTCAGGCCGGTGCCACCGCCTCCCACGGCAGGGTGAGCTCTCCCAGTCGCCAGCGGCTCCGTCCGCCCTGCACGGGCCAGCCCTGCGCGCGCAGTGCGGCCACCGCGGCGAGGAAGCGCTGCGTGGCCCCGAAGGTCGACAGGGGAGCGGCGCGCTCCCACTCCCGGTCCAGGTCGACGAGCAGTGCGTGGATGCGCTCGCCGGGGACGTTGCGATGGATGAGGGCCTTGGGCAGCCGCTCCGCGACGATGCTCGGGACCTCGAGTCCGCGGAGGCGAAGGGAGATGGAGAAACGGAGGGGAGCGCCGACGGGATCGACATCCACCCAGCTCGCGACGCGCCCGATCTCGTCGCATGTCCCCTCCACCAGCAGTCCTTCCGGCGAGAGGCGGTGCGCCATCGTCCGCCAGGCGCCCGCGACCTCGGCTTCGTCGTACTGCCGCAGGACGTTCATCGCCCGGATGACGGCGGGGCGCCGGCCGTCAGGGAGCGGCACCTCGAATCCGCCGCGGGCGAAGGAGACGCGGAGGTCGGCGGGGAATGGAGTCCGGCCGGCTCGGACCTCGCCGAGCTGCTGCTCTGCGGTGGACACCCGCTCCGGATCGAGTTCCAGACCGCGCACCTCCGCGTCCGGCCGCACTCGTCGCAGTCGTGCGGCCAGCTCGAACGCGGTCACCCCGCTCGCCCCGAACCCGAGGTCGACGACGAGCGGGTCCGCGGCGCGACGGAAGGCGGGGGAGGCGGCGATCCACCGGTCGTTCCGACGCAGCCGGTTCGTCCCGGTCGTGCCGCGGGTCGGCCGACCGAGGGGAGATGACGCCATGCGTCCATCCTCCCTCCTCCGCCGCTGCGCCCGCTCCGCGCCCCCGGATAAACTGGCGACATGACTGCGAAGCGCACCCTGATCCTGCTCCGCCACGGCCAGAGCGAGTGGAACGAACTGAACCTCTTCACCGGCTGGGTGGACGTCCGCCTGACCGAGCAGGGCAAGGGCGAGGCCCGTCGCGGCGGTGAGCTGCTCGCCGAGTCCGGCATCCTGCCCGACGTGCTGCACACGTCGCTGCTGAGCCGGGCCATCCAGACCGCCGACATCGCGCTGGATGCGGCCGACCGGCTGTGGATCCCGGTGAAGCGGTCGTGGCGCCTCAATGAGCGTCACTACGGCGCTCTGCAGGGCAAGGACAAGGCACAGACCCTCGAGGAGTTCGGCCCGGAGCAGTTCCAGCTGTGGCGCCGCTCGTTCGACGTCCCGCCGCCCCCGCTGGACGACGCGAGCGAGTTCAGCCAGGTGGGCGACGCCCGCTACGAGGGCATCGACGGCGAGGTGCCGCGCACGGAATCGCTCAAGCTCGTCATCGACCGCCTCCTGCCGTACTGGGACGCGGAGATCGTCCCCGACCTCGAAGCCGGCAAGACCGTGCTCGTGACGGCACACGGCAACTCGCTGCGCGGCCTCGTCAAGCACCTCGAGGGGATCAGCGACGACGACATCGCCGGCCTGAACATTCCGACCGGCATCCCGCTCGTGTACGAGCTCGACGAGAACAACGCGCCGACCGGTCCCGGCCGCTACCTCGACCCGGAGGCCGCCGCCGCCGGTGCCGCGGCCGTGGCCGCCCAGGGCAAGAAGTAACCGAGACCCCGGTTTCACGTCGAGACCCCCTGCTGCAGTCGCCTGCAGCAGGGGGTCTCGGCGGTAAGGCGGGGTTTCGGGTCAGGCGTGACCGAGCTGCTCCTGCTGCTCCACCGCGAGGGCGATGTCCTCCTCCTCGACGTGCCAGTCGCCCGTCGCGAGGTAGACGACCTTCTTGGCGACGGCGACCGCGTGGTCCGCGAACCGCTCGTGGTACCGGCTGGCGAGCGTCGCGTCGACCGTGGCGACGGCCTCGCCCTTCCAGTTGTCGCTGAGCACCTTCTCGAAGACGCTGGCGTGCAGCTCGTCGACGTCGTCATCGGCGTTGCGGATGGCGTCCGCGAACTTGAGGTCCTGCGTGCGCAGGAGCTCGGCGAGCGTGCGGGAGATCTCCACGTCGAGCTCGCCCATCTTCACGAAGGTGCCCTTGAGGCCCTTCGGGATCGCGCGCTCCGGGAACCGCAGCCGCGCGAGCTGGGCGATGTGCTCGGACATGTCGCCCATCCGCTCCAGGGACGCGCTGACGCGGAGCGCCGTGACGACGATGCGGAGGTCGCGCGCGACCGGCTGCTGC
This sequence comes from Microbacterium meiriae, assembly GCF_040686935.1. Classification (NCBI taxonomy): domain Bacteria; kingdom Bacillati; phylum Actinomycetota; class Actinomycetes; order Micrococcales; family Microbacteriaceae; genus Microbacterium; species Microbacterium meiriae. The sequence goes on from NZ_JBFBMF010000003.1 coordinate 378,403, forward strand.
CGGGCGAGGATCTCGATGGCCTGCTCGTCCAGCGCGACCGCGAGCTCGTCGATCTTGGCGTCGTCGGCGATGACCTCCTCGGCCAGCGCGACGTCGCTCGTGGCGAAGGCGCGGGTGGCCTTGTCGATGGAGACCGTCACGAGCTCGGCGATCTCGACGAGGCGGGACTGCAGGTCCTCGAGGGACTGGTGGAAGACTTCGCGCATGGTGGGCGCAACCTTTCGTTCGGATCCCGGCTGACGGTCCAGCGCGGGGCGGCGGGGCGTCCGCATGGGGGAGGACTGCGCGCGCGCAGGCCTGAAGCGATTGTCTGCTCCGAAGGTTAACGAACGGTGCCCAGCGAGTGAATAGTACGTCTCCGCTCCCCGTGATGGCGCGGAAACCCGCCGGATCGACGGTGAACGCGCTCTACGCTGGAGTCATGACCCTGCCGCAGCTCGCGCTGTCCTCCCTCGCCATCGGGTTGGCGATCGGCGTGGGCCTCTCGCTCCTCGTGGTCTGGGCGTACCGCGCCCGAGCGCGGGCGGAGGAGGAGACCTCGATGGTCATCCCGACCGGGATCACCGACGTGCTGCGCAGCATGGACGACGCCGCGTGCGTCGTGGACGTCTCGGGGCTCGTGCTGGCCACCTCCAAGGCCGCGACGCGTTTCGGGATCGAGGTCGGGTCGACGCTCGACAATCCGGAGCTCCGGCAGCTCGTGCGCGGTGTGCGCTCGACGGGGGAGACGGCGACCGCCTCGATGCGGATCACCCGCGGCGGTCTGAGTCTCGACCCCCGACTCGTGTCGGCCAGGGCGAGCGCGATCGGCACGCGTCTCGTGCTCCTCATCATCCGCGACGTGACCGAGCAGGAGCGCCTGGACCAGATGCGCCGGGACTTCGTGGCCAACACGAGCCACGAGCTCAAGACGCCCGTCGGGGCGGTGAGTCTGCTCGCGGAGGCCATCGAATCCGCCGCCGACGACCCTGCCCAGGTGCGCGCGTTCGCGTCCCGGATCTCCGCGGAGGCGGGCCGCCTCGGTCAGCTCACCGGACGGATCATGAGTCTGTCCCGTCTGCAGGCGGAGGACGGGCTGACCGAGGTCGCCCCGGTCTCGATCGACGAGGTCGTCGCCTCCTCGATCGAAGCGCACGTCGTGCAGGCCGACTCCGCCGGTGTCGAGCTCGCCCGTGGCGGCGACCGCGGCGTCTGGGTCCGCGGCGACGCGCAGATCCTCATCGAGGCGGTCGGCAACCTGATCGCCAACGCCATCGTCTACTCGCCCCGCGGCTCCCGCGTGGGCGTCGGCGTGAAGGCGGACGACGACGTCGTGGAGATCGCCGTGTCCGATCAGGGCATCGGGATCGCCGAGGCCGACCGCGAGCGCATCTTCGAGCGGTTCTATCGCGCGGATGAGGCCCGCTCCCGGCGCACCGGCGGCACCGGTCTCGGCCTGTCGATCGTCAAGCACGCCACTCAGCGGCACGGGGGAGAGGTGCGGCTGTGGTCGCGCCCCGGCCGCGGGTCCACGCTCACCATCCGCCTGCCCCGGATCGATGCTCCCGCGAACGCCGGACAGGGCAAGAAGAGCAAGAAGAAGCGCGCGCGCAAGGCCGCCCCCGCGACCGGGGCGACGCGCGTCCGAAACGGAGAGACCGCATGACCCGCATCCTTCTCGTCGAAGACGAGCCCGACCTCGCCGACCCGCTCGCGTACCTGCTCCGCCGCGAAGGCTACGAGGTGGAGATCGCCGAGGACGGCCCGGGTGCGCTGACGGCGTTCCGGGAGCGCGGCGCGGACATCGTGCTGCTCGACCTCATGCTCCCGGGGATGCCGGGGACCGAGGTGTGCCGTCAGATCCGCTCGACCTCGGCCGTGCCGATCATCATGCTCACCGCCAAGGACTCCGAGGTCGACATCGTCGTGGGGCTCGAGCTCGGCGCGGACGACTACATCACCAAGCCCTACTCGTCGCGGGAGCTGCTCGCGCGGATGCGGGCGGTGCTGCGGCGGGTGGTGCAGGCCGAGGGGGAGCTCGACGAGCGGGTGCTGGAGGGCGGGCGCGTCTCGCTCGACATCGACCGGCACACGGTGTCCGTGGCCGGCGAGCAGATCAACATGCCGTTGAAGGAGTTCGAGCTTCTGGAGGTGCTGATGCGCAACTCCGGTCGGGTGCTCACGCGCGGCCAGCTCATCGACCGCGTCTGGGGGAGCGACTACTTCGGCGACACCAAGACGCTCGACGTGCACATCAAGCGCATCCGCTCGCGGATCGAGGAGAACCCCAGCGAGCCGGTGATGCTCGTGACCGTCCGCGGCCTGGGGTATCGCTTCGAGGGCTGACGACAGACAGAAGAGGCCGGCACCCGCGGGTGCCGGCCTCTTGCGTCTGTCTGCGGACTCAGTCCTGCGGAGCGAGATCCGAGTAGTACGGCAGCGTGCCGTCGAGGACCGGGATCTCGGTCGTCACCCCGGCGGAGTCGCCGGACTGGAAGTGCATCGCGACGGTCGCGCCGGGCATCGTGTCGAGGCCGGTGATCTCCACGGGCTCCTCGTCGGCGCCGAAGCTGATCCTTCCGCCCGCAGGCACGGTGATCTGGAAGGGGTCGCCGCCCTCCAGCGAGACCGTGAGGGTGGCGCGGTCCTGCGACGGGTTGACCACGGCGCCGACGAAGTTGCCGACCGAGCCGTCCTCGTTCGCGATGATCAGGGCGTTGCGCACGGCGATGGGGCCGTCCTGATCGGAGACGTTCACGCCGTCGGAGGCGGCGTACTCGGTCTTCGTCGCCTGAGGGGTGATGAACGTGCACCCGGTCGCGCCGAGCAGAACGAGGGCGCTGATGGCGGCAGACGCGACAAGGCGCGATTTCACGGGTCCTCCTGAGGTCCGACGGGATATCCCTCCCCATTCTATGGGTAAGTCCGGAGCGCGCAGGGAACAGGGAGCGCGAACCTTAGCGCATATCCCCTGTGGTATCCTTGAGGTTGCCGAAAGGACATGTTTTTATGCTTTTTGAGGTTGGCGAGACCGTCGTCTATCCGCACCATGGCGCTGCGACCATCATCGAGGTCAAGGAGCGCATCATCAAGGGCGAGGCGAAGAAGTACCTGAAGCTCAACGTCACGCAGGGTGATCTCATCATCGAGGTCCCGGCTGAGAACGTCGACCTCGTCGGCGTTCGCGACGTGATCGGCAAGGAGGGCCTCGACCACGTGTTCGAGGTGCTGCGCGCGCCGTTCACGGAGGAGCCCACCAACTGGTCGCGCCGATACAAGGCGAACCTGGAGAAGCTCGCGTCCGGTGATGTCATCAAGGTGAGCGAGGTCGTGCGCGACCTCTGGCGCCGTGACCAGGACCGCGGTCTGTCCGCGGGTGAGAAGCGGATGCTGGCCAAGGCCCGGCAGATCCTCATCTCGGAGCTGGCGCTGGCCGAGAAGATCGATGAGGACAAGGCGGGCGCACTGCTCGACGAGGTCCTCGCGTCCTGAGACGTCCTCCACGAAAGGCGGGTGCCGCGGCACCCGCCTTTCGTCGTTCCCGCGGGTAACGTGAAGCTGTGAGCATCCTCCCCGTCCCGCACACCGCGATCATCGTCGTCGCCGCCGGCTCCGGCACCCGTCTCGAGGCGGGGGCACCCAAGGCCTTCGTCGGCATCGACGGGCGCACGATCCTGCGGCACGCCCTCGACGGTGTCTTCGCGGCGGCCCCGATGCAGGTCGTGGTGGTCGCCCCGTCGGGCTACGAAGGTGACGCGCAGACGGAGCTGCTGGCGGCCGCCGGCGATCGCGCCGACCTGGGCCGCGTGGTCACGGGAGGAGCGACGCGGCAGGAGTCGGTCGCCGCGGGGCTCGCCGCCCTGTGGGGGGACATCACGACGGTCCTCGTGCACGATGCGGCACGCGCCCTCACGCCGCCCGCCGTCATCGATGCCGTGGCGGCGGCCGTGGTCGGCGACGCCGGAGCGGTCCCGAGTCTGCCCGTGGTCGACACGCTCAAGCGGGTGGCCGACGGCCTCGTCGTCGGCGCCGTGGATCGCGCGGAGCTCGCGGCCGCGCAGACGCCGCAGGGTTTCCCGCGCCGATTGCTGGAAGCGGCGTACGCGGAGGCGACATCCCAGGGCGCCGAGTACACGGATGACGCCGCGCTCTTCGCCGCAGCCGGGAACGCGGTGCGGCTGGTGCCCGGCTCGGAGCGTTCGTTCAAGATCACCACCCCCGCCGACCTCGAGCGCGCGCGCCTCCTCGTGGCGACGGTACCGGGGGCGCCCTCCGCGGCGGCGCGGCCGTCGGCGGTCGTGGTCGACGCTCCCCGCGTGGGGATCGGCACGGACGTGCATGCCTTCGGCGGCGACGGGGCGCTGTGGCTGGCGGGGCTGGAATGGCCGGGGGAGCCCGCGCTCTCCGGGCACTCCGACGGCGACGCCGTCGCCCACGCCATCGTCGACGCGCTGCTCGGGGCTGCAGGGCTCGGCGACATCGGGCAGCACTTCGGCACGGCCCATCCGGAGTACGCGGGGGCTCACGCGGACGTCTTCCTCTCCCGCACCGGGGAGCTCCTGGCGGAGGCGGGGTTCGCGATCGGCAACGTGTCCGTCCAGTTCCAGGGCAACCGTCCGCGATTCAGCGGGCGCCGCGGGGAGGCCGAGGCGGCGCTGTCGGCGGCGCTCGGGGGCGCCCCGGTGACGGTCACGGCCACGACGACGGACGGTCTCGGGTTCCCCGGGCGGGGCGAGGGGATCGCGGTCACGGCCGTCGCGGTCGTCATCCCGCGACCGGAGCGGGGTCTCTCAGCGCCCGCCGAGTAGGCTTGAGCGGTGACTCTCCGCCTCTACGACACCCGCGCACAGCTGCTGCGCGACTTCGTGCCTCTCGATTCCGAGAACATCACGATGTACGTCTGCGGACCCACGGTGCAGTCCGGACCGCACATCGGTCACGTCAGAGCTGCTCTGAGCTTCGATCTCCTTCGCCGCTGGCTGACGTACCGCCACGGGCGCGTGACCTTCGTGCGCAACGTCACCGACATCGACGACAAGGTCCTCGCGAACGCCTCGGACTCCGAGCCGTGGTGGGCACTCGCCTACCGGATGGAGCAGGAGTTCGCCGCCGCCTACGCCGGCATCGGCATCCTCCCGCCGACCTACGAACCTCGTGCGACGGCCTCCGTGCCGCAGATGCAGGAGCTCATCGCGCTGCTCATCGACCGAGGCCACGCGTACCCCGCCCCCGATGGCTCGGGAGACGTGTACTTCGACGTGCGTTCCTGGCCGTCCTACGGCGACCTCACCCATCAGTCCGTGGACGCGATGGAAGCCGCGCAGGACGCCGACCCGCGCGGCAAGCGCAACCCGCAGGACTTCGCCCTCTGGAAGGGTGCCAAGGCCGACGAGCCCGCCGACGCGACGTGGGCGTCGCCGTGGGGTGCCGGGCGCCCCGGCTGGCACATCGAGTGCTCGGCCATGGCGAAGCGGTACCTCGGTGCGGAGTTCGACATCCACGGCGGGGGCCTGGACCTGCGGTTCCCGCATCACGAGAACGAGCTCGCGCAGTCGAGTGCAGCGGGCGACGGCTTCGCCCGGTACTGGGTGCACAACGGCCTCGTGACCGTCGACGGACAGAAGATGTCGAAGTCGCTCGGCAACTTCACGCTCGCGCGGGACGTGCTCGCTGAGCGGGACCCGCTCGTCGTGCGCTACGCCCTCGCGGCGGCGCACTACCGATCGAGCCTCGACCTCTCGGAATCCTCCTGGGCGGAAGCGGAGGCGGCGCTCGGCCGCATCCGCTCCTTCCTGGAGCGGGCGCTCCGCGCGGCCGGCGACGGGATCGGCGCCGATGACGCGCAGAGCCTGCCCTCGGCGTTCATCGATGCGATGGACGACGACCTGGGTGTGCCGCAGGCGCTGGCCGTCGTGCACGAGAGCGTGCGGGCCGGGAACTCGGCTCTGGACGCGGGCGACACCGCAGCGGCCCTGGACGCGGCGCGGGCGGTGCTCGGCATGACCGGTGTGCTCGGCCTCGTCGAGGACGCGGGCTCCCGTAAGGCCGGGGATGCGCAGGCAGCGGCGCTCGACGCGCTGGTGCAGGAGATGATCGCGCAGCGCGCCACCGCGCGCGCGGAGAAGGACTGGGCGGCGGCGGATCGCATCCGAGACGCGATCGCCGCCGCAGGAATCACGCTGGAGGACACTCCGGCCGGAACTCATTGGAGTATCGATGGCTAAGCCAGGGCGCCCCGGCGCGAGCAAGGGAAACAAGAAGGGCCCCACCAAGGGCACGGGAGGTCTCGGGCGCAAGGCGCTCGAGGGGCGTGGCCCGACGCCGAAGGCGGAGGACCGCGCGTGGCACCCCGCCGGTAAGCGCAAGGCCGCGGCCGAGCGCTTCGCCGCGGCCGGGGGCAAGGGCAAGCCCGGCGGGCGTCCGGCCTCCGGGGGCAACCCGAACCGCACCGCCAGGTCGAAGGACAACACCACCGACACCGAGACGGTCACCGGCCGCAACTCGGTGCTCGAGGCGCTGCGCGCGAAGATCCCGGCGACCGCGATGTACATCGCGCAGCGCGTCGAGATGGACGACCGGGTCAAGGAGATGCTGTCGATCGCGACCCACCGGGACATCCCGGTGCTCGAGGTCACCCGCCAGGAGCTCGACCGCATGGCCGGCTTCGACGGCGTGCACCAGGGCGTGGCGCTCAAGGTGCCGCCGTACGAGTACGCCCACCCGCAGGACCTGCTGGAGGAGGTCATCGACCGCGGCGAGACGCCGCTGTTCGTCGCCCTCGACGGCATCACGGACCCCCGCAACCTCGGCGCGATCATCCGCTCGACGGCGGCGTTCGGCGGCCACGGCATCATCCTGCCGCAGCGTCGTTCCGCCGGTGTGAACTCCGCGGCGTGGAAGACGAGTGCGGGGGCGGCGGCGCGCATCCCGGTCGCCCTGGCATCGAACCTCACCACCCAGCTCAAGGAGTTCAAGAAGCAGGGCGTCTTCGTGCTCGGGCTCGACGGCGACGGCGACGTGTCGCTGCCGGCGCTGGAGCTGGCGGACCGCCCCGTCGTCATCGTCGTGGGCTCGGAGGGCAAGGGCCTGTCCCGCCTCGTGACCGAGACCTGCGACCAGATCGTCTCCATCCCCATCTCCGCGGCGACCGAGTCGCTGAACGCGGGCATCGCGGCCTCGGTCGCGCTGTACCAGGTCGCGACCGTCCGCGCCGCGGACTGACCGAGAGGAACACGCATGGCCCGCATCATCGTCCTGGGAGGAACCGGCTACGCCGGACGCCACATCGTCGCGGAGGCGGTGAGCCGTGATCACGCGGTCGTCGCCATCTCGCGCTCGACCCCCGCGGATCCGGTCGCGGGTGCGGCCTACGTGCAGGGGTCGGCGCTCGACCCCGCGACGCTGACCGAGGCGTTCGCGGGAGCGGACGCCGTGGTCTCCGCGCTCTCGCCGCGCGGTGACATGGAGGACCGCGTCCTCGAGGCGCTGACGAACGTGGTCGCGCTGCTCGACGGCACCGAGACGCGGCTCGGCGTCGTGGGCGGCGCGGGCGGCAGCCTCGTCGCGCCGGGCGGTCCCCGTCTGTTCGATCAGGGCTTCCCGGAGGAGTACAAGCACGAGGCGCAGGTCGGCATCGACTCGCTGGCGCTCCTGGAGCGCACGGCCGAGAGCCTGGACTGGTTCTTCGTGCACCCGGCCGAGGTCTTCGGACCGTGGGCCGAGGGGGAGCGCACCGGTCGCTATCGGGACGGCGGTGACGTGCTCGTCCGCGATGAGGACGGCACGTCCTACATCTCCGGGGCGGACTTCGCCGTCGCCATCGTCGACGAGATCGAGCAGGGCAACCACCACCGCGAGCGGTTCACCGTCGGCTACTGACGCCGTCCGGAACCGGAGGGGCGGCCTCAGACGAGGTCGCGCCAGTCGACCTCGTCGTCGTCGCCGAGCGCCAGCGTGCCGGTGACGACGGGCAGGCCCATCGTCTCCGTCGGGGGTCCCATGATGGTGGCCTCGTCGCGGCGATGGCGGAGCACGTCGTTGATGTAGCTCGTCAGCACCTCCGCGAGGGACACCGAGCGTCCCTGCGCCTGCGACAGATACCAGCGGTGCTCCAGCACCTGGTGGAACACCTCGGCCGGCTCCAGCTTGGCGCGCAGGTCGTACGGGATGGCGCGCACGACGGGCTCGAAGACGCGCGTGAGCCACTCGTGCGCGTACATCTCCTCGTCCGCCCACTGCTTGGTGGAGCGGGCACGGAACTCGTCGAGGTCGTTGAGGAGCCGTCGCGCCTGGTTCTCCTCGACATCGAGACCGGTGAGGCGGATGAGTCGGCGCTGGTGGTGTCCCGCGTCGACGACCTTGGGTTGGATCTCCACCACGGTGCCGTCCGCGGTCGTCGACATCGACATCTCGTCGATGTCGAAGCCGAGGGCGTTGAGCCGCTCGACCCGCTCGGTGATGCGCCAGGTCTCGGCGGCGGAGAAGGACTCCTGCGCGGTGAGCTCGGCCCACAGCGAGCGGTAGGAGGACACGATGCCGTCCGCGATGGCGACCGCGTCGACGCCGTGCTCCAGGCGGCCGCCCGCGGCGAGGTCCATGATCTCACCGGCGATGTTCGTGCGGGCGAGATCCAGATCGTAGGCGCGCTGTCCGTCCGTCAGGCCCTCCTCGTGCAGCTCCCCGGTCTCCGCGTCCACGAGGTACGCCGCGAACGCTCCGGCGTCCCGGCGGAACAGGGTGTTGGAGAGCGAGACGTCGCCCCAGTAGAAGCCGACGTTGTGCAGACGCACGAGCAGCAGGGCCAGCGCGTCGACGAGGCGGGTGGCCGTGTCCGGGCGGAGCACCCGGGTGAAGAGCGCCCGGTAGGGCATCGAGAAGCGCAGGTGCGAGGTGACCAGCGCCGCGGGCAACGGATCACCCGACGAGTCCGTGCGGCCGGCGATCACCGCGACCCGCTCCACGCACGGCACGTCGAGGCGCGCGAGGTTGCCGAGCATCTCGTACTCCCGCCGTGCCATCTCGGTCGTCGTCTCCTTGACGGCCACCACGCGACCCGAGAGGTCCGCGAAGCGGACGAGGTGGCGCGAGAGGCCCTTGGGGAGGGAGACGATGTGCTCGGACGGCCACTTCTCCAGGGGCGTCGACCACGGCAGGGCGAGCAGCCCGGGGTCGACCGTCTTGGCGGTGATCCGGAGGGATTCCTGCATGGGGACTCCTGAGGGGTGCCGGGGAAAAGACGCGGCGCGGGCGACCGAAGTCAGCCCGCGCCGCGGTGGAGGTGTCCGATCAGGCCGAGACGACCGGCTTGTCGTTCAGGCGGTCGCCGGACTCGAGGTCGAACGCGTGCACGTGACCCGGGTTCGCGGCGAGAGTGACGGTCTCCCCGGCGTTCGGGTGGTTGCGGCCGTCGACGCGGGCGACGAGGTCGGTGCGCTTGCCGTTGATCTCGGTGTGGCCGTAGAGGTAGCCGTCGGCGCCGAGCTCCTCGACGAGGTCGACGACGACCGAGAGACCCTGACCGTCGGCCGGCCCGACGGTGATGTCCTCGGGGCGGACGCCCACGGTGACCTGGGAGCCGTTGGCACGGCCAACGGTGTCGCGGTCGAGCGGGACGACCTCGGTACCGAAGCGCACGCCGCCGTCGGCCAGGTCGGCCGAGAACAGGTTCATCGCGGGCGAGCCGATGAAGCCGGCGACGAAGACGTTCTCCGGCTTCTCGTACAGGTCGCGCGGCGAACCGACCTGCTGGAGCAGACCGTCCTTCAGCACGGCGATGCGGTCACCCATGGTGAGCGCCTCGGTCTGGTCGTGCGTGACGTAGACCGTGGTGACGCCGAGGCGGCGCTGCAGCGACGCGATCTGCGTACGGGTCTGGACACGGAGCTTGGCGTCGAGGTTCGACAGCGGCTCGTCCATGAGGAAGACCTGGGGCTGACGGACGATCGCGCGACCCATGGCGACACGCTGACGCTGACCACCGGAGAGAGCCTTAGGCTTGCGGGTGAGGTACTGCTCCAGGTCGAGGAGCTTCGCGGCCTCGAGGACGCGTGCGGCACGCTCCTCCTTGCCGACGCCGGCGATCTTGAGCGCGAAGCCCATGTTCTCGGCGACGGTCATGTGCGGGTACAGCGCGTAGTTCTGGAACACCATCGCGATGTCGCGGTCCTTCGGCGGCACATCGGTGACGTCGCGGTCGCCGATGAGGATGCGGCCGGAGTTGACCTCTTCAAGGCCGGCGAGCATGCGGAGGGAGGTGGACTTACCGCAACCGGAGGGACCGACCAGGACGAGGAACTCGCCGTCTCCCACCTCGAGGTTGAGCTTGTCGACAGCCGGACGGGTACCGCCGGGGTACAGGCGGGTGGCCTCGTCGAAAGTCACAGATGCCATCGTGTTTCTCCTTCACCGGCAGGTACGTGCCGGACGATCCGTAGTGAATGAAGCGGCGGAGCGACCCGCCGTGACCCTCCATCGGGTCGGGATCAGTATGGCACGAACGGCCGCACCTGGGTATTTCTCAGCCTCACTGGTTAGCATCGAACCCGGCCGTGCGCAGCGGCGATCACCGCCCGACGGTGGTCGGGGCCAACCCGGACCCCCTGAGACTCAAGAGGAACGATGTCGAGCGACGAAACGCCGAACGTCCCCGCCCCTCGCAATTCGCGCGAGGCCGTGCGGGAGAAGGCACAGAAGGTGCACGCCCAGCAGTCGCGGGCGCGTCTGATGCGACGGATCATCATCGGCGCGGTCGCGATCATCGCGGTCGGCGCGATCGGGACCGCGGTGACGCTCGCCGTGACCTCGCAGACGTCCAAGCCGCAGCTCAGCCCGAGCGGCATGGAGGCCGACGGCGTCGTGGTGACGGACATCGCCTCCGCCGCCATCGCCGGCACCACCTCCGCCACGCCGGAGCCCGAGCCCACGGAGGCCGGTGCGACCGAGACCCCGGCCCCGGAGCCCACCGCGGCCGGTGCGGTGGACGTGCACGTGTACGTCGACTACCTCTCACCGGACGCCGGCAAGTTCGAGCGCGCCAACGCCCGCCTGCTCGCGCAGTGGATCGAGGACGGCGCCGCGACCGTGAGCTACCACCCGGTCGCCCTGCTCACCGCCAGCTCCAACGGCACCAAGTACTCGCTGCGCTCCGCTGCTGCCGCCGCCTGCGTCGCCACGCACTCGCCGGACCAGTTCTACGCGTTCAACCACGACCTCCTCGACGACCAGCCCGACGTGGGCAGCGACGGGATGTCCGACGAGGAGCTCGCCAACCTCGCGGGCGCCGTGGGCGTGGACGATGCGAAGACCGTGCGCTCGTGCATCCAGGACGGCGACTACGTCAACTGGGCGAAGGAAGCGACGACGCGTGCGCTCAAGGGGCCGCTCCCCGGCTCCGACGACCTCGTGCTCACCGCCGCCCCGATGATCGTCGTCAACGGCGAGGCCTATGTCGGCGCGCTGGACGACCCGCAGGAGCTGTCGACGTTCGTCATGTCCGTCGCCAGCGAGGCGTACTACGAGTCGACGTCCCCGACGCCGACCCCGACCGCCACCTCGGCGCCGGCGGAGTAGACCGCCGCGCGTCCCCGCCATCGCTAAGCTGTGATGGCATCCGCCGACTTGGCGCAATTGGTAGCGCACCGTACTTGTAATACGGGGGTTACGGGTTCGAGTCCCGTAGTCGGCTCCGCACGCGAAGGGCCGCATCCCCTGGGAAACACCGGGGATGCGGGCCCTCTGCTCATCCAGGTGAGGAGGGCTGCCCACTTCCCCGGCGCCCACGGCCCCAACGCTAGGCTCTGCGCATGAGCGCACCCGCGGACGAGTCCGACCCGTCGCTGATTCCGCAGCGGCTCGCACTGCAGCGACGGAGGACGTGGGCGATCGTGCTCGCCGTCTTCTGGACGGTGAGCGCCGTCTGGTGGCTGAGCTCTGGTCTCTTGACGGACGCGCGCGCCCTCGATGTGATGCGGGTGGCCGTCGGCGTGGTGAGCGTGGGGTTGGCGATCGCGTACGCGCTCACATTGCGGCGCGTGCTGCGGGACATCCGAGACTTCGACGCGCGACACGGAGCGGACGCGGGCCGCCGATAGCCGGCAGGTGCGCCGAGATGTCAGGGCGCCCGCATATCGCGTAGCACATCGGAGGGTGTTATGTTACTGGGGTGCAGGTGGTCGGCACCCCGCCCCGGCCACCTGCGCATCTTTTCCGATCCCCCGTGGGAATGTTCGCGCCGCTCGCTGCGGTTGTCTCGGACATGACCCGTATCGGCTCCAGTGACCTCGACGTCTTCCCCCTCGCCCTCGGCGGCAACGTGTTCGGCTGGACCGCCGACCGTGACGCGTCGTTCGCCGTCCTCGACGCCTTCCTCGACGGGGGCGGCGACTTCATCGACACGGCGGACTCCTACAGTGCGTGGGTTCCCGGCAACAAGGGCGGCGAGAGCGAGACGATCATCGGGGCGTGGCTCGCGTCGCGGCGGCCCCAGGGCGTCGTCGTCGCGACCAAGGTCAGCCAGCATCCCGACTTCCGCGGCCTCTCGGCCGGGAACGTCCGCCGCGCGGCGGAGGCATCCCTCGCTCGCCTCGGCGTGGACGAGATCGACCTCTACTACGCGCACTTCGACGATGAGTCGGTGCCGCTGGAGGAGACCGTCGAGGCGTTCGGCGCCCTCGTCACGGACGGACTCGTGCGGCACGTGGCGGTGTCGAACTACACGGCCGACCGCATCCGTCAGTGGATCGACATCGCCGACCGGCTCGGCGTCGCGCGCCCCGTCGCCATCCAGCCGCATTACAACCTCGTGCACCGCAACGACGTCGAGGACACCATCATCCCCGTCGCCGAGGAGTTCGGGCTGGGCCTCGTGCCGTATTACGCGCTGGCGAGCGGCTTCCTGACCGGCAAGTACCGCTCGACGGATGCCGGGGGAGAAGGGTCGCCGCGCGCCGCCGGAGCCGCGAAGTACGCCACCGCGGCTGGACTTCGGATCATCGACGCGCTGGATGAGATCGGCGCCGCGCACGACGCATCCGTCGCCGCGACGGCTCTGGCCTGGCTGCGGGCGCAGCCGACCGTGGTGGCGCCCATCGCCAGCGCTCGGACGGTGGATCAGGTTCCGGATCTGCTCGTCGGAGCGCGGCTGGAGCTGTCGTCCGAGGAGGTCGAGCGCCTGAACCGCGTGTCGGCCTGGACGCCGCCTCAGAGCTGACCCGGCCTCACCGCCCGACGAGCCCGAGCCGGTGCGCGAGGATCACGGCGTGGATCCGGTCCCGTGCCCCGAGCTTGGCCAGGATGCGGCCGACGTGCGTCTTGACCGTGGACTCGCCGACGTAGAGGGTCGCCGCGATCTCGGCGTTGGAGAGACCCCTTCCCATCGCGAGGAAGACCTCCTGCTCGCGGTCGGTCAGGGAACGGTATCCGGCGTCGTCGACCGTCTCGGCCGCCGGCGCGGCGCTTCCCAGCTGCGGACCGACATGCTCCAACAGCATGCGGGTCACCCGCGGCGCCAGGGCGGCGTCGCCGCGGTGCACGGCACGGACCGCGGAGAGCATCTCGTGGCGCTGGGCGTCCTTCAGGAGGAAGCCGCTGGCGCCCGCGCGGATCGCACCGAAGGCGTACTCATCGAGATCGAACGTCGTGAGGACGAGCACCCTCGTCTCGGGATGCGCGCCGACGATGGCTCTCGTCGCGGCGATCCCGTCGAGCTCCGGCATGCGGATGTCCATGAGCACGAGGTCAGGGGCGAGGGCAGCGCTCTGGGCGATCGCGGCGTTCCCGTCGGCGGCTTCTCCGATGACGACGATGTCGGGCTCCGCCTCCAGGACCATGCGGAAACCCAGACGGATCAGCTCCTGGTCGTCGACCAGGAGCACACGGATCGGCGCTGTCATGTGTTCTCCTCTCCGCCCGGCGACACGGCCGGGGCCTCGGCCGACGTCGGCAGGACAGCCCGCAGGGTCCATCGCCCCTCGCCGTCCGGCCGGGACTCCAGGGTGCCGCGGACGTGCGCGGCACGCTCCGTGAGCCCTCGTAGTCCGAAGCCGCCCTCAGCGGGAGCCCCGGCCACGCCGTCGTTGACGATCTCCACCCTCACGGTAGCGGGCGTGTACTCGAGGCGCACGGACGCCGTGGTCGCCGTCGGCGCGTGCCGCATCGCGTTCGTCAGCCCCTCCTGCACGATCCGGCCGAGGGCATGGGCCACGTCGGACGACACCTCCGCCTGACCGGCTGTGGCGAGGGTGACCGGATACCCGGTCCGCTGCGCCGCCGCGACGGTCTCCTGTGGCGACGCGGGAGACACCGGCGCGAGGAGCAGCGGCGCGTCGTCGTCTCGCAGCACGCCGAGCATCGCCCGCATCTGGGTGAGCGCGCTGCGGGCGGTGTCCGCCGCGGAGGTGGCGGCTGCGCGGGCCTGCTCTCGGTCCGGGGTGGCGGCCGCTCCCTCGGACAGCGCCACGACCACGGTCAGGGAGTGCGACACGATGTCGTGCATCTCCCGCGCGATCCGCGCGCGCTCGGCGGCTGCGGCGAGCTGCGCCTGCTGATCCCGCTCCACGAGAAGCTGCCGCGAGCGATCGATGACGGCGTCCAGATAGCGTTTGCGGTTGCCCACGTTCGCGCCGATCAGGGTGCCGATGAGCCCGAGCACGACCGTGCCGAGGAGCGCGTTGACCGCCTCTTGAAGGGTGAAGACGCCAGCCCAGAGGAGGAGCCCGGCCCCGGAGGCGGTCGTCGCGACCCCGATGCCGAAGGCCGTCCACGCCGCGCGGGCGGAGCGGTAGACGGCGAGGGAGTAACCGGCGATCAGCAGGAGCGGGCTGCTCCCGGGCAGGGCGGTGAACAGGAGGAAGGCTTCGAGCAGGATCGCCGCGACCGCGGGAAGCCAGGGCTTCCGTCGACGCCAGAGCAGGGTGGCGCACGCCGCGATCACGCACAGCGGCAGCAGGGCGGCGAGCACGAGCCCGACGGGCCCGCGGTCGGCGTCATCGATGCGCGCGGCGGGGGTGATCGTGAGGATGATGCAGAGCAGGGTGAGCAGGACGTCGGCGAGGACGGGATGGCGCGCCCAGAAACGACGGAACACCCCGGGAGGACGAGGGAGCCGCAGCCCCTCGTCCTCCCGGACGGTGTCCGTTCCGCGTCGCGTCGCCGGCACCCGGTCTCCTACGCGTCGCGCGTGCGGAGGACGGCCCAGGCGGCCAGCAGGCCGCCGACCACCCAGCAGCCCAGCGTGAGGTAGGCGACCGGAGCGTCGAGCGTCGCCGTGTCACCGGGCAGGATCGCGTTCTGCGCAGCGGCGACCGGCAGGTAGGCCGAGGCGTCGAGCACCCAGGCCCAGGCCTCGCCGGCCATCGAGAAGAAGCTCGCGACGATCGGGAGCACGAACAGCAGACCGACCGTCGCCGCGATCGCCCCGGCGCCCGAGCGCAGGATGAAGCCGAAGGCCACACCGATCAGCGCGAAGACGGCCATGGCGAGCGAGGCGACCACGATCGGCAGGACGGAGCTCGAGGGGTCCGACCAGTCGATGCCCCGCTCGCGTCCCGCGACCACGGCGGAGACGGCCGCCGCCGCGGCACCGAAGATGACCAGCGACGACACGAACAGGAAGCCCGCGAGCACGAGCGACTTCGCCAGCAGCACCGACCCGCGGATCGGGTCGGCTGTCAGCGTCGAGCGGATCATGCCCGTGGAGTACTCCCCGGTCACCGAGATCGCGCCGATGATGCCGGCGAGCAGCATCGTGAACTGGATAGGCATGACGACGGCCTGGATCGGGTCGAACCCGGGGGCGTCGATCGCCTGGGCGATGAGGACGGCGATGCCGATCGTGAGCACGGCGGCGATCGCGATGGACCACCACGTCGACCGGAGGGTGGTGAGCTTGATGGCCTCGCCGCGCACGGCGCGCGCGAACGTGAGGCGCCGGCCGGAGTCAGCGGCGGGGGGTGCGACGGCCGGGGTCGTCACGGCGGGGGCGGCGGTCATGAGAGCTCCTTCGTGCGGTACTCGACGGCGTCGCCGGTGAGGGCGAGGTAGGCCTCTTCGAGGGATCCGGTGGTCGGGGTGAGTTCGTGCAGCGGGATCCCCCGCTCCGCGGCGAGGTCGCCGATGCGCGCCGCCGGGATCCCAGCGATGTCGAGCAGATCGGGAGCCGCGCTGACGATCTCCACGTCGGGACCGCCCACGGCGGCCACGAGGTCGGTCGGGCGCGGCGTCCGCACGCGCACGCGGTTGGTCGTCCACGAACGGACCAGCTCGGCGAGCGGGGCATCGGCGAGGACCTTGCCCCGTCCCATCACGATGACATGGTCGGCGGTCTGCGCCATCTCGCTCATGAGGTGACTCGACAGCAGCACCGTCCGGCCCTCGGAGGCGGCGTGTCGCACGAACTGCCGCACCCAGCGGACGCCCTCGGGGTCGAGGCCGTTGACGGGCTCGTCGAGGATGAGGGTGTGCGGATCGCCCAGCAGTGCGGAGGCGATCCCCAGGCGCTGCCCCATGCCGAGGGAGAACTTCCCGGCGCGCTTCCGGGCGACCGAGCCGATGCCGGCGAGCTCGATGACCTCGTCGACGCGGGAGGTGGGGATGCCGTGCGTGGCGGCCATCGCGCGGAGGTGATCGCGCGCCGTCCGTCCGGTGTGCACCGCCTTCGCGTCCAGCAGCACGCCCACCTCGGTGAGCGGTGCGCGGAGCTTGCGGTACTCCCGCCCGGCGACGGTCGCCTTCCCGGCCGTCGGACGGTCGAGCCCGACGATCATGCGCATGGTCGTCGACTTCCCTGCGCCGTTCGGTCCGAGGAAGCCGGTGACGCTGCCGGGCTGCACGGTGAAGGACACGCCGTCCACGGCGGTCTTGTCCCCGAATCTCTTGGTGAGGCCTTCTGCGGTGATCATGGGTTCCACGCTACGGATCGGCGGGTCGCGGCGCGTCCTCCCGGAGGACGATTCCCGGAAGCGGTGGGATCGTCCCCCGGGAGGACCGTGTGGGGGAGGACGGGTGGGCTGCGTCGCTCCGATAGTGTCGACAGGTGACCCCCGCCCGCCGACTCCCCGCTCCTCTGGCCCTCGGGGGAGCCGTCGCGATCGGGGTCATGACCGCGGTCCAGGCGCGCATCAACGGCGTGCTGGGCGTGCGCGTCGACAACGGCATCGTCGCCGGTTTCCTGTCCTTCGCGGTCGGGCTCGTGGCGCTCGCCGTGGTCATCTCGTTCCTGCCCTTCGCCCGGCGCGGCGCGATGCGCCTCGGACGGGGGATCCGGGAGCGCAGCATCCCGTTCTGGATGCTCCTCGGCGGTGCCTGCGGTGCGCTCACCGTGTCCACCCAGGGGTTGACGGCGGGGATCCTCGGCGTCTCGCTCTTCACCGTCGGCGTCGTCGCGGGACAGACCCTGCACGGCCTCGTCCTCGACCGCATCGGCTTCGGCCCGGCCGGCGTCGTGGCCGTGACCCCCGGTCGCGTGATGGGCGGCGTGCTGGCCCTCGCCGCGGTCGGCATCTCCCTCTCCGGCGATGTGCTCGCGACCGCCCCACTGTGGATGCTGCTGCTTCCGTTCGCCGCCGGCGTGGGCATCGCCTGGCAGGCGGCGACCAACGGGCGCCTGGCCCAGCGCGTGCAGTCGCCGATCGCCGCCACCCTGATGAGCTTCATCGCGGGAACGCTGGTGCTGGCTGTCGCCGCCGGCACCAGCGTCGCGGTGCGGGGGTGGCCGGCCGCGCTGCCGGCAGAGCCCTGGCTCTACCTCGGCGGTTTCCTGGGGGCCGGCTACATCCTGCTCGGCGCGTTCATCGTCGCGCACACGGGCGTGCTGCTGATGGGCCTGGGCTCGGTGCTCGGGCAGCTCGTCACGTCCGTCGTGATCGACCTGCTCTGGCCGGCGCAGGCGGGACCGGCACTGTGGCAGGTGATCGCGATGGTCATCGTGGCGATCGGCTCGGTCCTCGTCGCGGTGCCCTGGCGTCGCCGCCGGCTCTAGGAACCGCTCTTCCTGGCGGCCTTCTTCTTCGCCTTCTTCTTCGCCTTCTTCTTCGCCTTCTTGCGGGCCTTCTTCTCCGCCGTGGCGGCCTTCTTGTCCGCGGCCTCCCGCGCGGCCTCCTCCGCAGCCGCCCGGGCTTCGGCGGAGAGCTTCGGCGGGCGGGTCAGGAGGGCGCGGGCGTCGACGGTCTTGCGTCGGCCCGGGCTCTTGCCCTCCGGCTTCGTGCCGACGTAGAGCCAGCCGAGGAGTTCCTCGTCCGGACCCAGTCCATGCATCCGCGCGACCGGCTCCGAGCGCGTGTAGTGCCCGGTGCGCCAGATGACGCCCCACCCCGCCTCATCGAGAAGCAGGCTCAGCACATGGGCGATGCCAGACGCCACCGCCTCCTGCTCCCAGCGCGGTACCTTCTCGCTCGGGCGGTAGCTCGCGACCACCGCGATGAGGAGCGGAGCACGCAGCGGCTTCGTGGACGGCTCCGCGTCCCCCTGCGCCTCGGCGATCGCGGCGCCGAGCGCCTCACGGTCCGCGCCGCGGAGTTCGATCAGACGCCAGGGGCGCAGCGACGAGTGGTCGGCGACGCGGCCGGCGGCGCCGACGAGCGTCACCAGCTCCTCACGTCCGGGAGCGGTGTCGCCGACCTTCGACCAGGACTGCCGTGCGCGGACGGCGTCGAGGGCGCTCACGACGCGTCGGGCGTGAAGTTCAGCGCGATCGAGTTCATGCAGTAGCGGTCACCGGTGGGCGTGCCGAAGCCGTCCGGGAAGACGTGGCCGAGGTGCGAGCCGCACGACGCGCACCGGACTTCGGTACGGACCATGCCGAGGCTGTCGTCCTCGAGCAGTTCCACCGCGTCCGGACGGACCGACTCGTAGAAGCTCGGCCAGCCGCAGCCCGAGTCGAACTTGGTGCCGCTCTTGAAGAGCTCCGCACCGCAGGCGCCGCAGGTGTAGAGGCCGGCGCGCTCCTCGTCGAGCAGCTCACCGGTCCAGGCGCGCTCGGTCGCCGCCTGGCGCAGCACGGCGTACTGCTCCTCGCCGAGCTCTTCGCGCCACTCGTCTTCGGTCTTGTTCACGCTGTAGGGCATCGTGTCCTCCTGAGTCCCTTCCATTCTCCCTTGTGCGGAGCCTTCGTGGCGCTCCGCGTCAGAATGGACGAATGACCGACGCCGTGCACGAGCGCTATGCCCGATTCGCCGCGATGGAGGCGCCGGGGCGCAGCGCGCTGTATGCGGAGTGGGCGGCGGGGGTCGCCGAAGACCAGGAGATCACGCACCTCCTCCAGCGGATCCCCGCGACCCGACGTCAGCCTCCCCTCGTCTTCGCCGTGTCCCGCCTGCTCGGTGCCGGTCATGGGCCGTACTCGGAGTGGCGTCGCTTCGTCCTCGCGCACGCCGACCGGCTCGTCGAGGAATGCACACGGCGCGCGCTCCAGACCAACGAGCCGCTGCGTACCGCCGCGCTGCTCCCGGTGCTCTCCGAGATCGACGGACCCCTCGCTCTGCTGGAGGTCGGCGCCTCCGCCGGCCTCTGCCTGTACCCCGATCGCTACTCGTATCGCGTCATCGACGGAGACGGACTCGTCCGTCAGGCGCTCGATCCCCTCGACGGCCCCTCGTCGGTGGTGCTGGAGAGCGTCGTCTCCGGCGACCTGCCGTCGCTGCGGATGCCCGAGGTCGTGTGGCGTGCGGGGATCGACCTCGCGCCGCTGGACGCCGCCGACGACGAGGATCGGCGCTGGCTGCGCGCTCTCGTGTGGCCGGGGGAGGAGGGGAGGGAGCAGCGCATCACGGCCGCTCTCGACATCGCGGCCGCCGACCCGCCTCTTCTCGTCGCCGGAGACGCGGCTGTCCACCTGGAGGACCTGGCGCGGGCCGCCCCGGCGGACGCCACGCTGGTGATCACGACGCCGGGCGTTCTCGTGCACATCCCGCGGGCGGAGCGGGAGGCGCTGGTCGCGAGCATCGCGGCGCTCCCCGCGCACTGGGTCACGATAGACCCGCCCGCCCTGCTCGACGTCTGGGATCCGCCGGTCGCCGCGGAGACGTGGCCCGGGTTCGTCGTCGCGCTCGACGGTCGGGTGCGCGCCGCAGCCGACCCGCTCGGCGCCCGGTGGGAGTGGCGCGCGGGCGAAACACCGACCACGACCTAACCTGAGGACATGCCCGCAGACCACCTCACGGAGCGCGATCGCGCGATCCTCGCCCTGGAGGCCGCCTGGCCGCGCCACGGCGGCATGAAGGAGGAGGTCATCCGTACGCGGCTGGGGATGAGCGCGGCGCGCTACTACCAGCTCCTCGGTCGGCTCATCGACTCGGAGGCGGCCCTCGCCTTCGATCCGATCCTCGTCGGCCGCCTGCGTCGGCTGCGGGATGCCAGGAGCGCCCGGCGGTCGGCGCGGGTCCCCGGCTTCACGGGCTGACCCGACCCGCGGCACGCGATCGGGCTCGTCGCGGAACGGTTTGCCAGAGACGTGCCGCTAGCATCGAGGGGTGTCCAAGCTCCCCCGTGACCGTTTCGACGAGGTCCCCCGTTCCACCGGACGCGTGGGAGCACACCGCGCCGAAGCCCCGGGCATGAACGGCTGGGTCGTGCTGCTGTGGTCCTTCGTCGCCGCTCTCGTGCTCATCATCGCCGGCATCTTCGGCGCCCTGGCCGTCATGGGACGGATCGACCTCTTCCCGGAAGCGGCGCCGTCCGCGGCCCCCACGCCTGAGCAGACCGGGGTGATCGACCCGAGCTATTCGGTGCTCATCCTCAACGCGACCCCGGACAGCGGGCTGGACGATCAGATGCGCGACACCCTCATCAACGCCGGGTGGGCGGCGGCGACCGTGCTCGCCAGCGACAGCGCCAGCGACGACTTCGAGACCACGACCGTCTACTACGTCAGCGCCGAGGACGAGGAGGCGGCGAAGGGCCTCGCCGGCGTCATCGGCGGTGCCGAGGTGCAGCAGAGCGACTACTACGCCGGCCAGACGGAGGACGGGCAGAAGCAGCTCACCATCGTGATCGGCGTCGACCGGGCCGCGTCGGTGCCCGAGACTCCCGCGCCCTGACGCCCGTCTCCCTCCCGGATCGTGCGGCTTGCACTCGATGGTGTCGAGTGCCAGAATGGCGTTAGCACTCTCTCACTCTGAGTGCTAAACCCACCGTCTACGTCCAGGAGGGACGACAAAACTCATGGCAAAGATCATCGCCTTCGATGAGGAGGCCCGCCGCGGCCTCGAGCGTGGCCTCAACATCCTCGCCGACGCGGTCAAGGTGACCCTCGGCCCGCGTGGTCGCAACGTCGTGCTCGAGAAGAAGTGGGGCGCCCCCACGATCACGAACGACGGTGTCTCCATCGCCAAGGAGATCGAGCTGGACGACCCGTACGAGAAGATCGGCGCGGAGCTCGTCAAGGAGGTCGCCAAGAAGACCGACGACGTCGCCGGTGACGGCACGACGACCGCCACGGTGCTCGCCCAGGCCCTGGTCCGCGAGGGGCTGCGCAACGTCGCGGCCGGCGCCGACCCCATCTCGCTCAAGCGCGGCATCGAGAAGGCCGTCGCCGCGATCACCGAGGAGCTGCTGAGCACGGCGAAGGAGATCGACTCCAAGGAGCAGATCGCCGCGACCGCCTCCATCTCGGCCGCCGACCCGGCGATCGGCGAGCTCATCGCCGAGGCCATCGACAAGGTCGGCAAGGAGGGTGTGGTCACGGTCGAGGAGTCGCAGACCTTCGGCACCGAGCTCGAGCTCACCGAGGGCATGCGCTTCGACAAGGGCTACCTCAACCCGTACTTCGTCACGGACCCGGAGCGCCAGGAAGCCGTCTTCGAGGACCCGTACATCCTCATCGCGAACCAGAAGGTCTCCAACATCAAGGACCTCCTGCCCATCGTCGACAAGGTGATCCAGGACGGCAAGGAGCTCGTCATCATCGCCGAGGACGTCGAGGGTGAGGCCCTCGCGACCCTCGTGCTGAACAAGCTCAAGGGCATCTTCAAGTCGGTCGCCGTCAAGGCTCCCGGCTTCGGCGACCGCCGGAAGGCGCAGCTGCAGGACATCGCGATCCTCACGGGCGGCCAGGTCATCACCGAAGAGGTGGGCCTCAAGCTCGAGAACGCCACGCTCGACCTGCTCGGCCGTGCGCGCAAGGTCATCGTCACCAAGGACGAGACCACGATCGTCGAGGGTGCCGGCGAGGCCGACCAGATCGAGGGTCGCGTCACGCAGATCCGTCGCGAGATCGAGAACACCGACAGCGACTACGACCGCGAGAAGCTGCAGGAGCGCCTGGCGAAGCTCGCCGGTGGCGTGGCCGTCATCAAGGCCGGCGCTGCGACCGAGGTCGAGCTCAA
Source organism: Microbacterium meiriae (assembly GCF_040686935.1). Taxonomy (NCBI): domain Bacteria; kingdom Bacillati; phylum Actinomycetota; class Actinomycetes; order Micrococcales; family Microbacteriaceae; genus Microbacterium; species Microbacterium meiriae. The sequence goes on from NZ_JBFBMF010000003.1 coordinate 400,698, forward strand.
GGAGCGCAAGCACCGCATCGAGGACGCCGTCCGCAACGCGAAGGCGGCCGTCGAGGAGGGCATCGTCCCCGGTGGTGGCGTCGCGCTCATCCAGTCCGGCACGAAGGCGCTCGACGCTCTCTCGCTCGAGGGCGACGAGGCGACCGGTGCGAACATCGTGCGCGTCGCGATCGAGGCTCCGCTGAAGCAGATCGCGCTGAACGCCGGTCTCGAGCCGGGCGTCGTCGCCAACAAGGTGTCCGAGCTCCCCGCGGGCCAGGGCCTGAACGCCGCCAGCGGCGAGTACGGCGACATGTTCGCACAGGGCATCATCGACCCGGCGAAGGTCACGCGTTCCGCGCTGCAGAACGCCGCGTCGATCGCCGGTCTGTTCCTGACGACGGAGGCCGTCGTCGCCGACAAGCCGGAGAAGGCTGCTGCTCCCGCGGGTGACCCCACGGGCGGCATGGACTTCTGATCCTCTGACAGGATCGGAGACCCCGGTCTCACCGACAGAAAGCCCCCGGCTCCGGCCGGGGGCTTTCTGCGTGTCCCTCAGCGGAACAGGCTCGCCGAGTACTGATCTGCGTCGGCGTACTGGGTGGCCACGGCGCCGAGCGAGGTGCCGATACCGTCCAGGACGAGCTCGACGTGCTGCTGGGCGCCCTGCCACTCCTCCGCGCACGCCTGGAACGCCGTGGCGGCGGTGCCGACCCAGGCGGTCTGCAGGTGCCTGAGCTGCGACATGAGGGTGGCGGATTCGGCGCGCAGACGCTCGATGGTGGCGCGCGTCGCGGCTTCCGCTGCGTGGACGGCGTCGGTGTCGACGGTGAAGACGGTCATGGGAACTCCCTTCGAGGAAACCCCGACGATACGCAGGCGGCAGTCCCGGGGCGCGCGGAGAGGGAGCGCGGCGCCGCGGACGGGAGAACGCCGCGGTGCGAGCCTACTGTGCAGAAGAGGCGGTTACGGCAGGTCGAGGCGGTCGAGCGGCTGCGTGTCCTCGAGGAGATGCTCCGGGGTCGAGCGCGCCGGCGCCAGTGGCAGCGTCACGGTGAAGGTGGCTCCGCCTCCAGGGCTCTCGGAGACCGCGATGTCGCCGTTCAGAGCCTTGAGGATGGAGGCGACGATGGCGAGCCCGAGACCGGATCCACCGGTCTCCCGTGCCCGGGACGTGTCGGCGCGCCAGAACCGCTCGAAGATCTGCTCCCGGATCTGCGGGGGGACACCCTCGCCGTGATCGACGATCGAGATGCTCGCGGTCCCGGCGATGCGGTCCGAGTCCACCACGATCTCGATCGGACTGTCCTCCGGGGAGAAGCGGCGCGCGTTCCCCAGGAGATTCGTGACCACCTGGCGGACCTTGTTCTCCTCGCCGAGCACGATCGGCGGCGTCCGGACCGGGATGTCCGCGACCTCGGTGAAGTCGATGGCGGGGGGCTGCTCCGGCGTGCGCGGACGGCGGCGCAGCCGCGACAGGGTGGCCCGGGGCCGGGTCTTGGGTGCGGGGTCCTGGGCGATGGGCACCACGGGCGTGCGGATGGGGGCGGTCGGGACGTTCTCGACCGTCCTGTCGATCACGGAGATCACGCGTCCGGGCGCCGCGGCGCGCACGTCGAGGGCGGCGTCGCGGGCGATGGGGCGGAGGTCGAGAGGGACGATCTCCGGCTCGCGCTCCTCGTCCAGCCGTGCGAGCGCGAGGAGATCCTCCACGAGCACGCCCATGCGGATCGCCTCCTTCTCGATGCGCTCCATCGCCCGAGCGGTGTCCTCCTCGCCCTTGATCGCGCCCATGCGGTACAGCTCGGCGTACCCGCGCACGCTGACGAGCGGGGTCCGCAGCTCGTGACTGGCGTCTCCGATGAACCGGCGCATGTGCTGCACCGTGCGGTCGCGTTGGGCGAGGGACCGGTCGACGCGGTCCAGCATCGTGTTGATGGCCGCATTGAGGCGGCCGACCTCGGTGGTCGGCTCCAGGTCGGTGAGCCGCTGTCGGAAGTCGCCGGCGGCGATCGACATGGCGGTCTGCTCCACCTGCCCGAGCCGTCGGAAGGTCAGCGTCACGAGGCCGCGGGTGAGCAGCGCTGCGACGAAGATCGTGATGAGGGCGATGGTGATGTAGATGCCGAAGTACTGACTGATGATGCGGTCGGCTTCGGCGAGGGGGAGCGCCACCATCTGGATGCTGAGCGGGTCGCCCTCCTGCTGCACGACCGCGGCAGCCGCGTGGTAGACGCCGCCGTCCGCGTCCTCGAGCGCGAGGACCTGCTCCTCATTCGCCTGGGCGTCGGAGAGCGAGTACTCGGCGGGGAAGACCGGAGCTCGGCCCGACGCGCTCGGCGCGGTCGCGCGGAGGGCGCCCTCCGCGTCGTACACCGCGAACGAGAAGTCACGCGGCTTCTCGTCTCTCGGCGTGTATGTGGTGACGCCGTCGATCGTCGTCGTGTCGAAGTACCGGTTGACGAGGTCGCTGGTCACCAGCGCAGGGAGCTGCGCGTTGATGTTCTCCACCAGGGCGTTCCGCAGCAGCGGTACGGTCCCGATGCCCGCGACGAGGAGGCCGAGCGCGAGGACGGCCACGGTGACGCCGGTGACCTTGGCGCGGAGGCTGATGCGCCGCCACCACGCGGTGACCGCATCCGGCTTGTGCGCCATGCGGTCCTCCCTGCTGCGACGGCGGTGCCGTCCGGGGACGGCGGGTGCGGACTCGACGGTCTCAGACCGTCTTGCCCACCTTGAGCATGTACCCGAAGCCGCGCTTCGTCTGGATCAGCGACTCCTCGGTGTGCGGGTCGATCTTGCGGCGGAGGTACGAGATGTAGCTCTCCACGATGCCGGCATCGCCGTTGAAGTCGTACTCCCAGACATGGTCGAGGATCTGCGCCTTCGACAGCACCCGGTTCGGGTTCAGCATGAGGTAGCGCAGGAGCTTGAACTCGGTCGGGCTCAGGTCGATCGGCTCCTTGCCGACGTGCACGTCGTGCGTGTCCTGGTCCATCGACAGCTCGCCGGCGCGGATGATCGACTCCTCGTCGGCCTGCATCGTGCGGCGGAGGATGGCCTGGGCCCTGGCGACGATCTCGTCCAGGCTGAACGGCTTGGTGACGTAGTCGTCGCCGCCGGCGTTGAGTCCCTCGATCTTGTCCTCCGTACCGTCCTTGGCCGTGAGGAAGAGGATGGGTGCGGTGAAGCCGGCGCCGCGGAGGCGCTTGGTCACGCTGAACCCGTTCATGTCGGGGAGCATGACGTCGAGGATGATGAGGTCCGGCTCCTCTTCGAGGACGGCGGAGATCGTGGCGGCGCCGTTGGCCACCGTCTTCACCTGGAACCCGGCGAAGCTGAGACCCGTGGAGAGCAGGTCGCGGATGTTGGGCTCGTCGTCGACGACCAGGATGCGCGCAGCAGTCATGACCCCATTATGGTGACTTCGGCCATGCGCGGGCTGATTATCCTGCGGAACGGCGTGGATGCGGTCGATCCGTCGGCAGGTGGATGTGCTGCACAGGCGGTCGGGGGAGGATCGAGGCATGAGTTCGATCGAGGACGCCACCGCCGCCCCCGTCACCCCGTCCGCCGCGTCTCCTGAGGGGTCCGACGGAGGGCTCGAGTACCACCGTCTGGCGCTCCTCCGCCCGCGCCCCCGGTGGTGGAAGCCGCTGCTCACCGGGCTCCTCGGCATCGCGTTCTACCTCGCGATCGTCGTGCTCGTGATCGTTCCGCTGGTCGTCGTGTCCGCCCTCGTCCCGGGCTGGGCGGCGGAACTGCAGATGATGTTCCGGACCACCGCCTACTTCCAGCTCGACCGTCCGTGGCTCCTCGTGGCGCTCGTGCTCCCGCTCATCCTCATGATCCCGGCGCTGCTGCTCGCCTCGCGGGTGGTGCAGGGGCGGGGCGTCGGCCTGCTCTCCTCGGTCACCGGGCGGCTGCGGATGGGGTGGCTCGGCCGGACCCTCGGGCTGGCACTCGCCGTGTTCGTGGTCTACTTCGCCGTGGTGCTCGGCTGGTCGGCCGCCGCGGGCGACGCGGTGACGCCCGACTTCTCCCACCCGGGGCTGCTGCTCATGGTGGTGCTCCTGCTCGTGCTGATCCCGTTCCAGGCCGCAGCGGAGGAGTACGTCTTCCGGGGGTACCTCATGCAGCTCGTCGGGAGCTGGCTGAGGCACCCCGCCTTCGCGATCCTGCTGCCGGTGCCGCTGTTCGTGCTGGGGCACGGCTACGACGTCTGGGGTGCGGCGAGCGTCGGCCTCTTCGCCGTCGTCGCCGCCTGGCTGACGTGGCGCACGGGCGGTCTGGAGGCGGCGATCTCGCTCCACATCGTCAACAATCTGCTGATCTTCCTGCTCGGCTCCGTCGCCGTGGTCGATGCGAACGCGACCTCGGGCACGCCGGTCGATCTCCTCGGCTCCGCGCTGGCGATGCTCGTCTTCGCCGTCGTCGCCGACCGCTGGGCCCGCCGCCGGGGCATCGAGCGGACCGCAGCGATCACCGACGGCGCCGCGGGCACGCATCAGCTCCCGCGGATGCTGCGCGGCTGAGCGCCGTCACCGCCGTCAGGCGGCGATCGCCTCGGCGTCCATGATCGTGTAGCTGTACCCCTGCTCCGCGAGGAACCGCTGCCGGTTCTGCGCGTAGTCCTGGTCGATCGTGTCGCGTGCCACGAGCGTGTAGAAGCTCGCGGTGTGGCCGGACTGCTTCGGACGGAGAAGGCGCCCGAGGCGCTGGGCCTCCTCCTGCCGGGAGCCGAACGAGCCGGACACCTGGATGGCGACCGATGCCTCGGGGAGGTCGATGGAGAAGTTCGCGACCTTGGACACCACGAGCAGCGAGATGTCGCCCTCCCGGAATGCCCGGTACAGCTCCTCCCGCTCCTCGACCGGAGTGGACCCGGTGATCTGCGGGGCATCGAGCGCCTGCGAGAGCGCGTCGAGCTGGTCGAGGTACTGGCCGATGACGAGGATCTGCTCGCCCTGGTGAGCCGCGATCAGCTCGCGCACCGCATCGATCTTCGCCGGGGCGGAGGCCGCGAGTCGGTAGCGCTCGTCGTCGGTGGCCGCCGCGTACTCCAGGCGGTCCGCCGGGGGAAGGTCGACCCGCACCTCGAAGCAGGCGGCGGGGGAGATGAAGCCCTGCGCCTCGATCTGCTTCCAGGGGGCGTCGAAGCGCTTCGGGCCGATCAGGCTGAAGACGTCGCCCTCGCGCCCGTCCTCGCGGACCAGGGTCGCGGTGAGGCCGATCCGGCGGCGGGCCTGGAGGTCGGCGGTGAGCTTGAACACGGGCGCCGGCAGCAGGTGCACCTCGTCGTACACGATGAGGCCCCAGTCCAGCGCGTCGAGGAGGGCGAGGTGCGCGTACTCGCCCTTCCGCTTCGCGGTGAGGATCTGGTACGTCGCGATCGTGACGGGTTTGACCTCCTTGGCCTGCCCGGAGTACTCCCCGATCTCCTCGGGGGTGAGGCTGGTGCGCTTGAGCAGCTCGTCCCGCCACTGCCGCGCGGACACCGTGTTCGTCACGAGGATGAGAGTCGTCGTCTTGGTGGCCGCCATGGCCCCGGCGCCGACGATCGTCTTGCCCGCACCGCAGGGGAGCACGACCACGCCCGAGCCGTCTTTCGAGAAGGCGTCGACGGCGTCCTGCTGATACGGACGGATGGCCCACCCGTCCTCGGCGAGCTCGATCTCGTGAGGGGTTCCTGGCGTGTACCCGGCGAGGTCCTCCGCCGGCCAGCCGATCTTCAGCAGCTCCTGCTTGATCTGACCGCGGGCCCAGGCGTCCACGACGAACGTGTCCGGCGCCGGGTGCCCGATGAGCAGGGGCTGGATGCGCTTGTTGTTCGCGACCTGGGCCAGCACGGCGGGGTCGGTCGAGCGCAGGATGAGCACGCCCTCGTCGTCGCGCTCGATGACCAGGCGGCCGTACCGGTTGACCGTCTCGCGCAGGTCGACGGCGACGGAGGGCGGGACGGGGAAGCGCGACCACCGGTCGAGCGTCTCCAGCATGTCCTCGGCGGTATGCCCGGCGGCGCGGGCGTTCCACAGCCCGAGCCGCGTGATCCGGTAGGTGTGGATGTGCTCGGGTGCGCGCTCCAGCTCGGCGAAGATCGCGAGCTCGTGGCGGGCGCTCTCGGCGTCGGCGTGGGCGACCTCGAGGAGCACGGTGCGGTCGCTCTGGACGATCAGGGGGCCATCAGACATAGCTGACCAGTCTACCGGCCCCTGGCTGCACGGGGCCTAGGTCGGGACGACGGTCGCGGCGCGGATGCTCGACACGGGCAGGGTGCGCTCGACATCGGCCGCCCTGTCCCTTCCCCGCAGCCGCCCGCCGCCGATCCCGGTGGCCTCGAGGAGGAGGTCCCTGGTGGATCCGTCCGGCATGCCGACCGTCACCCGCAGCACGGCCTTCGCGCGCACCGCCGCCTCCAGCTCCCTGTCCAGCCACGCGGCGTCCGCGTCGGGTCCCTGGCGTTCGCGCAGCCGCGCGATCAGCGGTGCGTAGTCGGGGGCGGGGGCGGGGTCGGGTACGGCAGCCGGGTGTCGCGTGCGTACAGCGACGGTCCCGTCGCGATCGACGAGGGTCGCGGGGTACCTGGCGTCGGTCAGCGCCCAGTAGACCGTGTCCTGCCCGACCTTGGTCGTCAGCGAGCCGACGTGCGCGGTGAGCCCGAGCGGCCGGAGCGACTGGTCGACCGCCATGGCTTCGAGGAGGTGCGCGTCCGTGCTCTCCACCCGCGTGCGCCCCGTCTCCTCGTCCACGGAGACCCGCACGAGTCCGTGGCGCTGGCCGGTCTGCGCGACGAGGTAGCCGAGGGGCTGCGGAATGCCCGTGAGTGAGATCTCGCCGAGGAACCCCAGGATCGAGGCCTCGTCCTCCCCTGCGGCGAACGCATGTGCGACCGACTCCGCGGTGAAGCGGTACGACGAGGCCTGGGAGGCGGACTCCCGACGGGCCATGGTCCGCAGCCGCACGTCCAGTGCAGGGTGCAGGGGGCCCGGCGCGATCGCGGTGAGGTCGTTCTGGAGGAAGATCCGGTCCACCTCCGCGGGTAGGAGCGCCGAAAGGGCGGAGGGATCGGCCGCCTCGCCGCGCCGCAGCGCCGCGGACCACGGGGGCTCGGAGCCGTCCTCCGCGATGAGGCCGAGAAGACGAGCGGCCTCGAACTGTCGAGCCGCCTCCTCCGGCCAGGCCGGATCCCAGGGATGGGCGAGGGGCCATTGACTCGGCGGCAGCCACCCTCCCGTCGCCGTGCGGATCCCGCGGGGGAGCGTGTCACGGAAGGCGGTGGCCAGGAGGTTCCAGCGTGCGGGCGCGGGGGAACGGAGCCAGTCCTCAGCGGCCGGGGTGGTGCGCAGCAGGCGCTCGACGGGAGCGGCGAGACCGGCGCGCACGGCGAGCGCCACCAGCGGATCGACGCTCTCGACATCGAGGCCCGTCTCGGTGAGCTGACGCTTCTGGCCCGCGCTCACCGCACCGCCCATGAGGAGGGTGAACGGCTGCTCCCTGGCGAGGAGCAGGATGTCGGCGAGCACGCCGACGGTGGTGAAGGCGCGCTCCGCGGCGTGCGCGGAGACGGACTCCTCCGCTGCCGGTGCGGGGGTCTCGTCGAGGGGAGCAGGCCGAGACCTCCCGGCCACCGCCTCGGCGACGGGCGGGTGCGGTGTGCCGTCGGCGCGGAGCAGGGCGAGCGCGGTCAGACGCTCGCGGTCGGCGCCGGCTCCGTCTCCCGCCACGGCGTCGACGAGCGCGGCGGCCTCCGCGGCGGTCAGAGCGGGCAGCGCACGGCCGATCGACGCAGCGTCCAGCAGGGCCTCGGCCGCGTCGAAGAGGTCCTGCCAGGCGACATCGGGACGCACACCGCGCGCGATCAGCAGCGCCGTCAGCTCGTCATCGCTCGCCGCGGCCAGGTCGTCGGCCAACGGGCGTGCGTGCGTGCTCATCGATGCGGCCTCAGCGACGCGACTCGGCGCGACCCTTCCGCACGAAGCTCATCACCAGCAGCGCGATGATCATGACGAAGGCGAGCGGCAGCCCCCAGTAGGGGATCGCGGCGATCACCGGCCACAGACCCTCACCGAACGCGGCCCTGTCCATGCCGAGCGCGGTGCCGATGATGATGACGAAGAAGCAGATCACCGACGCGGCCGCGATACCGAGCGCGGTGAACGCCAGGATGCGGTCGATCCGACGGATGGGGACCTCCGGTCCGGGACTCTGCGTACTCATCCGCCCCAGCCTACTCGCACGCGCGGGAGCGGTTCCGTTCCGCCCGTGACCGGTAGGCTGGGGGACACGCGCACGAGCGCGCTCCGTCCGCATTCGATCCAGCGAGGTTCTCCCATGCCCACCGGCAAGGTCAGGTTCTACGACGAAGACAAGGGTTTCGGCTTCATCGCCAGCGATGACGGCCAGGACGTCTTCCTGCACGCCTCCGCGATGCCGGCCGGCACCGCGGTGAAGGCGGGTGCGCGCGTGGAGTTCGGCGTGGCCGACGGCAAGCGCGGTCTCCAGGCGCTGTCGGTCCGGGTGCTCGAAGCGCCGCCCAGTCTCGCGAAGGCGAAGCGCAAGCCCGCCGACGACATGGCGATCATCATCGAGGATCTCGTGAAGCTCCTCGACGGCATCGGCGGCGACCTGCGCCGCGGCCGCTACCCCTCCTCGAGCCACGGCCGCAAGATCGCGGCCGTCCTGCGCAAGGTCGCCGATGACCTCGAAGCCTGACGCCGACGCGCGGCTCGTCGAGGCGCACGACCTCGCGCTCGCCGCCCTGCGCGAGATCACCCCTGCCGCCACGGTCGGGCCGGCTGCCGGCTTCACGCCGGAGGAGGACGGATCCGTCTCCCTGCGATTCGAGAACCGGCTCCCCGGCTACCCCGGCTGGTACTGGACGGTGACGGTCGCCCGTGTCGAGGACGAGGAGCCCACCGTCCTCGAGGTCGAGCTGCTCCCCGGCGATGGTGCTCTGCTGGCCCCGGAGTGGGTGCCGTGGGCGGAACGCCTCGCCGAGTACCGCGCACACCAGGCGGAGCTGGCCGAGGCCGCCGCTGCCGGTGGTGAGGACGCCGACGGGGAAGAAGAGGACGCCGACGGCGACCTCGACGACGACGGCATCGACGATGATGAACTCGACGAGGACGGCTCCGACATCCTCCATGCCGGAGACCTCGACGGCGTGGACATCGACGAGCTCGACCCGTCCGATCAGGACGACGGACTCGACGCGTCCGATGAGGACGACGAGGACGACGAGGCAGAGGACTCCGAAGACGACGACGCCGACGCCCGCGATGCGGACGCCGGCGACGAAGAGGAGTGAGGCGGACGCTCAGCCGCCCAGGTTCTCCTGCACGAAGTCGATGGCCCGGATGAGCTGACGCACGTCGTCCGGCTCGATCGAGACGAACGTCGCCACCCGCAGCTGGTTGCGGCCGAGCTTGCGGTACGGCTCGGTGTCGACGATGCCGTTGGCGCGGAGCGCCTTGGCGATCGCCGCGGCGTCGACACTGTCGTCGAAGTCGATCGTCGCGACCACGGGTGAGCGGTGCGCCGGGTCGGTGACGAAGGGGGTCGCGACGGCGGACGCCTCCGCCCAGTCGTACAGCGCCGACGACGACTCCGCCGTGCGCGCAGCGGCCCAGGCGAGACCGCCGTTGCCGAGGATCCACCGCAGCTGGTCGTCCAGGAGGAGCAGCGTCGTGAGCGCAGGGGTGTTGAGCGTCTGGTTGAGCCGCGAGTTGTCCACCGCGTGCTTCAGGCTCAGGAACTCCGGGATGTAGCGTCCCGAGGCGGCGATCCGCTCGATGCGGTCGATCGCGGCCGGAGACACGGCGGCGAACCAGAGCCCGCCGTCCGAGCCGAGGTTCTTCTGCGGGGCGAAGTAGTAGACGTCGGCCTGCGTCATGTCGACGTCGATGCCGCCCGCGGCGCTCGTCGCGTCGATCACCGTCAGGGCACCGTCGGCGCGGACGCGCTCGATCGGCGCGGCCACGCCGGTCGAGGTCTCATTGTGCGGCCACGCGTAGACGTCGACGCCGTCGACAGGTTCGGCCGTGCTCCGCGATCCGGGCTCGGCGGAGCGGACATCCGGCGCCTCGAGCCAGGGGGCTCCTGCCGCCTTGGCGAACTTGCCGCCGAACTCGCCGAACACGAGGTTCTGGCTGCGTCGCTCGATCAGGCCGAAGGCCGCGGCGTCCCAGAACGCCGTCGAGCCGCCGTTGCCCAGGATGATCTCGTATCCCTCGGGGAGACGGAAGAGAGCGGCGAGCTGCTCGCGGACGCTGCCGACGAGGTTCTTCACCGGTGCCTGGCGGTGCGAGGTCCCGAGGACGGAGGCCCCCGTCGTGACGAGCGCCTCGAGCTGCGCGCCGCGCACCTTCGAGGGGCCGCAGCCGAAGCGGCCGTCTGTGGGCAGGAGGTCACGGGGAATCTCGATCGCCATGGCTAGATTCTAGGGGGATCCCGCCGTTCCTCCCGTCCGCGACCCCGTCCGATGTCGCCGGAGGAATGTAGGCTTGCCTAAGAACTTCCGGAGGGCCCACATGACGGATCTGATCGACACCACGGAGATGTATCTCCGCACCATCCTCGAACTCGAGGAGGAGAACATCGTGCCGCTGCGGGCGCGCATCTCGGAGCGCCTCGGGCACTCCGGACCGACGGTCTCGCAGACCGTCGGTCGCATGGAGCGCGACGGCCTCGTCGTGGTGTCCGAGGACCGCACGCTCGAGCTCACCGACGCCGGCCGTCGCAAGGCCGTCGACGTGATGCGCAAGCACCGCCTCGCCGAGCGTCTGCTGTCCGACGTGATCGGGCTGGACTGGGCCTTCGTGCACGAGGAGGCCTGTCGCTGGGAGCACGTCATGAGCGAGCAGGTGGAGCGTCGTCTCGTCGAGCTGCTCGGGCACCCCACCGAGTCGCCGTACGGCAACCCGATCCCCGGTCTCGACCAGCTCGGCGACCTTCCCGCCCGCACCTTCGACGAGGGTGTGATCGGTCTCGTGCAGCGGCTGAACGCCGCAGGCGAGCCGGTCGAGGGGACGGTCCGCCGTCTCGCCGAGCCGGCCCAGGTCGACCCGGAGCTCCTGGAGCAGCTGCGTGACGCGGGCGTCGTGCCCGGGGCCCGCGGCGACTTCCGCTTCAACGAGGGCTATGTGCTCATCCAGATGGACGGCAAGGAGGAGGGTCTCGAGCTGCCCGTGGAGCTGGCCTCGCACATCTTCCTCGTCGGCGAACCGGCCTGAGAAGGCCTCACCGAGGATTGTCAGTTTCCCAGGGTGACATGATCGTTATCTTCCGGTAACCTCGGTCAGGTCCTCAGCGAAGAAGCCCGCTGGGGGCGAACCGCGAAGATCCGCCTTCCGGCTCGTCGTCTTCCCGACAGGGACGCACTCGAACCCGAGTAGTGCATCTCTGCCCTGGGGCAGAATGTCGACGGGCCAGCACCACCCGAGGTGCGAGGGCTCAGGAGGACCACGTTTTGGCCGCAGACATCGAACCGACCGCGAAGACATCTGAAGATCGAGTACCCGCCCGGCGCACCGGTGCACGGGTCAGTGCTCGGAAGATCGCAGCCCCTCTCCGGTCGGTGGCGATCTTCGGTGCTGTCGGCGCTCTCGTCGCCGCTGTCGCGCTGCCCGCCTACGCGGCGTCCAAGCCGACGGACGCCACGGCGCAGACCGTGCAGCAGCTCGCCGCGGTCGACGCGCAGTCGCTCGTCGTCGCGTCGGAGGCCACGGCCGCTCCGCTCGTGCGTGGTGCCTTCAGCGCGACCACGCCGGAGGAGATCGAGAAGAAGAAGGCCGAAGAGGCCGCCGCCGCGGCGGCGCGGGCCGCCGCTGCCGCTGCTTCCGCCTCCGCCTCCGCACCCTCGTCCGGCACCTTCAACACGGCCGGCTACGCACTCGTCGCTCCCGGCTCCGGCCAGGTCCGCTACCCGCTGCCGCTCGGCTCCTGGAACGTCAGCCGCACCGTCGGCGGCGGCCACAACGGCGCCGACATGCTCGCGCCCGCCGGCACGCCGATCTACGCCGCCGCGGCCGGCGTCGTGCGCGCCTCCGCCGAGAGCATCGGCGGCTACGGCGTCGCCGTCATGCTGGACAGCGTCGTGGGCGGTCAGCAGGTCCAGACCACGTACGGACACATGCTCTACGGGTCGCGCCAGGTGCAGGCCGGGCAGACCGTCGCCGCCGGACAGCTGATCGGCTATGTGGGCAGCACGGGACGGTCGACCGCGAACCACCTCCATTTCGAGGTCTGGATCAACGGCGGCCTCGTCGAGCCGATGTCCTGGCTCTCCGTCAACGCCGGCTGACCAGGACACGTTCTCGAGCATTCATCTCCCGTTTCGCCCCGGTCCTCGCGGGATGGGTTAGCCTGAACCCGTCGTCATACAGGCGGGAGAGGCTGATGGAGCGAACACCGAGCATCCGAACCATGGACGCTCTCGGTCGTCACGTCCTTCGGCATTGCCCGCAGGGATGCCGCGGTGCTGCCGCGCGCGAAAGGCGCCGTCTGTAGACGGCGCCTTTTCTCGTCCCTGCGAACACTCCTCCTCCTGCACGACGTCGTGTGAGTCGAGAGTGCCGGGAAGCCGTCCCGGCGGATCGAGAGGATGACGAATGCGCACACTGGTCCTGAACGCCGGATACGAGCCCTTGGCGATCGTGTCCTTCAAGAGAGCCCTCGTCCTGGTCATGAACGACAAGGCGACGGTCATCGAGAGAGTCGAGGACGACCCCGTCTGGGGAACCCACGGCGTCTACGATCGCCCGGCGGTGATCATCCTCTCCCGCTACGTGCGCGTCCCCCTCAGCCGTCGCGTGCCGGTCACCCGCCGCGGGGTCCTGCGGCGCGACGGGCATCGCTGCGGATACTGCGGCAAGGCCGCGGCGACGATCGACCACGTCCTGCCCCGCTCGCGCGGCGGCGCGGACTCCTGGGAGAACCTCGTCGCCTGCTGCCTGCGCTGCAACAACCTCAAGAGCAACCGCACGCCGCAGGAGATGCGGTGGCAGTTGCGGTTCACGCCGCGCCCGCCGCACGGGACGGCGTGGACGGTGCGCGGGGTGGAGCGCAGCGACCCCCGCTGGGAGCCCTACCTCGCCCTCGCCGCGTGAGAGCCAGCGCGAGGGCGCGCAGCCGTGGTCCCGTAGACTGGCTGTGCGCCCTCGTAGCTCAGCAGGATAGAGCAGCCCTCTCCTAAAGGGCAGGTCGCAGGTTCGAATCCTGTCGAGGGCACTCCCGCTTCCGCATGCGTCAGGGCTGCCCGCGCCGCCACAGCTTCGACGGCCACCAGATGGTCTTGCCGAGGTCGTAGGCGAGCGCCGGCACGAGGAGCGAACGCACCACGAACGTGTCCAGCAGCACGCCGAACGCGACGATGAACGCGAGCTGCACGAGGAAGAGGATCGGGATCACCGACAGTGCCGCGAACGTCGCCGCCAGCACCAGCCCGGCGGAGGTGATGACGCCGCCGGTGATGGAGAGCCCGCGGAGGATGCCCTCCCTCGTCCCGTGCTGCTTCGACTCCTCCCGCACCCTCGTCATGAGGAAGATGTTGTAGTCGATGCCCAGGGCGACGAGGAACACGAAGCCGTAGAGCGGGACCGCGGGGTCGGCACCGGGGAAGTCGAAGATGCCGTTGAACACCAGCGCCGAGACGCCCATCGCCGTACCGAAGGACAGCACCGTCGTGAGGATCAGCAGCACCGGCGCCAGGATCGAGCGCAGGAGCAGCATCAGGATGATCATGATGACGACGAGGATCACCGGGATGATGAGGTTGCGGTCGTGGATGGACGCGTCGTTCGTGTCGATCGAGGTGGCCGTCACCCCGCCCACCACGGCTCCGATGTCGTCGAGCTCTCCGCGCAGCTCGCGCACGGTGGAGGCGGCCGCGGCGGAATCGGCCGCATCCGTCAGCGTCCCCTGCAGGAGCACCTGTCCGTCGACTGTCGTGGGCTCCGGAGCGGGGGTCCCGGGAGGGCCGACGGCCGTGATCCCGTCCGTCGTCACCGGGGCGGACCCGCTCGGGGAATTGGCCGCGGTGACGGTCACCCCGTCGATCCCGTCGTTCGCGAGGAGCACATCGGCGGCATCCTGCAGGCGGTCCTCGTCCACGATCACGGAGACGGGGCTCCCTGAGCCGCCGGGGAAGTGCTCGCCGAGCGCGACCTGACCGTCGCGCGCCTCCGACGCTCCGAGCACGAGGTCGGACTGCGGGACGCCCTGTGCGTCGAGCTGTGTGACGCCCGCCGCGCCGGCGAGGAGGACGAGGGTGGTCGCGATCCAGATGACGCGGGGGCGCTTCTTGATGAGGCCCGACAGTCGCGCCCAGAGGCCGGTGGTGCGCATGCCGTGCTCCTCGGCCACGACCTCGGGCTCGAACCGGGGACGCCGGGGCCAGAAGACCGCGCGTCCGAACAGCAGCAGCAGCGCGGGCAGGAGCGTGAGGGCCGAGAGCATCGCGAACACGATGCCGATCGCCGCGACCGGGCCGAGGGTGCTGTTCGACTTCAGGTCGCTGAGCAGGAGGCACAGGAGTCCCGCGATCACGGTGCCTCCGGAGGCGACGATCGGTTCGACCGATCCCTTCCACGCGGCGAGGAGGGCGACGCCCTTGTCCTGCGCGACCCGCAGCTCCTCCCGGAACCGCGCGACGAACAGGAGCGCGTAGTCGGTGGCGGCGCCGATCACGAGGATGAAGAGGATGCCCTGGGTCTGTCCGCTGAGCAGCAGGATCTCCCATTTCGCCAGCCACCACACGACGAGGAGCGCGACGCACAGCGCGAACAGGCTCGTGGAGAGCACGACGAGCGGCAGCAGGAACGAACGGTAGACGAGGACGAGGATCACGAGCACGGCGAGCAGGGCGACACCGAGCAGGAGTCCGTCGATGCCGGCGAACCCGGCGGCGAGGTCGGCTGTGAAGCCTGCCGGCCCCGTGATGTAGACCGTGACGTCGTCCGGTACCGCCGCGCGCAGCTCGTCGCCGAGAGCGGCGGTGGCATCGCTGAGCTCGGCGTCGCCGTCGATGGGGATGAAGGCCTGCACGGCCCGGCCGTCCTCGGAGGGGAGCGCGGGGGAGACGTCGTCAGTGACTCCCTCCACGTCCGGGGCGTCCGCCACGGCGGCGGAGATCGCCTCGAGTGCGGACGGCGTCAGCTCCTCCTCGGAGGTGAAGACCGCGATCGCCGGGATCGCGTCGCTGTCGGAGAACTCACCGAGGAGCTGCTGCACCGTCGTGGCGTCCGCGGACTCCGGCAGGTACGTCGTCTGATCGTTGGACGACACCTCGTCGACCTTGCCGAACAGCGGACCGCCGAAGGAGGCACCCGCCAGCCACACCAGGATGAGGGCGACCGGCAGGAACACCCGCAGCCAGGAGTGGCGTCGGGTGCGCTCGCGGGTCGGCGGCGTCGGTGCGGGGGCGAGGCGGGACATCGGGGTCCTTTCGGGAGAGGGGCGGGGCGCGAAGGGTCAGGAGACCCAGGCGAGGATGAGGATCATCGTGGCGAGGAAGCCGGCGATGTAGTTGAGTGCGATGAACCGGCGCCAGGCGCGGTTCGTGCCGGCCGAGGTCTCGTCGGTGACGTTCCACCACGGCGCGGCGTTGACGATGTAGGGCAGCGCCAGCACGGCGGCGAGCGGTCCCGGCCACGGGGTCAGCAGCATCGCACCGCCGGCGACGGCCCACAGCACGAGGGAGAGCCGGACGGTCGCCCTCGCGCCGATCACGGTCGCGATGGAGGAGATGCCACCCTCGCGATCGGGCCCGATGTCCTGCACGGCACCGAACGCGTGAGCGGCCATGCCCCAGAGGAAGAACGCGACGAGCACGAGGACGCTGGTCGTGGTGACGGGCGCTCCGGCGAGGGAGAGGCCGACGAGGGCGGGGCTGACGAAGTGCGTGCTGGAGATCACGGAGTCCAGGAACGGGCGCTCCTTGAAGCGCAGCACCGGAGCCGAGTAGGCGAGGACGGCGAAGACACTCACGGCGAGCCACAGCCACGACGCCGGGGTGCCGACGGCGAAGAGGTAGACCAGGAACGGCACGTTCGTGGCGGCCGCCGCCCACAGCGTCGCGCGGTGGATGCGCGGGGACAGCAGCGCGCCCTCGATCCCGCCCTTGCGGGGGTTCGCCAGGTCGGAGGCGTAGTCGAAGACGTCGTTGATGCCGTACATCGCGAGGTTGTACGGCACCAGGAAGTACAGGGTGCCGATCACGAAGGTCGCGTCCATCTCCCTGGTGCTCAGCAGGTAGGCGGCGGCGAAGGGGAAGGCCGTGTTGATCCAGCTGATCGGCCGGGACGAGAGGAGGATCTGGGCGATGTCGTGGCCGATGCCGCCGCGGGAGGTCTTCTCCGTCATGCGTGCTCCTCCCGGTCTGCGGCGGTGCGCGTCCGGGATCGGCGCGCGCGCAGGGCGGTCCACAGCGCGGGGAGCAGCAGCACCCCGGCCAGCGGATACGCGAAGTCCTCGAGCGGCGCGAGACCGATGTGCACGCCGGCGAGCTGCGTCGGCGCGTAGTGGAACAGCCCGGTGGCGATCATGACGGTGTCGAACACGGCGGTCAGCACGAGGAGAGCGAGCGCGGTGAGCGTGAGGGCGCCGAGGTGCGGGGTGCGCCGCGCTCCGACGCAGAGGGCGACCGCGGCCAGAGCGGCGACGGCGAGGAACACGGCGGACAGCTGCAGGTAGGTCATCGCGCCGCTCCCTCCCCCGCGCTGACCCGACGGCGATCCAGAAGCCGGACGGCGCCGCCGTAGAGCACCATCGTGCAGACGACGAGGAAGATCAGGAAGATCGGCTCCTCCAGGGGGAGCTCCGGAGCCAGGACGATACCCGTGGCGATCGCCGCCTCGCCGCGGAAGAAGATCCCCGCCGCGATGCCGGCCACGTCCCAGACGAGGAAGAAGGCGAGTCCGACTATCGTGACGATGGCCGCCGCCACGGCATCCCGCCAGAAGAAGAGACGGAACCGCCAGTCGAGCAGCAGCATGCAGCCGAGGGAGACGAGCAGAGCGGTCAGGTAGATCGCGCCCATCATGCCTTCTCGGGTGTGGTGGTTCGGGTGGCCGGCTCCGGCAACGGGCCGGGCGAGTGGTCGCCTCGGATGCGCTTGAGCACGATCTCGGCGCTGATGAGGCACATCGGCACGCCGACGCCGGGCGCGGTGGTCGCTCCGGCGTAGTACAGCCCCCGCACGCGCCGGGAGGCGTTCTGCGCGCGGAACATGGCGCTCTGCGAGAGGATGTGCGCGGGGCCGAGCATCCCGCCCCGCCACGAGTGGTAGTCGTCGCGGAAGTCGGCCGGACCCACCGTCTCCCTGACCACGATCCGCTCGCGCAGGTCGGGGATCCCCGACCACGCTGCGATCATGTCGATCGCGGCGTCCGCGGCCTTCTCGACCTTCGGCGAGCCGGCGCCGTTGCTCCCGCCGTGGCCGAGCTCGACGTCGGCCGGGACCGGGATCAGGACGAAGAGGTTCTCGTGCCCGTCCGGCGCGACCCCCGCGTCCGTCGCGCTGGGCCGACAGACGTAGGTGGACGCCGGCGTGGGGACGCCGGGGGTGCGACCGAAGATCGCGTCGAAGTTCGCATCCCAGTCGTCGGTGAAGAACAGCGAGTGATGGGGGAGCTCGGGCAGGGTCCCGCGGACGCCGAGCATCACGAGCACGCCGCCGGGCCCGCTCGTGCGCCGCGCCCACCAGGACTCGGGGTAGGACTGCAGCGTGGGAGGCAGCAGCGCCGTCTCGGTGTGGTGGAGGTCGGCGCCGGAGACGACGATGTCCGCGTCCTCGACGTGCTGATGGCCGTCGCGATCCGTCCAGCCGACACCGGTCACGTGGGTCGCACTGTCCGCGTCCTGCGTGCGGATCCCGGTGACCTCGGCACCCGTGACGATCCGCGCGCCGGCATCCTGGGCCAGCGTCGCCAACCGCTCGACGACACGCCAGAAGCCGCCCTGCGGATACAGAACGCCCTGGTCGAGGTCGAGCGCGCTCATCAGGTGGTACATCGCCGGCGCCGTCCGCGGGTCGGTGCCCAGGAAGACGGCGGGGTAGCCGAGGATCTGCCGCAGCACCGGGTGCCGGAAGCGCCGGGCGGCGAAAGCCTGGAGGCGGGTGCCGAGCAGCGAGAACAGTCGCGGCAGCGCGCGCACCACCTCGGGAGCGGCGAGCGTCCTGGTGCGGGTGAACGGATTGTAGAGGAAGTACCGCCTCGCCATGGAGCCGGCATCGTGGGCGGAGGCGAGATAGGTCTCGAGTGCCGCGGCGGAGCCCGGTTCCATCGACTCGAACAGCGCGGACACGGCTTCCCGCCCGGCGGGCACCGTCACGGGGTCGTCGCCGGACTCGGGGGAGCGGAAGACGCGATACCCCGGGTCGAGCAGGGTCAGATCGAGCTGCTCCTCGGTGCTCGTGCCCATCATCGCGAAATAGTGGTCGAAGACCTCGGGCATGAGGTACCACGACGGGCCGGAGTCGAATCGGAAACCATCGCGCTCGATGGTGCCCGCCCGTCCGCCGACGCGGTCGTTCTTCTCCAGCACCACGACGTCATGTCCGTCGCGCGCGAGCAGCCCAGCCGTGGCCAGACCGGCCACGCCCGCGCCGATGACGACGACGCGGCTCATCGGTCCCGCTCCAGGGCCGTGACGAGGACGGCGCGCGCAGCGAGCAGCGCCTTGATCGGGTCCGGCACGCGCACTCGGCGGCGGTACAGCTCCGCAGCCGGCGTGCGTGCGACGCGGTGCGTCAGGGCGGCGAAGAGGGCGAGGGCGCTCCGGACAGCGGCACGGGCGTCCTTCGGGAGCAGCGGGATCGCGGCTCTCGCGTCGGCGAGCTGACGGTGGACGGTGTCGACCCAGGTGTCGCGGTCGGCGTCGGTGAGAGGTTCCGTGCCGCCGAGGTAGCCGCGCTGCAGGCGGTCGGTGTCGTCGGCGAGGTCACGGAGGAAGTTCACGTTCTGGAACGCGGCGCCCAGCCGACGCGCTCCGCGGTCGAGGATGTCGAGCTCCGCCGGCGTCCGCGTGGCGTCGCGCAGGAAGACCCGCAGGCACATCAGGCCGACGACCTCCGCCGAGCCGTAGACGTACGCGGCGTGTGCGTCGGCGTCATAGGCAGTGAAGCCGGACGGGCCGGCGATGTCGGCCCTCATCGAGTCGAAGAACGGCTGGGTGAGGTCTTCGCCGATCCCGCACTCGCGCGCCGTTCGCGCGAACGCATGCAGGATGAGATCGCTGCTGTAGCCGGTCCGCATGGAGCGATGGGTCTCCGTGATGTAGGAGTCAAGGGCCGCGGCCTGTGCACCGGCATCGAGTCCGGCCTCGGCGGCGACGCCGTCGACGATCTCGTCCGCGATGCGCACCATGGCGTAGATGTTGCGCACGTGCTGGCGATGGCGTCGCCCGAGAAGACGCGTCGCCAGTCCGAACGACGTCGAGTAGGTGCGGATGACGTCGGATGTCGCGATCTCGGCAGTCCGGCTGAAGCGTCGCAGCGCCGCGTCGTCGCGGGGCTCGGAAGGGGTCGCGGTCATCGGCTGCGGCCCTCGATCCGGTCGGCCAGAGCGAGGATGATGCGTCCGGCGTCGGCCGAGAGCGTGCCCGCCTCCTCGGCTTCCGCCAGGACCGTCGACACGGCCGCGAGCTGCTCCTCCACGAGTCCTCGGACGAATCCCTCCGCGCCGCACTCGCGGAGGCGGTCGCGCATCTCCGCCGCGTCGTCGATGCTGAGGTCGTTCTCGCCGAACCGCAATTCGATGCCGGGCCAGTGGCTGGTCATCCGGGCGTACGCGATGATCGCGGTCTCCTTGCCCTCGCGGAGATCGGAATAGGGGTCCTTGCCGTGAGCGTCCGGGTCCCCGAACACCGACAGCAGATCGTCCTGCAGCTGGTAGGCGAGACCGAGGTGGCCGCCGATCTCGGTCAGCTGCTCCTCGGCGGCGGTCGGAGCGCCGGACAGGATAGCCGCCGCGCGGAGCGGGAGGACGAACGAGTAGGCGGCGGTCTTCGACGCGCTGGTGGCGAGGATGGTGCGGAGGTCGGCCGCGATGATGCCGTCGCTGAGGGCGACGTCGGAGTGCTCCCCGGCGACGGTCTCGAACACGGTCGTCTCGAGGAGAGCGAGGAGCCGCTCTCGTCGCGGCGCGGGGACGTCGGCACGGGCGAAGCCGAGCACGGCGGTGGAGAGCAGGAGGTCTCCGAGGAGGATGGCGCTCGAGCGGCCCCAGTGCAGCGCCGTATCGCCGGCCTCGTCGGGGCGACGGGAGACCAGGGAGCCGATGAGATTGGGACGGCGGCGGCGGGTGAGGTCGCCGTCGATGACGTCGTCGTGCAGGAGGAACGCGAAATGCAGCAGCTCGACATGAGCGGCCACGTCGATCGCCCGCGCCGTGTCCTTCTCCGTGAGGGGGGTCGTGGCGAGTGCGGACAGCAGGTCCATGAGCATGCGCGGGCGCAGGAGCTTCCCGCCGAGGGCGTGCTCGGCGGCCGTGTGCCACAGGGCGGCGAACTCCGCCCCGTAGTGCTCGGCGGCGGCAGTGCGCTCGGCGAACCGTCGTCGCAGCACCGCCTCGATCCTGGTGCCGAGGTCTTCTTCTGTCACCATGACCGCCATGGCTCAGACCTCCCCGTGTCGACGGAGGAGAGGGAGCTGCTCGGCGAGCCAGGGGCTGAAGGCGAACGGGGTGCGGATGAC
Organism: Microbacterium meiriae; assembly: GCF_040686935.1. NCBI lineage: Bacteria > Bacillati > Actinomycetota > Actinomycetes > Micrococcales > Microbacteriaceae > Microbacterium > Microbacterium meiriae. The sequence goes on from NZ_JBFBMF010000003.1 coordinate 421,369, forward strand.
CGCGGCGAGCAGGTCATCGACATCGACCCACTCCCACTCCGCCACCTCGTCCGGGTTCGCCGAGGGCTGCTCGTCGACCACCGCGACGTGCACCGGGCAGATCTCGTTCTCCACGATGCCACTCGCGTCCACGGCGCGGTAGCGGTAGTCGGGGAGAGCGAGGCGGATCTCGGTCACCTGGATCCCCAGTTCGTCGGAGCCGCGCCGTCGCACCGCATCGGCCATGTCCTCGCCGGGCTGCGGGTGCCCGCAGAAGCTGTTGGTCCAGACCCCGGGCCAGGTGCGCTTGCCGAGCGCGCGACGCGTGACGAGGAGGCGTCCCTCTCGATCCTGCACATAGCAGGAGAAGGCGAGGTGGAGAGGAGTGTCGGTCGTGTGGACTTCGCTCTTGGGCAGGATGCCGACGGCAGTCCCGTCTTCGGCGAGGAGTGTGACGTTGTCCATGGCGTCCTCTCGTCGTTTAGCTAACCTGGCGAAATATCAACTTAGCATGAAGCTGTTCGTGTGTAACATGATCGCATGCCCTCCGAGCCCCGCACCACCCCGGTCGCCCACGCGACGGCGGCGGCGGAGCGGGACGAACTCGCTCAGGGGTCCATCTACGACGTCGACGCCAGCGACCCGCGCAGTACGCTCGTCGATCGCTCGGGCGTCGCCCCGGAGGATCTGCGTCAGATCGGACGCCTCATGGAGGCGCTCGGCGGGCTGCGCGAGGCCGAGCAGCGTCTCTCGCAGGCGTCCCGGCGCTACATGCAGTTGAACGAGACCGACATGCGCGCGCTGCACTACCTGATCGTGTGCGACAACCGAACGGTCGTGGCGACGCCCAGCGGGATCGCCCACCATCTCGGGGTCTCCACCGCCGCGACGACGAAGCTGCTCGACCGGCTGGAGAAGGGTGGGCACATCCGGCGCTCGCCGCATCCCACCGACCGACGAGCCCTCGCGATCACCATCACCCCCGAGACCAGGCACGCCGCGATGGAGACGGTCGGGCGGCAGCAGGCCAAGCGCTTCTACGCGGCGGCGCGACTGTCGGCTGCGGAGCGGGAGGTCGTGATCCGCTTCCTCCTGGACATGACGGAGGAGATCACCCTCCGCGATGAGGCGTGGGCGCTCGAGGGTGCGAAAGAAGATCCCGCCCGACCGTGAGGTGGGGCGGGACCGGATCAATGCGCGGCGCGGTAGGCCTCGAGGATGGGAGCCGGTACGCGACCCCGCTCCGAGAGCGTGTAGCCGTTCTCCTTCGCCCAGGCGCGGATCGCGGCGACCTCCGGGTTGCGTGAGGGCCGCTTCCGCGACGAGGACGAGGACGAGGACCGTCCTCCGCCGGACGCCGCTCCCGATCCGGCCCGACGCCCGGCTGTGATGTAGGGCTCGAGTGCCTGTCGCAATTCCTCGGCGTGCGCGGAATTCAGATCGATCTCGTAGGAGGTGCCGTTCAGCGAGAAATGCACGGTCTCGCCTTCCCCGACCTCCAGGACGGTGCCGTCGATGTCGTCGACCAGCTGGTGCACAATTCGTCTCGCCATGGGGCCGACTTTATCGCGGGTGCGGGAATGCGCACAACAAAGGCCGTTTCGTCATGGCGAACAATGACGCAGCCGCCGAGAATGTCGATTCAGGGGAGAAGGCCGGCGCGACGCGCTTTGGTCACGGCGGCATGCCGCGTCGACGCATCCAATTTCGACATCGCGGTGCCGAGATAGGCCTTGACAGTCCCTTCCCGCAGACCGAGGTGCGCGGCGATCTCCGCATTCGTCGATCCCAGGGCGGCGCAGGCCAGGACATCCGTCTCGCGCGGGGAGAGGTGGACGACGGGGACCGGGCCGGTCGTGGTCGTCGGCAGGTCGTCTCCGGCGAGGGTCAGCAGTCGGCGTTCCACCTGCGCCAGCCGCGCGCGGATGCCGGCGTCGTCGACGGTCGCGGCGATGCTGCGGAGCTCGGCGAAGCTCTCCCGCAGCTCCTCGCGCTGTGCCGGCGCGACCGCGGCGGGTGTCGGCGATGCGGCGCGGAGGCGCCGCTGCACCTCGTCGCGGATGCGCAGCTCGTCAGCGACGGACTGGGCGACCTGCATGGCCGGGGCCGTGGTCACGCCGCCGATCCTCTCCTCCGCCCACGCGCCGGCATAGAGCACGCCGCGAGGGCGGCCCTGGACGACGATCGGCAGGGCGAGCAGGGTCCGCAGGCCTTCGCCGAGGACGAAGACGTCGTAGTCATGGGTGATCTGGCGGGAGGAGCCGTAGTCGCTGGTCATCCGCGGACGCAGCTCCATCATGGCCCGCCCACCGAGACCGCGCTCGGGGCGTACGCGGAGACCGTCGAGAGCGCGTGTGCGGGCCCCGACGATGCTCGTGACGCTCACGACGCCCTCTTCGATCAGCCCACCGAACGCCACCGGGAAGCGCGTGCGCCGCGCCAGCTCGCGCACCGCGTTGGCGACGAGCTCCGCCTCGGGTTCGACGGTGATCGGAGAGCTCACGAATACCTACTTTCGGGGGTGACGGCGGTGTTCCCCGTTTCGTAGCGTCGACCCTACCACTCGGGCGGCGACGGCCGCGCGTGCAGCGGACATGTGGCAAGGAGGCCCCATGAGCGAACAGGTTCCGACCCCTCAGAACGGTGCGATCGATTACGTCGCCGTCGAGCAATCCCCTCGATTCCTGCGGTTGAAACGGACGCAGCGGTCATTCATCTTCCCCCTCGCCGTGTTCTTCCTGGTGTGGTATTTCGTCTACGTGCTGCTGGCCGCATTCGCCCGCGATTTCATGGCGCAGCGCGTATGGGGGGATATCACCGTCGGGCTGCTTTTCGGGCTCGGGCAGTTCGTGACGACGTTCGCCATCACGATGGCATATGTCGCGTTCGCCAACAGGAAGCTCGATCCGTTGGCGTCGGAGATCCGTGAAGAACTCGAGAAGGCGCAGGCCGACGCATGAGCATCATCCGCACGGCCACCGAGGATGTCGCGCTCGACATCAACCCGGTGTTCAACATCTCGATCTTCCTGGCCTTCGTCGCGGTGACATTGTTCATCGTCATCCGCGCCAGCAGGAACAACAAGACCGCCGCCGATTATTACGCGGCGGGGAGGTCCTTCACCGGACCTCAGAACGGATTCGCGATCGCGGGCGACTATCTGTCAGCCGCATCCTTCCTGGGCATCTGCGGTGCCATCGCGATCAACGGCTACGACGGATTCCTGTACTCCATCGGCTTCCTCGTCGCCTGGCTGGTCGCCCTGCTGCTGGTGGCCGAACTCATGCGCAACACGGGCAAGTTCACGATGGCGGATGTGCTCTCGTTCCGGTTGCAGCAACGGCCGGTGCGGATGGCGGCGGCGATCACCACGCTCGCGGTGTGCTTCTTCTACCTCCTCGCGCAGATGGCCGGGGCAGGCGGTCTCGTGTCGCTGCTCCTGGGGATCGACGGGAGGGTCGGGCAGTCGGTCGTCATCGCCGTCGTCGGCATCCTCATGATCGTCTACGTGCTGATCGGCGGTATGAAGGGCACCACCTGGGTGCAGATCGTCAAGGCGGTGCTACTCATCGGCGGCGCCCTCGCGATGACCATCGGGGTCCTCGCGATCAACGGCTTCAGCCTGAACACCCTGCTGGAGGCCGCCGTGGCGAACTCCGACAAGGGGGAGGCGGTGCTGGCGCCCGGCCTGCAGTACGGCGCGAACCCGTGGGACTTCCTCTCGCTGGGGATGGCCCTGGTGCTCGGCACCGCGGGCCTGCCGCACGTGCTGATGCGCTTCTACACCGTGCCGACGGCCAAGGAGGCGCGGCGTTCGGTGGTGTGGGCGATCTGGCTGATCGGCGGCTTCTACCTGCTGACGCTCGTGCTCGGCTACGGCGCCGGCGCGCTCGTCGGCGCCGACGTGATCGCGGCGGCACCCGGGGGCGTGAACTCCGCGGCTCCGCTGCTGGCGCTCAAGCTCGGCGGTCCGGTGCTCCTCGGGTTCATCTCCGCGGTGGCGTTCGCCACGATCCTCGCCGTCGTCGCGGGACTCACGATCACCGCGGCGGCGTCGTTCGCCCACGACATCTACGCGAACGTCATCCAGAAGGGACGCAAGGACGCGGAGGGGAAGCCCGTCGAGCCCGATCCCAACGGCGAGGTGCGGGTCGCCCGTCGGACGGTGATCGTCATCGGCATCCTCGCGATCGTCGGCGGCATCGGGGCGCAGGGGCAGAACATCGCCTTCCTCGTGGCCCTCGCGTTCGCCGTGGCGGCGTCCGCCAACCTGCCGACGATCCTCTACTCGCTGTTCTGGCGCCGGTTCACGACGCGCGGTGCGGTGTGGAGCATGTACGGCGGGCTCGGCTCGGCGATCATCCTCATCATCCTGTCGCCCGTGTTCTCCGGCACGCCCACCTCGATGATCCCCGGCATCGACATCGCGATCTGGCCGCTGAACAACCCGGGCATCGTCTCGATCCCGCTCGGGTTCGCGCTCGGCTGGCTCGGGACGATCACCAGCACCCGGCGGGAGTCGCCCCAGCTCGCGGCCGAGATGGAGGTGCGCTCTCTCACCGGCTTCGGGGCGGAGAAGGCCGTCGATCACTGACGCGTCACCCCTCGGGTGCGGGCCCGGCGGCCTACTCGCCGGGCCCGCACCCGAGGAGCGGGGGACTCACCGGGACTCGAGGTCCAGCAGGAACCTCTTCCGTTCCGGGTGACCGCCGTAGTGCCCTGCGGAGCCGTCGGACCGCACCACCCGGTGCACGGGCACGATGAGGGAGAACGGTGTGAGCCGACAGGCGGTGCCGACGGCCCTGGCCGCTCCGGGGTGGCCGGCGAGGACCGCGACCTCCCCGTAGCTCAGTGTCTGTCCCCACGGGATCTCGCAGACGGTGCGCAGCGCCGCCCGGTGGAAGCCGTCCACGAGGCGCCAGTCGAGAGCGACATGCTCGTCGAAGCGCACGGGCTCTCCGTCGAAGTACGCCTCCAGGAGCGGGACGAGCTCGTCGGCAGCTCCGGGCACGGGCTCCGGGACGGCGCCGAGCTGCCGAGACACGCCCTCCAGCAGCCACGGCACCTGCGGATCCGCGGACTCGGACAGGTCGAAGCGCACGATGCCGTCGTCGGAGAAGACCGCGAGGGCGTCGCCGAAGGGCGTCGGAGCGAAGTCGTAGCGGAAGGTCATGTCCCCATCCTGACCGTCCGGGTCGACAGCGGAGAACCGGTCGCCGGGTCCGTCGCGCGTTCCGTGGACAACGAGAGCGCACGACCATGCGGGCAGGAGTAGTCCGAGCGAGTGCCGCACCGGCGGTTTTTCACCGGAAACCCGCCGGGGATACCGATCTCCGGCGGTGTCGCGCCTAGGGTGTCAGTGTGTGGCGACGGGAAAGCAGGTCTGCGAACAACACGGCGGTGGACAACGCTGTGTCCCTCGGCGACCTGCGCGACTCGTCCACCGGCGTCGGCATCGCGCACGCCGCGGAGGCGGAGCGCACGCGGCTGCGGGCGGAGGCGGCTGATCTGGGTGGACCCTCGCCGTTGAGCAGCTTCCGCGACGGCCCGGAGTCGGGCATCGACATCTCCAAGGCGCACCCCGGCAGCCTCCCGCAGTTCATCACCGGCAAGTCGACGCTCCTGTCCAACCTCTTCCGCGATGAGGTGGGTCTGCGCACCGCGCGGCTCGCCGCCGAGCGCATCACGGCCAAGAACACCGAACTGCGCACCGTCCGCGGCATCGAAGCGGTCCACCTCGCCGTCGGCGTCGCACGGTGGCGCATCGGCGGGGCGACCTTCGCCGCCCCCGTCCTGCTGCGGCCGCTCGCGATCCGCCGCCATCACACCGATTTCGAGCTCAAGCTGCAGGGGGCGTTCGAGGTGAACCCGGAGCTCGTGCGGGTCGCCCGCGAGCACTTCGGGCTGACCCTCGATGCGTCGGCGCTCGCCGCACTCGCGTACGACGGCGGCATCTTCAAGCCCCAGCCCGTGATCGACAGCCTGCGCGCGCTGACCCGATCCATCGAGACGTTCTCCGTCGAACCGCGACTCGTCGTCTCCGCCTTCGCCGACGTCGCCGGCGCCATGGCCCAGGACGGCGGCAGCCTCGACCATCCCGTCCTCAACGCGCTCGGCGGCCACGTCGGCGATCGTGAGCAGGTCACGGCACCCCGCGCCGTCCCGCACCACGTCGGGCCCGACGACCGTGCGCCCGCGTCGGACAACCTGCTGCTCGATGCGGATGCGGAGCAGGAGGCCGTGCTGGCCCGCATCGCCGCCGGGCACTCCCTCACCGTGGCGACCCTTCCGGGCACCGGAGGGACGCAGACCGTCATCAACGCGCTCGGGGAGCTCGTCCGCGCCGGGAAGAAGGTCCTCGTCGTCTCGGCCCGGCGGTCCACGCTCGACGGTGTTCGTCATCGCCTCGCCGGTATCGGGCTGGACAGCCTCGCGGTGTCGCCGGGGAGCCTGCGCCGCGATCTCGTCCGCGCGATCGGACGCAACGAGAAGGCGACGGCTCCGAAGGTCAGCGAGGTCGACGACGCGCTGGTGCGGCTGCGCACGGTGCTGCGCGACTACCGCGACGCGCTGACCGTCCCCGTCCCCGGTCTCGACGCCTCCGTGCTGGATGCGACCCGACACCTCACCCGGCTCGCCTCGCTTCCCGTCCCCCCGTCGACGACAGCGCGGTTGAGCGTGGATGCGCTGCGCAGGCTGGCGAGGGACCGCACGGACGCGGCCGCGGCGCTGGCGCAGGCCGCGCGCCTCGGAGAGTTCCGCGTCGGGCCGAACGACTCGCCCTGGTACGGCGTCACCTTCGGCAGCACCGAGGCGGCCCGCGCCGCGCACGAGCTCGCCGGACGCCTGCACGCCGACAGCGTGCCCGCCCTGCTCGAGCGCGGGTACGAGCTCATCGCGCAGACGCACATGCGGCCCTTCTCGACGATCGACGAACTCGGCGAGTACCTCGGGCTGCTGGAGGGCATCCGCGACACGCTCGACCGCTTCAGCCCCACCGTGTTCGAGCGGCCGCTCGGGGAGCTCATCCAGGCCCACGGTTCGCGACGCGACGCGCCAGGGATGTCGGGGGCCAATCGTCGTCGGCTTCGTCGCCTGGCCAAGGAATACGTCCGCCCGGGCGTGCACGTGACGGAGATGCACGAGGCGCTGCTGCGCATCCAGACCCAGCGCACCCAGTGGCAGCGGTACGTGGAGGCGGGCGTCGCTCCGGAGATCCCGCTCGGTCTGGCCGATGTGTCCGCCGCATGGCAGCGGGTCGAAGCGGAGTTGGCGGAGCTCGATGCCGCCCTCGGCCGCCGCGAGCCCCTCTCGTCCCTGCCGGTCGCACGGCTCGTGCGCATGCTCGCCGGCCTCGCCGCGAAGTCGGACGTCTTCGAGAACCTCGTCGAGCGTGCCCAGCTGCGCGACGAGCTCGCTCTCCTCGGCCTGGAGCCGCTGCTGACCGAGCTCTCGGTGCGGCACGTCTCCGAGGCGCGGGTGGGGGAGGAGCTCGAGTACGCCTGGTGGCAGTCCCTCCTGGAGCGCGCACTGCAGGACAACCGGGCCCTGCTCGGCGCGAACACCGCCGTGGTCGACCGCCTCGAGCGCGATTTCCGGCTGGTGGACGAGGCCCATGCGGCCATGGCAGGGCCGCTGCTCGCGTGGCAGCTCGCGAACCAGTGGCGCATCGCCATCGTCGACGAGCCCGAGCAGTCGCAGAACCTCCGCCGCGCCCTGACCCAGTCCGCGACGACCGCCGCGGAGGTCGTCAGCGCCGCGCCGACCCTCGTCGACGTGCTGGCTCCGGTCTGGATCTCGTCGCCCTACCTGGTGCCGGAGATCCCGGATGCGGTGGAGTTCGACACCGTGCTCCTCGTCGACGCCGCGGCCATCAACCTCGCCGAGGCGGCTCCGGCCATCCGCCGCGCCCGTCAGGTCGTGGCGTTCGGCGATCCGGTCACGCAGCGTCCCTCTCCCTTCCGCATCGCGGTCGACCCCGCCGAGGAGTGGGAGGAGGAGGTTCCGTTCGATGACGTCTCGGTCTTCGAGCGCCTGTCCGAGCTGTTCCCGGTGATGACCCTGACCCGTAGCTACCGGGCCGGCGGCGAGGATCTCGCGGAGCTCATCAACGACGCGTTCTACGGCGGAGAGATCGTCTCCCTCCCGTGGGCCGGTTCGTACCTGGGGCGTGGCAGCCTCACCGTCGACTACGTCGAAGGCGGTACCGGCGCGCCCGACCCCGTCTCGGGCGCCGTCGAGAGCCCGGACGCCGAGGTCGCCCGCGTCGTCACCCTCGTCGTCGAGCATGCGGTGCATCGCCCGACCGAATCGCTCATGGTCGTCACCGCCAGCACCCGCCATGCCGAGCGCGTGCGCGCCGCCGTGACCGCCGCCTTCGCGGGACGCTCCGACGTCGCCGACTTCGTCGCCCGCGACACCGCGGAGCCGTTCGCGGTGCTGACGCTCGAGGAGTCCGTCGCGGAGAGCCGCGACCGCGTCATCTTCTCCCTCGGCTTCGGGCTCACGAAGCACGGCCGCGTCCTGAGCGACTTCGGCGATCTGTCGACGCCGGACGGCGAGCGACTGCTGACCGTCGGGATGACCCGGGCGCGGCGCTCGATGGTCATCGTCTCGTCCATCCGCCCCTCGGCCTTCGACGACGGGCGCCTTGAGCACGGCGCGGCCACGCTCATGTCGATCCTCGGCGGTCTCGCGGCCCGTGCCCGCGACGCGCGACTGGAGGACCTGGCCGACCCGCTCACCCTCGCACTGGCCAGGGAGCTCCGGCGTCTCGGGGCATCGGTCGACGTCGACTATCGGGGACTCCTGCCGCTCGTGGCGCAGCACAACGGCAAGGCGGTCGTGATCGAGTCTGATCCGGAGTCCCGGGGAGAATCCCTGCGCGAGACGCTGCGGCTGCGCCCTCATGTGCTCCGTCGCCTCGGCTGGCACTACGTCCGGGTGCACGCGTTCGACCTCTACAGCGACCCGCGCACCGTGGCGTCCCGGATCGCGACCGTCCTCGGCATCTCCGAGACGGCCCCGCGCGCGGAGAACGACACGCAGCCTCTCGATCTCGGCGATCACCGGAATGACTGACGACCGGGACGAGCCGCGTCAACGGGTCGTTCGGGTGCCGGGCTCCCGGCGGGCGCGGCTGACGCCGGTCGATGGCAGCGATCCGGCACCGGAGGTCCCGGAGGGCGGCGCGCCGCAGCGGTCGGCGCCCGGCGACCGGAAGGGTCCCAACGACGACCAGCTCCTCCGCGATGTGCCCCCGCATTACTGACGCGTCCGGGCCGGAACGAGAGAGACCCACGGCCCTCCGAGGAGAGCCGTGGGTCGTGAGGGCGGTGCGATCAGACGCCGCGCGGGCCCTGCTGGGTCTTGAGCAGATCGCGGATCTCGACGAGCAGCTCCGCCTCGGTCGCGGCGGCCGGCTCCTCCTCCGGCTCCTCGGCCGGCGTGCCCTTGCGCGCCTCGACGTGCGCCTTGAACGTGTTCATCGGGAGGACGAACACGAAGTAGACCACTGCGGCGACGGCGAGGAAGCTGATGAGCGCCGAGATGAGGTCGCCGATCGGGAAGACGACCTCTTCACCGTAGATGTTGGTGACAGGGATGCCGAACTTGCCGGCGGCATCGGCCTTGAGGAAGAGCGCGATGAGCGGGTTGATGACGCTGTTCACCACGGCCGTCACGACGGCCGTGAAGGCGGTGCCGATGACGACCGCGACGGCCAGGTCGACGACGTTCCCGCGGAGCAGGAAGTCCTTGAATCCTTTGAGCATGGAAACCCCCAAGTCGACTGGGCCTCAGTTCGAGGCGGGAGTCGACGCAGCAGCCGGTTTGGCGCTCGTCGTCGAATCCGACTTCGATGATGCCGAAGCATCCTTCGAACCCCCGGATTTGGCGCGCGAGTCCGTGCGATAGAAGCCGGAGCCGTTGAAGGTCACACCGATCGAGCCGTACTGCTTGCGCAGGGCGCCGCCGCATTCGGGGCAGACCGTGAGCGCGTCGTCGGAGAAGCTCTGGACGGCGTCGAACTGGTGCCCGCACGCGGTGCAGGCATAGGCGTAGGTGGGCATGGCGGTCCTTGCGGGTCAGCGTCGCCGGGGCGACAGATGCAGCGTCTGCGACGGGGTCACGATGCCGTCGACCGGCTGGTCGTGCACCTCGCGCGGCAGTTCGTCGAGTACCTCGGAATCATAGATCACCGCGTACACCGGAGGGCATTTCTCCATGGAGCCGATGGTCTTGTCGAAGTAGCCGCGGCCCCAGCCCATCCGCATCCCCGAGCGGTCGACGGCGGCGGCGGGGACGATCATCAGGTCGACGTCGTTCACCGCGATCGGACCGAGCACCTCGCCGGTGGGCTCCGGCAGCCCGTACAGGCCCTCCGCGATCTCCTCGGTGTCGTCGGCGACGGCCCAGTCCAGCAGTCCGTCGGAGCGGGTGACCGGGAGGAGGACCCGGATCCCGCGGCGGACCGCGCGAGTCACGAACTCCCTGGTGCCCGGCTCCGTGGTGGTGGAGAGGAAACAGGAGACGGAGCGGGCCCCGAGCTCGTCGACGAGGGCATCGAGGCGTTCGCCGATCGCCTCGGCAGCGGCCTCGCGCTGCGGATCGGACAGCAGCTGACGCCGCTCGCGCAGCTCCGCGCGGAGGGCTCGCTTGGCGTGCTCGACGTCGTTAGCCATGGTCCGAGTCTAGGGCGGCCCCCACCGGTAGGCTGTGGGAATGGCTCACGAGAAGATCAAGGCTGTCATTCCCGCTGCCGGGCTGGGGACACGATTCCTGCCCGCGACGAAGGCGATGCCGAAGGAGATGCTCCCCGTCGTCGACAAGCCGGCGATCCAGTACGTCGTCGAGGAGGCGGCGAACGCCGGGATCGAGGACATCCTCGTGATCATCGGGCGCAACAAGAACGCCATCTCCAACCACTTCGACTCCGTGCCGGAACTCGAGGTGAAGCTCATGGAGAAGGGCGACACCGGTCGCCTGGAGCGCGTGATGAAGTCGAGCGACCTCGCCGACATCCACTTCGTCCGCCAGGGCGAGCCCAAGGGTCTCGGCCACGCCGTGCTCCGCGCTCGGACGCACGTCGGCGACAGCTCGTTCGCGGTGCTGCTCGGTGACGACCTCATCGACGAGCGCGACCCGCTGCTCACGGAGATGATCGCGGAGCACGGGCGCACGGGTGCCGCCGTCATCGCCCTCATGGAGGTCGACCCGGACAACATCCACATGTACGGCGCCGCCGCCGTCGAGGCGATCGAGGGCTCGGACGCCGTTCGTGTCACGGGCCTCGTCGAGAAGCCTGCCAAGGAGGACGCCCCCTCCAACCTCGCGATCATCGGTCGCTACGTGCTCCCGGCGTCGGTCTTCGAGATCCTCGAGCGCACCGAACCCGGAAAGGGCGGCGAGATCCAGCTCACCGACGCGCTCCAGGAGCTGGCGACGGCGGACGGCGGACCCGGCGTGGTCGGCGTCGTCTTCGGAGGCCGCCGCTACGACACCGGTGACCGCGTGGACTACATCAAGGCGATCGTGCAGCTCGCGGCCGACCGTGACGACCTGGGCTCCGAGCTCCGCCCCTGGCTCAAGGACTTCGCGGAGCGCCTCTAGGCGCCTCGCGGTCGTCGGAGGTGCGGCGTGGAGCTGTCGACGGGGATGCGGCACGGACCGGTCGAGCTGCGTCTCATCCGGACGAAGGACGCGCGGCCTCTGCAGCAGGAGCTGCTCGCCAATCGCGCGTGGCTGCAGCCGTGGGAGGCGACCATTCCGCACGGAGCGGTCTCCTTCGACATGCGGGTCAGCATCCGTCGCCTGCTCCAGCAGTATCGGGACGGCGGCGGCTACCCGTTCGTGATGGAGTACGACGGCGAGGTCGCCGGACAGCTGAACGTCTGGGGCGTCGCCCGGGGCTCGCTGTGCTCGGCGACGATCGGCTACTGGGTGAGTGAGCGGTTCGCGGGTCGGGGGATCACCCCGACCGCGGTCGCGCTCGCCACGGACGCCTGTTTCACGGAGTACGGGCTGCATCGGATGGAGATCTGCATCCGCCCCGAGAACGCCGCGAGTCTGCGGGTCGTGCAGAAGCTCGGCTTCCGATACGAGGGGCTGCGCCGCCGGTACATCCACATCGACGGGGACTGGCGTGATCACTACGCCTTCGCCCTCACGCAGGAGGAGGTTCCGCAGGGTGTCCTCGCCCGGTGGATCCACGGACAGGTGCCGCCGCAGGCGGCGACGATCCCGCCGGCGGACCGTCTCACCCTCTGACGCCCCCGTCGCGGGAGGACTCGCCGCGACACGCGCCCCGACTGCACGGCGCGGCCGGTCCGCCGCCGTTACCGTTGACCTATGGACGGGCCGGTGCTGAGTGGGGGAGTGATCGTGCTCGTCGCCGTGCTCCTGTGGATGCTGTATCTCCTGCCCTCCTGGCGTGGCCGCTTCCAGTACAACGCGGCTGAGCGCAACGCCGTGCGGCTGAATCAGGCGCTGCGGATCCTCGCCGAGACGAGTGAGACTCCCGGCGAGGTGCACATGGAACTCAACGCCCGCACCGTCGTCGCGCAGCAGAAGCTCGCGAAGCGGTTGCAGGCCGAGCGGGAGGCCGCAGAGCTCGAAGCGCTCCGCCAGGAGCTCGCTGCGACCCGCGCCGATCCCGTGATCCGTCAGGCCCGCGCCCGCCGCCGCGTGCGTCTGGCGGCGACCGGCGCGCTCGTGCTCGGACTCGTCGCCGTCGGTCTCGGCGTCTGGCAGCTCCTCGCCACCGGGGGCGCCGTGCTCCTCTGGAGCGGTGGAGCCACGGCGCTCGTGGCGACCATGGTCCTGCAGCGGATGGCGTCGGTCGCGCTGCGCGCCGCCCGTCGTCCGCAGGCCGCGGCGGTCGAGACCGTCGAGAGGAGAGAGGCCCCGGTCCTGCACGACCAGGGCCCCGCCACCTGGACTCCGCGTCCGCTTCCGGAGCCGATGGTGTCGGTCACAGGATCCCGCGCACAGGCGGCTCGCGCCGAGATCGATGCGCAGGAGGAGCGCCGCAAGGCCGCCCGAGTGGCCGCGCTCCGTGCCCGTGCCGAGGAGATGGCGCCGCCGACGCCGGTCACCCTCCTGGCGGCATCGACGGAATCGCCGTACGCACGTATGGGATTCGTCGACGACGCCGAGATCGAGGAGCACGTGCGCCGGCTTCTGCAGCGCCGGGCCGCCGGTTGACGGCTGCGGGGAGCGCGGGTCTCCACCGCTGATACCGGATGCGGGAGAGTGTCGCTCCTCGCGTCAGCGCCGCTCGGGGCCGTAAAGTCGTGGGATGGGAACCATGCAGTACGGCTCCGGCAGCGAGATCCAGATCGAGGACCGCGCCCTGGCCCATCTGAAGGTCGCGATCGCGACCAAACTCCGTCGGAACGAGAGCTTCACGCTGTCCTGGAAGCACCCCGACGGGGATGTGCCGGGGCGCTCGACGATCTGGCTGCATCCGTCGATCCCGCTGCGCTTCACCTTCGGCGAGCCGGAGACGCCGGAGCTGAACGTGAAGTGGGTCCAGGCCCTCATGGTCGAGGCGAGCTCGTCGGGGGGCATCAGCCTCGTGGACGAGGTCATCGACGGCCCGGCCGACTGAGCGCCTCCGCTACTCGGCGGGGTACGCCTGTGCGGCGAGCTGCTGCGCGAGGTGCGCCGCGTTCCGGGCTGCCGTCGTGATCGCGGAGCTCACGGCCTCCGGAGTCTCGTCGAGGTCCTTGTAGTCCACGGTCTGCATGGCCTCGCCGTTCCAGTACACCGAGGTCTGCGCGGGGATCGTGTACCCGATGTCGTTCAGCGCCTGGAAGAGGATCGCGGAGATGTGGTGAGCGCCGTCCTCGTTCCCGAGCACGCCGGCGATGGCGACCTTGTCGAACAGGATCGGGCGGCCCTGCTCGTCCGTCTCGCTGAGCTCGGCGTCGAGGCGCTCCAGCACGCGCTGGGCGACGCTCGAGTGCTGTCCCATCCACGTGGGCGTGACGAACACGAGGATGTCGGCGTCGAGGACGCGCTGTCGCAGGGTCGGCCACTGGTCGCCGTCACCCATGTCCTTCTCGACGCCGGGTCGGATGTCGACATCGACCGCTCGGACGAGGTCGCCCGTCACGCCGTGCTCGGCGAGGGCATCGAGGAGCTGACGCGCGAGCAGATCCGAGCTCGACGACGCGGGGGAGGGCTTGAGCGTGCAGGAGATCGCGACGGCGGTGAGTGGAGTGTTCATGCTCCGACCCCACCAGGGATCCGGGCGGCGGCACAGGGCCTTTCCGGGTCCGGGCTATCCTGGTAGAGCACCGACGACAGGAGATCCCGTGATCCTCAGCTTCCTCTTCTTCATGATCATGTTCCTCGGAGGCTTCTGGCTGCTGGGGATCGCGCACGAGATGCCGGACACGCTCGCCGCGCTCACCTTCGTCGGCGGCATCCTGCTCGTCTCGCTGGCCCTCGGGTTCGCGATGCGTCAGCGCGGTTCCGCCACGCGTCGCTCCAAGAACTGGACCGGCAGCCCGACCGAGTGATCGCCGCGGGGCTGCGCCCCGCGCTCACCGTCGCCGGGCGAGCCTCGCTTCGAGGTTCGCCCGCACCGCCGGCCACTCCGGCTCGATGATGGAGTACTCCACGCTGTCCCGGAGCGCGCCGTTGCGGTAGCGGCTCATGGCCCGCATCACGCCGTCCTGCTTCGCGCCCAGTCGCTCGATCGCGGCGCGCGACTGGAAGTTCACCCACTGGGTCGTCAGCCCGACCCGGAAGACCCCGAGCGTCTCGAAGGCGTGGCGGAGGAGCAGCAGCTTCGATTCCGCGTTGGTACCCGTGCCGTGGGCGGACGGGCGGTTCCAGGTGTATCCGATGTGCAGCCGGGGGACGTCGGCGACGATGTCGTAGTACGAGGTCAGCCCCAGCACGCGACCGGCGGCGTCGAAGGCCGTGAACGGCACCATCTCGCCGGTGGCGACGAGGCCCAGGCGCCGGTCGACCTCGGCGGCGACTCCATCGGGTGCAGGAACAGAGGTGTACCAGGCCGTCTTCCACAGGTCGCCCTCGGTGACCGCTTCGACGAGCCCGTCGACGTGCGACCGGTCGAGAGGGCGGAGCTCGACGAGCTCACCGGTGAGAGTGACGGGGGCGGGGGCGACGTGGAAGGCCATGAGGTCATTCAACCAGCGTCGGGCGCTGCGCCCGGCCCTCAGGCGGGGACGGCCAGGTGCTCCCGGCTCAGCACGCGCTGGAACGCGAGGACGATCTCGATCGTCACGTCCAGCTCGAAGGCGAGGCTGGCCAGATGTGTGCCGCGCAGCTGCTCCGCCGCCGCGTAGGCCGCCGGCGTGATCAGGCGTCGCGCGGCCCACTCGTCGGCCTGCCGCTCCTGCCGAGCGCGAAAGGCGGGGTGCCGTGTGGGCAGGTGGCCGAGGTGGGCGTGACCGAGTTCGTGGGCGAGCACGCTGCGGGCGGTGCGCCTGCTCATCCCCGGAGCGAGCCGGATCGTCCGGGTGGCGGGTTGGAAGCCGCCGGGTGTGGGCCCGGGGCGCTCGACCACGCGAAGCCCGAGGTCGTCGGCCAGACGGAGGAGCTGCTGCATGGGCCTCCGTCCGGTCGGTGTCGTCTACTCGTAGAGGTCGTCGGTGTCCGTCTCGCCGGTGGATCCGGATTCGAAGGCGACCTCGCGGGCATTATCGCGTGGGGTGGCGACATCGGTGCGGCGCCGGAGGGGAGTGACGATCGCCGACGTGCCGTCGGCGGCCAGACGCTCCTCGGCCCGGGCGACGAGGATGTGCGGCTCGACTCCCAGCGTGGCGCACACCGCATAGACGACGGGCACCGGGATCGCGCGCTTGCCGGTCACGTAGTTGTCCAGCGCGCTCCGGGCGATGCCCACGTCGCGTGCCATGGCGGCGATGCTGCTTCGTGCCGCCGCGATCTCCGCCCGCATCTGACGGCCGACCGCCTCGTTGAACTCCTCGGCTGGTGTCTTCATCCGGCTCACCTTAGCAGCGGGCCGAGAGCAGGATGCCGTCATATTGGTCTCTCGTGACCCGACGAGTGTCCGTGCGTGGCGGTACCGTAGGCGCATGGGGACAGAACTGCGTCATCTGGTGGCATCGGCGGTGGAGGCTGCGCGCCTGCACGCCGGAGTGTCGTTCATCGAGCTCTCGGAGCGGGCCGGAATCGCGCCGGCCGCGCTGACCGACCTTCTCGAAGAGCGCGCGGACTTCACGATGGAGGATCTGGCGGGGATCGCGACGGTCCTCGGCGTCCCCGTCACGCGGCTGCTTCCCTGCGCGCCGTAGACGATGCCCGCTCGCGCCTCGGACCGGGCGATGCGATGAAGTAGCGTGGGCTCATGAAGACCGTTTCCTTCGGATCGACGACCGCTCCGGCCCTGATCGCCGGGATGATGCGCATCGACAGCCTCGACGACGAGCAGATCCGCGACCTGTACGCGACCGCCCGCGACGCGGGCATCGACTTCTTCGACCACGCGGACATCTACGGCGGGCAGATGCACCGCTGCGAAGCGCGATTCGCCGATGCCCTCCAGCTCAGCGCCGCGGAGCGGGACGAGGTCGTGCTGCAGACCAAGTGCGGCATCGTGCCGGCGCAGGGCATGTTCGACTTCTCCTACGACCACATCATCGCGCAGGTCGAGGGCTCGCTCGCGGCCCTCCGCACGGACCGCATCGACGTGCTCCTGCTGCACCGGCCGGACGCCCTGGTCGAGCCGGACGAGGTGGCGCGCGCCTTCGATCATCTCGAGTCCTCGGGCAAGGTGCGGGCGTTCGGGGTGTCCAACCACACGCCCTCGCAGATCGAGCTGCTGAAGACCGCGGTGGGGCAGCCCCTGGTCGCGAACCAGCTGCAGCTGTCCCTCACACACGCGCCGATCATCGCGCAGCCCGTGGCCGCGAACATGGCGGGCCACGACCAGAGCATCGGACGGGACGGCGGCGGCATCGTCGACTACTGCCGGATCCACGGCATCACCGTGCAGGCGTGGTCGCCGTACCAGAGCGGCTTCGGTGGCGGGGTCTTCCTCGGGCACCCGGACTACCCCGAGCTCAACGCCGTGATCGAGCGCCTGGCGGGGGTCCACGGAGTGACGCCGACGGCGATCGCCACCGCTTGGATCACCCGTCACCCCGCCGGGATGCAGGTGGTGCTCGGGACGACGACACCGCACCGGGTCCAGGAGGCCGCGGCCGGGGCGGATGTCGCGCTCACCCGGGCCGAGTGGTACGAGCTCTTCCGCGCCGCGGGACACCTGCTGCCGTGATCCCTCCGCTCCGGCCCGCGCGTCGTCTACCCTGATCCCATGCCGTTCCTGTTCTCGCTCCTGGTCATCGCGCTGATGATCGGTGCACTGATCGACATCATCACGCGCGACGACTCGCAGGTGAAGTATCTGCCGAAGATGGTCTGGATCATCATCGTGATCCTCCTGCCGTTGATCGGCAGCGCGCTGTGGTTCGCGATCGGCCGGGAGTACGGGGAGGCCGGTGTCCCCCTCCCGCGGATGCGGCGAGCCGAGCGCCCTGCGGCCCCGACGACCACCGTCGCACGGCCTGCGCCGTCGGTGGACACCCGTTCGACCGAGCAGCAGATCGCGGACCTCGACCGCGAGATCGAGGAGTGGCGGCTGCGCGAGGAGATCGAGAAGCGCCGTCGCGAACGCGGAGACGACGCCCTCCCGCAGTCCTAGCGATCGACCGCTCCGGGCTGTCAGGATGCCGTCATGAGCATCCTCGTGAACGTCGACAACTTCGCCCTCGCCGAGACACACCGCATGATGCGCGACCTCCAGAAGGAGGCCGGGGGTGTGGCTCGGTTCCTGCACAACAGGGCTCCGGCCGCGATCGACCGGCAGACCGTGATCCGGCTGAACCGGGACACGCTCTACAGCTTCGCCGTCCTGGACATCAGCGAGGGAGCCGCCTTCGCGATCCCGGAGCACGGCGACCGCTACCTCTCGGCGATGGTCGTCAACGAGCACCACTACGTGGATGCGATCTTCCACGAGGCGGGCGAGCACACTCTCACCAAGGCGCAGTTCGGGACGCCGTACGTCGTGCTCGCCGTGCGCATCCTCGTCGACCCCACCGATCCGACGGATGTGGCGGCGGTGACCGCTCTCCAGGACCGCATCGCCCTGCGCAGCGGGGCGGCCACGCCCTTCACGATGCCGGACTACGACACCGCCAGCCTCGACGAGACCCGCCGGGCGCTGCTCGCGTTGGCCCGGAACCTCCGGGGCTTCGACCGCATGTTCGGCAGCGAGGACGAGGTCGACCCGGTGCGGCACCTCATCGGCACGGCGGCGGGCTGGGGAGGGCTTCCCTCGTCCGAGGCGAGCTACATCGGCGTCGACCCGCGTCTGCCGGTGGGGCGGTACGAGCTCACGGTCGGCGACGTTCCCGTCGACGGCTTCTGGTCGATCTCGGTGTACAACGCGGACGGCTTCTTCGAGCCGAACGATCGCGACGCCTACACGATCAACGACATCACCGGCGTCCGCAACGACGACGGCACGCTCACCGTCCGCTTCGGCGACCACCCGGAAGGCCTGCCGAACGTCCTGCCGATCACGGAGGGCTGGAACTACCTGGTCCGGCTCTATCGCCCCCGTCCCGAGGTGCTCGACGGCAGCTGGACGTTCCCGACGCTCCAGGAATCGGCTTGACGGCCTCTTCACGCGGTCGGGATCAGGCCGCGCGCGGTCCGGAGCTCACGTCGGCGACGGCGAACGAGGCGCGGACGGCCTCTTCCAGGTCGGGGTAGCGGAAGGTGAAGCCGGCGGCGGTGAGCTTCTCGGGCAGGACCCAGCGGCTCTTCAACACGAGCTCGGTCTCGGTGCGGATGCCGATCGCGCCGAGCTCGAGCATCCAGCGCGGCATCGGCGGGCCGACCTTCGCCCCCAGCACCCGGCGCACGGTGGCCATGAAGGCGGCGTTGTCGACGGGGTGCGGCGAAGCGGCGTTGACCGGGCCCTCCAGCGCCGGGGTCTCCTCGAGGAACTCGATGATGCGCGCCACATCCTCGATGTGGATCCAGCTGAAGCGCTGCCGACCGCGACGGGCGCCGGGGAGGTGTGCGGTCCCGGCGGCCCGGCGCGCGGGCCCGACCGGCCAGAACCCGTCGTACTGCGGGCCGCCGAGGCCCCGTCGGGCGAGCGTGCGGAGCGGTTCCAGCACGCCGCCGTCGCCGAGGACGATGGCGCTGCGGAGAGCCACGCGACGGGTGCCGGGCAGGGCGTCGGCGAAGAGCGCGCGCTCCCACGCCTTGGCGACCTCGACCGAGAAGCCGGTGCCGATCTCGCCGGATGACTCCGTCATCGGCCGGTCTTCGGCATGTCGGTAGATGGTGGCCGTGGAGGAGTTGACCCACAGCGGCGGCGGAGTGGCGGCGCGGGAGATCGCGCGGCTCAGGGCTGCGGTCGTGTCCAGTCGGGAGCGGAAGATCTCGGCCCGGTTGCGCGGCGTGTACCGGCAGTTCACGCTCTTGCCCGCGAGGCCGATCACGAGGGACGACCCATCGACGGCGGCATCGATGCCGTCCTGGTCGCCCCAGGACAGGTCGCTGCCGGAGCGGGAGATCGTGACGACCTCGCGCCCGGCATCCCGCAGGCGTGCAGCGAGATACCGTCCCATGAAGCCCGTCGCTCCGCCGATGACCACCCGGTCCGTGCTCATGCGTCGTCGTCCTTCCGATCCGGTTCCAGGATGTAGCTGAAGTCGCCGCGGTATTCGTAGAGGCGCCCGAGGAGCGGCGCATCCACGGTCAGCCGCACGCGCTGCCGCTCGGCCTCCTCGTCCCAGCGCTCGACGAGCCGGACGACAGGGGCCACGACCCGCGGGATGCGGAGCCGGAAGCGCCCGACGCGGATGCCCACCGCGCGACTCGTCAGGTGCAGGGCGCCGGCACGGGGCTCCACGTCGAAGCAGGCCACGACCAGGCCGGGCTCGCCGAGCTCGTCGACGATGCGGCCGTGCCTGGTCGGGGCCACGGCATCGCGCATCACCCACGGCCCGCCCGCGAATCGGAAGGTGCGCTCGGCGATTGCCCGGGAGGCGATGGTGCGGTTCTCGATGCGGAACGGCACGTCGCGCTCCCAGCGGGCGGCGATCACCCCGCGCCGTTCGAGGCGGCGGAGCAGGGGCCAGAGGGCCCGGCGGGGCGTGCCGACGCGCTGGAACGTCCCTTCGCCGACGCCGACCATCCCGTCGGGGACCGCCTGGAAGTAGGCCCGCAGCCGGGGGTGCAGCGCGGTGAGACGCGCGCCGAGAGCCCTCGCGTACGGGGACTGCGGCACGGGCGTCACGCTTCGAGCCTAGCCCGCGGAGGACCCCTCCCGGCCCGCGTCGTCGGTCGGGCGGAGCAAGCGGTCGAGGAGGGCGAGGGCCTCATGCTGCGGAGCGGTGTCGTCCAGGAGCCACTGCGTCTGCAGGCCGTCCGAAGCGGCGACGACGAGGGCGGCGACCGCGAGCGGATCGACGTCCGTACGGATGCTTCCGTCCTTCTGCTGCTCCCGGACCGTCTCGGCGATGTCGGCCCGCAGACGGGCGAAGCGCTCGGTCGCGAACCTGCGGGCGGCGGGGTGGCCCTCCTCGAGAGCGCTGGCGACGAGCGTGGAGTAGAGCTGCACCAGACCGGGCACCTCGCGGTTGGCCCTGGCCGACCGGATCATGCCCTCGACGGGGTTCGCGGGTTCCGGGTCGGTCTTCCGTTCCGGCGCGTTGCTCTCGACGTAGACCGCGACGAGCAGCTCCTCCAGCGACCCGAAGTAGTGGGTGAGGGCGGCATGCGTCACCCCCACCGCCTTCGCGATCGCCCGCAGGCTCGTGCGGTCGGCGCCCCGGGCCGCGAACACCTCGATCGCGCGGTCCAGGATCTCCTGGCGCCGCGCGACGCCCTTGGCGTAGGCGCCGCGCGGGCGCGGGCGTTCGGAGTCCTCGGAGGGTGCGGGGGGCATGGCCCGAGTCTAGCGACAAAAAACTTCCATGTGGAGGTATTCGGTGCTAGCGTGCCTCCGGGGCGCGATGCCCGCCTGTCACCGACGACCGAGGAGCACGACCGATGACGATCCAGACCTCTCTCCAGCTGTTCACGATCCGCGAGCAGTTGGAGGCCGACCTCGAGGGCACGCTCGCCGCCGTCGCGGCGCGTGGATTCAGCGCGGTCGAGCCCTACGACTTCGTCCGCCGGGCGGAGGCGATGGCTGCCGCGGTGTCGGCCGCTGGACTGACGGCGCCGTCGGGGCATGCGTTCCTCGCGACCCCGACCTTCGTGCGCCCGGACGGTTCCGGTACCACGGCCCCCGTGCCTTCACCCGCGGAGGTCTTCGCGGCCGCGAAGGCGCTCGGCATGGACACGGTGATCGATCCGTACACCGAGCCCGCGCGCTGGGAACAGGTCGATCAGATCGTCGAGACCGCCCGGCTGCTCAACGAGGCGGCGGAGATCGGCGCCGAGGCCGGCGTCCGGGTCGGCTACCACAACCACGCGCATGAGCTGGAGGCGGTGTTCGACGGGGTGACCGGGCTGGAGGTCCTCGCGGAGCACCTCGATGAGCGCGTCGTGCTGGAGGTCGACCTGTACTGGGTGGCCCGCGGTGGTGTCGACCCGGTGACCCTCGTGGAGCGTCTCGGCGAGCGCGTGATCGCCGTGCACGCGAAGGACGGTACGCTCGACCCCGCGCTGCTGGACGCCTACCCGCCCGCGGATCAGGTGCCCGCGGGCGACGGGGCGGTGCCGCTCCGGGAGGCCATCGCCGCCGCGCCGGCGCTCGAACTCGCCATCGTCGAGTTCGACCACTACGACGGCGATCTGTTCGACGCCATCGAGCGCAGCCGGGTCTTCCTCGACGCCGAGGCGGCGCGCTGATGGTGCGCGGCGGCGACGTCGTCGGCGTCGGCCTCATCGGCGCGGGCAACATCAGCGACCAGTATCTGCAGAACCTCACGCGCTTCCCGGACGTGGAGGTGCGGGCGATCGGCGACCTCGTCGAGGAGCGTGCACGCGTGCAGGCCGCCGCGTACGGGGTGCCGCGAGCCGGTGGCGTCGAGCTGGTGCTCGATGATCCCGACATCGACATCGTCGTGAACCTCACGATCCCCGCCGCGCACGTCGCCGTCTCGGAGGCGATCGTCGCCGCGGGGAAGCACGTGTGGACGGAGAAGCCGCTCGGCGTGGACCGCGAGGAGGCGCGACGCCTGCTGGAGGCGGCCGCGGCGGCCGGACTCCGCGTCGGCGTCGCGCCAGACACCGTCCTCGGCCCCGGGGTGCAGACCGCGAAGCGCGCCATCGCCCGCGGCGACATCGGCCGCCCGCTGTTCGGCCAGACGACCTTCCAGTGGCAGGGGCCGGAGATCTTCCACCCGAACCCCGCGTTCCTCTACGCGAAGGGCGCGGGGCCGCTCCTCGACATGGGACCGTACTACGTCTCGACCCTGGTCCACGTCTTCGGGCCGGTCGCCGCGGTGGCCGCGCTCGGGCTGCAGGGGTCGCCGACGCGCCGGGTGCAGGTCGGCGACCGCGCCGGGGAGGAGTTCCCGGTCGAGATCCCGTCCACGCTCAGCGTCCTGATGGACTTCGAGGGCGGCGGTCAGGCGCAGAGCCTCTACAGCACGGACTCGCCGCTGGTGCGGCAGGGGATCGTGGAGATCACGGGGACCGAGGGCACCCTGGTCATCCCCGACCCGAACACGTTCGGCGGGCCGATCGCGATCACCCGGCCGCTGTCCCGACACTTCGTGCCGCCGGAGCCGGTGGTGCAGGAGGTCATCGACGTCGTGCCGGAGGGCGTACTCGCGGGGCGCGGGCTCGGGCTGCTCGACATGGCGCGCGCGATCGCGGAGGATCGACCGCACGTCGCCACCGGCGAGTTCGGGTACCACGTGCTCGACACCCTGCTCTCGATCGAGGAGGCTGCGGCGCGGCGCACCTTCGTGGAGGTGGCGAGCACGCTGGATCAGGTGGGCGCGCTGCCCGCCGACTTCGATCCCTTCGCGGCGACGTAGCGGTCGACGCTCGCGGGGGAGAGCACCTCGCGAGCGACCATGATCGCCGCCCCCAGCACCGCCGCGCGGTCACCTGCCTGCGACTGCACGATCGCGAGGTGCTGGGTGGCGAGCGGGATCGAGCGGCGGTAGACGACCTCGCGGACCCCGGCGAGCAGGTGCTCACCGGCGCGGGCGATGCTGCCGCCGAGCACGATGATCGACGGGTTGAACAGGTTCACGACGGTCGCGAGCACCTCGCCGACATCGCGTCCGGCCTGACGGGTGGCCTCGATGGCCGCGGCGTTGCCGGCGCGGACGAGGCCGACGACGTCGGAGGCAGTGTGCACGTCATGCCCCTCGGCGCGCAGCGCGACGGCGAGGGCCGACCCGCTCGCGAGGGCTTCGAGATCCCGTTCGTCGCCCGGCTGCCGTGCCGAGCCCGCGCTCATCGGCACCTGGACGTGGCCCATGTCGCCCGCCGACCCCTGGGCACCGCGCTGGAGCTGCCCGCCGGCGATGATCCCGGCGCCGATGCCGGTCGACACCTTCACGAACACGAGGTCGTCCACCCGGGGCCAGCTCGTGGCCTGCTCGCCGAGGGCGAGGATGTTCACGTCGTTGTCGACGAGGACCGGCACGTCGAACGTGCGCTGCACGTAGCCCGGGACGTCGAAGCGGTCCCAGCCCGGCATGATCGGCGGGTTCGTCGGGCGCCCCGTGGAGTGCTCGACGGGGCCGGGGACGCCGATGCCCACGCCCACGAGGGGGAGGCCGCCGGCGGTCGCCTCGAGCAGGGCGCTGCCCTCCGCGAGGATCGCGTCCAGCAGGGCCTCCGGCCCCTCGCCGATGTCGATCGCGCGCGTGCGTGCGTCCAGGATCACGCCGGCGAGGTCGGCCACGGCGACGGTCGCGTGGGTGGCTCCGAGGTCGACGGCCAGGACGAGCCCGGCGCGCGGGTTGAACGCCACGCGGGCGGGAGGACGACCTCCGGTCGACACCGCTTCACCGGCGGGGCGCAGGAGGTCGGCGGCCAGCAGAGCATCGACCCGGGAGGCGACGGTGGAGCGGGCCAGTCCGGTGAGGGCGGCGAGCTCCGCCTTGGTGCGGGCGTGCCCGTCGCGGAGGATCTGGAAGATCTCGCCGGTCCCGGGGGAGGGCGTCGCAAGCGGTCTCAGCACGTCAACCATGGCGTCAGTAAAGCACAGCACTTCCTCCGCTCCGTGGTGCGACTTCGAATTCGTTACACACAACTTTTGACGAAGGACTAGCAAAAGTCCTCATCGCTGTGTCAGACTCACCGGCATGACAACGGATGTCACTGACACCGGTCTCGGGACGATCCGGACCGGGATCCTCGGCGGAGGCTTCATGGCCCGCGTGCACCGCACGGCCGCCCGAGACGCAGGCGGGGCACTGCGCGCCGTCGCCACCCGGTCCGCCCAAGGCGCCAGGGATGCCGCGCACCTGCTCGGCGCCGCCCGCGCCGAGCACGACGCGGAGGCCCTGCTCGACGCCGACGACATCGACGTCGTCCACATCTGCACCCCCAACGCCACGCACGCCGACCTCGCCCTGCGTGCGCTGCGGGCGGGCAAGCACGTCGTGTGCGAGAAGCCCCTCGCCACGACCGCCGCCGACGCCGCCGCGCTCGCCGCGGAAGCCGCCGAGACCGGACTCGTCGCCGCCGTCCCCTTCGTGTACCGCTACCACCCCATGGTGCGCGAGGCCAGGGCGCGCATCGCCCGCGGCGAGGCCGGCGAGCTGCTCACGCTGGACTGCTCGTACCTGCAGGACTGGATGCTGCGGCCCACCGACGACGACTGGCGGGTGCGCTCCTCGTCCGGCGGCGCCTCCCGCGCCTTCGCCGACATCGGCTCGCATCTGTGCGACCTCCTCGAGTTCGTCACGGGCGATCGGATCCGGACCCTCAGCGCTCGCACCCGCCGGGTGTTCGCCGAGCGGGCGGGGCAAGCCGTCGACACGGAGGACATCGTCGCCGTGCTCGTCGAGACCTCGGCGGGGGCACTCGGCACGCTGCTCATCTCGCAGATGGCGGCGGGCCGCAAGAACGCCCTCACCCTGGAGCTGCACGGGACGCGGCAGAGTCTGCGGTTCGAGCAGGAACGGCCGGAGGAGCTCTGGGTCGGCATGCGGGAGGAGTCGCGGCTGCTGCTGCGCGACCCCGCCACGGCCGACCCGGAGTCCGCCCGGCTGCAGCGCGTCCCCGCCGGGCACGCCATGGGGTACCAGGACGCCTTCAACGGCTTCGTCGCGGACGTCTATGCCGCGATCGCGGGCGACGTGCCCGACGGTCTGCCGACGTTCGCCGACGGCCACCGTGCGGCGGTGCTGACCGAGGCCGTGCTCGATTCCGCCGCCCACGAGGGCCGCTGGACGGAGGTGCCGGCATGACCGCGACGACGACGCAGCCGGTGCTGCAGGTGGCCGGGATCCGCAAGGCGTTCTTCGGCGTGGAGGTGCTGAAGGGCATCGACTTCGACGTGCGACCGGGGGAGGTGCACGGCCTCGTCGGCGAGAACGGTGCAGGCAAGTCCACCCTCATGAAGATCATTGCCGGCGTGCAGCCGGCCGACGAGGGGACGATCGCCTACCGCGGCGCGGAGGTGCGCCACGCGCACCCCCGGCAGGCGATGGACGCCGGCATCGTCACGGTGTTCCAGGAGTTCACCCTGCTCCCGGAGCGCACGGTCGCGCAGAACGTCTACCTCGGCCGGGAGCCACGGCGCGCGGGACTCATCGACGTGCGGGCGATGAACGAGCGCACCGCGGAGCTGCTCAGCGACCTCGGAGTCTCCTTCATCGACCCGCAGGCCCGGGTGGGCTCGCTGACGGTGGCCGAGCAGCAGATCGTCGAGATCGTGAAGGCGCTGTCGTTCGATGCGCAGGTGATCTCGATGGACGAACCGACCGCGGCGCTCAGCGACCGCGAGGTGGAGCTGCTGTACGCGATCATCCGCCGGCTCACCTCCCGTGGTGTCGCCGTCATCTACGTCTCCCACCGGTTGAAGGAGATCTTCGACCTCTGCGACCGGATCACGATCCTCAAGGACGGCGCCCTCGTCTCCACGGACGAGACCGCGGCCCTGACCACCGACGAGCTCGTGCGCCGGATGGTGGGCCGGTCGATCCAGTCCTACTTCCCCGACCCGGTCGCCGGCACCGCGGTCGGCGCGCCCCGGCTCGAACTCGACCGCTGCGGGAACGCCTACGTGGACGGGGTGTCGCTGACGCTCCGCGCCGGGGAGATCGTCGGGGTGGCCGGGCTCCAGGGCTCCGGACGCACGGAGCTCGTGGAGGGGGTGTTCGGCATCCAGGCCTTCACCCGCGGCGCCGTGCGGATCGACGGGAAGCCGGTGCGGATCACCGGGCCGCGTGCGGCCGTGCGCGCCGGACTCGCCCTGGTCTCGGAGGACCGCAAGGCCCAGGGGCTCGCGCTGGGGCAGTCGATCCTCGACAACGCCCTGCTCGTGGTGCGGAACGTGTTCGCCGGACGCACCGCGGCGTCGCGCCGGGAGGTGCCGGGAGTGCTCCGCACGCTGGAGGTGTCCTCGCGCGGTCTCGACCAGGAGGTGCGCTTCCTGTCCGGCGGCAACCAGCAGAAGGTGGTGCTGGCCAAGTGGCTGCTCACCCAGCCGCAGATCGTGCTCTTCGACGAGCCGACACGGGGCATCGACGTGGGGGCGAAGTACGCCGTCTACCAACTCATGCGCGAGCTGGCGGCGCAGGGGAAGGCCGTGCTCATGGTCTCGAGCGAGCTGCCGGAGGTCATCGGCATGAGCGACCGCATCCTCGTCATGCACGACGGCGAACTCGTCGCCGAGCTGCCGGCCGGTGCGGCCGAGCACGAGATCCTCGCGGCGGCCACCGGCGCCGACAGCGGTCCGAGGGCGAAGGGAGGTGCGCGATGAGCCGCCGCCCCGGAGCCCGTCTCCGCATCGACTCGACCGCCATCGTGCTCGGCATCCTGCTGCTCGCCCTCGTCGTCGGCGCGATCCTCGTCGCCACGGTCGGTCGCAACTTCCTCAGCCCGGGGAACATCCGCGACATCCTGACCGGCATGAGCGTGCTCGGCCTCGTGGCCATCGGGCAGACGCTCGTGGTGCTCGGCGCCTCGCTCGACCTGTCGGTCACCTACGTCATCAGCCTGTCGAGCCTGCTCGCGGCGACGATGATGGCCGGGAACGCCGGCAACATCCCGCTCGCGGTGATCGTGACGCTCCTCGTGTGCGCGGGGATCGGGCTCGTGAACGGGCTCATCGTGACGGTACTCAAGGTCAACGGCTTCATCGCGACGCTCGGCGTCGGGCTCATCCTCCAGGGCATCCTCAACACGAACTTCGAAGGCTCGGCGGGCGAGGTCCCGTGGGCGTTCCAGCTCATCGGCGCGACCGGGGTCGGACCGATCCCGGTGTCCACGCTCATCATGATCGCGCTCGCCGTGCTGGTCTGGGTGCTGCTGAACCGCACCCGTACCGGTGCCCATCTCTACGCCGTCGGCGGGGACCCCGAGATCGCCCGGCTCAGCGGTGTGCGCACCCGCCTGCCGCTGATCTGGGCGCACGTGCTGTGCTCCGTGTTCGCGGGGCTCGCCGGACTCCTGCTCGCCAGCCGTCTCGGCGTGGGCAGCCCGACGGTCGGTCAGCAGGGCGGATACGCACTGCTCTCCATCGCCGCGGTCGTGCTGGGCGGCACCCTGCTCCTCGGCGGACGCGGCTCGATCTGGGGCACCATCGGCGGCGTCGCCATCCTCGCCGTCGTCGACAACGTCATGAGCGTGCTGCAGGTGAATCCCTTCCTCAAGGACGTGGTGCGCGGCATCGTCATCGTCGCCGCCGTCGCCGTCTACAGTCGGCGGGCCATCGTGCGGCGTCGTCCCCGCTTCGGTGCCGGCGGCACGCGCACCGGGGGAGACGACGCCGCGAAGGCGGCCGAAGCCGACATGGCGGTCGCGGCCGCCGAGCTCGCGGATCCGACCACCGAGGTCGCCGCCGTCGACAGCGCCGGGGATACCGCCTCCGTGCGGGAAGGAGGACGCTCATGAACGCGCTGCGCACGCTCGTCAGCCCCCGCGGGGCGGTCTTCCTGCTGCTCGTGATCCTGCTCGTCGCGGTCGCCGTGCTCAACCCGAGCTTCGCCGAGCCCGGGCAATTCATGCGGTACCTGCAGCGCGTCGCCCCCATCGCGATCGTCGCGATCGGGCAGTACTTCGTGATCATCGCGGGGGAGTTCGACCTCTCCCAGGGATCGCTCATCACGGCGCAGGTCATCATCGCCGGCAACCTCGTCGGCCAGGACGACGCCCGCACCCTCCCTGTCCTGCTGCTCATGATCGTGTTCGGCGTGGTCGTCGGGCTCGTGAACGGCGTCCTCACGACGCTGCTCAGGGTGCCGTCGTTCATCGTGACGCTGGGCATGATGCTCGCCCTGCTCGGCGGCGTGATGTGGTGGACGGGCGGCGCGGCCACGGGGAACCCGGCCGACAGCTTCCGGGAGATCGGCCGCGGCGGGATCCGCGACCTCCCCGTGCTGGAGTTCCTGCCCTGGGCCGTCCTCCTGCTCGCCGCCTGGCTCGCCCTCGGCATCGTCATCACCAAGCGCCCGCTGGGCAAGACCCTCATCGCGATCGGCGACAACGCCCGCGCGGTGGACTACGCCGGTGCCCGCCGGGCCTGGGTCACGACCCGCGCGTTCGTGCTGTCCTCCCTCTCGGCCACCCTCTCCGCCGTCCTGCTCGTCGGGTACGCGGGAGTGCACCCGTCCGTCGGCCGGGGCTACGAGTTCACCGCGATCACTGCGGTGGTGCTCGGCGGGGTCGTGCTGGGCGGAGGTCGAGGCTGGATCGTCGGCGCCGTGGCCGGAGCCTTCGCGCTGGAGGCCCTGTTCCTGCTCCTGAACATCGCGGGCGTCCCCTCCACCCTCCGTGACGCCGTGCAGGGCGTCATCATCATCGCGGCCGTCGCCTATGCGGGTGTCGCCTTCCGAGCCCGCCGCCGGCGCGGTCCCCAGCCGACGGACGTCCATACCGTGGGGACCGAGAACGCCGAGAACCGCAGCACCGCATCAAGCCCTACAACCAGAGGAGATTAGCAATGCGACGATCGATGAAGATCGCCACCGCAGGGGTGGCCCTCTTCGGCCTCATCGCGCTCGCCGGGTGCACGACCGACCCGTCCGTGGCGCCGGCGGAGTCGGAGAACCCCGAGGAGTCGGCCGAGACCACCGAGTGGTTCGACCAGGAGCTCTTCGACAAGCAGGACGAGGAGCGCGGCGTCGACCCCCAGGGCCCCGCCGACCAGCCCTACCTGCAGCACATCAACGCCGAGATGGTCGACACGTCGGAGTTCGCCAGCACCGGCGCCAAGAAGGCCTGCTTCGCGAACGCCTCGATCTCGAACCCGTGGCGGCAGACGGGCTGGATCACGATGAACGAGCAGCTGAAGGTGCTGCAGGAGTCGGGCGCGATCAGCGAGATGGAGACCCGCGACGCGCAGGACTCCGACGACACCCAGATCGCCGACATCGACTACTTCATCTCCGAAGGCGAGTGCGACGTCTTCCTCATCTCCCCGAACAGCACGGCGGCGATGACCCCCGCGGTCGAGCGGGCGTGCGAGACGGGCAAGCCGGTGGTCGTGTTCGACCGCGGCGTGAACACCGACTGCCCTGTCACGTTCATCCACCCGATCGGCGGCTTCGCCTGGGGCATCGACACCGCGGAGTTCCTCATCGACAACCTCGAAGAGGGCGACAAGGTCGTGGCTCTCCGGATCCTCCCCGGTGTCGACGTGCTGGAGCACCGCTGGGCCGGAGCCGAGAAGCTGTTCGAGGAGGCCGGGATCGAGGCCGTGGACCACTTCACCGGAGCGGACCCGGCCGAGATCAAGAGCATCATCAGCGACGAGCTCGCCAAGGGCGACGTGCAGGGCATCTGGATGGACGCCGGTGACGGCGCCGTCGCCGCCATCGAGGCCTTCGAGGATGCCGGGGCCGACTACCCGGTGATGACCGGCGAGGACGAGATGAGCTTCCTGCGCAAGTGGAAGGACACGGGCCTCACCGGCCTCGCCCCGGTGTACTCGAACTTCCAGTGGCGCACCCCTCTGCTCGCGGCGCAGATGATCTTCGCGGGCGAAGAGGTGCCGAAGGAGTGGGTGCTCCCGCAGAAGCCGATCACCGAGGCCGAGCTGGACGACTACCTCGCGGCGAACGAGGGGATGCCCGACGGCCACTACGCCAAGTTCGGCGGCGAGGACCTCCCCGGCTACCCGACGGTCTGGCAGGAGCGTCAGATCCCGTAACCCCGTGTGCTCCCGCCCTTCCGCTCGGCCCGCGCCGAGTGGGAGGGTGGGAGCACCCGTACGATCACAAGGACAACGATGCCCCGCACGATCGCCGTCAACACCTGGGTCTGGACGTCTCCGCTGACGGACGACACCCTGGAGCCGCTCGCCCGCACGGCGGCGCGGATGGGCTACGACGCCCTGGAGCTGCCGCTGGAGAGCGTCGGCGACTGGGATCCGCTCCGGGCCCGCACCGTGCTGGACGGCCTCGGCATGGGCGCGGTCGTGGTCGGCGCGATGGGTCCTGGTCGCTCGCTGCTCGCGCGCGCCGGAGACGTCGCCGCGACGCAGGACTACCTCCGTGCGTGCCTGGACGCCGCGGCCGTGCTCGGGGCCTCGATCGTCGCCGGACCCTTCTACGCCCCGACCGGCGTCACCTGGCGCATGGACGAGGCGGAACGGGCGAAGGTCGTCGGCGAGCTCCGGGAGAACCTCGCTCCGCTCGCCAGGGAGGCCGCGGCGATCGGCGTGACGCTGGCCGTCGAGCCGCTCAACCGCTACGAGACCAGCGTGCTGAACACTGTGGCGCAGAGCCTCGATGCGCTGGCGCCGCTGCTCGGTGCCGGGGTGGGGCTGGCCCTCGACACCTACCACCTCAACATCGAGGAGAAGCGTCCCGCCGACGCGGTCCGGGCGGCGGGCGCCACCATCGCGCACGTGCAGGTGTGCGGCAGCGACCGCGGTGCCGTGGGTGACGACCACACCGACTGGCCGGAGATGCTCCGCGCGCTCGACGACGCCGGCTACCGCGGCGTGCTGGGGCTGGAGAGCTTCACGGGCGAGAACGCGACGATCGCGGTCGCCGCCTCGGTGTGGAGACCGCTCGCCGCGAGCCAGGACGACCTCGCCGCCCGCAGCATCGCCCACCTGCGCGCCCTCGGCGCCTGAACCCCCCGCGATACGAGCACCCGCGATACGAAGGAGTATCCATGAGCAGTCACCCGGTCACCCTGTTCACCGGCCAGTGGGCCGACCTGCCGTTCGAGGAGGTGGCCCGCCTCGCCGCGGAGTGGGGATACGACGGGCTGGAGATCGCCGCGTCCGGCGACCACCTCGACCTCCGCCGGGCCGATGAGGACGATGCCTACGTCGCCTCCCGCCGCGAGATCCTCGACCGGCACGGACTGCGGGTGTTCGCGATCTCCAACCACCTCGCCGGGCAGGCGGTGTGCGACGACCCGATCGACTTCCGGCACCAGGGCATCCTGCGCCCGTACGTCTGGGGCGACGGCGCGGCCGAGGGTGTGCGGCAGCGGGCGGCGGAGGACATGACGCGTGCGGCCAGGGTGGCCAGGAAGCTCGGCGTCGACACCGTCGTCGGCTTCACCGGGTCGTCGATCTGGCCCTATGTCGCGATGTTCCCGCCGGTGCCGGAGACGGTGATCGCCCAGGGGTTCCAGGACTTCGTCGACCGATGGAATCCGATCCTCGACGTGTTCGACGGCGAGGGCGTGCGCTTCGCGCACGAGGTGCATCCCGGGGAGATCGCGTACGACTACTGGTCGAGCGTGCGCGCCCTCGACGCGATCGACCACCGCGACGCTTTCGGCTTCAACTGGGACCCCTCGCACATGATGTGGCAGAACATCGATCCCGTCGGCTTCATCGTCGATTTCGCCGACCGGATCTACCACGTCGACTGCAAGGACACCCGCCTGCGACCGAGGAACGGCCGTGCCGGGGTGCTCGGCTCGCATCTGCCGTGGGGCGACCCTCGGCGCGGCTGGGACTTCGTCTCCACCGGCCACGGCGACGTGCCCTGGGAGGACGCGTTCCGCGCGCTCGATGCGATCGGGTACGACGGCCCGATCTCGATCGAGTGGGAGGACGCCGGCATGGACCGCCTGCACGGCGCCCCCGAGGCGCTCGGTTTCGTGCGCTCCCTGCTGTGGCCGCAGCCCGCGGCCGCCTTCGACGCCGCGTTCCGCCACCAGTGACGGGACGGCAGGCGACCGGCCGTGCTCAGGGCTCCCGCAGGCGGACCAGGCGCTCGTGCCCGGTCTCCTCGAGCTCGGCGATGTCGTCGCGCGACTTGAGGAAGTCGGAGAAGGACCGGTAGCCGAGGGCCTTCTCGCTGAAGGACGGGTCCATGCGGCGCATGTGCGTCTTGACCGCGGAACTGTGCAACCACTCGTCGGCATCCGCCTTGTCGTGGCCGAGGCGCAGGGCGCGCTCCAGGAGCCGCGTGGCCTCGCCCTGGTCGTCGATCTTCTCCTCGACCTTGGGCTCCTCGGCAGTGGCCTTGGCCTTGGCTTTCGCCCGGGACTTCGACGCGGTCTTGGGCTTCGGGGTACCCGCGTCCGCGGCGGCCGGGGCGGACGGCTCCGCCGGGGCCTCGACCACCAGAGCGACCGCGGGCTGTGCCGCCTTCGCCGGACGCGCCACGCCCGGAAGCGAGTCGTACGACTCGAACTCGTCGCAGGCCGCGGCGAGCGACTTCGCCGTCGACCCGGCCACGCCCACCCCGATCACGTACCGGCCGAGGCGCTTGCAGCGCTGGGCGAGCGGCACGTAGTCGCTGTCGCCGGCCACGATGACCACATGGGTCAGGTCCGGAAGACGGAACATGTCCTCGACCGCATCGACCGCCAACCGGATGTCCGCGCCGTTCTTGGCGTACGCCGCGGCGGGGAAGAGCTGGACGAGATCCACCGCGCGGGCCACGAGCTGCGACCGGTACTCGGCGTTGACCGGCGACGACCAGTCCGCGTACGCCCTGGTCAGCACGAGGGTGCCGAAAGACGCCGCGTAGTCGATGATGGCGCCGACCTCGATCATCGCCCGGCTCAGCCGCTCGGCGACCTCGGGGTCGTTCGGGTGCTCCGTGATGCGCTGGCGGTCCTTGCCGTAGGAGTTCCGGCCGTGGACCCGGTCGTACCAGGAGATGACGATGTTGTCGAAGTCCAGGTACACCGCCACGCGGGCGTCGGTCGTCTCAGCCACGGTCGTCCTCCTCGCCGGGGTAGCGCACGCCGATCTGCGCGCGGATCTCGTCCAGGGCGCCCATGATGGCGACGCTCTCCGCGATGGGGAGGACGTCGCCCTCGAGGAGACCGTCGCGGACGAGGCGCTCGGCCGCGAACGCCTGGTACTGCATGCCGCGACCCTCGACGGACGAGACGTACTCCTCCTGCACCGTGCCGTCCGGCAGCACGAGACGGAACGAGGTGGGGGCGTACCAGACCCGGTCGATGTCGATGCGGGCTTCGGTGCCGACGATGCTCGCGGCGTTGGGGCCGGCGCCGCGCGAGGAGGAGAGCGTCGTGGAGATCGCCCCGCTCTCGTGGATCATGAGGGTGGCGACCTCGGAATCGGCTCCGGTCTCGACCAGACGCCCCACCGCGCGGATGGTGGTCGGTGCGCCGAGGACATCCCAGACGAAGGAGATCGGGTAGATCCCCAGGTCGAGCAGCGCCCCGCCGCCCAGTTCGAGGGCGTTGAGACGGTGGGCGGGGTCGGTGGGCAGCTGCTGCGTGTGGTCGGCGGTCACGGTGCGGATCTCACCCAGGGCGCCGTCGGCGAGGAGCTCGCGGATGCGGACCATGTGCGGCAGGTACCGGGTCCACATCGCCTCCATGACGAGCAGCCCACGCTCGGCGGCGAGCCGCTGGAGGTCCGCGGCCTGGGCGTGGTCGAGCGTGAACGCCTTCTCGACGAGGACGTGCTTCCCGTGCTCCAGGGCGAGCCGGGCGTTCTCGTGGTGCATCGGGTGCGGGGTGGAGACGTAGATGATGTCGACGTCGGGATCGGAGACCAGCGCCTCGTATGACGGATGCGCGTGCGCGATGTCGAAGCGCGCGGCGAAGGCATCGGCCGACTCCTGCGAGCGTGAGCCCACGGCGACGAGGTCGAGGCCGGCCGTGCGCAGATCGGATGCGAAGGCGCCGGCGATGCCGCCGGTCGCGAGGATTCCCCAACGAAGTCCAGTCATCCTCTCAGCGTAGAGGGTGGCGCGTGTGACCGTCTGTGACATCCGGTGACCTCCGGCTTCCTCCCCGTGGCCGGGATGGAGGCGGCGCTCCTACCGTGTCGGCATGACGGAACCCCTCGTGATCGGCGCCATGGTGCGCACCCTCGGTGCCTACCCCTCCGGCTGGCGGTATCCCGGAGCCCACCGCGACCCCGCGGAGGACGCGGACATCCTGCGCCGCATCGCGCGGGAGGGGGAGGACGCGGGTCTGGACTACCTCTTCTTCGGCGACTGGCTGGCGACCGGACCCGACCTGGAGTTCCGCGACCCCTACCTGCTCGCCCGCATCGACCCGCTGAGCGCGGTGCTGTTCCTCGCCGGGGTGACCTCGCGGATCGGTCTCATCGCGACGGTCAACACCACCTATGCCGATCCGTACGCCACGGCGCGGGCGCTGGCCTCCCTCGACGTCCTCACCCACGGCCGGGCGGGGATCAACCTCGTCACCGGCGCCGAGCCGCGTGCCGCGGGCAACCACGGCCGTGACGCCCACGCCGACACCGAGACCCGCTACGACCGGGCCGAGGAGTTCGTCGTCGCTCTGCGCCGGCTCTGGGACTCGTGGGACGAGGACGCCTGGATCGCGGACGCCGAGCGCGGCGTGCTCATCGACCCCGAGGGGCTGCGCGCGGCCGAGGTCGCGGGCGCACATGTGCGGGTCGCCGGTCCGCTCAATATCGCGCGTCCGCCGCAGGGGCGCATCCCGATCGTGCACGCGGGGACCTCGCCGCGGTCGCGGGCGCTCGCCGCGACCGCCGCCGATCTCGCGCTCATCGCCGCGCCCACCCTCGCCGATGCCGTGACCACGCGGCGGCTGCTGAAGGACATCGCCGCGGACGCGGGGCGCCCGGCGGAGGAGCTGAAGGTCATCGCCCCGGTGCTGCCCGTCGTCGCGGACTCGGACGCCGGGGCGCACCGGATCGTCCGGCGGCTGCTGGAGCTCGTGCCGCTCGCTGAGGGGGTGCAGCCCGATCGCGTCGCGTTCCCGCCGAACCGCACGGTGGATTCCCTCGCCGACGCACTGGAGGTGGCCGCCGACGACCCGCTGCGTGCCGCCGCCTTCGACGCCCCGGTGACGGCCGCCGAGGCGCTCCGGCTGGGGGAGCGGGGTGCCGCGCTCGTCGAGCGACTCGCGCGGATCGCCGGGCTCGCGGTCGGGGCGGAGGCGGCAGTGACCTGGCGGCATCTCGTCGCCGCGCACGCCGTCCCCGCGGCCTTCGTGGTCGGCGATGCCGGCACGATCGCCGACCACTTCGAGAGCTGGCGCGACGCGGGGGCCGCCGACGGCTTCAACGTCCTCTCGGCATTCCAACCCGCGCAGTTCGAGGCCTTCACCCGCCTCGCGGCCCCCGAGCTCCGCCGCCGTGGCCTGCTCCGCGCGGCGGAGGAG
This sequence comes from Microbacterium meiriae, assembly GCF_040686935.1. Classification (NCBI taxonomy): domain Bacteria; kingdom Bacillati; phylum Actinomycetota; class Actinomycetes; order Micrococcales; family Microbacteriaceae; genus Microbacterium; species Microbacterium meiriae. The sequence goes on from NZ_JBFBMF010000003.1 coordinate 457,066, forward strand.
GCCGACCAGGACGGCCGGCGGGAGACGCTGCGCGACCGCCTCCGTGTGACGTCGCGTGTCGGCGCGTGACCACGGGTGTCGTCTCGCGACACCCGGAGTCCGCCGCCTCGCCCCCGTGCCCTGCCGCTTCCTACCGTGAACACCACCTGCACCCCCTCCGCACCCGAGACCCTGTCTTCCGAATCCGAGGAGTCCCCCGCATGAACCGCCGCCTCATCCGCACCGCCGCCGTCGCGGTCCCGCTCGTCCTGGCCGGCAGCCTTGCCGCTTGCGCCACCTCGCCCGCCCCAGGGAACACTCCGGCCGACGCGGGGGACCCGGTCTCCGGCGGCACCCTGACCTACCTCGAGCACCAGGCCTACACGAACCTGTACCCGCCGCAGGCCGGCTTCTACCCGAACGGCGGCATCGTCAACAACATCGCCGCCCGGCTCACCTGGCAGAATCCGGAGACGCTCGAGATCGAGCCGTGGATCGCCGCGGAGTGGACCGTGAACGACGACGCCACGGAGTACACCTTCGACCTCAACCCGGACGTGACGTTCTCGGACGGCACGCCCGTGGACGCCGCCGCCGTCGCGAAGAACTTCGACACCTACGGCCTGGGGGACGCCGAACGCGGTCTCACCGTCTCCGAGGCCATCAACAACTACGCCGGCAGCGAGGTGGTCGACGAGGACACCGTGACGTTCCGCTTCAGCGCGCCGTCGCCCGGCTTCCTGCAGGCGACGTCGACCATCAACTCGGGGCTGCTGTCCCCGGAGACACTGGACGGCACGATCGAGGATTTCGGCGCCGGCAACGCGGAGGAGATCATCGGCTCCGGTCCCTTCACCGTCACCGACGAGAAGCTCGGCACCGAGTACACCCTCACCGCCCGCGACGACTACGACTGGGGCCCGGACAGCGCCGAGAACGACGGTCGTCCCTACCTCGACGCCGTGCACGTGCTGGTGACCCCCGAGGACTCCGTCCGCATCGGGTCGCTTCTCGCGGCCCAAGCCGACTACGTCCGCTACGTCCAGGCGTTCGACGAGGACCGCGTGGAGGGGGCCGGCTTCACGCTGTACGCGCCGCAGACCCGCGGCGTGAACAACTCGATCGCCCTCCGCCCGGAGAACCCGCTGCTGTCCGACATCCGCGTGCGTCAGGCGATCATCGCCGCGGTCGACGCGCAGGAGGTCGTCGACACCCTGTTCACCGAGAACTACCCGGTGGCCACGTCGGTGCTGTCCTCCCAGGCAGCGGGATACAAGGACGAGTCCGCGCACTACGCCCACGACCCGGAGAAGGCGGAGGCGCTGCTCGACGAGGCGGGCTGGAAGCCCGGCGCCGACGGCATTCGCGAGAAGGACGGCGAGCGGTTGTCCATCACGGTCTACGAGGCCAAGCCGCAGCCGCTGTCGAAGCAGACCCTGGAGCTCGTGGCGCAGCAACTCGCGGCGGTCGGCGTCGAGCTCACCGTCAAGCCCGGCGACGCGGGCAGCTACGCGGAGGACACGCGTGATCCCCTGAAGACGGGGTTCTACCACTCGATGGTCGGCCGTGCGGATCTCGACGTGATCAAGAGCCAGTACTTCACGAAGAACCGCGACGTGCTCATCTCTCAGGACGCGACGCTCGACGAGCTGCTGCTGGCCGTCGCCTCCGAGCCGGACGCCGAGAAGCGGGTCGCCGCCTCGCAGGCCGTGCAGGACTACATCGCGGAGCAGGCGTACGTGATCCCGCTCTTCGAGGAGCCGCAGGTCTACGGTGCGGCCACGTATGTGCACGGCGTCGCCTTCGAGTCGGTCGGCCGCCCCACGTTCTCCGGCGTGTGGCTCGCGGAGCACTGAGGACCACGGTGACCCCATGACCTTCGTCCTCCGACGGGCCGGGCAGGCCGCGATCGTGCTGATCGCGGCCTTCACGGCCACGTTCTTCCTGCTGCAGCTGCTGCCGGGAGACGCCATCCTCATCAAGTTCTCCGACCCGAGCCTGGGGCTCTCGCCGGAGCAGCTCGACGACATCCGCGCGACCTACGGCGCCGACGTCCCGTGGGGGGAGCAGTATCTGCACGCGGGTCTCGGCTTCCTCGCCGGCGACTTCGGCTACTCGACCCAGTACGGCACCCCGGTCCGGACGATGCTCGCTGAAGCACTGCCCGCCACGCTGCTGCTCGCGGCGCTCGGGCTCATGGTCGCCGTCCTGCTCGCGGTGCTGATCGCGGTGCTCTCCTCGCTCGCGCCCTTCGCCTGGCTGCGGGACGGTCTGCGGCAGGTGCCGGGACTGTTCGTGGCGGTCCCTGTGTTCTGGCTCGGGATCCTGCTCATCCAGGTGTTCTCGTTCGGGCTCGGATGGGTGCCGATCGTGGGGGCCGATCCGATCAGCGGCCTGCTCCTTCCCGTCCTCACGCTCGCCGTGCCGATCTCGGCGCCGCTCGCCCAGGTCCTGGTCCGATCCATCGACCGCGTGCAGGCGCAGCCGTTCGTGACCGTGGTGCGGGCGAAGGGCGCGCCGCCGGCGTGGGTGCTCACGCGGTCGGTCGCGCGCAACGCGGCCGTCCCGACCCTCACCATCGCGGGCGTCCTGTTCGGAGAGCTCGTCGGAGGAGCGGTGGTCACCGAGACCGTCTTCGGCCGCACCGGCATCGGACGCCTCACGGAGCAGGCCGTCGCGAACCAGGACATCCCGGTGCTGCAGGGAGTGGTGCTGCTGTCGGCGCTGGGGTTCGTGGTGATCAGCTTCGCCGTCGACCTCGCCACGCCCCTGATCGACCCGCGGCAGCGACGGGCGGCCCGCGCCGCCCGGTCGCGCCCCGTCCGTCCCGCCGCCCAGGAGGTGCCCGCATGACCGCTCCCGTGATCGCGGAGACGTCGGTCGAGACGTCGGGTGCCCCGCCCGCGCCGTCCGCCCCGGCGCCCGTCTCCGCATCCCGTCCGCGACGGCGTTCGCGCGCCTGGGGGCTGTACCTCGCGTTCGCTGTCGTCGCCGTGGCGGTGCTGTGGGCGGTGATCCCGGGGGTCTTCGCGCCGGGCGATCCGCTGACCGGCGTGCCCGCCGACAAGCTCCTGCCGCCGAGCGCCGCGCACTGGTTCGGGACCGACGCCCTCGGCCGCGACCTCTTCGGTCGGGTCGTGCACGGCGCGGTGCACTCCCTGTCGGGCGCGCTCATCGCCGTGACGGTCGGCCTCGCGCTCGGCACGCTCCTCGGAGCCGTCGCCGGCGCGACCGGCGGTGTCGTGGACGACGTGCTGATGCGGATCGTCGACGTGCTGCTGGCCATCCCCGGGCTGCTGCTGTCGCTCTCCGTCATCATCCTGCTCGGCTTCGGAACGGTGAACGCGGCGATCGCCGTGGGACTCGGCAGCGTCGCCGCCTTCGCCCGGCTCATGCGCGCCGAGGTGGCGCGGGTGCGCCGCACCGAGTACGTCGAGGCGGCGTACGGCAGCGGCGGCACCTTCGTCGCCGTGCTGCGCCGGCATGTGCTCCCGAACGCCCTCACCCCGATCATCGCGCTCGCCGCGCTGCAGTTCGGCACGGCCATCCTCGCCATCTCCACCCTCGGCTTCCTCGGCTACGGGGCCCCGCCGCCCACCCCCGAGTGGGGCCTGCTGATCGCCGAGGGGCGCAACTACATCGCGACCGCCTGGTGGCTCACGGCGCTCCCCGGCCTCGTGGTGGTCGCCGTCGTGCTCAGCGCCAATCGCATCAGCCACCGGCTCGGAAGGAGCGCCCGATGACCGCGCCCCCGTCCTCAGCAACCCTCGTCCTCACCGCGACGGACCTGCGGGTCTCGTACGCCGCCCGCGAGGTCGTGCACGGCCTCTCCTTCGCCATCGCGGAGGGGGAGACCCTCGCCCTCGTCGGCGAGTCGGGCTCCGGCAAGTCCACCACGGCGCACGCCCTCCTCGGCCTGCTGCCGGAGGGCGGACGGGTCGAGAGCGGGCGCGTCCGGCTCGGCGACCTCGACATCTCCGGATGGTCGGATCGGGCGTTCCGCGGCATCCGCGGGTCGGAGATCGGGCTGGTCCCGCAGGATCCGACGACCTCGCTCGACCCGGTGCGCCCCGTCGGCGTGCAGGTCGCCGAGGTGCTGCGTCTGCACGGGCATCGCGACCGTCGTTCCCGGAACTCCCGCGTGCTCGAGCTGCTCGACCGCGTCGGGCTGGACGACCCCGACCTGCGTGCTCGACAGTATCCGCACGAGCTCTCCGGCGGGATGCGGCAGCGGGTCCTCATCGCGGCCGCGATCGCCCTCCGCCCTCGGCTGCTCATCGCGGACGAGCCCACCAGCGCCCTCGACGCCACGGTGCAGCGCCGGGTGCTGGATCTGCTGAACGAGCTGCAGCGCGAGGACGGCACGAGCATCCTGCTCGTGACGCACGACCTCGGCGTCGCCGCGGACCGGGCGGCGCGGATCGCGGTGCTGAAGGACGGCCGGATCGTGGAGCAGGGGCCGAGTGCGCAGGTGCTCGCGGAGCCGGAAGACCCGTACACGAGGCAGCTGCTCGCCGACGCGCCCGCCTTCACGACCGGCTTCCGGCGTCCGGACGCGCCGCCGTTCCTCCGGGACGCCGCGGCAGTGGCCGCCGAGAAGCCCTACGAGATCGTGGCTGCCGGCCTCGTCAAGGAGTTCCGGGTCGCGGGTCGTGAGCGCTTCCGGGCGGTCGACGACGTCTCCTTCCGGGTGCGGCGCGGGACGACCCATGCGCTGGTCGGCGAGTCCGGATCGGGCAAGTCCACGACCGCGCGCCTGGTCACGCGCTTCCTCCGTCCGGACGCCGGGACCGTGGAGCTCGCGGGGGAGGACGCGACGGCCGTCGAGGGGGCGCGACTGCGTGCGCTGCGCCGACGGATCCAGCTCGTGTACCAGAACCCCTTCGCCTCCCTGGATCCACGGCAGCAGATCGCCGACGTCGTGGCCGAGCCGCTGCACAACTTCCGCATCGGCGGCCGGTCCGAGCGTCGGGAACGTGCGGTCGCGCTGCTCGAGCGTGTGGCGCTGCCGGCGGATGCGGCCCGTCGCACGCCGAGCGAGCTCTCCGGCGGGCAGCGGCAGCGGGTCGCGATCGCGCGGGCGCTCGCCGTCGACCCCGAGATCCTCGTGCTCGACGAGGCGGTGTCGGCGCTCGATGTGACGGTGCAGGCGCGCATCCTCGAACTGCTCTCCGCGCTCCAGGCCGAGCTCGGACTCACCTACCTCTTCATCTCGCACGACCTCGCGGTGGTGCGTCGCATCAGCCACACCGTCTCCGTCATGCACCGCGGGCGCGTGGTGGAGGACGGGCCGACCGAAGAGCTGTTCCACGACCCGCAGCACGAGAACACCCGGGAGCTGCTGGCCGCGGTTCCCGGTCGAACGGAGATCCTCGCATGAGCGCCACCGCCCCTCGCCCCACCGTCGCGTTCTTCACCCGGCTCCTGGACGATGCGTCCCCCGCGGACCGCTACCGCCTCGCCCTGGCGCAGATCCAGCACGCCGAACGGCACGGCGTGGGGAGGGCCTGGGTGGCACAGCATCATTTCCGGGCGGCGGAAGGCGGGCTGCCCTCGCCGCTCGTCTTCCTCGCGCACGCGGCGGCACGCACTTCGGGGATCCGGCTCGGCACCGGGATCATCACGCTGCCCCTCGAAGACCCGGTACGGGTGGCCGAGGACGCCGTGGTGGCCGACCTGCTCGCGGACGGGCGGATCGACCTCGGGCTCGGCAGCGGCGGCACCCCGTCGTCCTTCGCGCCCTTCGGGGAGGACGTGCGCGACAAGGGGCCCACCTACGAGCGCAAGCTGGGCGTGCTGCTCGACGCTCTCCAGGGCCGCGACGTCGGTGCGGGGAACACGCTGTATCCGGACGCGGGGTCGCTGGCCGCGCGGATCTGGCAGGCGACGTTCTCGGCACCTGGCGGTCATCGAGCAGGCGTCCACGGTCACGGACTGCTGCTGTCGCGCACGCAGCCCCGCCCCCACGACCGGCTGCACGCGCCGCTGTCCGCCCTGCAGGACCCGATCATCGACGCGTACCTCGACGCGCTGCCCGCCGGCGCGACTCCGCGGATCACCGCCTCCCGCACCGTGTTCGTGGCGGACGACCGCGCCGAGGCGCTCCAGTTCGCCGAGGTCGGTCTACGGCGAGCAGCCGAGGGCTTCCGGCGGCAGGGCCAGACGATCCCCGGCGACGGCATCGACGACCTCATCGCCGCTCTCGACACGCATCTCGGCACCCCCGAGGAGGTCGCCGCCTCGCTCGCCGCCGACACCACGTTGCACCGCGCGACCGAGGTGGCGTTCCAGGTGCACTCGGTCGACGCGCCGCACGCCCACGTCCTGCGCTCGATCGAGCTGTTCGCGACGGAGGTCGCCCCGGCCCTCGGCTACGCGCTCACGCCGCCGGATCCCGAGACCACCCACACGCCCGAGAACACCCCCACCGTGAAGGAGAACGCATGACCGCCGACATCGTCGACCAGCTGACGGGGGTGACGCCGGAGTTGGATGCGCTGCGTCGGCGCCGTCCCGTGACCAGGGAGCAGCTCCAGGCGAGCTTCGACGCGCTCTTCCACCCGGTATCCGCGGAGCATGTGTCTCTCGCAGAGCGCGCGCTCATCGCGGCATTCGCGACCGCGCTCGCCGGTGCCGACGACCCCACGGCGGTGTTCTACGCCGGGCGGGCCCGCGAGATCGACCCGGAGCGCGCCGCGATCGTCGCCCGAGAGGCTGAGGCCGCCGCGACCACGGGACCGTTCGGCGCCTACACCGAACGCGGGCTGGAGGCGGAGAGCACCGACGGCACGCGCTACCTCCCGGACGAAGCGGCATCGGCGGCCTTGGGGGAACGTCTCGCGACCGCTCTCGCGCACACGCACCTGCTGGTGTTCCGTCCCCGCGAGGCATCCGGCGCCGACCTCGGCAGCCTGCACGACGCCGGCTGGTCGACGGACGGCATCGTGACGCTGTCGCAGCTCCTGTCCTTCCTCGCCTTCCAGCAGCGGGTCGTCACCGGCCTCCGCGTGCTTCAGGAGGCCGGACGCACCACCGCCGACACAGCGACCGCCACCGACACCGACACCGACACCGACGAGGAGGCCGCATGACCGCCGCCGACACCGTGCTCCGCCACGACGCCGCCCCCTATCCACACGCCTTCACGCGCGCCGAGGTCGGCTGGACACCCCACCTCGCGCCCCTGGCGGAGGAGGATCTGACCCCGCGGCACCTCGACGGCCTCGTCGATGCCGCCCGGGCGAAGAACGAGTACTTCCGGCTGCTCGCGCGCGACCCCGAGGTGCTCCGCGCGCGCACCCTCGTCGACAAGGACATCTTCTACAACGCCGCGGAGGGCCTCCCACGGGCGGAACGGGAGCTGGCGGCCACCGCCGCCTCGCGCCGCAACGGTTGCGTGTTCTGCGCCTCCGTGCACTCCCGGTTCGCGGCGCACCACAGCAAGCGGCCGGAGGACGTCGACGCGCTGCTCGCCGAGGGTGTGGACGCGGATCTCGGGGAGCGCTGGAACGCGATCGTCGCGGCCGCGGTCGCGCTGACCGACACGCCACGCCAGTTCGGTCCCGCGCACATCGCGCGCCTCCGTGCGGCCGGACTGGACGACCTCGAGATCGCGGACGTCGTGCACGGCGCGGCCTTCTTCAATTGGGCGAACCGGCTGATGCTCTCGCTCGGCCGCCCCGTCGCTCCATTCTGACCGACAGGGAGGTCGTCGCCAGATGCGCTACCGTCGCATCATGACAAGCCGTCTGCGGCGCCGAAGCCTCCCTGTCGTCGGCTTCGTCGCTGCGGCCGCAATGTTCGTCGGGTGCGCGCCGAGCATCGAGAACCTCGTGCGGGTGAGCCTCGCGGATTCCATCGAAGACGCGCAGGACAGCATGTGGGAGCACCGCGGCAAGATCGTCACGGACCCGGAAGCGACCATCGCCGAACTCTCCCTCGCCTCCGACCTCCGAGACGGAACCGACGAGCTCGACGGCAACCCCCTCAAGCTCCTCGACCTCGACAAGAGGGACGACAGCACCACCCTGACACTCCTCGCACTCGGTGGCGCGCAGACGGGCGGTGGCTGGTGGTACGAGCAGCGCCAGGGGGCGGTGTGCTTCACCCTGACCTTTCCGCGAGGCGAAGAGATCGTGGAGACAGGCCCCGCGGACTGCCCGGACATCCCGGAACTGGACGGCATCGAGGACGTCGTCCCGCTCGAAGAACTCGACGCCAGAATCACCGCCACCAAGGCCGACTACCCTGACTCGGTGTGCCAGTGCTACAGCGGCAGTGAGTGCGACTGCCCCGGAGGCTAGGCGATCGGGTCGGAGCCCGTCGTGGCCGCAACCCCGCTCCGGTGCCACCCTGATCCCTCAGGGGACGAGGATGATCTTCCCCGTGGCCCCGCCGGTCTCCATGAGTTCATGGGCCCGTGCCGCCTCGGCGAGGGGCAGCTCCGGGCCGAGCTCGATGGTGAAGTCGCCCGCGGCCAGGAGGTCCACGGTCTTCTGCAGCGCCTCGGCGCGCCACTCCAGCTCCTGCGGCGTGAGCGGCTCGGGGGACCCGCCGGAGAACGCCCGGATGCCGAAGTCGGCGGCGTCGGGACCGCGGACGATGGTCGCGATGCGGTCGCGGTCCGCGACCAGGGCGAGGGAGGTCTCGATGGCCTCATCGGTGCCCGCACAGTCCAGGACGACGGTCACGGGGGAGGGGGCCGCCGCGCGGACGCGGTCGAGCAGGCCGTCGCCGTAGGCCACGGGGATCGCGCCGAGCTCGCGGAGCTGGTCGTGCCGGGCGGGGCTCGCGGTGGCGATCACCGTCGCGCCCCAGGCGACCGCGAACTGCACGGCGGCCTGGCCGACCGAGCCGGATCCTGCGTGCACGAGGAGCACGTCGTCGGCCGTCACGGCGAGCGAGCGGAGGGACTGGTAGGCGGTGCCGGCCGGGATGCCGATCGCCGCACCCTCGGCCGCGGTGACGGCGTCCGGGAGCTTCACGAGCTTGTCGACCTCGACCGCGAGGGCGGAGGCGTAGGTCCCGAGCGTGTCGCGGATCGCGACGCGGTCGCCGACCTCGAACCCGTCGACGCCCTCGCCCAGCACCTCGATCACCCCGGCACCGTCGAATCCGACCGGACGCGGTTCGGTGATCGGCGCAGACGGGCGCTTGCCGCCACGGAGCTTCGCGTCGATGGGGTTGGCACCGGCCGCCTCGATGCGCACCAGCGCCTCGCCGCGGACGGGCACGGGGTCAGGCACCTCCATCAGGTGGAGGACAGCGGGGGATCCGAACTCGGTGTAGACGATCGCGCGGGCCATGCCCTCAGGCTACCCGGCGGGGGTCACTTCCCCGCGAGCGCCTTGGTGATCCGCTGCGGCGACACCGGCTGCGCGGTGCCGAGACGCTGAGCGAAGACGCTGACCCGGTACTCCTCCAGCAGCCAGCGCACCTCGACGATCGCGGGGGGAGCGTCGGGCGCGAGGGGGATCGTGCCGCCGGCGTCCGCGAACAGCACCGCCATCCGCTCGAACTCCGTCATCCGTGCGCGGTCTTTGCCCGGCTCGTTCGCCAGGGTCTTCAACCGGTCGATCATGCCGTCGAGGTACCGGGGGAAGTGGGCGAGTCGGTCGACACCCGCCGCCGCGCCGAAGCCGGAGTGCAGCAGTCCGGAGAGCTGGGTGCGGATGTCGTTCAGCGGGCCGAGCAGCGCCAGCGAGTTCTGGGACTTGATGCCGCGCTCCACCTCCCGCGCCTTCGTGAGGATGCGGGCGACGAGGGAGACGCAGGCGAAGAGCTCGTCGACGAGCACGGCGGACACGGCGTCGCGGACCCGGGCGAACTCGGCCTCGGTGCGCACGACGCCACGGTCCTGGCCGTCGGCGCCGGTCGACGCGTCGATCACGCGACGGGCGACGGCGGCTCGGCAGTCCTCGATGAGCGCGGCCGCCGACGGATAGGGCGAGGCGGCGAGGGCGAGCTTCTCCTGGCTGGTGAGGTGCTGCTGCACGTACGAGGACGGCGAGGGCACCGCGAGCAGGACGAGACGGAGCACGCCGTCGCGCGTGGCGGCGGCCGCGGCGTCCGGGGTCGCCTCGACCCGCACCGACACGCTCGTGCCGGCATCGACGATCGCCGGATACCCGCGGACGACGCCGCCCGCGACCTTGGTGTCGATGACCGCCGGGAGGTCGCCGAACGTCCACGCCGTCAGCCCGGTCTGCTCGACGGGAGCGGCGGCCACGCGCTCCGCCCCGCGCGGCCCCGGTGCCTCCGCACGCCCGGGTCGGGCGATGGAGCGGGCGACGCTGCTGCGCGCGCGGTCGGAGAGCTCGGCCTGCAGCGCCCGGAGATCACGCCCTGACCCGACCACCCGTCCCCGCTCGTCCACGGCGCGGAAGTTCATGCGCAGGTGCGCCGGCACCCGCTCGTCATCGAAGTCCGCGGCCGTCACCACCTGGTTCGCGAGCGGCTGCACGAGCCGCGCGAGCGCTTCCTTGAGGGTGCGCGGGGGGAGGCCGCCGTGCACCTCCGGACCCTCGTCGGCCAGCGCCGCCCCGAACTTCTCCGCCCAGTCGGCGGCGGGGACGACGTGGCGGCGGATGGCCTTGGGCAGCGCGCGCAGCAGTCCGGTGACGAGCTCGGCGCGGAGCCCCGGCACCTGCCAGTCGAAGCCGCGATCCTCGATCTGGGCGAGCAGCGGCAGCGGCAGCACGACGCTCACGCCGTCATCGGGGGCACCCGGCTCGAACCGGTACGCGAGGCCGAGCACCTGGTCGCCCTGCGTCCACCGGGTCGGGAACTCGCGCTGGTCGGCGCGGTCCTCGTCGTCGATGAGGTCGCTCTCGCGCATCACGAGCAGCTTCGGCGTCGTCGTCAGCGCCTCGCGCCACCACTTCTCGAACGACCGCATGTCGAACACCTCGGCGGGGATGCGCTCGTCGTAGAACCGGAAGACGGCCTCGTCGCCGGCCAAGATGTCGCGGCGCCGCTCACGCTCCTCGAGCTTCTCGAGGCGGCGCCGGAGCTCGGCGTTGCTGCGCCAGAACGCGCTGACCCGCTTGTCGATCCGGGACGGGTCCCACTCGCCCTCGACGAGAGCATGACGGACGAAGAGCTCGCGCGAGGCGGCCCGGTCGATGCGGGCGAACTGCACGCGCCGGCGCGGGATGATCTCGACCCCGAACAGCGTGACCTTCTCGAACGCCACCGCGGCTCCGGCGTCCTTGGACCAGTGCGGCTCGGTGACCTGACGCTTCGCGAGGTCGCCGGCGAGGGGCTCGGCCCAGGCGGGGTCGATGGCGGCGACGGTGCGGGCGAAGGTGCGGGAGGTCTCCACGATCTCGGCCGCCATGACCGCCCGGGGACTCTTCTTGCGCAGCCCCGACCCCGGGAAGATCGAGAACCGGATACCCCGCGCGCCTCGGTACTCCGTGATCCGGCGGCGGGCGTCCTTCGCGGGAGAGTGGGCCTTCCCCGCGGGGGCGGTGCGCTCGTCGAGGACGCCGATCTGCGACAGCAGGCCGGACAGCAGCGCGCGGTGGATGGCATCCGGATCGGCCGCGCCACTCGGCTCCGCCCCGCGATCGGGGCTCTTGACGAGCGTCCGGAGCTGGCGGTGCACGTCGAACCACTCGCGGACGCGCACGTAGTTGAGGTGCTCGCTGCGGCACAGGCGCCGGAACGCGCTGGAGCCGAGTTCCCGCTGCTGTCCGCGCAGGTGGTTCCAGAGGTTCAGGAGGGTGAGGAAGTCGCTCGTCGGGTCCACGAAGCGCGCGTGCAGCCGGTCGGCCTCCTCGCGCCGCTCCTCCGGTCGCTCCCGCACGTCCTGGATGGACAGCCCCGCGACGATCGCGAGCACGTCCCGCAGCACCGACGAGTTCCCTGCACCCCGCTGGGTCCCTGAGCTTGTCGAAGGGCCTGCACCCCGCTGGGTCCCTGAGCTTGTCGAAGGGCCTGACCCCCGCTGGGTCCCTGAGCTTGTCGAAGGGCCCGCCTCGATGAGCATCCGCGCGAACCGGGGGTCCATCGGCATCCGGGCGATGTCCCGCCCGATGCGGGTGAGCCGGGGGCCGTCGTCCGGTCCCTGAGCCTGTCGAAGGGCGCCGAGCTCGGTGAGCAGGTCGAACGCCGCCTTCACGCCCCGGGAGTCGGGCGGGGTGAGGAAGGGGAACGCGGTGATGTCGCCGAAGCCGAGCGCGAGCATCTGCAGGATGACGGAGGCGAGCGAGGTGCGCAGGATCTCGGGCTCGGTGAACTCGGGGCGCCGCGCGTAGTCCTCTTCCGAGTACAGCCGGATGGCGATGCCGTCGCTCGTGCGGCCGGCGCGACCGGAGCGCTGGTTCGCCGACGCCTGCGAGATGGCCTCGATGGGGAGCCGCTGCACCTTCGAGCGGTTGCTGTACCGGGAGATGCGGGCCGTGCCGGTGTCGATGACGTACTTGATGCCGGGCACCGTGAGGCTCGTCTCGGCCACATTCGTCGCGAGCACCACGCGGCGACGGACGCCGGCCACGGTGCTGCGCTCGAACACCCGGTGCTGCTCCGCGGCGGAGAGCCGGCCGAACAGGGGGAGGACCTCGGTGGGAGAACGGTCCTTGGCGTAGGCGGCGCGCACCGCGTCAGCCGCGTCCCGGATCTCCGCTTCGCCGGGCAGGAACACCAGCACGTCGCCCGGGGCCTCCCGGTCGAGCTCGCGGAGCGCCGTGACGATCGCGCTCACCTCGTCCTCCGGCTCGCCGGCGGCGTCCTGCTCCGCGTCCTCGTCGACGAGCGGGCGATAGCGGATCTCGACGGGATAGGTGCGCCCCGACACCTCGATGACCGGAGCGGGGGTGCCGTCGGCCGCGGCGAAGTGCCGCGCGAAGCTCTCCGGATCGATCGTGGCGGAGGTGATGATCACCTTCAGGTCCGGGCGCTGCGGGAGGATGCGGGCGAGGTAGCCGAGCAGGAAGTCGACGTTGAGGGACCGCTCGTGGGCCTCGTCGATGATGATCGTGTCGTAGCGCGTCAGCAGGCGGTCTCGGTGGATCTCGTTGAGGAGGATCCCGTCGGTCATCAGGGCGATGCGCGTCTCGTCGGAGACCTTGTCGGTGAAGCGCACCTTGTAGCCGACGAGCGTGCCGAGCTCGACCCGCAGCTCCTCGGCCACGCGCTCCGCGATCGTGCGGGCGGCCAGCCGCCGGGGCTGGGTGTGGGCGATGCGCTCGCGGCCCAGTTCCAGCGCGATCTTCGGCAGCTGCGTGGTCTTCCCCGATCCGGTCGCGCCGGCGACGATGACGACCTGGTGGTCCCGGACGGCGTCGGCGATCTCGTCCCTGGCGGCGCTGACGGGCAGCTCCGGGGGGTAGGAGATCACAGGGGAGGACATAGCCCTCCATCGTATGCCGGGATGCACACCGGAGCCGCCGCGATCGCCGCATACGATCATCGGGTGATGACTGCTCTGCGCCCCGTGCGCTGGTTCCGCGAGTTCGGTCGGCCGCCGCGCATCCTCGGCCTCGACGTCGCACGGGGTCTGGCGATCCTGGGAATGGCCGGCGCCCACGTCGGCATGACCGACGCTTTCGACTGGGGCGACCCCACCACATGGACGGACCTCGTGCACGGTCGTTCCTCGATCCTCTTCGCGCTGCTCGCTGGCGTCTCCATCGCGCTCATGACGGGGCGCGACATGCTGCCGGAGCGGGAGCGTCTCCCCGGCATCCGCCTGAATCTCGTCGGCCGCGGCGCCGTGATCTTCGTGATCGGCCTGGCGCTGGAGCTCCTCAACACCCCGATCGCCGTGATCCTGACGCTCTACGGGCTGCTCTACGTCGCGGTCATCCCCGTGCTGCGGTGGCGGCCCCGGCAGCTGCTCCTCGGCGCCGCCGTCCTCGCGCTCGCCGGTCCGGCGCTGCTCGCCCTGATCAGCGCGGTGGCGCTGCAGCCGTTCGGCGCGGGCATCGGGTTCGTGCTCTACGGCACCTATCCGATCACCGTGTGGCTCGCTCTCGTGCTGGGCGGCATGGCCCTGGGCCGGCTCCGGGTGCAGGAGGTGCGTACGGCCGTCGTCGCCCTCGTCGTCGGGGTGGTCCTCGCCGCGATCGGCTACGGCCTGGGAGCCGTGGGCGCGAGTACAGGTCTCGGCGGGACGGGCTCGCTCACCTCCTCGACGAGCGGGTACTCCGGCAGCGAGAGTCTGGACAGCCTCGCCAGCGAGAGCCTGGACAGCCTTCTCGCCGAGAGTCTGTCGTCGTTCATCCCGGACGACGTGATGCCGCCGTCCGGTTGGGAGAGCTACCCCGAGGCTCTCGCCGTGAGCGATCCGCTCGGTTCGATGGTCCGCGCCGTCTTCGCCGTCGATCCGCACAGCGGCGGCACTGCGGAGATCCTGGGCTCCGGCGGGTTCGCCCTCGCGGCGATCGCGCTGTGCCTGCTCCTGAGCCGCCCGCTGCGCTGGCTGCTGCTGCCGCTCGGCGCTTTGGGGTCCATGCCGCTCACGGCATACAGCCTGCACGTCGTCTCCGTCGTCCTCGTCGCGGGCCCTGGCGGCTTCATCGCGGACAACTCGTTCTGGGGGCTCACGGCCGTGGCACTCCTGGTGGTGACGACGCTGTGGTCGATGTTCGTCGGCCGTGGTCCTCTGGAGCGCCTCGTCGGTAAGGGTGCCGCCGCGATGGCCGCGGTCCCTCGGCGCTGACCCTTTCCGTCATCCGCACGGGCACGCCTGTCATCACAGGTCCTAGGCTGGGGGGATGACCATTCCTGCACTCGAACTGAACGACGGCAACTCCATCCCCCAGCTGGGCTACGGCGTCTTCAAGGTGCCGCCGGCAGAGACCGAGAAGGCAGTGAGCGAGGCCCTCGAGATCGGGTACCGCCACATCGACACCGCCGCGATCTACGGCAACGAGGAGGGCGTGGGCGCTGCCATCGCGTCCTCCGGCATCCCGCGCGAGGAGCTCTTCGTCACCACGAAGCTGTGGAACGACCGTCATCACGACGACGAGCCCCGCGCCGCCATCGGCGAGAGCCTCGAGAAGCTCGGCCTGGAGCAGGTCGACCTGTACCTCGTGCACTGGCCCACTCCGGCGAAGGACGACTACGTCCACGCGTTCGCGAAGCTCATCGAACTTCGTGACGCGGGCCTGACCCGCAGCATCGGCGTCTCGAACTTCCTCGTCCCGCACCTGGAGCGCACGGTGAAGGAGACTGGTGTCGTCCCGGCCGTGAACCAGATCGAGCTGCACCCGGCGTACCAGCGCCGCGAGGAGGTCGCCTGGGCCGAGGCCAACGGCGTCCGCATCGAGGCGTGGGGTCCGCTCGGCCAGGGCAAGTACGACCTCTTCGGCACTCCGGCGGTCGCCGATGCGGCCGCCGCCCACGGCGTGACGCCCGCGCAGGCCGTCCTCCGATGGCACCTGCAGAAGGGCATCATCGTGTTCCCGAAGTCGGTGCGCCCGGAGCGCCTGCGGGAGAACCTCGACGTGTTCGGCTTCAAGCTGACCGACGCCGAGATCGCCGCGATCGACGCCCTCGACCCGCTCGACGGCTCCGGCCGCGTCGGCTCGCACCCGGACGAGGTCAACTGATCCCGCTCTCATACCGGCCGCGGGCTCGGCACTGACGCCGTCACCGAGCCCGCACTGACCGGAGCCTTGCTCCCGAGCCCGCGGCCCGTGGCTCGCCTCCGTTCCACATGACGCCCCGTGTCGCTTCGCGCGACACGGGGCGTCCGCGTGGGTACCGTCGAGCGCATGACAGCTCCGCTCCGCGTCGTCGCCGTCTCGGGCTCCCTCCACGAGCCAAGCAAGACCACCGCCCTCCTCCGAGCGATCACCGCCGCGGTCGCCGAGCGTGCCCCCGTCGAGGCGCAGCTGATCGAGCTCACGCAGATCGGGCCGTCGCTCGCGGGTGCTCTCACCCGTGACCAGCTCCCGCCGGAGGTGGAGGTGCACCTGCAGGCGATCGAGACCGCCGACCTTCTCATCGTGGGGAGCCCGGTGTACCGCGCCTCGTTCACCGGGCTGTTCAAGCACCTGTTCGACTTCGTGGACCAGTACGCGCTCGTCGGCACGCCGGTGCTCCTCGCCGCGACCGGCGGCGGCGAGCGGCACGCCCTCATGATCGAGCACCAGCTCCGGCCGCTCTTCGCCTTCTTCCAGGCGCTCACGCTGCCCCTCGGCGTGTACGCGAGCACCACGGACTTCGACGGCTACGAGGTGGCCACCGACGTGCTGCGCGCGCGCATCGCCTTGGCCGCCGAGCGAGCCCTCCCGCTCGTCGGCTACACCCTGTCCCGTCCCGCGGAGCTGCTCGTCGGCTGATCCGGGTCCGGAGTCGGTGACCCCGGCGTAGCGTGGGAGCATGACGAACCGGCTCGCCGACACCCTCAGCCCCTATCTGCGGGCGCACGCGGACAATCCCGTCGACTGGTACCCCTGGGGCGAGGAGGCCTTCGCCGAGGCCCGCCGCCGGGATGTGCCGATGCTGATCTCGATCGGCTACTCCACCTGCCACTGGTGCCATGTGATGGCGCGCGAGTCGTTCGCCGACCCGGAGACCGCCGCCCGCATCAACGAGGGGTTCGTCGCGGTGAAGGTCGATCGCGAGGAGCATCCGCACGTCGACGGCGCCTACATGGCCGCCGCGTCCGCGTTCACCCAGAACCTCGGCTGGCCGCTCACGGTGTTCACCACGCCTGCCGGACGCGCCTTCTACGCGGGGACGTACTGGCCACCCGAGGCGCGACCGCCGATGCCCGCGTTCCGCGATGTGCTGGCCGCGGTGCGCGAGGCGTGGACGACGCGACGGGCCCAGGCCGAGGAGTCCGCCGACGCGGTGACCGCGGCCCTCGCCGAGGCGGCGGAGACCACGGCGTCGAGCCTCCCGGACGCCTCGTCCCTCGCGGAGGCCGCCCGCGGTCTCGCCGCCAGGGAGGACACGGAGTTCGGCGGCTTCGGCGGAGCTCCGAAGTTCCCGGTGGCCACGACCCTGCGGTTCCTCCAAGAGCCCCTCATCCGCGCGGCCGCACCGGAGGCGGCGGCTGCGGCCGAGCGCGCCCTCGCGGCGATGGCGGCCTCGGATCTGCGTGACGCCGACGGCGGGTTCTTCCGCTACGCGACCCGGCGTGACTGGACGGTGCCGCACTACGAGCGCATGCTGACCGACAACGCCCAGCTGCTCGAGGTCGCGCTCGACGCCGGCGACGAGGAGACCGCCCGCGGGATCGCCCGCTTCCTGCTCGGCACGCTACGGCAGGAGGGTGGCGGCTTCGGCGCTGCGCAGGATTCCGAATCGTGGATCGACGGGGCCCGCAGCGAAGGGGGCTACTACCTCCGTCCCGTCGCGGAGCGCGCGGCGCTGGAGCCGCCCGCAGTGGACGGCAAGGTCATCATGGGATGGAACGGCCTCGCGATCGCGGCACTCGCCCGGGCGGGGGCGGCGCTCGGCGACGACGCGTGGATCGCCGCCGCTGCGGAGGCCGCCGCTGCCGTGCTCGACACCAATCGCGGGGCCGATGGCGCGCTCGTGCGGGCATCGCTGGGCGGCCGGGCCTCTGCCGCGGTCGCCACGGCCGCCGACCTCGCGCTGCTCGCCGAGGGCCTGTTCGCCCTCGCGGCGGCCACCGGCGACGTCGCTCCGGCGGCCACGGCCCTGGGCCTCCTCGACGGAGCGCTGGACGGCGCCGCGGGGGACGACCCGATGCTCCGCGCGCAGGGCATCGCCGCCTCGCCCGACCACACCGACGGCGATCTCCCCTCGGACACGGCGGCGGTCGCGCACGCCGCGCTCACCGCCTGGCGGCTGGGAGCGGGGGACCGCTATCGCGCGGCAGCGGCGGAGCGGGTGGAGGCCCTCGCCTCCCGGGCGCTCGCCCAGCCCTTCGCCCACGGCAGTCTGCTCCGGGTCGCCGCCGGACTCGCCACCGCGCCGCGGCAGCTCGTCGTGGTGACGGAGGATCCGAGTGGGGCGCTCGCCGCCGCGGCCCGCGGGGCCGATGCCGATATCGTCGCCGTCGTCACGCCGGCGCAGGCCGCGGCGTTCGCCGCCGCGGGGTTCGAGCTGTTCGAGGGCAAGGAGGCGGCCGCCGAGCGCGCCTACGACTGCCGCGCCTTCGTCTGTCGCCTGCCGGTGAGCGATCCGGCCGCGGTCTCGCGCGCACGGTGAGCGCCCTTCTCCGGCGCAGCGCTGTGCATTCTGCCTACCGCGCGGCGTCCGTCTGCCCGTCGAGTGCGCGCGATGCGCAGCTTCGAGTGCACGGTTTGCCCAGCGCCCGCGATCCGTTCTAGGGTGACGCGACCCCTCTCGGATCACAGCAAGGATGCTCTGACGATGACTCTCTCCGCCCGCGCCGGTCTCGACGCCGTGCCCGCCTACCGACAGGGGCGCTCCGCCCCGGCCGGTGCCTCCAAGCTCTCCTCGAACGAGTCGCCGCATCCGCCGCTGCCCTCCGTCGTGCGCGCCGTGCAGGACCGGGTGGCCGGCATCCACCGCTACCCGGACATGAGCGCCTCCGCGGTCCGGGAGGCGCTCGCCGCCCGGTACGCCGTGGACCCGGCGCAGGTGACCGTCGGCGCGGGGTCGGTGGAGATCGCCGCCCAGCTCATCCACGCGGTCGCCGGCGAGGGGGACGAGGTCGTCTTCGCATGGCGGTCCTTCGAGGCCTATCCCTCGCTCGTCCGGATCGCGGGCGCGACGCCCGTCGCCGTGCCGCTGGACGCCGATCACGGGCACGACCTCGACGCGATGCGCGCTGCGATCACTCCGCGCACGCGTCTCGTCTTCGTGTGCAACCCCAACAACCCGACCGGCACCGTCGTCGACGCCGAGGCCCTGGAGCGCTTCGTCGCCGCGGTGCCGCACGACGTCCTCGTCGTCATCGACGAGGCCTACGTGCACTTCGACCGCACCGACAGCCGCGGCGCCGGGATCGAGCTGTTCCGCCGCCACCCGCACGTCGCGGTGCTGCACACGTTCTCCAAGGCGTACGGCCTGGCCGGGCTCCGCATCGGCTACGCGATCGCCCCCACCGCGATCGCCGAGGCGCAGCGCAAGGTAGCCGTGCCGTTCGGGGTCACCGACCTCGCCCAGGCCGCAGCCCTCGCCTCGCTCGCCGCGGAGGACGAGCTCGCCGTACGCATCGACGAGGTCGTGACGCAGCGCGATCGGCTGTACACCGTGCTCACCGCCGCCGGCTGGCCCGCCGTCCGCTCGCAGGCCAACTTCGTCTGGGTCCCCGCGGGGGAGCGCACCGCCGAACTCGACGCCCTCCTGCACGCCGGGGGTATCGTCGCCCGCGCCTTTCCCGGCGAGGGCATCCGCATCTCATCCGGCTCCGCCGCCGACATCGACAGGGTCGAAGCCGCCCTCGCGGTCTCCGGCGACGCCGCGCACGAGTCCGACCACGATTCCGACCTGATGGAGGTGGGCGCATGACCACGGAGGTCCCCGTCACCACGACGACCACGAAGGGCCTGCACCCGGGCCTCACCCGCCGCCAGATCTCGATGATGGGGCTCGGCGGCGCGATCGGCGCGGGGCTGTTCGTCGGCTCAGGGCAGGCGATCAGCATCGCCGGACCCGCCGTGCTGATCTCCTACCTCGTCGCGGGCGGCATCGTCGTGCTCGTGATGGCGATGCTCGCCGAGATGGTCGCGGCCCGCCCGAGCTCCGGCGCCTTCAGCTCGTACGCCCAGAAGGCCATGGGGCGCAGCGCCGGAAGCGCGGTGGGCTGGCTGTACTGGATCCAGCTGGTCGTCGTGATCGCCGCCGAGGCGACCGGCGCGGCCGGGATCGTGGCGAACTGGGTGCCCGGGATCCCCGCGTGGGTCTGGGTGCTGGTCTTCGTCGTCGCCCTCACCGCGGTGAACCTCTTCGGCGTGCGCAACTACGGCCGTTTCGAGTTCTGGTTCGCGGCGATCAAGGTCGCCGCGATCATCGCCTTCCTCGTCGTCGGGGTGTGCGCGATCGTCGGACTCATCCCCGGTGTGCCGGCGACGGGGATCTCGAACCTCGTGGACGAGGGCGGCTTCGCCCCGCACGGGATCACCGGCATCGCGGCGGCGCTCCTCATCGTCGTCTTCGCGTTCGGCGGCACCGAGGTCGTGGCGATCGCCGCGGCCGAGTCCGACGACCCCGCGCGGAACATCCGCCGGATCGTGCGCGAGGTGCTCGTGCGCATCCTCATCTTCTACGTCGGCTCGATCTTCGTCATCGTCGCGGTGCTCCCGTGGGACGACCCCGCCGTGCAGGCCGGTCCGTTCTCGGCCGTGTTGGACACGCTGAACATCCCGGGCGTCGGCCTCGTGATGGACCTCATCGTGGTGATCGCGCTGCTCTCGGCCATGAACGCCAACATCTACGGCGCCTCCCGGATGGCGTACTCGCTGGGGGAGCGGGGACTGGCGCCGCTGTCCGTCACCCGGACGAGCCTCAAGGGCGTCCCGTTCGTCGCGGTGCTCGCCTCGGTGGCCTTCGGCTTCGTCACCGTCGGACTGAACTGGGCGTTCCCGGATGTCGTGCTCCCGGCGCTGCTGAACGTCGTGGGGTCGACCCTGCTGGTGATCTGGACGGCGACGGCGATCTCGCAGATCGTGCTGCGACGGCGGGCCGACCGTGCCGGCGAGGCGATGCCCATGCGGCTCTGGGGCTTCCCCTGGGTGTCGTGGCTGTGCCTGGTGCTGCTGGCCGCCGTGATCGCGCTCGCGATGATCGACCCGGCCGCGCGCATCCAGCTGCTGCTCACGCTCGGGCTCACCGCGGTGCTGCTCGTCGTCGCCCGCCTGACGCGGGGTGTCTCCCGCCCCGGCATCGTCAGGGAGTGACGTGCGGATCGATCGCCTCGACGCCGCGCTGATCCGGCTGCTGACGGAGTCGCCGCAGCTGCCTCTCCTCGAGTGCGCGCGCCGGCTGGGCATCGCGCGAGGGACGGCCACCAGCCGCCTCGCGCGGCTGCACGAGGGCGGGGTGATCGAGGCGATCGTGCCGCGCATCGACCCCGCCGGCTTCGGCTACGGCGTCGTGGCGTTCTGCCTCGTCGAGATCGATCAGAAGGTCGGGCACGACGATGTGGCGACGGCCCTCGCGGACGCGGTGCCGGAGATCGTCGACATGCACACCGTGACCGGCGCGAGCGACATGCAGCTCCGGCTCGTCGCGCGCGACGCGACCCGGCTCCAGGAGGTGCTGGACCGGGTCGCCCTGGTGCCGGGCGTCGCGCGGACGGCGTCCTCGATCGCCATGCGCACCCACCTCTCCGGTCGCGTGCTCCCGCTCGTGGAGCACGTGGCCGACGAGATCCCCTGACCGGGGTTCACGGCGCGGCGGGTCAGACCCAGCCGGGCAGCCAGTTGTGCAGGCGCCAGAAGTCGTACGGCACGCTCATCCCCGTCCACAGCGGCAGGAAGAACGCCGAGACGAGGACGACGACGCCGAGGAAGATCAGGACGGTCCGCTCTCCGGACTGGCGGCGCACGAGCGGATCCTCGCGGCGCCCCGCGATGACCCGCAGCGTGACGGTGAGCGCGAGCACGAGGAACGGCATCATGACGACCGTGTAGAACTGGAAGATCGTCCGCTCAGGGAACATCAGCCAGGGGAGGTAGGTGACGGCGAGCCCCACGAGCGGAAGACTCAGGGCCGGGCCGACCGGCTGTCGGGTGATCCAGCCGCGGATGAGGCGGTAGAGCAGGTAGACGCTGGCCGCGACGCCGCCGTACCAGATGAGCGGGTTGGGGATCGCCGAGATCACGCCGATGCAGTGGTCGACGCCGCAGCCGGTGGGGTCGCTGTCCACCCACACCGCCGTCGGGCGGAGCAGGAAGGGCCACTCCCACGCCGGGCTCGCGTACGGGTGTCCTCGGGTGAGGCCCACGTGGAAGCCGAGCATCGCCTCGTGGTAGTTCCACAGCGCGACGAGCGGGTTCGGATCGCTGCCGCGGTCGTAGCCGTTCGCCGTCACCAGCCATCCGGTCCAGCTCGCGAGGTACACCGCGAGCGCGGGGACGACGAGGAGCACGAACGACACCGGCCCCTGCCGGAAGACCGCGGATGCCGGCCATACGACGACCCCGCCGCGGCGCCGGGCGAGGGCGTCGGTGATCACGACGTAGAGGCCGAAGCCCGCGAGCACGTACAGTCCCGACCACTTCACCGCCGAGGCGGCGCCGAGCGCGAGACCCGCGGCGACGAGCCACGGACGGCGCCACAGGATCGGTCCCCACAGCGGATCCTCGTCGTCCGGATCCCGACGTTCGAGCAGCGGGATCGTGTGCTGGCGGTCGATGAGCACGAACAGCACGCCCAGCAGCACGAAGAAGGTGAGGATGCCGTCGAGCAGCGCGATCCGGCTCATCACGATGCTGAGGCCGTCGATCGCGAGGAGGGTGCCGGCCACGGTCGCCGCCACGACCGAGCCGGTCAGGCGTCGGGCGATGAGGTAGACCAGCAGCACGGACGCTGCGCCGAGCACCGCGGTCGCGAGACGCCAGCCAGCGCTGTTGTCCGGTCCGCCGATGGCCATGCCCAGCGCGATCAGCCACTTCCCGAGCGGCGGGTGCACGATGAACGCACCCTTGTTCGTCAGGGGGAGCTCCTGCAGGGTGATGAACGCGTCGTTCGCGTTCTCTCCCCACACCCCCTCGTAGCCGAGGCTCCACAGCGACCAGGCGTCCTTGACGTAGTAGGTCTCGTCGAAGGCGAGCTGATGGGGATGGCCGACGTTCGCCAGGCGCAGCACCGCGGCGAGGGCAGTGATCAGCAGCGGGGCCAGCCAGCCCATCGCCCGGCCCCAGTCCGGGGCGTGCAGCACGCGGTCCCGGAGCCGCTCGTAGCGCGTGAGCCGCTCCTCGGGGGCGGGCGGCAGGGGCTCGGGCGCGGTCACCGGTCCAGCCTAGACACACTCCGCCCTGTGCTTCCGGTATGCCGGCACCGGTCCGCTCCGACGGCCCCGACTCAGACCCACGCCTAAGCTGGGCGGGTGATCATCCTCGCCGCGACCCCGATCGGAAACCTGGGCGATGCGTCGCGGCGACTCGTGGAGGTGCTGGAGAACGCGGAGATCGTCGTCGCGGAGGACACCCGCACGACGCAGCGACTCCTGCAGGCCCTGAAGATCGACAACCGGCCCCGGCTGATCGCGCTGCACGACCACAACGAGAAGCAGAAGGCCGCGGAGCTGGCCGCGCTCGCCGCGGAGACCGACCTCGTGGTGCTGAGCGACGCGGGGATGCCGACCGTGAGCGATCCGGGATACGGTCTCGTCGCCGAGGCCGTGGCGCAGGGGGTCACGGTGACCGCCATCCCGGGACCCAGCGCGGTGCTCATGGCCCTGGCGATCTCGGGGCTTCCCACGGACCGCTTCACCTTCGAGGGGTTCCTGCCGCGGAAGCCGGGGGAGCGCCGGGCGACCCTCTCCGCCCTCGCCGCCGAGCCCCGCACGATGGTGTTCTTCGAGTCGCCCTCGCGCCTCGCGACCACCCTCACCGACATGGGAGCCGCCTTCGGCGCAGACCGCCGGATCGCCGTGTGCCGGGAACTGACGAAGCTGTACGAGGAGGTCCGTCGCGGCACCGCGTCCGAGCTCGCCGCCTGGGCCGCCGACGGCGTGAAGGGCGAGATCGTCGTGGTCGTCGAGGGTGCGCCGCGGCGGGAGGCCTCGCCGGAGGACGCCCTCGCTCAGGTGCAGGCCCTGGTCGCGGACGGCACCCGGTTGAAAGACGCGGCCTCCGAGGTCGCGGCCCTGACGGGCCTGTCCTCCAGGGACCTGTATCAGGCCGCCCTCGCGGCGCGGTCACGGTGACTCCGGTCGCAGATTCGCATCCCGGTCGCAGGGATTCCGGGGAGGCGTGCGACGCGGGTCCGGATCTGCGACCTCCCGCAGGCGATCCGGTCGCGCGAGCCTACGACGAGAGGGCCGCGGAGTACCGGGAGGTCGCGGGGGACCTGGGGTTGATGGATCCGCGCGACCGCGAGCTCATCCGTCGCTGGCGCGATGAGACCCCGGGGATGCTGCTCGACGCGGGATGCGGTCCCGGTCACTGGACGGCCTTTCTCCACGGGGATGACGGCGCAGAGTTCGAAACCGGGCGCGACGTCGAGGGGATCGACCTCTCCACGGCCTTCATCCACAAGGCGAGGGTTCGGTATCCGCACCTCACGTTCCATCACGGGTCGTTCCGGACGCTGCCGCAGGCATCGGGCACGGTCGGCGGCACCCTCGCGTGGTACTCGGTGATCCACACGCCTCCGGCCGAGCTCACGGAGGTGTTCGCCGAGTTCGCTCGGGTGCTCGCCCCCGGCGGGAGCCTGCTCCTCGGATACTTCGTCGGCGAACCCCGGGCGGCCTTCGCTCATGCGGTCGCACCCGCGTTCTTCTGGACCGCCGAGGCCCTGTCCCCGCTGCTCGCCGCCGCCGGCCTCGAGCTGCAGTGGTCCGAGGCCCGCGAGCGAGAGCCAGGCGAGATCAGCTCTCGCCCCCACGGAGCCCTCCGCGCCCGCCGCGCGTGATTCTGCACCGTCCAGGAACCCCGTCGCAGATCTGCACCGTGTCGCAGGTTCTGGCACCATCCGTGCGACACCGACGCGAATCTGCGCCCGCGCGCGGGAGAGGACGGGGGCACCGGGGGAGACTGTCCTACGCTGACAGAACCAGAACCAGAACCAGAACCAGAACCAGAACCAGAACCAGAACCGGAACCGGAACCGGAACCAGAACCGCGGGGGAGAGGAGCACGCGTGAGCAAGGCCGCGACGGTGTACGACGTCGCCGAGCGCGCCGGAGTGTCGATCGCGACCGTCTCGCGTGTGCTGCGCTCGCCGGAGGCCGTCCGTCCGGTGACCCGGGAGCGGGTGCTCGACGCGGTCGCCGCGCTGGGCTACGTCCCCAGCGGCAGTGCGCGGGGTCTGGCCGAGCGTCGGACGGGGGTGCTGGGGCTGTACTTCCCCCAGTTCGACGCCGCCGAGGACGCCCCGCCGCTCGACGTGCTGTCCGCCGCTGCTCGCCCGCCGTTCACGGTCGTGTCGGACGATCAGGACCCGCCGCACTCCTCGATGCTGTTCCTCGACGAAGTCCTGCGGGGGGCCGAGCTGGAGGCGTGGAAGCAGGGGTTCGTGCTCATGGTGGGCGTCGGACGTGACGACCCCGACCGCTCGACCGTCCGCGACATGGCCGGCCGGGTGGACGGACTCATGGTGCTCGCCCGCAGCGTGCCGGACGAGGTGCTGGCGCGGCTGGGGCGGCGTATCCCGGTGGTCGTGCTGTCCGGGCCGCCGCGGGGCGATGCCTACGACCATGTCACGGTGAGCAACGCCGAGGCGATGGGGGAGCTGACCCGCCATGTGCTGTCGCAGGTCGGGGAGGGGGAGATCGCGTTCCTCGCCGGGCCGGCCGACTCGCCGGACGCGGAACAACGGTGGGAGGGCGTGTCGACCGCGCTCGCCGCAGGGGGGCGTGATCCGGCAGCGGTGCGCGTGCTGCGGGGCGACTTCACACGGGCCTCCGGGCGCCGGGCCGGGCAGGAGCTGACGCGCGACGGCGTGCCCGCCGCGCTCATCGCCGCCAACGACCAGATGGCCCTCGGGGCGATGGACGTGTTCCGTGCTGCGGGCGTGCAGGTGCCGGACGACGTGCTCGTGACGGGGTTCGACGGCATCGAGGCGGCGACCCTGGTGTCGCCGCCGCTGACCACGATCCGGCAGCCGATGATCGAGCTCGGACGCGCGGCCGTGCAGGTGCTCGCGCGCCGGCTGGAGCAGCCGGACGCCCCGCCGCTCACCACGCGTCTGCCCCTCCAGATCCTCCTCCGCGAGAGCTCCACGCGCCCGGCCTGAGTCGGCACGACGGCGCCGCCAGCGACGACCACTCGCTCGTCACAGGGTTGCCGATTCAAAATGTATGCGCTTACAATCTGGTGTACGGCTTCGGCCGGCAGGACTCCCCACCCCCCGGGGCGCCCTTCATGACAGAGACGACATGAGGTCATCCAGTGGCAGAGACGCACACCTTCCGACGCTGGCGCCGCGCCGCCGTCGTGGGGCTCGCGGCCGCAGCGGTCGCGCTCAGCGGCTGCAGCATCCAGATCAGCTCGCAGCCCGACCCGTCGATCGGCGACGACACGATGCTCATCAACGCCGACAAGGGAAACCCGTTCTTCACGCAGAACTTCAACCCTTACCTCACCAACACCAGGACCGCCTCGCGGTGGATCTACGAGCCGCTCATCCTGGTGAACCCGCTCGATGGCGAACTCACCCCGTGGCTCGCGTCCGAGTGGACCCAGCCCGACGCCCGCACGATCGTGATGACGATCCGCGACGGCGTCGAGTGGAGCGACGGCGAGGCGCTCACCCCGGAGGACATGGCGTTCACGTTCCAGCTCATCAAGGACGAGCCCTCGCTCGACATCAAGGGCGCGTGGCAGCACATCGACCGCATCGAGATCGACGGCGACGACATCGTGTTCCACCTGCAGAGCGACGACGCGCCCTCGCTCTCGATCCTCGGGCAGACCATGATCGTCCCCGAGCACCTGTGGGCGGATGTGAAGGACCCGGCCACCTGGCGCAACGAGGAGCCGGTCGGTACCGGGCCGTTCGTGCTCGGCAACTACAACGACCAGCAGTACTCGATGGACCGCAACCCGGACTACTGGCAGGCGGACAAGATCGAGATCGAGCACATCATCCTGCCGGCCACGAACACGCAGCTCGACACCGTGACCCGCGGCTACGACTGGGCCTACTCCTTCATCTCCGACGTCGAGGGCACCTGGGGAGCGGCGAGTCCCGACAACACCTGGTGGTTCCCGCCGGGCGGCGTCATCTCGCTCGTGCCGAACCTCGAGGTCGCGCCCTTCGACGACGTGAACGTCCGCCGCGGCATCGCGCTCGCGCTCGACCGGGAGGAGATCGCGGAGACCGCCTCCGAGGGGTACATGCAGCCCGCAGGGCAGACCGGCCTCATCCTGCCCAACCAGGAGCAGTACCTCGACCCGGAGATCCCCGATCAGGGCATGCTCGCGCAGGACCACGACGCCGCGCTCGCGGCGTTCGCCGAGTCCGGGTACACCCTCCAGGGCGACCAGCTCGTCGGCCCGGACGGCGAGCAGCTCGCGTTCTCGTTGACCACCGCCAACGGTTTCTCCGACTGGACGCGCGCCGCTCAGACCGTGCAGCGGCAGCTGGCAGACATCGGCGTCAAGGTGTCGCTCAAGCTCCCGCAGCCCGCGGGCTACCAGAGCGCGATCGGCACCGGCGACTTCGAGATGGCGATCGGCGGCATGGGCAACGGCGACGTGTACCAGGCCTACAACAGCCTGCTCTCCAGCGACTTCTACGTGCCGGCCGGCGAGGTGACCACCAACAACTTCGAGCGCTACCGCTCGCCGGAGGCCGACGCCCTCCTGGAGGAGTTCCGCGCGGCGATCGATCCCGACCGCCAGACCGAGATCGTGCACGAGCTGCAGAGCATCGTGTACGAGGAGGTCCCCGTGATCGGCATGTACTACGGCGGGATCTGGGGCCTGTTCAACGACGCGAAGTTCACCGGTTGGCCCTCCGCGGACGACCCGTACATGATCCCGCAGAACTACGACTCGGCGCCCCTGGGGATCTTCACCCACCTGAAGCGCACGGACGGGGGAGACCAGTGAAGTACGTCCTCCAGAAGATCGGCCTGTTCGTGCTCACCCTGTGGGCCGCGATCACCCTGAACTTCTTCCTGCCCCGCCTGATGCCCGGCTCTCCCGCCGACGCCGCGATCGCGAAGCTCTCCCAGAACGGTCCGGTCTCCGACGCCACGCGCGCCGCGATCGAGGCCCAGCTCGGGGTGCCGACCGGTTCGATGTGGGACCAGTACGTGGCCTACCTCGGCCAGGTCGTCCGGCTCGACTTCGGCGTCTCGTACACGTTCTACCCCCAGACCGTGTCGAGCATGGTCTCCACCGCGCTGCCCTACACGCTCGGCCTCGTCGGCATCGTCACGATCCTCGCGTTCGTGATCGGCACGCTGATCGGCGTGATGGCCGCCTGGCGGCGCGGCACGTGGCTGGACTCGCTGCCGACGCTGACCGGGTCGTTCCTCAGCACGTTCCCGTACTTCTGGACGGCGCTGCTGCTGCTGTTCTTCCTCGGCTACGTGCTGCATTGGTTCCCGACCACCGGCGCCTACTCGGCGACGACCACCCCGGGGTTCACCTGGGACTTCATCGTCGACCTCGTCCGGCACGCGTTCCTGCCCGCGCTGACGATCCTGCTCACCTCCCTCGGCGGCTGGATCATCGGCATGCGCAACGCGATGATCAACACGCTCGGCGAGGATTACATCACCTTCGGCGAGGCGAACGGCCTCCGCGGCCGCACGATCGCCCTCCGCTACGCGGCCCGCAACGCGATCCTGCCGAACCTCACCGGCTTCGGGCTCACGCTCGGCGGCGTGGTGGGCGGCTCGATCCTCGTCGAGCAGGTGTTCGGATACCCGGGCATCGGCTACCTGCTGTTCAACGCCGTGATCGGGCAGGACTACCCGCTCATGCAGGCGCTCTTCCTGATGATCACCGTGAGCGTGCTCATCGCCAACTTCCTCGTGGACATCCTCTACGGGGTTCTCGACCCGAGGACTCGACGATGACGACCCCGAACCCCACCCCCAGCACCGTGACCGTCAAGGTCCCGACCGACCGCATCGCGGCGCCCAGCCCCTGGCGCGCCTTCGGCCGCATGGTCGGCACCCTGTGGTCCAACGGCAAGGCCCGCATCGGCCTCTGCCTCCTCGCGTTCTTCGTGCTCGTCGCCGTGTTCGCCCCGCTCCTGGCCCCCTACGGGCCGAAGGAGAACGGCTTCCCGCGGAACGCCGACGCCTCGTGGGAGCACTGGCTCGGCACGACCGCCGCAGGGGAGGACGTGCTCAGCCAGCTCATCTACGGAGCGCAGGTCAGCCTCCTCGTGGGCTTCGCGGCGGGGCTCCTCTCCACGATCGTGGCCGTGCTCATCGGACTGAGCTGGGGCTACATGCGCGGCTTCGCGGGCGAGGTCGTCGGGTTCATCGTGAACCTCTTCCTCGTAATCCCCGGCCTTCCGCTGATGATCGTGATCGCCGCCTACCTGCAGAACGGCGGCATCCTCATGATCATCGCCGTGATCGTCGTGACCGGATGGGCGTGGGGTGCGCGCGTGCTGCGCAGCCAGACCCAGTCCCTCCGCGGCAACGACTTCGTCACCTCGGCGCAGTTCTCCGGCGACAGCAGGGCTCGCATCGTCTTCCGGGAGATCCTGCCGAACATGACCTCGATCATCGCCGGGACGCTCTTCGGGGCGGCGACGGCGGCGATCCTCGCCGAGGCGGGGCTGGAGTTCCTCGGGCTGGGCGACTCCAGCATCGTCAGCTGGGGCACGATGCTCTACTGGGCGCAGAACTCGAACTCCCTGCTCACCGGCCAGTGGCTGCTGCTGTTCGCGCCCGGTCTGTGCATCGCGCTGCTCGCCCTCAGCCTCACACTCATCAACTTCGGCGTGGACGGCATCTCCAATCCGCGCCTCCGCGAAGGGAAGGGCCGATGAGCGCCATGGAGCACGACGACATCCTCCTCGACGTCCAGTCGCTGTCCGTGGAGTACGCCTCCCCGGGGCAGGTGCCGGTGCCGGCCGTGCACGACGTGTCGTTCGCGCTCCGGCGCGGCGAGTTCGTCGGGCTCGTCGGCGAGTCCGGGTCGGGCAAGTCCACGCTCGGCTTCGCGCTCACGCGGCTGCAGAAGCCGCCGGCGCGCATCAGCGGAGGACGCATCCTCTTCGACGGCCGCGACATCCGCGAGCTCGACGCCGAGGAGCTGCGGCGTCAGCGGCAGGGCGGATTCGCCATGGTGCTGCAGTCCGGCATGAATGCGTTGAACCCCGTCCGCACCGTGGGCAACCACTTCCGCGACATCTTCGCCGCGCACGGCCATGTGCCCGCGGAGCAGCGCGAGGCCAGGGCGCGGGAGCTGGTCGGCAAGGTGGGGCTGAAGCCGGAGGTGCTCGACCGGTACCCGGGGGAGCTCTCCGGCGGCATGCGGCAGCGCGCCTCGATCGCCCTCGCCCTCTCGCTCGAACCCCAGCTGATGGTGTTCGACGAGCCCACCACGGCGCTCGACGTGCTCGTCCAGCACTCGGTCATGGACACGATCCAGGAGCTGCAGCGGTCCGAGCGGTTCACGGCGATCCTCATCAGCCATGACCTCGGCATCGTCCTCGAGGCGACCGACCGGGTGATGGTCATGCACGAGGGGCGCATCGTGGAGGATGCCTCCAGCCAGGACATCCTGCACCGTCCGCAGGACGAGTACACCCGGATGCTGTTGAGTCACTACGCCGACCCGCGCGCCGAGAAGATCGAGATCCCCGGGTTCGTCGATCTCGGCACCCGTCGCCGGGAGGGGCGCAGCCGCACGGACGTCACCGAGACCCTGCCGACGGTGTCGCCGCGGGACGCCCGCCGCGCCGACGCTGCGATCGTGGTGGAGGGCGTCTCGAAGCGCTATCCGGCTCCGCGCCGCGGACAGGATCCCGTCGTCGCGGTCGACGACGTGTCGTTCCGGCTGGAACCGGGGGAGGCTCTCGCCCTCGTGGGCGCGTCGGGTTCGGGCAAGTCGACGATCGCGAAGATGCTCACCGGGGTCGAGAAGCCGACCTCCGGCCGCATCCGCTTCGGCGATACCGACGTCGCGTCCTTGAAGCGCCGCGGACTCCGCGACCTCCGCAAGGACGTGCAGATGGTGTTCCAGGATCCGTACGCGGCCCTGAACCCGCTGCACACCGTCGAGTACGCGCTGACCCGTCCCGTCGTGAACTACACGAGGCTGCGCGGGGCGGGGGCCAGGGCCCGTGTGCTCGAACTGCTGGAGACGGTGGGTCTGACGCCCGTCGAGCAGTTCGCCGCCAAGCTGCCGCACCAGCTCTCCGGCGGGCAGCGGCAGCGCGTCGTGATCGCCAGGGCGCTCGCGAGCGACCCGCAGGTGCTGATCGCGGACGAGCCGGTGTCGATGCTCGACGTGTCCCTCCGCGCCGGCGTGCTCGCGCTGCTGGAGGACCTCCGTGAACGGTGGGGCATCAGCATGCTCTACATCACGCACGATCTGCTGAGCGCGCGTCTGGTCACCGAGAACATCCTCGTGCTCAACAGCGGCCGCGTCGTCGAGCGGGGCGAGACCTCCCAGGTGCTGCAGCATCCGGAGGACCCGTACACGGTCGAACTGCTCGACGCCGTGCCGAACCCCGCCCGCGCCCGCTGAGGCCCGGGAAAGACTGCAAGAAAGAGAGAGGAGCGCATCCGTGCTCGCATTCCCCGACGGCTTCCTCTGGGGCGCCGCGACCGCCGCCCACCAGGTGGAGGGCAACAACACCACGAGCAACTGGTGGGCGATGGAACACGCGCCGGACTCGACCATGGTCGAGCCCTCCGGCGACGCCGCCGACCACTTCCACCGGTATCCGGAGGACATGCGGCTGCTCGCCGAGGCGGGGCTGAACTCCTATCGCTTCTCGGTCGAGTGGGCGCGGATCGAGCCGGAGCGCGGGTTCGTCTCGCGGGCGATGCTCGACCACTACCGCCGCATGATCGACACCGCCAGGGAGAACGGTCTGGACCCGACGGTCACCCTCATGCACTTCACGGTGCCTCAGTGGTTCCAGAAGGACGGCTTCTGGCGTGCGGACGACGCGGTGGACCTGTTCTCCCGCTACGTCGAGACGGTGCTGCCGATCCTCGACGGGGTGCGCTACGTGTGCACGATCAACGAGCCGAACATCGCGGCGATGCTGGCCGGGGGAGAGGACGCGGCGAACCTCGTCGCCTACGGCCTCCCGAACCCCGACCTCGGCGTCGCGGACACCCTGCTGCAGGCGCACCGGCGCGCGTCCGAGATCCTGCACACGGTCACCGGTGTGCAGGCGGGGTGGACGATCGCCACCCAGGCGTTCCACTCCACGGGGGAGCCCGGCGCGGACGAGATGCTCGCGACGTACGGCGACCCGCGTGACCACTGGTACCTGGAGCAGTCCGCCGGCGACGACTTCGTGGGCGTGCAGGCCTACACCCGCACGTTCATCGGTCCGGAGGGTCCGCTGCCGGTGTCGCCGGATGTGGAGACGACACTCACGGGCTGGGAGTTCTTCCCCGAGGCCCTCGAGCTGGGCGTGCGCAGCGCGTGGGAGCGCAGCGGCGGCGTGCCCGTGCTCGTCACGGAGAACGGCATCGCCACGGCCGACGACACCCGGCGCATCGCCTACACGCAGGGGGCGCTGGAGGGGCTGCACCGCGCCATCAGCGACGGCATCGAGGTCCGCGCCTACCAGCACTGGAGCGCGCTGGACAACTACGAATGGGCGAGCGGATTCCGGCCGACGTTCGGTCTCATCGGCTTCGACCACGAGACCTTCGAGCGGTTCCCGAAGCCCTCGCTGGCCTGGCTCGGCGAGGTCGCCCGCCGCAATGGGCTCTGACGAGCCGCACGGCGTAACCACGGGCATGGGGGCACCTAGAATTGTCCCCATGCCCGCTGGCGACTCCTTCTACATCACCACGCCCATCTACTACCCCTCCGATGTGCCGCACATCGGCCACGGGTACACGACGGTGGCCGTCGACACCCTCGCGCGGTGGCACCGCCAGGCGGGGGACGACACGTGGATGCTCACGGGCACGGACGAGCACGGTCAGAAGATGCTGCGGGCCGCGGCGGCGAACGGCGTCACCCCGCAGGAATGGGTCGACAAGCTCGTCAGCGAGAGCTGGTTCCCGCTGCTGAAGACCCTCGACGTCGCGAACGACGACTTCATCCGCACCACGCAGGAGCGGCATGAGGCGAACGTGCAGACGTTCTTCCAGCGCCTGTACGACCGCGGGTACATCTACGCGGGAGAGTACGAGGCGCTCTACTGTGTGGGCTGCGAAGAGTTCAAGCCGGAATCGGAGATCGTCGACGGCACGGGTCCGTTCGAGGGGCTGAAGGTCTGCGCCATCCACTCGAAGCCGCTCGAGCTGCTGCAGGAGAAGAACTACTTCTTCAAGCTCAGCGAGTTCCAGGACCGCCTGCTCGAGCTCTACAAGACCGAGCCCGACTTCGTGCGGCCCGACTCGGCGCGCAACGAGGTCGTCTCGTTCGTGAGCCAGGGCCTCAAGGACCTCTCGATCTCCCGCTCGACCTTCGACTGGGGCATCCCGCTGCCGTGGGACGAGTCGCACGTCATCTACGTGTGGGTCGACGCGCTGCTCAACTACGCCACGGCCGTCGGCTACGGCTCCGACGAGGAGACCTTCGCGCGCCGCTGGCCCGCCTACCACGTGGTCGGCAAGGACATCCTGCGCTTCCACGCCGTCATCTGGCCCGCGCTGCTGATGGCGGCGGGGCTCGACGTCCCGAAGGGCGTGTTCGCGCACGGCTGGCTGCTCGTGGGCGGCGAGAAGATGTCGAAGTCGAAGCTCACGGGTATCGCGCCGACCGAGATCACCGACGTCTTCGGCTCCGACGCGTACCGCTTCTACTTCCTGTCCGCGATCGCGTTCGGTCAGGACGGCTCCTTCTCCTGGGAGGACCTCTCCGCCCGGTACCAGGCCGAGCTCGCGAACGGCTTCGGCAACCTCGCCTCGCGCACGACCGCGATGATCGAGAAGTACTTCGAGGGCATCGTGCCGCCGGCGGCCGCGTACACCGAGGCGGATCTCGCGATCCAGAAGATCGTGGCGGACGCCGCGACGAAGGCGGACGCCGCGATCGGCCAGTTCCGCATCGACGAGGCCATCTCCGCGATCTGGACCATCGTCGACGCGCTCAACGGGTACATCACCGAGAACGAGCCGTGGGCGCTCGCCCGCGACGAGGACCAGCGCGAGCGTCTGGGCACCGTGCTCTACACGTGCGCCGAGGGGCTGCGCGCGCTCGCCGTGCTGCTGTCGCCGGTGATGCCGCAGTCCACCGAGAAGCTGTGGATCGCCCTCGGCGCCGCGGAGACCCTCGGCCGCCTGCAGGACCAGCCCATCCGCGAGGCGGGAGCCTGGGGCGTGCTGAAGCCGGGCACGAGCGTCAACGGCCTCGCTCCGTTGTTCCCGCGCGTGGAGTCCACGGCCTGACATCCGGGGAGAACACCATGGCGGAGACCTACGTGCGCGAGCGCTCGGGCGACGGGCGCAAGGATCGGACCTACCCGGCGGCCCCGGAACCCCTCGCCGTGCCCGTCTACGACAACCACGCGCACCTCGAGATCGCCGATGGCCCTTCGACAGGCTCAGGGACCCAGGCTTCGACAGGCTCAGGAACCCAGGGGCTCTCGCTCGTCGAACAGCTCGACCGGGCGGAGGCGGTCGGCGTCATCGGGGTCGTGCAGGCGTCCGGAGACATCGAGTCGTCCCGCTGGGCGGTCGAGGCCGCCGCCTCCGATCCGCGCGTCCTCGCCGCGGTCGCCATCCACCCGAACGACGCCCCGACGTACGCGGAGGAGGGCCGTCTCGATGAGGCGCTCGGCGTGATCGACGAGCTCGCCGCGCATCCGCGCACGCGGGCGATCGGCGAGACCGGCCTCGACTTCTTCCGCACCGAGCCGGAGCGCCGCGCTCCGCAGTTCGCCTCCTTCGAGGCGCACATCGCGCTCGCCAAGAAGCACGGCATCGCGATGCAGATCCACGACCGGGATGCGCACGAGGCCGTGCTCGAGACGCTGACGCGGGTCGGCGCTCCCGAGCGCACCGTGTTCCACTGCTTCTCGGGGGACGAGGCGATGGCGCGGGTCTGCGCCGATGCCGGGTACTACCTCTCGTTCGCCGGGAACGTGACGTTCAAGAACGCGCAGAACCTGCGGGACGCGCTCAAGGTCACCCCGCGGGACCGCCTCCTCGTCGAGACGGACGCCCCGTTCCTCACGCCGGTCCCGCTGCGGGGCCGCCCGAACGCGCCGTACCTCGTACCGATCACGGTGCGCTTCCTGGCCGCCGAGCTCGACCTGGACGTGGACGAGCTCTCCGCCCAGCTCGCCGAGAACACAGTGCGGGTCTACGGCTCGTTCGCCGACTGACCCTCCGGCTCGACGTCGTCCGGCCCGGTCTCGGCGACGGGCTTCGCGCTGACGATGTGCGAGATGGGCTTCCACACCAGCAGCAGGGTGATCGCCGCACCGCCGAACGCGAACCACCAGGGCGCCGTCAGACCCCAGGTCTGCGCGATGACGCCGCCGAGGGCCTGGCCGACGATCATCCCGCCGAACACGCCGACCATGTTGACCGAGGCCACGCGCCCCTGCAGGGACGCGGGGACGAGCCGTTGCCGGACGGTCGTGGAGATCGTGCCCCACACGAAGGCGTACGCGCCGAAGAAGAACATGATGACGAGGGCGACCGTGCCCGTGGTGGTCAGCGCGAAGGCGAGGTGCATGAGCACTTCGAGCGAGAGCACGATGCGCATCAGGGTCGCGAAGGACACGTGCCGCTCCAGCCAGCCGAAGCTCAGCGTCGCGGCGATGCCGCCCGCCGCGGACGCCGTGGTGAGGGCGCCGTAGCCCACGGGCCCCATCTGCAGGTGCTCGGTGGCGTAGAGCACGAGCACGCCCCACGGTGCGGCCCAGGTCACGTTGAAGACGAGGATGATGAGCACGAGCATCCGCACCGGCGGGTTGCGCCACAGCCAGCGCAGACCTTCCGCGATGTCGGTGTGCACCGGCGGGTGGGTCTCGGTCTCCCGTGGCGGGACGGGGGTGCGCGCCATCCGGGAGATCAGGACGATCGCGAGCGTCACGCACAGGACTTCGACGAGGAACGG
Organism: Microbacterium meiriae; assembly: GCF_040686935.1. Classification (NCBI taxonomy): domain Bacteria; kingdom Bacillati; phylum Actinomycetota; class Actinomycetes; order Micrococcales; family Microbacteriaceae; genus Microbacterium; species Microbacterium meiriae. The sequence continues at coordinate 492,789 of NZ_JBFBMF010000003.1, forward strand.
CCACGCGCTCCCGGCGGCGAAGAGGAAGGCGCCCAGCGGCGGTCCGGCGAACTGGTTCGCCACGAGATATCCCGCCTGCAGCCGTGCGTTGCCGATGCCGAGGTCAGCCGGCTTCACGAGCATCGGCAGCAACGTGCTCCCCGCGGTGTCGACGAAGACCTCCGCGGTGCCGTAGAGGAACGCGACGGCCAACACGATCCCTATGTTCGCCGTTCCCGTCACGAGGAACACGCAGAGGGCGGCGAGCACGACGGCGCGCACGGCGTTGGCGGTCATCACCAGGCGGCGCCGATCGAAGCGGTCGGCGATCGCCCCGGCGTGCAGGCCGAAGAGCAGCCACGGCAGGAACTGCAGGATGGCACCGGAGGCCACGAGGATCGGCGACGACGTCATCGAAGCGATGAGCAGAGGAGCGGCGGCCAGCGCCACTCCGTCTCCGATGTTGCTCGTCCACGACGACGCGAGCAGCCAGCGGAAATCCCTGCCCAGGCGCCGCGGAGCGATCAGTTCACCGAGGGAGGGCACCTCCGAAGGATAGCGATGATCACGGACACTGCCGAGGAACTCACCCAGGAACCCACCCAGGATCCGGGCACGGCCCGTCATCCGGGAGAATGGACCCATGACCGTCACGTTGCTCGGGGCCACCGAGATCCGCCGTCTGGCCGCCGAGCTCGATGTCACCCCCACCAAGAAGCTCGGGCAGAACTTCGTCGTCGACGCGAACACCGTGCGCAAGATCGTCCAGGCCGCCCGCGTGCAGCCGGGGGAGCGGGTGGTGGAGGTCGGACCGGGACTCGGGTCCCTGACCCTGGCGATCCTCGAGGCGGGGGCCGCGGTCACCGCCGTGGAGATCGACCACCGCCTGGCCGCCCGCCTGCCGCAGACCGCGGCCGAGCACGGCGTGCCGGAGGGGATGCTGACGGTGGTCGACGCGGACGCCCTCCGCGTGACGGAGCTGCCGGGCGAGCCGACCGTCCTCGTCGCGAACCTGCCGTACAACGTGTCGGTGCCCGTCCTGCTGCACTTCCTGGAGACCTTCCCGTACCTGCAGCGGGGCGTCGTGATGGTGCAGGCCGAGGTGGCCGAGCGCCTGGCCGCGAAGCCCGGATCGAAGATCTACGGCTCGCCGAGCGTCAAGGCCGCCTGGTACGGCGAGTGGAAGCTCACCGGGAACGTCTCCCGGCAGGTCTTCTGGCCGGTGCCGAACGTGGACAGCCTCCTCGTCGGCTTCGACCGCTCCGAGGGGGAGCGCGGACCGGTGGAGGAGCGCCGACGCACCTTCGCGATCGTCGATGCGGCCTTCAACCAGCGCCGCAAGATGCTGCGGCAGGCCCTCTCCGGGATCTTCGGCAGCTCCGCCGCGGCGATCGAGGTGCTGACCGCCGCCGGCGTCGCCCCGACGGCCCGCGGGGAGGACCTCACGGTCGACGACTACCAGCGGATCGCCCAGCACGCAACGGCGATCGAGGGTTCCGGCGTCAGCGGCTAATCTGGCACGGTGACCGACTCCCCCCGCTTCCGCCCCGATGTCCCCGAGCTGCACCGTCCGTACGCCGCCGACGAGGGCCGCTACGGACGGTTCGCCTACCGTCAGGTCGGCTCCTCCGGCCTGTACCTCCCCCCGATCTCGCTCGGGCTCTGGTGGAACTTCGGCGACAACATACCGCTCGACAACCAGCGGGCGCTCCTGCGCCACGCGTTCGACAACGGCATCACGCACTTCGACCTGGCGAACAACTACGGCCCGCCGTACGGCTCCGCCGAGAAGAACTTCGGTCGCATCTTCGCGGAGGACCTGCGTCCGTACCGCGACGAGCTGATCATCTCGTCGAAGGCCGGCTGGGACATGTGGCCCGGCCCGTACGGCGACTACGCGAGCCGGAAGTACATCCTCGCGAGCGCGGAGCAGTCCCTCACCCGCATGGGGCTGGACTACGTCGACATCTTCTACTCGCACCGCGTCGACCCGGTCACCCCGATCGCCGAGACGGTCGGCGCTCTCGACACCCTGGTCCGCCAGGGCAAGGCGCTGTACGTCGGCATCTCCTCCTACAGCGCCGAGCGCACGGCCGAGGCCGTCGCCGTGGCGAAGGAGCTGGGGACGCCGCTCGTCATCCACCAGCCCGCGTACTCGATCCTCAACCGCTGGATCGAGGACGGCCTCACGCAGACCCTCGAGGAGTCGGGCCTCGGCGCCATCGCCTTCACCCCGCTCGCCCAGGGGCTGCTCACCGACAAGTACCTCGGTGACGGCACCGCCGAGCGCGCGCAGCAGCGCGGTTCGCTGCCGAAGGGCAAACTGACCGATGACGCCGTCCAGACGCTCCGCGCGCTGAACGAGGTCGCCCAGGGCCGGGGACAGTCGCTCGCACAGCTCGCCCTGCAGTGGACGCTGCGCACCCCGGTCGTCGCCTCGGCTCTCATCGGAGCGTCCCGCACGGAGCAGCTCGACGAGAACCTCGCGGCCCTGGACGGTCCCGCCTTCACCGACGAGGAGCTCGGCCGCATCGACGAGCTCGCCGGCGCCATCGACGTCAACCTGTGGGCGACCTCGTCGGACCTGTGATCCGCTCATGAGCCTCGCCGCGTCCTCCCGGTCCGTGCACGTGCGCGCGCCGGGGAAGATCAACGTCTACCTCGGGGTCGGCGGACGCCATGACGACGGCTATCACGCCCTCGCGACGGTCTTCCAGGCGGTGTCGCTCTACGAGGACGTGATCGCCAGGGAGGCCGACGACTTCTCCCTCACGGTGTCAGGCGTGGAGGACGACGGCTCGGTTCCGCTCGACGACCGGAACCTCGCGATGCGCGCGGCCAAGCTGCTGGCCATGGCGACCGATCATCCGGGCGGGGTGGCACTGCGGATCCGCAAGAGCGTCCCCGTCGCGGGCGGCATGGGCGGCGGTTCCGCGGACGCGGCAGCCGCGCTGGTCGCGTGCGATGCCCTCTGGGGCACAGGACTCTCGGCTGCACGGCTGCACGATCTGGCCGCGCGGCTCGGCGCCGACGTGCCGTTCGCGCTGCACGGCGGCACCGCCGTCGGCACCGGCCGCGGCGATCAGCTGAATCCGGCCCTCGCCCGCGGCCGCTTCGATTGGCTGCTGGTGACCAGCGACGAGGGGCTGTCCACCCCCGCCGTGTACACCCGGCTCGATGAGCTGCGCGAGGAGGAGGGCGCGCTCGCCGACGACCCGCCGCTCTCGCTCGACGTGCCGATCCCGGTGCTGCAGGCGCTGCGGACCGGAGATGCCTGGCAGCTCGCGGACGCGCTCCACAATGACCTCCAGGCGGCCGCCCTGGACCTGCGACCGGATCTGGCCCAGACCATCGAACGCGGGGTCGCGGCCGGCGCGTTGCACGGCCTCGTCTCGGGATCAGGGCCGACCGTGGCGCTCCTCTGCGCGGATCCCGAGTCCGCGCAGGCGGTGCAGACGGCTCTCCGCGAAGGCGGCCTCGATCCACTGCACGTGCACGGCGCCGTCCCCGGAGCCCGCATCATCGGCTGAGCCTTCCCGATCCGCCGCGTCCGGGACACGAGGGGTGTGCGCGCGGTCGAGGTGCATCCAGGGGTCATGGCAGACATAATGAAGTGGTCATGTGACCGTGCACACGCGAGGAGGCTGGATGTCCACCTCCTCCGAGCGTGCCCGCATGCCCAGCATCCGCGACGTCGCCCGCCTCGCCGGCGTCTCCCACCAGACGGTGTCCCGGGTGCTCAACGACCACCCCAGCATCCGCCCGGAGACCAAGGCGAAGGTCCTCGACGCGATCGCCGTCCTCGACTACCGCCCCAACCTCGCCGCCCGCGCGCTCGTGACGAGCAAGTCGAACATGCTCGGCATCCTCTCCGCGACGATCGGCGAGTTCGGACCGACGTCGTCCATCGCCGGCATCGAGGACGCGGCGCGGGAGGAGGGGTACTCCGTCTCCACGCTCAATCTCCCCGCGACCACGCCGGAGGCGATCGGCAACGCCGTGCGCCAGCTCGAGCGCGAGCAGGTCGACGGCATCGTGGTGCTCGCGCCGCAGGTGCGCGTCTTCCATGTCCTGCGCGGCATGAACGTCACGATGCCGTTCGTGACCCTGCAGACGGCCTCGGGATCGGACGGCGTGAGCCTCTCGGCTGACCAGGTGGCGGGGGCGAAGGCGGCCACGGAGCACCTGATCGCTCTGGGCCACAGCGACATCCTTCATCTCGCCGGCCCGCAGGACTGGATCGAGGCCGAGTCCCGGATGCGCGGGTACCTCGATGCGCTCCGCGACGCCGACCTTTCCACGTTCCCACCGATCCGCGGCGACTGGACGGCCGACTTCGGCTACTTCGCCGGCAAGGAGCTCTCGCTGCGGCGCGACTTCACGGCGGTGTTCGCGGCGAACGACCTCATGGCGATCGGGCTGCTCCACGGCTTCCGCGATGCGGGGCTGCGCGTGCCGCACGACGTGAGCGTGATCGGCTTCGACGACATCCCGGTCGCGGCGCACGTGGCGCCGACGCTCAGCACGGTGCATCAGGACTTCCCCGAGCTCGGCCGACGCGCCGTGCGCATCCTCCTCGCCGAGATCCGCGGTGAGAAGCCCCCCGCGTTCGGCCCTCTGCAGACCCTTCTGCGGGCGCGCGAATCCGCTGCATCACGGTAGCGACACGAAAACACGCCGCGGACTTGACACCGCTCCCGCGGAAGACGACGATATACCGATGTGAACGGTCACATCGAAGGTGACCGCACGTCGCGAGGAAGATCCGTGAGCACCACAGCAACGTTGCCGACCGTGTCAGGCCCGATCCTGGAGATGCGCCGCATCACCAAGGAGTTCCCGGGAGTCAAGGCGCTCGCCGACGTCTCGATCACCGTCCGCGCCGGTGAGATCCATGCGATCTGCGGCGAGAACGGCGCCGGGAAGTCGACGCTGATGAAGGTCCTCTCGGGGGTGTACCCCTACGGGACCTACGACGGCGAGATCCTCCTGTACGGCCAGGAGCAGCGCTTCAAGGACATCGCTGCCAGCGAGCAGGCCGGCATCGTCATCATCCACCAGGAGCTCGCGCTCATCCCGGAGCTCTCGGTCACCGAGAACATCTTCCTCGGCAACGAGATCCGCCGCTTCGGGCGCATCGACTGGCAGGCGCAGAAGGAGCGCACGATCGAGCTCCTCGCCCGCGTGGGGCTGGATGAGGACCCTGACGTCCCGGTCAAGACGCTCGGCGTCGGAAAGCAGCAGCTCATCGAGATCGCCAAGGCGCTGAACAAGGACGTCAAGCTGCTCATCCTCGACGAGCCGACCGCGGCGCTCAACGAGAACGACTCGCAGCACCTCCTCGACCTGATCCTCGGGCTCAAGGCCAAGGGCATCGCGTCGATCATGATCAGTCACAAGCTCAACGAGATCGAGCAGATCGCCGACGAGATCACGATCATCCGCGATGGCCGTACGGTGGAGACGCTCGACATCTCCCGCGGCGAGATCAACGAGGACCGCATCATCCGCGGCATGGTCGGCCGGTCGCTGGAGAGTCGCTACCCGGACCGCACGCCGGAGATCGGCGAGGTGTTCTTCGAGGTCAAGGACTGGTGGGTCCAGCATCCGACCGTGCCGGAGCGCATGGTCGTGAAGGGGTCGAGCATCAACGTCCGTCGTGGCGAGGTCGTCGGCATCGCCGGGCTCATGGGGGCCGGCCGCACCGAGCTGGCGATGAGCATCTTCGGCCGCTCCTACGGCACGTTCCTCTCCGGCACGCTCGTCAAGGACGGCCAGGAGATCGAGCTCCCCGACGTCGCCGCCGCGATCAAGCACGGCCTCGCGTACGTGAGCGAGGACCGCAAGGTGCTCGGGCTCAACCTGCTCGACACCATCAAGCGGTCCATCGTCGCGGCGAAGCTCTCCAAGATCGCGCACAACGGCGTCGTCGACTCCCGCGAGGAGTTCTCGGTGGCGGAGCGCTACCGCAAGACCCTTCGCATCAAGACCCCGTCGGTGGAGGAGGGCGTCGGCAAGCTCTCCGGAGGCAACCAGCAGAAGGTCGTCCTGGCGAAGTGGATGTTCACCGACCCTGACCTGCTGATCCTCGACGAGCCCACCCGCGGCATCGACGTCGGCGCCAAGTACGAGATCTACGCGATCATCAACGAGCTCGCCGCCCAGGGCAAGGGCGTGATCGTGATCTCCAGCGAGCTGCCCGAGCTGCTCGGCATCTCCGACCGCATCTACACCGTGTTCGAAGGCCGGGTCACCGACTGCATCCCGGCCGACCAGGCGACCCCCGAAGACCTCATGCGCAGCATGACCTCCGCGACCCAGAAAGCATCCGCATGACCACCGACTCGACCACCGCGAAGCGCGGCTTCCACTTCAAGGACATCACGAAGATGTTCGGGGGAGGGCAGTCGACCCTCCGTCAGTTCGGCATCCTCGGCAGCCTCGTCGTCATCCTCGTCGTCTTCCAGGTGCTGACGTGGATCTTCAAGGGCACCGGACTGACGCTGTCCTCCGGGAACCTCATCAACGTCGTCAACCAGTACTCGTACATCCTGATCCTGGCGATCGGCATGGTGATGGTCATCATCATGGGGCACATCGACCTCTCGGTCGGATCGGTCGCCGCGTTCACGGGCATCGTCGTGGCGAAGGCCATGCAGGACTGGAACCTCCCCTGGCCGCTGGGCATCCTCCTCGGTCTCGGTGTCGGCGTGCTCGTCGGTGCCTGGCAGGGGTTCTGGGTCGCCTACGTCGGGGTGCCGGCGTTCATCGTGACGCTGGCCGGCATGCTGTTCTTCCGCGGTGCGAACCAGGCGGTGGGTGACTCGCAGTCCGTGCCCGTGCCGGAGGGCTTCAAGATCATCGGTGCCGGCTACCTGCCGGAGATCGCCCTGCCCCTGCCGTTCAACATCCCGACCATGCTGCTGGCGCTCGCCGGTGTCGCATGGATCGTGTTCTGGGAGATCCGCACCCGGCGCATCCAGCGCAAGATGGGCTCCGACATGGCGCCCATCTGGGTGAGCGTGACGAAGGTCGTCCTCATCTCGGCCGTCATCCTCATCGCCGGCTGGCTGTTCGCCACGGGGCGCGAGGGCACGAGCTTCCCGATCTCGGGCGTCATCCTCCTCGCCCTCGTCATCCTCTACTCGTTCATCACGAACAACACCGTTTTCGGCCGCCACATCTACGCGGTCGGCGGCAACCGCCAGGCCGCGCGCCTCTCGGGCGTGAAGGACCGTTGGGTGGACTTCTTCGTGATGATGAACATGTCGGTCCTGGCCTCGCTCGCCGGCATGATCTACGTCGCGAGGGCGACCGCCTCGGGCCCGCAGGACGGCAACGGCTGGGAGCTCGACGCGATCGCCTCCGTCTTCATCGGCGGCGCGGCCGTCTCCGGCGGCATCGGCACGGTGATCGGGTCGATCATCGGTGGTCTGGTGATGGCGTTCCTGAACAACGGCCTCGCGCTGCTCGGCGCCGGTGCTGACGTGGTCTCGATGATCAAGGGCCTCGTGCTGCTGTTCGCCGTCGGCGTCGACGTGTGGAACAAGCAGCAGGGTCGTCCGTCGATCACCGGCTTCCTCACGCGCCGTCTCGGCCGCAAGCAGGACCCGGCCACCGACACGTTCGATCCCACGAAGACCAACTACCCCACCAGTCAGAAGTACGAAGCCCCCGCCGTCGAGGAGACGCGCGGATAGTAAGGGCCACGTCGCGCAACGCAGGCGCGGCGGGACCTGCACACACCAGAGAAAGAGATCACATGAAGAAGATCCTTCTGTCGGCGACAGCGCTTGTCGTCGCGGGCGCATTCGCCCTCACCGGCTGCTCCTCGGAGCGCGGCGGTGGGGACTCGGGTTCGGGGTCGGGCGAGGAGACCGCCTCGGGCTTCGACGCCGGCTCCACGATCGGTGTCGCTCTGCCCGACAAGACCTCGGAGAACTGGGTCCTGGCCGGTCAGCTGTTCACCGACGGCCTGGAGAAGGCCGGTTTCAAGGCGGACGTGCAGTACGCGCCCGCCAGCAACACGGTCGCCGAGCAGCAGAACCAGATCCAGGCGATGGTCACCGGTGGCGCCAAGGTCATCATCATCGGTGCCAAGGACGGCAAGCAGCTCACCACGCAGGTGGAGGCCGCCCGCGACGCGGGTGTCGCGGTCATCGCCTACGACCGTCTCATCGAGAACACCGACGCCGTGGACTACTACGTCGCCTTCGACAACTTCGAGGTCGGCAAGCTCCAGGGCCAGGCGCTGCTCGACGGCCTCGCCGAGCGCGCGGGTCACGAGGCGCCGTACAACATCGAGCTGTTCTCGGGCTCGCCGGACGACGCCAACTCGGCGGTGTTCTTCAACGGGGCGATGGATGTGCTGCAGCCGAAGATCGACGACGGCACGCTGAACGTCGTCTCCGGGCAGACCGAGATCTCCCAGACGGCGACCGAGGGCTGGAAGCCGGAGAACGCGCAGCGTCGCATGGACTCTATCCTCACGTCGAGCTACGGCTCGGAGACGCTCGACGGCGTCCTGTCCCCGAACGACACCCTCGCCCGCGCCATCATCACCTCGGCGCAGCAGGCAGGCAAGCCCGTCCCGGTGGTCACCGGTCAGGACTCCGAGGTCGAGTCGGTGAAGTCGATCATGGAGGGCGTGCAGTACTCCACGATCAACAAGGACACCACGCTGCTCGTGGAGCAGGCCATCAAGATGGTCGGTCAGCTCCAGAAGGGCGACGAGGTCGACGTCAACGACACCGACCAGTACGACAACGGCAAGAAGGTCGTCCCGGCCTACCTGCTCCCGCCGGTCATCGTGACCAAGGAGAACGCGGCCGAGGCGTACGCCAACGTTCCGAGCCTCCTCGAGATCGTGAAGTCGTACGAGTAAGCAGAAGCGAGACCGTCCTCGTTCCCCGCGAACGTCGGGCACGACGAGCCGTCCGGACCTTCGGGTCCGGGCGGCTCGTCGCCGTTGTCAGGGCTCAGCCTCGTGGCGTCAGCTGCCGGAGTGCCTTCTTCGCGTGATCAGGGCAAGAAGGAGGGCGCAGGCCGACAGGGTCACGGCGACCGCGACGGGGGAGAGCGGACCGGCTCCGCTGGCGAGCGCCCAGCCGCCCCAGGCCGGACCGATCACGGCACCGAGGTTCAGGGCGGCGGTCGCGTAGGACCCTCCCATCGTCGGGGCGGCGGAGGCGGCGTACAGGACGCGGGTGATCAAGGTGCTTCCCACGCCGAACGAGGCCATGCCCTGCACGAAGACGAGAACCAGCAGCACGACCGGCTGATCCGCGACCGCCGCCAGGACGATCCAGCCGCCCAGGAGCAGCGGTCCACCGACGGCGAGCGATGCGCCCGAGTGCCGATCAGCGTATCGACCGGCGATGGTCACGCCGAGGAACGAGCCGAGACCGAACAGGACGAGCGCGACGGAGACCGCAGCGTCGGGCAGACCGGCGATCTCGGAGACGATCGGCGCCAGGAACGTGAAGACCGCGAAGGTCCCCGCGTTCACCAGCGCCGCCAGGATCATCGCGAGGGCGAGAGGCGGTGTCACCAGGAGGGCGATTTCCGCGCGCAGGGACGGTGCCTTCCTGGCGGGCTGCGCCGGGGCCGGGGCTGCTCCGGATGTCGACCGAGGCTGCCCATGCGTCGCGCCCCGGATCGTCGTCGGCCCTCCACGGAGGATCCCGAGGAGCGCGGGGAGACAGAGCAGCGCGACGGCGGCGAAGGTGGCCCGCCAGCTCAGAGCGGTGCCGAGGATGGCGCCCGCAGGGACGCCGACGATGGTGGCGACGGTCGTCCCGGAGAGCAGCACCGCGAGCGCTCGTCCGGTGCGCTCGCGGGGGACGAGAAGAGTCGCCGTGCGCAGGGCGACGGCGAGGAACCCCGCGTTCGCGAGGGCGCTGAGCACGCGCATGACGAGGAGGAGCTCGAAGGCAGACGTCACCGCGCCGACGACATGGCACGCGGCGAAGAGCGCCAGGCAGGCGATGAGCGTGCGACGCGGCGGCCACTCGCGCGCGAACGCGGCCATGGCGGGCGCGCCCGCGACCATGCCGACGGCGAAGGCCGAGGTGAGGAGACCGGCCGTGCTGACCGGGACGTGGAGGTCGTCCGCGATCGCGGGGAGGAGTCCAGCGAGCATGAACTCCGAGGTGCCCATGACGAAGACCGCCAGGGCGAGGGCATAGAGGGGGAAAGGCATCGAGTGCTCCGAGGTGAGAGGGAAGAGGAGGGCTTCTCGTCACCACGGTCAGCGCCCGGGTCACCGGCGCGCGCCCGCCGACAGGGCGGACGAAGGGATCAGTGGTTCACGGGGCTGACGGTGTGACCGGCAGCCCCCGACCTGTCTGATTCGGGACTCGACATGCCCTCCACCCTACGGCTGATCGGCGTGCCTGCGTGATCGGTATGCAGGCGTGATCGGTGCGCTCGCCTGTTCAGCCGGAGCCGGGCCGCGCGTCGGCGGCGGACCGCGGGGGATCCTCGGCGAAGGTCACGGTGTGCGGGGGCGGCGGTCGGTCGATGTAGCTCCGGCCGGTGGGGCTCGTCCACTCCAGAACGCCGCCCGGCCCCTGCTCGACGTGCCATGGAGAGTGGTGTTTGAGCATGTGATGTCGTCGACAGAAGGTCGCGAGGTTGTCGTGCACGGTCTCTCCGCCGAGCGCCGCATCGTGATTGTGATCGAGGTCGCACTTCCGCGGCGCGAGGCCGCAGCCGGGGAAGCGGCAGCGTTGATCGCGGGCCCGCAGGTGCCGGCGGAGGTCTTCGCTCGGGCGATACCGGTCGACGGCCAGCAGCGCCCCGCTGATCGGGTGGGTGAGCACCCGGTCCCATCCGCTCGCTCGGCCGGCCAGTCGGCGGGCCGTGGCCGGATCGATCGGGATCACCCCGTCGAGCTCGGCGGCGAGGATCGGAGTGCCGCCCGTGGTCCCTTCCTGCTCGCCGTGCATCAGGGTCAGCACCGGCACGGTGACCTCGACGCGCGCTCGAAGTTCCGAGAGCAGTCCTTCTTCCGAGTCATGTCCCGCCGGAGCGCCCGTCAGGACGAGGTCGGCGAGCAGGTCCGCGCGCAGCTGATCCACGGTCCTGTCGCCGGGGATGCTCTCCTCTGTCTCCCGACACCGAGCCCGCGCGTTCTCCTCCCGCACGGCATGCGCCATCTGGGAGAGCCGGTCGAACATGCCGTGCACGAGGGCCGCAGGGCCGCGCGCACCGAGTTCGGCCATGCCATCCTCGAGGTCGGTCACCCAGACCCGGCGCAGCTCCCTGGCGTCGCGGTGTCGCTCGACGAGCGTCCGCTCCTGGAACCGGTCGGCCAGTCGGCGCACGAGCCGGCGTATCCGGTTCGGAGACTCCGCAGCGGCCACCTCGACCGCCTCCGTCGCGAAACGCGAGCGGTCGTCCGGGTCATCGAGATGAGCGCCCGCCTCCACGATCAGCCGCGCGTGCGCGGCGCTGATCCGCCCGGCGCCTTGGGCCTCCCAGACGGCGGGGAACCGCTCGACCAGCCAGGAGGCCTCGGACATCCGCCGTTCGATCGTGCGGTCGCTGACGCGCTGTGCGGCCCCGATCTCCGCGGCGACCGTGCGGATCGCCATGTCGCCGCCGTCCGGATGACGCGCCTGCCGAGCGATGTCGACCGCAAGCCGCCCCGCCATCGCGAGCAGTCCGTCGCGGGCCGCCTGCATGCTGTTCAGCGTCTTCTCCGCCGCTTCCAGCCCCTCCACCAGATCGGCGAGCATCGCCATCTGGGAGTCGGTCGCGTCGAGCAGTGCGGGCATGACGTCAGTCCATCACCGACCACTGACATTCGAACGAAGGTTCGAAGGAATCTGGCCGAAAGTCGTATCACGAAAGGATAACGACCGTGGTTGACTGGCTCCGTGCTCCTGAACGTCATCGAAGCCGGGGAGGGCGACCGCGTCGCAGTGCTGCTGCACGGCATGATGGGGTCCGCCGAGAGCTGGCACCGCGTGGTCCCGCTGCTCGTGGAACGCGGCTTCCGCGTGCTGGCGCTCGATCTGCCCGGCCACGGCCTCTCGCCGCGTGACCCGGAGCTCACGATCGAGTCGGCGGCCGATGCCGTCGTCGAGACTCTGGCGCAGGTCGCGGCCGGCTGCGATGCCGAGGGCACCCCGGGGGACCGCGCCTGCTCCACCCTCGCCGTCGCCGTGGGGCACTCCTTCGGAGCCACGGTGCTCGCCGCCGCCGCGCCCCGCCTCGACCCGGGCCTCGCGGTCTACGTCGACGCGCCGCTCGCCCTGCAGGGCGGCCAGGATCGTGCCGTCCTCGTGTCGCAGTACGAGCATGACCGCCGCGAGCGGATGTCGCCCGCCGACCTCCGCCGCCTCCGTCCTTTCTACTCCGTCGACGACGCCACGGTCGAGGCGCGGGCGGCCGAGCGGTTCGACCCGCCGACGGCGGCCTCCGTCTCCTGCGGCGAGGACGGCCATTGGACCGCCGCCCCCGGCTCCATCGTCGTGCGCGCGGAACCCAGCGCCTGGGTGACCGATGAGGACGCGCGACGGTTCGAGCACGGCGGGGTGACGGTGCGCAGCATCCCCGGCGCCGCCCACACCGTCTGGTACAGCCACTTCGAGGTCTTCACCGCCGCGCTGCCGGAGCTCTTCGCCCCCTCGCTCGTCTGACCGGGCGACCGCCCGACGCGGCGCGACTACCCTGGAGAGGACATGGCACATCTTCTCGGGGCCGAAGCCCTCCACCTCGAATACCCGACCCGCGTCGTCTTCGACGCCGTGACCCTCGGCATCGAGGAGGGCGACCGCATCGGCATCGTCGGCCGCAACGGCGACGGCAAATCGAGCCTTCTCGCCATGCTCGCCGGCCGGAAGGAACCCGACTCCGGGCGCGTGACCGTGCGCGGCGGCACCCGCATCGGCGTCCTCGACCAGGCCGACACGCTCCCCGACGACATCACGATCGGCGCCGCCGTGGTCGGCGACATGGCCGAGCACGAATGGGCCGGAGACGCCCGCGTCCGCGACGTGATCGAGGGGCTGCTGACGGATCTGCCGTGGGACGCGCAGATCGGCTCCCTCTCCGGCGGGCAGCGCCGCCGTGTGTCCCTCGCGAAACTGCTCACGGGCGACTGGGACGTCATCGCGCTCGATGAGCCGACGAACCACCTCGACGTCGAGGCGATCACGTGGCTCGCCGGGCACCTCAAGAAGCGCTGGCCCGCGAACGCCGGAGCCCTCCTCGTCGTGACCCACGACCGGTGGTTCCTCGACGAGATCTGCACCGAGACGTGGGAGGTGCACGACCGCATCGTCGAGCCCTTCGAGGGCGGCTACGCGGCCTACATCCTGCAGCGGGTCGAGCGCGACCGCATGGCGGCGGCGACAGAGGCGAAGCGGCAGAACCTCGCCCGCAAGGAGCTCGCCTGGCTGCGCCGCGGTGCTCCGGCCCGCACCAGCAAGCCGAAGTTCCGCATCGACGCCGCCAACGAGCTCATCGCCGACGTGCCCGAGATCCGCGACAAGGTCTCGCTGCAGTCGCTCGCCGTCTCGCGGCTGGGCAAGGACGTCGTCGACCTGCTCGATGTGGGGGTGACGTACCCTTCGACAAGCTCAGGGACCCAGGCGGGATCCGGGACCCAGGCGGGCTCAGGGACCCAGGCGGGCTCAGGGACCGGCGGGAAGACCGTGCTCAAGGACGTGGAGTGGCGGATCGCCCCGGGCGAGCGCACGGGCATCCTCGGCGTGAACGGTGCCGGGAAGTCCACCCTCCTCGGGCTCATCTCCGGCACGGTCGAGCCCACCGAGGGGCGGATCAAGCGAGGGAAGACCGTGCAGGTGCGCACGCTCACGCAGCGCCTCGACGAACTCCTGCCGCACTGGAACGACCCCGTGCGCGTGGTCATCTCGGGTCTGCGCACGTCGTACACGCTCGGCGCCGGGTCGAAGGCGCAGGACCTCACGCCCGGACAGCTCCTGGAGCGACTCGGGTTCTCCTCCGCCCAGCTCTCGACGCCGGTGAAGGATCTCTCCGGTGGCCAGCAGCGTCGGTTGCAGCTGCTGCTCGTGCTGCTCGACCAGCCGAACGTGCTCATCCTCGACGAGCCCACGAACGACATGGACACCGACATGCTCGCCGCGATCGAGGACCTCCTCGACTCCTGGTCGGGCACGCTCCTCGTCGTGAGCCACGACCGGTACTTCCTGGAGCGGGTGACGGACCAGCAGTACGCGATCCTCCCGGGGCCGGACGGCGCGGGGCGCCTGCGGCATCTCCCCGGCGGCGTCGACGAGTACCTGCGCCTGCGACAGCACCTCGAGACGGCCCCGGCGACCGCGGCAGCGGCCCCCGCAACCAGCGGTCTCGACGGCGCTGCTCTCCGGGCGGCGCAGAAGGAAGCCGCCGCCCTGGAGCGCCGCATCCAGAAGCTCACGCAGCAGGTCGACGCGGCCAAGCACGCCCTCGCCGACCACGACCAGTCCGACTACGAGGGCCTCGGCGAGCGGATGAAGGCGATCTCGGCGCAGGAGGCCGAGATCGAGGAGCTGGAGCTGCGCTGGTTCGAACTCACGGAGCAGATCGGCTGACGGAGGAATATCCTTCTCCCACGACTGTTGGGAGTAGCGATGGAAGGCCTCGAAGTAACCGTCCTGCTCGGACTCACGATCCTCGTCGGAACCCTGATCGCCCCGCGCGTGCGTCTCGCGCTGCCCCTCGTCCTCGTCATCCTCGGTCTGGCGCTGGGATTCATCCCGCCGCTGCGCGAGGTGCAGCTTCCGCCGGAGACCGTGCTGCTGCTGTTCCTGCCGGTGATGCTGTTCTGGGAGAGCCTGACCACGTCGCTGCGGTCGATCCGCCGCGACTTCCGCTACATCGTGCCGATGAGCACGCTCCTCGTCGTCGCCTCCGCGTTCGCGGTGGCCGGCATCGGGGTGCTGTTCGGCATGCCCTGGGAGATCGCGCTCATCCTGGGTGCTGCGGTCGCACCGCCCGACGCCACGGCCGTCGCGGCCCTCGGTCGGCTGCTGCCGCGTCGGATGTTCATGAAGCTCAAGGCCGAGAGCCTGACCAACGACGGCACCGCGCTCGTGCTCTACGCCATCGCGGTGTCCCTCGCGCTGGGCGGCCAGGTGACGCCGCTCTCGGTCACCTGGGACGTTCTGGTGTCGTATGTGGGCGGGATCGCCGCGGGGATCGTGGTCGCGGCCCTGGCCACGCTGCTGCTGCGCCGCATCTCCTCCACCATCGTCATCAACGTCACGCTGCTGCTCGTGCCGTTCTCCGCGTTCCTCATCGCCGAGCTCGTCCACGCGTCGGGCGTGCTCGCCGTGGTCGTCGCCGGACTGATCGTCGCCTGGGTGTCGCCGCGCGTGACGACGGCGGCCTCGCGCCGACAGGCCGACGCGGCCTGGCCGTTCGGCGTCTTCCTCCTGAACGGGGCGCTGTTCGTGCTCATCGGCCTCGAGGTGCAGTTCGTCGCGCACGAGATCTCCGCCGCCGCCATCGGCCGCCTGGTGCTCGTGACGCTCGCCGTGTGGGCGACGCTCTTCGCCGTCCGGTACGTGTTCCAGCTCCTCAACGTGCTGTTCCAGCGTCGCCCGGCCGAACGCCCGCCGCGCGGCGCCCGCTCCCGCGCCCGACTCGTGTCCACGGTCGCCGGCATGCGCGGAGCGGTGTCGCTGGCGATCGCACTATCGGTGCCGACCGGCGTCTCCGAGGGGAGCGTCGTGGGCGGCCGTGACGAGATCGTCTTCGTCACCGCCGGGGTGATCCTGCTCAGCCTCCTCGTGCAGGCGCCTCTCCTCCCCGCGCTCGTGCGCTGGGCGCGATTCCCGGTCGACCATGCCGAGGACGAGGAGTACGAGCTCGCCGAGCGGGCGATCTCCGGAGCGGCCCTCGCCGCGCTCGACGACCTCGCCGCCGAGCACGGCATCGGCCAGGAGGTGCGCGATCGGGTGCGCGCCGAGGGGTATCAGGCGCTGGAGTTCGCGAACGCCCGAACACTCGCGCGCGAGCAGGCGCTCATCGACGCCGAGGCCGACGCGCTGGACGAGATGCTCGGCGAGCCCGATCCCTACGGCACCGGGGGAGAGGCGCGCCGTCGCGAGGACGAGGACGCAGACGCGGGGGACGTCGCGGTGTCGGCCGGGACCGCCCCGGACCCCGAGGCGACGGACGGCACGACGCTGCAGATGATCGCGACCTCCGCCGACGTCGACCTCGCCCAGCGGTCGCCGCTCGTGCGGCACGAGGAGCACACCCGGCTCAAGCTCGCGCTGCTCGACCGCAAGCGCGAGGTCCTGCTCGGGCTCCGCGGCGCCGGCACCGTGGACGACATGGTCGTCCGCCGGATCTCCGCCCGTCTCGACCTGGAGCAGGTGCGCCTGCAGGGCATCGAAGAGCTCGACTGACCCGCCTCCCGCGCGGCTGTGACGCCGTGTGACATCCCGATTCCGCGACAACGCGGCCTCCTGCCTAACGTAGTCGAGTCCCGCCAGGAAGGAACCCCTCATCATGTCCCGCCGCACCACCTCCGCCCTCGCCGCGCTCGCCGTGGTCCCGCTGTTCGTCGCCCTCGCCGGGTGCGCCACCTCGTCCGACGCGGGCTCCGGCGACGGCGGCTCCGAGAACGAGACCGTCAAGATCGGTGTCGTCGGGAAGGGCGACGCGCAGTGGGCGCCCTTCGTCGAGGCCGCCGCCGACGAGGGCATCACGGTCGAGCTCGTCGACTTCGGGTCCTACGAGCAGCCGAACCCGGCGCTGACCGAGGGGGAGATCGACCTCAACCAGTTCCAGCACATCGTGTACCTCGCGGAGTACAACAACGCCTCGGGCTCCGACCTCACGCCCATCGGCTCGACCGCCATCTACCCGCTCGGCTTGTACTCGACGAAGTACGACGACGTCGACGACATCAAGAAGGGCGACACGGTCGCGGTTCCCGACGACGCCTCGAACCAGGCACGGGCGCTCAACGTCCTGCAGCAGGCGGGTCTGCTCGAGCTCAAGAGCGGCGGCACGCCGTACTCCGACCTCGCCGACATCGACGCGGACAAGTCGAAGGTGAAGGTGACGGCCCTCGAGGGTGCGCTCATCCCGACCTCGCTCCCGGATGTCGCCGCCGCGATCATCAACAACGACTTCGTCGAGGACGCCGGACTGACGTTCGACGACGCGATCGCGCAGGACGACCCGGAGGACCCGAACGCCCTCCCGTACGTCAACATCTTCGCCGCGCGTGCGGAGGACGCGGACAACGAGACGTACCAGAAGCTCGTGGAGATCTTCCAGACGAACGAGGATGTGCAGGCGGGGCTGCTCGAGTCCTCCGGCGACACCGCGGTGGCGCTGCGTACTCCGGTCGAGGACCTCGTGGCCTCGCTGGAGAAGGTTCAGAAGGACGCCGAAGAGAAGTAACCGGACGCCGGGGTGTGATCCGCCCCCTGTTCGATGAGGGAGAATCGGGTGGCGCTTCGTGCGCTGCCCGATTCTCCGTTTCCCGAGAACCAGACCGGAGCACCACATGCCGATCGTCACCCTGACGAACGTCTCCAAGACATACCCCTCCCGCAGCCAGGGCGATCGCGAGATCGTCGCCGTCGACGACGTCACCCTCTCCATCGACAAGGGCGACGTCTTCGGCATCATCGGATACTCCGGTGCGGGGAAGTCGACGCTCGTCCGTCTCATCAACGCGCTCGAGCCGGCCACCCGCGGCACCATCACGGTCGACGGCGTCGACATCACGGCGCTCAAGGAGAGCGAGCTGCGCGCCGTGCGCGGCGGCATCGGGATGATCTTCCAGCAGTTCAACCTGTTCTCGTCGCGCAGCGTCAAGGCCAACATCGCGTATCCGCTCAAGCTCGCCGGCTGGTCGAAGCCGGACATCGAGGCGCGCGTCGCCGAGCTGCTGTCGTTCGTGGGGCTCTCCGACAAGGCGAAGGCCTACCCCGAGCAGCTCTCCGGTGGACAGAAGCAGCGCGTCGGGATCGCCCGCGCGCTCGCCACCAAGCCCGCCATCCTCCTCGCTGACGAAGCGACGAGCGCGCTCGATCCGCAGACCACGCACGAGGTCCTCGACCTGCTCAAGCGCGTCAACGAGGAGCAGGGCGTCACGATCGTCGTCATCACCCACGAGATGGATGTGATCCAGACCATCGCCACCCGCGTCGCCGTCATGGAGAACGGACGGGTCATCGAGCAGGGCGACGTCTTCGATGTCTTCTCCGCCCCGCGGAATCCGGCGTCCCAGCGGTTCGTCGGCACGGTGGTGAAGGGGGTGCCCTCGCCGTCGGAACTCGCGGTGCTGCGGGACCGGCACACCGGACGCCTGGTGACCCTGTCGTTCCGCGACGGCGACTCGTCGCAGGCCCAGGTGTTCCTCGACCTCGCTTCTGCGGGTCTCGACTTCGAGCTCGTCTACGGCGGGATCAACGACATCCGGGGTCGTGCGTTCGGCCACCTCACGCTCGCCATCCGGGGTGACCGCGCGGCGATCGACACGGCACTGGCGCGTATCGCGGAGCGGGTCGAAGTCACCGTCATCGCCGGAGAGGAGGGTCGCTGATGGATCGTCTGAACGAACTGTGGCCGGAGTTCTGGCAGGCCGCACTCGAGACCCTGTACATGACGTCGTTCGCGCTCGTGCTCGGCGGGATCCTCGGCCTTGCCGTGGGCGTCCTGCTGTACGTGACGCGCCCCGGCGGACTGATGCCGAACCGCGTCGTCTCCGGGCTCATCAACTTCGTGGTGAACTTCTTCCGACCGATCCCGTTCGTCATCTTCATGGCGGTGGCGCAGCCGTTCGCGCGCCTGGTCGTCGGCAGCGGCATCGGCACCACCGCCGGAGCGTTCATCATCGGTCTCGCGGCGGCGTTCGCGATCGGCCGTATCGTCGAGCAGCATCTCGTCTCCGTATCGCCGGGCGTGATCGAGGCGGCGCGGGCGATGGGGGCCGGGCCGTGGCGGATCCTCTTCACCGTCGCGATCCCCGAGTCGCTCGGCCCGCTCATCCTCGGTTACACCTTCATCGTCGTCGCGCTCATCGACATGACCGCGATGGCCGGACTCATCGGCGGCGGCGGGCTCGGGGCCTTCGCGCAGATCTACGGCTTCCGGCAGTTCGAGCCGCTCGTGATGTGGGCGGCGATCATCCTCATCGTGGTGTTCGTGCACCTCGTGCAGCTTCTCGGCACCCGGCTCGCGCGGAAGGTCATGCGCCGCTGAGCTCGATCAGCGTGCCGGGGCCTCCTGCAGGCTCCGGCGCGTGGTGAACGTGCGCTCCTGCCCGCTCAGCGGATCGGTGAACCGGAGCTCGCGTGCGAGGAGCTGGAGCGGGCGGGTGAAGTCGTCCGGACGCTCCGGCTGCAGCACGGGGTAGAAGCCGTCGTGGAGGATGCCGAGGCCGAGCGCGGCGAGGTGCACGCGGAGCTGGTGCATCTTCCCGCTGTGCGGACGGAGAAGCGTGTGCACGACGCGGTCGTCGGTGGCGATGACCTCGATGAGCGTCTCGGAGTTCGGCTCGCCGTCCTCATCCACCTGCACGCACACCTGACCGCGGAGCTTCTCGATGCGGTTGCGGTAGACGAGCGGGAACCGCGACGGATCCCAGTCCGCCGGGCGCGCGGAGACGGCCTCGTAGACCTTCTCCACGCGGCGGTCCTCGAAGAGCAGTTGGTAGGCGCCGCGGGTGGCAGGGCGGGCGGAGAACATCAGCAGGCCCGCCGTGGCCCGGTCGAGGCGGTGGATGGGCGTGAGATCCGGGTTGCCGAGACGGTTGCGCAGCCGGACGAGGGCGGAGTTCTGCAGGTACTTGCCGCCCGGCGTGGTGGGGAGGAAGTGCGGCTTGTCCACCACCACCAGGTGCTCGTCCTGGTGCAGGATCTCCTCGGCGAACGGGATCTCCTTCTCGGCCGGAGGCTCCCGGTAGTACCAGACGAACTCCTCGGCGCCGAGAGGCGTGTCCCGGGAGAGCGGCCGGCCGTCGCGCGCGACGATCTCCCCGCGGTCGAAGCGCACGAGCAGCCGCTCCGGATCCAGGTGGAAGAACCGCTCGACCATGTAGGCGGCGACGGTGGGCCATGCACCCGTCATCGGCACGTGCAGCCGGGTCGCGCCGACCCCGTCGCGCACGGGAAGCGGGGAGGGCATGCCCATGTCTCGGCCTTCGGAGCAGGGGTCGCGGGGCCGCGACCGGGTGCTCCCAGCCTAGGCGACCGGCCGGGCAGAGTCCGTGGGCTGCGGCCGCCACTCATCCCGCCTCGGTTGCACGATCCGGTTGCGCCTGCACGACCGTTCCGGGGTTTTCGTCCCACGAGCGGACCCTGGTCGCGCATCCGGAGCGAGGGGACCGGACGGGAGGCCCCGGAACCGGTCGGGGTGTCAGCGGGTTTCGGTGGACAGCCAGTCGTCGAAGGTCGTCGGCGCCATGCGGGCGTCGTCACCGGGAAGCAGCACCTCACCCGCGAACTCGACGCCGAGCGCGGCACCCTTCCACGCGGCGCGCAGCGGAAGCTCACGCCCCCACGCGGCGAGGGTGCGGCGCGCCATGTCGACGGCGTCTTCCGTGCGGGGTCCGGCGATGTCGAACGAGCCGCCGAGGGCCGGCGACTCCGCCGCATCCACGAGCGCGACGGCCACGTCTGCGGGCGCGATGGGCTGCAGCAGCAGAGGGGGCACGATGCCTTCACCGTCCTCGATGCTCCACTCGGCGATCATCGCGGGGAAGTCGTGGAACTGCGTCGCCCGCACGATGGTGAAAGGCACCGCGCCGCGCGTGACCTCACGCTCCTGGGCGCGCTTACCCGCGTAATGCGGATTGCCGCGCACCCGATCGAGCGCCGCGATCGAGAGGGCCACGTGGTGGCCGACCCCCGCCTCGCCCTCGGCGGTGAGCAGCGTGCGGCTGAGCGTGGTGAACACCCGCTCGGCCTCGGCGACGTCGGATACCGGGGGATTCGTCGCATCGACGACCGCATCCACCCCGCGTAGCAAAGCGGCGAGGCCTTCGCCCGTGGTCAGATCGACGCCCTCGCTGCGGCTGAGCGACAGCGGATCGTGCCTCCGACGCCGGGCCTCCTCGACGACCAGCCGCCCGATCCGTCCCGTTCCTCCTGCGACCGCGATGCGCATGCCCGCTCCTTCAATCATGGATATCGTGTGTCCACAATAGGGCGGTCCCGATACGATGGGCAAGTGAAACTCCCCGAGACCTCCGAGTGGGTGCTGCACACCGTCGCGGTGATCGCCCAGCTCCCCGCGGGGTCGACGGTGTCCGGTGCGCAGCTCGCCGAGCACTTCGGTGTGCCGGGGCCGTATCTGTCGAAGCAGCTCGCCAAGCTCGTCCGCGCCGGAATCCTCACAGGCAGCACGGGACCCCGCGGTGGTTTCCGTCTGGCCAGGGAGCCCGAGAGCATCAGCATCCTCGATCTCGTCTCCGCGGTGGACGGCGCCGCCGACCCCTACATCTGCCGCGAACTCCGTCAGCAGGGGAGGGGCGCCGCCCGCCCGGAGGACTGCACCGCGCCGTGCGGACTCGCCGTCGTCATGCGCCGTGCCCACGAGGCGTGGCGGGCTTCGCTGAAGGCAGTGTCGATCGCCGAGGTCGTCGCCACGCTCCCGGACACCGTCCCGGCCAAGAACCGGCGCCTCCTCCTCGGCCCCTGACCTACCCGGTCGCACGATCCGTGCCGGGTCGTGTCCTGCGACGTCTGCACGATCCGGGTCCGGATGCACGACCCGTGTCGGATCGGTCCTGCGACGCCTGCACGACCCGGGTCCGGATGCACGACCAGGTGACCCCTTCTCCCGGGCAGCCGTGCACGGATCGTGCAGGCGAACAGACCGGACGGATCGGACGGAACGGACGGAACAGGCCGAACCGAACCACTCCAGGATCGGGTCAGGTGTCGAAGCTGAGGCTCAGTTTCCGCAGCAGGGCGGCCAGCCGGTCACGGTCGGCGCGGGAGAGGGCGCGCAGCAGGTCGGCTTCGGCGTCCACGAGCCGGGTGATCGCGGCGTCCACGCGGACCCGGCCGTCGTCAGTCAGGGTCACGAGCACGCTGCGGCCATCCGCCGGGTCGGCCTCGCGGCGCACGAAGCGGCGGCCGACGAGGCGGTCGATGCGGTTGGTCATGGTTCCGCTCGACACGAGGGTCTGCTGCAGCAGCTGCTTGGGCGAGAGCTGGAACGGCGAACCCGCCCGGCGCAGCGCCGACAGCACATCCCACTCCCACGGCTCGAGGTCGCTCCGACGGAACACCTCGCGGCGTGCACGGTCGAGGTGCCGCGAGAGGCGATCCATGCGGGACAGCACCTCGAGCGGGGAGAAGTCGAGGTCGGGTCGCTGCGTGTTCCACGCACCGACGATCCGATCGACCTCATCCGCCTCGCTCATCCGTTCATTATCGCGTGCGGCGACGTCGAGGCCGCGGATGACGCGGGGAGCAGCATCGTGAGGAACGCGCTGTGCGGATCGGGCAGGTACGAGCCGAACGGCGCGCCCTCCCGAAACCCGGCGGCGGTATACATGGCTAGGGCGGGAGCGAAGAAGGGGTCCTTGCCGGTCTCCAGCGAGAGGCGACCGATGCCTCGCGCGGCCGCGTCGTCGAGGAGGTGGCCGAGCATCGTGCGCCCGAACCCGCGCCCGCGGAACGCCGGGTCGGTGCGCATCGACTTCAGCTCCTCGTGTCCGTCGGCCACCACGGCCAGCGCACCGGTCGCGGCGATCCGTCCGTCGACGATCCCCGTGAAAAACCGGACGCGCGGAGTGAGGAGCCGGTCGAGCGGGAGTGCATGCTGGCTCTCCGGCGGAGCGGTGCCGTCCATCTCCGCATGGTGAGCGGCGATGAAGGCCGCGATCTCGGGGGTGGCGACGGTGACGCGCTCGATCACGATGGTCATCGCCCCAGCATCGCAGAGCGGTGTTTCGGGCGGATGACGGGCCGGTGCGACGCGGGTCGCACACACAGGAACGGACACCGGGACGTGGCAGACTTATCGGGCGGTGCCCCGGGGGTGCCGCGGTCCGCCGTGGTGTAATGGCAGCACGACAGCCTTTGGAGCTGTGAGGTCTAGGTTCGAGTCCTGGCGGCGGAGCATGACTGAGAACAACCTCGCCGTCGTCGTCCTCGCCGCAGGCCAAGGCACGCGCATGAAGTCGCGCCTGCCGAAGGTGCTGCACCGGATCGGCGGGCGTCCGCTCGTCGGACACGTGCTGACGACCGCGACCCGCCTGCACCCGGCGCACATCGAGGTGGTCGTGCGGCACGAGCGCGATCAGGTCGTCTCCGCGCTGCATGAGGACTACCCGGATGCGGTCTTCGTCGATCAGGACGAGGTTCCCGGCACGGGGCGCGCGGTCCAGGTGGCGGTGGATGCCCTTCCCGCCGACTTCGACGGCGACGTGCTCGTGCTCTCCGGCGACTGCCCGCTGGCCGATGCCGAGACGCTGTCGACGTTCCTCGACGAGCACCGCGCCTCCGGAGCGCCCGCGACCCTCATGACCGCCCTCGTCGATGACCCCACCGGCTACGGGCGGGTCATCCGCGACGCCGACGGCACGGTCGACCGCATCGTCGAGCAGAAGGACGCGACGGAGGAGGAGGCCGCCGTCAGCGAGATCAACGCAGGAATGTACGTCTTCCGTGCCGCCACGCTGCGCAGCTACCTGCCCCGGCTCGGTGTCGACAACGCGCAGGGCGAGATGTACCTCACGGATGTGCCCGGCCTCGTGCGCCGGGACGGCGACCGGGTCGCCGCCTCGATCGTCTCGGACGTCGAGGTCACGTTCGGGGTCAACGACCGCGCCCAGCTCGCCGAGGTCGGTCGGCGCCTGAACGCCCGCATCGTGCGCCGCTGGCAGCTCGAGGGCGTCACGATCGTCGACCCGGCCACGACCTGGATCGACGACGACGCCACGCTCGCCCCGGACGTCACCGTGCTCCCGAACACGCAGATCCTGCGCGCGACGACGATCGCCGCGGGAGCGACGATCGGCCCGGACACCACGCTCGTCGACTGCGAGGTGGGGGAGGACGCGGTCGTCCGCCGCACCGACGCGACCCTGGCCGTGATCGGTGCCGAGGCGACCGTCGGCCCGTTCTCGTACCTCCGCGCCGGTACCGTGCTCGGCCCGAAGGGCAAGATCGGCGCCTACGTCGAGACGAAGAACGCCGAGATCGGCGAGGGCAGCAAGGTCCCGCACCTGTCGTACGTCGGTGATGCGACCATCGGCCGCGGGGTGAACCTCGGGGCGAGCACCATCACCGCCAACTACGACGACGTCAACAAGCACCGCACGGAGATCGGCGACGAGGTGCACACGGGCTCGCACACGGTGCTGGTCGCGCCCGTTAGGCTTGGTCCTGGTGCGAAGACCGGCGCCGGCGCCGTCGTCCGCAAGGACGTCCCGGCCGGTGCTCTGGCCATGAGCGTGGCCCCCCAGCGCAACATCGAGGGGTGGGTCGAGAAGAACAGAGCAGGGACGGGCGCGGCGGATGCCGCGGCCCGGGAGAATTCGGCGGAATAGGCGGAGCATGGCCCGGAAGAAGAAGACGGTCGACCTGGATCGCGACAACGGCGTGGCCCCCGGCCTCGTCGCCAAGACGAAGAAGCGTCTGGTCATCGCGGGTGGTCGATCGCATCCCGAGCTGACCGCGGCCGTCGCCGCCTCGCTCGGCACCGAGATCGCTCCGGTCGAGCACCGCACCTTCGCCTCCGGCGAGATCTACGCCCGCTTCGAGGTCTCGATCCGCGGCTGCGACCTCTTCCTCGTGCAGACGTTCGGCGAGCCGGTCAACGAGTGGCTCATGGAGACGCTCATCATGATCGACGCCGCCAAGCGCGCCTCGGCCAAGCGGATCACCGTCGTCGCCCCCTACTATCCGTATTCGCGTCAGGACAAGAAGGGCCGCGGCCGCGAGCCCATCAGCGCCCGCCTCGTCGCCGATCTGCTCAAGACGGCCGGCGCCGACCGCGTCATGAGCGTCGACCTGCACGCCGCCCAGATCCAGGGCTTCTTCGACGGCCCCGTCGACCACCTCTTCGCCAAGCCGGTGCTCCTGGACCACTTCGAGCGCACACTCACCCCGGAGGACCGCGAGATCCTCACGGTCGTGTCCCCGGACATGGGACGCGTCCGTGTGGCCGACACCTGGTCGGACAGCCTCGGGGCGCCGCTCGCGATCATCCACAAGCGCCGCGACCCGAAGGTCGCCAACCAGGTCTCGGTGCACGAGATCGTCGGCACCGTCGAGGGGCGCACCTGCCTCCTCGTCGACGACATGATCGACACCGGCGGCACGATCGTCAAGGCGGCGCAGGCGCTCAAGGCGAACGGCGCGCACCGCGTGATCGTCGCCGCGACCCACGCGATCTTCAGCGACCCGGCGTCCGAGCGGCTGCAGGACGCGGCCATCGACGAGGTCGTCGTCACGGACACCATCCCGCTCTCGGAATCGCGCCGCTGGGAGACGCTGACCGTGCTGCCGATCGCGCCGCTGCTGGCCCGCGCGATCCACGAGGTCTTCGAGGACGGCTCCGTCACAAGCATGTTCGGCGGGGACGCGTAACGCATCGGGACGGCACAGCCCGTGCATAGCCGGGCTGCTTACGGTCGAGTCATCGACGGAAGAGTCGACCGACGCCGACCACGGAGGACCCCATGATCCGCACGACCGTTCCCACCTCTGTCCGCACCGGCACTGCCCTCCTCGGGGTCGCAGGGCTGTTCGTCCTCGCCGGATGCTCGTCGACCGGCGACGCCGCAGACACCTCGAACGGCACCGACGAGACCGCGGGGTCGAGCTCCTCGTCCTCGTCGAGCGGCGGCGACGCCTCCGGCACCTACACCGACGGCACGTACACGGCCGACGGCTCGTACCAGACCCCGGAGACGGTGGAGGAGATCACCGTCTCGCTCACCCTCGCCGACGGCGTCGTGACGGAGGTCGAGGTGACGGGCGACCCGAAGGCTCCGGAGACCGAGCGGTACCAGGGCGAGTTCATCGACGGGATCGCCGACGAGGTCGTGGGGAAGCCGATCGACGAGCTGAACGTCAGCCGCGTCGCCGGGTCGTCGCTCACGAGCGGCGGCTTCAACGACGCCGTGGCCTCCATCAAGGAGCAGGCCGCCGCCTAGGCGCGAGGCGTCCTCATGGGGGAGTGGCGATTCGAGGCGATCGGCACCGTGTGGGAGATCGAGACCGGCGCCCCGCTCACGGATGACGTCCGCGCGGCCGTGACAGTGGAGATCGAGCGGTTCGATCGCGCCTGGTCCCGGTTCCGCGACGACTCCGATGTGGCCCGGCTCGGACGGTCGGGCGGCTCGCTGTCCTCGCCGGACGCGGGGCCGATGCTCGACGCCTATCGCGATCTCGATGCCGCCACGGCCGGTGCCGTGAACCCCCTGGTCGCCGACAGCCTGGAGGCCCTGGGCTATGACGCCGCGTACTCGCTGCGGGCCGGGGAGCCCCGCCCCGCTCCCGCCTCCTGGACATCCCTGCTGACCTGGTCGGCGGACACGGTCGAGGCGCACGAGCCTGCCCTCCTCGACGTGGGCGCCCTCGGCAAGGGACGTCTCGTCGACCGCGTGATGGCGGTGCTGGCCGACATCCCCGGTGATGTTGTCGTGGATGCCGGTGGGGACATCCGCGTGCGGGGTGCCGGCGTGCGCATCGCGCTCGAGCACCCGTTCGATGCGCGGAAGGCGATCGGCGTCGTCGAGGTCGCTGACGGAGCGTTGTGCGCATCGGCCGTCAACCGAAGGGCCTGGGGCGAGGGCCTCCACCACGTGCTCGATGCGCGGACAGGACAGCCCGTCCGCACCTGGGCGGCGACGTGGGCACTGGCCCCGGAGGCGATGAGGGCAGATGCCGTGGCCACCGCGCTGTTCTTCGACGGCGGCCCGGAGCTGGCCACCCGCTGGGGCGTCGAATGGGTGCGCATGACCACCGACGGCCGTGTGCAGCGCTCGCCGGGCTGCCAGGCCGAGCTCTTCACCGCAGCTCCTGCGCGAGCCGCCGGAACCGTGGGAGACAGGACACCATGACCACTGCCTTCGCCGCCGCCCGCCAGCGCGTCCTCGCCGTCCTCGGCGCGCTGTCGATGTACCGCCTCGTGCTGTTCACGCTGACGGCACTCGCGCTCGTCGCCCTCGTGCTCTCCCTGTTCGGTGTGATCGTCTCCCCGACCCCGGTCGAGCTGCTGGCGTCCTTCGCGGTGCTGGCGGTTGCGATCTCCGCCGTGGACGCGATCGCCCAGCGCCTGCTTCGCCTTCCGTGGCGCGTCGAGTCGTCCCTCGTCACCGCCCTCATCCTCCTGTTCGTACTGCGTCCTGGCATCGAGCCCTCGGCCCTGCTCGGCCTCGCGATCGCCGGCGCGGTGGCGAGCGCGTCCAAGTACCTCATCGCCTGGCGGGGACGGCACATCTTCAATCCGGCCGCGTTCGGCGCCGCGGTGGTGTCGATCCTGGGAGCGTTCGGCGCGTTCAGCTGGCTCGGCACCTCGTCGTCGTGGTGGGTCGGCACACCGGTTCTCGTGATCCCTGTCGTCCTCCTCGGGCTGGCCGTGCTGTGGCGCACGGAGAAGGTCGGCGTCGTCCTCCTGTTCCTCGTCGTCGCCGTGGCCACCTCGATCGTGCGGCAGGCGATGCAGGCCGGGCAGTTCGACGTCTCCTTCGATCTCACGACGGCACTGTCGTTCGCGGTGCTCCAGTCGCCGTTCCTCTTCCTCGGAGCGTTCATGCTGTCGGAGCCGTTGACGCTGCCACCGCGGCGTCGTCAGCAGCTCGTCGTCGCCGTCGTGGTCGGGCTCCTCGCGGGGTGGCCGATCTCGGTGGCGGGCCTCTTCACGCTTGGGCAGGAGCGTGCCCTGCTCATCGGCAACCTCGTGGCCTTCGCGTTCGCGCTCCGGGGGTCCGTGCGCCTCGTCCTCGAGCGCCGCGCCCTCGTGACGCCCACCGCCCAGGAGCTCACGTTCCGGGCGAAGGGCCGCGTGCGGTTCCTTCCCGGGCAGTACCTCGAGCTCGATGTCCCGCATCGGCGCCCTGACGCGCGGGGGACGCGCCGCGAGTTCAGCATCGTGTCCGCCCCCGCCGACCTCCCGACACTCCGCATCGCCTACAAGAACGGCGACCAGCAGCATCCGTCGAGCTACAAGCGCGCTCTCGCGGCGGCCGCGCCCGGCGCGACCTTCGCGGTGACGGGCACCTGGGGCGATTTCATCCTGCCGCGTGGCGAGCAACCGGTACTCATGGTGGCGGCCGGCATCGGTGTGACACCGTTCGTCTCGCAGCTTCGGCAGCTCCAGGCGACGGGGCAGCGGCGTGACATCGTTCTCGTCTATGTGGCGTCCTCGGCGGAGGAGCTCGCCTTCCGGGACGAGCTGGCCGCGACGGGTGTGCGCACGGTCGTGTTCACCCGCGACGAGCCGGCCGACCTTCCTCCGCACTGGACGTGGGGGCAGGGGGCACGCCTGGACGCGGAGACCCTGGAGAGCGCGGTGGACGACCTCTCGGCGCGGCACGCGTTCATCTCCGGCCCGCCGCGACTCATCGCCGACCTCGCGCCGGCGCTGCAGAAGGCCCGTTCCCTCACCACGGACGCCTTCGCCGGCTACTGACCCGGATCGTCTTCCCTTCCCTTTTGCCGGGGATTTGCGACGCCTGCACGACCCCGCGACACCCGCACGACGGAATCCCCGGTCTCGTCGTGCATCCCGCCCCCGGATCGTGCAGGCGGCCCGGCCACGACAGAACCGGGATGGGCGGATCGGTCGAGCGGACGGGACAGGGTCGTGCGGGTGAGCACGGGCTCGGCTCGACCTCGGACACCGGCCGGGGGACGCCCGCAGGACCTGACCACGGGTGCACGACGGGACGGACGGATCGGTCGTGCGGGCGGGCTCCGGTCGTGCAGGTGTGCGCGACAGCCCGGACGATGACCCGGGTCAGTCGGGCGGGGTCTCGCCGGGGGGAGTCATCGGGATACGGACCGTGAAGGTCGTGTCCCCGGGCTCGCTCTCGACCGAGATCCGGCCGTGATGACCCTCCACGATGGCCTTCACGATCGCGAGACCGAGCCCGGTGCCGCCGGTCTGCCGGGCGCGGGAGCTGTCCCCGCGGGCGAACCGGGCGAAGAGCTCGTCGCGGAGGGCGGGATCGATCCCCGGGCCGTCGTCGTGCACGCGCAGCACGGCCTCGTCGCCCTCCCGAGCCACGCTCAACGTCACCGTGGTCCCCGCGGGGGTGTGCGTCCGGGCGTTGGCGAGCAGGTTCGCGACGACCTGATGCAGGCGCCCTGCATCACCGACGACGGTCACCGGCTCGTCCGGCACCTCGATGTTCCAGTGGTGGTCGGCCGCCGTCGGCCGCGCATCCGAGAGGCCTTCGAGGGCGAGCTGGGTGAGGTCGACCGTGCCGTACACGAGTTCGCGTCCCTCGTCGAGGCGGGCGAGGAGCAGGAGGTCCTCCACGAGTCGCGTCATCCGCAGCGACTGCGCCTGGATGCGCTCCAAGGAGGAGGTCGTGCCCTCGATGACCGCGTCTTCCTTCGTCGCCTCCGGTGCCTGACGCAGTGCCCGCAGCGAGAGCTCCGAGTAGCCGCGGATCGAGGCCAGAGGCGTACGCAGCTCGTGGCTCGCGTCGGCGACGAACCGGCGCATCTGCTCCTCGTTCTTCTGCCGCGCCGAGAGGGACGTGTCCACGTGGTCGAGCAGCTTGTTGAGCGCGGCGCCGACGAGCCCGGTCTCCGTCCGCGGATCGGCCTCGCTCGCCGGCACGCGCTCGGTGATGCTGACCTCGCCACGGTCGAGCTGCTGATTGGCGACCCTCGTCGCGGTCGCCGCGACCGCGCGCAGCGGCCGCAGCCCCACGCGGATCGTGACCGCCGTGGTGAGGGCGAGGAGGATCAGGCCGCCCGCCGTGGCGAGCAGGATCACGGTGAGGAGCTGCGTGAGCTGATTCTGGACGTCGTCGCGGGGGAGGCCCGTGACGACGACGACGCCGTTGCTCGCGGTGGTCGCGACGACCCGATACGAGCCGAGGCTGTCGAAGGAGACCGTGGCAGGGGTGCCGAGCGCGACCGTGCCGTAGAGCTGCTGCAGCTGATCGGGGGTGAGCGGCTGCGGCGCGCTGTTCAGCGCCCCGCGGCTGTCCTCGAAGGCGACGCCGCTCGGTCCCGCGATGGGGCTGCCGAGCGACAGCAGCAGCCCGGGCATGGGGTCCAGGCGATACAGGATGTTGTCGACAGTGGCCTCGGACGGCGCGATCCCCTCCACGATCCGATCCCTGATCGTCGCGGCGTAGCTCTTCACCTTGTTGTCGAGCTGGTCCTCCAGCGTGCTGCCGAGGGTGGCGCTGGTGATGACGGCGACGATGACGAGGATCAGCGACACGAACCCGATCACCGCGGTCATCAGCCGCGTCTGCAGGCTCATGGGCCGTCGCGTCACCGTCGCTCCGCTCACTGCGGGGCCTTGATCATGTAGCCGACGCCGCGCACGGTGTGCAGGAGGGGCGTGCGGCCGGCGTCGATCTTCTTCCGGAGGTAGGAGATGTAGAGCTCCACGACCGAGGACTTGCCGCCGAAGTCGTAGCTCCAGACGCGGTCCAGGATCTGCGCCTTGGACAGCACCCGGCGCTCGTTGCGCATGAGGTACCGCAGCAGCTCGAACTCGGTCGCGGTCAGCTCGATCTCCACGCCGTCCCGGACGACCTCGTGGCTGTCCTCGTTGAGCGTGAGATCGGCGACCCGGAGGATCGACTGCCCGTCGTCGGCGCTGGCGTGTCCGGTGCGCCGGATGATCGCGCGGAGGCGGGCGATCACCTCCTCCAGGCTGAACGGTTTGGTCACATAGTCGTCGCCCCCGGCGGTGAGCCCGGCGACGCGGTCGCCCACGGCGTCCTTCGCCGTCAGGAAGAGGACGGGGACAAGGTTGCCCGCTTCGCGGAGCCGCTTGAGCACGGCCATCCCGTCGAGGTCGGGCATCATGATGTCGAGCACGAGGGCGTCCGGCTCGAACTCCTTCGCGACCTGGAGCGCCTCGAGCCCGGAGGACGCGGTGCGCACCTCCCAGCCCTCCATGCGCAGGGCCATGGCGAGCAGATCGGTGAGCATCTGCTCGTCGTCCACGGCGAGGATGCGCAGAGGGGAGCCGTCGGGGCGGCGCAGTTCGGGCAGGTCGCTGGTCATGCCTCTATTCTGCGGAACTTCCTATGTGATTTCTATGGAACGGGCTATGGGTTCTCTGGGAGATGTCCGCCTCATAGAACCCTCATCATCCGTCCCTCGGATCCGCACAACGGTCGTCCCTAGCGTCGGTTCCGCGCCGCGATCGTCGCGGCGGGAGGAGAGACATGTACGGACGATATCTGCGGCGCGAACTCGCGGGCCGCAAGAAGCAGACGGCGATCGTGGCCATCGGGCTCGCGATCGCGATCGGACTGGTGATCGTGGTGAACGCCCTGACGACCGGTGTGCGCGACGCCCAGACCCAGTCGCTGGCAGCGGTCTACGGAGTAGGGACGGATCTCACCGTCACCGGCGCCGTCGCGGAACCGAGCGACGGGACGGGACCGCGGTTCGAGTTCGACGAGGACGCGGGGGAGAGCGACGGCGAGACCACGACCCTGGAGCAGTCGACCCTGCGCACGGACTTCGGCCGGACGACGCTCGAGGCCTCGGTGCTGGACACGGTGGCCGGTACCGACGGCGTCGCCGCCGCGACCGGTGCGCTGAGCCTGACGAACTCGACCTTCTCCGGTGAGCTGCCGAGCGGCGGCTTCGGCGGGCAGGACGGTGCGGAGGGCCAGGCTCCTCCGCAGGGTGGCGGCGGGGGTGGAGGCGGTGCTTTCGGCATCGACTCGTTCACCGTCCTCGGCATCGACCCGTCCGCGTCGGAGGTCGGCCCGCTGGCCTCCGCCGAGATCGGCGAGGGGCGTGGGCTGGACGCCGATGACAGCGGAGCGCTCGTCGCGCTGGTGGACAGCACCTACGCCGCGAGCGAGGACATCGCCGTCGGCGACACCCTGGACGTCGCGGGCTCCGACGTCGAGGTCGTCGGCCTCCTCACGTCGGCGTCGGATGCCGCAGACACCGCGGCGGACGTCTACCTCCCGCTCGACACCGCGCAGGAGCTGGCCGGGGTGGAGGACGTGATCTCCACGGTGTACGTGCAGGCGGATTCGGCGGCGTCCCTCGACGAGGTGCAGACGGCCCTGGCGGAGGAGCTTCCCGACGCCACCGTCTCCTCGCAGTCCGAGCTCGCCGCGACCGTGTCCGGCTCGCTCTCGAACGCGACGGCGCTCGTCACGAACCTCGGCACCTGGCTGTCGATCATCGTCCTCGCCGTCGCCGTGCTGCTCTCGGTGCTCCTCACCCTCTCCGGCGTCGGCCGCCGCACCCGCGAGTTCGGCACCCTGAAGGCGATGGGGTGGTCGAACGGCCGCGTCGTGCGCCAGGTCGCCGGGGAGTCGATGGTGCAGGGCCTCCTCGGAGGAGCAGCAGGTCTCGTGCTCGGCCTCGCCGGGATCCTGATCATCACCGTCGCGCAGCCGAGCGTAGCCGCCGGCTCCGCGGCCGTCGGCGGAGGCCCGGAGGGAGGAGGCGGCTTCGGTGGCCCCGGCGGCATGGCCCCGGGCGCGGAGACCGCCACCGACATCGTGCTGCAGGCACCGCTGACCCCCTGGGTGCTCGTCGCCGCCGTGGGCCTCGCGGTGCTGGGCGGGCTCGTCGCCGGCGCCTTCGGAGGCTGGCGGGCCGCGCGACTGAGCCCGGCAGAGGCCCTGCGGTCCGTCGCATGAGCGGCGTCGCGAACCACACAGGAGAGAAGGAGACCGAGATGACCACGATGACGGATTCCGAGGCCCGCGTTCCGGCCCCGTCGGCGGCGACCCCGCTGTACCGGGCGACGGGCGTCACCCGCACCTATACGCGGAGGGGACGGACGGTGACGGCACTCACCGGCGTCGACCTGGAGATCATGCCCGGCGCCTTCGTCACGATCCAGGGACCGACCGGAGGGGGCAAGTCAACGCTGCTGCAGCTGCTGGGGGCGCTCGACACACCGACCTCCGGGACGCTGCAGCTGGACGGCCGTGAACTGTCGTCGGCCTCGCCGTCGGAGCTGGGACGGATCCGCGCGCAGGAGATCGGATTCGTCTTCCAGGGGTTCAACCTGATCCCCACGCTGACGGCGGCGGAGAACGTCGACATGGCCCTGGAGCCGCTCGGTATCGACCCGGCGGAACGACGCACCCGGGTCGCCGCCGCTCTCGCGCACGTCGGCCTGGCGGACCGCGGAGACCATCGTCCGGCGGAGCTGTCCGGCGGGCAGCAGCAGCGTGTCGCGATCGCGCGGGCGATCGTCAAACGCCCCCGGGTGCTGCTCGCGGACGAGCCGACGGGCAACCTCGACGAGAGGATGCGCGACGAGATCCTCGACCTGCTGGAACGCCTCTGCGCGGAGGGCATCACGATGGTCGTCGTCACGCACGACTCCGCGGTGGCGCGGCGGGCGACGAAACGGCTGCGTCTGACGCAGGGGACGGTGAGGGACATCACCCGATAGCGGGCGGCGCAAGGGAGGGGCGGACGGTGGGCCGCCCCTCTTCCGCGATGTCCGACCCCGGGTCTACCGTGTGCTCATGGTCGACCACGTCGAATCCGCACAGCCCACCGTCCACCGTCCCTCCACCGTCTCCGAGGTCGCCGCGCTCGTCCGCGCCGCCGCGCAGGAGGCTGTCCCCCTGACCGTCGTCTCCGGCGGACACGGGCCCTGGTCCCACGCCTCCGCTCCCGGTCTGCGGCTCGAACTCGGGGAGCTCTCCTCGATCGAGGTTGACGGCACCGCCGTGCGCATCGGTGGCGGTGCGGTCTGGGGCGATGTCGCGGCAGCCCTCGCCGGCCACGGCCTCGCCCTGAGCTCCGGCGACACGGCCAGCGTCGGTGTCGGCGGCCTCACGCTCGGCGGCGGCATCGGCTGGATGGTGCGCGCCTGGGGCCTCGCCGTCGATCAGCTCGTCGGCGCCCAGGTCGTCACCGCGAGCGGAGACGTGGTGGAGGTCTCGGCCACGCAGCATCCCGACCTGTTCTGGGCGCTGCGCGGCGGTGGCGGCAACTTCGGCATCGTCACCCGTTTCGACTTCGAAGCGCATCGCCTGCCGGGGATCGCGCTGGCCGAGTCCGTCGTCGACGGCGACGCGACCGCCGTGCTCCGGGCCGCGCGCGAACTCCTCCGCGATGCCCCGCGCGAGCTCACCGTCACGTACATGGACGTGCCGCCCATGGACCCGAGTGCGCCGGCCGGTGCCCGGCTGACCGCCGTATGGGCGGGGCCCGACCCGGAAGCGCTGCGCGTGGAACTCGCGCCGATCACCGCGCTCGACGGTGTCACGACGGAGATCACCGAACCCGCCTACCGGGACATCCTGATGGAGATGCCGCAGCCCGAGGGCGGCGAGGCTCCCGCCCCTCCCGGGTTCCTCGGCGGGAACGGTCTCGTCGCCGACCTCGACGACGAGACGATCGATCGGCTGGTGGCCTATCGACGGGAGTACCCCGCCTCGGTCGTCTTCCTCCGGTCCCTCGGCGGGGCGTTCGGCGACGTGCCGCAGGAGGAGACGGCCTTCCCGGCGCGCACCGCGAGCTGGTTCGTCATGGCCGGTGCCTTCGACGTCCCCGGGCTGCTCGACGAGCAGGGGCGCGAGAAGGCCGCCGCCGACGCGCAGCGGATCGTCGGGGGCCGCCTCGCCGAGTACAGCAACTTCGTCGACCGCGAGCGCCCGGACGCGGTGTCCGGGATGTACGACGGCGACGCCTACGAGCGTCTGCGGGCGGTGAAGGCGCAGTGGGACCCGCAGAACGTGTTCCGCCGCAACCACAACATCCTCGTCTGACGCACGAAGGGCCGGGCACCCTGCGGTGCCCGGCCCTTCGTAGACCCGAGGTCAGTGCGTGTCTTCGGCCTCGATCTCGGAGCGGTCGCCCGACCACAGCGTGTGGAAGGTGCCCTCCTTGTCGATGCGCTTGTAGGTGTGCGCACCGAAGAAGTCGCGCTGACCCTGCACGAGAGCAGCCGGGAGGCGGTCGGCGCGGATGCCGTCGTAGTACGACAGCGACGAGGAGAACGCGGGCGCGGGGATGCCGGACTGCGCCGCCGTGACCACCACGCGGCGCCATGCCGCCTGGCCGCGGGTGAGCGCCTCGGCGAAGTACGGAGCCGTCATCAGCACCGGCAGGTCGGGGGTCTCGGCATAGGCGTCCGCGATCCGGTTCAGGAACTGCGCACGGATGATGCAGCCGCCGCGCCAGATCTTGGAGATCGCACCGAGGTCGATGTTCCAGCCGTACTCGGCGGCGCCGGCACGGATCTCGTCGAAGCCCTGCGAGTACGCGACGATCTTGGAGGCATAGAGCGCCAGGCGGACGTCCTCGACGAAGGCGTCGACCTCGTCGGCCGGGACCGTGAACTCCTCGTCCGGACCGGGAAGCGCCGCGGCGACCGCGCGCTGCTCGGGGTGGGAGGAGAGGGACCGGGCGAACGTCGCCTCGGCGATGCCCGAGACCGGGACGCCGAGCGAGAGCGCGGTCTGCACCGTCCAGGCGCCGGTGCCCTTCGCGCCGGCCTGGTCCAGGATGACGTCGACCAGCGGCTTACCGGTCGCCGCGTCGACCTGGCGCAGCACCTCGGCCGTGATCTCGATGAGGTACGACTCCAGCTCTCCGCGGTTCCACTCGGCGAAGATCTCGGCGATCTCTGCGGGGGTCTTGCCGGTGCCGCGACGGATGAGGTCGTAGGCCTCGGCGATGAGCTGCATGTCCGCGTACTCGATGCCGTTGTGCACCATCTTGACGAAGTGGCCGGCGCCGTCGTGGCCGACGTGCGTCACGCAGGGCTCGCCTTCGGCGACTGCGGCGATGGACTTCAGGATCGGCCCGAGCGTGATCCAGGACTCGTCCGAGCCGCCCGGCATGATCGAGGGGCCGGTGAGGGCGCCCTCCTCGCCGCCGGAGATACCCGCGCCGACGAAGTTGATGCCGGTCTCGCGGACCGCCTTCTCGCGGCGGATGGTGTCGGGGAAGTAGGCGTTGCCGCCGTCGACGATGATGTCGCCCGGCTCGAAGACCTCCACGAGGGAGTCGATCACGGCGTCGGTCGGCGCTCCGGCCTTGACCATGATGATCGCGGTGCGCGGCTTCTGCAG
This sequence comes from Microbacterium meiriae, assembly GCF_040686935.1. Taxonomy (NCBI): domain Bacteria; kingdom Bacillati; phylum Actinomycetota; class Actinomycetes; order Micrococcales; family Microbacteriaceae; genus Microbacterium; species Microbacterium meiriae. Next base: position 528,946 of record NZ_JBFBMF010000003.1, read on the forward strand.
CGAGTCGGCGAACTCCTGGTACGTCTTCGCGGGGATGAAGCCCGCCTCGGGATGCTCGTCGAGGAGGGTCTGGGTCTTCTCGTAGCTGCGGTTGAAGATCGCCACGGTGTTGCCCTCGCGGCTCGCGAGGTTGCGGGCGAGGTTCGACCCCATGACGGCGAGTCCGACGACTCCGATGTTCGCTGATGCTTCGGGCACGGAAGGCTCCTCGATCGTGAAGAAGGGTTGTCTTCAGCGTATCGCTGTGCGCCGGATCGAGGCGCACCCGATGACGCATCACCGTCATCGTCCGCGACGTCGGGCGGCCCGGGGGCTCCGGACCTCTACGCTGAAGGGAGCACGGGAGCTGGAGGGAGTCGGTCGTGACGGAGTCCGAGAAGAAGGTCCGCGCCGTCGTCGCGGTGCCGTTGGCGGAGGAGCTGTGCGGGCTCATCGAGGAGCTCGAGCCGCGGCTCGAGGTCATCCACGACGCGGCACTGGTGCCTCCCATGCGCGGTCCGGCCGACTGGTCGGGCGCCCCTGACTTCACCCGCACGCCGGAGCAGCAGCGCGCGTTCGAGGCCCTCGTCGACTCCGCCGACGTGCTCTTCGGCATCCCCGACGTCGACCCCGACGCACTGGCTCGGACGGTCTCTGCGAACCCGCGGCTGCGGTGGGTCATGACCACGGCGGCGGGCGGCGGAAGCACGGTCAAGGCCGCGGAACTCGACCGCGCCGATCTCGACCGCATCGTCTTCACCACCAGCGCCGGCGTCCACGGTGGCACGCTCGCCGAGTTCGCCCTCTTCGCGGTGCTCGCCGGGGCGAAGGACCTTCCGCGCCTGCGGACCGATCAGGATCAGCGCATCTGGCCCGAGCGGTGGGAGATGCGCCAGGTCGACGAGATGACCGTGCTCGTGGTGGGACTCGGCGGCATCGGCGCGGAGTGCGCCCGCCGTTTCCACGCTCTCGGCGCCCGCGTGTGGGGGACCACTCGCTCCGGTCGTCCGGTCGAGGGCGTCGATCGCCTCATCGCGCTGGACGACCTCGTGGACGCGGTGGGGGAGGTCGACGCGATCGTCGTCACGCTTCCGGGCACGGAGCAGACCAGACACCTCATCGGCGAGGAGGTTCTGCGGGCAGTGAAGCCCGGGGTCATCCTCACCAACGTCGGGCGCGGGAGCGTGGTCGATGAGGCGGCGCTGCTCTCCGCCCTCGACGACGGCCGCGTCGGCTTCGCCGGGCTGGATGTCTTCGAGCAGGAGCCGCTGCCCGCCGAGTCCCCGCTGTGGGCGCACCCGCGCGTACTCGTCAGCCCGCACACCGCGGCGCTCAGCTCGAAGGAGGAGGAGCGCATCGCGCGGCGGTTCGCCGAGAACGCCACCCGCCTGCTCGACGGTCGGGAGCTGCGCGCAGTGGTCGACACGGTCGAGTTCTACTGAATCGGGATGCAGCAGGCATGAGCGTGCGCATCGTCGTGATGGGGCCGAGCGGATCCGGGAAATCGACGGTCGGTGCGGCGCTGGCGGAGAGCCTCGAGGCGCGCTTCGTGGACGGTGACGATCTGCATCCGCTGACCAACGTCGAGAAGATGGCAGCGGGGATCGCCCTCGATGACGAGGACCGGATGCCCTGGCTGCGGGTGGTCGGACGGACGCTCGCCGCCGAGACGCACATCGTCGTCGCCTGTTCCGCGCTGCGGCGGCGCTACCGGGATGCCATCAGGGCGGAGGCGCCGGACGCCTTCTTCGTCGAGCTCGGCGTGGCACGGGAGACGCTCGCCCGGCGACTGGGTGGACGGCCCGACCACTTCATGCCGGCCTCGCTGCTCGATTCCCAGCTCGACGCGTGGGAACCGCTGACGGGTGACGAGCCCGGCGTCCGGGTCGATGCCGCGCTCCCGCTGGTGCAGGAGGTGGCGGCGATCCGGAAGGCGCTCGCCGCGGAGACGGGAACGCCGGGGGAGCCTCAGTCCTTGCGGTAGCCCGAGCGGCCGAGCGAGAAGAGAGCCGCACCCGTGGCGACGGCCGCGCACACCGACATGGCGCCGATCAGCCAGAGGAGGACGTGGGAGAGGAAGGCGCCGTCGAGCATGGGGGTACTCCGAATTTCTGCAGTGGGGACCGGTGTCCTCAGCCTATCGGGTCATCCGGTACCATGGAGGCGTACCTCGGCGAGGGACGCTTCTGCGCGTGCGCGGGCGTCCGTGATCGACGCGGCGAAGCAAGCCCGGTGGCTTTCCTCACGCGTCCGCGTTCGAGTCCACAATTCCAAGACCACCGCGCGGCGCCTTCGCTGCGTGCCCCGAAGGAGAACCTCATGTCTGAAGACACCACGGTCCACGCCGAGCTGCGCAGCAGCTTCGGCAAGGGCTTCGCCCGCCGTCTGCGCGCCGCCGGCAAGATCCCCGCGGTCATCTACGGCCACGGCACCGAGCCCGTGCACGTCGCGCTGCCCGGCCACCAGGTCTCCCTGATCATCCGTCGCGCCAACGCGCTGCTCGACCTCGACATCGAGGGCACCTCGCAGCTCGCGCTCGTCAAGGACGTGCAGAAGGACCCGGTACACCAGATCATCGAGCACATCGACCTCCTGGTCGTGAAGAAGGGCGAGAAGGTCGCCATCGACGTCCCCGTCGTCGTCACCGGTGAGTCGGCCCCCGGCACCATCGTCAACCTCGATGCCACGACCATCCAGGTCGAGGCGGAGGCCACCCACATCCCCGAGAACATCGAGGTCTCGGTCGAGGGTCTCGAGGAGGGCGCGCACATCACCGCCGCCGACGTCACCCTCCCGAAGGGCTCGACGCTCCTCACCGACGCCGAGGTCCTCGTGGTCGCGATCTCCGTCCCGGCCGCTCCGGTCGAGGACGAGGAGACCGAGGGCGAGTCCGCCGAGGGTGCCGCCGAGGCGTCCGAGGAGGCCGCCGCGGAGTGATCTCCGCCTGCTTCATCACGGAGGGGACGCGATCGGATCGCGTCCCCTCCGTCGTATCCTGACCGGGGTGACGGCTCCGGCGAGAGAGGACGAGGAATGGCAGCCACCTGGCTCGTGGTCGGTCTCGGCAATCCGGGACCCCGCTATGAGGCGACCCGCCACAACATCGGCCAGATGGTCGTCGATGAGCTCTCGGCCCGCCGCGGAGAGAGCTTCCGGGAGCACAAGGGGGGCGCGCGCGTCGTCGAGACCTGGCTCCGGCCCGGTGCCGACAAGCTCGTGCTCGCCAAGCCGAACACGTTCATGAACGTCTCGGGAACCCCTGTCGCAGCGCTCGCCCGGTTCTACTCCGTCCCTCTCGACCACGTGGTCGTCGTGCACGACGAGCTCGACATCCCGTTCGACACGGTCAAGCTCAAGACCGGAGGAGGGCACGGCGGGCACAACGGCGTGCGTGACATCGCGCGGGCCCTCACGAGCCCGGACTTCCCGCGCGTGCGGGTCGGCATCGGCCGACCGGCGGGGCGCCAGGATCCTGCCGACTGGGTGCTCTCCCCGTTCGGCAAGGACGAGCGTGCGAACCTTCCCCTGCTCGTGGGTGACGCCGCGGACGCCGTCGAGCTCCTCGTCGGGGAAGGCCTGCTCGCCGCGCAGCAGAAGCATCACGCACCGCGCTGACCGGCGCCCCGCGGGGTCAGGTGGTGAAGGTGGCGTATCCCGCGGCGCCGCCGACGGCGAAGGCTGTGAACACGGCGACGAAGAAGATGACCGCCCCGAGGACGGCGACGATGAGCGCGGCGATGCCCGCTCCACGTCCCCGCTTTCGGCGGATCGCGATGATGCCCAGCACGATCGCGGCGATGCCGAGAACCGTGCCGGCCCAGAACGACAGCTCCGTCCACAGCACCTGATCACGCGCGGGGGACAGGAACCCGAGATCTCCCGAGGAGCCGCTGATGCCCTGCGGGATGCGGCGGCCCACCTCGAACGCGCTGACGCCGCCGATGATCGGCATGACGACGGCCGCGAGGATCGAGAGGCCGAGGGCGAGCAGGCCGAGGAACCCCGAGGGCTTCGGCGCGGCATCCGGCGCGGTGTACGTGCCGGACGGTGCTGCATAGCCGCCCACGGGCACCAGATACGCCCCCGGAGGCGCAGCCGGGGGTGCCGGCTGGCCGTATCCGCCGGCGGGCGGGTACGGTGCCGGAGCCCTCGGCGGTACGGACGCGTACGCGGGCGGCGGGATCGCACCGGAGACCGAGTCCTGCGGGACCGAGGCCGCCGGAGGGGCGGGCGGAACGGCGCCGGACGGAGGGGGCAGCTGCGGATCGGTCACGATGTCATCCTAGGGTGGCGCGCGGCTCAGACCCGGCGCAGCAGTCCGACGCGGTCGTACACGTCGGACAGCGTCCGATCGGCCACGGCATCGGCACGGGCGGCGTTCTCGGCGAGGATCCGGTCGAGCTCGGCCGGGTCGTCGAGGAGTTCGAGAGCACGGTCGCGCACCGGAGCGAACTCCTCCACGACGACCTCGGCGAGGCCCTTCTTGAAGTCGCCGTACCCGCGACCCGCGTACTCGTCCTCGATCGCGGGGATCTGGCGTCCGGTGAGCGCGGCGTAGATGGTCAGGAGGTTCGAGACGCCCGGCTTGGCCTCGCGATCGAACCGCACGGTGCCCTCGTTGTCGGTCACCGCGCGCATGATCTTCTTCGCCGACTTCGCCGGGTCGTCCAGCATCCACAGCACGCCGGCATCGCTCTCTGCCGACTTCGACATCTTGGCCGTCGGATTCTGCAGGTCGTAGATGCGCGCCGTCTCCTTCTGGATGACCGGGACCGGCACCGTGAAGGTCTCGCCGAACCGCGAGTTGAAGCGCTCCGCGAGGTCGCGGGTGAGCTCGACGTGCTGCTTCTGGTCGTCGCCGACCGGCACGACGTCCGTCTGGTAGAGCAGGATGTCGGCGGCCATGAGCACCGGGTAGGTGAAGAGGCCGACGCTGGTCGCATCGGCGCCGTAGCGGGCCGACTTGTCCTTGAACTGGGTCATCCGTCCGGCCTCACCGAAGCCGGTGATCGTGCTGAGGATCCAGGCGAGCTCGGCGTGCGCACGCACGTGCGACTGCACGTACAGCGTCGACTGCGAGGGCTCGATGCCCGCCGCGATGTACTGCGCGGCGGTACGGCGGGTCTTCTCGCGGAGCTCTGCCGGGTTCTGGGCGACGGTGAGGGCGTGCAGGTCGACGACGGAGAAGAACGCGTCGTACGAGGTCTGGAGCTCCCGCCACTGCAGGAGTGCGCCGATGTAGTTGCCGATCTGGAGGGAGTCGGCGGAGGGCTGCATTCCGGAATAGAGACGAGGCTTGTTCACCCGTCAATCCTATGCGTCCGCGCCGCGGACCCCTGCGCCGGCCGATCCCTTACGCTGACGTCATGACGAGCGGTGCGCCTCCGACGCGGGGACAGGTGTTCCTCGACGCGTTGGGCGCGGACGCTGAGCGTCTGCACCCGGAGATCCTCGCGCAGTATCGCGCTCCCGTCGCGGCGGGGCACGCGGAGGGGGTGTTCGCCGTCGCGGGGAGCCGCTTCGGTCGCGCAGCCGGTCTCGCGCGTCCGATCGTCGGGCCGGGTCTTCTGGTGCCGACATCGGGACGAGATGTCCCGTTCGTGCTCCGCACGGCCTCGGGGCGCACAGAGACCGGCCGCGCGACGCTCGACTCCATCCGCGAGTTCCGTTTCCCCGGACGGACCGCGCGGATCGTCGACCGGCTCACGGTGAGCGTGCGGCCGGGACTGGTCCGGAACCTGCTCGGTGCCCGAGGCCGCGTGGAGCTCATCGAGGAGTGCAGTGTGACGGCGGAGGGCTTCCTGCGGATGCGCACCGTCCGAGTCGCGCTGCGGCTGTGCGGTCGGCGGTTCGCGCTGCCCGGTCCGCTCGGCGTGCGCGTGGACCTGATCGACGGCTGGGACGCGGAGCACCGCCGGCGCACGATCGACATGCGTGCCGTGAACCCGCTGCTCGGCACCGTCCTGGAGTACCGCGGATGGTATCGGGAGTCGGAGCCGTCACCCTCCGAGCAGCCCGACCCGGGTCAGTAGGTGTAGTCGACGACGACCGGCGCGTGGTCGCTCCAGCGCTGGTCGTACGCGGCCGCACGCGCCACGTGGTACGCCTGGACGCGCTCGGCGAGAGCGGGCGTGGCCAGGTGGTAGTCGATGCGCCATCCCGAGTCGTTGTCGAAGGCCTTCCCGCGCATGGACCACCACGTGTACGGCCCGTCCACCTCGCCGTGGAAGCGGCGGCCGACGTCCACCCAGCCCAGGCCGGTGCCGACCGAGCCGTCGACGCCGGTGACCGGGGTCCCGGCCTCACCGAGGAAGCGATCGAAGTAGGCGCGCTCACGCGGCAGGAAGCCGGCCTTGGTGCGGTTGCCGCGCCAGTTCTTGATGTCGAGCTCGCGGTGCCCCACGTTGAGGTCGCCGGTGACGAGGGCGAGGGCGCCGTCGGTGTTCAGGCTCGCCAGTCGCGCTTCGAACGCGTCGAGGAACTTCCACTTCTCGTCCTGCTTCGGGGTGTCGGCCTCGCCGGAGTGCACGTAGGCGCTGACGACGGTGAGCGGACGGTCGCCGATCAGGAAGTCGGCCTCGATCCAGCGCCCCTTGGAGTCGAAGTCCTCCGGGCCGAAGTCCGCCCGGGAGGCGAGCGCGGGGAGGCGGCTGGCGATCGCGACGCCCGCGCGCCCCTTGGCCGTGGCCTCGTCGTGGACGAAGGTCCAGCCGGGGAGGGCGGCCTCGATGTGCTCGTCCTGCCCGCGCACCTCCTGAAGGGTGAGGATGTCGATGTCGGCGGCGTCCAGCCACGTGCTCATCCCGTTGCGGGCGGCCGCCCGGATCCCGTTGACATTGACCGAGGCGATACGCAGGTGAGGCATTCCTCCAGCCTAACGAGCACCGCCGACATCGCGGTTCTGACGGTGATCGAGCTCGGAGAGCAGGCGCTGCGCGAGAGGGGAGGTCGGGGGTGCGGGCGGGGGAGCAGAGGCCTCCAGTCGCGCGACCTCGTCCTCCGCCTCGCGGACGGCGTGCCCGGCCGCCCAGCTCCGATACCACGGGGCCTCGTCTTGCGCGGCTCGGGCGTCGCGCAATCGGATCCGTGCCGCCGCGAGCAGGGTGGCGTGCTCCGCCACCCGCCGCTCGGCCTCCGTCGGCAGCAGGAGCGGGAGGTCGCGGTCCTGGGCGGCGACGGCGATCCAGGAGGCGGCGACGAGCATGACCACCCCGTTGACCCGGAACCACAGCAGCAGCCCGACGAAGATCGCGAAGGTCGCCAGCAGGGGATTCGACGGCGTGTAGCTCAGGAGGAACCCGACCCCGAACTGCAGCACCGTCATGGCCGCGCCGCCGAGGAGGGCGCCCGGCCAGATGGTGCTCCAGTGCAGCGAGGTGCCGGTGAGGAAGCGCACCATCGCCGCCAGCGCCCCCGTCAGCAGGACGAACGACACGAGCACCGTGCCGATCCGGATGCCGAGGTTGAGTCCGTCCGATCCCGCGTCCCAGCCGAGGAGCGAGAGCACCCAGCTCAGCACGGCGGCACTGGCCGAGCTGAGGGCGGAGCCGAGGATCAGCGAGACACCGAAGATGAGGGCGGCGAGGAGGTCGCGCGCTTTGAGGAGGAGGTAGCTGCGGCGGTCGGGCTCGAGGCCGAAGATGTCCCGCACGGCTCGCCGGGAGAAGGTCACCCAGCCGATCGCCGTCCAGATGACCGTGCCGAGCGCGATGAGGCCGGTGATTCCGAGGAACCCGGTGGTGTTCGACGCGATCTCCTGCACCTGCGCGGGCGTGAAGACGCCGCCCTCGTCGAGGATGAGGTTCGGGATGTAGTTGTTGATGATGTCGATGAGCCCGTTCACGGCCTCCTCGCTGCCGCCGAGCCAGAGCCCTGTGATGGCGAACGCGAGGTACACCGCGGCGAAGATGGCGAACAGCGCCTGGTAGCTCACGCCGGCGGCGAGCAGGAAGCCGTTGTGCTGCAGGAAGTGGCGCCACACCCGCACCGGGAAGAGACCGAGGGTCCGCCGCGTCAGCGCGGTCGCGCGCTCGACCGCGGCATCGAGGCGACCATCGGTCGCCGAACCGGGCTCGGACACGCCCCCACCCTACCCAAGACCGGTCACGCCCTTCCGCGAGAACAGGCGCAGACACGAGAACAGGCGGCCCCGTCCGGGACCGCCTGTTCTCGCGTGAAGGCCTGTGTCGGTGCGTCAGGGACGGCCGCGGAGGACCGCCTGCTTGACCTCGGCGATGGCCTTGGTGACCTCGATGCCACGGGGGCACGCCTCGGAGCAGTTGAAGGTCGTGCGGCAGCGCCAGACGCCTTCCTTGTCGTTGAGGATGTCGAGGCGGACCGCAGCGTTGTCGTCACGCGAGTCGAAGATGAAGCGATGCGCGTTGACGATGGCCGCCGGGCCGAAGTACTGTCCGTCGGTCCAGAACACCGGGCACGACGAGGTGCACGCGGCGCAGAGGATGCACTTGGTGGTGTCGTCGAAGATCTCGCGGTCGGCGATGGACTGCGTGCGCTCCTTGCCCTTCTCCGGCACGGAGTTCGCGACGAGGAACGGCTGCACCTCGCGGTACGACGCGAAGAACGGCTCCATGTCGACGACGAGGTCCTTCTCCAGCGGCAGGCCCTTGATGGCCTCGACGTAGATCGGCTTCGAGATGTCGAGGTCCTTGATCAGCGTCTTGCACGCCAGGCGGTTGCGGCCGTTGATGCGCATGGCGTCGGAGCCGCAGATGCCGTGGGCGCAGGAGCGCCGGAAGGTGAGCGAGCCGTCGACCTCCCACTTGATCTTGTGCAGGGCGTCGAGGACGCGGTCGGTGGAGTAGAGCTCCACGTCGTAGTCGACCCAGTGCGGCTCGGCGTCGATCTCCGGGTCGAACCGACGGATGTTGAAGGTGACGATGAAGGACTGGATCCCGGTCTCTTCCGTCGTGTCTGCCGGGGCCTCGGCGAGGGCGTTGGACATGCTCAGTACTTCCTCTCCATCGGCGGGTAGTTGAACTCGCCCTTGTCGTTCTTGGTGAAGACGACGGGCTTCCAGTCGAGCTTGATGTGGTCGCTCGGGTCGGAGGAGTGCGGGTCGCCCGTGAGGTACGCCATGGTGTGCTTCATGTAGTTCTCGTCGTCGCGCTTCGGGAAGTCGTCGCGCATGTGGCCGCCGCGGCTCTCCTCGCGGTTCTGTGCGGCGTAGACGACGACCTCGGCGATGTCGAGCAGGAAGCCCAGCTCGACCGCCTCGAGCAGGTCGGTGTTGAACCGGTGGCCCTTGTCGTCGACGTGCACGTTCTTGTAGCGCTCACGGAGCTCGGCGATCACGCCGAGGACGTGCTGGAGGGATTCGTGCGTGCGGAACACCTGCGCGCCCTTGTCCATCTCGTCCTGCAGAGTCTTGCGCAGCACGGCGATCCGCTCGGTGCCCTGGTTGTTGCGCAGGCCCTCGAGCATGTCGGAGACGAACGCCGCGGGGTTCTCCGGAAGCGGGACGAAGTCCGCCGTCTTGACGTACTCCACCGCGTTGCGACCCGACCGCTTGCCGAACACGTTGATGTCGAGCAGCGAGTTCGTGCCGAGACGGTTGGCGCCGTGCACCGAGACGCAGGCGCACTCGCCGGCGGCGTAGAGACCGGGGACGACGGTGTCGTTGTCCGCGAGCACCTCGCCGTTGTTGTTCGTGGGGATGCCGCCCATGGCGTAGTGCGCGGTGGGCATGACGGGCACCGGCTCGACGACCGGGTCGACGCCCAGGTACGTGCGGGCGAACTCGGTGATGTCCGGGAGCTTGGTCTCGAGCACCTCGGCGCCCAGGTGCGTGCAGTCCAGCAGCACGTAGTCCTTGTGGGGACCGGCGCCGCGGCCCTCCGCGACCTCCTGGACCATGCAGCGCGCGACGATGTCACGAGGCGCCAGGTCCTTGATGGTGGGGGCGTAGCGCTCCATGAACCGCTCACCGGAGGCGTTGCGGAGGATCGCGCCCTCACCGCGCGCACCCTCGGTGAGGAGGATGCCGAGCCCGGCGAGACCGGTCGGGTGGAACTGGAAGAACTCGAGGTCCTCGAGGGGGAGGCCCTTGCGCCAGACGATGCCCACGCCGTCGCCGGTGAGAGTGTGTGCGTTGGAGGTCGTCTTGAAGATCTTGCCGAAGCCGCCGGTCGCGAAGATCACGGCCTTGGACTGGAAGACGTGCAGCTCGCCCGTGGCGAGGTCGTACGCGACGACGCCGGCGACCTGCGTCGCCCCCGCCGCGTCCTTCACGGTGATGAGGTCGAGCACGTAGAACTCGTTGAAGAAGTTGATGCCGAGCTTGACGCAGTTCTGGAACAGCGTCTGCAGGATCATGTGGCCGGTGCGGTCGGCGGCGTAGCACGCGCGGCGGACCGGGGTCTTGCCGTGCTCGGCCGTGTGGCCGCCGAAGCGGCGCTGGTCGATCTTGCCCTCAGGGGTGCGGTTGAAGGGGAGGCCCATGTTCTCGAGGTCGATGACCGCGTCGATGGCCTCCTTCGCGAGGATCTCCGCCGCGTCCTGGTCGACGAGGTAGTCGCCGCCCTTCACGGTGTCGAAGGTGTGCCACTCCCAGGAGTCCTCCTCGACGTTCGCGAGGGCCGCCGCCATGCCGCCCTGCGCGGCACCGGTGTGCGACCGCGTCGGGTACAGCTTGGAGATCACGGCCGTCTTCGCGCCGGGGCCGGCCTCGATGGCCGCCCGCATGCCGGCGCCGCCGGCGCCCACGATGACGATGTCGAACTGGTGGTAGTGCACGCCGTCACGGACGACGGAATCCTGCGTCTGGGTAGTCACTTCTCGTTTGCCTCTTCTTCTAGCCCTGCGCCTGGCAGGTCTCCCACAGCGTGCTCGACTCGGTCACACCCAGGCACGGGTCGAACGTGAAGACGACCAGGGTGCCGAGGAGGATGAGCAGGCCCGCGGCCAGGCCGAGGGCCCAGACGAGCGCCTTGCGCGCGGTGGGGTTGGTCACGTAGTCGTTCACGATCGTGCGCATGCCGTTGGCGCCGTGGATGAGGGCGAGCCAGAGCATCAGCACGTCCCACCACTGCCAGAACGGCGTGGCGAACTTGCCGGCGATGAAGGCGAAGTCGAGGGCGTGGATGCCCTCGCCGACCATGAGGTTGACGAAGAGGTGGCCGAAGATCAGCACGACGAGCACGACGCCCGAGACGCGCATGAAGACCCAGCCCCACTTCTCGAGGTTGATGCCGCGCTGACGGCGGGCGGGAGCGGCGACGGTCTGCGCGCTCATCAGTGTCCTCCTCCGAAGCCGGCGAACGCGAGCATCAGGTGACGCGGCACGAAGCCGGCCATGATGATGCCCCACACGAGCAGCACGCCCCAGAACAGCTGGCGCTGGTACTTGGCGCCCTTCGACCAGAAGTCGACGGCGATGATGCGCAGGCCGTTCATGGCGTGGAACACGATGCCCGCCACGAGCACGACCTCGCCGATCGCCATGACCGGGTTCTTGTACGTGCCGATGACCGCGTCGTACGCCTCCGGCGAGACCCTGATCAGCGCCGTGTCGAGCACGTGCACCAACAGGAAGAAGAAGATGGCGACTCCGGTGATGCGGTGAAGCACCCACGACCACATGCCTTCGCGACCCCGGTAGAGGGTGCCGCGGGGGGTCTTGGACGTGGTTTCCGAAATCGACGGTGTCAAGCGGGCGCTTGTGGACACGGTCGTCCTCCCTGGATCGATGTGTTTCGGTCGCGTGCGCTGCTTCGTCCACATCTGGCCTGGAGGAGGGTCAGGCACGCCCGATCGGAGTCCATCCTATTCCCGTGCGGACGCCGCGGGCGACGAAGGGGAGCCTAAGTCGAACCCGCCGGTACGCTGGCCTGCATGAGCGAGCCGATCGAAGACTTCTATGCGGTCATCCCCGCCGGTGGCATCGGCAGTCGGCTGTGGCCGCTGTCCCGCGCGGACGCCCCGAAGTTCCTGCACGACCTCACCGGCTCCGGCCATTCGCTGCTGCGCGATACGTGGGACCGGCTGGAGCCGCTCGCCGGACCGGACCGGATCGCTGTGGTCACCGGCCGCGCCCACCGAGCTGCGGTGGAGGCGGAGCTGCCCGGCATCGCCGACCTCAACGTCTTCCTGGAATCCGAGCCCCGCGAGTCCGCGGCGGCGATCGGGCTGGCCGCGGCCGTGCTGCATCGGCGCAACCCGGACGTGATCATCGGCTCGTTCAGCGCGGACCACGTCATCCGGGGCACGCGGGTCTTCGAGTTCGCCGTCCGCGACGCCGTCGAGGTCGCCAGGGAGGGGTACATCTGCACGATCGGCATCGCGCCGACCGAGCCGGCGGTCGGCTTCGGCTACATCAAGAAGGGGCCGGAGCTGGTCGTGGAGCGCGCCAGGGAGGCGGCCCTCGTCGAGAGCTTCGTCGAGAAGCCGGATCTGGAGACGGCCAGGGCCTACCTCGCCGAGCGCACCTACCTGTGGAACGCGGGCATGTTCATCGCGAAGGCGAGCGTCCTGCTGGACGAGCTCGCGGCCAACGAGCCCGCCCTGCACGCCGGTCTTCTCGAACTCGCCGAGGCCTGGGATGACCGGGAGCTCCGCGGGCCCGCCGTCGACCGCATCTGGCCACGGCTGAAGAAGATCGCGATCGACTACGCCGTCGCGGAGCCGGCGGCGCGGCGCGGGCGTCTCGCCGTGGTCCCCGGGCACTTCGACTGGGACGACGTGGGGGACTTCGCGTCGCTGACGAAGCTCATCACGAACGGCCGCAAGAACGACCTCGCCGTCCTCGGGCCCCGCGCCCGGGTGCTGACCGACGCGGCCAGCGGCATCCTCGTCAGCCAGACCACCCGCGTGATCAGCCTGGTGGGGGTGCAGGACATCGTCGTGGTCGACACCCCCGACGCGCTCCTGGTCACGACGGTCGAGAACGCGCAGCGGGTGAAGGGCGTGGTGGAGTCGCTCAAACTCAACGGCCAGGGCGACGTGCTCTGATGAGCAGCGCTCCGTGCTCATCGGCAGGGTTGATTTCAGCTTTGTAACCATTGGCCCGGCCGCCCGGGGCCGACGTGCACGAACGTCGAAACACTAGGTAACTTTGATCGATCCGCGATGGCCGCGGGTTCGTTGAGGGAGGCATCCGTGACCATCTCCACCACCAAGAAGCTGCTCGGCGCGACGGTCGCCGCCGGTGTCGTCTTCGCTCTTGCCGGCTGCGGTCAGGCGCCGACCGACGAGTCCGAGGGCGGATCCGCCCCCGTCGACTCCGACTTCAAGCCGTGCCTCATCTCCGACGCCGGCGGCTGGAACGACAAGTCGTTCAACCAGTCGGCCAAGGAGGGCATGGACAGCGCCGCCGACGAGCTCGGCATCAAGCCGCTGGAGTTCGAGTCCGCCAACGACAACGACTACGCGCCGAACCTCGAGACCGCCGTCTCCGAGGGCTGCTCGCTCATCGTCTCGGTCGGCTTCAAGCTGTCCGCAGCCACGGTCGAGTCCGCGCTCGCGAACCCCGAGATCGACTACGCGATCATCGACGACTGGGCTGACAACGACTTCGACGGCACCACCGACGCGCCGAACATCAAGCCCCTCGTCTTCGACACCGCTCAGGCTGCCTACCTCGGCGGCTACGCCGCGGCCGCCTGGTCCGCAGAGGCCGGCGTGAACAAGGTCGGCACCTTCGGCGGCATGCAGATCCCGTCGGTCGCCGTCTTCATGGACGGCTACCAGCTCGGTGTCGAGAAGTACAACGAGGACAAGTCGGCCGACGTCCAGGTCTTCGGCTGGGACGCCGCCACCCAGAAGGGCTCCTTCACGGGCGGCTTCGACGCCAACGACACGGCCAAGCAGACCGCCCAGGGCGTGCTCGACCAGGGTGTCGACGTCATCCTCCCCGTCGGCGGCCCGGTCTACCAGAGCGCCGCAGCGGCGATCAACGACAGCGGCAAGGACACGCTGATGCTCGGTGTCGACAGCGACCTCGCCGTCGCCGACCCCAGCGTCGCCGACATCACGCTCGTCTCCATCATGAAGGCCATCGACGTGGCCGTCCGCGACGCGACGCTCGCGGCCGCCGCCGGCGAGTTCGACCCGGAGCCCTACATCGGCACGCTCGAGAACGAGGGCGTGAAGCTCTCCGGCTTCGGCGACTTCGAGGCGGACCTGCCCGAGGGCCTCACGGACGAGCTGTCCGCTCTCCAGGAGCAGATCATCTCCGGCGACATCACGGTGGAGTCCGAGAACTCTCCCACCCGCTGAGTCGGAGCCGTACCCAGCACGGGGCGAGTGGCGCAGGCTGCCACTCGCCCCGCACTGTGGGCGGCGACGATTCTCCTCGGTGACTCTTCTGGATAAGGTGCAGATATGAAGCTCGAACTTCGCGGCATCACCAAGCGATTCGGCAGCCTCGTGGCGAACGACCACATCGATCTCGTGGTCGAACCCGGTCAGATCCACGCTCTCCTCGGCGAGAACGGTGCAGGCAAGTCGACGCTGATGAACGTGCTCTACGGCCTGTATCAGGCCGACGAGGGCGAGATCCTCCTCGACGACGTCGTGCAGCACTTCCGCGGCCCCGGAGACGCGATGGCCGCGGGCATCGGCATGGTGCACCAGCACTTCATGCTCGTGCCGGTGTTCACGGTGGCCGAGAACGTCATGCTCGGTCACGAGCAGACCAAGGGCCTCGGCACGCTCGACATCGCGAAGGCGCGCGAGCACGTGCGCGCGGTCGCGGCGCGGTTCGGGTTCGACATCGATCCGGACGCCGTCGTCGGCGACCTGCCCGTCGGTGTGCAGCAGCGCGTCGAGATCATCAAGGCGCTGTCCCGCGACGCCAAGGTCCTCGTCTTCGACGAGCCCACCGCGGTGCTGACGCCGCAGGAGACCGACGAGCTCATGGCCATCATGCGCCAGCTCCGGGACGAGGGCACCGCCATCGTCTTCATCACGCACAAGCTGCGCGAGGTGCGCGAGGTCGCCGACCGCATCACGATCGTCCGGCTCGGCCGGGTGGTGGGGGAGGCCTCGCCGACCGCCACCAACGCCGAGCTGGCCTCGCTCATGGTCGGCCGCGCGGTCGAGCTGACCGTGCACAAGGAGGCGCCCCGCCTCGGCGAAGGCGGCCTGGAGGTCCGCAACCTCCGGGTGCTCACCTCGACCGGAGCCATCGTCGTGGACGACGTCGACTTCACGGTCCGCCCCGGTGAGGTCCTCGCCATCGCCGGTGTGCAGGGCAACGGCCAGACCGAGCTCGTCGAGGCCATCGTCGGCCTCGCCGCACGCGTCGAGGGGAACATCATCCTCGACGGTACCGAGCTCGTGGGCAAGAGCGTCCGCGGCATCCTCGACGCCGGTGTCGGGTTCGTGCCGGAGGACCGTACCGAGGACGGCCTCGTCGCCGGATTCTCGGTCGCCGAGAACCTCATCCTCGACCGCTCCGACGATCCCGCCTTCAGCCGGGCCGGGACGCTGCGTCGCGGCGCCCTGGAGGACTTCGCCAAGGAGCGCATCGCGGAATACGACATCCGCACGCAGGGCCCGGACACCCCCGCGGGAACCCTCTCCGGAGGCAACCAGCAGAAGGTCGTGATCGCGCGCGAGATGAGCCGGGAACTGCGGCTCTTCGTCGCGGCCCAGCCGACGCGCGGAGTCGACGTGGGCTCGATCGAGTTCATCCACAAGCGCATCATCGAGACGCGGGACGCGGGCATCCCCGTGATCGTCGTCTCGACCGAGCTCGACGAGGTCGCCGCCCTCGCCGACCGGATCGCGGTCATGTACCGCGGCACCATCGTCGGCATCGTCCCCGGTGACACGCCCCGGGAGACACTCGGACTCATGATGGCCGGAGCGGCCGATGCGGAGGTGACCGCGTGAGCGGCGCGACACCCGGTGCAGGAGACGTCACGAAGGGGCTGCCCCCCGAGCAGCTCCCGCCCAGCACGGGCCTGGCGGACGAGGTGCCGCCGCCCCCGCGCGGCAACGCCGTCCTCAAGGAGATCCTCCGCGGGAGTGCGGTCACGACGATCCTGGCGATCGTCCTCGCGCTCATCGTCGGCGGCATCCTCATCGCCTTCACGAACGAAGACGTGCAGAAGGCCTCCGGGTACTTCTTCGCCAAGCCGAGCGACACGTTCGTCGCGGCATGGAACGCGGTCTACAACGGGTACGAGGCGCTGTTCCGCGGAGCGATCTTCAACGCCCGCGGCGCCGACTTCGCCGCGCAGATCCGACCGCTGACGAACACGCTGGGCTTCGCGGCTCCGCTGATCGCCGCCGGTCTGGGCGTCGCGCTCGCCTTCCGCGTCGGCCTGTTCAACATCGGTGCCCGCGGTCAGATGCTCGTCGGCGTCGCGGTCGCGGCCCTGCTGACGTTCAACCTCGACCTGCCGATCTGGTTCCACCTGCCCGTCACCCTGCTGGCCGGTATCGCCGGCGGTGCGCTCTGGGGCGGCATCGCCGGTCTCATCAAGGCACGCACGGGCGCGCACGAGGTGATCCTCACGATCATGCTCAACTACATCGCGTACTACCTGCTGCTGTGGATGATCCGCACGCCGGGGCTCCTGCAGAAGCCGGGGACCAATCAGGCGCTCGGCTCGGCGACGCCGGAGAGCGCGCAGTTCCCGACCCTGCTCGGCCCGCAGTTCCCGCTTCTGGACCTCGGCTTCGTCATCGTGGTCATCGCGACGGTGTTCGTGTGGTGGCTCATCGAGCGCTCCTCGCTGGGCATGCGCATGCGCGCGGTGGGGGAGAACCCGCACGCCGCTCGCGCCGCGGGCATCAGCGTCAAGCGCGTCTACGTCTACGCGATGCTCTTCGCGGGTGCCCTCGCCGGCCTCGCCGGCATGAACCAGCTCCAGGGCGCCGTCACCACCGGCGTCACCGAGACCATCGACGCCGGCATCGGCTTCGACGCCATCACGGTCGCCCTCCTCGGACGCAGCCGCGCGTGGGGGACCTTCGCGGCCGGGATCCTGTTCGGTGCCCTCAAGGCGGGCTCGTTCTCGATGCAGGCGCAGGACATCCCCGTCGACATCGTGCTCGTCGTGCAGTCGCTCGTCGTGCTGTTCATCGCCGCGCCGCCGCTGCTGCGCACGGTGTTCTTCCTCCCCAAGTCCGACGCAGAGAAGGCGGCCAAGGCGAGAGCCAAGGCCGCGAAGAAGGCGGTGACGGCATGATGTCGCTCGTGCAGACCGAAGCCGCCGACGGCACGGTGCAGCTCGCCACCGTCCGGGAGCGCCACCTCAAGGCGCCGATCAGCCTCGCGATCGTCACCGCGCTGCTGGCGGTGCTCTTCCTCGCCGTGCCGCGCAGCGGTATCAGCACCTTCCACCTCGGCGACCGCACGTCGGCCTTCGAGCTCCCCGACGTGGAGCTGCCCACCGCGCCGACCTTCTGGGTCGTCTTCGCCGTGCTCGTCGTCCTCACCGTCGGGGCCTTCCTCCGGGCATGGACGTACCGTGCGCCGTCGATCTGGCTCATCGTCGCCTACGGCCTGCTCGCGGTCTTCGCGTTCCTGGTCTGGGCCGCAGCCGGGGGCCTCGTCCCCGTCACGAGCCTGCTCTTCGGCGCCGTGTCGCTGTCGGTGCCGCTCGTGTTCGGCGCCCTCGGCGGCGTCATCGGCGAGCGGGCCGGTGTCGTCAACGTGGCGATCGAGGGACAGCTGCTCCTCGGTGCCTTCTCGGCGGCGCTGCTGTCCAGCATCACCGGCAGCGCTTTCGTCGGCCTGATCGGCGCCATGATCGGCGGCGTGCTCGTCGCGAGCGTGCTGGCGGCGTTCGCCATCAAGTACCTCGTCGAGCAGGTCATCGTCGGTGTCGTGCTCAACGTCCTCGTCACCGGGCTCACCGGATTCCTCTACGGAGCGCTCCTCGCCCCGAACGAGGCCGAGCTGAACACCCCGGTCCGCTTCTCCCGCATCGAGATCCCGGTGCTGAGCGACATCCCGATCATCGGTCCGGTGCTGTTCAACCAGACCTTCATCGTGTACCTCATGTTCATCACCGTGGCCGTCGTCGCGTGGGGCCTGTACCGCACCAAGTGGGGCCTGCGCCTCCGCGCGGTGGGCGAGCACCCGCAGGCGGCCGACACGGTCGGCATCCGGGTCAACCCGACCCGCTTCTGGAACGTGCTGCTCGCGGGCGCGATCGCCGGCATCGGCGGTGCGTACTTCACGCTCGTGTCGGTCCCGCAGTTCGGCAAGGAGATGACGGCAGGTCTCGGCTTCATCGCTCTCGCCGCCGTGATCTTCGGCCGCTGGGACCCGATCCGCGCGACGCTCGCCGCCCTGCTCTTCGGATTCGCGACGAACCTGCAGAACCTGCTCTCGATCCTGAAGACGCCGATCCCCGGCGAGTTCATGCTCATGCTGCCGTACGTCGTCACGCTGCTCGCGGTCGCCGGATTCGCCGGTCAGATCCGGGGCCCTGCCGCCAGCGGCAAGCCGTACATCAAGTCGTAGAACCCGCAGGGAAGAAGGAACCACCAACCATGACGGACATCGACTGGGATGAGCTGCGGCAGGTCGCCGCGGATGCCATGACCAAGGCGTACGCGCCGTACTCGCGCTACCGCGTGGGAGCGGCGGCTCTCGTCAGCGACGGGCGGATCGTCGCCGGCTGCAACGTCGAGAACGCCTCCTACGGCGTCACGCTGTGCGCCGAGTGCGCGCTCGTGGGCGATCTGTTCATGTCCGGCGGCGGGCAGCTCGTCGCCTTCGTGTGCGTCAACAACGACGGCGAGACGATCATGCCGTGCGGCCGGTGCCGCCAGCTGCTGTTCGAGCATGCGGTACCCGGCATGCTGCTGGAGACCGTCTCCGGCATCCGCACGATCGACGAGGTGCTGCCCGACGCGTTCGGGCCGCGCGACCTGGAGGACGCACGATGACCGCGGGACAGGCTCAGGGAGCCATCGAGCAGTTCGACGCGATCGACGTGATCCGGGCCAAGCGCGACGGAGGCGTGGTCCCGGAGCCGGCCCTGCGCTGGATGGTGGACGCCTACACGCGCGGCTACGTGTCCGACGCGCAGATGGCCTCCTTCGCGATGGCGATCTTCCAGCGCGGCATGGAGCGCGATGAGATCCGCGTGCTCACCGACGCGATGATCGCTTCCGGGGAGCGGATGAGCTTCGCGACTCTCGGCAAGAAGACCGTGGACAAGCACTCCACGGGTGGCGTGGGCGACAAGATCACCCTGCCGCTCGCGCCCCTCGTCGCTTCGTTCGGCGTGGCGGTGCCGCAGCTCAGCGGCCGCGGCCTCGGCCACACCGGCGGCACGCTCGACAAGCTGGAGTCCATCCCCGGCTGGCGCGCTGCGCTCAGCAACGAGGAGATGTTCGCGCAGATGCAGGGCGACGTCGGGGCCGTGATCTGCGCCGCGGGGTCGGGTCTCGCGCCCGCCGACAAGAAGCTCTACGCGCTCCGCGACGTCACCGGCACCGTGGAGGCCATCCCGCTGATCGCCTCCAGCATCATGTCGAAGAAGATCGCCGAGGGGACCGACGCTCTCGTCCTGGACGTGAAGTTCGGTTCCGGCGCCTTCATGCAGGACATCGACAGGGCTCGGGAGCTCGCGCGCACGATGGTGGCGCTCGGCACGGACTCCGGTGTCGCGACCACGGCACTTCTGACCGATATGAACGTTCCCCTGGGCCGCGCGATCGGCAACGCCAACGAGGTCCGCGAGTCGGTCGAGATCCTCGCCGGCGGGGGACCCGCCGACGTCCGGGAGCTGACCGTCGCGCTCGCGAGGGAGATGCTCACCCTCGCCGGTCAGCCTGACGCCGACGTGGAGGCAGCGCTCGACGACGGCCGCGCCATGGACACGTGGAAGGCGATGATCCGTGCGCAGGACGGCGACCCCGACGCGGCGCTCCCGGTGGCGCGGGAGACGCACGTCGTGACGGCGCCCGCGGACGGTGTCGTGACCCGCATGGACGCGCTTCCCTTCGGGATCGCCGCCTGGCGTCTCGGCGCCGGCCGCGCGCGGGCCGAGGACCCGGTGATCTTCGAGGCGGGGATCGATCTGCATGCGAAACCGGGCGACCGGGTGTCGGCGGGGCAGCCGCTGTTCACGCTCTCGGCAGCCGACGAGGCGCGCTTCCCCCGGGCGATCGAGGCGCTCGAGGGCGCCTGGGAGCTCGGCGACGAGGCTCCGACCGTGGGACCGATCGTCCGCGAGCGCATCACGGCGTGAGGCCCGGGCGCTAGCCTGGACGAACACCCCGCGACCGAGAGGATCCCCATGTCGATCGATGCGAGCGGCGACGTCGCCATCCAGGGCGTCTCCCTGCGGAGTCTGCCGAAGGTGTCGCTGCACGACCACCTGGACGGCGCGGTGCGCCCGGCCACGATCATCGAGCTCGCCGACGCGATCGGTCTCGAGGTCCCGGCATCCGACCCTGCCGCGCTCGGTTCGTGGTTCGCGAAGAAGAGCGACGCGGGATCGCTGGTGGAGTACCTGAAGACGTTCGAGCTCACCACCGCGGTCATGCAGACCCGTGAGGGGCTGACGCGCGTCGCGCGAGAGTTCGTCCAGGACCTCGCGGCGGACGGAATCATCTACGGTGAGATGCGCTGGGCGCCGGAGCAGCACCAGGCGCGCGGTCTCTCGCTGGAGGACGCCGTCGAGGCGGTGCAGCAGGGCATCGAGGAGGGTGAGGACGCTGTCGACCGCGACGGCCGCAGCATCCGCGTCGGCCAGCTCCTCACCGCGATGCGGCACACCGACCGGGCGCGGGAGATCGCCGAGCTCGCGGTGGACTTCCGCGGACGGGGTGCCGTGGGCTTCGACATCGCCGGCCCCGAGGACGGCTTCCCTCCGTCGGACCACCGCGCGGCCTTCGACTACCTCGCCGAGAACTTCTTCCCGGTGACCGTGCATGCGGGGGAGGCGGCCGGGCTCGCCTCGATCCGCTCCGCCCTCCTGGACGGGCGTGCGCTCCGACTCGGACACGGCGTGCGCATCGCGGAGGACCTCGAGGTCGTCACGCAGGAGGGCGACGAGGTGCAGGTGCGCTTCGGCGACCTCGCCCGCTGGGTGCGCGATCGGGAGATCCCGCTGGAGCTCTCCCCGTCGTCGAACCTGCAGACCGGAGCCGTCGCGGCGTGGGGGCAGACCCTCGCCGATCATCCGTTCGACCTGCTGTACCAGCTCGGGTTCGCGGTGACGGTGAACGTGGACAACCGCACCATGAGCGCGACCTCCCTCACGCGGGAGCTGGCGCTGCTCGTGCAGACGTTCGAGTACGACCTCGACGACCTCGAGGCCTTCCAGTTCAACGCCGCCGCTGCGGCGTTCCTCCCCGTCGAGGAGCGCGAGGAGCTCGTCGAGATGATCGCCGAGGGCTTCGGCGCCTGACCCGGCGGCCGACACGACCCGTCGCGGCCGACACGACCCGTCGGCACGGCCGGAACGGGAGGCGGGAAGCGAGGATGGGGGCATGCCCGCCTCCGTCTTCCTCGCCGGTCCCGCCTCGTGGAACCGGATGGTCCTGCTCGACCGGCTCCCCGAGCCCGTGCCCCACATGCAGTTCGCGCAGGCGAGCTGGGAGACGGTCGGCGGCACGAGCGCCGGCAAGGCGCTGAGCCTGACGACGCTGGGGCGGCCGGTCGTGCTGCATGGCATCGCCGGAGAGGACGAGGACGGGCTGCGCGTCCGCGAGGCGCTGCAGGCGGCCGGAGTGGTCGCGCACTGGACGGACGGGATCACCGAGCGGCACCTCAACCTGATGACGCCGCGCGGTGAGCGGGTGTCGCTGTACCTCTCGACCCCGGCGGAGACGACGGGGGAGGCGGACGCGGCGCACGCGGCGGAGATGGCTGGAGCCGACGCCGTCGTCCTCGACCTGGCCGCCGAGCCGCGACGGCTGCTCCCGCTCGCAGTGGCCAGCGGCACGCCGCTGTGGGTCGACGTGCACGACTACGACGGCGTCGGGGAGTACCACCGGCCGTTCCTCACGGCAGCCACGGCGGTCTTCTGCAACGCGGACCGGCTGGACGCGCCGGTGGAGTTCCTCCGCGCCGTCGTCGCGGAGGGAGCGGCGTTCGCGGTGTGCACGCTCGGCGCCGAGGGAGCGGTCGCGGTGGGGGCGGACGGGGCCGAGCTGCGGGTGCCTGCGCTGCCGACCGCCGTCATCGACACCAACGGCGCCGGCGACGCGTTCTTCGCGGGCGTCCTCGACGCGCGGCTGGGAGGCGCGGACCTGGCGTCGGCGCTCTCGGCGGGCGCACGCTCGGCCGCCGGAGTACTGACCACCCGGCATCTGCACCCGCTGCTCGACCCGATCCTCGGGGATCCGCGGGCGGCCTAGGGCGCGACCTGCTCCAGGAACCCGCCGACGACCTCGGTGACCTCGGCGTCCATCTCGTCGTCGTCGATCGTCGGGGTGCCGTCGCCGGACTGGGGTCCGTAGTCGCCGAAGGAGGCGTGGGAGGCGCCGTCGATCTCGACGAACTCGGCGTCCGCGGGGAGCTCGGAGCGGGCGTCCGCGATCTTCTCGGGTGTGGAGAGACCATCCTCGCTGCCGGAGACGCTCAGCACCGGGAGGTCGGTGCCTGCGAGGTCGGTCGCGCAGTAAGAGGCGAAGAGGACGAGGGCATCGGCGTCCGTCGCGAGCTGACAGGCGCGCACCCCGCCGAGGGAGTGGCCGCCCACGGCCCAGACGCCGACGTCGGGCGCGGCGCTCGTGAACGAGTCGAGTCCGCGGGGATCGAAGAAGGCGAGATGGAGCCAGGGCCGCGTGATCACGACCGTGGTGCCCTCCGCCGCGAGCCCCTGGAGGATCGACGCGTAGGCCCAGGGGTCGACCTTCGCGCCGGGGATGAAGACGAGTCCCCGGTCGGAGGAGCCGTCCGCGGGCTCCAGGACGATCCCCTCGTCGGCATCGGTCACCGTGATCGCCGGGTTCTCGCGGACGGCGGTCAGCGGTGCGGGCTCCGCGGCCATGACGCCGACCTGGCTCCAGACGAGGATCCCGCCGATGGCGAGGAGGATGACGATCGCCACGCTCCACAGGACTCGCTTCAGGACGCGGCGCCGGGGCTTCTTCTGCACAGCAGCAACGCTACCCCGGCCCCGACGCCGCGTCCCTCAACCGGCGAGCGCCGCCTGACGGAGGGCCACCGCGTCGCGGACGGCGGGGAAGAGCGGGTGCTCCGGATCGAGGCCGGTGGTGCGGACGGTGAAGCCGGCCGCGTTCTCCGTGCGCAGAAGGGTCTGCAGCTCGACCGACTGCTCGTCGGCGGCGTCGTCGAACTCCAGCGCGGCGGCGACGGCGGCCACCAGGGCATCCGTCGGCAGCCCGTGCTCGGCCGCCATCGCCGCGGGGCCGATGAACCGCTCGTGCCGGGAGATCTTCCGCAGGGGCTGACGGCCGACCCGCTGCACGGTGTCCACGAGCTCCGGGTTCCGGAACCGCTCCAGGATGGTCGCACGGTACTGCGCGAGGTCTGCGGGGTCGAGCCCGTGCTCGACGACCAGCACCGCCGAGGTCTCCTCGAGGGCGGCCGACACCTGCGCGGCGATCGCGTCGTCCGCGAGGGCGTCCGAGATCCGCTCGATGCCCGCCCGTGCACCGAAGTACGCGGTGGCGGCATGACCGGTGTTCACCGTGAAGAGCTTGCGCTCGATGTACGGCGCGAGGTCGTCGACGAAATGGGCGCCGGGGATGCGCGGCGGGGTGTCGCCGAACGGCCGGGCCTCGATCGCCCACTCGAAGTACGGCTCGACGGTGACGTCGATGCCCCCACCGTCCGGCTGCGCCGGGACGATGCGGTCGACGGCGGTGTTCGCGAACACCGCACGCGCGAGGAGGACGTCGGCATCCGGCCCCGCCGCCGCGACGATCTCCTGCCGCAGCTGATCGGTGGCGCCGATGGCGTTCTCGCAGGCCATCACCTGCAGCGGCGCGGCCTCGGGGGAGCGCAGCGCGAGCCCGGCGACGATCGACGGGGCGACGAACCGCAGCACGGTGGGGCCGACGGCGGTCGTGACGACGTCGGCCGTCGCCACCTCCTCCGCGACCACGGCGGGGTCCGTGCGGCTGTTCACCGCACGGAACCCGGAGACGACGTGGTCGGTCCCTCCGGGGCCGGCTTCGTGCACGGTGTACGAGTCCGCCCGGTCGATCGCCTCCACGAGCGCGTCCGCGACGTCGCTGAACACGACCTCGTACCCGCCCTCGTGCAGGAGCAGGCCGACGAAACCGCGCCCGATGTTGCCCGCCCCGAAGTGGACCGCCTTCATCCCTCGTTCACCTCCGAGAGGAGAGCGAACAGCTCGTCCGGCGTCGCCGCCGCTTCCAGCCGGGCGACGTCGTCCTCCTCCGAGAAGAGGATCGCGATGCGGGACAGGATGTCCAGGTGCTCATCGCCGACGCCGGCGATGCCGATCACGAACCTCGCCTGCTCGCCGTCCCAGTCGACGCCGCCGTCGTAGCGGACGACGGAGAGCGCGGACGCCAGGATCGTGTCCTTCGCCTCGTTCGTGCCGTGCGGGATGGCCAGGCCGTTGCCCATGTACGTCGACACGGTCTCCTCGCGCTGACGCATCGCATCGACGTACGCCGGGGTCACCGCACCGGCGGCGACGAGGATGTCCGTCGCCTCCTGGAGCGCGTCGTCCCGCGACGCGCCTCCCGGGTGGATGCGGACCTGCTCGGCTGTGAGAACGCTCATTCTTCGTCCTTTCGCTGTTCCTTGACCATCTCGACGACCTCGTCGTACTTCGGCGAGTTCATGAAGTTGTCCACCGAGACGTGCAGGGAGTCCGGCGACTTCGCCGCGGCCCGGTCGGTGAGCTGCTGCTGCGTGATGACCACGTCGGCGGCGCCGTCGAGGTTGGCGATGGCGGCGTTCGTGACGGTGATGCCCTCGATGCCGGCCTTCTTCAGCTTGTTCCGCAGCACGCTGGCGCCCATGGCGGACGAGCCCATACCGGCGTCGCACGCGAACACGATGGTCTCGATCGGGGCCGCCGCGACTGCAGTGGTGGCGGGAGCGGGCGTGGACTCCGGCGCCGTCGTCGCGGTCGAGGTGCGCAGGGCGTCCATCGCCGCGGACGACTTGCCCTTGTTCGCCTCGGTCTGCGCGATGGCCGCGCCGAACGTGTCGCCCTCGGCGGCGAGGTCGCGCTTGCGCGAGGCCCGCAGGATGACGCCGGTGATGAGGAAGGTCACCGTCGCGGCGATGATGACCGACAGGTACACCACGAGGAGGTTGGCGACGCCGGGGCCGATGGCCGCGGCGGTCACGGCGATGATGCTGCCCGGGGCGGCCGGGAAGGCCAGTCCGCCGCCGAGGACCATGTTCGTGGTGACGCCGGCCGCTCCACCCGCGATGAGCGCGAGGATCGTGGTCGGCTTGCTGAGAGCGTACGGGAAGTAGATCTCGTGGATGCCGCCGAAGAACTGGATGATGGCGGCACCGGGAGCCGAGGCCTTCGCGGCGCCGACCCCGAAGAAGGTGAAGGCGAGCAGCAGGCCGAGGCCGGGGCCGGGGTTCGCCTCGATGAGGAAGAGGATCGACTTGCCCGTCTCCGCAGCCTGCTCGATCCCCAGCGGGGTGAACACGCCGTGGTTGATGGCGTTGTTGAGGAACAGCACCTTGGCCGGCTCGACGATGATCGACACGAGCGGCAGCAGGTTGAGCGACACGAGCCAGTCGACGGCGGCGCCCAGCGCGGCGCTGATGCCCAGCATGACCGGACCGAAGGCGAAGAACCCGACGATGGCGAGGAGCATGCCCAGGATGCCGGCGGAGAAGTTGTTGACGAGCATCTCGAAGCCAGGGCGGATCTTGCCGTCCCACAGCCTGTCGACCTGCTTCATGATCCAAGCGGCGATCGGGCCCATGATCATCGCGCCGAGGAACATCGGGATGTTCGTGCCGACGATCACGCCGACGGTCGCGATCGTGGCGACCACGCCGCCCCGCTCGCCGTAGACCATGCGGCCGGCGGTGTTCGCGATCAGCAGCGGCAGCAGGTAGGTGACCATCGGGCCGACCAGGCCCACGTAGGCCAGGATGTTGCCATCTGCGCCTTCGGCGACCGCGGTCATCGCGCCCTGCCAGCCGAGGACGGCGGAGTCGCCGCCGCCGCCGATGATCTCGGCGACGCCGGCCCAGTGCCAGCCGAACGGGCTCTCGGCGCCGAAGAAGCCCTTCGGGATGAAGAGCATCGTGATGAAGCCCCAGGCGATGAAGGCCGCGATGTTCGGCATGATCATGCCGGAGAGGAACGTGCCGAAACGCTGCACGCCCACGCGGAGGCCACCGGGGGCGGTGGCGGCGGGTGACGTCGTCGTCATGATGTGGTCTCTTTCTGATGAGGGGGGAGTGCCGCGGCGAGGGTCGCCGCAGCGGTGCGGGCGGAGGGGGCGTCGTCCGCGGCGAGCGCGGCTTCCGCGAGGCGGAGGGCGTCGTCGCGAGTGCGGGCGGCGAGCGCCTGGCGGACGTCCGCGAGGGCCGACGGCGCCATGGAGAGGCTCGTCGCACCGAGCCCCACGAGGACGACCGCGAGCAGCGGGTCGGCCGCGGCCTCGCCGCAGATGCCGACCGGCTTGCCGAGGCGGGCACCGGCCGTGCCGACCTCGCGCACCAGCCGCAGCACCGCGGGGTGCCAGGGGTCCTGGAACGAGGCGACCGAGCCGAGCAGCCGATCCGCGGCCATCGTGTACTGCGTGAGGTCGTTGGTGCCGATGGACGCGAAGTCGGCGTGGGCGAGGACGCGGTCGGCGAGCAGGGCGCTGGAGGGCACCTCGACCATGACGCCGGCCGTCTTCAGCCCGTACTCGCGGGCGAGGCCTGTGAAGTACACGGTCTCCTCGACGGTGGCCACCATGGGCGCCATGACCCACAGATCGGCGTCGGTCGCGGCGTCGGCCTCGGCCAGAGCGGTCAACTGCTCGCGGAGGATGTCCTCGCTCGCGCGGAGAGCCCGCAGACCGCGCAACCCCAGGGCCGGATTCTCCTCGTGCGCGTCGTTGAGGAAGGCCAGGGGCTTGTCGGCCCCTGCGTCGAGCATCCGCACGACGACCTTCTTGCCGGGGAAGGCCTCCAGGAGCTCGCGATAGGACTCCCGCTGCTGGGCCACGGTCGGCGCCTGCGACGCGGAGAGGAACAGGAACTCGGTCCGGAACAGCCCGACGCCCTCGGCCCCGCGTGCGACCGCGTCAGCGGCGTCGGCGGGCTTCCCCAGGTTCGCGAGGAGGGCGACCGGTGTGCCGTCGGCGAGCGCACCGGGCGTGAGCGGCGCGTCGTCCGCGACCAGTCTGGCCGCGGCGCGCTCGGCGGCGCGGCTGCGCTCCTCGGCGGTCGGTTCGCGGGTGATGACGCCTGCGGCGGCATCGACGATCACGGTCTCCCCGGTCGTCAGCGCGTGCCCGTCGCCGACGCCGACCACAGCCACGATGCCCTTCTCCCTGGCGAGGATCGCCGTGTGGGAGGTGGGGCCGCCGTCGGTGGTGACGAGGGCGAGCACCTGGTCGAGGTTCAGCAGTGCCGTGTCAGCGGGCGCGAGGTCGCGTGCCACGAGGACGAACGGGTGCCCGGGATCGGGCACGCCGGGGGCGTCCACCCCGCGCAGCCGGGCCAGCACCCGCTGCGCGATGTCGTCGAGGTCGGCGGCGCGCTCGCCGAGGTAGCCGCCGACGGCCTCGAGCGTGGCCCGGAAGCCCGCGAAGGCGTCGTGAACGGCCCATTCCGCGGTGGCCCCGGCATCGATCCTCGCGTCGACCTCGTCCTGCAGCGTCGGGTCCTCGGCGATCATCGCCTGCGCCTCCAGCACCTCCTGCGCGGCGCCGCCGGCGGCCTCGCCACGCTGCGTCAGCTCCTGCGCGACGACGGCGACGGCCTCGCGGACCCGCGCGCGCTCGGCATCGGCCCCGGCGGTGCTCGGGACGTTCTCGGGCGCGGGCAGCGCCTCGGTCATGCGGACGACCGGTCCCTGCGCGACGCCGAGACCGATGCCCACTCCTCGCAACGCGCTCATCCGGCCGCGTCCTGGTCGTGGTCGGTCGTCAGCAGCTCGGTGAGCGTGTCCAGCACGCCCTCGGCGCCGTCGCCGTCGGCCGTGAGCGTCACGTAGTCGCCGTGCTCGATGGCCAGCGCGATCACCCCGAGGATGCTCGCGGCGTTGACCGGCGTGCCGGAGTCCTTGGCGATCGTGACCGCGAGCCCGGAGTCCTTCGCGGCCTGCGCGAAGATCTTTGCGGGCCGGGCGTGCAGTCCGTGCGAGGAGCCGATGCGGACGGTGCGGGTGGCGGTCATGGTGTTCCTTTCGGGGCCCCGCCGGCGGCGGCGAGGGTCGACTGGGCGAGAAGAAGGGTGCGGACGCCGTCGCGGTCCGCGAACACGTCGTCCGGCAGGACGGCGACGGGCGCGCGGGTCAGGTCGCGGATGGCGTCGAGGCGCTCACGCAGATGCGGGCCCACGAGGACGAGGTCGTGTCCGCCGAGGGGGACGGTGCTCTCGACCCCGGCATCCGCATCCCAGTCCAGGCCTGCTGCCGCTGCGGCAGTGCGCAGGCGCTGAGCGACGAACGTGCTCGACGCGCCGGCGCCGCAGACCACGAGAATCCTCATCGATGTCACCCTTCCTGAGAACAGTCTGGGAAATGTGACCACGGCGGCACCAACACGTTCTCTTCCGCCCCTGCGGAATGCTCCTCGCCGCGCCCGTGCCGCCGGAGGCTGTCATCATGGAGAGCAGTCGGACAGTGCCGTCAGCACGGGAACTCGGAGGGACCATGTCGCGCCAGCGTCAGGACCAGCTCCTCGCCGCGCTGCTGCGCGAGGAGGGCTGGGCGACCGCAGGCACGCTGGCCGATCTCCTGGGTGTGACCCCGCGGAGCATCCGCTCCTACGTCGCGGCACTGAACGCCCGCACGCCGGGCGCCGCGGTCGTCGAGTCCGGCCCCGCGGGCTATCGGGCGGGTCCCGGCGCCCGCGGTGCGCTGCGCGTCCGGCAGGGCGGCGACTCCGCCCCGCGCGAACGGCTGCACGCCCTCGTCCGGCTGCTCCTGGACGAGCCGGAGGGGATCGACGTCTTCGACACCGCGGATGCGCTGCACGTGAGCGAGGCGACGCTGGAGGCGGACCTGGTCCGCGTCCGCGGTCTCCTCGACGGGACCGACCTGACGCTCGAGCGGGCCCGTGAACGGGTGCGTCTCCGCGGAGACGAGGCCGCCCAGCGCCGCCTGCTCAGCCGCCTCGCCCACGACGAGATGGATGACGCGTCGTTCCACCCGGAGATCTTCCGGCGGGCCCTCTCCGGGACCGCGGTCGATGCGCAGGCGGTCGGACCCTTCAAGTCGGCCCTCGTGGGCGAGCTCGGCGAACTCGGCTACTACGTCAACGAACTCGCGATCGCCGACGTGCTCCTGCACATCGCGATCGCCGCCGAGCGGGTGGCCGCCGGCCGTGCCCTCGAGGCACCCCCCGTGGGAGCTCGACCGGAGATCCCGCGGGTGGGAGCGGTGATCGCCCGCCTCGCCGCCGAGCACTTCGCCGTGGTCCTGGGCGAGGGCGACAGCGGTCACCTCGCCTCCCTGGTCCTGACGCGGATCGTCGCGCCGGGTGGCGAGGCGGCGCAGGAGCTCGCCCGCAGCGGCGTCGCCCCGGACGTGGAGGCGGCGGTCAGAGCGGAGATCGCGCGGGCCGCGGAGGACTACCGCGTCGACCTCGTCGACGAGACGTTCGTGCTCCGCCTCGCGCTGCACGTGCAGAACCTCCTGCGCCGAGCCGAGGAGAGCGCCCTCACCCGGAACCCGCTGACCCGCTCGCTGAAGACGACCTATCCGATGATCTTCGAGGTGGCGGTGTCGATCGCGAGCGGTCTGCACGACCGGCTCGGCACGCCCATCCACGACGACGAGATCGCCTACATCGCCATGCACGTCGGGGGACGGCTGGAGCGGAGCCGCAAGGCGGAGTCCATCCTCACCGCGACCATCGTCTGCCCCGGCTACTACGAACTCCACGAACTCCTGCGTTCGAGCGTGGACCGCTCGCTGGGTTCCGCGATCGAGGTCACCAGCGTCGTCACGAACGTCGACCCGGACTGGGCGTCGTTCGACACCGACCTCGTGCTGAGCACGATCGAACCCGGGGCTTCCGGCGACCGGTTCGTGCGCATCCAGCCGTTCCTCACGGACGCCGACGTCGACCGCATCCAGGGGGCCGCAGGGCGGCTGCGCCGCGGTCGACGGCTCGCCCGGCTCCGGGAGGAGCTCGCGCGCTACTTCCACCCCGATGCCTTCGTGCACCCGCTCCCTGACGAGGGCGAAGAGGCCATCATCCGGCGGCTCGGCGCGCCGCTGGTCCGCGCGGGGCTGATCGGAGACGACTACGTGGAGAACACGATCGTCCGCGAGCGCATGTCGTCCACAGCCTTCACCGACGCGCTCGCCGTGCCGCACGCGCTGCAGATGACCGCGACCCGGACGGCGATCGCGCTCGGCGTCGCGGACGGGTCGGCGGCCTGGGGGGACGGACGCGTGCAGGTCGTCGCGCTCGCCGCCTTCAGCGAGAGCGACAGGGCGGCTTTCCAGACCGTGTTCGAGCAGCTCGTCGAGGTGTTCAGCGAGCGGGAGAGCGTGCAGCGGATCGTCCGCCGCGGGGCGACCTTCGAGGGCTTCCTCGATGAGCTCGTCGCCGTGATCGACGGCTGAGACTCAGGCGTCGGGCGCGAGCACCAGGGCGAGCTGCGCGAGGACGCGCTCGGACGACGGACCCGGCGGCGTCTCCAGGGTCACGGCGTCCCCGGGGGCGAGGGCGAGGTCCATCACCGCGAGGACGCTGCGCAGATCCACGGCCGTGCCGCCGGCGGTGCGCAGCGTGACCGGGAGCTCGTGCGCCTGCGCGAGGCGCACGAGCTCCGCGACCGGTCGTGCGTGCACCCCGTTGTGGGCGCTGACGACGACGTGGCGGACGGGCATGGTCAGGAGCGCTCGTCCAGGAGGACCCGGACACCGGCCTCCAGCTCGGCGACGGCGGCCGCCGCACCCTCCGCGGAGTCGGCTGCGGCGTCGATGTAGACCTTCAGCTTCGGCTCTGTTCCGCTCGGGCGCACGATGACCCGGGATCCGTCGGAGAGCCGGTACCGCAGCACGTCCCCGGAGGGCTGCCCCGGTGCGCTCTGCAGCAGGTCCTCGGTCGACGCGATCGAGCGTCCGCCGATCTGCGTGGGCGGAAGCGAGCGCAGCGACAGCATCACCGTGCCGATGAGCGACAGGTCAGCCACCCGCACCGACACCTGGGAGCTCGCGAAGTGACCGTACGTGTCGCCCACCTCGCGGACGAGGTCGGCGAGGGTCAGCCCGCGCTCCTGCGCCTCGGCGGCCAGCCCGAGCACGGCGACCGCGGCGGAGATGCCATCCTTGTCGCGCACGGTCTCGGGGTTGACGAGGTAGCCCAGGGCCTCCTCGAAGCCGAAGACGATGCCGGGCGCCCGCGAGATCCACTTGAACCCGGTGAGCGTCTCGTGGAAGTCCAACCCGTGGTGGGCGGCGATGGCGCCGAGCCCGGGGGAGGAGACGAGCGAGCACGCGAGCGAGGCCCCGGGAGTTCCGGCCGCGGCACGCGCGGCGCGGGCGCCGAGCAGCAGTCCGACCTCGTTGCCGGTCAGACGTCGCCAGCCGTCCGCGGCGGTGTCGTCGGGGACGGCCACGGCGAGCCGGTCGGCGTCCGGATCGTTGGCGAGGATGAAGTCCGCCTTCGCCCTCCGGGCCGTGGCGAACGCCAGGTCCATGGCGCCCGGCTCCTCCGGGTTGGGGAAGGACACCGTGCGGAACGTCGCGTCCGGGTGGAGCTGCTCGTCGACCACGATCGGCCGCGGGTAGCCGGCAGCGTCGAGGATGCGCGCGAACGTCTCCCAGCCGACGCCGTGCATCGCGGTGTAGACCCAGCGCAGGCGGCGGCCCGCCGCGGGTGCGGGGGCGACGGCCGCGGTTGCGGCGACGTAGGCCTGGACGAGATCCTCGCCCGCGGTCTCGTAGGCGGTGGACCGCGGCAGGGTCCGCACGTCTCCGCCGTCCGCGACGCGCTGGATGTGCGCAGCGATCTCGGCGTCGGCGGGAGCCACGATCTGCGAGCCGTGATCCGCGCCGCCGAGGTACACCTTGTAGCCGTTGTCGTCCGGCGGGTTGTGGCTCGCGGTCACCATCACGCCGGCGTCGGCGCCGAGGTGCCGCACCGCGAAGGCCAGCACGGGGGTGGGGAGCAGGCGGGGGAGCAGGATCGCGCGCAGGCCGGCACCGGCGAACAGCTCCGCGGAGTCCTGGGCGAACACCCGGGAGTTGCGGCGGCCGTCGTAGCCGATCACCACGGTCGGGGTCGCGCCCGCGGCCCGCTCGCGCAGATACGCCGCGAAGCCCGCCGCGGCCTGGGAGACGAGCACCCGGTTCATCCGGTTGCTTCCCGCCCCGAGCGCGCCGCGGAGCCCGGCCGTGCCGAACGCAAGACGACTGCCGAAGCGGTCGTCGAGCTCCGCCGTGGCGGCCTCATCCCCGGAGGCGGCGCGGGTGATGATGCCGGCCAGCTCGTCGCGGGTCTGCGGGTCGGGGTCCTGGCGCAGCCAGGCGCGGGCCTGGGCGAGCCGCTCCTCGCTCACAGGGCCTCGACCACCCGGGCCAGCAGGTCGGAGATCACCGGCTCCGCCTCGCGTCCGGCCTCGATGACCTCGGCGTGGCTGAGCGGGGTCTGCTGGATCCCGGCCGCGAGGTTCGTGATGAGCGAGAACCCGAGGATCTCCATGCCGGCCTCGCGCGCCGCGATCGCCTCGAGCGCGGTCGACATGCCGACGATGTGGCCGCCGATGTGCTTGGCCATCTGCACCTCGGCCGGGGTCTCGTAGTGCGGGCCGCGGAACTGCGTGTAGACGCCCTCGTCGAGGGCGGGGTCGACCGTACGGGCGATGTCGCGCAGGCGCTTCGCGTAGAGGTCGGTGAGGTCGATGAACGTCGCGCCCTCCAGCGGGGAGTCGGCGGTGAGGTTGATGTGGTCGCTGATCAGCACGGGCTGGCCGGGCTTCCAGGTCTCCCTGATGCCGCCGGCGCCGTTGGTGAGCACCATGATCTTCGCGCCGGTGGCTGCGGCGGTGCGGACGCTGTGCACGACCCGGCGGACGCCGTGGTCCTCGTAGTAGTGCGTGCGGGCACCGATGACGAGGACGTTCTTCCCGCCGGGCGTCCGGATGCTGCGCAGCGTGCCGACGTGGCCCTCCAGAGCGGGCTTCGAGAACCCGGTGACCTCGGTGGCGGGGATCGTCGCCACGGTCTCGCCGATGAGGTCGGCGGCCTTGCCCCAGCCGCTGCCGAGCGTGAGGGCGATGTCGTGCTTCTCGACGCCGGTCAGCCGCGCGATGTCGGCGGCGGCTTCGGCTGCGACCTCGAACGGGTTCGCAGAGGGGTCGTCGAGGGGGTTGCTGTGGGTTTCAGGCATGGATCCACTCTAGGAAGTGGCAGGCTCCGGTGCCAGGATTGCGGAAGAATGGAGAGCATGTCTTCCACCACTTTCGAGCGCACTCAGCGCGTCGCCGTCCTCGGCGGCGGACCCGGCGGTTACGAGGCGGCCCTGGCGGCCGCCCAGCTCGGAGCGGAGGTCACCCTCGTCGAGCGCGTCGGTGTCGGCGGATCCGCCGTGCTCACCGACGTGGTGCCCTCGAAGAGCCTCATCGCAACGGCGGACGCCGCGGTCGCCATCTCCGAGGCCAGCGACCTGGGCGTGAACTTCTACGCCAAGGGCGAGAACGGCAAGCCCCTCAAGCCGGAGATCGCCATCAACCTCGCGGCGGTGAACAAGCGCCTCGTGGCGCTGGCCGGTCAGCAGTCCGAGGACATGCGCACCACCCTCCTCGACGCAGGCGTGCGCATCCTCTCCGGTCACGGCCGTCTGGAGGGTCCGAACGCCATCGTCGTCTCCACGGGCGAGCGGGGCACGGACTTCGACCGCGTCGAGGCCGACACCATCGTCGTCGCGGTCGGCGCCTCGCCGCGCGAACTCGACTCCGCCAAGCCCGACGGCAAGCGCATCCTCACGTGGACCCAGCTCTACGACATGAAGGCGCTGCCCGAGCACCTCATCGTCGTCGGCTCCGGCGTGACCGGTGCCGAGTTCGCCTCCGCCTACATGAACCTCGGGGCGAAGGTCACGCTCGTCTCCAGCCGCGAGCAAGTCCTCCCCGGCGAGGACCAGGATGCGGCGCGCGTGCTCGAGAAGGTGTTCAAGCGCGGCGGCATGCAGGTGCTGTCCAAGTCGCGCGCCGAGAAGGTCGAGGTCACCGGAGACGGCGTCACGGTGACCCTGTCCGACGGTCGCACTGTCGAGGGCAGCCACTGCCTCATGGCCGTCGGCTCGATCCCGAACACGGCCGGCATCGGTCTGGAGGAGGCCGGTGTCGAGCTCGATGACTCCGGACACGTCCGGGTGAACCGCGTCGCGCGCACCTCGGTGCCGAACGTGTACGCGGTCGGGGACTGCACGAATTTCTTCCCCCTGGCCTCGGTGGCCTCGATGCAGGGTCGCACGGCGGTGTTCCACGCGCTGGGCGACATCGTCATCCCGCTCGAGCTCATCAAGATCACCTCCAACATCTTCACGGCGCCGGAGATCGCGACCGTCGGCTACGGCGTCAAGGACGTGGAGGACGGCCTCGCGGACGGCATGGTCTACAAGCTCCCGCTCGCCGCCAACCCGCGCGCGAAGATGATGGGCATCAAGGACGGCTTCGTCAAGCTCATCGCGCGCAAGGGCTCCGGCACCGTGATCGGCGGCGTGATCGTGGCACCGAAGGCCTCCGAGCTCATCTACCCCATCGCGATCGCGGTCGAGCGTCGCCTCACCGTCGACCAGGTCTCCCGGGTCTTCGCCGCGTACCCCTCGCTCTCGAGCAGCATCACCGACGCGAGCCGCGCGATGCACCTCGTGAACATCTCCTGACCCGAGACCCCGCGCAATCGCCGAGACCCCGGGCTGCAGACATCTGCAGCCCGGGGTCTCGGCGTGAAAGCGGGGTCTCGCGTGTCAGGAGATCGGGTCAGGAGATCGTGAGGAGCTGGTGGCCGGCGGACACCGTGGTGCCAGCGGCGGCGTCGATGCTGCCGACGACGCCGTCCTTGTGCGCCTGCAGCGGCTGCTCCATCTTCATCGCCTCGAGGACGACGACGAGGTCGCCCTTGACGACCTGCTGCCCTTCCTCGACGGCGACCTTGACGACCGTGGCCTGCATCGGCGACTTCACCGCGTCGCCGGAGGCCCCGGCGTTGGCGACCGTGGCGTGGCTGCGACGCGACGGCGGCACCGCCGCAGGGCGTCCCGCGGTGCCGGGGGCGACGGCGACGCGATCGGGCAGGCTGACCTCGAGCCGCTTGCCACCGACCTCGACGACCACCGTGTGCCGGGCGTTCGCGGGGGCCGGAGCCTCGAGCTCGCCGTCCCACGCGGGGATGTCGTTGTCGAACTCGGTCTCGATCCACCGCGTATAGACGCCGAACGTCCCGTCCTCGGCCGTGAAGGCGGGGTCGCGGACGACCTTGCGGTGGAAGGGGATGACGGTGGGAAGGCCTGCGACCTCGAACTCGTCCAGGGCCCGACGCGCGCGCTCCAGGGCCTCGGCGCGGTCCTTGCCGGTGACGATGATCTTGGCGAGCAGCGAGTCGAACGCGCCGGAGACCGCGTCCCCGGCGGTGACACCGGAGTCGAGGCGGATGCCGGGGCCGCCGAAGGTCTTGAAGACGTGGATGGGGCCGGGCTGGGGGAGGAATCCACGACCCGGGTCCTCGCCGTTGATGCGGAACTCGATGGAGTGGCCCTGCGGCTGGGGGTCGTCGTAGTCGATCGTGCCGCCGGCGGCGATGCGGAACTGCTCGCGGACGAGGTCGATGCCGGTGACCTCCTCGGACACGGGGTGCTCGACCTGGAGGCGGGTGTTCACCTCGAGGAAGGAGACCGTGCCGTCGGCGCCGATGAGGAACTCGCACGTGCCCGCACCGACGTAGCCGACCTCCTTGAGGATGGCCTTGGACGCCGAGTAGAGCTTCTCGTTCTGCTCGGGCGTGAGGAACGGGGCGGGTGCCTCTTCGACGAGCTTCTGGTGTCGACGCTGCAGCGAGCAGTCGCGGGTCGAGATGATGACGACGTTGCCCTCGGCATCGGCGAGGCACTGGGTCTCGACGTGCCGGGGCTTGTCGAGGTACTTCTCCACGAAGCACTCGCCGCGGCCGAACGCGGCGACCGCCTCGCGCGTGGCGGACTCGAACAGCTCCTCGACCTCGTCGAGCTCACGGGCGACCTTGAGGCCGCGACCGCCGCCGCCGTAGGCCGCCTTGATCGCGATCGGCAGACCGTACTCCTGCGCGAAGGCGACGACCTCGTCGGCACCGGAGACCGGGCCGGGGGTGCCGGGCGCGAGGGGCGCGCCGACCTTCTCGGCCACGTGGCGGGCGGTGACCTTGTCGCCGAGCGCTTCGATGGCCTCCGGGGAGGGGCCGATCCAGATCATCCCGGCGTCGATCACGGCGCGCGCGAATTCGGCGTTCTCCGCGAGGAACCCGTAGCCCGGGTGCACGGCGTCGGCGCCGGCGCGGCGGGCGACGGAGAGGATCTTCTCGATCTGGAGATAGGTCTCGGCGCTGGTCGCGCCACCGAGCGCATACGCCTCGTCAGCGAGGCGCACGTGCAGCGCGTCCCGATCCTGGTCGGCGTAGACGGCGACCGAGGCGATCCCGGAGTCACGAGCGGCACGGACGATGCGGACGGCGATCTCGCCGCGGTTGGCGACGAGCACCTTCGCGATTTCAGGCATGGTTGCCAGCCTAGCGAGTAGCATCCCGATACTTTTGACGACTCTCGACAAGAAAGAGGGAAAAACGTGGAGGGGAGTCTACGACCACAGATCCGTCCACCGCACTCCGAGATCGGCAGCGAGACGGCGCACGGTGGAGAGTGACATCCCCACGACGGTGGAGGGATCGCCCTCGACCCGGGTGATGAAGGCGCCGCCGAGGCTGTCCACGGTGAAGGCTCCGGCGACGTGCAGCGGTTCCCCCGATGCCACGTACGCGGCGATCTCCTCATCGCTGATGTCCTCGGCGAACGTCACGGCGGCCTCCGCGACAGCGGTCGCCTCGACGGGCTCGGCGCCGGGGGAGACGCGGAACACGGAGTGCCCGGAGTGCAGCACGCCGGTGGCGCCGCGCATCTCCTGCCACCGGCGCGTGGCCTCCTCCGGCGTGTAGGGCTTGCCGTAGACCCGGTCCCCGAGCGCGAACATGGAGTCCCCGCCGATCACGATGCCGTCGAACACGCCCTCGGCGGCCAGCCGCTCGGCGACGGCGGCGGCCTTGGCGCGGGCGAGCAGCAGCACGAGGTCGGCGGGTGCGACGGGGCCCATGCGCTCCTCCGCGGCGGCGGCCAGGGCGTCCTCGTCCACCTCCGGCGACAGCGTGAGGGGTTCGATGCCGGCCTGACGCAGCAGCATGAGCCGGGCAGGGGATGTCGAGGCGAGGCAGACGCGCATGGAGACCACCGTATCCTCGAAGGATGACTTCCTCCGCAGCCGACGTGCTCGATCTCGACATCACCGGCATCGCCCACGGAGGCACCTTCATCGCCCGTCACGACGGTCGCGTGGTCTTCGTCTCCGATGCGATCCCGGGGGAGCGCGTCCGAGCCCGCCTGCTGGATCCGTCCGCCGGCGCCGGGGAGCCCGACACCCGCAGCTTCTGGCGCGCCGAGACGATCGAGGTCCTCGAGGCCTCCCCGCATCGGCGGCCGCACATCTGGCCGGAGGCGGACGTCGCGCACGACCCCGCCCAGCGGCCCGGGGGTGCCGACCTCGGGCACATCGACCTCGGGCACCAGCGCGTGCTCAAGCGACAGGTTCTCTCGGAGGCGTTCGACCGCTTCGCCGGTCCCGGACTCGAGGCGCCGGAGATCGAAGCCGTGGAGTCCGGGGATGGGACGGGGTGGCGCACGCGGGTGACCCTGCACGTGGACGACGAGGGACGGATCGGCCCCTTCGCGGCCCGCAGCCACCGCGTCGTCCCGGTGTCGACGCACCCGCTCGCCCGCCCCGCGATCGCCGAGGCCGCCCTGGCCCTGCAGGGCGAGAAGGCCGGACGCATCGAGCTCGTGGAGCCCGCGGACGGCCGGGTGCGCATCCTCCGCCACCCCGAGGCCGAGCGGCGCTCACCGCGGGATCGTCGTCCTCGGCCGACACCCGAGGTCGTGCAGGAACGCGTCGGTGACCGCACGTTCGACGTCGACGCCGGCGGATTCTGGCAGGTGCATCCCCGCGCCGCGTCGGTGCTCGACGGCGCCGTGTACGGGCTGCTCGACGGGCATGTGGAGCCGGACGCGACGCACTACGACCTGTATGGCGGCGTCGGCCTCTTCGCGCGGACCCTCGCGGATCTCGGCGGCACCGATGTCGTCACGGTGGAGTCCAGCCGCCGGGCGACGCAGCACGCCGCCGCGAACCTCGCCCCGCTCGACGTGACGGCGGTCACGGCTCGCGTCGACCGCTTCCTGCAGCAGCCTCGACGCGGAGGCGCCACGGGAGCCGTCGTGCTCGATCCGCCGCGGTCGGGGGCCGGGCGGGCGGTCGTGGAGGGCGTGCATGCGCTGAGTCCGTCCGCGATCGCCTACGTCGCCTGCGACCCGGTGGCCCTCGCCCGCGACCTCGGCACCTTCCGCGGCCTGGGGTGGGAGGTCGGTGCCCTCCGCGGCTTCGACCTGTTCCCGCACTCGCATCACTTCGAGGTCGTCGCCCTGCTCACCCGGTGAGCGCATTCCCGGCCCCGGGTCCGCGACTCACTAGGCTGTGGGCATGAGCACCGTCGCCCTCATCGACGACCACGAGTCCGTCCGCCTCGGCCTCGAGGCCGCGTGCGCCAGGGACGGGCAGACCGTCGTGTTCACCGGGAGCACGGTCGGCTCCTACCTCGTGTGGCGCTCGTCCACGGGCGCTCCACCCGCAGACGTCGTCGTGCTCGACCTCACGCTGGGGGACGGGACGACGGTCACGGAGAACGTCGTGTCCCTCGTCGCCGACGGCGCCAGCGTGGTGATCCACAGCGTCGCCGACCGTCCGGCAGCCGTGCGCGAGGCGCTGGCGGCCGGCGCGGCCGGAGTCGTCAGCAAGTCCTCCGCCCTCGACGACGTGCTGGATGCGATCCGCACCGTGGCGCAGGGTGAGGCTCTGAACAACGTCGAATGGGCCAGCGCGGTCGACGGCGACCGCGCGTTCGCCGACGCCCAGCTGTCCACCCGGGAGCGCGAGGTGCTCCGCCTGTACGCGACCGGCCTGCCCCTGAAGGCCGTGGCCGAGCGCCTCGGCGTCGCGTACTCCACGGCGAAGGAGAACATCACCCGGATCCGGGTGAAGTACGTCGAGGTCGGTCGGCCGGCGCCCACCAAGGTCGATCTGCTGCGGCGCGCGATGGAGGACGGCATCGTGACGGCCGACGGGGCGCCGAGTGCCCGCTGAGCCGCTGAGCGTCCGCGACGCCTGGAGCAAGATCCCGTCTCCCGGCAGCGCGGAGAACGGCTTCGAGCGGTTCACCGGGAAGCGGATGGAGCGCATCCTCGCGATCGTCGTCGCCCTGGGCTCCGCCGTGCTCGGGGCGCAGGCGCTGATCGCGGCCGTGCACACGATGTCCCGCGCGGACGTGCCGCACATCGCGATGCTCATCGCCGTGTTCGTGCCGTTGGCGGCGATGCTCGTCGCCTGCCTGGTCGGACGCGGCGTGCGCCTGGCCGCGGGGGTCTTCGCCGTCGTGTACGTCCTCGCGCTCGCGGCATGGCCGGTCGTCGTCGATCCCACCGACAAGGTGGCGGGAGACCAGCCGTGGATCTTCTTCCTCGTGAACGTCGGCGTCGTGGCGGCGATGCTGGCCTTCCCCGTGCGGCTGCAGTTCGCGTGGGCGGTCGGGGTGCCGTTCGTCTACGGGTACGTGCGTCTGGTGCAGGGCGACTTCTCGCGCGAGTTCTGGGTGACGACCGCGTTCGACGTCTCCTTCACGCTCATCCTCGGCGTCGTGATCGTCTCGCTCGGCTGGATGTTCCGCTCGGTCGCCGCGGGCGTGGACGAGGCGCGGGGCACGGCGGTGGCGTCGTATGCGACGGCGGCGGCCGCCGCGGCGGCGGAGGAGGAGCGCGTGGCGATGTCGGCGCTCATGCACGACAGCGTGCTGGCCGCACTCATCGCCGCCGAACGCGCGGAGGGTGAGCGGGCGAGAGAGCTCGCCGTGGCGATGGCGCGGGAGGCGCTCACGCGGCTCGCGAACACGGAGGCGGCGGTCGCGGAGGAGGGTAGCGATGAGCCGGTGGGCGCCGCGCAGATCGTCGTGGAGCTGCGACGGGCCCTCTCCGAGCTCGGCGCGGACGCGATCGTGGAGGAGCGTGGCGGGAGCGGCCTCATCCCGGGGCGCGCAGCGAGGGCTCTCGTGCTCGCGGCGCGGCAGGCGATCGGCAACGCGGTCGCACACGCCCACGGTCGCGGCCTGCACATCCTCGTGGTCGGTCACGGCGACGAGGGCATCGCCGTGACGGTCTCCGACACCGGGAACGGGTTCGACGTCGACACGATCGGTCCGGATCGGCTCGGCATCCGCGCCTCCATCCTCGCCCGTATGGCCGGTGTCGCCGGCACCGCGCGGA
This sequence comes from Microbacterium meiriae, assembly GCF_040686935.1. Taxonomy (NCBI): domain Bacteria; kingdom Bacillati; phylum Actinomycetota; class Actinomycetes; order Micrococcales; family Microbacteriaceae; genus Microbacterium; species Microbacterium meiriae. Next base: position 569,563 of record NZ_JBFBMF010000003.1, read on the forward strand.
TCTCCTCCGACGAGGGCGGCACCGTCGTCACCTTGGGCTGGGAGCGCTCATGAACCGGACCGTGCGGAGTGTCGCGACCTCGCTCGCCGTCGGGTTCGCGCTGTACTTCGTCGCCCGCGGGATCTGGTGGATCGAGCAGCCGACGGCACCGCTGCTCATGGTCCTCGCGATCGCCGCATACCTCGTCGTGGTGAACATCGCGATCCTCGGCAGCCCGGCCACGGTCCGGATGCCGCTGTGGTCGGCTCTCCTCGCGCTGGCCGTGAGCGCGGTGATCCCGGCGCTCGTGACCCTCTCGCTGGAACCGGACGATCGCACGGCGCCGTTCGCCACCTGGTACATCGGCGCTCTCGGGCTGCTCGGCGTGGTGTGCGTGGTCCGGCGCCGGCCCTGGGTGGGCTGGACGACGCTCGCCGTGCTCGTCGTCTCCGCGTCGCTCGCGCTGGGCATGGGCGTGGCGATGAACCTCGGCGTGGTGGGCTCGATCATGTGGGTGGCGGTCGCCCAGCTGCTGGTGATGTTCTGGGATCGCGCCGTCAGCGACACGGAGCGCCTGTCCGAGATCCAGCAGGCCGTGTCGGCCTGGCATGCGACGCAGCGCGTCCGCCAGCGCGAGCGTCGGCTGCGGACGCAGTTCGCCCTCGCGGTCGCCGGCCCGATCCTCAGCAAGGTGGTGGCCTCACGCGGGCTGCTCGACGACGACGAGCGCCTGGAAGCCCGGCTCGCTGAGGGACGTCTGCGCGACGAGCTGCGCGGCGCGGACCTGTTGAACGACGACGTCCGCAATGCGATCGACGCCGCGCGCCGCCACGGTGCCTCGGTGACCGTGTTCGACGAGGGTGGGCTCGACGGCGTGGACGAGGGGCGGCGGATGGAGATCCGGGACGAACTCGCGGCGGTCCTGCGCAGCGCGGGTACCGGCCGGATCATCATCCGCTCCGCACGGGATCCGCTCGTGGCGGTGACCGTCGTCGGCCGCGCGGGCCTGCGGGCGTCGGACGACGACTCCGTGGACCTGTGGCACGAGATCGCCAGACAGCGGCGTGAGACCGCCTCCGACGCACGGAAGTGAGAGTGGGCGAGGGGCGGCGAATCCGCCTGCCCCTCGCCGTGCGGACAGTTACCCGAAAACCGTCCGCTGGTGGCCGATCAGCGTCTGTCTACCCTGGGACAGAGAGACCAGCCGAACGCGAAGCGTCCCCTTCAGTCTGCGGGGTCGTGCAACGGTTGTCTGTAGGTATTTTGGGGGACAAAACACGACGACCCGATTCAGCCGGCGAAGCGTCCCCAGGGGATGTCGCGACGCAGCGGTCGGCGCAGCGGGCGCTGCGTGCGCGTCCACGCCGACACCCGCGGCTCCTCGACCGTCGCCTCCGCCTGCTCGGTCTCGTAGGCGTCGCCGAGCACCGCGATGAGGGCCGCGAGTTCCTCCTCCGTGGCGGCGCCGCGCGTGATCTCCAGGAGGAGCGGCGCGGGGGCCGTCCCGTCGACGGCGGATTCCTGCGCGCTCACAGCGGGATGTTCCCGTGCTTCTTCGGCGGCAGCTCTGCGCGCTTGCCGCGGAGCGCGCGCAGCGCCTTCGCGATCGCGACGCGCGTGTTCGCCGGTTCGATGATGCCGTCGAGCTCGCCGCGCTCGGCCGCGAGGAAGGGCGAGGCGACGTTGTAGGTGTATTCGTTGGCCAGACGCGTGCGGACCGCCGCCACGTCCTCGCCGGCTTCCTCCGCCTTGCGGATCTCGCCGCGATAGAGGATGTTGACGGCGCCCTGGCCGCCCATCACGGCGATCTCCGCGGTGGGCCAGGCGAGGTTCACGTCGGCGCCGAGCTGCTTCGACCCCATGACGATGTACGCGCCGCCGTACGCCTTGCGCAGGATCACCGTCACGAGCGGCACGGTGGCCTCCGCGTACGCGTAGAGGAGCTTGGCGCCGCGGCGGATGACGCCTGTCCACTCCTGGTCGGTGCCTGGCAGGTATCCCGGCACGTCGACGAGAGTCACGATCGGCAGCGAGAACGCGTCGCAGAACCGCACGAACCGGCTCGCCTTCTCGCCGGCCTCGATGTTGAGCGTGCCCGCCATCTGGGACGGCTGGTTGGCGATGATGCCGACCGAGCGGCCCTCGATGCGGCCGAAGCCGATGACGATGTTGGGAGCGAACAGCGGCTGCACCTCGAGGAAGTCGCCGTCGTCGACGACATGCTCGATCACCGTGTGGATGTCGTACGGCTGGTTCGGGGAATCCGGGATGAGCGTGTTGAGCGTGCGGTCGGCGTCGGTCGTCTCGAACTCGAACGCGCTCTCGTAGGACGGCAGCTCCGCCATGTTGTTGTCCGGCAGGAATCCGAGGAGCGTGCGGGCATAGTCGATCGCGTCGTCCTCGTCCTCCGCGAGGTAGTGGGCGACACCGGAGCGCGTGTTGTGCGTGTAGGCGCCGCCGAGTTCCTCCATGCCGACGTCCTCGCCGGTGACCGTCTTGATCACGTCGGGCCCGGTGACGAACATCTGGCTGGTCTTGTCGACCATGATGACGAAGTCGGTGAGGGCGGGCGAGTAGACGGCGCCGCCGGCGGCCGGGCCCATGATGATCGAGATCTGCGGGATCACGCCGGAGGCGCGAGTGTTCAGACGGAAGATCTCGCCGTACTTGCCGAGCGCGACCACACCCTCCTGGATGCGCGCCCCGCCGGAGTCGAGGATGCCGATGCAGGGCATGCCGCCGGCCAGGGCGAACTCCATGACCTTGACGATCTTCTCGCCGGCGACCTCGCCGAGCGACCCGCCGAAGGTCGAGAAGTCCTGCGAGTACACCGCCACGGTGCGGCCGTGGATGGTGCCGACGCCGGTGACGACGGAGTCGCCGTAGGGGCGCGAGCGGTCCATCCCGAACGCGGTGGTGCGGTGGCGCACGTACTCGTCGAACTCGACGAAGCTGCCGGGGTCGACGAGGAGTTCGATGCGCTCGCGGGCGGTCATCTTGCCCTTCGCGTGCTGCTTCTCCTTCGCCTTCGCCTCGGCGTCGACGACGGCCTCGGTGTAGCGAGCGCGCAGGTCCGCGATCTTGCCGGCGGTGGTAAAGGGGTCGGGCTTGTCCGTCACGGATTCCACCCTAGCGTCGGGTCCGCGCCGTCCGTTGGATGATCGGCACAACGGGTCGACGGATCCTTTGGCGAGGTGCGCGACCCCTCACGTCCCGGTCGCGTCGGAACCCGGGCGCGGCGGCAGATCGTGGTCGCCGCCGCTCTCACCCGCCTCGATCTCGTCCGCCGCATGCTCACGCCGGCGTCCGGCGATCTCGCCCACCCGATGACCGACCCACCCCGCTCCGCGCGCCACGGTGCCGGCGGCTCCGGCGACGGCGGTGCCGGCGTAGCGCGCCCCCCGGAGCATCCGCAGCTCCATCTTCTCGGCGCCGGGCACGGGCTCCAGCTCGGCGGGGAGGGTGAGCGGCGCGGCGCCGAACGCGCGGTGGGACGTGGTGAGCACCCGGCGGCCGAGGATGTGGTTGCCCGCCCCGCCGATGGCCGCGCCGATCCCGAAGGGCATCGCCTTGCCGATGAACGAGGCACCGCCCCTGGCCGCGAACTGCTTCACGAACATCCCCTTGAGCTGGTCCACCAGGGGTCCCACCGCGGCGCGGGGCAACGACTTCGTCACCATCTCGCCCCAGTACGCCGAGCGGCTGCCCCCGCGCCCCGCCACCTGCCGGGCGAGCTGGCCGACGAGGTCGACGCCCTCCTTGCCGAGCATGAGCGTCATGACGAGAGCGCGTGCGCGGTCGGGGTTGCCGACCGCGATGCCGTGCACCTCGGCCACCGACTGCGCGAAGAGGGCCGTGGACTCCACGAATCCCACGGTCTCGACGCCGGAGAGCGCGAGCGTGATCCCGGTGCCGATGCCGGGCACGACGGCGGTCGCCCCCACCGCGGCCCCACCCGTCGTGACGGCCGCGAGGTAGCGCCGCTCCAGGATCCGGATGATCTCGTCGGGCGTCGCGTGGGGGTTGCGGAGCCGGATGCTGCGGATGTGGGCGAGCACCAGCGGCCGCTGGATCGACAGGACCCGATCGAGCCCGCGCACCATCATGGGGTGCTCGGGGGAGCCGACCGGGGGTACGCCCTTGTCCCACGGGGCGTCGTCCGGCAGGGAGTGGATCTTGTGCACCTTGGGGGCCATGCGCCGATCCTATGGAGCCCGTCCGCGAAAACACCGAGAGCCCCGGTCCGTGGCGGAACGGGGCTCTCGGAGGGGAGCGTCACACGAAGAGGTTCGCGCGCTCCAGGTCCTCTGCGAAGTCGACCTCGACCGCGTACAGGTCGGAGACGTCCATCGGCTCGAGCAGCAGGCCGTCCTCGGCGATCGCCAGCTCGAGGCCGCGCTCGAAGTAGTCCTGGTCCTCGACGCGCTGCAGCTGGCGCATGAACGCCTTCTTGAAGCCCGACGAGATGTAGTTGATGCCGACGGCCTCGCCCAGGCCGCCCTTGACCGACTTGGACAGCTCCTTGATGAAGCCCTCCGCGGTGACGGTGTACTTCACCTCTTCGTCGCTGACCTTGGCGGTGTTGACGGTGACGAACGACTGATCGCGCTCGATGTATGCGGCGGCGCGGCCGAGGATCATCGGGTCGAAGACGACATCGCCGTTCATCCACAGCACGCCGCTCTTGCCGGTGGCGCTCAGGGCGCGCAGAAGGCTCTTCGACGTGTTCGTCTCGTCGTAGCGGTCGTTGTGGACGTAGTTCACGGAGGGGAAGGCCTCGATGATGGTCTCGGCGCGGTAGCCCACCACCGTGGTGATGCGTGCGTCGGAGCCGAAAGCGGCGCGGATGTTGTCGTGCTGCTGGCCCATGATCGTGCGGCCGTCGTTGAGCTCGGTCAGCGGCTTGGGCAGCGCGCGGCCGAGGCGAGAGCCCATGCCGGCTGCGAGGATGACGGTCTGAAGAGTCACGAATACTCCTAAGGAAGTTGTGTTCACGGTCGGTTCACCGACCAGACACTTCGTCGTGCCGGGGATCATGCTAGCGATTCCCCCTGAGAACCCCGGGGCCAGGTAGGCCCCGTTGCCATTTCGTGATCGAGTACACACGCAACGCACAGGGACGACAACCCCCTTGCGGAAAGCGCCGAGGAGGGGATCCGGTTGCGGAATGTCGCGTGGGGCCTTGGCTCTCAGCCACCCGTTGATACCGTAGGACGGTGACTTCCTCCCCTGATGACCCCACCCCCCAGGCAGAGGGAGCCGAGACTCCGACCGAGGCCTCCGCGCCCGCTCGGAAACCGGCCGCCAAGAGACCTGCCGCGTCCACCGCCGCGAAGAAGTCGACCTCGGCCTCGGCCAAGGCGCAGACGGCCGCAGCGGACAAGCCGGCTGCGAAGAAGCCCGCGGCCGCGAAGAGCACCGCGGCGAAGTCTGCTGCTGCGAAGACCACGGCTGCGAAGACCCCCGCGGCGAAGTCTGCTGCGGCGAAGACCACGGCCGCGAAGACCGCGGCTCCGACGTCGGCAGCTGCGAAGACGACGGCCGCCACACCCTCCGCCGCGAAGACCACGGCCGCGAAGTCCACCGCGGCGAAGTCCTCCACTTCGACGAGGACTGCCGCGGCGAAGAAGCCGACCGCCGCGCGGACGGCGAGGCCCGCACCGACCAAGGCGGCAGCCGAGAAGGCCGCGCCCACGGCTGAGGTCGTGGTCGAGCCCACCCCCGCGGCGAGTGTCGATCCCGCGACCGCTCCAGCAGGCGCTCGCACGGCGTCGGCCGCCCGCGCGGCTGCGGCGAAGAACACGGCCGCACGCTCGACCGGCTCGAAGCGTCCGGCCGCGACGTCGACGAAGGCGGCGAGCACATCGGCGGCCAAGACGGCTGCGGCCAAGACGGCTGCGGCCAAGGTCGCCGCGGCGAAGACCGCTGCCGCGAAGGCCTCGGCGGCCAAGACGACGGCCAAGACCACCGCCGCCAAGACCGCTGCGGCGAAGGCAGCCGCGGCGAAGGCGGCCGCAGCGAAGGCCGCCGAAGACGAGGCAGCGAAGGCCGCCGAAGACGAGGCCGTGAAGGCCGAGGCCGCGGAGGCCCAGGCGGCTGGGGTCGGGACCGTCGAATCCGCAGCCGCAGAGGTGAGCACGGCCGAGACGCAGCCGGCGGAGTCCGGCGCGGTGCAGGCGCAGACCGTGGCCGCAGAGACCGTCGAGACGGACGAGGCCGGCACCTCGTCCGTCGAGACGGCGACACCGGCCCGAGACACCGCCGAGGAAGCGACGCCGGTCGAGGAGCCTGCTGCGGCGGAGTCCGTGGTGGAGGTGTCGGACACCGCGCTGCCGGTGACCAAGGAGCCCGCGCCCGATGACCGGCGCGTCGCGGAGGTGGAGACCGTCGAGGTCGTCGAAGCGGTGATCGCCGAGGAGCCCCCGACCGAGGCCGATGACTCGGCGGCAGCCGAGCCCGCCACCGAGGCGATCCGCATCCGCGGTCTCGTGAAGCAGTTCGGCGAGAACCGCGCGGTCGACGGCATCGACCTCACCGTGCCCGCGGCCTCCTTCTACGGCATCGTCGGCCCCAACGGCGCCGGCAAGACCACGACCCTCTCGATCGTCGCGGGTCTCCTGCGCGCGGACGAGGGCAGCGTCCTCATCTGCGGCATCGACCAGGCGGCCGAGCCCCTGGCGGCGAAGCGCGTCATGGGCGTCCTGCCGGACCGGCTGCGCACCTTCGACCGGCTCACCGGCCGACAGCTGCTGTATTACTACGGGCTGCTGCGTGGGCTCTCCGCCGACGTCATCGAGAAGCGCACCGGCGACCTCGCCAGAGCCTTCGACCTCGGCGACGCCCTGAACCGGGTCGTGTCGGACTATTCCGCGGGCATGACGAAGAAGATCATGCTCGCCGGCGCGATGATCCACTCTCCGCGCGTCCTCGTTCTCGACGAACCGTTCGAATCCGTCGATCCGGTCTCCTCCGCCGTGATCCTCGACATCCTCCGCGCCTACGTCTCGCACGGCGGCACGGTGATCCTGTCGAGCCATGGGATGGATCTCGTCGAGCGCGTGTGCTCCCGGGTGGCCATCATCGTCAACGGTGAGGTCCTGGCCGAGGGCACGATCGACGAGGTGCGCGCGGGACAGACGCTCGAATCGCGCTTCGTGGAGCTCGCAGGTTCCAGCGGAGAGGTGGAGGGGCTCGAGTGGCTGCACACGTTCTCCGACTGAGGTTCGCGCTTCTCCTGGGCGCCCTGCGCGGGGAACACCGGGCGCGCACCCTGCTCTCCTTCGGCGCGGTCGTCGCGGTCACCGTGGTGGTCTGCGTGGCGGTCTTCAGCCTCGGCGACGCGCCGGTGCCGGTCTCCCAGGCCGTGACGGTGCTCGGTGGCGCTGCCCTTCTGCTCGGCTTCCTCGTGGGGCCGCTGCTCGTGGGAGCCGTCGATCAGCTCGATCCGCGGCGCTTCGCGGTGTTCGGCGTCGACGAGCGGAAGATGCCAGGGGTACTGGCGCTCGCATCGCTGGTCAGCGTGCCCAGCCTCGCGCTCCTCGCGGTCTACATCAGCGTGACGGTCGTCGCGATCCGCGCCGGCGCGCCGTGGGTGCCGGCCGTCCTCCTAGCGGTGATCGGGCTGCTGTCGACCATCCTCCTCTCCCGGGTCGGGATGGCGCTCAATGCGCTCCTGCTCCCGGAGCGTCGTTCCCGGGAGCTCACCGCGCTGTTCGCCCTGGCCCTGATCGTCATCGCGTTCCCGGTCGCCGTGTTCCTCGGCTCGCTCCGCTGGGACGGTGAGGTGCCGGCGTCACTGGCGACCCTGACCTCGGTGATCGGCTTCACCCCGCTCGCCGCCTCGCCGGCGGCGATGTTCGCGGCGGCCGAAGGCGAGACGGCTGCGGCGTGGGGAAGCGGACTGGTGGCTGCCGTCACCCTCGCGCTGCTGTGGTTCGCCTGGACCTGGTTCGTACGGCGCCTGCTGACGACGACCGAGCGTCCGGTGGCGGCGCGCGAGCGCAGCGGACTCGGCTGGTTCGGCCTGCTGCCCTCCAACGCCTTCGGCGCCATCGCGTCGCGAAGCCTCGTGTACTGGCTGCGCGACCGCCGGTACATCATGAACATCATCGTCGTGCCCGTGGCGGGCGTGCTGACGGTGTTCCCGCTGATCGTCGCGGGCGTGCCGGTCGAGATCGCCGCCCTCGTCCCCGTGCCCGTCATGGCCCTCTTCTTCGGATGGCTGCCCCACAACGACGTCGCCTACGACTCGACGGCCCTCTGGACGCACGTCGCGAGCGGTGTCCGCGGGGTTCCGGACCGTCTCGGACGCCTGGTGCCGGTGCTCCTGGTCGCCGTGCCGGTGCTGGCGATCGCCGTACCGCTCTCGCTCCTGCTGGCCGGGCGCTGGAGTCTTCTCCTCCCGCTCGTCGGCCTCGGTGCGAGCCTGCTGTTCTCCGCCCTCGGCATCTCCAGCGTGGTGTCGGTGGTGGCGCCGTACGCGGTCTCCCGTCCCGGGGACAGCCCGTTCCAGCAGCCGCAGCGCCCGACCTCCCGAGGGATCTACGGCCCGGCGGCGGCGTTCCTCGGTGCGATCGTCCTGAGCGTGCCCACCATCTGGCTGTTCGGTGCGAGCATCGTCGCCGATCCGGGCTTCGCGCCGGCGGCTTTCTGGGTCGGCATCGCCACCGGCATCGTCGCCTTCATCGGAGGAGCTGTGATCGGCGGACGCATCTTCGAGCACAGCGGCGAGCGTCTGATGGAGTTCGTCGAGACCGCGTGAGACCGCCCCGCCGAGGCGGAGACGCGGCTAGAATCGCGGGATGAGTACTCCGCTGGACAGCCCCGATCAGGGCGGCGTGGCAACGCTTGATCGCGAACTGGAAGAGCTCCTCCGCGAGGAGAACATCGAACCGGGCGACCACGAGCGCTTCTCGCACTACGTCAAGAAGGACAAGATCCTCGAGTCGGCGATCACGGGCAAGCCCGTCCGCGCGCTCTGCGGCAAGAAGTGGACGCCGGGCCGCGATCCGGAGAAGTTCCCGATCTGCCCGACGTGCAAGGAGATCTACGAGTCGATGGTCGGCTGACCGCCGTCGCTCGGCCCCGCTTCAGTCCGCCTCGACGTAGACAGTCGGGATCGCCGGGTCCGACTTGCTGAGTGCCAACGCACGCACCGGCAGCTCTTCACGGACACGCAGGTGATGCGCACGGGCGGAAGCCGTCCCTGCGGCGCCCTCGAAGGCGGTCTCGATCTCTCCGCCCTCGACGAGGGTGACCTGGAGCGGTCGGCCGTCCGGGTGCTCGGCAGGCGTGTCCAGCGCCTCGAACCCGTCCGAGACGACGACCGTCTCCGCCGCGGCGACCCCGTCGCTGAGCGTACGGAACGCCGCCTTGCGGCCCCCGAACGACGCCTTGTCCGCGGACGCCTTGGCGACCCCGACCCACGAGCCGTCGGCGTCCTGCCGGGCGACGAGCTTGTAGACCATGCTCGCCGTGGGGTATCCGGAACCGGTCACGACGGAGGTGCCGACGCCGTACGCGTCCACGGGGGAGGCCGCCAGCGCGGCGATCGCGTACTCGTCCAGATCGCTGGTGACGGTGATGCGGGTCTCGGTGGCGCCGAGCTCGTCCAGCTGCGCTCGGACCTCGGCGGCGACGGTCGGCAGGTCCCCGGAGTCGATGCGGACGCCGCCGAGCCCGGTCCCGGCCACCCGGATCGCCGTCTCGACGCCGGTGCGGATGTCGTAGGTGTCGACGAGGAGCGTCGTGTCCACGCCCATGCTCTCGACTTGAGCACGGAAGGCGTCCTCCTCGCTGTCGTGCAGCAGCGTCCACGAGTGCGCAGCGGTGCCCATGGTCGGGATTCCCCAGGCGCGGCCGGCCTCGAGGTTGCTCGTGGCGCCGAACCCGGCGATGTACGCCGCCCGTGCTGCGGCGACAGCGGAGCGCTCGGCTGCCCGCCGGGAGCCCATTTCGGCGAGAGGACGCTCGCCGGCGGCGATGCTCATGCGGGCCGCGGCCGTGGCGACCGCGGAGTCGTGGTTGAGGACGCTCAGGGCGAGCGTCTCCAGGACGACGGCGTCCGCGAACGATCCCTCGACCGTGAGGATGGGCGACCCGGGGAAGTAGAGCTCGCCCTCGCGGTAGCCCCGGATCGTGCCGGTGAAGCGATAGCGCTCGAGGGAGGCGAGGGTGTCGGCGTCGACGACGCGCTCGTCGCGGAGGAAGCGCAGCTCGTCGTCGCCGAAACGGAAGTCGCGCAGCAGGCCGAGCAGTCGTCCGGTTCCGGCGACGACGCCGAAGCGGCGTCCGCCGGACAGGCGTCGGGAGAAGAGCTCGAAGACACTCGGGCGGGACGCGGTGCCGTCCCGGAGCGAGGCGGCGAGCATCGTGAGCTCGTAACGGTCGGTGAGCAGCGCCGTCGACGTGGTCATGCGCTCAGCTTAGTGAGGCCGTGATGCACGAGGCGGCGCGCACGCGGGTAGGCTGGGGAGTCATGAACGACGCGCCCATCGGGATCTTCGACTCCGGTGTCGGCGGGCTCACGGTGGCCAGGGCCATCCGCGCCCAGCTGCCCCGCGAATCGTTCGTCTACATCGGTGACACCGCCCACTCGCCGTACGGCCCCAAGCCCATCGCCGACGTCCGGCGCTATGCGCTCGAAGTGCTCGACACCCTGGTCGACCAGGGCGTGAAGATGCTGGTCATCGCCTGCAACACGGCGTCGGCGGCGATGCTGCGCGACGCACGCGAGCGCTACGACGTGCCGGTGGTCGAGGTGATCGGCCCCGCCGTGCGCCGCGCGGTGTCGACCACGAGGAACGGCCGTGTCGGTGTGATCGGCACGGTCGGCACGATCGGTTCGCGGGCCTACCAGGACATGCTCGAGGTGAACGAGCGCCTGCAGGTGTTCACCGCCGCGTGCCCCCGGTTCGTCGAGTTCGTCGAGGCCGGTGTCACCGGCACCCCCGAGGTGCTGGCCGTCGCCGAGGAGTACCTCGCGCCACTGCGCGAGGCCGACGTGGACACGCTCGTCCTCGGGTGCACGCACTATCCGTTCCTCCGCGGCGCCATCAGCTACGTCATGGGGGAGGGCGTGACGCTGGTCTCCAGCGACGACGAGACCGCGGGCGACGTCTACCGCCAGCTGGTCCGCGGCGATCTGCTGGCGCCGGCCGATGCCGCCGCCACCTACGTCTACGAGGCCACGGGCGACTCCGCCGACGACTTCACGGCGCTCGCCAACCGCCTCATGGGCCGCGAGGTGCGCGACGTGCAGCTCGTCCAGACCGGCGTCATCACGCTTCCCGATTCCGCCCTCGACGCGCGCTGAGCCCGTCGCTCCATCCCCGACCGAGAGAAGCTCATGACCGACATCGTCCGCGCCGACGGCCGTTCCACCTCGCAGCTGCGCGAGATCACCATCGAGCGCGGCTGGAGCGCGCAGGCCGAGGGGTCGGCCCTCATCAGCTTCGGCGGCACGAAGGTGCTGTGCACCGCCTCGTTCACGAACGGCGTGCCCCGGTGGCTCACCGGCAAGGGCAAGGGCTGGGTCACGGCCGAGTATGCGATGCTCCCGCGAGCGACGAACAGCCGCAACGACCGGGAGAGCGTGAAGGGTCGCATCGGCGGTCGGACGCACGAGATCTCCCGACTCATCGGCCGCGCGCTGCGCGCCGTCGTCGACACCAAGGCGCTCGGCGAGAACACCATCGTCATCGACTGCGACGTGCTCCAGGCCGACGGCGGCACCCGCACCGCGGCGATCACCGGCGCCTATGTCGCGCTGGCCGACGCGATCGAGTGGGGCCGGGAGAAGAAGTTCATCGGCAAGAACTCGACGCCGCTGCTCGACTCCGTCTCCGCGGTGTCCGTCGGCATCGTGGACGGGGAGCCGATGCTCGACCTCGCCTACGTCGAGGATGTCCGCGCCGAGACCGACATGAACGTCGTCGTGACCGGCCGTGGCCTGTTCGTCGAGGTGCAGGGCACGGCCGAAGGGGCGCCGTTCGACAAGCGTGAGCTCGACGCGCTCCTCGACCTCGGGGTCGCCGGCTGCGCGGACCTGAAGGACCGGCAGCTCGCCGCACTGGCGGGAGCCTGAGCATGCGCGTCGTCCTCGCGACCCACAACCCGCACAAGGTCGCGGAGTTCCAGCAGATCGTGCAGCAGACACGGCCCGACCTGGAGGTCGTCGGCTACGACGGTCCCGAGCCGGTCGAGGACGGGGTGACGTTCGCTGAGAACGCGCTCCTCAAGGCGCGAGCGGCCGCCGCGCACACCGGCCTCGCGGCGCTCGCCGACGACTCCGGCATCTGCGTGGACGTGCTCGGCGGGTCGCCCGGAGTGTTCTCGGCGTACTGGGCCGGTCAGAAGAAGGACGCCGCGGCGAACCTGGAGCTGCTGCTCGATCAGCTGCGCGACATCGCCGACCGTCATCGCTCCGCGCACTTCACCTCGACGATCGCCCTCGTCCTCCCGGACGGTCGCGAGCACGTCGTGGAGGGGATCTGGCCAGGACGGCTCGCCCGCGAGGCGTCGGGAGCCGGGGGTTTCGGGTACGACCCGGTCTTCATCCCGGACGGTCAGCCGGCCGGCGCGGAGCGCACCGTGGGGGAGTTCACGGCGGAGGAGAAGCAGGCGCAGTCGCATCGCGCCCGCGCCTTCGCCGCGCTCGTGCCGCTGCTCGCCGCGCTCTGAGGGACTCGCAGAAGAACCCCTGCTGACGGTGAGAATCGTTACTGTTCCCGACTAGCCGGGAACGGCCTCTCCGCACCCGCCGCCGGGCTAGCCTGGGGGCATGCACGATCATGCGCCCGCCCCTGGCGGTCTCCGTTCGGCGAGCAGCCGCCGCCTCCTCGCGATCTCCCTGACCCTCACGGCCACGGTGATGATCGTGCAGGTCGTCGGAGCTCTGCTCACGGGCTCGCTGGCGCTGCTCGCGGACGCCGCGCACATGTTCACGGACGCCTCGGCGCTCGTGATCGCACTGATCGCCGCGACCGTGGCGGCGCGCCCTGCGGACGACCGTCGGACGTTCGGCTATCAGCGGGCTGAGGTCTTCGGCGCGCTCATCAACGCGGTCATCCTCATCGCCCTCGCCACGGTCGTCGCCGTGCAGGGCGTGCAGCGGCTGCTGAACCCCTCCGAGGTCGAGGTCGCGGGAGGGCTGATGCTCGTCGTCGCCGTCGTCGGGCTCGTCGCGAACGCGGTGTCGATGTGGCTGCTCAGCCGGGCCCAGCGGACGAACCTCAACGTGCGCGGCGCCTACCTCGAGGTGATGGGCGACCTGCTCGGCTCGCTGATGGTCATCATCGCCGCCGGTGTGATCCTCGTGACGGGCTGGATGCCGGCAGACGCCCTCGCCTCGCTGTTCATCGCGGCGATGATCATCCCCCGGGCATTCGTCCTGCTCAAGGAGGTGTTCTCCGTCCTCGCCGAGTCGGCGCCGAAGGGCATGGCCGTCGGCGAGATCCGCACCCACCTGCTCGGCTACGACGGCGTCGTCGGAGTCCACGATGTGCACGTGTGGCAGCTCACCCGCGGAGCCCCCGTCTTCACCGCGCACGTCAGCGTGCGCCCGGACCTGCTGGCGGACGGCCGCTCGGCGGCGTTGCTGTCGAAGATGCAGGCGTGCCTCGCGGATCACTTCGACGTGGCGCACTCCACGTTCCAGATCGAACCGGCCGAGCAGAGCGACTGCGAACCGCACCACGCCTGAGGGCTGGGAGCGGTCACGCCTCGACGGTGATCTCGTCGACGGTCTTGTCCGGGCGCAGACCTCGCCAGCGGGCGTGCCGGAGGATACCGTCCGGCGTCCAGTTCGCGAACTCCACCTCGCCCACGAGTTCGGGGCGCACCCACAGGGCGTCGGAGGCGTCGGGGCGGGGGACGCCGTCGAGCGGTGCGCCTGGCACCCGCAGCGGCTCCAGGCGGGCCAGGAGGTCGCGGAGGATGCGGTCCGTGAAGCCGGTGCCCACCCGGCCGATGTAGCGGAGGTCGCCACCCTCCGGCACCGCGAGGAGGAGAGAGCCGAGAGTGCCCTCGCGCTCGCCCTTCCCCGGGCGGATGCCGACGATCACCGCCTCCTGCATGCGGGTGTTCTTGAGCTTGAGCCAGGAGGGTGAGCGCTGGCCGGCACGGTACCGGGAGGCGGGATCCTTGACGACGACGCCTTCCAGCCCGAACTCCTCGCTGGCGGCGAGCGCTGCGTCCACGTCGTCGAAGACGGGAGGGACCTGGATGGGCGCGTCGACCCCCGCCACGATGTCGCCGAGCAGAGTGCGGCGCTCGCGGAGCGGCATCCCGGTGAGATCGTGGCCGTCGAGACGGAGCAGGTCGAACAGCATGTACACGATCGGTGTGCGCACGACCTCGCGCTCAATCTCCCGGGGCCGGGTGAGGTGCATGCGGTTCTGCAGCAGGGAGAAGCTCGGCCGGGCGGCGCTGTCGAAGGCGACGATCTCCCCGTCGACGATCGCCTCGTCGACGGGGAGGAACGGGGCACCGTCGGCCGTCAGCTCGGGATAGCGCGCGGTGATGTCGGTGCCGCGTCGGGCGTGCAGCGACATGTGCCCGTCGCGCCAGGTGCCGATCGCACGGATGCCGTCCCACTTCACCTCCACCCATGACGGCGAGCTGAGGCTTCGGGCGATCGCCGGGGTGCCGTTCTCGGCGAGCATCGGCGCGAGCGACGGGAGAGTGGTCCCGGTGGGGGACGCCGTCTGCTCGGCGAGCGGCCGGCCGCGACGGGCGGGGGAGGGCGCCGCCGCCCGGATCGCGGGAGCTCGAGCCGCTGTCGCGGCGTGCGCGTTCGCCGGCAGTGCAGGAGTGTCGGGGTGGAGGGAGGAGAGCGGATCGAATCCGGCGGCGGCGCGCGCGAGCACCTCGTCCAGCTCGAGGTGAGCGAGGTCCGGGTCGTCGAGCTCCTCCCAGGTGCGCGGCGCCGCGACGCCGGGGCGGGCGCGCCCCCGCAGGGAGTACGGGGAGATCGTCGTCTTCTTGCCGTTGTTCTGGCTCCAGTCGAGGAACACCTTGCCCCCGCGCACGGCCTTGGACATGACGCTCGTGGCGAGGTCCGGGTGCTCGTTCTCGATGATGCGCGCCAGCTCTTTGACCACGGCGGAGACCTCGTCGCTGGTCTGCTCGCCGGGCAGGGCCGCGTAGAGGTGGATGCCCTTGCTGCCGCTGGTCACGGGCAGGGGGTCGAGCCCCATCCCGGTGAGGAGCGTCCGAGCGATCCGGGCGACCGTGGCGCACTGCGCGAGGTCGGCGCCGGGTCCGGGGTCGAGATCGAGCACGAGACGGTCGGGACGGCCGGGAAGCCCCTCCGGGGTGAACCGCCACTGCGGCACGTGCAACTCGATCGCCGCGACCTGCGCGAGCCAGACGAGCGTGGGCACGTCCTCCACCAGCGGGTACGCCTTGGGGCCGTCGGAGTGCTGGATGTCCTGTCGGGGGATCCAGTCCGGGGCGCCGGGCTCGAGCTGCTTCGTGAAGAAGGAGTCCTCGGGAGCGGCGGCGGTGCCGACCCCCTCGACCCAGCGCTTGCGGGTGACCGGGCGGCCGTCGAGGAGCGGGAGGAGGAGCGGGGCGATGGTGGTGTAGTAGGCGATGACCTCGCCCTTGGTCGTGCCCGTCTCCGGGTAGACGACCTTGTCGAGGTTGGTCACCCGCAGCCGTCGGCCATCGACCTGCACGACCTGCGCCTCTCCCACCATGGAGCCAGCGTAGTCAAGGGGTGGTCGTGACGGGTGTGGCTGGTGTCTACTGGTGTGATGAGGACGATCTGGAAGGGCGCCCTGACGTTCGGGCTGGTGAACGTGCCGGTCAAGGTGTACTCGGCGACCGAGGACCACGACGTGCCGCTGCATCAGGTGCATGAGAAGGACGGCGGTCGCATCCGCTACCAGCGCACATGCGAGGTGTGCGGCGAGACGGTGGCCTACTCCGACATCGATCGCGCCTACGTCGACGACGGGCAGACCGTCGTGCTCACCAAGGACGACCTCGCGGCGCTGCCGGCGGAGAAGAGCCGTGAGATCGACGTCGTGGAGTTCGTGCCCTCCGACCAGGTCGATCCGCTCACCCTCGACAAGCCGTACTACCTGGAGCCCGACTCGAAGTCTCCCAAGGCGTACGTGCTGCTGCGCAAGACCCTCGAGCAGACCGACCGCACCGCGATCGTGCGGTTCACGCTGCGTCAGAAGACACGGCTCGCCGCGCTGCGCGTGCGGGGCAAGGTCCTCGTGCTGCAGACACTGCTCTGGTCGGACGAGGTCCGAGGGGCGGAGTTCCCGTCGCTCGACGAGGACGTGCGGATCTCGAAGAAGGAGCTCGAGTTGTCCTCGTCGCTCGTGGACAGCTACTCGGCCGACTTCGATCCCGAGGAGTTCGTCGACGAGTACCAGAAGGAGCTCCGCACCCTCATCGACGCGAAGATCGAGGCCGGGGAGACGTTCGACGTGGCGGAGACCTTCGGCGGCGATGCCGAGAAGGCGGCCGACGGCGGCGAGGTCATCGACCTGATGGAGGCGCTGCGCGCCAGCGTCGCCCGCTCCAAGGAGAAGCGCTCCAAGAACGCGGGCTGATCCGCGGCCGGGTCAGTGCTTCCCGTCGCCGTCCAGGTCGGGGGCGCGATCGAACACGTCGGCGTCGAGGACGAGATCCTCGGCCTCCTCGTGATCGGTCACGACGTCCTCTCCTGCGGCCGCGGCCTTCTTGGCCTTGTGGCGCTCGGAGAAGTAATGCCACAGGGTGACGAGCGCGGTGCCGCCGACGGCGATGAGCAGGATGATGTCGATGTACTCGACGACGAGGTGGCGGATCCACGGGATGTAGGCGATGAGGTAGCCGACCATCGTGAGTCCGAAGCCCCAGATCATCGCCCCGATGAAGTTGTAGAGCGAGTAGCGCCGCCACGGCATGTGGCCCACGCCCGCCGCGACCGGGGCGAACGTGCGCACGATCGGCACGAAGCGCGCGAGGATCACGGTGAGGCCGCCGAAGCGCTCGAAGAACGCGTTGGTGCGCTCGACGTTCTTCCTGCTGAACAGGCCGGATTCCTTGCGTTCGAACACCGCGGGGCCGCCCTTGTGCCCGATGACGTAGCCGACCTCGCCGCCGATGAACGCGGAGAGCGCGATGAGGAGCGAGACGACCCAGATGTTCACGCCGAAGACGTTGCTCGTGTGGGTCAGCAGGCCCGCGATGATGAGCAGCGTGTCACCGGGGAGGAGGAAGCCGACCAGCAGACCCGTCTCGGCGAAGATGATGAAGCAGACCACGAGGAGCGCCCACGGACCCGCCGCCCCGATGATCGTCTGCGGATCGAGCCACGGGATGAGCGCGGTAGGGGCGTGCAGCATGCTTTCGAGCACTGGCGGGATTCCCGTCGGTCGTGAGGTGTCGGCGGTGGAGCGATGCGGGCGCCGAAGCACCCGTCGTGCGGAAGGTGGGACTTGAACCCACACGCCCTGGGGCACAGGAACCTAAATCCTGCGTGTCTGCCAATTCCACCACTCCCGCGCGGTGGCTTCAGTCTACTGACCCGCGCCCCGTTCGACCCTGGGGATCGTCCCGCAGTTCCGCGCCGTCACGCCGAGCGGCGACGCTCCAGCCGGACGACGGCGACGAGGACTCCAGCCGCAAGAGCCCCGAGTCCTCCCATGGCCATGTCGCCGATGGTGTCTTCGTAGGTGACGAAGATCTCGTCGGTGACGAAGGTGCGGCCCGCCCACTCGATCATCTCCCACACGGCGCTCGCCGCGAGCCCGATCACGGTGCAGAGCACGAGGGGGATGCGGGCGCGGAACGCCGCGGACTCCTGCGCCGTGACGATGCCGAGGCGGGAGAGCACGAGGTAGCCGGTGGCGGCGAGGGCTCCCGTGCAGACGAAGTGCACGACGAGGTCCCACCCGGTGAGCGTGCGGTACAGGTCGAACACGTTGCTCGCGGCGGCGACGAGCACGATCAGGCCGATGGCGAGATCGATGCCGCCGCGCATGCCGAGGACGCGGGGGAGCATGAGGGCGGGCAGGGCGAGTGCGAGTATGCCCGCATCCGTCGGGGTCGACCAGATCGCCGCGACGAGGACGCTGAGGACGCCGATCACACGAACGGCGTCGGCGCCGTACTCGGCGATGGAGTGCGGCGGGCGGAGGAAGTCCTCCTTCATGCGGTCTCCTCGGGTGGGATGGCGCCGGGGGCGAGGTCGATCAGGGCCTGCACGGCGAGATGATCCGACGGCCAGCCTCCTCCATACTGCCGGGCGTTGATGCCCGCCCGGCGCACGGGCAGCGCGGGGGAGGTGAGGATGCCGTCGATGCGGCGTCCTCGGCGGGGTGACCGGTAGCCGGCGAACGTGCTCCAGGCCGGTGTGCGGCGGGAGACGGCCGCTGTCCACGAGTCGCGGAGGACGTCGTCGGCTTCGAGGGCGCTCCACGGTGCCGTGCCGGCGGGGGCGTTGAAATCCCCGAGGAGGACGACGGTGCTCTCCGCTGCGGCGGCGACGTCGTGCACCGCCTGCGCTTGACGGAGCCGGGCCCACGGCGAGAACGCGTCGAGGTGGGTGTTGAGCACGGTGAGGGCGGCGCCGGTGCGGCGGTCACGGAAGGACGCCTCCACCACCACCCGCGGGGAGACGCTCAGCCAGGAGCGGGAACCGGGGCGGTCGGGGGTGCGGGAGAGCGCGACCTGTCGCCAGCCGCCCAGTTCCAGTCGGTCGGCGTCGTAGAAGAGCGGACAGCCCTCGCCGCGGGGTCCGGCGAGGCGGCCGTGGCCGACGCGGTGGAACGACGGGCCGAGCGCGGCGGAGACCTCGGCAGCCTGCGCGGGCAGGGCCTCCTGTACGCCGAGGACGTCCGGCCGCTCCGCGCGGAGGAGCGCGGTGAGCCGGGGACGTCGAACCGACCAGCGGTCGGCGGGCGGCCAGGCGAGCGCGCCGAGGTCGCGGCGGATGTTGAGGGTCATGACGTGCAGCTCGGTGGTGGACGGCGATCCGAGGAGCGGCGCGGTCATCGGCGGGTTCCCGGCGCGGGGACTCCGAGGCGGTGCAGCACCCGGCGCAGCGCGAGCCGCACCCAGCGCACGGGAGGGAAGTCCTCCGGCCAGTGCACGAGGACGGTGCGAGCGCCGATCCAGGAGCGGCGGGCGAAGGAGCGTCCGCTGCCGAACGGGCGCATGGAGATGCCCATATCGGTGTGCAGAAGCCAGCGGATGCGGTGGCGCTCGCCGACATGGAAGGCGAGGTCGAGGTCGTCGTGAAGCGCGGCATCGTCGCGGTGCACCCGGTCGCGGACAGCGAGCCAGGCCGAGCGGCGGAGGGCGAGGTTCGATCCGAACAACGGCGCGTGGCCCAGCGCGGAGCCGCACACGACGACGTAGGAAAGGAGGTAGGCCGCCGCGAGGGGCCTCCGCAGGAACCGGGGACCGTCGACGAAATGCGCTCCGCCCGTCCACGCTCCGACCCGCGGATCCCGCACGTACGCGGCCGTCATCGTCTCGACCCACCGCGGCCCCGGTACCCCGTCGGCGTCGAGCCGCAGGATCACGTCGCCCGTCGCCGTGTCGTACCCGGTCGCGCTCGCGGCCGGGATGCCCGGAGTCTCGCACCGCACGACCCGCGCGCCGTGCCGGGCGGCCACCGCGGCCGAATCGTCGGTCGAGGCGTTGTCCACGACGATGATCTCGTCGGGCGGGAGTGTCTGCCGGGCGAGGGCGCGGAGGCACCGCCGCAGTTCCGCCGCGTCGTCCTTGACCGGGATGACCACGCTCAGGGTCGGTTCGGGGGCGGCTGGTGTGGCGCGGTGCACGTCGTCTCCTCGCAGGTCTGCTCCTCAGCCTAGGGAGCGCGACGACGGGCGACGTACCGGTTGACACCGGGGCGGGCGGCTCGATACGGGATACATCCGGGTGTGGATAACTCCGCGGGCCGGGAGCGGATCGTTGCGAGGATGCAGGGATGGAGCAGACCGCGTCGATCATCGCCGACCTCGTTCGGCGTCGGCTGCGGACCGAGGGTGTGGATCACGACGCACGACGCCGGGGTCGCTCGCCGCGTGTGCTCGATACTCGGTGGCGCGGAGTCTCGCGCCGGGAATGATGGATCGCTCGAGGTGGTCACCGCCTCGAGCGCCGCGGAGATTGTCATAGCGAGCGGTGATGCCTTGCGCAGCCGAATCGTGCTCGACGGGCGTAACGCAACGCCGGAAACAGAGCTCTCGTCTCAGCTTGAGCGCGACCGATCGCTCGAGCTGTTCTCGCTCACAAGCGGCTCGTGGGGGTTCGCTCACGCGCTCGCCGCAGACGACACGGGGGCGCGGCTCGCTGGCAAGGGTGGCGCGACACGAGCGAGGCTCACACCTGAGCCCGTGAGCTACATATCGAGGACAGGGCCGACGGCAGGAACGCGAGTCAGTTTCGCCTCTCCTCGTCTCGAGCTCCTTGACTAGTTCCACGCGCCGCACGTCTCGCATCGGGCGTAGAGCTCGGCCTCGTGCGCGTCATCGCTGACGCATGGGCCGAAGGATGGGGGATCGGTGCGGGGTGCCATGCGCGCGGAGTCTAAGGTCGCGACGACGCGGAGGGTCGAGGTCGAGTGCGGCCCCGCCGATAGCATCGGGGCATGATCTGGGATAGCTGGACGGCGGGGATCTGGGCGAGCGTACTGGGGACGATGGTCGCGGCGCTAATCGGTATCGTCGGCCTCGTCGCGGTGCTGATTGTGGAGGCGAGTAGCCGTTACAAGGAGCGGCTCAACTCGGCGCTCGGCAGCGTCGTCGTGGCGCTCGCGGATCGCGCGAGGGAACTCGATGAGTGGTCGTCTCCGCCGCTGTCGCTCAACGATGGATTCCCTCAGCAGCAGATGGAGATTCAGCAGCGCGCGGGTCGCCGCGACGAGCCTGGCGGGCCATTGGATACGACCCTCCACGCCGCCGCCGAGGTAGCAAGTCTCGCAGCAACGCGCTGGTGGCACCGCAAGCCGGTATCCGCTCTTGCCGATGCGACGTTCGATCTTAAGTTGGCGGTCGTGGCCTGGCAGATCGCCTACGCCGGGAGGATGGCCGCTGACGTGCGCCGCTGGCGAACAGGGGTGCTCTCGCGTCGCAAGTTCATCGCGGCCATGCGGGACTACTAGAGCAAGGCTCAGGCGTCCGGAGACGCCTTCACGGCTCGGGAGCCGGAGGAGTAACGCCGAAAGGCCCCGTTCCGACGGGGTCGGTGCGGGGGCCGAGTTAGCGAGGCGTCTCAGACGGACGCGACGGCTAGACGTCAAGCGGTGGCTGAGTGAGGTGGCGAATGAACTTGTATCTCGCGTGTCCCTGGCTGACGCCGACAGAGTCGACTTCTTGAAGGCGCTTGGTGAGCATGAAGACTCGCGCCCCGAGTACGAACTCCGAATCAGACATGCGTTCGGGACCGACGTCCACTTTGTGCTTATGGTTCGCAGACCCCGTGACTGTAACGATGCCGCTGATGTCGAGCCCAGTGACCATGCCCTGCACTTGCGATAGCTCGTCCTTTTCCTCGGCGTTGAACAGCCGTAGGCCGTGAGCCTGGCCGCGGCGCGTCAGTACGGACTTGCGACGGGTGGCGTTTGAGCCCCACCACCGAGTTGATAGGTTCACGGCGTTCTCGTCGAGCGCCTCGACGAGTTTTCGTGTCTGACGTAGAAGCGCGTGATCTTCCTTGAACGCGCTCGCAATGGTTGCCGCGCTGGCTTCCTGTTCCAGAAGGTCATGCAACTCGGAAATCCTCAACACTGCGGAGTCGGCGGGATGCACATCGTAGGCCAGCTGCTCTGGCTCGGCGGAGCGGATCGGCACGCGAGGGCGGTAGTGCAGAAGCACGCTCCCGGTGCTGACGCCCACAAGCCCGAGTCGCACATCGTCTCGCACTGCCGAGGGGGCGGCGTACTCGACCTCCTGCATGAGGGGGCTCACGATCGCATCCTGCATGCCCTGATCGATCCAGCCGTCGCGGATGCTGTTGCCAGACAATCGCACGACCAGTAGGGATGACGCGGCCTCCGATGGAGCGATCCGTTGCGCTGCGTCGAACTGGGCGTCAAGCGCCGCGTCTCCGAGGTCGTCCTCGATTTCGGGGATGCCTTCGAAGAAGCGGGCGGCTCGTGTCTGACGCTCGGGCTCACGTCGGAGGTAGGCGCGGATGTCTTCCCTCATCGCACGATCACCTCCAGATAACCTCGGTCAGCCAACGTGGTTGGCGGGATCGGAGCCACGCGTTCGCCCGGCGGACGCACTCGACCCCACCAACTATCCAACCCCCCTCTGACAGCGAGCGCATCGCGCTCCGCGAGCGGCAGCCGGTCAGGGAGCAACGTCGACGCGATCGGAAGCCAGGGGATCGCGAACGGCTCGACATGGTAGGTAGCGACGATACTCTCGCGGTGGGCGATCAGCGCCTTGATTTTTCCTGAGCCAGGCTTCCCGCTCAAGGCGACGAGCGCGTCCTTGTCATAGATGGGAGACACATCGATGTCAGACGGCTCGAGGTAGCTCGTGGTGAAACTGCCGCCAATCCATAGCCCGCGAAGAATCTCAGTCTCGGCGAGATCCTCGGCGTCATCCCATGCGGTGAGGTAGCTCAGGAACCCTTCCCAGATAGCGGGTCGAGAAGTCGACGTGGGGAAGGCATCCACGAACTGCGCGTGAATCTCCGGCAGCGTCGCCGGGTGGCGACCTGGGGGGAGGTGTCCGTCTGCAAGCAAAAGGGGCAACGCATCTGCCTTTCGTTGGACTAATCCTGGCAGAGCGATGACTGGCGGCGCGTTTTATCCGCTTCCTTCGCCTCCAAGAGCCCTGATCTAGCCCGTTCGCTGCAATGCTTCGTGACCTTCGATGAGCCACTCAAGATTGTCGGCGGCATGCTCAATCGCAACGGTCATTAGGGTCAGGCGGGCGAGAGCATCCGCCACGCTTGCGCGGAGGCGGAGGCGAGTCGTGTCTGACGCCGTCTCGCCGGTCGGGTCGTCCACCTCGGAGGGGGTGCGGACGGACGAGCCGGCGCGACGCTCCCACTGTGCGCCGCGAGCGACGCGGAGGAGGTCGACAAGCCGCACGGTCGCCGCCGCGTGCGCAGTCGCGGCATCGCGGAGGCGGTGGTCGGGGTAGCTCATGCGTTGCTCACCCCGGAGGGCTGCGTGGCGATGCCGTCCTCGACGATGTAACCGAGCTCACGCCCGAAACGGTCGCGGGCGACGTGCAAAGTGCGTGCCGCGATGACGACGGGCTCGCCGAGAGGAACCTTGACCGGTGCGGGAAGAGAGTACTTGCTGCTCGGAATGAACGTCATAGGGGGCTCCTAGGATTGGGATATGGACACGGAGTTTGTGGCGGCGTTCAACGGCGGCCTGTGGTCAGGCATCGCCGTGTGGGCCGTGAGCGCCGCGGTGGTCGGGCTGATCGCCGTGGTGCGCAAGCGCCGAGCGCGTCGGCGCGAGGTGATTTCGCTGATGAATCGCGCGTACGCGGTGGCGTTCAGCGCGATCGACGAGCGGCTCTATGAGGACGCTTGGGTGGAAGACTCGGCGCTCCCGCTGCGCGACGCGAAGGCGCGATATGACGAGCTCACCGCGCAGGCACTCAACCTGTTCGAGCCTGCGGAAGCCGACGTCGCCTTCTGGTGCGCCGTTGAGCTCTACGCCGGGTGGCGCTCACCGCTCTACGGCCTGGCCGAAGCTGGGCTCCCTCGAGAGCGGAATGCCGACGGCACTGTCCTGCTCGACAACGGGTCGATGTGGCAGCCGTATGAGCTCCCGCGCGTGAAGATGCTTGCGGACTGGGCGAATGTCGTGTGGCCTTGGGATACGGGGAGCGCGAGGGGCCCGGCCTACGCGACCTTGGCGACGCCGGGCGACCGAGGACGCCACAACATCGTGCCTCCGAACTCTGACGTCAACGGCGACATGCTCCTGGCCTATGCGAATCTGATCCGTCCGCCCGAGTTCGACGCGACAGGACGGCGCGCACGCGAGCTACGGAAGATGTTTCCGCATGAGCTCGAGGGAGCGGAAGGTTAGAAGGGCGCGGGGACGGCGGCGGGCGCGGGATCGAGTCGCCACCAAGCGCGGTGCTCGGAGCGTCGCTCGAGGATCGACTCGTGGTGGAGGCCATAGTTATTCGCGCCATGCATGAGCTCATGAAGCGCGGCGCGTGCGACTCGATCAGCGTCGAGCCCCGGGCGATCAGCGATGGCCTCCTCGGCGTACCTCCCAGCGGCGAGGCGCGCTGCTGAGAGCGTCCAGCCGCCGCGAGGCGTCTGAACAGTCCACGACCGGAGCCGCGCGTGCCCGAGACGTGGGTAGAGTTTCTGTGGGGCGTCCTGGCCTGGCGCGACGATGTCGAGCGGGAGTCTCACTTGCGTCCGCCCCATCGGGCACCAGCGAGCGCCGCCCCCGCAGTCGAGGCGTCAGTTGCCGCCTGGCGGATGCGCGCGTCAGAGAGCGCCGGGAGCGCGACACGGCGCTGCGCGCGGGCCTCAGAGACTCCGGGATGGAGGGCCTGCGCGCCGCGGGCATTGATGAGCATCAGACCATCCGCGGAAACCCTGTGCGTCGAGGGCCTCCGCGGTCGCGAGCATATTGCACGCCTCGGAGAGAGTCGTCGATTGCTCGGGAGTCAGGTCGCCCTCGTGGGCATGCTCTATAGCGAGATGAGTCTCCTTGACGGAGTCGGGCCACGTCTTCGGGAGGCCCGCATAGCGGTCGTTCGGGGTGGTCATGTGGGCCTTTCGGGAGGAGGGGAGACGCAGGAGGGGAGTGGCGGCGCGGGCTATGCACCAAATCGTCTGCGCATGGGCAGGCGGACGCTATGCCTCCCCGGGCTGGGAGACATGGGGAGGGGAGAGTGACCCCCAGGGGTAGCGCTGGCGCCGCACTGAGCTCGAGCGGCGAGGAGCCGCTACTGTCGGGGCAGGAGATTGTCTGGGTGGAGCCAATCGCTGACGGCTCGGGGCATTGGGTGAAGGTCAGGGACTCGGAGACGTTCCCGAACGGGAAGGCCGCGAAGCTTCCGACGTGGCGATCGATGACAGATGCGGAGTCGCTCGAGGCGCTCGACCTCACGCTCGGTAGCTGGGGACTGCACCGCACGGGCTCGTTGCATAAGGGCGATGATGGGCGGCTCTACGTCACCATCGTCGAGCACGGCTAAGAAGCGCCGCGGACTGCCGCCGCGTCACGTCTACGAAGACCTCGCGGACGTGGCTCAGAGGGCGGATGTGTACGCCGCTGCGCCGGAAGCGGAGCGGGTCGCTGCGATCGCTGAGCTCACTCGCCGACGGACAGCGTTCTCGGCGACATTCGCCTCGACTGTCGCGGCGCTGGTCATTGCCGCGATCGTCGGGCTAGGGCTACGCCGTCAGGCGCATCTTCGGCGATATGTGCCTCGACGCGGGCGACGAGCGTGGCGCGGGTCAGCGTCTCGCCCGGAGCAAGCGGCTCGACCTCGAGCTCGAAGCCGAGCGCGGTGTCGACGGCGTCGAGCTCAGCGCCCCTCCTGCGCTCGAACCTCAGCGGACAGAGCCTCCAGCGCTCGTGCCCCCTCCCAGAAGTGCGCGTCGAGCCACTCACGAGCGTCCGTCGAACCGCGGTGCTTGAATCGCGCTCTCGTCGTCTTCATCGACAGGAGGGTATCGCGATGGTCGCTGCGAACCCGACTGGTGTGGCGCGATGCACGTCGTCTCCTCGCAGGTCTGCTCCACAGCCTAGGGAGCGCGACGACGCGGGACGTACCGGTTGACACCGGGGCGGGCGGCTCGATACGGAGGCGTCAGGACGAGCCCTCGATGCAGACAGCCTGGCCCTCGACGAACGTGTCGATCGCGGTCCGGCGGAGTGCCTGCTCGCGGTCGGGGTCCGCGGCGTCGCCGTTCTGGACGCCGACGCGGTAGTCGTAGAGCGCGCGCAGGTCGTCGCTCACGGCCGTCGCCGACTCCTGTACCTCGCCGTCGACGTCGAGATCGGCGTACTCGTCCGCGAGCTCCTTCAGGCGCTCGGTCTGCTCCGGGCTCGGCGTGCCGCCGACCGTGTCCTGCGCGAAGAAGGCCTCGAGTTCGGTGTCGACGGCGGCCACGCTCTGGCACTCCAGGAGATCGGGACCCCCGGTGCAGCCGGACAGGAGCAGAACGCCGAGGAGCCCGCACGAGACAGTGAACCGCTTCATGCCTGCACCGTATCGGGTGCCGGACCGCCTCCGTTCGGAGGCCGCGCACGGGGGTGTGGATAACTCCGCGGGGCCGGAGCTGATCGTTGCGAGGATGCAGGGATGGAGCAGCCCGCGTCGATCATCGCCGACCTCGTTCGGCGTCGGCTGCGGACCGAGGGTGTGGATCCGGCGATCGACCCGGAGCGGGCGCGGGAGGTCACCCGGGCGGAGGTGCGGCGCCACGACGATCGGGCTCTCGCACGGGGCGGCGTGCTCGTGGAGGACGAGGCGGCGTGCGTGCGGGACGTTCTCGCGGCGGTGAGTGGGTTCGGCGCTCTGCAGCCCCTGCTCGACGACCCCGGCATCGAGGAGGTGTGGATCAACGGAGACGGGGTCGTGCATACCGCGCGGGGTGGTGTGGCGGAGCGGACAGCGCTGCGGCTGGACGAGGCGACGGTGCGGGATCTGGTGGAGCGCATGCTGCAGGCGACGGGGCGGCGCGTGGACATAGGGCAGCCGTTCGTCGATGCCTCGCTGCCGGACGGTTCGCGGCTGCACGTGGCGATCGCCGATGTCGTCCGCGGGTCCTGGGTGGTCAACATCCGCAAGTTCCTTCCCGGGCACCGCTCGCTCGACGCGCTGACGGCGCAGGGCGCGCTGACTCCCGAGGCCGCGCATGCCCTGGGTGAGGCGATGCGGGCAGGTGCGTCCGTGATCGTGTCCGGGGCGACCCACGCGGGAAAGACGACCATGCTCGGGGCGTTGCTCGCCGCCTGCGCGGCGGACCAGCGCATCATCACGGTCGAGGAGACATTCGAGCTCGCGGTGGACGGTCCTGATGTGGTCGCGCTGCAGGGGCGCCAGCCCAGCCTCGAAGGCACGGGTGAGATCACGCTGCGACGATTGGTGAAGGAAGCCTTGCGGATGCGACCGGATCGCCTCGTGGTGGGGGAGGTGCGCGATGCGGAGGCCCTCGACCTCATGCTGGCACTCAACACCGGCGTCCCCGGCGCCTGCACTGTCCACGCCAACTCCGCTGCGGAGGCGCTCGACAAGCTGTGCCTGCTGCCGCTCCTCGCCGGGCGGAACATCGACCGCGGCTTCGTCGCTCCGGCGATCGCGTCGTCGGTCGATCTCGTCGTCCACTGCGCGCGGGATGCGGCAGGCCGACGATACGTCGAGGAGATCGTCGCCCCGACGGGTGAAGTGGTCCAGGGACGGGTGCTCAGCACTCCGGTCTTCGGCGCCGCCGCACACCGGCCGCTACGGTCGACCTCGGTCGGTTCGGGGGTCCTCGCATGACGATCCTCCTCGGCGCGACGCTTGCGGCCGGCGTGCTCCTGACCCTGTCGCCATGGCTGTGGCCGACGGCAGAGCGCTCCACCTCCACGGCGCACCGCGGACGCCTGGTCCGTCTGGCGGGTGAGGCGGGGTTCCCGTCCCTGCAGACCCGCTCCCTCGTGATCGGCATCGCCGGCGCCGCCCTCGGTGCGGCGTCCCTCGTCTGGCTCGTCACGGGGAGTGCCGCGCTCGCGGTCCTCGCCGGGATCGCCGGCGGGACTGCGCCGATCGCCTACCTGCGCGGCCGACGACTCCGGCTGCGGCGTCTGCGCCGGCAACTCTGGCCCGATGTCTGTGACCTGCTGATCGCCGCTATCCGCGTCGGCCTGTCGCTTCCGGATGCGGTGGCCACCCTCGCCGAGTCGGCGCCCCCGGCGCTCCGCCCCGCATTCGGCGTGTTCGCCCGAGACCTGCGGAGCAGCGGACGGTTCGACGCGAGTCTCGACCGGTTGAAGGTCGTCCTCGCCGATCCGCTCGGGGATCGGATCATCGAGACGCTGCGGATGGCGCGGCAAGTCGGCGGCACCGAGCTCATCGGCGTGCTGCGGGCGTTGTCCTCATCCGTCCGTGCTGACGCGGCGCTCCGCGGCGAGGTCGAGGCGCGGCAGTCGTGGATCCGGGGAGCCGCCGTCCTCGGCGCCGTGGCGCCGTGGATCATCCTCACCCTCCTGATCCTCCGTCCGGAGGGGGCGAAGGCGTACAGCACACCGGAGGGCATCGTCGTGATCGTCGTGGGCGCGGTCGTCTCGGTCGTCGCGTTCCGCCTCATGATCCGCATCGGTCGGCTGCCCGAGCCCCGTCGGTGGTTCGGGTGAGTGGGCTCTCCGCGCTGGCCGTGGCCGTGCTGCTCGGCGGTGGCTTCGCGGCGGGGTTCCTGGCGCTTCTCTCCGGCCTGCCGCGGTGGCGCGCTGCGTCCCTCGCTTCACGGATCGCGCCGTACATCCGCGACGTCGTCGACGATGACGTGCTGCCGCGGGAGGCTCTTCCCCGGGCCGGCGCGTTGCCTGCCGGTGGATTCCGCCTGGGAACCCTCGGTGGGGAGATGATCGACCGCGTCCTCGGCGGGAGCGAGGGACTCCGACGACGACTCGCGCAGGCGGGCTCGCCCCTCGATCCCGTCGCCTTCCGTGGACGCCAGCTCGCCTCAGGTGTGGTCGCGCTCGTCTGCGGAGCGCTCGCCGTCATCGTCCTCGTGCTGATCGGTCGGTGGTCCGTTCCCGTCGGTGCCATCCCGCTCCTGGCGGGAGCGGCGGGCGCCGTCGGCTACGACATGCGACTCTCGGCGCGGGTGCGGGCACGGAAGGTGCGCCTCACCGAGGAGTTGCCGACGACCCTGGAGTTCCTGGCCCTCTGCCTCTCTGCGGGCGAGGGCTTCCTCGACGCCGTGAAGCGCGTGGCCGGCGTGGGGTCGGGGGAGCTCACGGTCGAGCTGCGTCGCGTGATCGTGGAGGTCGGGACGGGGTCGTCCCTCGCCGACGCGCTGGCCGCCATGGCGGGTCGGCTGGAGCTTCCGGGGCTGACCCGAGCCGCGGACCAGATCGTCGCCGCGCTCGAGCACGGAGCACCCCTCGCCGCGGTGCTGCGCGCGCAGGCCGATGACACCAGGGAGGAGGCCAAGCGCACGCTCATCGAGCAGGCCGGACGGAAGGAGATCTTCATGCTCCTGCCGTTGGTCTTCCTCATCCTGCCGTTGTCCGTCGTGTTCGCGATCTACCCTGGCCTGTTCATCCTGCGGCTCGGCATCGGATGAGTGGTCGTCGGGGGAGGCCGTGGGGGCTTACCTTTTGTCTATGGGAAGTCTCGAGTACAACAGCTCTCGTCCGCCGATCGAGGTCGACGACACCGTGCTGGCGCATCTGAAGATCGTGATCTCCACGAAGCTCCGTCGCCAGGAGAGCTTCATGATGACGTGGCCGTCGGGGAAGAAGAGCCCTGGCCGACTGTCCGCGTGGATGCACCCGGCGATCCCGCTGGTGCTCGAGTTCGACGCCGAGCCGCCGCCGGCGATCGATCCGGCCCGGGTCAGTCACATGATGGAGCGGCTGAACGCCCGCGGTGAGCTCGTCATCGACGAGTTCACCTCCTGATCCCACGGCGGCTCTCCGCGGCGCTCAGACGTCCCAATCCGGCAGTCCGCCGAGGTCTGAGGCGAGGCTCCCCTCGTCGGAGGCCTTGACCTGGAAGAGGAAAACCCGCGAGGTCGGGTGGACGAGCACGCTCGCCAGGCCGTCCGACGTGGCGAACGAGACGAAGGTGGGTTCAGCGCGCGCGGCGGCCTCGATCCTCTCTCGGAGGGCGGCGACATCGGTGCCGCGAGGCAGGGGATAGGTGAGCCCGTCGATCTCGACTCTGGCCCGCATCTCATCGTCAGGTCCAGGGCGCATGCGTGACAGGCTATCCCTCGTCGGGATGACCGGACCCGGGGTTGTGCGATTCGCGTGACGGGAGTACAGGGCCTCGCCGCTTCGCCCTCCGCGCGCCGATGACGATGACGATGACGGCGACGAGGATCACCACGCCGACGACGATCGCGATCAGCACCGGAATCGACGGCAGCAGGGGGTTGGGCTCCATAGGCGGGAGCCTATTGCGTTCTCGGAGCTTCCGGTAAGAGGCCATGAAGTCCGACCCTGTGGATAGCGTCCGCGCCGCGGCAGGTCCCCGATGCACACAAGACCCCCACCTGGCCTCCTGGCTTCGACCCGGCGCCCCGCCTCGGTCGTGCGGC
This sequence comes from Microbacterium meiriae, assembly GCF_040686935.1. Classification (NCBI taxonomy): domain Bacteria; kingdom Bacillati; phylum Actinomycetota; class Actinomycetes; order Micrococcales; family Microbacteriaceae; genus Microbacterium; species Microbacterium meiriae. The sequence continues at coordinate 599,758 of NZ_JBFBMF010000003.1, forward strand.
GTTCCATGCGTCGACTGTCGGCGAACTCGGTGCGTGCCAGGTACCGCTCCATCATTCCTCTATCGAGCAGCGAGCACCCGTCTTGAACCAGCCATCTGTGTTCCAGCGCCACTCACCGACCGTGAAGTCGTCGGACCGGATCCGGACCTCCGAGGAGTAAGACGCACCGACGATGATCGAGTGCCACTCGTGACCAGGCGACGCGAAGTTGACCACGGAGCCCGCGAGGGAGGAGCCGAGGTCTTCGGTCGATCGCAATTCGATCGCCTCCTCCTGGTCTTCGGACTCGTATGAGACGGCGTACCAGTCGTCGGCGTCCGAGAAACAGGTGACATAGTCCACCGAGCCGTCGGAGTTGATTCGGAGCGCCGAGGGGTGAGTTGCGGTGCAACCCGTGAGCACGACCACGGCGCCGACCACGGCGAGCGACAGCGCTCTCTTCCTCTGCGTGCGCATGGAAAGACGCTATAAGGCACGATCGAGTGCGTGATCTGTCGATGCCCGATCGTTACCTCGATTGGAGTGGCGAGCGACGTTGCGCTCGGGATCAGGACGCATTCATGCTGATGACCGCGGGGCTGGCTTCGGCGCGCGCCAGGCGCTCGCACCGGCCGCGTCGTCCGCGGCGCGACGACGCGGGATCGACATCGCTGGAGCCGTTGAGGGGTCCGTGCATCCGGGCCTGTGGATAACGTTCGCGCCGCGGCGGGTCTCCGATGCACACTGGCCCCATGATCTCTCGTGCGCGCTCGATGCTCCGTGTCTTCTACGACGACGAACGGGGAGACGTCCCGGGCTGGGTGCTCGTCACCCTGATGACCGCGGGCCTCGTCGTGCTCATCTGGGCGGTTGCCGGGCCCGCGCTCACCTCCCTCTTCGAGCAGGCCATCCAGCGGGTCTCGGGGCTCTGACATGCGTGCGCCTGCGGGGATGACGGATGACCGCGGATCGAACCCGGTGGAGTTCGTGCTCGTCGGCACCCTTCTCACCGCGCTGACCCTCGCTGTGCTGCAGCTGGCGTTCGCGATCTACGTGCGCAACGTCGTCCACGATGCGGCCGTCGAAGGCGCGTACTACGCGGCGCTCGCCGACACGACCGCCAAGGAGGGGGAGGAGCGGGCGCGCGAGGTCATCCGTCGCGCGATCGGCCCCTCCTACGCCGACGACATCACGGTCACCTCGGCGCGGCGGGAGGGACAGGAGACCGTGGAGGTCCGGGTCCGGACGACCCTCCCGGTATTCGGCCTCGTCGGTGTCCCGGCAGCCCTGCAGGTCGAAGCCTCCGCACCGGCGGAGTCGTTCGATGCGCGATGACGCGGGATCGAGCTCGCTGGAGTTCATCACGGTCGGGGTGATCCTGCTCGTGCCGCTGCTGTACCTCGTGATCGCCGTGGGTTCGGTGCAGGAGCAGTCGCTCGGCGTCGAGGCCGCGGCGCGGCAGGCCGCACGTGCCATCGCCTCGGCACCTGACGTCGCAGGGGCCGCAGCCCGCGGGGAGCAGGTGCTGGACGGGATCGTCGCGGAGTACGGCATCGATCGCGGAGCGGTCGACGTCGCGGTGTCGTGTCGCCCCCGGGCATCGGCCTGTCCGGCGGCGGGAGCGACGGTGGTCGTCACGGTCTCGACCCGGGTACCGCTGCCTCTGGTACCCGGGGTCCTCGGACTCGACCAGGCGACGTCCGTCCCCGTGGAAGCCGTGTCGGTGCAGAAGGTGTCGCGGCGATGGGGTGGGGGATGAGGGGGCGCGGCCTCGCCCTGAACCGGCGCGGAACGGGCGACGACGAGGGGAGCGTGCTGCTCCTCGTCCTCGGCTACCTGATCCTCGCGCTCGCCGTGCTGTTCGTGTGTGTCTGCGCCACCGACCTCTACATCTCTCAGAAGCGCCTGGACGGGCTCGCGGATGCGGCAGCGCTCGCCGGGGCGGACGGCTTCACGCTGCAGGTAGAGGGGGAGGTGCCCCGTGCGACGCTCACCGACGCGGGGGTGGCCGAGCAGGCGATGCCGCTCGTCCGTTACGCGGGGGTCGAGGCGACCATCGTCGACGCGGGCACCCCGGACGGCGTGAGCGCGCGTGTCACCGTCGCAGCGCTCTGGCATCCGCCGCTGCTCTCGCCGTTCGTGCCCGACGGGGTGCCGCTGCAGGCGTCCGCGACGAGCCGCACGGCGCTGCGCTAGCGACCGGGCGCTCAGTCCTCGGACGGGTCCGGCGTGCTCGGCGGCGTGCGAGGGACGAACCGGGGGATCCAGCGGAGGAACCCGGCGGCGCCGGCGAGGAGGCGGCGCATCGCTGGCAAGACTCCCAGGGCTTCACGTGCGTGGACGGATCCCACTGCCGTAGATCGCGCCGTCAGCGGACACCCACTCGCCGAGGACCTGGCGCCGGTGCCAGAAGCCGATGTACTGGGAGCGAGTCGCGTCTTCACCGTGTCCGAGAGGGACGGGTTGTCGTCCGACTGTCCGCCAGTCGAGAGACACGTCGAAGGTCGAGCCCGACCTCGGTGTCCGCGTGCGAGACCACAAGGAGCGCCCGTTCCCCTGAGGGCCAGGACCGAGTAGACCCCTACCCAGCCTCTGGGCCGGATAGGGGTCTTTCGCCGTTGGGCCGACAGCCTAATTGCAATTCGGCGCGAGTTCGTATGCCGTGGTTCCTTCTGCTGTGCTCTTGAGGCCCCCGGGCGTCTCGTAAGTCACTCGCATCCGGTGGGCTGTGCCGGTCTGTCCCTCGAGCTCCACCACTACGACAACCGAGTAGTGCTGTCCTGCTTCTAGTCGAGCAGATTCGGCGGGGATCCTCTCGTCCCACAGGCCCCCTACCTCATCGCTGAGGACCGCGACCGGCTGAGCCCCAATCGCTGTTGTTCCGTCCCTGAGCGCTATCACCGATGCGGAACCTACGGTCTTCAAGCCCGCTGAGTCGAGCAGCTCCACGGACGAGACGGTGACGTCTGACTCGGCCTTCACGGTCTCTCCTAGAGCAATTTCCTCGTTGTTGGCAGCGGGTATGCAGAGCGTTCCCACGTCGCCCCCTATCGCAAGGTACGCGGGTTCTGAGGGGGTGCACGCGGTGAGCACCAGTGTGGCCGCCGCCGCCATCGCAGCGGCAGCCACACGGTTCGGGTTCCGTGAAGTCATGTCTACTTCACTACTAGAGTCCCGGGCGTCGCTCCTGGGTATCCCTGGGATCCGCACAGTGACTTGGCCGCTGTGAACTTGATCGTCACCTTGCTCGTGGTGGAGTACCCCGTCTTAGCGCTCAGATCGAATCCGACGTAGGCCGAAACGTCGGCGCCGCCCGAGATGGTCTGTGCCGTGGAACTCGAACGAGTGAATGTGGATCCGGACACATAGCTCGTGCAATATGAAGCGCTTACTGACGCGGTGCTCGTGGAGGTTCCTCCCACGTGAGCAACGGGGCGCAGAGAACGTGACTGTTCCCCGGTGCCCGTGCAAACGGTCTTGAAGACCTTGTACTGGAACTGAGTCTTAAAGGCGCGACCGCCCGTTCCCGTGAGCGACGGCCACGTCGTCGACGTGGAGCTTGCCCTGCTCACGCTGACGCTCCCGCTCGCGCCCCAGGATCCGCTCGGCGTCTTCACTGCAACGCCAAGTGTCGAACTCTGCGACGACGAATATGAGAATGAGGCGGAGAATCCACTAGTCGCCGAGGAGCCAACTCTGCCCACCTGCACCCAGTAGTTGCCTGCAACGCCCCCCGTCTATCTGTCCGCAGGCCAGCGCCGCAGCTGCGATCGAGGACGAGGACGATCGCTTCGCCGCTGTCGCCTGCGCATTGAACTCCTGCGAAGACACAGACGCTTCGATATCGAGGGACCGGACTCCCGCCTGCAGGTTCTCCTCTTGGGTGAACGAATAGTCCGAGATCAGGGACCCGTCTGGGCCGTAAACCAACGCCTGATAGTTGACCGCCTCGTCCGCCTTGACCTTTCGTGCGGCCAATGCCGTATCGACGGGGACGAAGAAGCGGCCGTCCCTCCCCGTCGTACCGACGCCGACTGGGGTCATAGGTACGGGATCGCAGCTGCAGCGGATCTCTTGAACACCGTTTTCTCCGATCGATCGCCTTCCCCAATGGAGGCGTAAACAAGGGCAGGATAATTGCGGACACGCTTACTGTCTGTAGGCCGTATGGGGGACAACTCAGAACCTGATCGACTGTGTCGATCGTCATCCCGTCGGTGTCGTGTCATCGAAGGGAAACTCTGCGATGTCGCCAAACTGGGCGCGGTGAGCGCACAAGTCGTCGATCACGGGGCCGGGGTCGCCGGTACCGTTGCAGCGACCTGGCATCCGCCCCTGCTCTCCCCATTCGTGCCCGACGGGGTGCCGCTGCAGGCGACGGCGACGAGCCGGACGGCGCTGCGCTAGCGACCGGGCGCTCAGTCCTCGGACGGGCCCGGCGTGCTCGGGGGCGTGCGGGGGACGAACCGGGGGATCCAGCGGAGGAACCCGGCGGCACCGACGAGTCCGATCAGGCCCATGGCTCCCGCCGCGAACGACAGGGACGCGACCGCGGTGATGCCCGAGACGAGGAGCGGGGCGACCGCGCCGCCGGCATCGGTCAGCGTGCGCCACGACCCGAGGAACGCGGCGGGGTCGTGCTTCGGGGCGACATCCGCGCCGAGGGTCAGGAGGATGCCGCTCGACAGCCCGTTGCCGACACCGAGGACCGCGGCGAACATCCCGAACCAGAGCACTGCGGAGTCGACGTCGTGCGTGACCGATAGGGCGAGGAACCCGGCACCCATCAGCACCATCGCGGGCATCGCCGCCCAGAGCCGGCCGAAGCGGTCCATCACCTGGCCGCTGGCGTAGAAGAGGGCGAAGTCGATGGCTCCGGAAACGCCGACGACAAGGGCGATGGTCGAGGCGTCGAGGCCCAGCGAGAGTCCCCACAGCGGGAGGACGACCTGTCGCGCCGACCGCACCGCCGAGAGCGAGGCCGCGGCGAGCCCGAGCCGACCGAGCACTCCGCGCTGGCGCCACATCGTCTGGAAGATCCCGACCCGCTCGATGGTCGGGATCGACCCGCTCACGGCCTCGCCGCTGTCCTCCGCGAACCGGACGGCGGTCCGCAGTGGGGCGACGGTCTTCTCCGGATCCGGTCCGAAGAGCACGAGCACGACCATCACCACGAGGCAGGCGAGGAAGAACCAGATCGCGGCAGCCTCGGTGCCGAAGAGCTGCAGGAGGCCGGCGGAGACGAACGGGCCGATGAAGATGCCCAGGCGGAAGCTGCCGCCCAGCAGGGAGAGCGAGCGGGCGCGGAACGCCAGCGGCACCCGCGTGGTCATGAACGCGTGCCGGGCCAGCCCGAAGGCGGCTGCGCACAGGCCGAGGAGGAACACCGACGCCGCGAGGACCCCGAGTGACGGCGCGAAGACCATGCCGACGGCGGCGAGGATGGCGATGACGCCCGCGATCACCATCGTGAACCGCTCGCCGATGCGCCCCACGGCCCACCCGGCCGGGAGGTTGCCGCAGAGCTGGCCGACCACGAGCGCCGAGGCGACGAGGGCCGCGAAGGCGACGTCGGCACCCATCGACGCGGCGATGACCGGGATGAGCGGGATGACCGCACCTTCACCGAGGGAGAAGAGGACGGTCGGCAGGTACACCATCGGCCCGAACTGGCGGAGGACCGTGGATGCGCTGCTCACGTCCCTCACGCTACTCCGGTCGGCGCGAAGGGCCGGACACGCCCGTCCCCGCGCGCGCGGGCGGCACGTTAGGCTGAGGTGTCATGCTCGAACTAGATCTCTCCGCCGAAATCCAGGCGCTCAGGCACACCTTCGGCGACATCAGCGAGGTCGTCGATGTCAACCGTCTCCGCGAGGACATCGCGCGTCTCAGCGAGGAGGCCGGCGCGCCCGACCTCTGGGACGACACCGAGAACGCCCAGAAGGTCACCAGCGCCCTGAGCCACCGCCAGTCGGAGCTCGCCCGCATCACCGGCATCGCTCAGCGCCTCGACGACCTCGAGGTGCTCGTCGACCTGGCGAACGAGATGGGCGACGAGGAGTCGGCGATCGAGGCGCGCAAGGAGCTCCAGACGCTCACCGACCTCATCAACCAGCTCGAGGTGCAGACGCTGCTCGACGGCGAGTACGACGAGCGCAGCGCGATCGTCACCATCCGCTCCGGCGCCGGCGGCGACGACGCCACCGACTTCGCCGAGATGCTCATGCGCATGTACCTGCGCTGGGCGGAGCGTCACAAGTACCCCGTCAAGGTGATGGACACCTCGTACGCGGAGGGCGCCGGCATCAAGTCGGCGACCTTCGAGATCGACGCGCCCTACGCCTTCGGCACGATCTCGGTCGAGGCCGGCACGCACCGCCTCGCGCGCATCAGCCCGTTCGGATCCGCGGACAAGCGCCAGACGTCTTTCGCCGCCGTCGAGGTCATCCCGCTCATGGAGGAGGCGACCGAGGTCGACATCCCCGAGAACGACATCCGGGTCGACGTCTTCCGCTCCTCCGGCCCCGGTGGACAGTCCGTCAACACGACCGACTCCGCCGTGCGCATCACCCACCTCCCGACCGGCATCGTCGTGTCGATGCAGAACGAGAAGTCGCAGATCCAGAACCGCGCCGCGGCCATGCGGGTGCTGCAGAACCGTCTCCTGCTGCTGCAGAAGGAGCAGGAGGCCGCCAAGAAGAAGGAGCTCGCCGGCAACATCACCGCGAGCTGGGGCGACCAGATGCGCTCCTACTTCCTCTACGGCCAGCAGCTCGTCAAGGACCTCCGCACGGGCCAGGAGTCCGGTAACCCGGCCGCCGTGTTCGACGGCGACCTTGATGACTTCATCTCCGCGGGCATCCGCTGGCGCAAGCGCAAAGACGAGGACTGACCCACACGACGAAGGCCCCGGGAGCTCCCGGGGCCTTCGTCGTGTGGTGCGGAAGGATCAGCGTGCCGACGCCTCGACGGTCACGCGGGCGACCTCCTGCAGCATCTCGTCGGTGATGACGATCACGTAGGACGGGCTCTCGGCGACGTCGAACGAGACGGTGCCCTCCGCCGTCGTCCCGGCGTTCTGCTCCGTGGACTCGAGCGTCGCGTCGCCGAAGATGTCGTAGTCGCCCTCGACGCCGTCGGCCGTCTCGACGGAGAAGTAGAGCGGGTTGACGTAGGTCGTCCCGTCGAGCGTCTCCCAGGCCACGTCGATCAACAGATAGCCGCCGTTGGCGGCCTCGAAGTCCGTGCCGTTGGTCGGTCCGAACGTGGCGGAACGGATGGTGACCTCGGCCGTGCCCTCGAGCTGCGGCACGGCGACCGGCTCGCCCAGCGTGCCCTCGGCGACCTCACCCGTACCCGCGTCGCCGGTGTCGTCGGTCTCCGGCGCCGGGCTCTGGCTCGTGCCGTCGTCGTAGTCGGGAAGCGTGACCGGGCGCACGGTGTTCGCGACGGCCAGCACGAAGAAGATGCTCACGACGATCGCGACGATGCCGCCGAGCACCGACACCCCGAGTCCGGTGATCCCCGGCCACTTGGTGCCCTTCAGGAACAGGGAGATGAGCGAGACGATGAACCCGGCCGCCAGGAGGAACCAGGCGAACGGGAGCGTCAGGGGGATGAACGCGAGGATGAGGCCGAGCGCGGCGATCCCGAGACCGACGAGGCCGAGCACCGACATCTTCTTCGGGCCGTCGGTGGCCGGTGCCTGGCCCGGATAGGCGGCCTGTCCGGGGTACGCGCCCTGTCCGGGGTACGCGCCCTGTCCGCCCGGTACCTGTCCCGGGTAGCCGCCGCCACTCTGCGAGCCGGGGTACGCACTCTGCGCCGGGTATCCGCCCTGGCCCTGATACGCGTTCTGGTCGGGGGAGAACGGTGCCGCGGGGGGATAGGCCGCCGTGCCGCCGTCGGTACCGGCCGGAGGGACGATCGGTGCCGCGCCGGGGAGGTCGTGCGCGCCGCTGGCGGGCGCCGTCCAGTCCTGCGCGGGCTCGGGAGCGACGATGAAGTCGGTCGCGGGCTCGTCCGGAGCGATCTCCCGTTCGGCGGCGACGGGTTCGGGTGTGGAGGGCTCCGCTGCGGCGGTCGGTTCCTCCGCCGGGGGAGCGCCGTCGGAAGTCGCCGCGGAGGCGCTCTCCGCGGAGGTGCTGTCCGCGCCCGCGTCCTCAGCCGCCGCAGCGGTGGTGTCCTCGGGCGTCGCGGTGGTCTCCGGCGCGAAGTGTTCGGTCCACTGCTGGCCGTCCCACCGGCGCAGGCGCCCGGAACCGTCGTCGTACCAGCCGGCAGGTGTCGTCATGGGGGTCCCCTCCGTGTGTGCGCTCGCGTGGTGGACGCGAATCGACACTCCATGTATAGCAGCGGGCGCGGACCTCGGCGGGCCGACGGGGAGGAGGAAGAGCGGCACGGCGTGCCGCGCGGCGGGGTGTCGTGCCGGGGCGACGCCCGTGCCGCGCTTAGGCTCGAATCGCCATGATTCGGTTCGAGAACGTCACGAAACGCTACCGCGGGACGTCGAAGCCCGCCCTGTCCGGTGTCGACTTCGAGGTGCAGCGCGGGGAGTTCGTCTTCCTGGTCGGTGCCTCCGGGTCCGGCAAATCCTCCTGTCTGCGCCTCATCCTCCGCGAGGACGTGCCGACGACGGGCCGTGTCGCCGTCCTCGGCCGCGACCTGAGGGCTCTGGCGAACCGTAAGGTGCCCTACTTCCGTCGGCACATCGGCTCCGTGTTCCAGGACTTCCGCCTGCTCCCGTCCAAGACCGTCCATCAGAACGTCGCGTTCACGCTGCAGGTCACCGGCTCGTCCCGGGGCTTCATCCAGCAGGCGGTTCCCGAGGCGCTCGCCCTCGTCGGGCTCGACGGCAAGGAGAAGCGCATGCCGCACGAGCTCTCCGGCGGCGAGCAGCAGCGCGTCGCGATCGCCAGGGCGCTCGTCAACCGTCCTCAGGTGCTGCTCGCCGACGAGCCCACCGGAAACCTCGACCCGGCGACCTCCGTCGACATCATGCAGCTGCTCGCCCGGATCAACGCGGGTGGCACGACAGTGCTCATGGCCACCCACGAGGCCGGGTTTGTCGACCAGATGCGCCGCCGCGTGATCGAGCTCCGCGACGGCGAGATGGTCCGCGACGAGGTGCACGGCGGATACGGCGACACCTCGAACATCCCGCGCCTGGTGCCGGAGGAGGTCCGCGGTGCCGCGGCCGCCGCAGCCCTCACGGCCGTGCAGGAGGTGCAGCGCCAGACCGCCGACCTCTCCGTGGTCCGCGCGGCCCTGGCGGAGGAGCTGGACGCCCAGCGCCGTGCCGCCGCCGCGTCCCCCGCGGTCACCAGGCCCGCCGCCGAACCCGCTCCGCAGGTGGTCGAGCCGCCGGAGCCCTCGCGGGAGCCCGGCGTGGTCGAACCGCCGGATGTCGTGCAGCCACCGGCCGCGCCGCAGCCCGCTGCCGAGCGTCCCGCGCCCGCAGGTCCGCGCACGCATCCGATCGTGATCCCGGAGGTGGACGTCGCCGAGCTCGGCGTCGCCGACCGCCTCGGGCTGTCCGACCAGGACGACGAGGAAGTGGGCCCGACCTCATGAGAATCGGCCTGATCCTGACCGAGGCCCTCGTCGGCCTGCGGCGCAACATCTCGATGGTCATCTCCGTCGTGCTCGTCACCTTCGTGTCGCTGACGTTCGTCGGCGCCGCGATCCTCATGCAGTCCCAGATCGGCGTCATGCGCGGCTACTGGGCCGAGCGCGCCCAGGTGGCCGTCTACATGTGCTCCGCGGTGTCGGAGTCGGACACCTGCGTCGACGGCGCGGCGAGCGAGGAGCAGGTCGCCGCCGTGCGCGCCCAGCTCGAGGGCGACGCGTTGTCGCCGCTCATCAGCTCCATGACCTTCGACACGAAGGAGGAGACCTACGCCAAGCTCGTCGAGCAGGTCGGGGAGGAGCAGGCCAGCGTGCTCTCGCCCGATCAGGCGTTCGAGGTCTTCTTCGTCACGATGAAGGACCCGGGCCAGTCGCAGGTCCTCGCCGAGGCGTTCAACGGCCAAGCCGGAGTGGAACAGGTCCAGGACCAGCTCCAATACCTCGAACCGCTGTTCTCCGCGCTCACCGTGGCGACCTACATCGCCGTCGGCATCGCCGTCCTCATGCTCATCGCCGCGACGCTTCTGATCGCCACCACCATCCGCTTGTCCGCCTATGCGCGGCGGAAGGAGATCGGGATCATGCGCCTGGTCGGCGCCTCGAACCGCTTCATCCAGACGCCGTTCGTGCTGGAGGGCGTCTTCGCCGCGTTGCTGGGCTCGGCTCTCGCGAGCGCGGCGGTCGTCGCCGGCATGCACTTCGGCGTGAACGGCTATCTCCGCGGACGGGTGCCGTTCATCACGACGTGGGTGACCATGCAGGACGCGATCCTCGTGGTCCCGGTCCTCGTCGGGATCGGCGTCGTGCTCGCGGCGCTCTCGGCCGGCTTCGCGATCCGGCGTTGGCTGCGCACCTGATACCCTGAAAGGCTGCTCGACCGATCCGCTGTCGAGCCGTCCACAGCACCACAGCACAGGAGATCATCATGCCCAGGGAACGCGGGGAGAAGGTCATCGCGACCAATCGTCGCGCGCGTCACGACTACAACATCGAGAAGTCGTACGAGGCGGGGATGGTGCTCACCGGCACCGAGGTGAAGTCGCTCCGTCAGGGGCGCGCGAACCTCAGCGACGGGCACGCGTTCGTGAAGGGCAACGAGGTCTTCCTCGATGCCGTGCACATCCCGGAGTACTCGCAGGGGCACTGGACGAACCACTCGGCCAAGCGCATCCGCAAGCTGCTCCTGCACCGGGAGGAGATCGCGAAGCTCGCCCACGCCGTCTCCGCGGGCGGGTACACGCTCATCCCGCTCAAGCTGTACTTCTCGGACGGTCGCGCCAAGGTCGAGATCGCCCTCGCGAAGGGCAAGCGCGAGTACGACAAGCGCCAGACCCTCCGTGAGCGTCAGGACACCCGCGAGGCCGAGCGCGCGATGCGCCTGCGCAACAGGGTCGGCGAGTAGCCCGAGCCGGCTCAGAGGCTCGGCGTGAAGCCGAACACCCGGCCGAGGAACGCGAGCTCCCGCTCCAGCGCGTCGACGATGGTCTCCGCGCTGCGGAACCCGTGGCCCTCGCCCGGGTACAGCACGTAGTCGTGGTCGATGCCGTTCGCCGCCAGAGCGTCGCGGATGGCCTCGGACTGGGACGGCGGCACGACGCGGTCCTCCCCGCCCTGCAGCAGCAGCACCGGAACGTCGATGCGGTCGGCGTGCGTCAGGGGCGAGCGCTCGATGTAGACGTCCTCGGCCGCGGGGAGCGGACCCACGAGGCCGTCGAGGTACGACGCCTCGAAGTCGTGGGTCTCGGCGGCGAGCAGCCGGAGATCCGCGACACCGTAGCGGCTGATGCCGGCCGCGAACGTGCCGCCCCGGACGAGTGCGGAGAGCACCGTCCAGCCGCCGGCCGAGCCCCCGCGGATGGCGATGCGGGTGGAGTCTGCCAACCCGGCGTCCGCGAGGCCGCGGGCCGCCGCGATCACGTCGTCCACGTCGACGATGCCCCACTGTCCCTGCAGACGGTCGCGGTAGGCGCGTCCGTATCCCGTCGATCCGCCGTAGTTGACGTCGAGGACCCCGATGCCCCGGCTCGTGAAGAACGCGATGGAGGCGGAGGCCGCACCGGTGACATGGGCGGTCGGACCGCCGTGCACGAGCACGATGTAGGGCGGCAGCTCCCCGTCGGCGCCGCGGGGGTCTCCGGGCGCGGCGGGCGGATACGCGAACGCGTGCACGGGGCCGTGTGCCCCGTCCACGACGATCTGCTGCGCCCCCGGCATCCAGTCCTCGTCGACCGGAGCGCCACCGGTGATGGTCTCGACGGTCCCCCTGTCGACATCGACGCACCAGATGCCTGAGGTCACGCGCGAGCCGTCTCCGCTGAGCAGCACGCGGGAGCCGGCGACATCGTCCACGCTGAGGTGCCCGTCGCCCGGCACCGTGATCGCCCGGGTCTCGCCGTCCGCGGACACGAGCTGCACCTCGTCGCGTCCATTCGTGCGCACCGCCACGAGGCGCCCGTCGGCCAGGACCTGGAACCAGCGGTTGCCGAGCACCCAGAGGCCGTATCCGGTATCCGCGTCCGACGAGGTCAGCGCGCGCGAGGCGCCGAGCCGGAGGCCGTCCAGTGCCAGGTGCTGGAGCTGCCAGCGCCCTGAAGCGTCGTCGGCGAACACGAGCGCGTCGTCGCCGCTCCACTCCGGCTGCAGGGCCGCGGAGGTGGGGACGCGGGTGACGGTCCCGCCGTCCACCGCCCCGATGGCGAGGACGGCACTCTCCCACGGCATGCTGTCCGCCTGCCACTCGACCCAGGCCACCCGGCTGCCGTCCGGCGAGAGAGCGGGGTGGGCGAAGAACCCGGTGCCCTCCGCGATCACGCGCACCGCAGCCGCTTCGTCGGCGGCCGAGCCGTCCACGGGGATCTCCACGATCGCGCGGCGGTGCGGGGCGGCCGAGAGGTCTTCGCGGACCGCAAGCAGGCGGCCGCTCTGCACGCGCAGCCCGCCGTACGACGGGCCGGCGGCGGTGAGGGGGCGCGGCTCCGCGCCGCGGTCCATGCGGTGCACACGCTGGTCGGCGCCGGAGACGAAGTACAGGGTGTCGCCGTCGACGGTCCAGGCACCGCCCCCGTACTCGTGCACGCGGGAGCGGGCGCTCCAGGGCGCCGGGAGGATCTCCGCCCCCGTCGAGCTGCGCACCGTGACGCGTCCGCCCTCGGCGGGCACGGACTCGGCCCACCACACCTCATCGCCGACGAAGCGTGCTCCGTCGATACGGGGAGCCGCTCCGGCGACGGCGGCGGCGGTGAAGGGGGAGGACCAGGAGCCGAACGGTGAGGACATGCGTCGAGCCTACGGGCGGTGACACACGACGTCACACTCGTGCGGCGGGCCGAGGGCGTGTTCTAGGTTTCTGGAAACGCCCGGTTGATCCCGGACGTGGAGCGACAGCCGAGCCCGGCACCCGCCCGCGAGCGACGTGCTCTTCGTCGTGCGCGGACCCCGGCCCCTGTCCCCTGGAGAGAAGATGTCTTCCCCGTTCGACGCCTCCCGCGCCTCCCGCGTGCCGTTCTCCTTCGAGCTGTATCCGCCCCGCTCGGAGTCGAGCCAGGAGGCCCTGCACGAGACCGTCCGTCACCTCGCCGCGGCCGGGCCCGCGTTCCTCTCGGTGACCTATGGCGCCGGCGGCTCGACCGGGGGACGCTCGCTCGACGTGCTGCGGTTCATCCGCGAGCACACCGACGTCGAGCCCCTCGCCCATCTCACGTGCGTCGGCAACACCTATGCCGGGGCGACGGCGCTCATCCGGGAGTTCCTCGACGCCGGGATCCTCCGCTTCCTCGCCCTCCGCGGCGATCCGCCCGCGGGCCGGACCGAGCCCTTCCTCGGCGACCTGGAGAGCGCGGCTCAGCTCGTGCAGCTCATCGATCGCGTCCAGGCCGAACGTGCTCCGTACCAGGAGTCCCCGGTCCCCGGCCTTCCCGGAGCCGCGCTGGTGGCGCCCCGTCAGAAGGTCGACATCGCGGTCGCGGCCTTCCCGAAGGGGCACCCGCGGGCCACGCACCGCACCCAGGACGTGGAGGCTCTGCTCGCCAAGCAGGCGGCAGGGGCGACCTTCGCCATCACCCAGCTCTTCTTCCACCCGGACGACTACCTCGCCTTCGTGGAGCGTGCCCGAGCGGGCGGCGTCACCATACCGATCCTCCCCGGCATCATGCCGATCACCTCACCTGCCCGGCTGGCCCGGGTGCTGGAACTCACGGGGGAGGACCTGCCGAGCGAGCTCTCGGTCGCCCTCGACGTCGAGCCCACCGCCGAGGGGCGCCGGGAGATCGGGATCTCGTGGGCCGCGCGCCTCGCCGCCGACGTCGTCGCCGGCGGCGCCCCCGGCGTCCACCTGTACGCCTTCAACCAGCACGAGACCGTCCTGACCGTCCTCGCCGAAGCCGGCATCGTCCCGGCGCTCCGGCACTAGTCCCCGCCGAAAGGAAACACCATGACCGCATTCCCCGAGGGCACCATCCTCGGCTATCCCCGCATCGGCCGCCGCCGCGAGCTCAAGAAGGCCGTCGAGGCATTCTGGGCGGGCCGCATCGACGAGCAGGAGCTGGAGCGGACGGCAGCGGACCTGCGCGCGGCGACCCGTGAACGCCTGGCCGCGCTCGGTCTCGGTCGGACGGACTCGTCGATCCCGGAGTCCTTCTCGTTCTACGACCAGGTCCTCGACGCCGCCGCGACGGTCGGCGCCATCCCCGCGCGCTTCGACGACCTGCGGGACGCGGACGGGACGATCGGACTCTCCGCACTGTTCACCGTCGCCCGCGGCGAGGGGGAGCGCGCGCCGCTGGAGATGACGAAGTGGTTCGACTCGAACTACCACTACCTCGTGCCGGAGATCGGCCCGGAGACGGTGTTCTCCCTCGCCAGCGACCGGCTGGTGCGCGAGGTCGCCGAGGCCGCGGCCGCCGGATTCGTCACGCGTCCCGTGGTCGTCGGACCGGTCACGCTGCTGGCGCTCGCGAAGGCGTCGGACGACGCGCCGGAGGGCTTCGAGCCGCTCTCGCGTCTGGAGGACGTGCTGCCGGTCTACGTCGATCTGCTCGCCCGCCTGCGCGCCGCGGGTGCTGAATGGGTGCAGCTCGACGAGCCCGCGCTCGTCAGCGAGTCGCTGCCGGCCACGACCGCCCAGCTCGCCTCGGCGGCGGAGCGCGCGCTCGCGGTGCTGGGCAGCGCCGAGGAACGCCCCTCGATCCTCGTCGCGGCCCCGTATGCGAGCCTCGGCGAGACGTTCGGGACCGTGGCCGCGGCCCCCATCGAGGCGATCGCCGTCGATCTCGTGCGCGGTGCCGTCCCGGAGGTGGTGCCTGGCCTCGAGGGCAAGACCCTCGTCGGCGGTGTGATCGACGGTCACAACATCTGGCGTGGCGACCTCTCCGCGGCGTTCGACTCTCTGGAGGCGCTCCGCGCGCTCGGTGCTCCGGTGTCCGCGGCCACCTCGACCTCGCTGCTGCACGTGCCGCACGACGTGCAGGACGAGACCGCGCTCGACGAGCGCCTGGTGTCCTGGCTCGCGTTCGCGGACCAGAAGGTGCAGCAGGTCGTGACCCTCGCCCGCGGCCTGTCCGAAGGGCGGACGGCGATCGCGGCCGAGCTGGACGCCGCGACCGCTGCGCTGCAGGATCGCCTGAGCGCTCCGGGCGTGCGCGACGGTGCGGTGCGTTCCCGTGCGCTGACCGACGCCGACTTCGCCCGCGCTCCGTATGCGGAGCGGGAAGAGGCGCAGAATGTCCTCGGCCTGCCGGTGCTGCCCCTGACGACGATCGGCTCCTTCCCGCAGACCGGCGACATCCGCCGCGCACGCGCGCAGTTCCTCCGCGGCGAGATCCCCGAGGACGACTACGAGGAGTTCCTGCGCCGTGAGGTCGCCGCGGTCGTCTCCCTGCAGGAGGACCTCGGCCTCGACGTCCTCGTGCACGGCGAACCCGAGCGGAACGACATGGTGCAGTACTTCGCCGAGCACCTCGACGGCTTCGCGGTCACGCAGCACGGCTGGGTGCAGTCGTACGGCTCGCGAGCCACGCGTCCGTCGATCCTCTGGGGCGATGTCTCCCGCCCGGCGCCCATCACGGTCGCCTGGTCGGCATACGCCCAGTCGCTCACCGCGAAGCACATGAAGGGCATGCTCACGGGGCCGGTCACCATCCTCGCGTGGTCCTTCGTCCGCGACGACCAGCCTCTGGGGGAGACCGCGAACCAGGTCGCGCTCGCCCTCCGCGACGAGATCGCCGATCTGGAGGCCGCGGGCATCCAGGTGATCCAGGTCGACGAGCCGGCGCTGCGCGAGCTGCTGCCGCTGAAGCAGACCGACCAGCCCGCGTACCTGGACTGGTCCGTCGCCTCGTTCCGTCTGGCGACGGGCGGTGCCGCGGCGGCCACGCAGGTGCACACCCACCTCTGTTACTCGGAGTTCGGCGTCGTGATCGACGCGATCCGTGCGCTCGACGCCGACGTGACGTCGATCGAGGCGGCCCGCAGCCGCATGGAGGTCGTCGCGGACATCGCCGAGGTCGGCTTCGACCACGGCATCGGCCCCGGTGTCTACGACATCCACTCGCCGCGTGTGCCGACGGTCGAGGAGGTCGAGTCCCTGCTGCGGCGCGCGGTCGAGGAGATCCCGCTCCGTCAGCTCTGGGTGAACCCGGACTGCGGCCTGAAGACCCGCGGCTACGCCGAGACCACGGCATCGCTGCGGAACATCGTCGAGGCCACCCGCCGGGTGCGCGAGGACGTGGTGGTCACCGCCTGACACTCCTGCTCAGCGAGACGACGAAGGCCCCCCCGGTGCACCGGGAGGGCCTTCGTCGTGTGTCTCAGACGGCGCGCATGACCGCGACGACCTTGCCGAGCACGACGGCTTCGTCGCCCAGGATCGGCTCGAACGCGGAGTTGCGGGGGAGCAGCCAGGTGTGGCCGTCGCGACGACGAAGCACCTTGACGGTGGCCTCGCCGTCGAGCATGGCGGCGACGATCTCGCCGTTCTCCGCGGTGTTCTGCGACCGGACCACGACCCAGTCCCCGTCGCAGATCGCGGCGTCGATCATCGACTCGCCGGAGACCTTGAGCATGAAGAGCTCGCCCTTGCCGACGAGCTGCCGGGGGAGCGGGAAGATCTCCTCCACCTGCTGATCGGCGGTGATGGGCACGCCGGCGGCGATGCGGCCGACCAGCGGGACCAGGGCGGCGTCGCCGACCGGGGTCGCCACATCCGCGGGGTTCTCCGCACCGGTGCCGGGAAGGTCGATGAGGACCTCCATGGCGCGCGTCTTGCCCGGGTCGCGCCGCAGGTAGCCGCTGAGCTCGAGCTGACCGAGCTGGTGCGTGACGCTGGACAGCGACTTGAGTCCGACGGCATCGCCGATCTCGCGCATGCTCGGCGGGTAGCCGTTCTGTGCGATGGAGGCCTGGATGACCTCGAGGATCGCCATCTGCTTCGGGCTGAGGCTCTTGCGACGGCGGGTGCGCGGCGCCTCGGACTCGAGGGCTGAGGTGTCGCTCATGGTGCTCCTTCACTGCGTGATCCGACGTGCCGCTTCGAATGTCGGTGGCCCGTGGTGGGGTGTCCTTATCGAAACCGTATCCGAGAAAAGCGCGGATCTGGAAGATCTGTTCGAGCGTGTCGGGCGATTCGCGGGCCGAGGTTTCGAAGACAGCTTGACAGATGTTCGAACTCGAAGATATCTTCGGAACGTAGCTTCGCATCCACGGCTCCCGGCCGAGGCGCGGATGCGAAAGCTACGCCAACCTCCCCGGGCTCCGGCGCCGGGACAGTAAGGAGCAGACATGAGCAGCATCAGCCTCAGCACCGCGACCGCCTTCCCGGCATCGGCCCGTCCGGCCACCCGGCTGCGGATCACGGCACGCGGCCGCCGCGCTCTGCTCGCGCTCGCCTCGGTCCCGCTCGCGGCGGGCATCGCCTTCGCCGCCATCAGCGGGGGCAGTGCGATCGCCTCCGGCGCGGACGCACCGGCCGTCTCCGTCGAGACCGTCACGGTCATGCCCGGCGACACCCTCTGGTCGATCGCGAGCAGCATCGCCCCCGAGGCCGACCCCCGCGAGGTCATCGGTGAGATCAGCCGCATGAACCTCCTGCGCGGCGGCGAGCTGCAGGTCGGTCAGGAGCTCGCGCTCCCGGCCCGCTACACCGACTGACGCGGAGCCCGAGTCTTCCGATCCGGTCGTCACGATGACCTCGGCTCTCCGTGCTCCTCTTAAGATGGGAAGGGTGACCTTCTCCCTCAACGATCTCCCGCTCCGCGACGATCTGCGCGGACTCACCCCGTACGGCGCGCCCCAGGCCCCGCTGCCGGTGGCTCTGAACGTGAACGAGAACACGCATCCCGTTCCCGACGAGGTCGCCAGCGACATCCTCGATGACATCGCCGTGGCGATCCGGGACGTGAACCGGTACCCGGATCGTGAGTTCACGACGCTGCGGGAGGCCTTCGCCGACTACCTGGGTCACGGCCTCACGCCGGAGCAGATCTGGGCGGGAAACGGCTCCAACGAGGTGCTGCAGCACATCTTCCAGGCTTTCGGCGGTCCAGGCCGCACGGCATTCGGCTTCGGCCCGACGTACTCGATGTACCCGCTCATCGCGAAGGGCACAGGGGCGTCGTGGATCGCCGGCACCCGGCAGCCGGACTACACCGTCACCGCGGAGGAGGCGGCGGAGCAGGTCCGTGCGGCCGACCCGGACATCGTGATCCTTTGTTCGCCGAACAATCCGACGGGCACTCCGCTGGGGCTCGACGTGGTGGAGGCCGTCTACGACGCCGCCCGTGGCGTGGTGATCGTCGACGAGGCCTATCAGGAGTTCGCGCCGCGCGATGCCCCGTCTGCACTGACTCTGCTGGAGGGCCGGCCGCGGCTGGCGGTCTCCCGCACCATGAGCAAGGCCTTCGCCTTCGCCGGTGCCCGCGTCGGCTACCTCGCCGCCGACCCCGCGTTCATCGACGCGCTGCGTCTGGTGCGCCTGCCCTACCACCTGAGCGCCCTGACGCAGGCGGCGGCCGTCGCCGCGCTCCGCAATGCCGACGTCATGCTCGGGATGGTGCAGGAGATCGTGGAGCAGCGCGACCGGATCACGGCCACGCTGGAGGCCCTCGGCTACACGCCCCACCTCTCGTGGTCCAACTTCGTGCTGTTCGGCGGCGTCGCGGACCCGCAGGCCACCTGGCAGCAGCTCTACGATCGCGGCGTGCTCGTCCGTGACGTCGGCATCCCCGGTCACCTGCGGGTGAGTGCCGGTACGGAGGCGGAGACCACGGCGTTCCTGGACGCCCTGGCCTCGATAGGATCGGCATCATGACCATCCCCGCGCCCACCGCACGCACCGCGAGCCGCGTGCGCAGCACGTCGGAGTCCACCGTCGAGGTCGAGCTCAACCTGGACGGTACCGGCGCGAGCCGCATCGACACCTCTGTGCCGTTCTTCGACCACATGCTCACGGCGTTCGCGAAGCACTCGCTGACGGATCTCACCGTGCGGGCGTCCGGCGACACCCACATCGACGCGCACCACACCGTGGAAGACGTCTCGATCGTGCTCGGTCAGGCGATCCTCGCCGCGCTCGGGGACAAGTCCGGCATCTCCCGCTACGGCGACGCCCTCGTCCCCCTGGACGAGGCGCTCGCGCAGGCGGTCGTCGACATCTCCGGTCGCCCGTACCTCGTGCACGAGGGTGAACCCGCGGGCTTCGAGCACCACCTGATCGGCGGGCACTTCACCGGATCGCTCGTCCGGCACGTCTTCGAAGCCATCACCTTCAACGCCGCCCTCACCGTGCACGTCCGGGTCCTGGGCGGGCGCGACCCGCACCACATCGCCGAGGCCGAGTTCAAGGCGTTCGCGCGGGCGTTCCGTCAGGCGAAGGCGCTGGATCCCCTCGTCGACGGCATCCCGTCCACCAAGGGAGCCTTGTGAGCGCCGCGCCCCGGGTCGCCGTCTTCGACTACGAATCCGGCAACGTCCACTCCGCGGTCAAGGCGCTCGTCGCCGCGGGAGCCGACGCCGTCCTCACGCGCGACCGCACCGAGGCTCTCGAGGCCGACGGGTTCGTCGTGCCCGGCGTCGGAGCCTTCCAGGCCGTGCGGGACGCACTGCAGGCTCACGGCGGCGACGAGATCATCGGCCGTCGTCTCGCGGGCGGTCGACCGGTGCTGGGTATCTGCGTCGGCATGCAGGTGCTCTTCGAGCACGGCGTCGAGCGCGGGCACGACACCGCGGGCCTCGGCGAGTGGCCGGGCGCCGTGACGGAGCTCAACGCCCCTGTCCTGCCGCACATGGGCTGGAACACCGTGGAACCGGGGCAGGACACCGTCCTGTTCCGCGGGATCGAGCAGGAGCGCTTCTACTTCGTGCACTCCTATGCGGCGCAGTCCTGGGAGCTCGATGTGATCCCGCCGTTCCCCCAGCCCGTGCTCACCTGGGCGACCTACGGCGGTCCCTTCCTCGCGGCCGTGGAGAACGGCCCGCTCTCGGCGACGCAGTTCCACCCCGAGAAGTCCGGAGACGCCGGCATCCAGCTGCTCCGGAACTGGGTGCAGAACCTCTGATCCGGAGCCGCGTCGGCGCCGGGCGTCATGCGGTTTGTCCCGCGCCCCGCGGCGGACTACCCTCGTCTCTCGTGCCCTCTCGGGCCGCAGACCCACCCGAACCAAGGACCCCATGAACGACTTCGCGCAGTCCCCCTCGCTCACGCTCCTCCCCGCGGTCGACGTCGCCGGCGGCAAGGCGGTCCGTCTGACCCAGGGGGAGGCGGGCACGGAGACGAGCTACGGCGACCCGCTCGACGCCGCGGGGGAGTGGGTCTCGCAGGGAGCCTCCTGGATCCACCTCGTCGACCTCGACGCGGCGTTCGGACGCGGCAGCAACGCCCCGATCCTGCGCAAGGTCATCAAGCAGTTCAAGAACGTCAACGTCGAGCTCTCCGGCGGCATCCGGGACGACGCGAGTCTGGAGGCGGCTCTGGAGAGCGGCGCCGCCCGTATCAACCTCGGCACCGCCGCCCTGGAGAACCCGGAGTGGGCCGCCGACGTGATCAGCCGCTTCGGCGAGGCGATCGCGGTCGGCCTCGACGTGCGCGGGACGACGCTCGCGGCGCGGGGCTGGACGAAGGAGGGCGGCGACCTCTGGGAGGTGCTCGAGCGCCTCGAGGACGCCGGCTGCAGCCGCTACGTCGTCACCGACGTGACCAAGGACGGTACGCTGCGCGGTCCGAACCTGGAGCTCCTGCGCGAGGTCACCTCGCGCACCCCGAAGCCGGTCGTCGCGTCGGGCGGCATCTCGAACCTCGACGACATCGCCGCCCTGCGCGACCTCGTGCCTCTGGGCGTCGAGGGCGCCATCGTCGGCAAGGCCCTGTACGCGGGCGCCTTCACGCTGGCGGAGGCCCTGGATGTCGCCGGAGACTGACCCCCACGCCTGCGGGCCGGAGTCGCACAACCGGGCCGACTCGGCCGGGGTCCCTTGGGAGGGGCGCAGCTTCGAGTCGAATCCGCACGCCGCGGACGACGGCTCGGCGGACCCTGTTCTTCTCGCCGCCCTGCTCCGCTTCCGCGCGGGGGAGGGGAGTCAGACGGAGGTCGTCGACGCGTTCCGCTCCGCGCGGGTGCTCATCCCGCTGATCGCCGAGAAGGGTGAGGAGGGGGTGGCCCCCAGCGGCCTCGCGGTGGACAAGACGCAGGAGCTGTCGATCGTCACCGTCGCCGCACCGGACGGGCGCCGCGTCCAGCCGGTGTTCTCATCGGTCGAGACGATGCAGCGCTGGGACCCGTCGGCGCGGCCCATCCCGGTCGAGGCCGTCCGCGCCGCGCTGGCCGCATCGTCGGAGGATACCGACCTGATCGTGCTCGACCCGACCTCGGACACGGAGTTCGTGATCCGGCGACCCGCCGTCTGGGCCGTGGCGCAGGGGCACGCGTGGGAACCGAGCTTCCTCTCGCCCGAGGTGGTCACCGCGCTCCGGGAGAGCATCGCCCACGAACTCGCCGTGATCGACGTCGCGGTCGCGCCCGGTGACCCGGATGCGCGGCTGCGCGGGCCAGAGCTCATCGTGGTGCTGGAGCTCGTCGACGGCCTGGAGCGCGAGGTCCTGGATGCGGTGCTCGCGCGCCTCGCCCAGCGGTGGGCGGCGGATGACCGCATCGCCGTCCTCGCCGACTCGCTGACGGTCAAGCTCCGCCGCAGCGTCTGAGGCGGAGCTCCGACCGGATCAGGTGACGGGGCCGGTCCACTTCTCGCCGGGGCCCTTGCCGATCGGGTCCGGGATGGTCGAGGCCTCGCGGAAGGCGAGCTGCAGCGAACGGAGGCCGTCACGCAACGAGCGGGCGTGCATGTCGCTGATCTCGGGGGCGCCGGCGGTGATGAGTCCCGCCAGCGCGTTGATGAGCTTGCGCGCCTCGTCGAGGTCGAGCTGAGCCGCGGCCTCCGGGTCGTCCGCCAGGCCGAGCTTGACGGCGGCAGCACTCATGAGGTGCACGGCGGCGGTGGTGATCACCTCGACGGCCGGGACGTCGGCGATGTCGCGGACGGCCGAGGAGGCCGCTTCTTCCTGCCGAGCCCATCGCTCCTCGCGCTCGCGGGCCGCCTCGTCCGATGCCTGGTTCGTCACTTCGCCTTGCTTTCTGTTAGACTTTGGCGGGCTCCGGAGCGTCATGCTCCGGAACGAAAGAGGATTCACTTCCCACCCGCGCTTGCCGTTCCAGGCTACCGGGTCTTGCGCTCCGCCGGCTCCGCTCGTCACGAGGGGACCGGTAGACAGGGTGCGGAGCCGGCGTCTGAGAGCCGGCGGGTGGGGGACGACTCCGATTTCGCCCGAGATGCAGACAGCATCACGGTGGCCGAATCACATCGTCTAAGGAGCTCCGCATCAGCGATCCCCGTACCAATGAGCGCATCCGCGTCCCCGAGGTCCGCCTCGTCGGCCCCGCGGGTGAGCAGATCGGCGTTGTCCGCATCGAGGCAGCGCTGCGTCTCGCACAGGAAGCCGATCTCGACCTCGTCGAGGTCGCCCCGAACTCGAAGCCGCCCGTCGTCAAGATCATGGACTACGGCAAGTTCAAGTACGAGGCCGCGCAGAAGGAAAAGGAAGCGCGTCGCAACCAGGCGAACACGATCCTCAAGGAAGTCCGCTTCCGTCTGAAGATCGAGGCGCACGACTACACGACGAAGCTCAAGCGTGCCGAGGGCTTCCTCAAGGCCGGTGACAAGGTCAAGGCCATGATCCTCTTCCGCGGTCGCGAGCAGTCGCGTCCCGAGCAGGGTGTGCGTCTGCTGCGCAAGTTCGCCGAGGACGTCGCCGAGTTCGGCACCGTCGAGTCGAACCCGACCATCGACGGCCGCAACATGGTCATGGTCGTCGCGCCGCACAAGAGCAAGTCCGAGGCGAAGCAGGAGCAGAACGCCGTGCGCGCCGCGAACAAGCAGGCCGCGCGCGATGCGAAGAACGACGCGGACGCTTCCGCGGACGCCCCGGCGGAGTAGATCCGCCCCCAGAACTCCCGCACCGCGGGTTGACACCGTCGCCTGAGAAGGCGCCATACGAAGGAAGAGAAGATGCCGAAGCAGAAGACCCACTCGGGTGCTAAGAAGCGCTTCAAGATCACCGGCAGCGGCAAGCTGAAGAAGCAGCAGGCCGGGATGCGCCACAACCTCGAGCACAAGTCGAGCCGTCGCACCCGCCGTCTGAACCAGGACCAGGTGCTCGCGAAGGCGGACTTCAAGGTCGCGAAGAAGCTTCTCGGTCGCTGACGCGCCGAACGCACGATAGGAACACAGGAAAATGGCAAGAGTCAAGCGGGCGGTCAACGCCCACAAGAAGCGTCGGGTCATCCTCGAGCGCGCCTCCGGCTACCGCGGTCAGCGTTCGCGCCTCTACCGGAAGGCCAAGGAGCAGGTCATCCACTCCCTGGTCTACTCGTACCGGGACCGTCGCAAGCGCAAGGGCGACTTCCGTCGTCTCTGGATCCAGCGCATCAACGCCGCTGCCCGCCAGAACGGCATGACGTACAACCGCTTCATCCAGGGTCTCAACCTCGCGGGTGTCACGGTCGACCGGCGCATGCTCGCCGACCTCGCGGTGAACGATGCCGCGACGTTCACGACGCTGGTCGAGACGGCGAAGAAGGCTCTGCCCTCCGACGTCAACGCGCCGAAGTCGGTCGCGTAAGCATCTCGCTTCCGAACGGGCGTCTTCCTCCGGGAAGGCGCCCGTTCCGCGTATCCGGGCGGTGGCGGGCTGACCGTAGACTGAGTCCGTGCTGGAGAACCCCCGTTCCCCCCGAGTCCGTGCCGTCGCCAAGCTGACCAAGCGCAGCGCGCGTACCGAGACCGGGCTGTTCCTGTTGGAAGGTCCGCAGTCCGTCCGTGAGGCGCTGACGTACCGTCCGGAGGCGATCATCGAGCTGTTCGCGACCCCTCACGGGTGGGAGAGGCACGCGGACATCCGTGCCGCGGCGGCGGAGGCGGACGTCGAGGTCGAGTACGTGAGCGAGGACGTGCTCAACGCGATGGCCGACACGGTGACGCCGCAGGGGCTGGTCGCCGTCGTCCGGCAGACGCCGACCTCCGTGCGCGACATCTTCGATGCCGCACCGCGTCTGGTCGCCATCTGCGAGGAGGTGCGCGACCCCGGCAACCTCGGCACCATCATCCGGGCCGCCGACGCCGCCGGCGCCGACGCCGTCGTGCTCACGGGCCGCACGGTCGATCCCTACAACCCCAAGGTCGTGCGGGCGACGACGGGCTCGCTCTTCCACCTTCCGGTCTCCGTGGGTGGGGACCTCGACGAGGTCGTGCGACGTGCGCACGATGCGGGCCTGCAGATCCTCGCGGCCGACGTGAAGGGGGATGACCTCCTCGCAGCCCGCGCCGACGGTGTGCTCGGCGAGCCGACCGCCTGGCTGTTCGGCAACGAGGCGCGCGGACTCGAGGACGATGCGCTGACACGGGCCGACCGGGTCCTGCGGCTGCCGATCTTCGGACGCGCGGAGTCGCTCAACCTGGCCACCGCGGCGAGCGTGTGCCTGTACGAGAGCGCGTTCGCCCAACGCGCCGCCGCCACCGGCTGACCGGCGACGGACGGGACGCAGGATGCGGATTCTCATCGTCGAGGACGACGAGCGGGTGGCGGGGGCCTTGCAGGCCTTCCTCGCGCGCTCGGGCTATGCCACCGTGCACGCCGCCGACGGGGCGACCGCGCTGGAGCACCTCGACGCCGACACCGAGGTGGTGCTGCTGGACCTCGGGCTGCCGGACGTCGACGGGATCGACCTCTGCCGTCGCATCCGGGGGCGGTCCGACGTCCCGATCGTGATCGTCACCGCGCGCAACCAGGTCGCCGAGCGCATCAAGGGGCTGCGGGCCGGGGCCGATGACTTCGTGGTGAAGCCGTACGACGTGCACGAACTCCTCGCGCGGATCGAGGCGGTCACCCGGCGATCACGGCCGCTGCGCACGGAACCGGATACCCGGGTGCTGCTGCACGACGGGGCGGTGCAGATCGACCTCGTGGCGCGAGAGGTGCAGGTCGGCGGGGTGCCGCTGGCGCTCACCCGCAAGGAGTTCGACATCGTGGGCGTGCTCGCCCGTTATCCGGGTGTGGCGGTGCCGAAGGAGCGCCTCATCCGCGAGGTCTGGAACACCGATTGGCGCGGCTTCGGCCACTCGCTCGAGGTGCACGTGGCGGCCATTCGGAAGAAGAGCGGGGACCGCGCGTTCATCGAGACGGTGCGCGGCGTCGGCTATCGGCTCGCGGGGTCCTGACGCGTGCGCCGCCGACTGACCGTGGTCTTCCTCGTGCCGCTGATCGTCGTGCTCGTCGCGCTGGGCGGCGTGACCGGGTGGAGCGCGGCGCGCAGCGTCCAGCAGTCGTTCTACGCGGAGCAGCTCGGCGACCTCGGCTACTTCGCGACGAGCGCCAGGCAGGCGCTCCGCTCCGGGAGCCCGGCGGTGATGGACGCCGAGGTCCGCCGCTTCCAGGAGGTGTACGGGATCGAGGTGACCGTGTTCGATCTCACCGGCAGCCCGTGGGCGGCGGGGGATCACGGCGACACGGTCCTGTCGGAGGAGGACGCGCAGCGGGTACGGCTGGCGCTCTCCGGACGCCGCGCCGAACAGCCGACCTCCTCCGCATGGGTCGTGTCCGACGCGGCGCTCGTGGAGCCGGTGTTCGACGACGGCGACGTGATCGGCGCCGTGCTCGTGAGCGGAGGAACGGAGACGCCGCAGACCGTCATCCTGCGCCAGACGCTCGTGCTCGGCGTGATCGTCGTGCTGCTGTGCGCGCTCGGCATCCTCCTGGTCGCCGGTCTGGCGCGCTGGGTGCTCTCGCCGGTGCGCCGCCTCGACGAGACGATGGCGGCGATCGAGCGCGGGGAGATGGACGCCCGGGTGGCCGAGGGCACCGGGCCGCCCGAGCTGCGGCGCATGACGCGGATGTTCAACGGCATGGCCGATGAGATCGAGCGCGTCATGACCCGGCAGCAGGAGTTCGCGCTGAACGCCTCGCACGAGCTGCGGAATCCGCTCAACGCGCTGCTGCTGCGCGTCGAGCACCTCGCGACGGGTCTGGGACGCGAGTGGGACCACGACGTCGAGGAGACGAGGGAGGAGGGCCGGCGGATGACCCGCATCCTGGAGACCCTCCTCGGACTCGCCCGCGGCGGTCGCACCGACTCCACGATGTCCGCGGTCGATCTGGCCGCTGTCGCAGCCCGCCGGGTGGAGGCCTGGCAGGAGGTGGCGGCGCAGCGGGCCATCGGGCTGCGCCCCACGGGGGAGCCGTCGGTCATGACGATCACCGACCGCACCATCGTGGAGAGCGCGCTCGATGCCGCGATCGACAACGCGGTGAAGTACTCGCCGGAGGGCTCGTCCATCGAGGTCGGCGCGCGGCGCGTGGGCGGCGAATGCCACCTCACCGTGCGCGACCACGGCCCTGGTCTGTCTCCGGAGGACGCCTCGTCGGCGGCGGACCGCTTCTGGCGGAGCGCGGACAGCGGCGACATGCCGGGGACCGGGCTCGGGCTCGCGATCGCGACCGACCTCCTCGCGACGGTCGGGGGCGAGCTGCGGGTGCGCGGCGCCGATGGCGGCGGGCTCCTCGTGGCCCTCGTCCTCCCCGCGGAGGCGGCGGCATGAGCGGGCGGGGACGGCGTGTCATGGCCGGGATGCTCGCGCTCGTGACGGCGGTCGCGTTGAGCGCGTGCAGTCCGCGTTCCGAGGGATGGACGGACACCGTCGCCGTGATCGCCGCGGGCAGCCCCACCGGGGTCTACCACGACTACGGCAGTCGCCTGTCGGCCGAGCTGTCGCGCGAGCTGGACGTCGATCTCACGACGGAGGAGACCGCCGGGTCGGTCGACAACCTGCTGCGGGTGAGTGCGGGGGAGGCGCTCCTCGGCTTCGCGCAGGGCGATGCCGCGGCCGACGCCGTGGCCGGAACGGGAGCCTTCGCCGAGCCGCTGGACGTGCAGGCGGTCGCCCGCCTGTACGACGAGTACCTGCAGATCGTCGTGCGCGACGACTCGGCCCTGGACGATCTCGCGGATCTCGCCGGGGGGACGATATCCCTCGGGGCCGAGAACTCGGGGGTGAACGTGATCGCGACCCGGGTGCTGCACGCCGCCGGCGTGGCCGCGGATACGATCGACGATCCGCAGCTCGACCTCGGCGGGTCCATCGCCGCCATGGAGCGCGGGGAGATCGACGGCTTCTTCTGGGTGGGCGGACTGCCGACGCCCGGCATCACCGATCTGGCCGAGACCGTCGACGTCCGTCTGCTCCCGGTCGAGCAGGACTGGGTCAATGCGGTCAACGAGCGGTACTCCCATGCGTATCGGCCTGCCGACGTGCCCGCGGGCACCTACGGCCTCGATGCCTCCGTGATGACGTTGGCGGTGCCGAACTACCTCGTCACCGCCGGCAGCACCCCGCCCGGCGTCGTGCACGACCTCGTCGCCGGGCTGTTCGCGGCGCGCACCACGCTGGCCGCCGACGTCCCGGCGGCAGCGTTGCTGGACCGGCGGTCCGCGATCTTCACCGGGCCGGTGCCCCTGCACCCCGGTGCGGAGGAGTACTACCGCGGCCTGCGCCGGTGACGGGCGTCCCCTCAAGAAATCCTCAAGATCCCTGACAGGCGTCGGCGCGCTCTGCCAGGGTGAGGTCGATCGCACACGATCGGACACCTGCTGCCTGCTGTCGCTGGGAGCGTGGCAGCAGGGCGATCCCGCGGCCCGAGGGGGCGGGCCGTGGGGCGCCCCTGCGAGGATGCATTGGCGCTGCGATCAGGTGATTACGAACGTGTAAACCTCACCGTGGTGCCTGGAACCGCGCGCATCGCGTGGCTAGTTTGGAGAAATGATGACCTCTGAAACCCCGCTCGTCGTCGTCGAGAACGTCCAGAAGCACTACGGCGAGTTCCAGGCGCTCAGCGACATCGACCTGACCGTCAACGCGGGGGAGGTCGTCGTCGTGATCGGCCCCTCCGGCTCGGGCAAGTCGACGCTCTGCCGCACGATCAACCGCCTGGAGACCATCACCAGCGGCTCCATCCGCATCGACGGCAAGGAGCTGCCCGCGGAGGGCAAGGCTCTCGCGCACCTGCGGGCCGACGTCGGCATGGTCTTCCAGTCCTTCAACCTCTTCGCGCACCTCACGATCCTCGAGAACGTGACGCTCGGCCCGATCAAGGTCCGTGGCCTGAAGAAGCCCGACGCCGAGGCCGAGGCGATGATGCTCCTCAAGCGGGTCGGCGTCGCGCAGCAGGCGAACAAGCTCCCCGCGCAGCTCTCCGGCGGCCAGCAGCAGCGCGTCGCGATCGCGCGGGCCCTGGCCATGCAGCCGAAGGTCATGCTCTTCGACGAGCCCACGAGCGCGCTCGACCCCGAGATGATCAACGAGGTCCTCGACGTCATGGTCGAGCTCGCCCAGGAGGGCATGACGATGATCGTCGTCACCCACGAGATGGGCTTCGCCCGCAAGGCGGCCGACCGCGTCGTCTTCATGGCGGACGGCCGGATCGTCGAGGAGGCCACGCCCGAGGAGTTCTTCACGAACCCGAAGAGCGACCGCGCCAAGGACTTCCTCTCGAAGCTCCTCACGCACTGACTTCCCAGACCCAGCACCCACAGCACAGCACACGAAGGAGACGCACATGCGACGCACACGGACACTGGCCGGATTCGGGATCGCCACGGTGGCGCTGCTCGCGCTCACGGCCTGCAACAGCGGCACGCCGTCGAACCCAGGAGACGGGGGTGACGGTGATGCAGGTGAGGACAGCACCTGGTTCGAGGTCGCCTCGGACGTACAGCTCGAGGGCAGCCCGACGTTCGACGCCATCGAGGAGCGCGGCAAGGTCGTCGTCGGTGTCAAGGAGGACCAGCCCGGTCTCGGCTACCTCGACGTGACCACGAACGAGCGCACCGGCTTCGACGTCGACACCGCGCGCTGGATCGCGGCGTCCCTCGGCTACGACGAGGACAAGATCGAGTTCAAGCCGATCGCCTCCGCGAACCGCGAGCAGGCGATCGTGAATGGCGACATCGACTACTACGTCGGCACCTATTCGATCAACGACAAGCGCAAGGAGCAGATCGACTTCGCCGGGCCGTACTTCATCACGGGTCAGGGCCTCCTCGTCGCCGCCGATGCGGAGGACGCGGATGCGCTCGAGGACTTCAACGGCAAGACCGTCTGCTCGGCGACCGGTTCCACCCCGATCCAGAACATCAAGGCGAACTTCCCCGACATCAAGACGCAGGAATACGACCTGTACTCCGCGTGCGTGCAGGACCTGATCGACGGCAAGGTCGACGCCG
This sequence comes from Microbacterium meiriae, assembly GCF_040686935.1. Lineage (NCBI taxonomy): Bacteria > Bacillati > Actinomycetota > Actinomycetes > Micrococcales > Microbacteriaceae > Microbacterium > Microbacterium meiriae. Next base: position 629,178 of record NZ_JBFBMF010000003.1, read on the forward strand.
TCACCACTGACCAGGCCATCCTGATCGGCTATGCGGCGCAGTACCCGGACGACGTGAAGGTCACGGGCGGTCTCTTCACGGAGGAGCGCTACGGAGTCGGGCTGGCCAAGGGCGATGACGTCCTCCGCGCGCACATCAACGACCTCTTCACCGACGGTGGCGACATCTGGCAGGCGATCTTCGACAAGAACCTCGGCTCCAGCGGCATCGAGGTCGAGCAGCCCGAGGTCGACGCGTACTGATCCGATGGGGCGGCCCTCGTCCGAGGGCCGCCCCACAGCTTGAACCGAGAAGGGGAGGGTGGCGTGGACGTCATCTTCGGGAACCTCGACCTGTGGGGCGAGGCGATCAGCAACACGCTGCTCGTCTTCTTCGCGGGCGGCATCATCGCCCTGGTCCTGGGAATCATCGTCGGCGCGATGCGCGTTTCGCCCGTGCCGATCGCGCGCGGCGTCGGCACGGTGTACGTCAACATCGTGCGCAATACGCCACTGACACTGGTCTTCTTCTTCTTCGTGTTCGGGTATCCCCAGCTCGGTCTGCCCGAGCTGTCCAACACCGTGCTGGGCATCCTCGCGATCGGCATCTACACGGCCACGTATGTCGCCGAGGTCCTGCGCGCGGGCATCAACACCGTCCCCGTCGGGCAAGCCGAAGCTGCGCGGGCCATCGGTCTCCCGTTCGGACAGGTCATGACGCTCGTCATCCTGCCGCAGGCCTTCCGCTCCGTTGTCCCGCCCATGATGAGTGTGTTCATCGCGTTGCTGAAGAACACCACGGTGGCCGCTGGCTTCTCCATCGCGGAGCTCGCGGCCCTGCGCTCGACGGTAAACGACTCGGCCGATCGGCCGGGCAACCCGATGGAGGTCCTGCTCTGGGTCGCGGTGGTCTTCGTCGCCCTTGTCATGCTGATGAGCTGGGGTCAGCGGTATCTCGAGAACCGATGGAGGATCGCCCGATGAGCTCCGTACTGTACGACGTCCCGGGCCCCCGCGCCATCGCGCGCAACCGGATCATCGCTGTCGTGACCATCCTCGTGGTGCTGGCAGCCTTCGGCTTCGTGATCTATCGAATGATCGAAACGGGGCAGTTCTCCCCGCAGAAGTGGTACGTCTTCACCTTCACCAACGTCTGGGCAGGCATCGCGCGCGCCCTCGTGAACACCCTCGCGGCCTTCGCGCTGGCTGCGGTCCTCAGCCTCATCCTCGGCTTCGTCCTCGCGATCGGGCGGTTGTCTGACCACGCGTGGGTCCGCGTCCCCGTCACGATCATCACGGAGCTGTTCCGCGCCGTGCCGGTCCTCGTCTTCATGATGCTGCTCTACTACGGGCTCCCCGTGGTGGGCGTGAAGATGGACCCATACTGGGCGGTCGTTCTCGCCCTCATGGCGTACAACGGCTCCGTGCTCGCCGAGGTGCTCCGTGCCGGAGTCGAGTCGCTCCCGCGCGGGCAGAAGGAAGCGGGCTACGCGATCGGACTGCGCAAGAGCGGCGTGATGCGTCTCATCCTGCTGCCGCAGGCCATTCGCGCGATGCTCCCTGTGATCGTCGCCCAGCTCGTGGTCACGATGAAGGATACGGCCCTCGGCTTCATCATCACGTACCCCGAGTTGCTTTACTTCGCGAAGCAGCTGACCTCGCAGCAGGGGCGCCCGATCCTGCAGTCCGCCTTCGTCATCGGCGGCATCTACATCATCATGTGCCTGATCCTCTCCGGCATCGCACGTTGGGTGGAGGTGCGCACGCGCCGCTCGGCGAAGGTTCTCGCTGGCGGCACGATCGATCCTGGACCGGACCCCCGTCTGCACGAGGGCGGTACGGACACGCAGTTGATCACGTTGCAGAGGGCTGACAACGGAAACGACTCTCTCCCTCGATAGTCACGCAAAGTCGCTGCCTCGCGGGCAGGGCGAGGCAGACCGATTCGATCGGCCTCCGGAAATCGGGCGTGATGCGCCTGATCCTTCTCCTTCTCTACTCGGGTAGCTCAGGCTCGCGGCGCTGGTCGTCGGCTATCCCGCAGGATGTCCCCCAAACGCCCGACAGACGCCGCAGTGCGGAGGAGCTACCGTCCTACTATCAACTCGCCGGTCGGGATGAGTGTCGTGATGAGAGGGGAACGCATGAGAAGTCTGCGCAAGAAATTTGCCGTCGGTGCAGTGGCGGTGCTCGTCGGCCTCGGAGCAAGCGTGACCGGGGCATCAGCTGCCTTCGCCGGTTACCCGACGAACTGCAGCTATTGGACCGACAACGGTCGCGCGTACGCGTTATGTAACGGCGGCACCGGGTCCTACCGAGTCAGCGGTGTCTGTAAGGGAAACTGGCTCGACAACACGGTGTACGTCAGCGGCCCGTGGGTCACGCCTGGTTCCTTGTCCAAGTCGTCGGCGTGTCCGGGCGGATACACGCTGCGCTACGCCGGTTTGGTGAGCAAAGGTACCCCCTAAAGCTCCCGTGCCAAGGTCGTCATGAGCCGCTACCGGCGCGGGGCGCCCGTCCCGCGCCGGTAGACTCGACTCCCGTGTCAGAGTCTCCGGAAATCACCCCCGAAGCGGTCGAAGCCGCTGTCGCCGACGCCCTCGCGGCGATCGACGCGGCCGCCGACACCGCCGCGCTGAAAGCCGCCCGTGCGGCGCACGTCGCGGAGGGATCGCCGCTCGCGGTCCTGAACGCCTCGATGCGCCAGGTCGCCCCCGAGAACAAGGCCGCGTTCGGCAAGCTCGTCGGTCAGGGCCGCGGTCGTGTGAACCAGGCGCTCGCGGCGAAGGAGGCCGAGCTGGCCGCCGCCGAGGTCGCCGCGCGCCTGGAGGCCGAGCGCGTCGACATCACCGCCGTCCCGTCGCGGACGCGTGTGGGCGCCCGGCACCCGCTCGCTCTCCTGCAGGACCACGTCGAGGACATCTTCGTCGGCATGGGGTGGGAGATCGCGGAGGGGCCGGAGCTCGAGCACGAGTGGTTCAACTTCGACGCGCTGAACTTCGACGTCGACCACCCCGCGCGCCAGGAGCAGGACACCTTCTACGTCGACCCGACCTCGCGTCACCTCGTCATGCGCACGCACACGAGCCCGGTGCAGGTGCGGTCGATGCTGAACCGCGAGGTCCCCATCTACGTGCTGTGCCCGGGCCGCGTGTACCGCACCGACGAGTTCGACGCCACGCACCTCCCGGTCTTCACGCAGTTCGAGGGACTGGTCGTCGACAAGGGCATCACGATGGCGCACCTCAAGGGCACGCTCGACCACTTCGCGAAGCAGCTCTTCGGTCCGGAGGCCAAGACCCGCTTCCGCACGAACTACTTCCCCTTCACCGAGCCCTCCGCCGAGCTCGACCTGTGGCACCCGACCTTCAAGGGCGGCGCGCGCTGGATCGAGTGGGGCGGCTGCGGCATGGTCAACCCGAACGTGCTGCGCGCGGCCGGGATCGACCCCGAGGTGTACAGCGGCTTCGCGTTCGGCATGGGCATCGAGCGGGGCCTGATGTTCCGCAGCGATGTGCAGGACATGCGCGACATGGCCGAGGGCGATGTCCGTTTCAGCGAGCAGTACGGGATGGTGGTGTGATGCGCGTCCCGCTTTCGTGGCTGCGTGAGTACGTCGATCTGGCAGCGGATGCCACGCCCGAGGACGTCCTCGCGGCGCTGGTGACCGTCGGCTTCGAAGAGGAGGACGTGCACCGCTTCGACATCACGGGTCCCGTGGTGGTCGGCCAGGTCGTCTCGCTCGAGCCGGAGCCCCAGTCGAACGGCAAGACGATCAACTGGTGCCAGGTCGACGTCGGCCCCGAGCACGGCGGTGTCCGCGGGATCGTCTGCGGCGCGCACAACTTCGTCGCCGGCGACAAGGTCGTCGTGACCCTGCCCGGCGCCGTGCTTCCCGGTCCGTTCCCGATCGCCGCCCGCAAGACCTACGGTCACGTCTCCGACGGCATGATCGCCTCCGCGCGCGAGCTGGGTCTCGGCGACGAGCACAACGGCATCGTCGTGCTGAGCGACCTCGGCATCGATGCGCCCGTGGGCACGGACGCGATCGCGCTGCTGGGCCTCGACGACGTCGCGGTGGAGATCAACGTCACGCCGGACCGTGGCTACGCGTTCTCGGTGCGCGGCGTCGCCCGTGAGTACTCCCACGCCACGGGGGCGGCCTTCCGCGACCCCGCCGAGCGCGACTTCGCCGAGCTTCAGCCCGGTTCCGGACACACGGCCGTGGTCGACGACCAGGCGCCGGTGCGCGGCAAGGTCGGCGCGAGCGAGTTCGTCACCCGGGTCGTGCGCGACGTCGATCCGTCGCGGCCGACTCCGCCGTGGATGATCGCGCGCCTGAGCCTCGCCGGCATGCGGTCGCTGGGTGTGCTCATCGACATCACGAACTACGTCATGCTTGAGCTCGGGCAGCCGCTGCACGGCTACGACCTGGACAAGCTCACGGGCGGCATCACCGTCCGGCGCGCGACGCCGGGGGAGAAGATGATCACGCTCGACGGCGTGGAGCGGAAGCTGCACGTCGAAGACCTCCTCATCACCGACGACTCCGGTCCCATCGGCCTCGCCGGCGTCATGGGCGGCGGCACCACCGAGATGAGCGACACCACGCGGAACGTCCTCATCGAGGCGGCGACCTTCGACGCGACGACCATCGCCCGCACGGCCCGTCGGCACAAGCTCCCGAGCGAGGCGTCCAAGCGTTTCGAGCGCGGTGTCGACCCCCTGATCCCGTTCGTCGCGGCCCGCCGCGCAGCCGACCTCATGGTCGAGCTCGCCGGCGGCACGCTCACGGAGGAGGGCGGAGCGCTCTTCGCCGAGGTGTTCGTCGCCGAGATCGAGCTCCCGCGCGGCTTCGTGCAGGGGCTGATCGGCGTCGACTACACCGACGACGAGATCACCGGCGCGCTGACGACGATCGGGGCCGAGGTCAGCCCTTCGACAGGCTCAGGGACCCAGGCCGAAGGCGCAGGGACCCAGGGTGACTCCGGGTGGACGGTCATCCCGCCGACCTGGCGCCCCGACCTCACCGACAAGTGGACGCTCGCCGAGGAGGTCGCCCGCATCCACGGGCTCGACCGCATCCCCTCCGTGCTGCCGACGCCGCCGTCCGGCCGCGGTCTCACGGCACATCAGCAGGGGCGTCGCCGCGTGGTGAACGCTCTCGCCGCCGCAGGATTCGTCGAGACCCCGGCGTTCCCGTTCACGACCGAGGCGCAGAACGATCTGCACGGCTCCGCGTCCGGTGAGCACCTGCCCAGCATCCGCCTCGCGAACCCGCTCGACGGGCAGGTGCCGTTCCTGCGGCGCTCGCTCATCCCCGGTCTGCTGCAGACCGCGCACCGCAACATCTCGCGCGGGCTCACCGACCTCGCGCTGTTCGAGACGGGCGCCGTGTTCGTCCCGGAGTCGGGCGTGAAGTACGGCACCGCCGAGGTCCCGCCGCTCGGCGTCCGGCCGTCGGATGAGGTGCTCGCCGCGCTCGACGCCTCCATCCCGCCGCAGGAGCGCCACGTCGCGGTGCTGCTGACCGGCAACGTGTCGCCGCGCCAGCCGGGTCGTGCCGCCGAGGCCGCCGGGCTCGTCGAGGCGCTCGACGCGGTCCGCGTGATCGGGGCCGCGGCGGGCATCGAGATCGACGTCGTGCAGACGCAGCGCGCCGCGCTCCACCCCGGACGCACCGGTGCGCTCGTCGCCGCCGGCGAGGAGGTCGGCTACGTCGGCGAGCTGCATCCCGCCGTCGCCGAGGAGGCCGACCTGCCGGGTCGCGCCACCGTGCTGGAGCTCGACCTCGACCGGCTGCTCACGCTCGCCGGAGGACGCATCGTGGCGGCATCGCTCTCCACGTTCCCGGCCGCGACGCAGGACGTCTCGCTCACGCTCCCGGCCGAGGTGCCGGCGGGCGAGGTCCGCGCGGCTCTCGCGGAGGGCGCGGGTGCACTGCTGGAGTCCGTCCGGCTCGTGGACGACTACCGCGGCGAGGGCGTGCCCGAGGGATCGAAGTCGCTGACGTTCGCCCTGCGCTTCCGCGCCGACGACCGCACGCTGACCGCCGCGGAGGCCTCCGCGGCGAAGATGGCGGGCGTCGCCGTGGCCGCGGAGCGCTTCGGCGCCGCCCTCCGCGACTGATCGCGATGCCGCGCGGCTTCCTCGGGAGGCCGCGCGGCATCAGGCGTTCGCGCGGCATCAGGCGACAGCAGTGCCGGTGGCCTGTGTTCGCGTGATGGCCTGTGCTCGCGTGGTGGGCTGCGCTCGCGTGACGCCTGTACTCGCGTGACGGCCTGTCCTGCCGCTCCGCTCTGAGCGGAGGCCCTTCCCCCGAGTCGTCGATCCTGATGACATGGGCACATGACGGATGTGCTGATCCTCGGGGGAACCGGATGGCTGTCGGGGCGCATCGCCGCGCATGCACTCGGGGCGGGAGCGACCGTGACCTGCCTGGCCCGCGGCGGTCGGCCGGCACCGCCGGGAGCGACCCTCGTTCTCGCGGACCGCGATGAGGATGACGCCTACGACGTCGTCTCGCGCAGCGATTGGGACCACGTCGTCGACGTCTCCTCCCGCGCCGATCATGTCTCCGGAGCGGTCCGCGCTCTCGGCGACCGCGCGGCGCGCTGGACGTACATCTCCTCGATGTCGGTGTACCGCGACGACGAGACGGTCGGGACCGACGAGTCGGCCCCGCGGCATCCGGCGGCGCAGGCCGGTGAGGACGACGACTACGCGCGACAGAAGGTCGCGGCGGAGGATGCCGTGCAGGCGGGCGTCGGCGACCGCGCACTCCTCGTCCGCCCCGGCCTCATCGTCGGCGACGGTGACCCGAGCGATCGCTTCGGCTACTGGGCGGCGGCGTTCCTCCGGGCCCTGGATGAGCCGGTGCTGCTTCCACCGCTCGAAGGGCGCACGGCGCAGGTCATCGACGTCGAGGACGTCGCTGCGTTCGTCGTGTCCGCCACCGTCACCGGTGCCGTGAACGCGATCGGCGACGTGCGCGACCTGGAGTACGTGCTCCGGACGGTGCGCGCGGCCACGGGGCACGCTGGGCCGGTCGTCGTCGGCACGGAGGAGCGCCTCGTCTCCGAAGACGTTGCGTACTGGGCGGGGCCGCGCTCGCTGCCGCTGTGGCTGCCGCCCGAGATGCGCGGATTCATGACCCGCTCGAATGCGCGGTACCGGCGCAGCGGGGGCCCGCGCCGCCCCCTCGACGAGACGGTGGAGCATGTCGTGGCGGACGAGCGCGAACGGGGCGTGGACCGCGAGCGCCGCGCCGGACTCACGCGGACGGAGGAGCGGGCGCTGCTCGACGCCCTCGCTCGCTAGACTGCGAGGCAGTGACACGGGGTGCCGCATCCGCGGCTGAGATCACACCCGTCGAACCTGATCTAGTTCGTACTAGCGAAGGGATGTCGCCGATGAGCGATCCTGTGCGTCCGCAATCCGTCCTCGACCTCGCCGTCACCGCGGGAAGGCTGCGGGAGGAGGTCCGGGCCACGCCGCCGTTGACGCACTGCATCACGAACGCCGTCGTGACGGGGTTCACCGCCAACGTGCTGCTGGCGCTCGGGGCGGCGCCGGCCATGGTCGACATCGTCGGCGAGGCCGAGCCGTTCGCCGCTGCCGCCTCGGGGCTTCTCATCAACCTCGGGACGCCGACCCCGGAGCAGCGGGAGGCGAGCAGGGAGGCCGTGGCGGGAGCGCTCGCCGCCGGCACGCCGTGGGTACTCGATCCCGTTGCGATCGGCACCCTCCCGGTGCGGACGGCGCTCGCGCACGAGCTCGCCGCGCTGCGCCCCACCGCCATCCGCGGCAACGCGTCGGAGATCCTCGCGCTGGCCGGACACAGCAGTGGCGGCCGCGGTGTCGACGCGACGGACGGGACCGAGGCGGCGGCTGCGGCGGCCCGCGAGCTCGCCCACCGGCACGGCTCCCTGGTCGCCGTCTCGGGCCCGATCGACCTCCTCACCGACGGGGAGCGGGTGATCCGCATCGCCAACGGGCATGAGCTCCTCACACGGGTGACCGGCGGCGGGTGTGCCCTGGGCGCCGTGATGGCGGCGTTCCTCGGGGCGGCCCGTGGCTCCGCGACAGATGCGCTGACGGCGGTGGCCGCGGCGACCCTCGTCTACACGGTCGCATCCGAGCAGGCGGCGGAGATCTCCCGCGGACCGGGCAGCTTCGCCGTCGGACTGCTCGATGCGCTGTCCGCCGTGACCCCGGCGGATCTCCGGGACCGCGCCCGCGTCGAGGAGGAGACCCGATGACCGTCGACCTGTCCCTCTACCTCGTCACCGATCGGTCGCTGTGCGGCGCACGCGGGGTGGTCTCGACCGTCCGCGAAGCGGTGGCCGGCGGCGTCCGCATCGTGCAGCTGCGCGACAAGGAGGCGACGGACGAGGAGACCGTCGTGCAGCTCCTCGCTCTGTCCGCGGCCATCGACGGTCGCGCGCTGCTCGTCGTGAACGATCGCCTCGATGCGGCCGTCGAGGCCCGTCGTCGCGGCGCCAGGGTGGACGGGGTGCACCTCGGTCAGGCGGACGCCTCGGTGCTCCGCGCGCGCGAGCTCCTCGGCCCGGAGGCCCTGATCGGGCTGACCGCGAACACCTCCGCGCACCTCGAGAAGGTCGCCGCGCTGCCGCCCGGCACGGTCGACTACCTCGGGGTCGGCGTGATCCGCCCCACGCGCACCAAGCCCGACCACCCGGCCCCGCTCGGCATCGACGGCTTCGCCGCGTTCGCGGCGCGCAGTGCGCTGCCGTGCGTCGCGATCGGCGGGGTGGATCTCGATGACACGGCGGCGCTGCGCGCGGCCGGCGCGGCCGGGATCGCGGTTGTCTCGGCGCTGTGCGCGGCGGACGACCCCCGGACCGCCGCCGCGGCCTTCCGTCGGCGCTGGCTCGGGCGGGCGGTGCCGCACGTGCTCAGCATCGCCGGCAGCGATCCGTCCGGGGGCGCGGGCATCCAGGCCGACCTCAAGGCGATCGCCGCGAACGGGGGCTACGGCATGGCGGCCCTGACGGCCCTGACCGCCCAGAACACGCAGGGCGTCCGCGCCGTGCACGTTCCTCCCGCGGACTTCCTCCGGGCGCAGCTCGACGCCGTCGGTGACGACATCCGCATCGACGCCGTGAAGATCGGCATGCTCGCGGACGTGGAGGTGATCCGGACGGTCGCCGCGTGGCTCCGGGACACACAGCCCCCGATCGTCGTGCTCGACCCCGTCATGATCGCGACCTCGGGGGATCGGCTGCTCCACCCCGATGCGGAGCGCGAGCTGCGGAGCCTGCTGTCCCTGGCGACCGTGGTCACCCCGAACCTCGCCGAGCTCGCCGTCCTCGCGGGTCGCGAGGTGGCGGGCTGGGCGGACGCGCTCGCCGCGGCGCAGGAGCTGTCGGCGGCCACCGGGACGGCGGTGCTCGTGAAGGGAGGTCACCTGCCGGGGGACGAGGCGCCGGACGCCCTGATCGACACGGCAGCCGGTACGCACGCGGAGTTCCCCGGGGCGCGCATCCGGACGGAGAACACCCACGGCACCGGCTGCTCGCTGTCCGCGGCTCTGGCCACACGACTGGCGACGGGCGACGATCCCGCGACTGCGGTCCGCGCCGCGCGCGCCTGGTTGCGGGAGTCCCTCCGCGCGGCGGACGACCTGGAGATCGGGCGAGGACACGGCCCGATCCATCCCTTCTCGGGACTCTGGGCGCGCGGCGGGGTCGAGACCCGGCCGACACCGGAAGAGGTGGCCGCGGCCTGGTGGGACGAGACCGCCGCGATCCGCCGCGACATCGACGCGCTGCCCTTCGTGCGCGCGCTCGCCGAGGGGACCCTCGACCGCGACGCCTTCGTCTTCTACCTCGCGCAGGATGCCCTCTACCTCCGCGAGTACGCCCGGGTGCTCGCGGAGGCGTCACGTCTCGCTCCGACCCCCGACGAGCAGGCGTTCTGGGCCGAGGCCGCGCACGGCGCGATCCGCGGCGAGCTGGAGCTGCACGCGTCGTGGCTGACGCCGGAGACCGGGGTGAACGGCGCGACCTTCGCCGCCGAGCCCGCCCCGGCCACGGTCGCCTACATCGACCACCTGCGTGCCGTCGCCTTCGGCGGGGACTACGCCACGGTGATCGCGGCCGTGCTGCCGTGCTTCTGGCTCTACACCGACCTGGGGGAGCGGCTCCATGCCGGAGCGTTCGGCGCGGCGCCGCGCGACCCCCGGCATCCCTACGCATCGTGGCTGGCGACCTACGCGGATCCGGCATTCGCGGAGGCCACCCGGCAGGCCGTCGCGCATGTCGCCGCCGCGGCCGCGAGGGCCGACGACACCGGCCGAGAGCGGATGCGGCGAGCCTTCCTCGCATCGAGCGCGCACGAACGGGCCTTCTTCGCCGCACCGGTTGCGCACGCTGTCGTGTGACGCCCCGGATTTGCGGTGCCGAACACGCCCGCGCTATCGTCGCGGCATGCCTTCGGTCGCCACCGCTCCTTCGACGCTCGTCCCGAGCGTCATCGCCGTGCGCCGACGTCGCGGCCGCCGATTCTAGGCGACCCCGCCCTTCTGCCTGCGTCCGCGCGGCGGTCGAGTGCCGGTGTCGCCGCCTCCGGCCCCGCCCCCGGTCCCGAGATCGTCGAGGACCCGACCGTTAAGGTAGAAGCATGACGTATTCCGTCGCCGTCTCCGGCGCCTCCGGCTACGCAGGCGGCGAGATCCTGCGCCTCCTGGCCGCTCACCCCGACGTCGAGATCCGCACCGTCACGGCGCACTCGAACGCCGGACAGCCCCTCGTCGCCCATCAGCCGCACCTCCGTTCACTCGCCCACCTGACGCTGCAGGACACCACACCCGAGGTCCTCGCCGGACACGACATCGTGTTCCTGGCCCTCCCGCACGGCCAGTCCGGGCAGTACACGGACGCCCTCGGCGACACCCCGCTGGTGATCGACGCCGGAGCGGACCACCGGCTCACCTCGTCGGCGGAGTGGGACGCGTTCTACGGCGGGTCCTTCCATGAGCCGTGGACGTACGGCGTGCCCGAGCTCCTCGTCGGAGGGGGCAAGGGGCGGGACGCGCTCCGTAGCGCGACCCGGATCGCCGCACCCGGCTGCAACGCCTCCACGGTGAGCCTGAGCCTCGCCCCCGGTGTCGCGGCCGGCGTGATCGACCCGGGCGACATCGTCTCCGTCCTGGCCGTCGGCCCGTCCGGGGCGGGCAAGAGCCTGAAGACGAACCTCCTCGCCAGCGAGATCCTCGGCTCCGCGAACCCCTATGCCGTCGGCGGCACGCACCGCCACATCCCGGAGATCCGTCAGGCGCTCGCCGCCGCCCGCCCTTCGACGGGCTCAGGCCCTTCGACGGACTCAGGCCCTTCGACGGGCTCAGGGACCCAAGACATCCGGATCTCGTTCACTCCGGTCCTCGTGCCGATGTCGCGCGGCATCCTCGCCACGTCCACAGCGCCGATCGTCGAGGGTGTGAGCGACGCCCAGATCCGTCAGGCATGGGAGAGCGCCTACGGCGACGAGACCTTCGTCCAGCTGCTGCCGGAGGGGAGCTTCCCGCGCACGGCCGACGTGCTCGGGGCGAACACGGCCCTCCTCGGCCTCGCGATCGACCGCGCCGCGAACCGCGTGACGGTGGTCACCGCCGTCGACAACCTCGTCAAGGGCACCGCCGGAGCTGCCGTCCAGTCCATGAACATCGCGCTGGGGCTTCCCGAGACCCGCGCCCTCTCAGTGAACGGAGTCGCCCCGTGAGCGTCACCGCCCCCGCAGGATTCGAGGCGGCCGGAGTCGCCGCCGGACTCAAGTCCACCGGCAAGCCCGATGTCGCCGTCGTGGTCAACCGCGGCCCCCGCAAGGTCGGCGCCGCCGTCTTCACGAGCAACCGCGCCAAGGCCAACCCCATCATCTGGTCGCAGCAGGCCGTCGCGGACCGCGTGGTCGAGGCCGTCGTCCTCAACTCCGGCGGTGCGAACTGCTTCACCGGGAGCTTCGGGTTCCAGACGACCCACCAGACCGCGGAGAAGGCGGCCGAGCTGCTCGGCATCAGCGCGGGCGACGTGCTCGTCTGCTCCACGGGGCTCATCGGGACGGGGGACGAGGTCTTCCGCGAGAAGGTCCTCGCGGGTACCGCGCAGGCGATCACCGCGCTGAGCGCGGACGGTGGGGAGAGCGCCGCGCACGCCATCATGACCACGGACACGGTCGCGAAGACCGCTGTGGTGACCCGCGACGGCTGGACGATCGGCGGCATGGCGAAGGGCGCGGGCATGCTCGCCCCGGGTCTGGCGACGATGCTCGTGGTGCTCACCACCGACGCCGTGCTCGAACCGCTCCAGGCCGACGAGGCGCTGCGTCGGGCGACGGGGCGCACGTTCGACCGCCTCGACTCCGACGGCTGCATGTCGACCAACGACCAGGTGACGCTGCTCGCCAACGGCGCCTCCGAGGTCGCCCCCGATCTCGACGACTTCGCCGAGGCGCTCACCACGCTCTGCCAGGAGCTCGCGGTCAAGCTGCAGGGCGACGCGGAGGGCGCGAGCCACGACATCACGATCGAGGTGCAGCACGCCGTCTCCGAGCAGGATGCCGTCGAGGTCGGCCGCTCGGTGGCCCGCAACAACCTGTTCAAGGCCGCCATCTTCGGCAACGACCCGAACTGGGGACGCGTGCTCGCGGCGATCGGCACCACGGCCGCGCAGTTCGACCCGTACGACGTCGACGTGTGGATGAACGGCGTCCGCGTGTGCACCGCCGGTGGCCCGGACCGCCCGCGCGAGGAGGTCGACCTGACGCCGCGAGCGACGCATCTGATGATCGACCTCAAGGTCGGGGAGGCCACCGCCACGGTCCTCACGAACGACCTCACCCACGACTACGTGCACGAGAACAGCGCCTACGCCTCATGACCGACATCCAGGACACCACGCCGGACATCGCGGCCCAGAAGGCGACCACCCTCATCGAGTCGCTGCCGTGGCTGAGGAAGTTCCGCGACCAGATCGTCGTCGTCAAGTACGGCGGCAACGCGATGGTCTCGGACGAGCTGCAGGAAGCCTTCGCCCAGGACATCGCGTACCTCCGCTACGTCGGCGTGCAACCGGTGGTCGTGCACGGCGGCGGGCCGCAGATCTCCGACATGCTCCAGCGCCTGGAGATCCCCAGCGAGTTCAAGGGCGGATATCGCGTCACCAACACCGAGGCCATCGGCGTCGTGCGGATGGTGCTCACGGGTCAGGTGAACCCGCAGCTCGTGTCGAAGATCAACTCGCACGGCCCCATCGCCACCGGCCTCAGCGGTGAGGACGCCGGGCTCTTCGGCGGCCGCCGCCGCGGTGTGATGATCGACGGCGAGGAGGTGGACCTCGGCCGCGTGGGCGACGTGGTCCAGGTCGACCCGACGCCGGTGCTCGATCATCTCGCCGCAGGGCGGATCCCGGTCGTGTCGAGCATCGCGCCCGACCTCGACCACCCGGGGCAGTCGCTCAACGTCAACGCGGATGCCGCGGCTGCTGCGCTCGCCGTGGCCCTCGGTGCGCGCAAGCTCGTCATCCTCACCGACGTGCCGGGGCTGTACGCCGACTGGCCCAACCGGGACTCGCTCGTGTCGCATCTGACGTCGGGCGCTCTCGTGGAGATGCTGCCGCGCCTGGAGTCGGGCATGATCCCGAAGATGCGCGCATGCCTCGATGCGGTCGAGGGTGGCGTCGACGCGGCCGCGATCATCGACGGACGGGTCCCGCACTCGGTGCTCGTCGAACTGTTCACCAGCAAGGGAATCGGGACCGAAGTGGTCCTGGGAGAGAAAGGGGCGACGGCATGACCGTCTGGCAGGACGACGCGGCACGTGATCTCGTGCTCAACGCGGGGGAGCGCCTCGCGCTGCTGACCCGCGGTGAGGGCTCGTACCTGTGGGACGCCGAAGACCGACGCTACCTCGACTTCCTCGCCGGCATCGCGGTGACCTCGCTCGGGCACGCGCACCCGGTGTTCGTCGATGCGGTGTCGCGGCAGGCTGCCACCCTCGCGCACGTCTCCAACTACTTCGCGACCCCGCCGCAGCTCGCGCTCGCGGCGCGGCTCAAGCGTCTCGCCGGCGCGGGGATCGACGGTCGGGTCTTCTTCTCGAACTCGGGTGCCGAGGCCAACGAGGCAGCGTTCAAGCTCGCCCGTCTGCACGGCGGCGCGGAGCGTCCCCGCATCCTGGCGCTGGAGAACGGCTTCCACGGCCGCACGATGGGCTCGCTCGCGCTCACGGCCAAGGAGTCCATGCGCGCGCCGTTCGCTCCGATGCCCGGAGGGGTCGAGCACATCCCGGCCACGATCGACGCGCTGGAGGCCGCGATGGATGACCGGGTCGCCGCCGTCATCGTGGAGCCGATCCAGGGTGAGGCCGGCGTCGTCGAGCTCCCCGTGGGCTACCTCGCCGCCGCGCGCTCGCTGACCCTCGCACACGGAGCCCTGCTCATCGTCGACGAGATCCAGACAGGGGCAGGACGGACCGGCGCCTGGTTCGGGTTCAGCCACGAGGGCATCACGCCCGACGCCATCACGCTCGCGAAGGGCATCGGCGGCGGGTTCCCGATCGGCGCCCTCGTCACCTACGGCGCCGCGAGCGCCCTGTTCACGCCCGGCTCGCACGGCTCCACCTTCGGCGGGAATCCGCTCGCGACGGCCGTGGCGGACGCGGTGCTGGCCGAGATCGAGCGCGCCGACCTCGTCGACAACGCCGCGCGCCGCGGAGCCGAGCTGCGGGAGATCATCCTGGGCATCGACTCCCCGCTGATCGAGGGCGTCCGCGGCCGCGGACTCCTCGTCGGCGTCGCGCTCACCCAGCCCGTGGCGGGTGCGGTGGTCGCCGCCGCCCAGGACCGCGGTCTCATCGTCAACGCCGCCAACCCCGAGACCGTGCGCGTCGCGCCGGCACTCACCATCGGCGACGCGGAGCTGGCGGAGTTCCGCGAGCTGTTCACCGCCGCTCTCTCCGACGTCCACTCCTCCGCCACCGGAAAGGTCCCCGCATGACCCGCCACCTGCTGCGCGACGACGATCTGACGCCCGCCGAGCAGGCGGAGATCCTCGATCTCGCCCTCGAGCTCAAGAAGGACCGCTGGGCGGACAAGAGCCTCGCCGGCCCGCAGACCGTCGCCGTGATCTTCGACAAGTCGTCCACCCGGACGCGCGTCTCGTTCGCCGTGGGCATCGCCGACCTCGGCGGCACCCCGCTCATCATCTCCACCGCGAGCAGCCAGCTCGGCGGGAAGGAGACGCCGTCCGACACGGCGCGCGTCCTCGAGCGCCAGGTCGCCGCGATCGTGTGGCGCACGTACGCGCAATCGGGCCTGGAAGAGATGGCCGCCGGCACGCGGGTCCCCGTGGTCAACGCGCTGTCCGACGACTTCCACCCGTGCCAGCTCCTCGCCGACCTGCTGACGATCCGCGAGCACAAGGGCGATCTGAAGGGCCTCACGCTGACGTTCTTCGGCGATGGCCAGAGCAACATGGCGCACTCCTACGCGCTCGCCGGCGTCACGGCGGGCATGCACGTGCGCATCGCGTCGCCGGAGGACTACGCGCCGCGCGCCGACGTGATCGAGGCGGCCGACCGCCGCGCCGGGGAGACCGGCGGATCGATCACGCTCTTCACCGATCCGGTCGAGGCGGCCGCGGGCGCTGACGTCGTCGTCACCGACACCTGGGTGTCGATGGGCAAGGAGGAGGAGAAGCTCGCGCGGATCCGCGACCTCGGCGGCTACAAGGTCACGCCGGAGACGATGGAGCTCGCGCACGACGACGCGATCTTCATCCACTGCCTCCCCGCCGACCGCGGCTACGAGGTCGACTCCGCCGTCATCGACGGTCCGCAGAGCGTGGTCTGGGACGAGGCGGAGAACCGTCTGCACGCCCAGAAGGCCCTGCTGGTCTGGCTCCTCGGGAAGAAGGACGCGTGATGGCTGACTCGCACGAAGGCACCAACGAGGGCGCGCTCTGGGGCGCGCGGTTCGCCACCGGTCCGTCGCCGGAGCTCGTCGAGCTGAGCCGTTCGACGCACTTCGACTGGATCCTCGCGCCGTACGACATCGCGGGTTCCCACGCGCATGCCACGGCGCTGGCCGCGGCAGGGTACCTCGAACCGGATGAGGCCGCCCGCATGCACGAGGGCCTCGACGCCGTGGCGCGCAAGGTCGCCGACGGCACCCTGCAGCCGCTGCCCACCGACGAGGACGTGCACGGTGCGCTCGAGCAGGCGCTGATCGCCGAGCTCGGTCCGGAGCTGGGCGGCCGCCTCCGCGCCGGACGCAGCCGGAACGACCAGATCGCCACTCTCGTGCGGATGTACCTGATCGATCACGCCCGGGTGATCGCCCGTGACCTGCTGCGCGTGATCGATGCGCTCGTGGCGCAGGCCGAGGCGCACCCCGACGCGATCCTGCCCGGACGCACGCACCTTCAGCACGCGCAGCCGGTGCTGCTCGCCCATCACCTCCAGGCTCACGCGTGGCCGCTGGTGCGCGAGCTCGAACGTCTCGTCGACTGGCGCCGGCGTGCCGGTGTCTCGCCGTACGGCGGGGGAGCGCTGGCGGGATCGACGCTGGGCCTCGACCCCGCCCTCGTGGCGACGGAGCTCGGTCTCGACCGGCCGGCGGAGAACTCCCTCGACGGGACCGCCGCGCGGGACGTCGTCGCGGAGTTCGCGTTCATCGCGGCGATGACGGGCGTCGACCTCTCCCGACTCTCCGAGGAGATCATCCTCTGGAACACCCGCGAGTTCGGCTTCGTCACCCTCGACGACGGCTACTCCACCGGATCCAGCATCATGCCGCAGAAGAAGAACCCGGACATCGCCGAGCTCGCGCGCGGCAAGTCCGGGCGTCTCATCGGCAACCTGTCCGGCCTGCTGGCGACGCTCAAGGGCCTGCCGCTCGCCTACAACCGCGATCTGCAGGAGGACAAGGAGCCGGTCTTCGACTCCGTGCAGACGCTCGAGGTCGTGCTGCCGGCGTTCGCGGGGATGGTCGCGACGCTGCGCTTCCACACGGAGCGCATGGCCGAGCTCGCCCCCCAGGGGTTCTCGCTGGCGACCGACGTCGCCGAGTGGCTGGTGAAGCGGCGGGTGCCGTTCCGCGATGCCCACGAGATCTCCGGGGCACTCGTGCGTGCCTGCGAAGAACAGGGGATCGGGCTGGAGGACGCCTCCGACGAGCTGCTGCTGTCGGTGTCGCCCCACCTCGTCCCCGCGGTGCGCGAGGTGCTCACGATCGAGGGATCCGTCGCGTCGCGCACGGGTGTCGGCGGCACCGCGCCCGAGCGGGTGGCCGAGCAGCGCGCGGAGCTCGTCGCCCGCGCGCAGGCCGCCGCGCACGCGCTCGGCCTGTAGTCGTTCCGGCGGCGACCGCGCCTCAGTGCAGGTCGCCGTCGGCGGCCGAGCGCTCCCACCGGGTGAACCGGACGGTCAGGCCCGCCCGGGTGGGTGCTGCGAGGAACGGTCCTGCGGAGACGGCCGTGTCACCGGCGAAGGGAGCCACCCTGACGAGTCGCCACGGTCCGTCGTCCGCGCGGGCCCGCACGATCATCGCGTCTTCCCAGCGGCTGACCCGGACGGTGATCTCGCTCTCGCGCCAGTCGTCGACGTAGCCGACCGACCAGTCCGAGCGGCCGGCGGTCACGACGGCGCCCAGGCCGAGGTGGCCGTCGGCGAACTCGACTCCCGCCTTGATCCAGTGCTCGTCATCGGCGCGGACGAAGAGGCCCGCCTGGTCGAACTGCCCCTCCCACGGCGCGCGGAAGGCGACCTCGATCGCTTCACCGACCTCCAGCGGGGCGAGCAGTGCATGCTCGGAGTCGTGCACGAAGCCGTACGCGGTGTGACGCCAGGCATCGCTGCCCTCGATCGCGGTGGCGTCGAGATGCCCGTCGATGCGCGTCAGCGCGGGGGCGTGGGTCCAGGTGCCATCGGTCCAGTCGATGATGCGTGAATCAGGCATATTTCCTATCTATAGCCATATGAGGCATAAGCCTCGGATATTCGTGTTACGGTTATCCCATGGTCATCGCCGTGATCGCCGACATCGTGGGTTCCCGAGAGCTCGGGGACCGGAGCGCCGCACAGCGTGCACTCGACGACACCATCGCGCAGGTCGAACGCGACCGTCCGCTGGCGGTCCAGCCGCTCACGCCCACGGTAGGGGACGAGCAGCAGGGCGTCTACCGCGAGCTTCCCGACGCGCTCCTCTCCCTCCTCATGGTCCAGCTCCGGCTCCCTGAGGGCCTCGCGTTCCGCTTCGGCGTCGGCATCGGCGAGGTCCGACCGGTGGCGTCGGTGCACGGTGAGCTGGCCGACGGCCCCGGGTGGTATGCGGCGCGCGCCGCGATCGAGACCGTGCACGCCCGCGAACAGCGCGCCGTGCCGCGCACGCGCACCTGGATTGTCGGAGCCCCGGGCCAGGATGAGGTCATGGAGACCGTGATCGCCGCGTCCAACGCGTATGTCCTCGCGCGCGACGAGCTCGTCGGGGCGATGAGCACGCGCGAGCGCCACCTCACGTACGGGCGCCTGGTCGGCCGGTCCCAGCAGGAGCTCGCCGCCCAGGAGGGCATCTCGCAGCCGAGCGTGTCCAAATCGCTGCGGAGCGCGGGAGCCGCCGCTGTCATCGAGGGTGTGGCCGCGCTCCGGGGGGAGACCGCATGATCCTCGCGGGCTTCGTCCTCCTGGCCATCGGCGCGACCGACCTCGTCCGCCAGTTCGTGCCTCGGCGGTGGATCGGCTACGTCGTGGCCGCGGCTGTGGTCCTCCTCCTCGGCATCGGCGGGGACGCGCTGCTGCCGGCCCTCCTCGGACTCGGTGCCGGAGCGCTGTGGGCCTGGAGCATGCCGGACGAGGGGCCGTCCCGTGCCGGGTTCTGGCCGGCCGTCGCGCTGGCCGCCCTCAGCATCGGCGCCGTGGTCTGGGGCGGATCGAGGAATGCCGCCGGTCTCATCGGTGAGCTCTGGACGCTCCGCTCGCCGTTCGGCGAGGTGCCGTTCGATCTGGCCGTGCTCGCGCTCGGCGCCGGTGTCTTCCTGCTCGAATCCGCCAACCTCGTCGTCCGCGCGGCTCTGGACGGCGAGCACACCTGGCGCCCCGCGGAGGTGGCGGAGCCGGTGCCTTCGGTCGTCGCATCCGCACCGACCGACCAGCCTGCGGCCGATGCCCCTGCGGTGGGGGTGATCCCCGCCGATCCCCGCCACGGCTTCAAGGGCGGGCGGCTCATCGGCCCGCTCGAACGCGTCCTCGTGATGATCCTCACCCTGGCCGCGGCGTATCCGGTGCTCGCGGCCATGCTCGCCGCCAAGGGCATCGTCCGCTTCCCGGAGATCTCCCGCGACGGGGAGACCGGGGCCCGCGCGGAGTACTTCCTCGTCGGCAGCCTCGTGAGCTGGGTCATCGGCCTCGGCGCCGCGTTCCTCGTGTGGTGGGCCGCGCACAGCTGACACCCCTCCGCGCGACGCAGCGGGGCGGTCGTCCGCTGCTAGCCTGGAGCGCGTGTCAACTCCCGCTCTGACGACCGCGCCGCAGGCGATCGACCCCACGTTCGAGAACGTGTGGGACGAGATCGTGTGGCGTGGCCTCGTCCACGTGTCCACCGACCAGGAGGCGCTGCGCGCCCTGCTCGCGGGAGATCCCGTCACGTATTACTGCGGCTTCGACCCGACGGCGCCCAGCCTGCACCTCGGGCACCTCGTCCAGCTGCTCCTGCTCCGCCGCCTCCAGCTCGCCGGGCACAAGCCGCTCGGTCTCGTCGGTGGGTCCACCGGTCTGATCGGCGACCCCCGGCCCACCGCGGAGCGCACGCTCAACACCCGCGAGACGGTGGCGGAATGGGTCGACCGTCTGCGCGGACAGGTCGAGCGCTACCTCAGCTTCGAAGGGGACAACGCCGCCCGCATGGTGAACAACCTCGACTGGACGGCGCCGCTCTCCGCGATCGATTTCCTCCGCGAGATCGGCAAGCACTACCGCGTCGGCACCATGCTGAAGAAGGACGCGGTGGCCGCACGCCTGAACTCCGACGCCGGGATCAGCTACACCGAGTTCAGCTATCAGATCCTCCAGGGGCTCGACTTCCTCGAGCTCTACCGGCAGTACGACTGCGTGCTGCAGACGGGCGGCTCCGATCAGTGGGGCAACCTCACCAGTGGCACCGACCTCATCCACCGGGTCGAAGGGGCGTCCGTCCACGCGATCGGCACCCCGCTGATCACCAACAGCGACGGCACGAAGTTCGGCAAGAGCGAGGGCAACGCGATCTGGATCGACGCGGAGCTCACGAGCCCGTACGCGTTCTACCAGTTCTGGCTCAGCACGGCCGATGCCGACGTGATCGAGCGCCTCAAGGTGTTCACGTTCCTGACCAGGGCCGAGATCGAGGAGTATGCGGAGCACGTGGCGACCGAGCCGTTCCGCCGTGCCGCCCAGAAGCGCCTCGCGCTCGAGGTCGTCGCGACGGTGCACGGCGTCGAGGCGACGGCGGCCGTGATCGCGGCGTCCGAGGCGCTGTTCGGGCAGGGCGACCTGACGACTCTCGACCCGGCGACCTTGCGCACGGCGCTCGACGAGCTTCCGCATGCGACGGTCGCGGCCGGCACTCCGGTCGTCGACGCCCTCGTCGCCACCGGTCTCGTGTCGAGCCTGTCGGAGGCGCGCCGCGCCATCGCGCAGGGCGGCGTCTCCCTCGACGGGGAGCGGGTGGAGGACGACGCCGCGACCGTGCAGGGCACCCTGCCCGGCGGCGTCTCGGTGCTGCGTCGCGGGAAGAAGACCCTCGCCGGCGTCTTCCTGGGCTGACCCCGGCCTCGTATGCCGTTCACTCCGAGCCACGCGATCGTCGCGCTGCCGTTCGTGCGCACGCCGCTCGTCCCCGCGGCGATCGCGATCGGAGCGATGACGCCGGACATCTCGCTGTTCCTGCGCAACGTCGGCCTCAACTACGGCTTCCTGCACGATCCGGTCAACCTCGTGTGGACGACGCTGCTCGCTCTCGGGCTGTTCCTCCTCTGGCGCGTCCTGCTGCGCCCGGCGACCCTGGAGCTGTTGCCGGGATGGGTGTCCGTGCGACTGCCCGCCGGCTGGGGGGCGAGCGGATACCGAGCGGCGATCGAGGCCCTGAGTCGCGATGACCGCCCGCGGTACGCGGGCGGGCGACCGCTGTATCCGTTCCTGCTCGTGTTCTCGACGATGCTGGGCGTGCTCTCGCACATCCTCTGGGATGCGTTCACGCACGACTCGCGGTGGGGCGTGGATCTGCTGCCCGCGCTCGCGGACTCCTGGGGTCCCTTCGACGGCTACAAGTGGCTCCAGTACGGCTCGAGCGCGCTCGGCCTGCTGGTCCTGGCGATCTGGGCTGCACTGCGGCTGCGCCGCGCGACGCCTCGAGCGGACGCGCCCCGAGTCCTTCCGACGTTCGTGCGGGTCGCGTGGTGGCTCTCGCTGCCGGTGATCCTCGTGATCGCGTGGGTCGGCGGTCTGCTCGCGTTCGGTCCGCTGTCCGCCGAGTTCACGGTGCAGCATCTCGCATATCGGGTGCTGCCGCCCGCCTGCGCGGTGTGGGGCGTGCTGACCCTGGTCCTCTGCGTCGTGCTGGCGGTGCGGCGGCCGCGCGCTGCGGTCTGATCCCGCGCCTCACCAGTGCGGCGCGTCCGTGCCCCACCCGTGCGGGGCATCGAACGCCAGGCCGGGGAGCGCCGGCGCGGCCGTCACGATCGTTTCCCCGTCGACGTCGAAGCGGGCCAGGTGGCCGGATGCGTCCACCTCGGGGAGCGCCGACGCGTGGGGCGTCCGCGGCATCCCGAGCAACTCGGCAGCGATCCGACGCAAGGAGGTCCGCACGATTCGCGAGTGCCCGTCGCGGTGGCGGAGCAGTTGCGTGAGGGCGGCGGCCAGGAGGTAGCCGGCGCTGTGGTCCAATGCCTGAGCCGGAAGAGCGCCCGGCCGACCGCCGTCGCCCTCGATCAGTGCGATGCCGCTCTCCGCCTGGACCAGGCTGTCGAAGCCGGCGCGCTCGGGGTGAGACGTGCCCCAGGCGCTGAGCTGGGCGACGAGCAGGCCCGGATACCGTGCGGCGAGCGCGTCGGGGGAGAGGTCCAGGCGCTCCAGGGCCGCAGGACGATAGCCGAGCACGACGGCATCCGCGGTCTCCAGGAGGTCGTGCAGCGCAGCGCCTCGGGCATCGAGCAGCGCGGTGCGCTTGCCGTGACCGGTGTCGAGATGCTGCCACGGAAGCTCGGGGAGGTGCGGCGGGTCGATGCGGAGCACGTCCGCGCCGAGGAGCGCGAGGGTCCGGGTGCACACCGGACCGGCGATCACCCGCGTGAGGTCGAGGACGCGGACGCCGGCGAGGGGAGCGTGCCCCGCCGCACCGGGCGACGGGAGACGTCGGTCCTTGCCCCGTCGTCGGCCGATCGCCTCCGTGACCGCGACGTCCACGACGGGCGTCCGTCGCAGAGCCTCATCGGCCGCGCGGTCCTCAGGGCGGACGGCCACGGCGAGACCTCCGGCTTCGGAGATCCGGCGGACGGCCTCCGCGGTGTGCAGCGTCTCCAGCGTGCGGGCCACGGCCTCCGCTCCTGCCCTGTCGTCCAGGTCCAGCGCGGTGCGAAGCGCGCGGGCGTGGTGCGGGTAGTTGCCGTGTGTCCGGACCCAGCCGTCCGCGCTCGCCCAGAACCCGGAGAGGGGCGCCCACACGGGAGGGGGAGTGCCGCCCACCTCCAGATACCTGTCGCTCCGGTAGGCGACGGCGAGGCGGACGGGGTCGACGCGCGTGAGATCGATACCCGCGGCGAGGGCCACTGCTGCGACGCTGACGAGAGCGAGATCGCCGGTCGCCGTGCGCGACGAGAGCGGGACGCCCCCGAGGGCACGGAGGCCCGAGTCCGCCGGGGCCTGCGACGCGTCCCCGCCCGCCTCGATCACGACGCGGGCGAGCAGCTCAGCGGCGGAGGTGGGACGACCGGGGACCATGGCGAGATGCTACTCCCGGCGGCGAAGTGGCCGGAAACCCTGGCTGATCCGGGGGAATCAGGCGCATGAGGGGCTGCGACACGCCCGGGGGAGTGCACCCGATTTGCCAGACCCCCGGAATCCACGTAACTTATTACTTGTTCGCCCCACAGGGAAGCGGAGAAGCCCAGAGCTTCACCCCCCTCAAGCGGAGAACCACTCCCGATCCTCTCTCACTTGAGAGATCAGACGCTTGCGTCTAGGATGGGAGATCCACCCCTTCTGCGGCTGTCACCGGCTGCGCAGCGGATCCGAGATCCGCACGGCGCGCCGATTTGACAAGCGGGTCGGGATGGCTAAGATAGAGAAGTTGCCCTGCGGGCCTGGTCGTGATGGCTGGGTCGTGGGAGCATCCGATCCTTGAGAACTCAACAGCGTGCACTTGTCAAATG
>NZ_JBFBMF010000004.1:0-444755 GCF_040686935.1 Microbacterium meiriae
GCCTTCTGGCCCGTCGTGATCTACTCGGCCGTCATCGCCGTGGTCGGGGTGATCGCGACGCTCTCGGCATCGATCATCCCCGACGTCGAAGGGGCGGCGCGATGGGGCCGGTGACCGCGCGCGCTCTGACGGCACGCCTCGCAGTCCTGGACGACGAGCTGCTCGGGCCGATGCACCGGGCGGCCGCGGGCGCCGAGCGGTTGGTCGTCACCGTTCCCGGAATCCTCGGCGGGGTGCCGTGGGCCATGCTCCCCGGCATGCACGGCGTGCCGTTCACCCTCGCGACCTCGGTCTCGCGCTGGTTTCACGGCACGACGGCCGCCGCCTCGACCCCGAGCGTGGGCTTCGCGGCGGGACCACGGGTACCGCGGGCGGCGGAAGAGGTCCGGCGCGCGGCGGATTCATGGACGACGCGGGGGGCGACCCGCCTGCTGCAGGGCACCGAGGCGACCGTGACCGCCGCCACGGCACTGGCCGCTTCCGTCGATGTGCTCCACATCGCCGCGCACGGACGCCATGCGGTCGACAATCCTCTGTTCTCCGGCTTCGAGCTCGCCGACGGGGTGCTCTTCGGCTACGACGTCGACCTCATCCCCCGGGTGCCGCGGACCGTGATCCTCTCGGCGTGCGAGCTGGGGCGCTCCTCCGTGCGCTGGGGAGAGGAGGCCCTGGGCATGACGCGGGTCTGGCTGCACGCGGGCGCGGACTCGGTGATCGCGGCCCCGGTCACGGTGCCGGACGACGACGCCTGCGAGCTCCTCACCGCGGTCCACGACGGCCTCTCGACCGGCGCTTCTCCCGCCGACGCCCTGGCGAGCGCCGCGCTGACGACGGGGGTTTCCGCCCCATTCCAGTGTCACGGCAACGGATTCTGACTTTTTTGCCGGACCGAGGTATCAGAATCGCACCCACCCTCTCCTGTTCTTCGGAAGGTGTCGAGCGACAGGCCTCGAAGGGAGAGGCCCGAGGGAGGCGCCGTCGGTTCTGGGGAAACGCCGCTGGGGAGCGGGAAGACGAGACGGACACCATCTGCTCGGGAGCGTCGCGGTATGCAGCCGCGACGCTCCCGCAGGGCCTCGGCGATCTGGGGACGCCGAGGCCCTCGGGGTGTCCGCGGGCGGCCGGAGCGCCTCAGGCGAGGAGGACGCTGTACCCCGCGGCGCGCAGCGCATCGACCGCGGCGCCGTCGGCTCCTCGATCCGTGATGACGGTGGCGAAGAGCTCCGGCCCGCCGACCGTGGAGAACGCCTCGACCCCGAGCTTGCTGCCGTCGGTCACGACGACGGCGCGCCGCGCACGCTCCGCCATCATCCGGTTCACCGCCGCCTCGCGCTCGTCCTGCGTGGTCGCCCCGGCTGCCGCGTCCATCCCGTTCACACCGATGAAGGCGAGGTCCAGCCGCACCCCGCGGAGCAGCTGCTCGACGAACGGGCCCACGAGCTCGTACGTCCGCGAGTGGATGACACCGCCCGTGACGACCACCTTGATCTCCGGCCGGGTGGCGAGCTGAGCGGCGATGTTCACGGCGTTCGTGACCACCGTGATCCCGCCCTCCGCTGCCAGGTCCTCGCGGGCGGCGAGCGCGGCCGCGATGGCCGTGGTCGTCGTGCCGCCGGAGAGGCCGACCACCATACCGGGGGTGACGAGCGCCGCCGCGGTCTGTGCGATGCTCTCCTTCTCGTGCGTGCGGAGATGGCTCTTGTAGCGGAGGGGCAGTTCGTAGGCGACGGTCTGGGCAACGGCGCCGCCGTGCGTGCGGGTGAGCAGCCGCTGCTCGGCGAGGGAGTCGAGGTCGCGGCGGGTGGTGGCCGGAGAGGCTCCGAACCGCTCCACCAGCTCCTCCACCGTCACCTCCCCGTCCGCCGCGAGGAGGTCGAGGATCGCGTGCAGTCGGGCCGCGCGCTTCACCGGTCGTCGTTTCGCGTTGAGGTCGCAGCCGTGCCGGGAACCTCTGCGACCGGAGCGGGATTCTGCGACGGCAGCAGGGCGAACAGTCGCAGCATCCGGGCGGCTTCGTCCGCGAGGGCGGCGCGGGCGGGGGCGAGGTACTTGCGGGAGTCGACGAGACGCTCGTCGGCGGCGAGCACCTCACGGACCGCGCGCGTGAAGAAGCCGTTGAGGTGGGTGGAGACGTTGACCTTCGTCATCCCGGCGCGCACGGCGTCGGCGATCACGGCGTCGGCAACCCCGGAGGAGCCGTGCAGCACCAGAGGCACGTCGGTCCCGTCGGAGGCGGCACCGCGGAGGGCCGCACGCAGTCGGGCGATGAGGTCGAGGTCGAGGGAGGCGGTGCGGTCGGTCATGGCGTGCGACGACCCCACGGCCACGGCGAGGGCGTCCACGCCGGTGGCGGCCACGAACGCCTGCGCCTCGACCGGATCGGTGCGCACGCCGGGGGCATGGGCGCCGTCCTTCCCGCCCACCTCGCCGAGCTCGCCCTCCACGTAGACCCCTGCCGCACGCGCCCGGGCGGCGACCTCGGCGGTCACCGCCACGTTCTCGTCGTAGGGCAGCGCGCCGCCGTCGAACATGACCGAGCCGAAGCCGAGGGCCACCGCCTCGTCGACGAGCTCCGGTCGCTCCGCGTGGTCGAGGTGCACCGCCACCGGGGTCTCCGCGCGTCGTGCCGCGGCGAGCGTCGCGAGGGCGATCGGCTCCAGACCGCCGTGATAGTCGGCGCAGTTCTGCGAGATCTGCAGGATCACGGGGAGCTGTGCGAGTGCGGAGGCCCGCACGAGGCCCTCCGCGGTCTCCAGGTGGATGACGTTGAAGGCACCGATGCCGGTGCCGGCGGTGGCAGCTGCGGAGACGAGCTCCCGGGCGGAGACGAGGGTCACGAAGGGTCCTTCCGGAAGGAGGCGGGGTCGGGGCGGGACACGCGGAGCTGCTCCTCGAGCGCGCGCCAGCGGGGAGAGATGTCGCCGGCGAGCGGCATGAGCACGGCGGCCGCCGACCACGCGGTCGCGCGGCGGAGGATGACCTCGGGATCACGCTCGCCCTCCGCGGAGAGCACGGCGCAGGCCGCGACCGCGGCGTCTCCCGCACCGGTCGGGTTGCCGGAGAGCGGCTCGTCGAGTCGGGCGTGCAGGAGATCGGTCGCGGTCACCGCGAGCATGCCGTCGGCCCCGAGCGACAGGAGCACGAGCTCGGCGCCCCGGGCCAGCAGCGACCGGGCCCCCTCGACGGGGTCGTCGATGCCGGTGGCCTCGGCGAGCTCCGCGGCATTGGGCTTGAGCACGGTGGCTCCGGCGTCGGCGGCGCGCAGGAGGGCCGGGCCCGAGGTGTCCACGATCACCGGGACCCGGGCGTCGGCGCCCACCGCGACGAGCATCGGCACGAGCGATTCCGGCGCTCCCGGGGGGAGGCTCCCGGAGACGACGAGGACCCCGGCGCCGGGAAGCCGGTCGACGATCTCCGCGAGAAGCCCGCCCCACTCGGCATCGGTGGGGTTCACCCCTCGTTCGTTGACGATCGTGGTGTCGCCCGCGGCCTCGTCGACGAGGGCGATGCTGCGACGGGTGTCGGCCGCGACGGGCACGAGCACATGGGGCACGCCGCTGGCCGTGAGCTCCGCGGCGAACTCCGCGCCGACCGGACCGCCGGCCGTGGTCAGCGCGAGGACGGACGCCCCCTCGGCGTGCGCGACCCTGGCGACGTTGAGGCCCTTGCCGCCGGCGCGGGACGCCCCGGTGTCCGTGCGGTGCGTCCCGCCTGCGACGAGGCGATCGACCCGCCAGGTGAGGTCCAGGGCCGGGTTCGGGGTGACGGTGAGGATCATGCGAGCTCCCTGGCGCGGAGGGCGGCGCCGATCAGGCCCGCGTTGCCGGACAGCTCGGCGGGGACGAGCGCGGGGAGGCGGTGGAAGCTGAGGCGGGCGGCGAGACGGGACCGCAACTCGTCGAAGAGCGCGCCGCCCGCCCGCGACAGTCCGCCGCCGATCACCACGGCCTCGGGGGCGACCACGGCGGTCAGCTGCGCGAGCGACAGGGTGAGCGCGTCCAGCGCCGAGTCCCAGATGTCGGCGGCGACCCGGTCCCCGGCGGCCGCGCGGGCGATGACGTCCTTGGCACCGTCCGGGGTCGTCCCCGTGGCCTCCCGGTAGCGGCGCGCGATGGCGCCCGCCGAGGCCACGGCCTCCAGACAGCCACGGGCACCGCACGGGCACACCGGTCCGTCGGCGATCGGGGAGTGCCCGATCTCGCCGGCGTAGCCTCCGGCCGTGTAGGGGTGGCCGCCGACGAGCAGGGCCCCGGCGATGCCGGTGCCGATCACGAGGATCACCGCGTCGTCGTAGGCCCGCGCGCCGCCCAGCTCGTGCTCGGCCCAACTCGCGGCGCGCACGTCGTGGTCGAACGCGACGGGGAGGCCGAGACGCTCGGCGGCGAGCGCGCGCAGCGGTGCGTCCCGCCACCCCATGTTGCTCGCGAACACGCCGATCCCGGCGGCCGCGTCGACGATCCCCGGCACCACGAGCCCGGCGGCGCGCGGCGTCACGTCGGGATGCTCGTCGCGGAGCTGGGTGGCGAGCACCTGCAGCCGGTCGAGCAGCGCGGGGGTGCGGTCCCCGTCGGCCGTGGGGGTGGGCGTGCGGCGGAGGCCGAGCGCCCGCCCTTCCGCGTCGAACAGCGCCGACTTGATGTCCGTCCCTCCGACGTCGAAGGCGAGGACGGGCGACCCGGCGCCGAGCGTGCGTACCGCGGCGAGCTTCTCGCCGGCCTCGTCCCTCGCGACGTCGGGGATCGCCTCCGCCGCGTCGTTCGGGGTCATCGCTCGGCTCCGGGGATCGCTGACGTCATGCATCCAGGATGACGGATCGCGTGAGGTTGCGCGGCTGGTCGGGGTCGAGGCCGCGGGCCACGGCACGGTCGAGGGCTGTCCGGTGCAGGCGCACGAGGTCGGCGAGCGGGTCGATCGCGCGGTGCTCGAAACGGGCGCCCGTGGCGCGCACCTCGGCGGCCAGTCCTTCCGGTGCCTCTCCGAACTGCCACGTCACCCGGCCCGGGGCGGCGATGGCGATCGGACCGTGACGGTAGTCCATCGACGGGTACGCCTCGGTCCACGACTGCGACGACTCACGCAGCTTCAGGGCGGCCTCGTGGGCGAGGCCGATCGTCCAGCCCCGCCCGAGGAACGTGTACTGCTCGGCGTCGCGCAGCTCGGCGTCGTCGCCCTCCTCGGTGAGCACGGCCGTCGCGTCGGCGATGGCTCCGGAGAGGTCCTCGCCCAGCGACGCCCGGAAGAGGGCGAGCGCGGTCGTGGCGAAGCGCGTCTGGACCACCGACTGCTCGTCGGCGAACGGCAGCAGCACGGCGTCGTCGACGAGCGAGACGAGCGGGGAGTCGGGGTCGCCGATCACGCCGATCGTGCGGGTACGCCCCTTGATGCGGTCGACGAGCTCCAGCACCTCGGTCGTGGTGCCGGAGCGGGTGAGGGCGACGACGGCGTCGTAGCCGCGGTCGACGAAGGCCTCGGACGCCGCGAACGCGTCGGTCTCGCCGTGACCGGACGACTCGCGCAGCGCGGCGTAGGACTGCGCCATGAACCACGAGGTGCCGCAGCCGACGACCGCGACGCGCGCACCCCGGGCCGGCAGCAGGGCCTGCTCGGCGGTGAGTTCGGCGGCGGTGGCCCACATCTCCGGCTGGGAGCGGAGCTCTGCGCGCATGTGTGCGCCGGGCAGCGAAGCGGTCATGATGAGGCCTTTCAGACGAGATGTTGCGTACTTGTGATTGTTTCGGGCGTGATCCGATCATAGTATTTCGTCCCAAGAGAGCAACATCTTGATTTGTTTGTTTGCCTGACAAATAATCAGGACGAGTTCCCCCGAGCCCCCGCTCGGACGATCGCGACCACCACGGCGGCGCGATCATCACGCACCGTCGCGTGGAGTGTTCTGCGACTGTGCACCACCCCCCTCTCCGGAGAGCGGACCCCGCCCGCTGGAGCAGCACCCACAGTGAGGAATGCAATGCCCATGAACAAGTCACGGCGATACGGGGCCGCAGCGGTCGCGGCCGTCGCCACGCTGTCGCTCGCATCCTGCGGTTTCGGTGGATCGGGAGGAGACAGCGGCGGCGACGACGCCAGCACGCTCGACCTGCTCGTCCCCAGCTACTCCGACGCCACGAAGGGCCTCTGGGAAGACGTCATCGACGGTTTCAGGAAGGACAACCCCGACATCAAGGTCAACCTCGAGGTGCAGTCGTGGGACAACCTCGAGAAGGTCATCTCCACCAAGGTCCAGGCCGGGGAAGCGCCTGACATCTACAACGGCGGCCCCTTCGCAGGCTTCGTCGAGGACGAACTGCTCTACCCGGTCGAGGAGGTCGTGTCCGACGACGTCTACTCCGACTTCCAGGACTCCTTCCTCGCCAACGCCGAGGTCGACGGCACCGCCTACGCCCTCCCGATGATCGCCTCCGCGCGCGCCCTCTTCGTCAACAACGACCTCCTGTCCCAGGCAGGCGCCGAGGCGCCGACCGACTGGGACTCCCTGCTCGACGCGGCGACCAAGGTGTCCGCCCTCGGCGGCGGCGTCGCGGGCTACGGCATGCCCCTCGGCTCGGAGGAGGCGCAGGCCGAGGCCGCCGTCTGGCTCTGGGGCGGCGGTGGATCCTTCGGCGACGCGTCGGAGATCACCATCGACACCCCGGAGAACCTCGTCGGCGCCGAGCAGATCAAGAAGATGATCGACGCCGGGGCGACCCAGGCCGACCCCGGCTCCACGCAGCGCTCCCCGCTGATGGACATCTTCATCCAGGGCAAGATCGGCATGCAGGTCGGCCTGCCGCCGACGGTCGGCCAGATCGCCGAGAACAACCCGGAGCTCGACTACTCCATCGTCCCGATCCCGACGAAGGACGGCTCGCCGTTCACCCTCGGCGTCATGGACCAGCTGATGGCGTTCGAGAACGACGGCGACAAGCAGGAGGCGATCACGAAGTTCCTCGACTACTTCTACTCGCCCGAGGTCTACGTGCCGTGGGTCCAGGCGGAGGGCTTCCTCCCCGTCACGAAGTCCGGCGCCGAGGAGCTGTCCGGCGAGGAGGCCCTCAAGCCGTTCCTCGACGTGCTGCCCGACGCCCAGTTCTATCCGTCCACGAACCCGAAGTGGTCGGCCGCGGACGGCGCGTTCAAGTCGCTGTTCGGACAGATCCAGGACCAGCCGGCGGCCGACGTGCTGAAGCAGATCCAGGACCAGGTGGACGCGGGCTGACCCGCGGAACGGAGAGGTTCGGGAATCCCCCATGAGCCAGACGACAGAATCCTCGAACCTCGCGGGGGCGGCCACCGGCCGCCCCCGCACCCCGGACGCCGGGAGGGCCGTGCGCGGTCGCCCCGGCGGGCGGGACCTCCTCCAGGCGCTGCCCTGGATCGCCCCCGCACTGGTGCTCATCATCGGCGTGGTGCTGTTCCCCGCCGGCGTCATGTTCTTCAACTCCACGCGGGACATCTCGCTCTCGGGTCTGGACAAGGGCTCGGTCGGCTTCGACAACTTCGTGACCGTCTTCACGTTCCCGGAGTTCTGGCCGATCTTCGTCCGCACGATCGTCTGGGTCGTGTCGGTGGTGCTCTTCACGGTCGTCATCTCGCTCGGCCTCGCACAGATCCTCAACAAGGCGTTCCCGGGTCGCCAGCTCGTGCGGATGGCGGTCATCGTGCCGTGGGCCGCGTCGGTGGTGATGACCACGATGGTCTTCTACTACAGCCTCGAACCGTACTTCGGGGTGTTCAACAAGTTCCTCTACGACATCGGGCTCTCCGACGACGCGGTGGGCTACGGCTGGACGAAGAACCCGACGACGGCGTTCGCCTGGTCCATCGTCATCGCGGTGTTCGTGTCGCTGCCCTTCACGACCTACACGATCCTCGCGGGGCTCCAGGCGGTCCCCGCCGACGCGATCGAGGCCGCGAAGATGGACGGCGCCGGCGCCGCCAGGACCTACTGGTCGATCGTCCTGCCGCAGCTGCGCAGCGCGCTCGCCGTGGCGATCCTCATCAACATCATCAACGTCTTCAACTCGCTGCCGATCCTCAAGGTGATGACCGGGTCCATCCCGGGCTACGGCGCCGACACGATCATGACCCTGATCTTCAAGTACATCGAGCTGCAGAAGAAGGTCGACGTCGCGAGCGCGCTGTCGGTCGTCGCCTTCCTCATCGTGATCGCGATCGTCGCGGCCTACGTCAAGATCGTCAAGCCCATGAAGGAGGTCTGATCATGACCGTGACCGAGACCGCCCTCGTGACCACCGCCGACTCCCGCGGACGACGCACCCCGCCGATCCCCGGCCGTCGGCGCCGCTACACCGCCGACCAGGTGACTCTGCCCCGGGTGATCCTGCGCACCGCCGCCGGATTCCTCGTCCTCGCGATCTTCGTGCTGCCGTACCTCATCATGTTCTTCGGTTCGGTGAAGACGAAGGCGCAGATCCGCTCGGTCGACCCGACCTACCTCCCGGTGGAGTGGCACTGGGAGAACTACCTCACGATGTGGTCGACTCCCGAGACGCCGCTGCCGTACAACCTCGTCTCGACCATCGTCATCTCCGTGTTCGCGACGCTCCTGGTGCTGCTCGTGTCGCTCCCCGCGGCCTACTACACGGCCCGCTTCCGGTTCCCCGGCCGCATGGTGTTCCTGTTCCTCGTGATCGTGACGCAGATGCTGCAGCCGGCCGTGCTCACCTCGGGCCTGTTCCGGCAGTTCACCGTCCTCGGCCTCGGCGACACCTGGACCGCCATGATCTTCATCAACGCGGCCTTCAACCTCTCGTTCGCCGTGTGGATCATGCACTCGTTCTTCGCCGGCATCCCCAAGGAGGTCGACGAGGCGGCGCAGATCGACGGAGCCGGACGCCTGACGGTCCTGTTCCGGATCAACCTCCCGCTCGTCTGGCCGGGCATCGTCACCGCGATCGTGTTCACGTTCGTCGCCTGCTGGAACGAGTTCGCCGCCTCGCTGGTGATCCTGTCGACGGACAAGAACCAGCCGCTGTCGGTCGCGCTCACGAAGTTCGTCGGTCAGTACGAGACGAGCTGGCAGTACGTGTTCGGCGTCTCGATCGTCGCGATCCTCCCCGTCATCATCCTGTTCATGCTCATCGAGAAGCGTCTCGTCGGCGGCCTCACCGCCGGCAGCGTGAAGTAGACCACCCGGCTTCCGGTCCACCCCCGGGTTCCCGTCCGGCACACCTGCACGACCGCGGCGCGCGTGCAGGGGCTCCGGACGGATCCGGTCGTGCGAACGTACCCGGGTCGTGCAGCCGGAACATCCGCCGGCAGAGGTCAGGGGGGGTTCAGGGGCGGGGGCCGCCGGCGCGGAGCTGCTCCGGGCTCCATCGCACGCCGAGGACCGCGGTGAGGGCGGCCTGCGCGGCCCCGGCGGAAGGAGCGACGCGGGGATCGGCATACCGGATCGGCACGTCGGCGGTGCCGCGGGCGGGATAGCCGCTCTCGGCGCGGACACGCTCCAGGAACCGGGGACCGAGCTCCGTCGCGGGACCGCCGATGACGACCTCGATGGGATCGAGCAGCGCCCCGATGAGCTTGATGGCACGGGCCAGGGCCCGCGCGCCGTCGTCGATCAGCGTCTGATCCGCACGGGAGACGAGGGTGCGGACGGCCGGCACGTCCAGCGCGTCCGAGAACTCCTCCCCCAGCATCGGTCCCATCGCGGCCGCCGATTCCAGACAGCCGCGGCGTCCGCAGCGGCACGGACGCGCGGCCTCGCCGAACACCACCTGCACATGCCCGATCTCCCCCGCACGGTCGCGGGGCCCCGGCGCGAGCTCCCCGTCGAGGGTGACCGCGGCGCCGATGCCCCCGCCGCTGTGGATGAACAGCCGGTAGCCCGAAGGAGCGGCGTCGAGACCGGCCTCCGCGATGGCCTCGGCGTCGACGTCGTTGACGAGGAGGACAGGGACGCCGGTGATGCTCTCGAAGCGGTCCGCGAGCGGGACCTCGTGCCACTCCAGCTGCACGCTCTCCAGCACGGTGCGGCCGTCCGTCGTCCCCGGGATCTGCACGCCGACCGCGAGCAGCCGCGCCCCGTAGGTGGCCATCACCTCCGCGACGGTCTCGTCCAGCACGCGGTCCCGGGTCTGCGTCGTGTAGGAGATGCTGCGGCGGGCGACCTCGGAGCCGTCGAGAGCGACCAGGGCCAGGTAGGCACTGGTCGGCTGCACGACGAGCACGAGGATCAGATGGTGCTCCGCATCGATGCTGAGCGTCGTGGCGCGCTTGCCCCCGGTGCTCACCGCCTGCTCGCCCTCCGCGATGAGCCGGTTGTCGATGAGCTCCGCGACGAGGGACGACGCGGTCGCCGCCGTCAGACCGGTCGCCCGCGCGATGCCTGCGCGCGTCTGCGAGCCGGGAGCCTGGAAGACGAGCTGGAGCGCCCGTCGCAGGTTCGCGCGCCGAACCGCCGCCTGGGTGTCCAGCGCGTCGTCGTGGGTGAACATCTGCGAGTTCCTTCTCGGGGCCGAGGTCCGTCGATTGACAGCGCGCGTACTGCTCCGTACGCTCGGTCCGTTAGTTTATTCATTGAACTTAGTCGGCCCGAGCGTCGATCGGGAGGAGCATCGTGCGCTACCCCCAGATCCTAGAGCGCCCCGCCGATCGGGCACGAGCCGCGCAGGCGTCGTCCAACGGCCACGCCCGCGGCATCCGGGAACGCAACCGCGCCCTCGTCCTGCGCACCCTCATGGAGCAGTCGGCTCTCAGCCGCGCCGATCTGTCCCGGCTCACCGGCCTCGCCCGCCCCACCGTGTCGGAGGTCGTGCGCGATCTGCTCGTCGACGGCGTGATCCGGGAGAGCGGACCCAGTCAGGAGTCCCGGCCGGGAAAGCCCGCCGTGATGCTCGAGTTCGACCAGCGCGCCGTGCAGGTCATCGCGCTCGACCTCTCCGTGCCCGGTGAGGTCATCGGGGCGCTGGCCTCGCCCGACGGCCGCCTCTCGCACCGCCTCCACCGGCCGCGCACCCCGGACGCCGCGGAAGCGGTCGACGGGCTCGTCGCGGAGCTGCGGAGCCTCGCCGACGGTCCCGCGCTCGGCATCGGCATCGGTGTGCCCACCGGCTCCTCCGCGCTGCTCGGTCTAGGGCCACGACTCGCGGAGATCCTCGACGCCCCCGTGCACCTCTTCGACGACGCCGATCTCGTGGCCGATGCCGAGCAGCGGTTCGGCTCCGTCGGCACCGACTTCCTCCTCGTCCGCCTCGGCACCCGCATCGGCACCGCGATCCGCGTCGTCGGCGACGACGGCGCTCCGGTCGAACGATCCATCGGTGCCCGCGAGCTCGCGCACGTCGGTGCCGGCGGCGACCCCGGCGAGGCCTGCCTGTGCGGCCGCGAGGGCTGCGTCCACGCGTGGGCCGCGGCTCCCGCCATCGCCCGGCGCCTGGACGCCTCGGGAGCGGACCGCCCGCAGGTGCTCGCCGCCGCGGGTGCGCGGCTCGGCACGTCGCTCTCGGTCATCGCCGCCGCCGTCGACCTGCCGACGATCGTGCTGAGCGGTCCCGACGAGATCGTCGGAGCCGCACTGGTCGACGCGACGGCCACCGCGGTCCGAGCCGCCTCGCACCCCTCTCTCGGGCCCGCCGTGGTGCCGAGCGCGGTCGACGACGCCGTCCTGCTGGGCGCGGCGACCCGCGTGGTGGCCGCCGAGTTCAGCCCGCGCTGACCCTCTCCCCAGGGCGTGGTCAGAACCTGGTGGCAAGCAGCGATAGCGCAATCGTCGCGCACAGCACTGCGCCGGAGCTCGCGATCGCTGCCAGGAGCTTTCGTTTCACGCCGTGAGTCACGACCGCTAGGACAGCACTAGTGACGCTTAGTGCGATTCCGATGGGGAGGGCGAGAACCGCTGAGATCAACGTGAGGATTCCGCCGGCGGCGATCGCAAGGAAGATGACCCCTTCTCGCCTGCTCCGGTCGATGGTCGCTTCATGAGACATGAACGGTCCCCCTTCTAGTAGATGGAGCAGACTACGCTTTGCGACTTGCTGCCGCCCCCGCCACCGTTCAGACGGAGGCAGGGTTGCATCGTCTGAATGTCCCAGCCGCCCGTACCAAAGATCATTTTCCGCTGCGCCCAGATGCGCGCTTGTCCGCTCACAACTCCGGCCCCCTTGCCGATCTGCCCAGCATCACGCCACCCGATCGTTCCGATCGTTGTCCACGACCGCGAGAACGAGGCCGACGTTGCCGTCTTGCCGTTCCCGCACCACTTTCCCTCGGTGTACATGTCCCAGAGCGCAATGTTCACGGAGGAGTAGGCCGTTCTTCGGACGTAACCCCCGAAGCAGCCGCTAGCTCTAGCGACGGCCGCGCTGGCGCTTTCCAGTGACCCGTACCTCGACTGCACGGAACCTGCGTCGATGGCAGCCGCGGCTTCATATGTTCGCCTTGCTTCGGAGGTCGAACATATATTCATACCGATCGGGAAATATGGCAGCATCCTCGTCGCGGGTCAGGGGCATGGTGCTTGAGGACGGTGGCCATCCGTTCCGTCCGTGAGCATCCGCTCCCTCCCGCCCGGAAGGGATGGGAGACTCGATCCCGGGGGCGGCGACCCGTCGCCTCGATCCGTCCTGGGAGAGGAATCCGCATGAAGGCACTCGTGATCGGCGCGACCGGCAGCATCGGCGGGGTCGTCGCCGCCACCCTCGACGTCCGCGGACACGAGGTCGTGCGCGCCTCCCGCTCCGGCGAGCAGAGCGTGGACGTGACCGATCCCGCCTCCATCCGCAGCCTCTTCGAGCGGGTCGGCCCGGTCGACGCCGTCGTGGTCGCGGTCGGCTCGGTGCCCTTCAAGCCGCTTCTCGACCTCGACCGCGACGACTACCTGGCAGGCTTCACGGGGAAGACCCTCGCGCAGCTCGACGTCGTGCGGGAAGCCCTCACCCACGTCACCGACGGCGGATCCCTCACCCTCACCAGCGGCGTGCTCGCGCGAGAGCCGATCGCGACCGGAGCGGCGGCGGCGATGGCCAACGGCGCCCTGGAGTCGTTCGTGATCACGGCGGCAGCCGAGGCGCCGCGGGGCATCCGCATCAACGCGGTCTCGCCCGACGTGCTGGCGAACTCCCCCGGGTACTTCTCGACCTTCCCCGGGCACCGCCCGGTCACCGACGACGAGGTCGGTCAGGCGTACGTGCGCGCGGTCGAGGGCATCGTCACGGGGCGGGTGCTCACCGTCTGATGGCGCTCTCCCTCACTCCCGTCCCCACCCTGACCACCGAGCGGCTGGAGCTCGTCCCCCTCGGACCGACTCATCTCGACGGCACCTGGGCGGCTCTGCAGGAGCCGGAGGTGCTCCGGTTGACCGGCACCCACGCGCGCTTCACGCGCGAGGGCGTGGAGACCTGGCTCCGGTCGCTCGCCGACCGGGAGGACCGGGCGGATTGGGCGATCCTCCGTCGCGACGACGGCGCGCACATCGGCGAGGTGGTCCTCAGCGACCTGGACGAGGAGAACCTCTCCGCAGGGTTCCGCATCGCGCTCGCGGGTCCGCGGTGGTTCGGCGCCGGATACGGGACGGAGGCCACGCGCGCGGTGCTCCGTCACGCCTTCGACACGGTGGGGCTGCATCGTGTGGAGCTCGAGGTGTACGCGTTCAACCCGCGGGCACAGCGCGCCTACGAGAAGGCCGGGTTCGTCGTCGAAGGCCGGCGCCGGGAGGCGCTGCGCTGGGACGGCGAATGGGTCGACGCGATCGTCATGGGCATGCTCGCGGACGGGTGACTGCCGCCGAACGGCGGTGAGCGCAAGGGGGAGGCGGAGCACAGGTCCGTGTCGGAGGATGAGGGTATGACCGACGCGCCGCTGTCCTCCCGTCCCTGGCTCCGCTCCTATGCCGAGGGCGTGCCGGCCGACATCGAGGAACCGACGCAGACGCTGCCGGAGATGCTGGCCGCCGGCATCCGGCAGTACGCGCGACGGCCCGCCCTCGAGTTCTTCGGCGCCGTCACGAGCTACCGGGACCTCGGTGAGCAGATCGACCGCGCCGCGGAAGGACTCCGCCACCTCGGGGTCACGAAGGGCGACCGGGTGGCGCTGGTGCTGCCGAACTGCCCGCAGCATGTCGTCGCCTTCTACGCGGTCCTGCGTCTCGGCGCGATCGTCGTCGAGCACAACCCGCTCTACACGGCGCGAGAGCTGCGCCACCAGTTCGAGGACCACGGGGCCCGGGTCGCGATCGTGTGGGACAAGGTCGCCGACACCGTGGCGGGATTCCCGGACGATCTCCGGGTCGACCACATCGTGAGCGTCGACCTCACGGCGGCGATGCCCCTGTCGAAGCGCCTCCTGCTGCGACTCCCGGTCCCGAAGGCCCGGACGTCCCGGGCGAAGCTGACCGGCACGCCGCGCGCGCGGCACCTGACGCCGTGGAAGAAGCTCGTGTCCCACCGGCGGCTTCCCCGACGGACGCCCGCGCCGTCGCTCGGCGACACCGCCGTCCTGCAGTACACGAGCGGCACGACAGGGATTCCCAAGGGGGCCATCCTCACCCATGCGAACCTGCGGGCCAACGCGATGCAGGGGCGGGCCTGGGTGCCCGGGCTCCGCGACGGCGAGGAGACCTTCTACGCCGTGCTTCCGCTCTTCCACGCGTACGGCCT
Source organism: Microbacterium meiriae (assembly GCF_040686935.1). Classification (NCBI taxonomy): domain Bacteria; kingdom Bacillati; phylum Actinomycetota; class Actinomycetes; order Micrococcales; family Microbacteriaceae; genus Microbacterium; species Microbacterium meiriae. The sequence goes on from NZ_JBFBMF010000004.1 coordinate 14,619, forward strand.
CACCCTGTGCCTCACGTTCGCCCTGAGCATCGGGGCCAAGGTCGTGCTGTTCCCGACGTTCGACCTGGGCCTCGTGACCGACGCCGCCCGCACGAGCCCGCCGACCTTCCTCCCCGCCGTCCCGCCGATCTACGATCAGCTGGCGCGGGCGGCGGGACGCGGCACCGTCGACCTCTCGAGCGTCCGGTTCGCGATCTCCGGGGCCATGAGCCTCCCCGTCGAGACCGTGCGGCGCTGGGAGGAGGCGACCGGAGGGCTGCTCGTCGAAGGCTACGGGATGACCGAGGCCTCCCCCGTCGCGCTCGGCAACCCGATGGGTCCGACCCGGCGGCCCGGCACGGTGGGAGTGCCGTTCCCGAGCACCGAGATCCGCGTCGTCGATCCCGACGACCCCGACGCCGACGTGCCCACGGGCGAGCCCGGCGAGCTGCTGCTGCGCGGACCGCAGGTTTTCCAGGGCTACTGGGGTCGGCCGGGGGAGACAGCCGAGGCCCTGTTGCCGGACGGCTGGCTCCGTACCGGCGACATCGCGGAGGTCTCACCGGACGGATTCGTCACCATCGTCGACCGCCGGAAGGAGCTCATCATCACCGGCGGCTTCAACGTCGCGCCCAGCGAGGTGGAGAACGCGCTCGAAGCCCACCCGGACGTCGTGGCGGCGGCCGTCGTCGGGCTGCCCCGGTCGAGCGGCGGCGAAGAGGTCGCGGCGGCCGTGGTGCTCCGTGAGGGCGCCGCCAAGGACATGGAGGGGCTCCGCGACTTCTGCCGTACGCGGCTGACCGCCTACAAGGTGCCGCGGCGCATCACCGCCGTCGACGACCTCCCGCGGTCGCTCATCGGCAAGGTGCTGCGGCGCGAGGTGCGCGATCGGCTGCTCGCGGCGCGCGGGGCCTGACGAGCGGAGTCAGCGTCCCTCGGCGGCCTCGGTGTGGTGCCGGATGACCTCGGCGACGACGAAGTTGAACCACTTCTCCGCGAACTCCGGGTCGAGGTGGGCGTCTTCGGCGAGCGCCCGGAGCCGGGCGACCTGCTGCTCCTCGCGGTTCGGGTCGGACGGCGGCATCGCGTGCTCGGCCTTCAGGTGTCCCACCTGCTGTGTGGCGCGGAACCGCTCCGCGAGCAGGAAGATCAGGGCCGCGTCGATGTTGTCGATGCTCGCACGCAGCCGGAGCAGTTCGGCCTTCGGATCCTCAGCGGCAGTCATGCCCCTACTCTAGAGCCGCAGATCACCCTGCCCCCGACGAGGGGCACCGCTATCGTGTGCTCATGAGCAACGACCAGTCGCCGGCCTCCGCTCCGCAGGACGACCAGGGCAGCCGCGCCCCGGAACCCGCCCCCGTCGATGCCGCGCTCGTCGGCGCCGCGGGGGAGGCGCCGGGAAACTCGCCAGTGACCGGGCCGCCCCGGCCCGTGGTGATCGAGCCGACCACGCCGAGCCGCTCGTTCTGGACGCGGATCGATCGGCCGTTCGTCTTCGGGTTCCTCGTGACGCTCGGCGGCCTCGGGGCGATCGTGATCGGCAGCGCGCTCTACAACCTCTCCACCGTGCTCATCTATATCGCGCTCGCGCTGTTCGCCGCGCTCGGCCTCGACCCGGCCGTCCGCTTCCTGGAGCGCCGCGGGCTGTCCCGCGCGCTCTCCGTCGTGGTGACGATCCTCGCCCTCATCGTCGTCGTCGCCCTCATCCTCTGGATGATCGTTCCCATCGTCGTCGAGCAGATCGCGGGCTTCGTGAAGTCGGTCCCCGGCATGATCCAGGACTTCACGAAGTCCGACATCTACGCCACCCTCAACGACCAGTTCGGCGACCAGTTCCAGGACCTCGTATCGGAGGTGGAGAAGTTCCTGTCGGACTTCGGCAACCTCGCGACGATCGGCGGAGGCGCGCTGCAGGTCGGTGCGTCCATCGCGAGCGGCATCTCGGGCGCGATCGTGGTGCTCGTACTGACCCTGTACTTCGTCGCGACGCTCCCGGCCATGCGCCAGGGGCTGCTGCGCCTCGTCCCGGCCCGCGACCGCGGCCGCGCGGACGACATCTCCCAGCAGATCACCGACTCCGTGGGTGGTTACGTGATGGGGATGGTGGTCCTCGCCTTCTGCAACGCGACCCTCGCCCTCATCCTCTACACGGTCCTCGGTCTGCCGTTCCCGCCGCTCATGGCCGCCATCGCCTTCTGCGTCACGCTCATCCCGCTGGTCGGCTCGGTGCTGTTCTGGATGATCGGCACCATCCTCGCGCTGTTCACGAACCCGATCGCCGCCCTGATCTTCGCCGCGATCTACCTCGTCTACATGCAGATCGAGGCGTATGTGCTCACGCCGCGGGTCATGAACAAGGCCGTCGCGGTGCCGGGCTCGCTCGTCGTCATCGGCGCTCTCGCCGGCGGCACGCTCCTCGGACTGCTCGGCGCTCTGGTGGCGGTGCCCGTCACCGCCTCGATCCTCATCATCGTCAAGCAGGTGGTCGTGCCGAAGCAGGACTCTCGCACCTGACACCGGCGGGCGAGAACGACGAAGCGCCCGGACCCTGAGGGCCGGGCGCTTCGCGGGAAGACGACTCAGATGAGGTCGTTGTCCGTGAGCCACTGCTTCGCGATGTCCTCCGCCGACTTCTGGTCGACCGTGCTCTGCACGTTGAGGGCGACGAGCTCCTCGGCGGTCAGCTTGGCGCTGATGCCGTTGATGACGTCGGCGATCTCGTCGGCCACGTCGCTGGACGCGATCGGCACGACGTTGGAGGCCAGGATGATGTTCTCCGGGTCCTCCAGCGCCACGATGTCCTCGGTCTGAAATGCGGGGTCGGCGGAGTAGATGTCCGCCACCTGGATCTCGCCGGCGAGCAGCGACTCCAGCGTCGTGGGACCGGTGGCCGAGAACGCCAGGTCGACGCCGTAGACCTCCTTGGCCGCAGCCGGACCGTACGGGCGCTGCTCGAACTCGGGTGCCGCACCGATCGTGACCGGGGTGGTCACGTCCGCGAGGTCGGCGATCGAGGTGAGGTCGTTCTCCTCGGCGAAGCTCTTGAGCACCGTGTAGGTGTCCTGGTCGGACGCCTCGGCGTAGTCGAGCGCGGTGAGACCGTCCGGGAGCGCGTCCTTCAGCGCGGCGTAGACGTCGTCCGGGCTCGTGGCGGTCGCATCCTTGTCCAGGTACTCGAGCAGGTTGCCCGTGTACTCCGGGAACAGGTCGATCGCCCCGGACTCGACGTCCGGCATGTAGGCGTCGCGCTGGCCGATGCTGAACTGACGGTCGACGTCGAAGTCGGCGGCCTCGAGCGCCTGCGCGTAGATCTCGGCGATGATCTCGTTCGAGTAGTAGGCCTGCGAGCCGATGACGATGGTGTCGCTGCCCCCACCGTCGCCGGAGTCGTCGGTGGGCGCGTCCAGGGGGTTGCTGTTGGCGCAGCCGGAGAGGGCGAGGGCGGCGGCGAGCGCGACGCCGCCGGCAAGGGCGAGGCGGGACTTTCGTGCGGTGAACATGGACTTCCTCTTCTCTGGGGGACGATGCTGTGGGTCAGGCGGGTGCGGCCGCGGGGGCGGTCGCCCGAGCGCGGCGGCGTTGCGGACGGGTGCGCACACCGCGGGGCACCGCGGCGTGCTGGGCGAGCGCGAGCAGGAGGTCGACGAGGAGCGCGAGCACCGCGACGAGGATCGCGCCGCCGAGCACCTGGTCGAAACGGCGGAGCGGGATGCCCTGGATGATCGGCCAGCCGAGGCCGCCGAGGTTCACGTAGGCCGCGATCGTCACCGTGGCGATGACCTGCAGCAGCGCCGAACGGAGGCCGCCGACGAGCAGCGGCATGCCGAGCGGCACCTCGACCTTCCAGAACACCTGCCAGCCGGTCATCCCCATCGCCCGTGCCGCATCGATGGTTCGGCGATCGACTGCCTCCAGGCCTGTGTAGGCGCCGGCCAGCAGGGACGGGATCGCCAGGACGACGAAGGTGATGATCGCCGCCAGCGGCGTGCGCAGCACGCCCAGCAGAAGCACCAGGAGGACCATGAGTCCGAAGGACGGGATGGCGCGGGCCGCTCCGGAGACGGCGACCGCGATCTCCCGCCCCTTCCCGGTGTGCCCGATGAGCCAGCCGAGCGGTACGGCGATCACCGCGGCGATCAGCACGGAGACCACCGTGTAGAAGACATGCTGGCCGAACAGGACGGGGAGGGAGTACGTCCCGACCCAGCGGTCGGGAGAGAACAGCCAGGCGAAGGCCTCGGTGAACACGTTCATGCGGCCGTCCTCAACGTGATCGTCCGACGCGCGGCGGCGGGGGTGGCCGCCGCCCGCGTCCACGGCATGAGGGCACGCCCGAGGAGCACGAGTAGGAGGTCGATGACCAGAGCGATGACGACGACGGCGACGATGCCGGTGAAGACCTCGGCGAGGATGCGGCGCTGGAGGCCGTTCGTGAACAGGTAGCCGAGGTTCGTGACGCCGACGAGGATGCCGACCGTCGCGAGCGAGATGGTGCTCACCGCCGCCACGCGGAGGCCCGCGAGGATGACCGGCCCGGCGAGCGGGAAGTCGACCGTCCAGAAGCGGCGGAACCCGCCGTAGCCCATCGCGACCGCGGACTGCCGGATCGCGGGGTCGACCGAGTCCAGGCCGTCGGACACCGCGCGGACGAGGATCGCGATCGCGTAGATCGTCAGGCCGATGACGAGGTTGGCCGGGCTGCGCGCCGGGTAGCCCGCCACAGACGGCAGCAGGATCAGGAGGGCGAGGGAGGGGATCGTGTAGAGCAGCCCTGTCAGGACGATGACCGGACCCTTCACGAGTTGATAGCGCCAGGCCACCCACCCCAGTGGGAGCGCCAGCACGAAACCGAGCACGATCGCGATCGCGCTCTGCTGCAGGTGCACCGCGGTGAGCTCGAGGATCAGCCCGAGGTTGTCGCCGACCCAGTTCACGGGGCCGCCTTCATCGCATCTGCTCCGTCGACCACGCCCTCCGGCGCATCGACGATCGCTCCCTGCGTGCGGCCCTCGGAGTCGACGACCACGGTCCCGCGCGGGGTCTGCTTGAGATGCAGCGCGCGGCGGCCGCGGTCGGCTCCGATGAACGAGGAGACGAAGTCGTCGGCCGGGTTCTCGATGATCTCGCTCGGGCTGCCGACCTGCACGATCCGGGCGCCCTTGTCGAGGATGACGACCTGGTCGCCGAGGAGGAACGCCTCGTCGATGTCGTGCGTGACGAACACGACCGTCTTGTCGAGCTCGTGCTGCAGCCGCAGGGTCTCCTGCTGGAGGTCGGCGCGGACGATGGGGTCGACCGCTCCGAACGGCTCGTCCATGAGGAGAATGTTCGGATCGGCGGCGAGCCCGCGGGCCACCCCGACGCGCTGCTGCTGACCGCCTGACAACTGGCTCGGGTACCGCTCGGCGAGCGCCTGGTCGAGGCCGACGGTCGTGAGCAGCTCGCGAGCACGCTCATGCGCCTGTGTGCGCTTCACCCCGTTCAACCGCAGCACGGTGGCCACGTTGTCGATGACGGTGAAGTGCGGCATGAGCCCGGAGTTCTGCATCACATAGCCGATGCGCCGGCGCAGGGCGACCGGGTCGCCCGAGAGCACGCTCTCCCCGTCGATCTCGACCTCCCCCGACGTCGGCTCGACCATGCGGTTGATCATCCGCAGCAGGGTGGTCTTCCCGCAGCCGGAGGATCCGACGAACACGGTGGTCTTGCGGGAGGGCAGCACGAGGCTGAAGTCGTCCACGGCGAGCGTCCCGTCGGGGAAGCGCTTCGTGACGTTGCGGAACTCGATCATGAGGATGTCTCTCCGACGGTCGTTCGGACGTGCGGTCGTGCGTCGTGCGGGACTAGGCCGAGACCTCGACGCCAGGGGCGAAGGCGACGTAGCCGGAGAAGTCCTTGCCGACCCGGTCGAACGCCGACGGGTACGGATGCGGGTACGACCACGCGAGATCCTTGTGCAGCTCTCCGTCGACCTGGACGGAGTAGTACTGGCACTCGCCCTTCCACGGACACGTGTACGGGGTGGGGCTCTCGACGAGGGCGTCCGGCGCGACGGATGCCGGCGGGAAGTACCAGTTCCCCTCGATGCGGATGAGGTCGTCCTGGTCGGCCTCGGCGATGACGTTTCCTGCGAGTACAGCCTTCATGGTCCTGCCTCCTCGGATGTGGGTTCGAGCGTATAAGACGGGTGCGACATCCGGCACCGGGTTGCGCGCGGGGTCGTCAATCTGGGACATACTGCGCGTTCTGTTCGTCACGCGTCCGGAATCGGATTGCCCGGATCAGGCCGTGTCGCGGCCGTAGCCCTCCAGCAGCCGCAGCCAGATCTCGCTGATCGTGGGGTAGGAGGGCACCGCGTGCCAGAGTCGGGCGATCGGGACCTCCCCGACGATCGCGATGGTCGCGGCGTGGACGAGCTCGGCGACCTCCGGGCCGACGAAGGTCGCCCCGATCACGACGTCGCGGTCGGTGTCGACGACCAGGCGCGCCTGCCCGGCGAAGCCGTCCTCGTACAGGCTCGCGCCCGCCACCCAGCCGAGGTCGTAGTCGACGGCCCGGACGGCGGTGCCGGCCTCGCGCGCCGCCGCCTCGGTGAGTCCGACCGATCCGACCTCCGGGATCGAGAAGGTGACCTGGGGCACCGCGGCATGATCGGCCGTGGCGGCGTGACGCCCCCAGGGGGCGTCGTCGACGGCGTCGCCCTTCGCGCGGGCGGCGATGACGTCGCCCGCCGCGCGCGCTTGGTACTTGCCCTGGTGGGTCAGCAGCACGCGGCCGTTGACGTCGCCCACGGCGTAGAGCCAGTCGTGTCCGGGGACGCGGAGGGTGTCGTCGGTCTCGATCCAGCGGCCCGGCTCGAGACCGACCACGTCGAGGCCGATGTCGGCGCTGCGCGGGGAGCGTCCGGTCGCCACGAGCACCTCGGCGGCGGCCACGGTCTCCCCGCCGTCGAGCGTGATCGTCACCCGGTCGCCGTCGCGGTGCACCGCGGTCGTGCCGGTGTCGGTGCGGACGTCGACGCCGAGCTCACGCAGGCCGTCGGCCACCCGCTCCCCGGCGAAGGGCTCCATCCCGCCCAGCAGCCCGCTGCGCGCGAGGAGCGTCACCGACGAGCCGAGCGCGGCGTACGCGGTGGCCATCTCGACCGCGACCACGCCACCGCCGATCACCGCGAGGCTCTCGGGCAGCTCCTCGACACTGGTCGCCTCGCGACTCGTCCACGGCGAAGCCTCCCGCAGACCCTCGATCGGCGGGATGACCACGTCCGAGCCGGTGCTGATGGCGACCGCGTGACGGGCGCGCAGCACGCGGGTGCCGCCGTCCTGGTCGGTCACGGTCACCTCGCGCTCCCCGGTCAGCCGGCCGTGGCCTCGGGCGAGGTCGATGTGGGCGGACTCGAGCCACTTCACCTGTCCGTCGTCGGACCAGTTGCTCGTGAAGGAGTCGCGGCGCTCGAACACGGCGCGCACATCGAGGGCCCCGGTCACGGCCTGCGCGGCGCCCGCGACGTGCTGCGCGGCACGGAGCGCCTGGGCCGAGCGGAGCAGCGCCTTCGACGGCATGCACGCCCAGTAGGAGCACTCCCCGCCGACGAGCTCGCTCTCCACGATGATCGCGGTGAGACCGCCCTGCACGGCACGGTCCGCCACGTTCTCCCCGACCGGACCACCGCCCAGCACGATGAGGTCGTATTCGTCGGTCTTGTCGGCAGCAGTCATGCTCGCCCCTCTCGTGGCCGCGGCGGCCCGTGGCCCAGTCTCGCTCATGAGGAACGTCGAGTCACGGGTGAGTTGTTCCCGTCGGCCGATATGCCCGTCTTCCCCGGGGGGTTCCCGTCCCGGGATGCACGACGTTCCTTCCGACGACGTTCCGGGTGCACGACCCGAGTGCGGCTGCACGGCTCGGACGGGACCGATCCGCCGGCAGACGTGACCTGGTCGTGCATCCGGACCAGGTCACGGACTCGTCTCGGCGGGGTACGGGTCCGGGTCCGGGTCAGCGAGCCGGGTCCGAGGTTCCGAATGCACGACGTGGGGACGGTCGCACGATCCGGACGGGGCGATCCGCCGGCAGACGTGCCACGGTCGTGCATACGGAACGGGACCGCGGGACCGACGGAACCGGACGGAGTCGACGGGACGGACGGAGTCGACGGGACCGGAAAGGACGGTCCGAGAGTCAGGCGACGACGGAGGGGACGCGGCGGGTGTCGGCGAAGGCCCGGGGATAGGCGCGACGGAGGGCCACGACGATGAGGGTGGCCCCGGTCACCTTGATGAGGTCGCCGGGAAGGAAGACCAGGGTCGAGAGGGCCGTGAGGTCGAGCGGGACGCCGGTGACGAGGGCCTGCACGGGGATGCCGAAGGCGTAGACGACGAGGACGCCGCCGACGAATGCCGCGATCGCGGCGCGCCACCAGGTCGGGCGGCCGGTGCGCATCAGGAGTCCGATGACGACGACACCGGCGACCCACCCGAGCAGATATCCCGCCGTGGGGCCGACGAAGACCCCGAGTCCGCCGCGCCCGCCCGCGAGCACCGGGAGGCCGATCGCCGCGAGCACGAGGACGAGTGCGACCGACCACGGCGCGACACGCGGTCCGAGGACGAGACCCGCCAGCATGACGGCGAGTGTCTGTCCGGTGATGGGCACCCCGCCGGGCAGCGGGACGACGACCGTGCCGAGCACGATGATGAGCGCGGCGAAGACGGCGACGCGGCCGAAGGTCGCCGAGGTGTCGCGGGTCGTGGGGGTCATCGGTCCATCCTTCCTGAACGGTGTTCACCTGAACACCGTTCATCAGGCTAGAGGGCGGGCCACGCGGGGCGCAAATCACCCCGCGGCGGCCGGGTCGACACCCCTCGTCCGCGGAGCGAGGACGGCCGCTCCCGCCCCGACCACGGCGGCGAGGGCGAACACCCCGGCGAACGGATCCACCCCTGCCGCAGCCCCGAGGGCGACGAAGAGCGAGCCCGCGACGGCGAGGGCGAGCGCACAGTGCGAGCACGACGAGGACCACAACCCCGAGGAAGACCCAGTGCCAGCTCCACACCAAGAATGGTTGAGGTCAAGCCCGGGGTACGCGGAGCCCCGCACAGGCTCAGCGGAGCGGGAGGATGCTCGTCGGTGCGGGAGCCTGCGCCTCGTGCCGAACTCCGAGCGGGGCTCCCGTGCGGTCATCGAGGTCGAGCAGCGTCACGGTGTCGGAACGTTGCCCGGCGACGAGGAGCTTGCCCTGGTAGACGAGGTGATGCCGCGGCCAGTCGACACCGGAATCGGCGAGCGCGACCGGCTCCAGAGCCTCGCCGCTGCCACGCACCCGCAGCGCCGCGATGGTGTTGCTGCCGCGCAGAGCGGTGTAGAGGAACTGACCGTCCTTGGTGCGGGCGAGCTCGGCGGGGAAGTCCACGCCGACCTGTGCGATGGGGCTCGCCGGAGCCGAGGAGACGACGCTCCAGGTGCCGTCGGCGGCCGCTGCGAGCGTGAAGACCTCGCACGAGTACTCCGTGACGATGTGCAGGTGGCCACTCGGATGCATGACCATGTGCCGCGGGCCGGTGCCGCGCGGGAGCACGACCTCATGATCGAGGGCGAGCCCACCACCCTGCAGGCGCCAGAACCGGACGAGATCGAACCCGAGATCGGTCGTCACCACGCGGCCGTCCGGGAGGAAGGCGGCGGCGTGCGCGTGGGATGCGCGGTCCGCGGCGCCGTACGGATCGACCGCGGCGATACCATCACCGGCGGGAGTGACGGGAGCCGCATCCGGGTCGCCGTCGCCGAACAGGGCGGCACGCAGGGCCGCGGCTGCATCCTCCTTCGCCGGGACAAGCTGGCCATCGGCGGCGAGCCCGAAGCGGACGACCCGCCCGTCGCCGTAACAGCTGGCGACGAGCGTCTGGCCGTTCGGCGACACCGCGAGATGGCAGACGCCGTCCCCCGTCGGCACCGGATCGCCCAGCGGGGACAGCGCCATCTCGCCCGTGCGCACGAACGCCTGCACGGCTGCATCGCCCTCCAGCGCCGCGTACACGACGTCGAGGGACGGATGCGCCGCCAACCACGACGGCGACGGCGTCTGCGTCACGGGTCCGCGGTAGGCGAGCGTCGTGGCCTCACGGCCCTCGTCACCGGCCAGCACGCCGATCCCCTCGGCGGAGCCTTCCATCGCCGGGCCGTAGCCCCCGAGCCAGAACCGTGTCATGCCGATCAGTCGAGCAGGTCGTGGCGCACGATCACCTGATCGCGCTCCGGGCCGACGCCGATCACCGAGATACGGGTGTTGCTCATCTCCTCCAGCGCGAGCACGTAGTCCTGCGCCGTCTGCGGAAGATCCTCGAAGGTGCGCGCGGTCGAGATGTCCTCGCTCCACCCGGGGAAGTACTCCAGGATCGGCTTCGCGTGGTGGAAGTCGGTCTGGTTCACCGGCACCTCGTCGAAGCGCTCCCCGTCGACGTCGTAGGCCACGCACACCGGGATCTTCTCGAGCCCGGTGAGGATGTCGAGCTTGGTCAGCACGAGGTCGGTGATGCCGTTGATGCGCGTGGCGTAGCGGGTGATGGGTGCGTCGTACCAGCCGACGCGGCGCGGGCGCCCGGTCGTGGTGCCGAACTCGAAGCCCTGCTTGCGCAGCCAGTCGCCCTGCTCGTCGAACAGCTCGGTCGGGAACGGGCCGGAGCCGACGCGGGTCGTGTAGGCCTTGACGATGCCGACGATGCGGTCGAGTGCGCCGGGGCCGACCCCGGACCCGGTCGAGGCGCCGCCGGCCGTGGCCGAGGACGACGTGACGAACGGGTAGGTGCCGTGGTCGATGTCGAGCATCGTGGCCTGGCCACCCTCGAACACGACGACCTCGCCGCGGCTCAGGGCCTGGTCGATGAGGTAGCCGGTGTCGGCGACCATCGGACGCAGACGCTCGGCGTAGGAGAGCAGGTCGTCGACGATCTCGTCGCAGGTGACGGCGCGGCGGTTGAAGACCTTCACCAGGAGGTGGTTCTTCTGGTCGAGGGCGCCCTCGACCTTCTGGCGCAGGATGTTCTCGTCGAAGAGGTCCTGAACGCGGATGCCGACGCGGTTGATCTTGTCGGCGTAGGCCGGACCGATGCCGCGGCCGGTCGTGCCGATGTTGCGCTTGCCGAGGAAGCGCTCGGTGACCTTGTCGAGCGTGCGGTGGTACTGGGTGATGATGTGCGCGTTGGCGCTGACCTTGAGCCGCGAGACGTCGATGCCGCGGGCGGACAGGGCCTCCAGCTCGGAGAAGAGGACTTCGAGGTCGATGACCACGCCGTTGCCGATGACCGGGTTCACGCCGGGCGACAGGATGCCGGAGGGCAGCAGGTGCAGGGCGTACTTCTCGTCGCCGACGACGACGGTGTGCCCGGCGTTGTTGCCGCCGTTGAACTTCACCACCCAGTCGGTGCGCTCACCGAGCAGATCGGTGGCCTTGCCCTTTCCTTCGTCGCCCCACTGCACGCCGACGATCACGATTCCTGGCATGGGTAACCCCCTGGATGATGCCTCTCGCCGGGATTCCACCGGCGGATGAGCTGGCCCGATCGGGCTCTCCCATCCTATCGGCAGGCCTCCGACAGCCTTCGGAAGCGCGATACGGGACGGAATACACACCGGCCCGAGGCCCTGGAGGCGCGGTTTCGATCCCGTATCGGGCGGTGGCGCGCGTTCGTCGACGAAGGCTCACCGGGGACCGGCCCCCCGTTCACGAGGAAGGGACTCGTAGCGATTCCGGCACGACCTTCGCCTGTGCGATCCCACGGGGACCGCCTGGTGTGGTGTGGACCGAGCCCACGAGATCGGGTGGCGGCCACGTGGTGCTGAGCCCCCGGCGTATCGTGTCTGCCCTTGCCGGTGTGGTGGACCATCGGTGCATGAGCCCCTCCGGGAACTCCTGGATCTCGCCACCTCGGAGACGGGGCCGGACCAGCGCGGAGTACTCCGCGTCGTACCAGGTGGCCCACTGAGGGTCGACCGGCAGCCCTCCCCACGCTCCGTCGAAACCGCGCGGACGCGCCGTCGCGAACCGAGTGTCGTTGAGCTCGGCGAAGGCGAAGAAGCTGCCGACGCGACGTGCCACATCCACGAGGAACCCCTCGACTGCGCCTAACGCGTCCGACTCCACCAAGTGGTCGAGCTCGAAATCGATCGAGATCGTCTGATAGTCGCCACCGATCGCGGTCCATGGAGAGATGCTCGCCGAGAGGAAGTCCTTGCTCGTCATGGCAAGGCTGTCGGCGACCCGAAGCGAACAGGCACAGCGAGCGGGAAGCTCTCCCGGACCGCTTGGAGGTACCGTTCGGCAAGCGCAGTGGCGTCCGCGAGTTCGCCAAACCTTCGGAACCACCGGAGGTGAACGTAGAGCTTCTCCGCCGTCCGCTGTGAACGGTCGGCTTCCTCGTCCTCAGGTGAGGAGACCACCTGAGGATCGACCACCTGCCCGCCGACCGCTGTGGCGAGATCCTCCGCATACTCCTTCGCCGCGCCAAGATGGTGATCGTTGGGCTCGGCACGGAACTCGTCGCCCACGGACTTCACGTCGTACGGCACGCGAACGTGATAGACGCACGCCGATCCGTATGACACCTGTCTTCTCCCCTCGCACTGGCCAGGAAGCTTGACCTCCGAGCGGCCCCACCGACGCTATCGTGCGAGTAGTCGCAGTCACCGGACCTTGACGAAGTAGTCCGATGACAAGAGCGCGACTGGCATCTCGCTCGCGCGAGCCGTCGATTTGCGGTGATTGTCAGGATCCGCCTGAACAGGAACGAACTCGGAGGGGCCCCAGGCCCCCGGCTCCGTCCATGAAGCGCTGACGCTCGTCGCAGGCATGTTCGAGCGATAGAGCATGCCGCCACTCAGCTCGCGATGCGCACCCGCGGTCAGATGCGGGCGGACGAGGTCGGCGTACTCCGTGGAGAACCAGCTCAGCCACGGAGGGCTCTGCGGCAGGCCTGGCCACTCACCCCGTTGCGGCAGCGCCATCGTCGGGGAGAAGCGGGACTGCGTGACCTCGGCGAATGAGAAGAAGCTGCTCGAACGCTGTGCGAGATCGACGAAGAAGCTCTCGAAGGCGCTGACGAACCGAGGCTTGGAGAGCGCGACGCGTCGAAGACGAGCCGGACGCGCTGCTGTTCAGCGATGGACTGATCGGACCACCCACTGACAAATCCCGAGATGAGCGGCTTCCGCCCTCGGAGGACCAGTCTGCTGCGGTCACCATCTTCGCGGTAGATGCGGTCGGCCCCTTCCACCCCGTCCTCGGCGAGCTTTCCTCGTAGTGGCTCGCTGACCCCGAACACGGTGGGCAGTGCGGCCGGAAGATGCTCCTTCGCCGACTCGAGATACATCTGGGCACACGAAGGGCTTTCCTCGTCGAAGCGCCGGAACCACTCGAGGTGCAGGAACTTCTCGCGGCTGGGCCCGGTCCTCCGTGACACGTATCGAGGGTCGGACGTCTCCTCACGACGACCTGTGGGTCGTGCACGACCCCTCCCACCACCCCGGCCAGATCATCCGCGAAACGCAGCGCATGTCCGATATGGGGCTGCGCAGAGCCTTCGACGACGACTGCGCGCCAGCGATCGCGCTCGCTGTGACTGAACCCGTCCCGGTCTGTACCTCGGACGGTGCGAGCCGGAGCTTTCCATACACTTCGATGTCGTACGACATGACTACCTCCGGCGGGTCCGTGGCCTTCGTGACGCCATCTCGACCATCATTGCCGAAGCTTGTCCGCCGGGGAAGCGCGATACGGGACGGAATACGCTCCTCCCGGGGTCGCCGGAGGCACGATTTCGATCGCACACCCGGGCGGAGGCGCGTTCTCGGTCCCGCACCGCGCCGGGAGGGCGCGGTTTCGTGCCCGCTACAGTGGCGACGGAGGTGGCGATGACGCGGTGGTGGCCCTACATCCGACTCGCGGCGGCGGCGCTCGCGGCGGCGGCGATCGTCGCGCAGCTCGTGCGCACCCTGGAGATCGCCCTCGCCGCAGACACCGCGTGGGGCGCGCATTTGCCCACCGTCGTCGTGAACTTCTTCAGCTTCTTCACGATCCTCTCCAACGTCCTGGCCGCGGTCGTGCTGGCCGTCGGCGGGATCTGGGGGCTGACGCATCGCGACGCGAGAGTCGAGCCGCGGTGGCTGGCGACGCTGCTCGTGTGCGCGAGCACCTACATGATCGTCACGGGCATCGTCTACAACACGCTGCTCCGGGGGATCGCCCTGCCGCAGGGAGCCACGGTCGCCTGGTCGAACGAGGTGCTGCACGTCGTCATCCCGCTCGTCCTGCTCGCCGACGTGCTGTTCGCGCCGCGTCGTCGGGCACTCGGATGGGGCACCGTGGGGATCGCCGCGATCTTCCCGATCGTGTGGGTCGTCTACACGCTGCTCCGCGCGAACCTCGTCGTCGCTCCCGCGACCGGCAACGCCTGGTGGTACCCGTACCCCTTCCTCGATCCCGCGCTGAACGGCGGCTACGGCGGTGTCGCACTCTGGGTGCTCCTCATCGCCGCGATCATCCTCGCCACCGCCGCGCTCGTCGTGGGGGTCGGGCGGCGTCGGGCCCGGCCGTGACCCACCCCTTCCCGTGCGCCCCACCCCCTTGCGAACGTACGAAAAGGGGTGGGACGGCCGGAAGGGGGTGGGTCGGCGATCAGACGAGGAGCGCGTCGGCCTCGAGGTAGCGCTCGAGGGAGTCGTCGAGCTCGTGCAGCCACGGCGTGTGGTGCGCGGCGGCGAGCGTCCCGGTCATGACCGAGGGGTACACGCGGTCGCGGTAGCCCATGATGTCGGCCTTCTTGTCGTTCTTCCAGGCGAGGAAGATCTCCACGACGCGATCGAGGTCGAACGCCGGATAGTCAGTGCACTCCAGCAGGTCGCGGATGTAGTCGGCCTGGAAGCGGATCTCCGTCGCCGCCGAGTCGATCTCCGCGAACCGCTTCCGCCACGCGGCGATGGACGCGGCACGCTCGGCCTCGTCGGGGAGGGCGATCCGGCCGAGGATGACGTCGCGCACGGACCAGGCCTGCGCGTCGAACATGTTGAACGTGAACCACTGGTCCTGCGCGCCGAGGTAGGCCAGGCGCGGGTTGCCCTGCCAGAGCACGCCCCGGTACAGCCCGTCGGGGTAGACGTTGTTCGGCGAGGACAGGGCGAGCTTAGCGGGCAGGAACGGGTACTTGTGCAGGTAGCCGGTGCAGAGGATGACCGCGTCGACCTCCTTCGAGGTGCCGTCGGCGAAGTGCACGATGCGGCCCTCGAAGCGCTCGACGCACGGACGCTCCTCGAAGCCCTCCGGCCAGTCGTAGCCCATCGGCGCGGTCCGGTAGCTCGCGGTGACCGAACGGGCACCCATCTTGAAGGCCTGGCTGCCGATGTCCTCCGCCGAGTAGCTCGACCCGATCACGAGCACGTCCCGCCCGGCGAGGGCCTCCGCGCCCCGGAAGTCGTGCGCGTGGGCGACGGATCCGGGGAAGGTCTCGATGCCGTCGAAGTGCGGCACGTTCGGGAAGGAGAAGTGTCCGCTGGCCACGACCACGCGGTCGAACTCCTCCGTGGTCGTGCGCCCGGTCGGCAGGTGCTCGCTGGTGAGGCGGAACACCTCACGCTCCTCGTCGAACTCCACCCAGCGCACCGCCGTCTCGAAGCGGATGAGGTCGCGCACCTGCGTCTTCGCGAGACGCCCGGCGATGTAGTCCCACAGCACCGGACGCGGCGGGTACGACGAGATCGGCCGTCCGAAGTGCTCGTCGAAGGTGTAGTCGGCGAACTCCAGCGCCTCCTTCGGCCCGTTCGACCACAGGTTGCGGTACATGCTGGAGTGCACGGGCTCGCCGTACTCGTCCAGCCCGGTGCGCCAGGTGTAGTTCCACTGGCCACCCCAGTCGGCCTGCTTCTCGAAGCAGACCAGTTCGGGGATCTCCGCCCCCGCACGGGCTGCGGACTCGAAGGCCCGCAGCTGCGCCATCCCCGAGGGGCCGGCGCCGATGATCGCTACTCGTTCACTGTTCGTCACGTATCGTCCTCAAACTCTTCCGTCATGTATCGGGCGCAGCCGTATCCGGGAGAGGAGGACAGTTCTTCCCCGGTGGGAGCGGAACGCTCGACCCGCCCGGACAGTGGCTGCTCTTCGACGTTAGCAGTGCCCCGCGGCGACGCTGGCGGGAATGCGACGACGGCTGTCGCTTCCCCGCATCGCCGATGTCGGCGGCCGGTGCCAGGATCGAACGGTGCGACAGGACATCAGGGCGTCAGAGCGGCTCGACCCACAGGGCTCGCCGGCGCGATCGCGCGGCGCCCTCGTGCTGCTCGCAGCCGGCGTGACCGTCGTACTCTGGGCGTCTGCTTTCATCGGGATCCGTGGCGCGGGGCCGCACTACGACCCCGGGGCCTTGGCGCTGCTGCGCATGGCCGTGGGCACCCTCGTGCTGACGATCATCGCGCTGCGGCACGGCATCAGGCTCCCGGAGCGCCGCCACTGGCTGCTGATCGCCGTGTGGGGCGTCGGATGGTTCTGCATCTACAACCTGGCCCTCAACAGCGCCGAACGCACCCTCGACGCCGGGACCGCCGCGATGGTCGTGAACCTGGCGCCGCTCATGGTCGTCGTCTTCAGCGGTCTCTTCCTCCGGGAGGGATTCCCCCGCCCCCTGGTGATCGGCGCCCCCATCGCCTTCCTCGGGGTGGTCCTCATCGGCATGAACTCCACCAGCAGCACCGGCCCCGACCTCACGGGCCTCCCGCTGGCCCTTCTCGCCGCGGTCATGTACGCGGGGTGCACCCTGCTGCAGAAACACCTGCTCACCTCGGGGGCCGACGCCACCACGCTGACCTGGCTCGGGGCGGCCGCCGGCACGATCGCCCTGCTTCCCTGGCTCGGCGCGTTGATCGCCGACGTGCAGACGGCGCCCCTCGACGCGACGCTGTGGGTGGTCTACCTCGGGATCTTCCCCACCGCGATCGCCTTCACCACCTGGGCGTACGTGCTGCAGCGCAGCACCGCGGGGAAGACCTCCGCGACGACGTACGTGGTCCCGGCCCTCACGATCCTGCTGTCGTGGCTGATCCTCGGGGAGGTGCCCACCCCTCTCATGTTCGTGGGGGGCGCGCTGTGCCTGCTCGGCGTGCTCATCACGCGTCTGCGATGGCACCCGCGGACAGGGGAAGCGGTTCGACCTGGTCGAACTCGCTCCTCCGGGGAATAGCTCCGACCGCCCTGGAGAGCGCAGCGGCCACCGCCGTCCCCGCGAGGATGGCGAGAGGCACCCCGACCGCAAGGTAGTAACCGGCGTACTCCAGAAGCGCTCCGGCCAGCAGAGGCGCGGCACCGCCGGCGAGCGCTCCGAGCAAGGACGAAAGCGACAGCACGCGACCGCGGATCTGGTCGGGGATGATCAACGCGAGGTACGACCCCTGCACGGCGTTGAGAGGTATCAGCGGCATCGAGGCGACGAAGCCGATGACCGCCACAGCGGGAACGCTCTGCGTAACGAGAAGAGCGGTGAACGCCAGAGTGATCATGCAGATCGATAGGCGCACGATCGCGCGCCCGCTGTATCGGCGGAGTATCCATCCCGCGACGGCTCCACCTGCGAGCACGCCTGCGCCCTGCATGGTCTGGATGGTTCCGATCTGCCACGCGGGGGTGCCTGTCTGTTGCTGGCTGAGCACGATGGTCATTCCACAGGCACCCAGGCAGAAGTTGACCAGCACGATCAGACCGATGAGGGTTCGCGGTTGACGCCACACCGCCAGCCAACGACGACCTGCGGCGAGCGATCGCACCCCCGCTTCGTCACCGAGGCCCTCGGGGCTGAGGTCCTTGCGTATCGCGAGGGCGGATCCGACTTCTCCGAGCCGAGCGACCGCCGAGACGATCAGCGGCAACGAAGGGTGCACACCGAAGAGCAGCCCCGATACCGGTGCCGCCGCAAGCCGGATGGCTGCGTCGCGAGACTGGTTGGCTGCGGATGCCTCGGCCAGGAATCGCTTCCCGACGATGCGCGGGAGCGCGACGTCGGTGACCGTGAAGAAGAGCCCCACGACGAGCCCCTCTCCTGCCGCGATCACGATGAGCGCAGCTGTCGTCAGCGTGCCCGTGACGTACATCGCCGACAGCCCTGCGTAGATTGCGAACGCGGACGCACCCGACCAGATCATCAGCCTTCGGGCGTCGAACCTGTCGGCGAGAACGCCACCAGGAAGGGTCGACACCGCCCGCGCGACGGCCGAGACAGTGCCGATCAGCCCTGCGAGAAAGGCGTCGGATGTGACGTAGTAGCCGAGAAGAGTGAAAGCGAAGGCCCCGATGCTCAGGCCGACTTGGGTGAGCGTGTCACCGGCGAACCACGCCCGATAGTCGCGGACGCGCCAGAGACCCAGCCGAGGCGGATTCACAGCGGGTCGGCATCGAAGATGTAGTCGAACTGGGAGTCGCCCGATCCGCACGTCGGGCAGCCCGGGTGTCGATCCCAGTTCATGATGATGCGGAGCGCTCCTGAGATGTAGTTCACCTCGACCTGTCGGCCGAGATCCAAAGGGGCCGCGTATCCGGTGATCAGGCGCATCGCCTCGTCCACGCCGAAGGACGTGAGCCTCTGAATGTGCGGCGCAATCGCCGCGGTCGCCGCGTCTCTCGCCGGCGACATCAGTGCATGGAACTGCCGCAGGAAGCCATCCGTGTTGAGTTCGTCGAAGATGTGCAAGCAATCGAGGCAGCCGGACTCTCGCGGAACCACCGAGAAGAAGCGGCCGCTGGTGTGCTGAGTGAGCATGATGACGACGGGGATTCCGAGTCGCACCGCCGCGGCGTTCGCACGGCGTTGGGCAATGAACCGAGGCTCATCGATGGCGCAGATGATGACGTCGGCTCCCCGCGCGACCCGAACGATGTCGTCCACCGAGGCGACCTTCAGATCGAACACCTCGACATCGACGTCCGGAGCGAACGCTCGACAATACTCTGCGCTTACGTCGGTCTTCTTCCGCCCGATATCACTCGTCCGGAACAGAGTCTGCCGGTTGAGGTTGCTCTCATCTACGACGTCGTAGTCCAGGATGGTGAGCTTACGGAGGCCGCACGCCAGAAGCTGCGGGAGGCTTGCGCTTCCGCCCCCTCCGAGCCCGAGCAGAACGACATGAGACTCGCGGAGAACGTGCTGGGCACGATTCGCCGCTGCCTGCGTATTCTCGGCGGCGGCCACAAAGAACGTCTGATTGGCCTCCAGCCGAACGGGCAGGCTGTCGTAAGAGCACGCGTCCTCGATGAGGCCGCTTGCGTCGAGATACTGGATCCCCTCGCGCACGTCGTCTTCAGACAGGTCGCCGAGGGCTTGGCACGCCTCTCGAAGGACGTCGCCGTACTCACGCCTGCCGTCGAGCAGCGGTAACAGGACGCGCAATTGGCCCTGCGGGTCGGTGAGCTCCTTCGTGATCCCCTGCTGCGCGCCGATGCGGACGACATCGTCAGTGAGCCAATAGATGGGTAGCGCTCTTTTGATCTGCGGTCGCATGAAGTTCCTTCCGGCCCCGTATCGCTCGACCGAGGAGGCCGAGCGATACGGGGTGGCGTGCGCGTTCTCAGAGAACACCCCAGCTGATGTCACGTTCCTTGGTTGCCCGAACTGTGAACGACATAGCTCCTCCTCTCGCATAGTCGGGTCGGTATCGAACGAGCCAAGTATCAGCGGGTAAAACGTTGCATGTCAATGGAGGCGTTGGAGCAGATTCATCCGGCCGCTTAGCGGCGACCTCCGCGCAGGTTGCGATTACGCTGGTCGGCGGAGGGGCGCGCCGTGCGGGCCCGCGTGTGACCGAGGGAGACGAAGACCGATGACCGACGCCGACGCGCCGACCCCGCCGACGATCTCCGCGCCCCCGCCGCCCCCCGCGTCCGCCGCGCCGACCGCTGCCCCGGCACCCGCCGCTGCTTCCGCGGCTCCGAGCGACGCCGAGATGGCGCGCGCCGGTGCCGTGCTGCAGACGATCTCCGACGCGTACTCCGCGAAGATGGTGGGCCAGGAGCGCCTGCGCACCAGCCTGCTCGTGGCGCTCATCGCCGGCGGCCACATCCTCCTGGAGAGCGTGCCCGGCCTCGCCAAGACCACCGCCGCCAGCACGCTCGCCGACACCGTGAAGGCGAAGTTCAAGCGCATCCAGTGCACGCCCGACCTCCTGCCGAGCGACATCACGGGCAACCAGATCTACGACGCCGCGACGGGCAGCTTCCGGACGGTGCTCGGCCCCGTGCACGCGAACTTCGTGCTGCTCGACGAGATCAACCGCTCCAGCGCCAAGACCCAGAGCGCCATGCTCGAGGCGATGCAGGAGCACCAGACCACCATCGGCGGCGAGATCCACCCGCTGCCGAAGCCGTTCCTCGTGATCGCGACGCAGAACCCCATCGAGCAGGAGGGCACGTACGAGCTGCCCGAGGCGCAGATGGACCGGTTCCTCCTCAAGGAGATCGTGGAGTACCCGAGCCCCGCGGAGGAATTCGAGATCCTCAGCCGCATCGACTCGGGCGTGCTCGACCCCGACCGGCACGTGCACAGCGCCGTCACGCTGGACGACGTGCACCTGCTGCAGGACGTCGCGAGCCGCGTCTACGTCGACCCCGCGATCCGCAACTACATCGTGTCGATCGCGTACGTGACCCGGAATCCCGCGCCGTACATCGGGGAGGAGCGTGCGCGCTTCATCAAGTACGGCGCGAGCCCGCGGGCGAGCATCGCGTTCCTCCAGGCCTCCCGCGCTCTCGCCCTCCTCAGCGGCCGGACCCACGTCCTTCCCGAGGACATCCGCGCCCTGCGCCACCTCGTGCTGCGCCACCGCGTACTGCAGACGTTCGAGGCCGACGCCGAGGGCATCCGCAGCGAGGAGATCATCGACCAGATCTTCGCCGCCGTGCCCACGCCCTGACCCGTCGACACGTTCAGGGACCCCGCGCCAGATGCCCAGCCTCATCACGCAGGTGAAGAGCACGCTCTTCATCCACTCGAACCGCAAGTCGCTGCACGCGCTCGACGGCGCCTATGCGTCGCTGCTGCACGGGCGGAGCCTCGACTTCGAGGACCTGCGCAAGTACGAGTACGGCGACCAGGTGCGTGACATCGACTGGCGCGCGACCGCCCGCCTCGGCACGCCGTTGGTCAAGCGGTCACGGGCCACGCGCATGCACACCGTGATGTTCGTCGTCGACACGGGTCGCTCCATGACCGCTCTCGCCGCGGACGAGCGCTCGAAGAAGGACCTGGCGATCCTGGCGACCGGAGCGCTCGGCGTGCTGACGCTCCGGCACGGCGACGACTTCACCGTCGTCTACGGCGATTCCTCGCGCGTCCGTCGCCTGGCACCGGGGCGCAGCGAAGGCGCCCTGGAACACGCGCTGCGGACGATCGACCGCGCGGTCGACGACGCGGCCGCCCCCAGCGATCGCGACGCCCTGCTCTCCTTCGTCACGCGGACAATCGCGCGGCGCATGATCGTCGTCGTCGTCAC
The DNA here is from genome assembly GCF_040686935.1 of Microbacterium meiriae. Taxonomy (NCBI): domain Bacteria; kingdom Bacillati; phylum Actinomycetota; class Actinomycetes; order Micrococcales; family Microbacteriaceae; genus Microbacterium; species Microbacterium meiriae. Next base: position 36,108 of record NZ_JBFBMF010000004.1, read on the forward strand.
CGACGAGGCCCCGGTGACGACGGAGACCGAGCGGCTGCTGCGCCGACTGCGCGTGCAGCACGACGTGCTCTGGATCACCCTGCGCGACGCCGAACCGGTGCTCGATCACCGGTCCGCGCGGCTGCGCGCCGACGTCGACAGCCTCTGGGAGGTTCCCGATTTCATCCAGGGCGACCGCACGATCGTGAACGAGCTCAGCGCGCAGCGGGCGGCGGATGCCGCCCGGCTCGCCGACCTGCTCACACGGATGGAGATCAGCCACGCCGCGCTCGACGGTCAGGACCACGCCGTTCCGCAGCTGCTGCACCTGTTGAACCGGAGGTCCGATGCCCGGTTCTGACGAGCTCTACCCCCCGGCGCAGTATGGGTGGGGATGGATGCTGCTCGCTCTCGGCGTCCTGGCGCTGCTGATCGTGGGCGCCTGGCTGCTGTTCCGGCTCACCCGCCCCCGCACCGCCGCCTCCGGAGGGGCCGCGGATGCCGGGCAGCCGTCCACGCTCGATGTGCTGTCCGCTCTGCGCTCGGAGTACCTCGACCGCATCGACCGCGTCGAGCACGACTACCGGGACCGCCGACTCTCCGCACGGCAGGCGAACCTGGAGCTGAGCCGCGTCGTACGCACGTTCGTCAACGAGTACAGCGGTCTGGAGGCACCGGTGCTCGCCCTCGACGACCTCGTGTCCCGCGGCGTCCACCCGGCGCTCATCGACGCGATGGGTCGTCACTACTATCCGAGCATCTTCCGGCAGGGGCCCGCGATCGACCCGGTCGCCGGAGCCGAAGCCGCCAGGACGGTGGTGCGCGCATGGCACTAGCGAACGTCTGGATGCTGGTCCTCGCCGCGGCTGTCGTCGTCGCCGCGGTGGTGATCGGTCTCGTGGTGGGGCTGCGCCGCCATCGGGACCGGCGCGCGGCGGACACGGCCCGCGTGGCCAGGGCGGAGCGGCTGCGGGCGCTCCCGTCCTTCCGTCAGGCGCTGTCCCGTCGCGCCGTCGCCCTGACCGGCCTGCTCGCCCTCGGCGCGGGAGCCGCACTGGCCGCCGGCGTCGTGGCCGCACGCCCGATGTCCGCCCAGACCGTGCAGCCGGTCGACACCAGCCGCGACATCATGCTGTGTCTGGACGTGTCCGGCTCGATGTCCGAGGTCGACGTCGAGGTGCTCTCCGTGTTCGACGAGCTGCTCGACGGCTTCGAGGGGGAGCGCATCGGCCTGACGATCTTCAACAGCTCGCCCGTGCAGATCTTCCCCCTCACCGACGACTACGACTTCATCCGCGAGCACCTCGCGAGCATGATGTCGAGCTTCGACTACGTGGACGAGATCCCGGAGCACTGGCTCGGCACCCTCAACGGCGACGGCGCCTCCCTCATCGGCGACGGGCTCGCGGCGTGCACCATGGGCTTCGACCACCCGGACGACGACCGGTCGCGGTCCGTGATCTTCGCGACGGACAACGAGATCAACGGCGCCTCGATCGTGACGCTCGACGAGGCCGCGGCGTATGCGGCCTCGAAGGACGTGCGGGTGTTCGCGATCAACCCGGTCGAGGGCAAGGACGCCGACGTCAGCGCCGAGCTCGCGGCCGCCGCCGAGGCCACGGGAGGCGCCGCGTACGGACTCCGTGACACGACCACGGTCGGCGACATCATCGACGAGGTGCAGAAGCAGGAGGCCACGGCGCTGCGCGGCGAGGCGCAGGTGGTCTGGACGGACACCCCGAACCTGTGGATCGCCGTTCTCTCGGTCCTCGCGCTCGGCTTCGTCGTCCTGGTGTGGAGGGTGCGCCTGTGATCTTCCAGCCCGTCCTCCCCGTGTTCCTCATCCTGCTGCTGTGCGCCGGCGTCGCCGCGGTGGGCGTCTGGATGCTCGTCCGCGCCCCGCGGGTCGGCGGCGAGGGCGTGACCGATCGACGCGCTCTCGCCGTGCACCGGTCGCTGTGGGCCCTGCGGCTCGTGATGGTCCTCGCCTGCGCCGTGACGCTGCTGCGGCCGGGGCTCCCCGGAGGCTCCACGCAGACGCTGGCGACCGACACCGACATCGTGCTGGTCGTCGACACCACCGCGAGCATCGTCGCCGAGGACTGGGACGACGGCTCTCCCCGGCTCGATGGCGTCCGCGCGGACGTGCGGGCCCTCGTGGAGGAGTACCCCGGAGCCCGTTTCGCCCTGGTCACCTCGGATGCGGCGGCCGAGCTGCGGATTCCGCTGACCACCGACACCACCGCCCTCCTCGGATCGCTGGACGTGCTGCGCCCCGAGGTCACGAGCCAGTCGCGCGGCAGCTCGATCGGCGTGGCCGCACCGCTGTTGAGCGAGACCCTCGCCGCCGCGGCGGAGTCGTCGCCGGACCGTTCGCGCATGGTCTTCTACTTCGGCGACGGCGAGCAGACGACGGGTTCCGCGCCGGAGTCCTTCGCCGACAGCGCGCGCTACACCGACGCCGGAGCCGTCTTCGGGTACGGGACGGCCGAGGGCGGTCCGATGCGCGTGACGACGGGCGGCCTCGATCAGAACGGCTCCGAGTACATCCAGTACCAGGGTGCCGATGCACTCTCCGTCATCGACGACGGGAACCTCGAGACGATCGCCGGACAGCTCGGCGTCGCGTACGAGCACCGGGAGGCGGGCGTCGCCCCGTCGCTCCCCGCCGCACCGTCGAGTACCACCGCCTACGCCGACGCGGGCGAGGTGGGGAACGTGATCGAGCTGTACTGGGTCGCCGCACTGGTCATCCTCGCCGCGCTCGCGGTGGAGCTCACCCGCGCGACGATCCTGGCCGCCCGGCTCCGCGGCCTCCGCGGCCCTCGCGCCGGACGGTCGGTTCCACCCCACACCCCCTGACGGCGCCCGAGGCCCCGGGCTTCCCTGCAGATACGGCGTGTGTGCCGCGCCTTTCGATGGTATTGTGTTACCCGTCGCAGGCTCTTATGCCTTCGACGGGGGTCCGCCGAGGCGGACGACTGCGATACGAGCATCTCTGGGGGAAGCTCTCGCGGCCGGTCGTCCGGCGATGTCGTGCCGACGTGGGGTCGGCCATCAGAAGACTGGGGAACACACATGGGGAACAGTGCTGTCTGGAAGCGCGCGCGCACGGGCGTGGCCGGAGCGATCGCGGGGGTGATGGTCGCCGCGGGGCTGGTCGCCCTCGGTGGGGGTGCTGCCGTGGCGGCGGCCGCCGAAGCCCCGGGCGGCCTGCCTCCGCTGTTGCAGCGGGATCAGAACGTGGTCACGTCCGATCCGATCCCGACCGTGCAGATCGACAACGGGTATGTCTGGGCGCAGACGACGATCGGCTCGATCGTGTACGCGGTCGGCAGGTTCGATAACGCGCGCGAGCCGAAGGCCGCTCCGGGGACGGCGCTGACGGCGCGCTCGAACGTGCTCGCCTACAACATCGACACGGGAGCGCTGCTGCCGTTCGCCCCACAGGTCAACGGCGTGATCAAGGCCGTCGCCGCCTCGCCCGACGGGTCTCGCATCTACATCGCCGGCTCCTTCAACAAGGTCAACGGCAAGGATCGCTGGAACATCGCCGCGATCGACGCGAAGACCGGCGAGCTCGTCTCGGGATTCGTGCCCTCCATCGGCGGATCCGGCGTCTACGCGCTGGCGACGTCGGGGACGACTGTGTATGCCGGCGGCCTCTTCACCCAGGCCAACGGCACACCCCGGAAGAACCTGGCCGCCTTCGACGCCACCAACGGTGCCCTCCGACCCTGGGCTCCGCAGACCGACCTCCAGGTCGATGCCATGGTCATGGACCCGGCCGGCGCGGACACGATCGTCGGCGGACGCTTCTCCCAGGTCAACGGCAACACCGAGATGCGCGGCAGCGCCTCCGTGGACAAGACCACCGGAGCGCTGAACACGGAGTGGGAACTGGTGAAGACCATCAAGAACGGCGCCGGCTCCGGCACGTACGCCGGCCGGGCCGGGACGTTCGGTCTCGCCGTCGACGCCACGGGGGTGTACGGCACCGCCTGGGGTATCGCCGATGTCGCGACGGCCAGCTTGGAGGGCACGTTCGCTGCCGAGCCGGGCACCGGCAAGGTCCGCTGGATCGCCGACTGCCTCGGCGACCACTACGGCGTCTACTCCACCGGCAAGGTCGTCTACACGACGAGCCACACGCACGCCTGCGACACCGCGGGCCTCCACCCCGAGCAGAGTCCGCGCATCCACCGCTACTCCGAGGCGTACACCGCGGACGCCCGCGGTGTACTGGGCTCGCAGGAGCGCCTCGACATCCGGAAGAACTGGGTGGGCACGCCTGCCCCGTCTGCCTACAACTGGACCCCGGATTGGGGCGTCGGAGTGACGACCGGTCTGGGCCAGGCCGGCCTGTCCATCACAGGGACGGGTGACATGATCTCGATCGGTGGTGAATTCCGCTCCGTCAACAACGGGCAGTTCGAAGGGCTCGTCCGGTTCTCGACCGCCCCTCCGGGCGGACCGAAGGACGGACCGCGACTGTCAGGGGACAAGTGGACGCCCACCGCGACGTCTCTCACCTCCGGACGCGTGAAGGTCACGATTCCCGCCAACTGGGACCGTGACGACCTCACCCTCACGTACGAGCTGCGCCGCGGCAACTCGACCACGCCGCTGTTCACCACCAAGAAGGATGCCACGTGGTGGAACCGGCCCCCCGTGACGTTCGAAGACACGACGGCGCCCGTCGGCTCGCAGCAGGAGTACACGTTCACTGCCACGGACAGCGACGGCCACACGGTCTCCAGCAGCACGGCGACGGTCACGGTCGCCGGATCCACGCCGCCATACTCTGACGCGGTGCAGGCCGACGAGCCCGTACTGTACTACCCGTTGGGGACGACAGAGCAGGATGTGGCCGGCACGAACAGCCCGATCTTCCGTTCCGGCACGAAGCCGCTGTCGACGGGCATCCCGAAGAGCGTGACGGGCGCGACGGCGCTCGACGGGACGACGACCGGACGGGTCGACACCACGACGAAGGCTCCAGCGCCCACCTCGTACTCCGCGGAGGTCTGGTTCCAGACGTCGACCACGAAGGGCGGTCTGCTGCTCGATTATGAAAGCGCGGCAGCGGGTTACGCGAAGAACTACGACCGCAACGTCTACCTGACTAACGACGGACGGCTGAACTTCGGCGTCTACAACGGCGGAACGAAGGTGATCACGACGTCGGCGGCGTACAACGACAGCCGCTGGCACCACGTCGTCGCCTCGGTGAGCCCCGAGGGGATGAAGCTCTTCGTCGACGGCATGCTCGCCGCCCAGCTCGCCGGCGTGACCAGCGGCCAGGCCTTCTCCGGGTACTGGCGGGTCGGCGGCGGGAACCTGGCGCACTGGCCGAACACACCGACCGCGTCGTTCCTCACGGGCAACGTCGACGAGTTCGCCGTGTACCCGTACGGACTGAGCGCCGCACAGGTCAAGACGCACTACGGGGTCGGCAAGGGCTCCACGGCTCCGGTCGCCGCCTTCACTGCGACTCCGTCCGGGCTCGACGTGGCGTTCGACGCGAGCACCTCCGTGCCGCCGGCGACCACCACGATCTCGGGCTATCGCTGGGACTTCGGCGACGGTACGACCGGTACGGGCAAGACGCCGTCGCACGCCTACACGAAGCCCGGCACGTATTCGGTCAAGCTCACGGTCACCGACAGCCAGAATCTCGTGGGCTCGGTCACGAAGCGCGTCGTCGTGCAGGGCGCCAACGCGCTGCCCACGGCCTCCTTCACGCTTTCCGCCTCGGGGCTGACGGTGTCGGCCGACGCATCGGCATCGACGGACGCCGACGGCAGCATCCGCAGCTACCGCTGGGACTGGGGTGACGGCACGACGGGCGAAGGCGCGACGGCGACGCACACGTACCCGACGCCCGGGACGCGGACGGTCACCCTCACGGTGACGGACGATGTCGGGGGCACGGCGACCACCACCCGGGAGGCCGTGGTGGCGGAGCCCGCGCCGCTCGCGAGCGACGAGTTCGACCGGACCGCCGGCCCCGGGTGGGGTGAAGCCCTCGCCGGCGGCGCCTGGAAGATCGCCGGCGGGTCCGCGGCCGCGGCCAGCGTCGCCGGCGGCTCCGGGCAGCTGAAGCTGGCCGCGGGAGACACCCGCCACGCGACGCTGAACGCGCCGTCGGTTCCGGACCCGGCGCTGGAGACGACCTTCCGCGTCGATCAGCCGCCGAGCACGGGAGGCTCCTACATCGGGGTCATCGCCCGCGACTCGTCCGCTGGTCGGTATCTCGTCCGCGCCTGGCTTCGCCCTGACGGCACGGTCTGGCTCGTGGCGCACCGCGACGGCACCGTCCTCGCGACCCGGGCACTGAACGGCGTCACGGTCACCCCTGGCACCACGTACACGCTGAAGGCGTCCGTGACCGGAACGGACAAGACGTCGCTCGTCGCGAAGCTCTGGGTCACAGACGCCGCGGAGCCCGCCGATTGGCAGCTGCGGGCGAGCGATCCCACCCCGCTGCCGGCGGGTGGTGTGGGCCTGAGCGGCAGCCGCTCCGCGAGCGCGACCGCGCCCGTCGGCGTGTCATTCGACACGTTCCGCGTCAGGGCGGCGGAGTAGCCGGACAGCCACTCTCCGTCACGAACGCCGGCCTCGATCGGGGCCGGCGTTCGTCGCACACGCCGGCCCGGGCGGATCGTCGCGGATAGGATGTTCAGACGCCGACGACAGGGGAGGAGGTGGGTCGTGATGCCTGCGCAGGACGACCCCGCCGCAGCCCTCCTCCGCTCGAACCGCCGTCGCCGGCTCATCCGCCGGTGGGTCGCGATCGGGACGATCCCGCTCACCCTCGCGGCCCTGCTCTTCGTGGGCAAACTGCTGAGCATGTACGCGTTCGCCCACCAGGCCATCACCGCCTACGTCGTCGACGACTTCGCGGGTTCCGAAGCCTCGGCGCGTGGACAGGACGTCCTGAACTGGTTCGAGCCGTACAAAGCCCCCTACAACATCGGCACCGCACTGGCGGGTGCCGACGAGCTCCCCGCCTCCCGTGCGGAGCTGGAGCGCTCCCTCGACCTCGCGACCGGCCTGGAGGTCTGCCCGGTCCGGATCAACCTCGCTCTCGTCATCGAGCGGATGGGCGACGCCGCCAGGGCCGATGGCGATGGCGCCGGGGCGACCGCCCTCTACGGCGAGGCGCTGACCGTCACGGTCGAGACCCCGGAGGAGTGCCGCAGCGACGAGGCGCAGCAGCAGTCCCCCGACCCCGAGCGCGACATGTCGGACACCCTGGACAACACCGAGGACCGCCTCAAGCAGAAGCAACAGGAGCAGGAGCAGGAACAGCAGCCGCAGGAGCCGCAAGAGGATCAGGAGGAACCGCAGCCGTCCGAGGACAAGCTGCAGGACCTCCAGGACAAGCTCGAGCAGGGGACGCAGGAGCGCGACCAGCAACAGGGGGACGACCCCGGCGGCACGGGGACGGACAGGCCATGGTGAGTGATCACGAGCGGCAGCGCGCCCGCTACGTCGGCGGTACCGAGGGCGCCCCGCCCGTACCGCCGCCCGGAGGCTACCGCGGTGCCCGGCGGCAGCAGCCGATCGACCTCACGCCACCGGTCGATCCGCAGCTGCCCACGGAGGAGAAGAAGACCTCCACGACTGCGCTCGGCTGGATCGCTCTGGTCGCCGCGATCCTCTTCACCCTGATCCTGTTCGGCACGCTCGTGGTCGGCGGCACCGACCTGCTGTACGGAGTGACGATGATCACGCTGCAGCTCGTGGTGCTCGGAGTGATCGTGGCCGCGCTCTTCACCCCCGGCGGACGACGGCTCGGTGTCATCGCGCTCGTCCTCACCGTCCTGTTCAACGTCCCGACCGTGGGGGCACTCAGCGCTCTGCGCACCTCGGCATCCGGGAACTACGAAGGCGTGAAGACCGCGGAACAGCGGCACGCGGAGGCCTACCCCGGGATCAAGGGCACCTCCCCGCAGGAGGCGCTCACCCAGCAGTCCATGGAGGAGGTGCGCGCGGAGGCTGATTCCCTCTTCACCGACATCCGTGAACGGCTCACCGCGGACTTCGGGTTCACGTGGGTCCAGGTCGGCGACGAGGATGTCCGGCCGGAGCGGAACGGCTACGGCGGCGAGTCGATGCTGTCGGAGTACACGTCGGCGGCCTGGGCGACCGAGCAGCCCGTGCAGGGCTACGCGCGCAAGCTCGACGTGATGGCGGCGATCGATGAGGTCGTGGCGTCCCACGGCCTGTGGAACCTGTACTCGTTCAACGATCCGACGAACTCCGGCATCGACCCGTCCATGATCGCCAAGCTCTACGGCAGCGATGACCCTCGCACGCAGACGACGTGGGAGTACTACACGGAGAACTACCCCGACCCGCTGCGCTTCTACGCCAACATCTACGACCTGTCGAACGATGCCGACGGCGGCTTCCGCAGCTCGCGGGAGGCGCAGAGCGCGCGCACCGGCGAACCGATCGAGGGGCTCCAGCTCGTCGTGATCGCCGGCAAGGTGCTGAGCGAGGACGACCGCGCGGAGTTCGAGGAGCGGCTGCAGGACTACCCCGGCTTCGAGTGACCGGCCCGGTGCGAGGATGACGGGATGAGGCAGGGAGCGGTCGGCACGGTGCGGCTCGTCGAGCACGGCGGGCGGCGGCTGGTCGAGAAGCGCCTCTCCGATCCGGCCCGGCACCTCAACGAAGTGCGGGCCCTTCGCGGGCTCGTCGGCTCCGGGCTCCCGGTGCCCGAGGTGGTCGAGGAGCGGCCGGGCGTGATCCTCATGACCGCACTCCCCGGTGCCCGTCTCGACGACGCCGACGCCGACGTCCGGATCGCGGATCTCCGGGCCTCGGCACCCCTGCTCCGCGCCCTGCACCGGCTCGACCCGCCGGACGACCTGCTTCCCGCGCCGGACGACGCGGCCATCATCGAGCGGTATCGCGCCGCCGAGGCGCCGCGCCTGCCCCTGCACATCCCACCCTCGTCCGGAAGCGTCTTCTGTCACGGCGACTGGACGGACGGCAACCTGCTCGCGCAGCACGGACGCATCTCCGGGATCGTGGACTGGGAGGCCGCACACCGCGGCGATCCGCTGCGGGAGCTGGCGCGAGCCGCGTGGGGAGCCGCACGGAAGGATCCGCGCTCGGAGCGGGCGCTCATCGACGGTTACGGTGCGGATCCCGCGCGCGTCCGTGCGTGGTACCCCGTGCACGCCGCCGAGCTGTGGCTGTGGTTCGCGGAAGCCGGCCCTCCGGAGTACCTCGCCGCGCTCACCGCGGACCTGGAGAGGTGGTCGGGCTGACACCTCACCCGGTGATTCCCGGTCCATCCCCTCGATGATCGGCAGCGGCGTGGCTACACTGGCCGCACAGGGGGAGGGAGTGTCCGCATGATCAACGAACTCGATGAGCAGCAGTCCTACGAGTTGCTGGCGACCACCACGGTGGGCCGGATCGGATTCGTCGACGACGGCCTGGTGCAGATCCATCCGGTGAACTTCGTCGTCTCGGGGCACGAGCTGCTCCTGCGCACCTCACCGGACGGCCACCTGGCGGCGCTGTCCCGCGAGGCGGCCACGGTCTCCTTCGAGGTCGACTACCACGATCCGATCGGCGGCCTGGGGTGGAGTGTGCTGATGCACGGGGTCCTGTCGCCGGTTCCGGAGGATCAGGCGGCCGGGGCGGCGGCGCGGGTGCACCCGTGGGCCGGAGACGACCGTGATCTCCCGCTGTCGTTCCGCATCGAGCGCATCACCGGACGCAGCGTCCGCCGCGACCCCCGCACCAGCGGGGTCTGAACGCGCCCGCCGTCCCGTTCAGGAGGCGAAGGCGAGACCCGCGGCGAGCGCGAATCCGAGGACGGTCGCCAGCCCCGTGGACTCCTTCGCCTTCGACTGCGCCTCCGGGACCATCGAATCCACCAGCATGACGAGCAGCGCGCCCGCGGCGAAACCGCTCGCCCCGGAGCGGAAGACCTCGCCGGTCACGCTCGCCAGGGCGAACCCGGCGACGGTGGCCGCCGCGCACAGCACGGCGACCCCGGCCCACAGCAGCAGCACCCTGCTCCGTCGCATGCCGCCGTCGAGCAGGTCGGCGGCGGAGCCGATGGACTCCGGGAGGTTCGAGACGAGGATGGCGACGACGAGCGCGATGCTCACCGGCTCCCCCGAGGCGAGACCGATGCCGAGCACGAGCTGCTCCGGGATCCCGTCGAGGAGCGCCCCCACTGCGAGCTGGCCTCCCCCGGCCTCGCCCTTCTTCCTGGCGGCTCTGGCGTCGAGGATGCGGGCGGCGATGTAATAGCTGAGGGCTCCGAGCGCGACGCCGGTGACGAGGGGGATCGGACCACCGCGGTTGAGCCCCTCCTCCCAGAGCTCGAAGGCGATGGAGGCCATCAGGGCTCCGGCGCCGAAGCCCAGCACGATGCCCAGCCACCGCGGCGGCCACGTGCGCAGCATCGCGAGCGCCGCGCCGACGAACAGCGGAGCCGCCGCGACGGCTCCCCACAGAATCGCTCCACCCATGCGCCCATCTTCCCGCCGACCCACCCCTTTCTGCGCGAGCCACCCCTCTGCGTGCGTCCGAAAGGGGCCGGAACACACGAAAGGGGGTGGGTCGCGCGCCGATAGACTGGGAGCCATGTCCAAGGTCCTCCAGTCCCTGCCCGTCGGCGAGCGCGTCGGCATCGCCTTCTCCGGAGGACTCGACACCTCCGTCGCCGTCGCGTGGATGCGCGACAAGGGCGCCGTGCCGTTCACCTACACGGGCGACCTCGGCCAGTACGACGAGGACGACATCGCCTCCATCCCCGGCCGCGCGCTGGAGTACGGCGCCGAGGCCTCTCGTCTCATCGACTGCAAGACGGCGCTCGTCGAAGAGGGCTTCGTCGCGCTCTCCTGCGGCGCCTTCCACATCCGCTCCGGCGGCAAGACCTACTTCAACACCACTCCCCTCGGCCGCGCGGTCACCGGCACGCTGCTCGTGCGTGCGATGCGCGAGGACGGCGTCGACATCTGGGGCGACGGCTCGACCTACAAGGGCAACGACATCGAGCGCTTCTACCGCTACGGCCTGCTCGCCAACCCCCGCCTGCGCATCTACAAGCCCTGGCTCGACGCGGACTTCGTCACCGAACTCGGCGGTCGCCAGGAGATGAGCGAGTGGCTCGTCGCGCACGGCTTCCCGTACCGCGACTCGGCCGAGAAGGCGTACTCGACGGACGCCAACATCTGGGGCGCGACCCACGAGGCGAAGACGCTCGAGCACCTCGACGTCTCGCTGGAGATTGTCGACCCGATCATGGGCGTGAAGTTCTGGGACCCCTCCGTCGCCATTGAGACCGAGGACGTCTCGGTGACGTTCGAGGGCGGCCGTCCGGTCGCGATCAACGGCGTCGAGTTCAGCGACCCGGTGGCCCTGGTGCAGGAGGCGAACGCGATCGGCGGGCGCCACGGCCTCGGCATGAGCGACCAGATCGAGAACCGCATCATCGAGGCGAAGTCCCGCGGCATCTACGAGGCCCCGGCCATGGCGCTGCTCTTCATCGCGTACGAGCGCCTCGTCAACGGCATCCTCAACGAGGACACCCTCGCGACCTACCATGAGCAGGGCCGGCGCCTTGGTCGCCTCATGTACGAGGGCCGCTGGCTTGAGCCGCAGTCGCTCATGCTCCGCGAGTCCATCCAGCGCTGGGTCGGCTCGACGATCTCGGGCACCGTGACGATCCGCCTGCGCCGCGGCGACGACTGGACAATCCTCGACACGGTCTCCCCGAACCTGTCGTACGGGCCGGAGAAGCTGTCGATGGAGCGCGTCGGCGACGCCGCGTTCGGCCCGGTGGACCGGATCGGCCAGCTCACGATGCGCAACCTCGACATCGCCGACTCCCGCGCGCGCCTGGAGCAGTACGCGGGCCTCGGCCTCGTCGGCGGCGCGACCGGCGAGCTCGTCGGCCGCGTGACCGCCGGCGAGTCCTCCGAGATCACCGAGTCCGTGCACGGCTCGATCTCGGAGGCTGACGAGAACCTCGCCGACGCGGTCGACACGGCCTCCGAGCGCGCGGCCTTCGACTCCGGTACCGACTGAGCGCACGGGGCGCCGCGGGCGACCGTGCACCCGCCCCCGTGATCAGGACGCCGCGGCGAGCGGATGCGCCGGCGCCACGGCGCGGTCGACGATCCCCGGCAGCACGTCGTCGAACAGCGCGATGAGGGCGGCGCGCATCGCCGCCGCGTCGCGTCCCGGCAGCACGACGGCGATCCGTACGACCGCGGCGCGCACGTCCGACCAGTCGAAGACACCCCCCGCGCGACGGGCGACGCACGCGAGAAGCGTCCCCAGGCTCCCGACGAGCTCGGCCCGCTCCGCGTTGCCCTCGATCCGCGCGAAGGCGACCGCGAGAGCGCGCAGGCCGTCGCCGAACGCGGAGCCGTCCCGCCACCGCACCGCCAGTGCCACGTCCTCGACGAGCTCGTCCAGGTAGTCGAGGTCGTCCGCGTGGAGCACTGCCGTCGTGCGTCGGACGGAGCCGATCCAGACGTCGCCGAACAGGGCCACCACATCGCGCGCGCGGTCGCCGTCGAAGGCGGTCACCCACCGGGTGCCGTCGCGGCGCACCGCGATGAGTCCGACAGCGGCGAGGCCGTCCAGGGCACGGAGGACATCCGCCGGCGCGGCACCGAGGGCGGCTGCGAGCCCCCGCTCGTCCACCCGCGTGCCCGGCGCGAGCGCCCCCGAGACGATCGCATCCGTCAGCCTGCCCTGCAGGCCGCCGTGCCGATCCCCTCCCGCCGATGTCCCGCTCACCGCGCGTGCATCATCCTTCTTCTCGATCATGGCGTCCCCCCGCCGTTCCATGGACCGATCCCGCCGGAGCCCCGGTCCGGACCGGTCTCTCCACTGAGAATGCGCCGAAGCGCGACGCGTAACATAACACGACCTTCCCCGGAGGAGCGTCGGCGCCCTGCCTCGCGGTCGGTACGCTGCGAGGTTGCTGAGTTATCTTGCACAGTACTGTGCATGTTATTACCATGGACGGATGACCACTCGCGCCCTCCGTCGCGACGCTGCAGAGAACCGCGCCGGCATCCTGTCCGCGGCTCGCAGCGCCCTTGCCTCCGACCCGCACGCCTCCCTCGACGCGATCGCCCGGACCGCCGGCCTGTCGCGCCGCACCCTCTACGGACACTTCGAGGATCGGGACACCCTGATCCGCGAACTCGTCTCCACCGGCGCCCAGCGCTTCAATGCCATCGCCGCCTCCATCGACGACCCCGACGCCCGCCTCGCCCTGGCCCGACTGGCCGCCCGGCTCTGGGAGGAGGCGGCGCACATCCAGGTCGCCGCCGCGCTCGCCCTCGACGAGGCGCACGTCGAGCACACTGCCGCCGCCCTCGCGCCGTTGCGCCGGAGCGTCGCCGCCCTCGTGCGGAGGGGACAGGAGGACGGCAGCTTCCGCACGGATCTCGCCGCCCCCATGCTCGCCCGACTGATCGAGGAGATGGCGCGCACGGTCGTCTCCCGCACCGACGCGCAGAGCAGTGGCGCCGGAGACGTCGCCGTCCGGGCCGTGCTCAGCATCGCGGGACTCTCCTGGCGCGAGGCGGACGAGCTGCTCTCGTCTCACCCGGACATCACCGCCGACGACCAGGTGGTCCGCGCATGAGGATCACACTGCACGATGTCAGCAAGGGTCGCGCCGGACAGGCTCTTCCCTCCATGAGCCTCGAGTTCCACTCGGGCGCGGTCCGCTACGCGCTCGCGGAGACCGAGCAGCGGCCGACCGTGCTCGGCCTCATCGCGAGCGGGCGGATGCGCCCGGACACGGGCCGCGTCACCATCGATGCGGCGGCGAGCCCGAAGGAACTGCGTCGCCGCGTCGCCCTCGTGGACGCGCCGGACGTCAGCGACCCGCACCCGGACATCACCCTCGCCGGGGTGGTCGGTGAGGAGTTGATGTTCGCCGGGCGCGGTGCGACCCCGCTCCACGCCCGACGCTGGCTCGGCCGGGTGGGATACCAGGAGCTCGCCTCCGTCCCCATCGGCTCGGTCGACCCGGCCGCCCGCGTGCGCATCCTGTGCGAGCTCGCTGTGCTCCGCGAGGGCGTCGAGGGCATCGTCCTCGTCGCCCCGGATCGCCACGGCGGCAGCCCGGACGGATGGTGGCGCATCGCGGCCGAGTTCGCGGACCGCGGGTACGCGATGCTCGTGATCGTCGGCGGTTCCGCCGCCGTCGCTCTCGAGCGCATGCACGAGTTCGATGCGATCAACGCGTCCGGTCCCGTCGAGCCACTGGTCCTCGAGCGTCCCGACGACGAGGCCGTGACCGACGACGACCCGCTGGCCGAAGACGAACCGCTGACCGAAGACGAAGTACCGTCCGAGGACGAAGCCCCGTCCGACGAGGAAGGAGAAGCGCGATGAAGGTCCCCGCCATGATCGCCGCCGAACTCCGCCGCCTGACCGCGAGCCGGATGGGCATCCTCGCCCTCGTGGCCCTCATCTGCGTGCCGATCCTCTACGGCGGCCTCTACCTCTGGGCGAACCAGGATCCGTACGCGAAGTTCTCCGAGGTCCCCGTGGCCCTGGTGGTCGACGACGAGGGCGCTCCCGCCCCCACGACCGGCACCGAACCGGCGAGCGGCGAGACGGTCAACTACGGGGAGGACGTGGCGGAGAACCTGATCGAGGGGAACGCGTTCGACTGGCAGCGCATGACCGAGGACGAAGCCGCCGACGCCCTGCGCCACGGCGCGGTCGACTTCACCGTGACGATCCCGGCCGACTTCTCCACCGCCCTCACCTCCGCGGCGGGCGACGACCCGCACCAGGCCAGGATCGAGCTGGAGACCAACGACGCGAACAACTACCTCGCGTCGTCGATGGGATCGCAGGCCGTCGAGAAGATCCGCAGCTCCGTCGCCGAGATGGTCGGCAGCGAGGCCGCGGAGCGACTGCTGACCGGCCTCAGCGACGTGCGCGACAACCTGGTCTCCGCGACCGACGGCGCCACGCAGCTCGTCGACGGCGCGCGCAGCGCCGCCTCCGGGAGTACGACGCTCGCCGACGGGACGGCGAAGCTCGCCGACGGCTCCGCGCAGCTCGCCTCCGGGGCCCGGACGCTCGCCGACGGCGCGCAGCAGGTGAGCGCGGGCAACCGCCAGCTCGCCGACGTCGCCGACCGGGCCGGAGCCGCGGTACAGGAGGCGACGGACGCGCTGCCGCAGGTGCGCTCGGACATCGCCGACCTCCTGACGGAGCAGGGACTCGCGCCCGAGGAGATCGACGAGGTGCTCGCCCGCCTGGATCCGCTCGGAACCCGGATCGAGGAGGGCAACGCGCAGGTGCAGGACGCCGTCGGCAAGGTCGACCAGCTCGCCGCCGGTTCCGCCTCACTGGCATCGGGGGCGAGCGAGCTCGCCGGCGGCGCCGGCACCCTCGCGACGGGCGCGGCCGCGGCGAACTCGGGCGCGGCCCAGCTCCGCGATGGCCTGAAGACACTGTCCTCCGGGACCGCGGAGCTGCGGGACGGGCTCGCCGACGGTGTGCAGGCGATCCCCGCCTCCACCCCCGACCTGCGCTCCCTGCAGGCCGACACGATCGCGGACCCGGTGAAGGTCTCCAGCGACAAGGTCGCCTCCGCGGAGGACTACGGCGCCGGCCTCGCCCCGTTCTTCGCCGCCCTCTCCGCGTGGATCGGCATCTACGCGCTGTTCCTCATCGTGAAGCCGATCTCCCGCCGGGCCGTCACGGCGCTGCACTCCCCGATCCGGATCACGCTCGCGGGCTGGCTGACGCCGGCGATGCTCGGCGCGGTGCAGATGCTCGGCCTCATGGGGATCCTGGCACTCACGCTCGGCTTCACGTTCGATCATCCGCTCGGCACGCTCGGGGTGATGATGTTCGCCTCGGCCACGTTCGCCGCGATCATCCTCGCCCTCAACGTCTGGCTCGGGTCCGTGGGGCAGTTCCTCGGCCTCGTGCTCATGGTGCTCCAGCTCGTCACAGCGGGCGGGACGTTCCCCTGGCAGACACTGCCCGCTCCCCTCGCCGCGCTGCACCACGTGCTGCCCCTCGGCTACGTCGTCGATGCCATGCGCCAGCTCATGTACGGCGGGGACTACGCGAGAGCCGGCTGGGACCTGGCTGTGCTGGGCGCCTGGCTCGTCGGGGCCCTGTTGCTGGCGATGATCGGTGTCACCCGCATGACGCACCGCCGTACGCTGCGCGATCTGCAGCCCAGCCTCATCGGCTGACCCTCCCGCTCGCCGCGGACCATCCCGCAGCGAGCGCGGGGCGGCTATGATGCGAGAGCGCGTACCCGTGAAACGCGCACTGGGGCTCGGTGGGACTGAGTCTCACCTGGCTACCCGAAAGAGTTCTCGACGATGATGACCGATTCGACGGCGTCCGCCGTTTCCCCGCGCCCCTCTCTCGGCGCTCGCATCGGACGCATCGCGTTCCTCGTGGTCGCCGCCCTCGTGGTGGTGGCCGTCGCGGGCGCGTTCTTCGTGACCTGGACGATCCAGCGCTCCTTCCCGCAGACCTCCGGCTCGACGACGCTCGAGGGGCTGAAAGCGGAGGTCACCGTGCAGCGCGACGCCAGCGGGGTGCCCACGATCACCGCCGACTCCTCGGACGACCTCTTCTTCGCCGAAGGCTTCGTGCACGCGCAGGACCGGTTCTTCGAGATGGACTTCCGCCGGCACGTCACCTCCGGCCGAGTCGCCGAGCTGTTCGGTGCCTCCCAGGCCGGCACCGACGCGTTCCTGCGCACGCTGGGCTGGCGCACGACCGCCGAGGCCGAGGTCGAGGCGATGGACGACGTCACCCGCGGCTACTACGAGGCCTACGCGGACGGCGTCAACGCCTACCTGTCCTCCCGCTCGGGCGCAGAGCTCTCCCTCGAGTACGCGGTCCTCGGACTGCAGAACCCCGACTACGAGCCGGAGCCGTGGGAACCCGCGGACTCGGTGGCGTGGCTGAAGGCGATGGCCTGGGATCTCCGCACCAACGTCGAGGACGAGACCGAGCGGGCACTCCTCGCGGGGCAGCTCGCCGAGGACCCGGAGGTCGATGTGGAGGCTCTGCTCGGCACGCTCTATCCGGACTACCCGTTCGACCGGAACCCCATGATCGTGCCCACCATCTCCACGGTCCCGCCGCTGGAGACCGGCGCTGAGCCCGCCGCCTTCACCGTGCCCGAGGGCAACGACGAGGCGCAGCAGGCGCTCACCACGGTGGAGTGGGAGGAGACGTCGTCCGTCATCGAGGCGGCGAGCATGCTCGTCGGCGACGTCGGCGAGGGGATCGGCTCCAACTCCTGGGTCGTCTCCGGCGACCTCACCGCATCCGGGATGCCGCTGCTCGCCAACGACCCGCACCTCGGCGCCTCGCTCCCGTCGGTCTGGTACCAGGTGCAGCTGAAGTGCTCGACGGTGGACGAGGACTGCCCGTTCGACGTCGGCGGGTTCTCCTTCTCGGGGCTTCCGGGCATCGTCATCGGACACAACCAGCGCGTGGCGTGGGGCTTCACGAACCTCACCACCGACGTCACCGACCTGTACGTCGAGCGCATCGAGGGCGACTCCTACTGGCGCGACGGCGAGCTCGTGCCGCTGGAGGAGAGCACGGAGACCATCGAGGTCGCCGGCGGGGACGACATCGAGCTCACCATCCGCTCCACCGTGCACGGACCGATCATCTCCGGCCTCACGGATGACTTCACCGGCATCGCGGACGACCCGACGCCAGGGCTCACCGCGGAGGGCGCCGTTCCGGCCGCTCCCGGCTCGGATGCCGCCGAGTACGCGGTGAGCCTGCGGTGGACGGCGCTCGACCCCGGCACCACCGCGACGGCGATCTTCGCGCTGTCGACCGCCCAGGACTTCGACGACTTCCGCCGCGCGGCCTCCCTGTTCGACGTCCCGGCGCAGAACCTCATCTACGCCGACGTCGACGGCAACATCGGCTACCAGACCCCCGGCCGGCTCCCGATCCGCGGTGCCGGCGACGGCTGGATGCCGCAGCCCGGGTGGGACAGCAGCTACGACTGGACCGGGTACATCCCGTTCGAGGAGCTGCCGGTGTCGTACAACCCCAGCTCCGGATACATCGTCACGGCCAACAACGCCATCGTGACCGACGACTACGAGCACTTCCTCTCCCGAGACTGGGATCAGGGATACCGCGCCGCCCGCATCGCCCACCTCATCGAGCGCCGGGCCGCGGCCGGGCCCCTGACGGCCGACGACATGCGGGACATCCAGATGGATGGCGAGATGTGGATCGGCACGCAGCTCGTCGCCGCGATGAAGGACATCGAGGTCGAGGGAGCCGGTCCGCAGCAGGCCGTCGAGATGCTCCGCGGCTGGGACGCGCAGAACAGCGCCTCGTCGGCGGGCGCCGCGTACGCGAACGTGCTCTGGTCGAACCTCGTGCAGAACATCTTCGCCGAGCGCGAGCAGCCGCTGCCGATCGACGGTCAGGGCCGGCTGTTCACCGTCGTCGGAGCGATGCTGGAGAACCCGGCGGACCCGCTGTGGAGCAACCCCCAGCTCGATGTCGAGGGCCGGGACGAGATGCTCGCACTGTCGGCCGAAGAGGCGTACGACGAGCTGTCCGCGCTTCAGGGCACGGACGTCGCGCGGTGGAACTGGGGCGATCTGCATGCCCTCACCCTCACGAGCGACACGTTCGGCTCGTCAGGCATCGCCCCGATCGAGGCCCTCTTCAACCGTGGTCCGTATCCGGTCGGCGGCGGCGCCTCCGTGGTCGATGCGACCGGGTGGCAGCTCGGCGTCTCGTACGCCACAACCACCGTGCCCTCCATGCGGATGGTCGTCGATCTCGCCGACTTCGACGACTCGACGTGGATCCACCTCACCGGAGCCTCAGGGCACGCCTTCCACGAGCACTACGTCGATCAGACCACGGACTGGTCGACGGGGGTGCAGCGGTCGTGGGCGTTCACACCGAAGGCCGTGAAGGCGGCAGCGGTCGACACCCTGACGCTCACGCCCGCCGGCTGAGAGGAGCGTGGAGGGTGCTCGGCTAGCGTGGACAGGTGCCCACCAGCTACCTCGCCCCGAAGGGGACGCCGGCCACCCTCCTGGAGTTCGAGCACGGAGGAGCGACCCTGATCGCCGAGACCTTCGGCGACGGACCGCCCACCTACCTCCTGCTGCACGGCATCGGCATGGGGCGCAGCGTCTACCTCGACCTCACCCAGCGGCTGCAGGGGCGGGTGATCGCGCTCGACCTCCCCGGCTTCGGTGAGGCGCCCGAGCCCACCCGCACCCTGACCATGCAGCGGCACGCCGACCTGGTGGCCGCCTATCTCCGGCACGTCGACGCGGACCCGGTGGTGGTGATCGGGCACTCGATGGGGAGTCAGATCGCCGCGGAGCTCGCCGCCCGGCATCCCACCCTCGTCGCCGGAGTCGTGCTGGCGGGTCCGACCGTCGACAAGGCCGCCCGGAACGTGGGCGCCCAGGCGCGATACCTGCTGCAGGACCTCGTGGGCGAACGACCGCTCGTCATCTGGCGCGGTGCCCGGGAGTACCTTCGCGGCGGCCCGCATCTGATCCGCAAGATGCGCGCGACCATCGTGCACAAGCCCGAGAAGGCCTTCGTGCGCATCAAGTGCCCGGTGCTGGTGCTGCGCGGGGAAGACGACCCGCTGGCGCCGATGAGCTGGTGCCAGGTCATCCTCGACGCGATCCCCGGCGCGGAGCTCGCCGTCATCCCCGACCACGGCCACGGCACCCTCATCAGCGACTCGGAGCCCGCCGCCCGCCTGATCGAGGCCTTCGCCGCCCGCACCTGACCCTTCGAATCGCTGCCCGCACCCCCTCGGGTCCGTCGGCCGTTCATAACTCAGGAGATCGCGGCGCGTTGGGGCGGCTCGGCGGCCGAGGCAGGCTGCGGCTGCCCTTTCTCCTGAGTTGTGAACGGCGCGCTCCGACGAGCCGGGGCCCGAGCGCCTCGATAACCTCCCGCAGCGCCTCTCGCGTGCCTGCGGGGTCGGAGAGGATGTCAGCGGCGAGCGGCCGGATCGTGACATAGCCGAGACGAGCGGCCGCCATGTCCCGCGCACGATCCCGCTGCTGCTTCGCCCAACCCTCGTGAAAAGCGCGGCTGTCGCACTCGACGATCAGCCATCCATCGACGACGAAGTCGACTCGACCCACGCCGGGGATGTGGACCTGTGTCTCGAATGAGGCACCGAGTGACCGGAGGAGGAGCCGCACGAAGGTCTCCGGCCCCGACTCGGATGACGCGTCGGCCAGGGCGAGCACCGCGCCGAACCGCTGCGGCAGCCGAGCGAAGATCGCGCGCAGTTCGTCCATCGTGATGAGGCGCTGATGAAGGAGGCTGTCCAGGGTGGCCACCGACGCCCGAGGCGACTGGCATCGGACGGCATGCCGTACGGCCGCATCCAGGGACGTGACGTGCAGCGTACTCGCTGCGCCGTCCTCTGCCCAGTGCACCCTGTGAGCCTCCGCGTCTCGGCGCCCCAACCGCGAGCGATGGGGCTCGACCTGCACGTGCACACCGTGGGCCGCGAGCACGAACACCCCGAGCATCTGGAGAAGGGAGACGCAGGTGACGCGACCTCCGATCCGCACGGCCTCCGCGACGACAGGATCCGCATCCGGACGGGCGTATCGGTCCCGGCGCAGTCGCAGAAGCCGCCCGCTCCGCACCAGGGCGGTCAGCTCGCGCCCCCTCAGCCCCGCGGAGCGAAGATCCGCTCGAGTGAAGACCGTGGAGTCGAAGACCTCTGTTGCGCGCTGGGGTCCGGAGTGGGCGATCACATCCCGGAGGATGCCCGGCGCGACACGGCGGCACGGGGAGTGAGGCCGGGTGTGGAGTGTCCGCTCCGGATCGCGAGGCGGTGGAGGAGAAGTGGGGGGCCGCGCACGGCGTTCACAATTCAGGAGAATCCGTCCCCCATCCGACCTGAGCGCACGCGCGGCCCGATGACGCCGCAGATCTCCTGAGTTGTGAACCGACGGCGGGCGGAACCGGCTACGTCGGCGCCGAGGCGGTCAGCCGGCGGCGGGAGGGGTCTGCTTCGACTCGGCGAGCTCGTCGACGACGAGACCCCGCTGCTCGATCGTGCCGTTGCGGTAGGCCTGGCGACCGACCATGTGCGCGGACAGGGGGGCGGTCGCGAACTGCATGAGTACCACGGGCGCCACGAGCACGAGACCGAACAGCACGCCGCCGATCGACCGCTGCGACAGAGCGATCGCGACGCAGATCAGCAGCAGCCCGAGCACCTGGGGCTTCGTCGCGGCGTGCAGTCGCGTCGGCACATCGCGGAAGTGCAGGAGCCCCACGGAGGCGGAGAGGCAGAGGATCGCCCCGAGCAGGATGAGGACGAGCACCGCCACATCGACGACGGCATCCGGGATCATCAGACCGAACACGTTCATGGTGTCGTGTTGTCCCTTCTCGCGACGAACCGGGCGACCGCGATCGACCCGAACACGCCGACCGCCGCGATGATGAGCAGCACGGGGATGTTGCGGGTGTGGCCGTTGATGGCCATCTCGGCGCCGAGCACGCACATGACCTCGGTCAGCAGCACGTCGGCAGCGACGGCGCGGTCGAGGATCGAGGGGCCGCGGACGATGCGGATCACGGCGAGGATCGCAGCCACGGCGAACACGGCGAGGATGATGAGGAGCAGGGTGTTCATCGGGCACCGCCGATCGTCGCGGGGTCGATGCGGCCGGCGCGCTCGTCGGACTTGAGCGCACGGTACTGGGTCGGGTTGCCGAGCGCCCGGACGATGCGCTTCTCCCAGCCGAGGACGCCCTGCCGCTGCTTCTCGACGTCCTCCTTGCTGCGCACGCCGATCACGTGCAGATAGAGGATCCCGCGGTCGCGGTCGGCCTCGACGACGAGGGAGCCGGGGATGAGCGACGACACCACGGCGACGTGGGTCATGACGAGGTCGTCGGCGTAGCGGAGGGGTACCGCGACGATGGCGGTACCCGGCTGGCGGCGGAAGTCGAACACCTGCGCCGTCACGGAGAGCGCGCCGCGGAGGATCGCGAACAGGAACTGCACGACGAACAGGGCCCCGTACCAGAGGTTGACGCGCCCCGAGAGCTCGACCGTGGGGAGGCGGAACACCCGCGTCACGAAGATCGCCACCACGAGTCCCGTGAGGAAGGACAGCACCGTGAACTGGGCCCACAGCAGCATCCACAGCACGATCAGCCAGGCGAGGAACGGCAGCTGCATGCCGATGTCCCGCCAGACGCGCTTGGTGTCCGGGCTCATCCCTCCACCTCGTCTTCCAGCTGTACGAGGTTGACCGGCTGCAGCAGGCCCGCCCCGATACGGTCGCACAGAGCGTACAGCGGTCCGGCGAAGATCGTCAGGGCCAGTGTGACCGTGACCATGCCGGCGGTGGCCATGGTCATGATCCTCGGAATGTGCCGGCGCTCCTGCTGCTCATCCGCGGCGGGGGCTCCGGTGAGGTAGGAGATGCGGCCCTCGGTCTCGGTCGAGTCCTCCTCCTCGCGCCAGAAGGCGAGGTTCCAGGCGCGCATGAGCGCATACAGGGTGAGCAGCGAGGTGATGATGCCGCCGAAGATGAGCACGATCATCAGCGGCGTGCCCACGGAGGCCGCGGCCTCGAACAGGGCGAACTTGCCGATGAACCCGGAGAACGGCGGCAGACCGCCCAGGTTGATGGCGGGGATGAAGTACAGCAGCGCGATGACGGGGGCGATCTTCAGCAGGCCCTTGACCCTCAGGATCGACGTGCTGCCCGCGCGACGTTCGATGAGTCCCACCGCCAGGAACAGGGTGGTCTGCACGACGATGTGGTGGACGATGTAGTACACGGTCGCGCCGATGGCGGCCGGGGTCGCGATCGCCAGACCGAAGATCATGTAGCCGACGTGGCTGACGAGTGTGAACGACAGGATCCGCTTGAGCTCGGCTTGCGCGACGGCGCCGAGGACACCGACGACCATGGTCGCCAGCGCGATGATGAGCAGCAGGGTGTCGATGCTGTTCGAGGCGAACAGCTGCGTCTCGGTCCGGATCAGCGCGTACACGCCGACCTTGGTCAGCAGGCCGGCGAACACGGCGGTGACCGGCGCGGGGGCCGTCGGGTAGGAGTCGGGCAGCCAGAACGACACGGGGAAGATCGCGGCCTTGATCCCGAAGGCGACCACGAGCATGAGGTGCAGGACGAGCTGCGTGTCCTGTGGGAGCTCCGACATGCGCTCGGCGATCTGGGCCATGTTCACCGTGCCGAGGGCACCGTAGATCATCGCGATCGACGCGAGGAACAGGATCGACGACACGAGCGAGACGACGATGTAGACCGCCCCGGTGCGGATGCGGGACTCGGTGCCCCCCAGGGTGATGAGCACGTACGAGGCGACCAGGAGGATCTCGAACCCGACGTACAGGTTGAACAGGTCGCCCGCGATGAAGGCGTTGAAGATACCCGCGGCGAGGATCAGGTACGAGGGGTTGAAGATCGAGATCGGGGTCTCGTCTGCACCATCAGCGACGCCCTGACCGATGGAGAAGAGGAGGACCGCGAGCAGGACGATGCTGGAGACGAGCACCAGCAGAGCGGCGAGACGGTCGACGTAGAGGACGATGCCGAACGGCACCGGCCACCCGCCCACGGACACCGCGAGCGGGGAGCCCGCGTCGACGACGACGAGCAGCACGGCCGCGATGACGGACACGACCGCGAGCGTGGCGACGGTGACGAACACCTGCAGGCGCGCGTTGCGACCGAAGACGAGCGTGATCGCGGCACCGAGGAGCGGCAGGGCGACGAGGAGGGGGACGAGCGTGGTCATGGCCTGCCCTCCCCGTCTGTCGTGTCGTCGTCCCGGTCCGCGTCGGCCTCGTCCGCGCCGTCGGGTTCCGGCTCCGGCTCCGGCACGTACGGCGCGTCGTACGGCGCGTCATCGTGGATCGCCGGGTTGTCGCGCATGTGCAGGACGGTGATGGGCGCGGTCTGCACGCCCACGAAGTCGGTCGTGGCGTCGTCGTCGTCCGTCTCGGACTCGTCGTCCATGAGGTCTTCGTCTTCGTCGGTGCGCTCCCGCAGCGCGATGTCGGCCTCGTCGTCCTCGACCGTGTCCGCCTGACCGAGCTGCCAGGAGCGGTAGATGAGCGCCAGCAGGAAGGCCGAGACGGCGAACGTGATGACGATCGCGGTGAGCGTCAGCGCCTGGGGCAGCGGGTCGCTCAGGTCGCCCTCCGTGCCGAAGAACGGTGCGTTCCCCGGTACGCCCATGACGATGAGCAGGAGCAGGTTCGTGGCGTTCCCGAGCAGGAGGAAGCCGATGAGGACGCGGGTGAGGCTGCGCTCCAGCATCGCGTAGACGCCGCAGGCGAAGAGCACGGCCATGATCGCGATGAGGGCGAGCGAGACGTCCATCAGCCGTTCCCCCCGGTCCTCGAGGAGAAGTCGACGGCGGTGCTCTCACCGGGGCGGAGCGCCGCCTGCCGGTCGACCTCGGCGCCGAGGCTGCGGAGCACGTCGAGGACGAGTCCGATCACGACGAGGTAGACGCCGATGTCGAAGATGGTCGAGGTGACGAACTCCATATGCCCGATACCGGGGATCTCCCACTCCCAGAAGGTGCTGGTGAGCGGCGCCATGCCGAAGAACAGCGGCACGACGGCGGTGCCCACGGCGAGGATGAGGCCCGCGCCGAGGAGTCTTCCGGCATCGGTCGGCGCGGCGGCGCCCAGCTCCCAGCGGCCTCCCGCGATGTAGCGCATCACGAGGGCCATGCCCGCGACGAGCCCGCCCGCGAAGCCGCCGCCGGGGAGGTTGTGCCCGGCGAAGAGCAGGAAGATCGACACGACGATGATCGTGTGGAACAGGATCCGGACGATCACCTCGAGCAGGATCGACCGGTTCTCCGGCTTCATCTTCTGGCCGCCCACGAGCCAGGCGCGCGGTGCCGAGCGGTTCTCCGCGGTCTGGAAGCGCACGCCGTCCGTGGTCTCCACCAGCGGCCGGCTCCGTGCCGACTTCCGCACCGAGCGGGGCAGGGTCTTCGTGGCGGCGAGCAGGTCGGCGCGGTGCGTCACGAACACGAGAGAGGCGACACCGGTCGCGGCGAGCACGAGCACGGACAGCTCGCCCATCGTGTCCCAACCGCGGAGGTCGACCAGCGCCACGTTCACGACGTTCTTGCCGTGGCCGATCTCGTACGCGATCTCCGGGAAGATCGCCGAGATGGGGTCGGCCACGCGGGACTGGGTCGCGACGACGGCGACGAACGCCATGGTCAGGCCGACGCCGATCCCGAGGAGGGCGCGCGGGATGCGGCTGACGGAGGCGTTATGCTCGCCCATCCGCGCAGGAAGGCGGCGCAGCACCAGGGCGAAGGTCACCATCGTCACCGTCTCGACGAGGATCTGGGTGAGCGCGAGGTCCGGTGCTCCGCTGGTCGCGAAGAGGACGACCATGCCCAGGCCCGTGACGGAGGCGAGCACGACCCCGGTGTAGCGCTTGCGGGCCCGCACGGCCACGACGCCGGCGACGGCCATGATCGGGGCCACGGCGAGCTGTGCCGGCGTGTGCCAGAGCGAGAGCTGATAGCGGTCGATGTCGCTCGCCACGAGCGCGGTGACCTCGGCGGCGACGAAGGCGACGAAGATCGTCCCCACGTAGACGGGCAGCGAACCCCGCTGGGTGAGCGTCGTGCTCAGCACCGAGAGCCGGTCGATGCCGCGCATCACCACGTAGTAGGCGTCGGCGGCCGTGAACGGCAGCAGTCGCGGACGACGGTCCCACCCGGTCCGGCGGGTGAGGAGGAAGAGGCCGATGCCGAGCAGGATCGACAGGATCGAGATGCCGAGAGCGGGTTCGAGGCCGTGCCAGAGCGCGAGGTGTCCCGGGCCCTCGACGGCAGCGCCCTCGTGGTCGAGTCCGGGGGTGGCGGTCAGCGCATAGGGCTGCAGCGCGACGTCGAGCGCGGGGGCGCCGATCCCCGCGGCGAGCGTCACCCCGGCGAGGATGATCGGTGCCGAGAGGAAGCCGACCGGCGGATCGGGCCAGACCGTATCGGGCTGCCGCTGTCCGTCGGCGTCGCGCTTGGTCCAGAACGCGCCCCAGAGGAAGCGGACACCATATGCCGCGGTGAGCATGGATCCGAGCGCGACGCCGATCAGGGCGACCAGACCCCACACGGAGCCGCCCAGCGCATCATCCAGCAGCGCCGTGAGCGTCGACTCCTTCGCCACGAATCCGATGGTCGGAGCCACCCCGGCCATCGAGGCCACGGCGATGAACGCGGCCGTGGCCATGACCGGCGCCTGCCGGCCGACGCCGGAGAGTTCGGTCACGTCACGGGTGGAGAGCTGGCGGTCGATGACGCCGACGATGAGGAACAGCGCCGACTTGAACAGCGCGTGCCCGATCACCAGCGCGATGCCGGCGAGGGCGGCCGCCTGCGTGCCGTAGCCGACGACGACCGCGAAGAAACCGAGCTGGCTCACCGTGCCGAACGCGAGCACACGCTTGAGGTCGGTCTCCCGCAGCGCCTGGATGCCCCCGAGGAGCATCGTGAGGATGCCGAGGGTGAGCACGATCGGCCGCCACGTCGGGCTGAACGCGAAGATGGGTGCGAAGCGGGCGATGAGGTAGATGCCGGCCTTCACCATGGCCGCGGCGTGCAGGTAGGCGCTGACCGGTGTCGGGGCCGCCATGGCGCCCGGGAGCCAGAAGTGGAAGGGGAAGAGCGCCGACTTGCTGATGGCGCCGATGAGGAGCATGACGATCGCCGCATCGACGATCGGACCGGTCGGCGCGATCGCGAGGATCTCCCGGATGCTCGATGTCCCCGCGTCGACGACGAGGAGCACGACGCCGACGAACATGACGAGTCCGCCGAGCGTGGTCACCAGGAGCGCCTGGAGCGCGGCACGTCGGCTGGCGGCGCGACGTCGGTAGTGGCCGATGAGGAGGTAGGAGAGGATGCTCGTGGCCTCCCAGAACATCACGAGCATCACGAGGTCGTCGGTGAGGACGAGACCGTACATCGCGCCGGCGAAGGCCAGGAGGACGCCCGCGAACTGCCCGATCCCGGCCGCCTCGTCGTGGAAGTACCAGCGGCAGTAGAGCAGCACGAGCGCGCCGACGCCGGTGACGATGAGCGTGAGCACCCACCCGAGGACGTCCATGTTCATGGACAGGTTCAGCCCGAGCTGCGGGATCCACGGCACCGAGACGAACGGGACCGGGCCGTCGAGCACCTGCGGCGTGAGCACGAGGGCGTGCACGAACGCGGCGGCCGGGACGAGGGCGGCGACGGCGAAAGCCTGAGCTCCCAACCAGCGCACCAGAACGGGCATCAAGAGCGACCCGAGAAGGAACACTGCGAGGAGCATCAGCATATACGCGGCTCCTCGGGGCTCGTCGGCCGTACGGCTCAGGCGGGCGGTGTCCGTCCAGTTTACCGGGCCGAGGCGCCTGTCGGCTCCGCGAGCTTCGAGATCGCGTGTCAGAGTGGTCGCATGCGGCGGGTCCGGGGGCGGGAGCTGGCGGGGTGGGTGGCCGCGCTGGGACTCGCGCTGATCGCCGTCGGATACCTGGCGTCGTCACCCCGGTCGACGTTGATGTTCGACGACGGGGACTCGCTGATCGTGGCTCTGGTCGCCCGATCGATCCTGGACGGCGGCGGGGGCGACTGGGCGATGTCCAGTGTGCTCTTCCTTCCCGAGATCGCGGTGTTCACGGCCCTCGACGCCGTGCTGCCCTTCGACGTGGACGGCGTGCTGGCGGCCAACGCGGTGGTGAACGTGCTCGCGCTCTACGGGGCGATCCGCCTCGCCGCCGGTCGGCGCGTCGAGGGTCGGGCGCCGGTCGCCTGGTCGGTCGCGGCCCTCGCGACGTTCTGTCTCCTCATCCTCACCGAGTCGTCGACGTCGCGCGACGCGCTCGAGCTCGCGTCGCTGATGCTGACGACCACGTACTACTCGGCCACGGTCGTGGGCGTGCTCCTCGCCGTGGCTCTGTGTCGGCGCGTCCTCGACGACACCTCTGGAGGCGTGACGCCGGCGATCGCCCTCGGTGCGGTCGCGGCGGTCGCGACCATGAGCAATCCGCTGTTCGCCGCATGGGCCACGGTGCCGCTCTCCCTGATCCTCGGCGCTGTCTCCCTCGCTGCGCCCCCGGTCCGGCGTCACGCGCCGGCCCTGATCGGGGCCCTGGTCGGGGGCAGCGCTCTGGGCTTCCTCGGTCGCATTCCGTTCTCGGCATGGATCGCGAACTCCGGCGCGGGCTACGTGCAGCCCTCGGAGTGGGCCCACGCCGTCGAGTACTACGCGGGACTCGCGATCGAGCGCCTGTCCACGCCCGGCGGCGTGCTGGTCGCGGTCGTCATCGTGACGCTGACGGTGCTCGCGGTCGTGCGGACGGCGCACGCGTCGGACAGCGGCATCCGCCTCGTGGCGATGGCAGCCTGGGTCCTCCCGCTCTTCGTGATCGTCGGCGGCATCGCGGCGGGAACCCACGCGGCCCGGTACCTGCAGCCGCTCGTGTTCGCCCCGATCCTCGCCCTCGTCGCACTCCCGCGCGTCCGGAT
The DNA here is from genome assembly GCF_040686935.1 of Microbacterium meiriae. Taxonomy (NCBI): domain Bacteria; kingdom Bacillati; phylum Actinomycetota; class Actinomycetes; order Micrococcales; family Microbacteriaceae; genus Microbacterium; species Microbacterium meiriae. The sequence goes on from NZ_JBFBMF010000004.1 coordinate 64,667, forward strand.
GCCGCGAGCCGCGGTGACTCGCGTCGTCCCCACCGTCGTCGCCATCGCCCTCCTCGTCGGCAGCGCGGCGGCCGTGCCGCGCATCGTGCAGGCGGCGAGCGCGCCCGACCGCGATCTCGCCTGCGTGACCGACTGGGTGAACGCGTCGGGGCGCACCGGTGCGGGACAGTTCTGGACGATCCGACTGCCCAAGCTGCACGCGTCGGATCCCGCCCGGCTCGTGCAGGTCGATCACGAGCTGCACGGCTACGCCTGGCTCGTCGATCGTCGGGACTTCGCCGTGGGTGCGGTGTCGTTCCTCGTCGAGGACACGCAGACCGTGCCGTGGAACCTGCGGACCGCCGCGGAGCCCACCGCCCTCGTCGAGTGCGGGCGGTACCGCATCCTCGACTACGCGCCGGCGACGCTTCCCCTCGGGCCCGCGCGTTCGTGACCGGTGCGCGCTGTCAGCGCGAGGGGGGCGGTGCGGTCGTCGTGCCGGCGCGGAACACGCAGTGCAGGTCCTGGGTCACGCCCGGCTCCCCGCGCAGCATCCGGGCGACCTGCTCCCCGGCGGCCCTGCCCTTCTCCACCGCGGGCTGCACGCTCGTGGTGAGGGTGAGATCGCCGAGGCCGTCGAGCGGGATCCCGTCGAAGCCGGCCACCGAGAGGTCTTCGGGGACACGGAGTCCGAGTTCCTCCGCGGCACGGATCACGCCGACGGCGAGCAGGTCGCTCTGCGCGAGCACGGCGGTCGGCCGGGTGGCGGGATCGGCCAGCAGCATCCGGCCGACGAGGATGCCCTCGTCGATGAGGCTTCCGGAGGCCGAGATCGCCGGGGCGTCGGGGAAGATCTCACGCATCCCGGCGAGACGGTCGACCGTCACGTCGACGGTCGCGTTCGCCAACCGCTCCGGCGTGATGAGGGTGCGCTCGCGCTCCGCGTCCAGCGAGAGGGTGACGAGCGCGACGTCCTGATGACCGAGGTCGCGCACGTGACGGGCGATGTCGGCGGAGGCGGCGACGTTGTCCAGCGTGATGCGCGGCACGTCGAGCCCCGCATCGCCCTCGATGACGACGACCGGGAGACCACGTCCGAGCACGATCTCCAGGGACGCGCGGGTGCGCCCGGAGCATCCGATGAGCACCACGGCGTCGACGGGAGCGCTCGCGATGGCAGAGCCGTCCTCCCCCGGCTCGTCGCGCATGAGGAGGATCCCGGCGCTGAGGTCGGCGAGGCCGTCGGTGAGGCCGTCCATCATCGCGGTCGTGACCGGATCGAGGAAGGCCGCGCGCAGATGTCCCTCCAGGACCACCGCCACGATGCCGCTGCGCCCGCGCCGGAGGGAGGCGGCGCGCGGATCGGGGCCGGTGTAGCCGAGGTCGGTCGCGGCGGCGAGCACCCGGTCCCGGGTGGCGGGTGCGACCTTGGCCTTGCCGCTGAAGACGACGGACGCGGTCGAGGTGGCGACCCCCGCCTCGCGAGCCACATCGGCGATCGTGGGCCGTCGCGGCGTCTCCCTGGTCATACTCCGAGGATAGCCCGGTTCCGTCACCGAAGGTCGAATCGATTCGATAGGCTGTCCGCCATGGACACCGCCCTCACCCGCTCGCAGTTCGTGCGCTGGCGCACCGCGATCTTCGCCATCTTCCTCGCCAGCGGCCTCTCGATCGCGACCTGGGCCTCCCGCGTGCCGGGGATCAAGGAGGCGCTCGACCTCGACAACGCGCAGGTCGGCCTCATCCTGCTCGGCATGGGCGTCGCGTCCATCCTCGGCATCTCCACCAGCCCTGCGGTGATGGCGCGGACCGGCGCGCGACGCGGCATGCTCCTGGCGATGCTCACGTTCGCGACCGGCATCGCGCTCGTCGGCCTCGGCGCCACCGTCTTCGGGTCGGTGCCGGTCGTGCTCATCGGCATGGTGCTCTTCGGTTTCGGCAACGGCTGCGTCGACGTGATGATGAACGTCGAGGCCACCGCCATCGAACAGCAGATGGGCCGCACCATCCTGCCGGTCTTCCACGCGTTCTTCAGCTTCGGCACCGTGCTCGGCGCCGGCATCGGCGCCCTCGCCGCGGCCCTCAAGGTCGACGTCGGCACGCACGCCGTCTCGATGGGCGTCCTCATCGCCGCGATCGCCGTCGTCTGCTTCTTCCAGGTCCCGGTGCGCGAGGCCGCGCTCGACCCCGAGGACCACGAGAAGCCCCCGTTCCGTCAGCGGATGCACACGGCGCTCGAGGCCTGGCGCGAACCGCGCACCTACCTGCTGGGAACCGTCATGCTCGGCATGTCCTTCGCGGAGGGCGGGGCCAACGACTGGATCGCCCTGGGCACGGAGCAGGGGCACGGGTTCGCGGAGGGCACCGGGGCCGTCGCCCTGGCGGTGTTCTCCGTCGGGATGACGGTGGTGCGCCTCTTCGGCGGACCGCTCGTCGACCGGTTCGGTCGGGTCCTCGTGCTGCGCATCCTGGCCGCGACCGCCGCCACCGGGATCCTGCTGTTCATCCTCGCGCCCACGCTGCCGCTGGTCCTCGTCGGCGCAGCCCTGTGGGGCATCGGCGCGTCGCTCGGCTTCCCCCTCGGCATGTCGGCGGCGGCGGACGACCCGGCCAAGGCCGCTGCACGGGTGAGTGCGGCAGCCACCATCGGCTACGTGGCGTTCCTCGGCGGCCCTCCCGTGCTCGGCGTCATCAGCGAGCACATCGGGCTGCTCAACACGCTCTTCATCCTCGTCGCGCTCGTCGTGCTCTCCGGCCTGTTCTCCGGCGCCGCCCGCTCTCTCCGCGCGGGGGAGAAGACGGAGGTCGCCCGCACGCGCGAGGGCTGACCTCAGTCCTCGACGCCGCGGACGAGCGCCGCCGCGTGCGACCGGCTGCACGCCCCGAGCGTGTCCGCATGGGGGCCGGACACAGTTCAGTGGCTGCTATATATCGGTGACGAAGCGCGTCCTTTCAGGAGTTCACGAGGCTGTCCCCCGAGTGGTGGACAGACAGTGCCAGTGGCGGCTGCTTACCGTGGCTCCGCGTCAGCCTTCGGCGTTGGCGCCAGAAAGGAATGGGATGTCGCGAAGGAAGCTGGGGATCGTCGGCACTGTCACGGCGGTTGCTGCGCTTACGGTGACGACGGTTTCACCGGCCGATGCGGCGGATGACTCCGTCGATCACGCTGAAGTGGTGACTGCGACGATCGAAGCCGCTGCGCCGACAACGGCGCTGTCCAGCCCGGGCGAGGTTGTTGCTGGCCAGCTTGTGACGGATGCGGGTGATGTTGAGTCGGCGGTGCCGCTGTCGTCGGACGATGAAGTCGTCGTGACAAGGACGACCGCGGACGGAGAGCAGGCGGCGAGTATCGCGCTTCCTGACGAGCTTCCGGTTGATGCTGGGGTTGTTGCTGCCGACGGGACCGTCGTCTATGCCGCCGATGACGGCTCGGATGATGCTCTTGCCGTTCAGACGCTCGAAGACGGGTCTACACGTATTCAGACGGTGATCGGAAGTGGGGACAGTGCTCACGAGTTCGGCTACCGGATGGACGGGTATCAGCCCTATCAATCCGATACCGGGGAAGTGATCTTCATCGACGGTCAGAACAACGCGATCCCGGTGGCGGCTCCGTGGGCTACGGATGCGGACGGGCGTGCCGTCCCCACTCGGTACGAGATCCGCGGGGACGAACTGTTTCAGGTGGTCTTTCCCAGCGCCTCTACGAGCTATCCGATCGTTGCGGACCCTACGTGGCAGTGGACGGGCCCCGCTTGGGGGATGAAGCTGAGCCGATCAGAACGTCGCGCGTTCGTGACTATGCTGCCGCGATCGGCATGTGTGGAATCTTCGCGAAGACTGTCGCTGTCAGGGTGTGCGGGGTCTTCGCGTCCTACATCGTGGCGCAGGCGAATCTTGCGCAGGGGGAGAATCCCAAGACTTGTCTGTTCTTCACTGCTGCCCCGATCCCCGGCGTAATCTGGAGGGTCAAGTGCTGAACGGAGAACCGCTGATGGTGAACGAACCGATCATCTACCTCCTCACCGTTCTTCTCGGAGCGAGCGTGGGTATCAGTTTCGCGTCGACCGCAGTGGGACCGTTTCGCTGGCTGGGTCGGGTGGCGGGGCTCCTGGTCCTGAGCGTTGTCGTCATCGCTGGCCTCATCATCGGCGCGCAGGCTGTGTGGATCGGGCCCCTCTTCGTGCTCGCGCTGTTCGTTACGAACGTGATGGTAGGGGCTTCCCTACGGCGAGACGACCCCGTGTTCCTCGCCCAGACGTACTGGCGGCGTGTCCTCCTTGTGAGTAGGGGCTACAAGAGCGAGCCGAGCGCCGCTGCGGGAGAACCTGACCGTTCCAACGCTCAGATTTAGGAGGTCATAGCTCAGCGCCACGTTGCTCCGCGCGATAGACCCCGTGGGTGCCGCCCTGTGGGCATCGGCGCCTCGCTGCTCTTCATCCTCGTCGCGCTCGTGGTGCTCTCCGGCCTGTTCTCCGGCGCCGCCCGGCCGCTCCGCACGGAGGAGACAGCTCCAGCGGTTCCGATCACCGAGGGCTGACGTCAGTCCTCGACGCCGCGGACGAGCGCGGCCGCGTGCGACCGGCTGCGCGCGCCGAGCTTGGTGAGGACGTTCGACACGTGGGTCTTCACGGTCGGCACCGAGATCTTCAGGCGCGCGGCGAGCTGGGCGTTCGACCACCCCTGCAGGATCCCGTCGAGGACGTCCCGCTCCCGCGGCGTCAGTTCCGGGAGCACGAACGTCGTCATCGGCGGCGGCTCCGGAGCGGACGCCGCCACCGCGGCGAGCGCACGCCGGGTGACCCGGGGGTCCAGCGCCCCCTCTCCGGCAGCGACAGCACGCACGGCCTGGACGAGGGTCGGCGCGTCGACGGTCTTCAGGAGGAAGCCGACGGCCCCGGCGCGGATCGCCGCGAGCACGAGCTCGTCCTCGTCGAAGCTCGTCAGCACGAGGACATCTCCCAGTCCGCGCTCCACGATCTCGCGGGTGGCCGATACCCCGTCACGTCCCGGCATGCGCAGGTCCATGAGGACCACGTCCGGCCGGAGCGCCGCCGCGTTGCGGACCGCGACCTCCCCGTCGGCCGCCTCGCCCACCACCGCGATGTCGTGCGTCTCCAGCATGATGCGCAGGCCCGCCCTGATCGCGCCGTGGTCGTCGGCGAGCAGCACGGTCGGCGCGGTCATGCCCGCACCTCCACCGGCAGTCGTGCCTCGACCAGCCAGCCGTCGGGCTCCGGCCCGGCCCGGAACGTCCCGCCCAGGGCGGTGATGCGCTCCCGCAGCATCTGCAGCCCCCACCCGTCGCCGCCCTGCCCGGCGGTCGCGGTCGGCGCCCCGCCTCGCGACCGCACCGCGACGCTGGCCACCCCGTCGGCCGGGCCGATCGTGACCTCGACCACCGCGCCGTTGGCATGGCGGACGCAGTTTCCCAGCGCCTCGCGCACCACCCGCACCACCGCCTGCTCCCCGCCCCCGCCGAGCGCGCCCGGATCCTCGACGGCGAGCCGCACGTCCAGCCCCGAGCGCCGGGCCTCGGCGGCGAGGCGGTCGAGGTCGGCCCATCCCGGCGTCGGAGCGAGCGCCCCGTCGCCGCGGCGCAGCACTCCGATCATGGTGCGCAGGGCTCCGTGCGCGTCCAGCCCGGCATCCCGCACGGCCTGCAGCGCGGCGCGGTCGTCTGACCGGTGAGGCGGAGCAGCAAGTGCCGCCTCCGCCCGGATGGCCATCGCCATCACGTGCCCCGCCACCACGTCGTGCAACTCCCTGGCCATGGTCTCTCGCTCGCGCTGCACCGCCTGCACCCGGTCTCTGGCGGCGGTGGCCGCGGCGTCTTCGGCGCGCTGACGGTGCAGCTCGGCCAGCTCATGCGCCTGCGACACCGCCACCGCCCACCAGTAGTCGGTGCCGAAGATCGCTCCGAACTGCACGCCGAACAGCAGCGCGACCGGTGGTTCTGCCCCCGAGAAGAGCAGGGCGGCGAGGAAGAGCGCGATGGTCCCCGTGCCCAGCAGCACCAGCAGCACGCGGCGCCCACGCGGGCCGGCGAGGAAGGCCGCCGTCCACAGCACGTCCAGCAGCACCACCAGCGTCCCGACGCCGCCGACGGTGACAAGGTCGGCGACGAAGAGCACGGTGACGAGGGCCAGCACGGTCCACGGGTGCCGACGCTTGCCGAGGGCCAGAGCGCAGGCCGGGATGGCGAGCACCAGCGGCCACCACGGCGAGACGTCCTCGGGCAGCAGCGAGAAGGGGCCCCAGATCCCGTGGAACCCGAGAGCAGCCATGATCGTCGCGAGGACGGCCATGCCGACGGGGTCCACCCACCATCGGTGCCGCCGGTACCAGGCGGCGGGCCCTCCGTCGGCCGGATCGTGCATGCCCTCATGCAACCACGGCCCGCACTCCGTCGCATCCGACCAAAGGATGAGGGGGGTCTGAACGACCCCCGACTTTCGCCCGATCCGCGTTCGCCCAGGGGTCGGGATCGTAAAGGCATGGAACTCTTCGGTGGGCTGCCGCTGCCCCTCTCCCTCGCCGTGCTCGCGCTCATCGACGGTCTGAGCGTCGGGACACTGCTCATCCCGGTCTTCCTGCTGCTGCACCCCGGGCGTGTGCGCGCCGGGCGGATCCTCCTCTATCTCGCGACGATCGCCGTGTTCTATCTCGTGGTCGGACTCCTCTTCCTGTGGGGGCTGGTGAACCTCGTCGACGTCGCCTCCGACTTCCTGAGCTCCCCGGCGGGAATGATCACCCGCCTCGTCGTCGGCGCCGCCCTCCTCGTCACGGCGTTCGTGATGCCGACGAAGCCCGCCGAAGCAGCGCAGGGCGGGGCGCCCACGGCCACCGTCGCGCCGCCGGATCCCGGCATGCCGGGCAGAGACCCCGTGTCGGCATCGGGCGCGCAGATGCAACCTCCCGCTCCGTCCGCCGCCACCGCGACGGCCGCGCCCCGGCCCGGACGGATCACCCGCTGGCGGGAACGGCTGCTCGACCCGAAGACGCGCGGGTTCGCGGTCATAGCCGTCGCCATCGCCGCCGGCCTCGTGGAGGTCGCGACGATGCTCCCCTACATCGTGGCGATGACGATGCTGGCGGACGCCGGCGTCGACACCTCGCTGCGGATCCTGTCCCTGGCCGGATACTGTGCGCTCATGATCGCGCCGGCCGTCGTGCTCCTCGTGCTGCGACTAGTGGCGGCCCCGCTCGTGCAGCGGCCGCTGGAGCGCTTCGCCTCCTGGATGGAGCGGACGGGCGCGGAGAACACCGCCTGGATCATCGGCATCATCGGCTTCCTCATCGCCCGGTCGGCCGCCACCGAGCTCGGGCTCTTCGGCGCGATCTTCTGACCGCGACCACGGCGACGACGAAGTAGGCTCGTCGGGTGCGTCTCGTCATCGCCCGCTGCTCGGTCGACTACACCGGTCGGCTCAACGCCCATCTTCCGCTCGCCACCCGCCTGCTCGTGCACAAGGGTGACGGGAGTCTGCTCGTGCACTCCGACGGGGGCAGCTACAAGCCGCTGAACTGGATGAGCCCGCCGTGCGTGCTCGCCACCGAGGACCCGGGCGAGGAAGAAGCCGGCGCCGGCGTCGTCGAAGTGTGGCGCGTGACCCACAAGAAGACGGGCGATGCCCTCCGCGTGCAGATCTACGAGGTCATCCACGACTCCAGCCACGAGCTCGGGATCGACCCCGGGCTGCAGAAGGACGGCGTCGAGGCGGACCTGCAGCGCCTGCTCGCGGAGCAGGTGGACCGCGTCGCCGAGGGTGCCACTCTGGTGCGTCGCGAGTACCCCACGGCCATCGGCCCGGTCGACCTGCTGGTGCGCGACGCCGACGGCGTGGCGATCGCGGTCGAGGTCAAGCGCCGCGGCGACATCGACGGCGTCGAGCAGCTCACCCGCTACCTCGAGCTCCTGGGTCGCGACCCCCACCTCGCTCCGGTGCAGGGCGTGTTCGCCGCCCAGGAGATCAAGCCGCAGGCCCGCGTCCTCGCCGAGGATCGCGGAATCCGCTGCCTCGTGCTCGACTACGACGACATGAAGGGCATCGAGTCGGGCATCCCCCGCCTCTTCTGACCTCAGCGCGTCGAGACCAGACGCGGCTGCGGACCCTCGAGCCGCGCGATCGCGATCTTCACCTCGGTGAGCTCGTGCTCGATCCGGTCGAACTTCGCGTCCTGGATCGCGAACCTCGCGTCGACCTTCGTCTCCATCGCGGCGAAGCGCGCGTCCATCCGACCGATCATCCAGCCGAACCCGCTGATGATCGCGACGAGAGTCGTCGCGGCCGTCGCCAGCATCGTGAGGACTTCCACCGACACGTACATGCCCCCATTCTCACCCGTGATCCCGCCGCTGTCACGACTCTAGGTCGACGTGAAGGGCCTTCCCGCGTTCGGTGGATGAACCCGTTTCGTGCACACCTGTGCAGGACGGGCGGGCACCCGTTCGCGGGACCCTAGGCTGGAGGCATGCCCTCTTCGCCTTACTCGTGTGTGCTCTGGGACGTCGACGGGACCATCGTCGACGCCTCGGTCGGGATCCTGCGTCGCCTGAACATCGCCCTGACGCACTTCGGCCACCCGGCGCCGACGCGGGACGAGCTCGTGCATTGGATCGGCCCTCCCATGTTCCAGTCCTTCCAGGATCAGGCGGGGATGACGCCGGAGCAGTCGGCCGAGGCCGTGGCGTTCTACCGCACCCTCGGCAAGGCCGACGGGTACACGACCGACGTGCGGACGTATCCGGGCGTCGCCGAGCTGATCCACGACCTGCACGCGGCGGGTGTCCCCCAGGCGACGGCGAGCTCGAAGCCCGAGAACCAGGTCGACGCCCTGGTGGATCACTTCGGACTCCGGCCGTCGTTCCTCACGACCGTGGGCGCCACGCCGGACGAGGCCACGCTCGCCTCCAAGACCGACATCGTGGCCGAGGCGCTGCGACGACTGCGCGAACTCGGCGCCGACACCTCCCGCCCTGTCCTCGTCGGCGATCGGCACCATGATGTCCAGGGCGGTCTCGCCAACGGCGTGCCCGTGATCTTCGTGGGCTGGGGATTCAGCGACCCGCACGAGGGCGACGACGCGGCGTTCCGCGTCGCGACCGTCGACGAGCTGCGCGCACTCCTGCTGCCCTGACCGGCCCGAGGCCGCCAGGGAAGACGAAACTCCCCGCCGGGTCAGCGCCTGCGCGTGATTCCGACGGGGAGTTCCCGGTGTTGCTTCCGCCTCAGACGGGGCGGATGTTCTCTGCCTGCAGGCCCTTGGGGCCCTGCGCCACATCGAACTCGACCCGCTGGTTCTCTTCGAGAGAGCGGTAGCCGGATGACTGGATGGCGGAGTAGTGCGCGAAGACGTCAGCGCCTCCGTCGTCGGGGGAGATGAAGCCGAAGCCCTTCTCCGAGTTGAACCACTTGACCGTGCCCTGGGTGCTCATGTACTGCCTGTTCTGCTGATGTAGAAGCCGACGCAGGGGTGCACCGACATCGCTAACGCTAGTGGAGGGGACCCCCAGCGGAATAGTCGTTGCGAGAAGGTAATCCAAATGTTGCATGAGCAGACGCGCCCGGAAAATGGTGTGGCCCTCACCGCGGGGGGAGCGATGAGGGCCGAAGACGACCGGAGGGTGCGTCAGAAACAGCCTAACCCCTCCACGCGCTTCTTGTCCCCCTTTTGGGGGACAAATCTGAAAAATCTTCGTGACGACCGGCCGGAGAGCGGCCCTCTCGAGGAGTTCATTGGGGACTGAACTACTCGAGAGGGCCCAATCGCATGCACGGATCGTCCGGCCCGTGGGGAGGGCCTCCGCCTCCTGGGGAGAGGCGTAGACGATCGATCCCCTTGCATGCACTTTCACCCTAGGGGAGGACGCGATCTCCCGCCATGGACCTTGACAGACGCAGGGGTAGCCTGAATCGGTGACCATGCTGAACAAGGACATGACGCTCTGCATCTCGCTGTCGGCACGGCCGAGCAACAACGGCACGCGCTTCCACAACCATCTGTACGAAGCCCTCGGTCTGAACTGGATCTACAAGGCCTTCGCTCCGACCGATCTGAGGCAGGCCATCGCGGGGGTGCGCGGCCTCGGCATCCGCGGGTGCGCGATCTCGATGCCCTACAAAGAGGACGTCATCGCCCTCGTCGACCGCATGGACCCCTCAGCGCAGGCCATCGATTCCGTCAACACGATCGTGAACGATGACGGCGTGCTCACGGCCCACAACACCGACTACTCGGCGATCGCGCAGCTGATCGCGGAGAACGACCTCGACCCCGCGTCCTCGGTCCTCCTCCGCGGTTCGGGCGGCATGGCGAAGGCCACGGCAGCCGCGTTCCGCGACGCCGGCTTCACGGACGTGACGATCGTCGCCCGGAACGAGACGCCCGGCCGGGCCCTCGCCGAGCTGTACGGCTTCGCCTGGCGCGCGGAGGCCGGAGACACCACCGCCGACGTGATCGTGAACGTCACCCCGATCGGCATGGCCGGGGGTGCGGAGGCGGACGCACTCGCCTTCCCCGAGTCCACGGTGGACGCCGCTGGAGTCGTGTTCGACGTCGTCGCCCTGCCCGCCGAGACCCCGCTCATCGCCGCCGGTCGGGCCGCGGGCAAGACGGTGATCACGGGCGCCGAGGTCGCGACGCGACAGGCGCTCGAGCAGTTCGTCCTCTACACCGGGATCCGTCCGTCCGCAGAGCAGGTGCGCGCCGCCGAGGAGTTCATGCGGGCGGGAGCGTGAGGCGATGAGCCCGGGTCAGGACGCGCGACCCTCGGCCAGGTAGCCCAGGCGGTGCAGCGTCTCGGCGTTCCGCCAGCGGAGCATCGGCGTCGTCAGGAACCGGGGCACCATCGTCGCCGGGCCCTTCACCGGCTCCTCATCGATGCGCACCTGGCAGCCGGTCGGAGTCGACCGCGCGCGGATCGTCACCTGCGCCTCGCCGACCGGCCAGCCGCGTGCCCGCATCACGGCGCGGTGCGGAGGGCGCCACTCGACCAGCTCCGTCGTGTCGTCGAGGAGCGCGGGCCATGTGCCGACCGAATGGTGCAGCTGGGCCCCGGCCGCCGGCCAGGAGTCGTCCACGTCACGCATGCGGGACGCGCCGACCACCCACGCGGGGTAGAGCCAGCCGTTCGCCAGCACGCGGAACACGTCATGAGTGCTGCACGTCAGGTCGCGGGTGTTGGTGGCCATGGTTCCTCCGTTCCCTGCCCATCCTGGGTGCTCCGAGCGTCGGTCGGACAGGTGCTTGACATCGGCGGCACCGACAGCCCGGCTAGCACAATCGATCCGAAGTCGCCTCCCCCTTGGGCCCCCTCGCGGCCACGTGACAGGGTCGGATCATGCTTCAGCGACTGACTTCCCGACTGTCCGACGGCCTCGACGCGGTCCTGCACGAGGACTCGCCGTCGCTGCTCACCCGGGGCTACGACTTCGGCGAGCGCATCTGGCGCCGAGCCCGCCCCGGCGCCCGCTCCGCCCCGATGCGCCTCCTCGGGCACCCCGCCGCCTTCGTCCGCGGAGCCGAGGGGGTGGCGCTGTTCTACGACGAGAGCCGCATCGCCCGCGCCGGCGCCATGCCGGGGGTCATCCGCGAACCGCTCTTCGGGCACGGCTCGGTGCACGCGCTCGACGGCGCGGCGCACCGCCACCGCAAAGCCACCTTCGTGGAGGCCGCGTACGAGGATGCCCAGGTCGAGCGGCTCACGCCCTTCCTCGAACGGGAGTGGGCGGCGGAGCTCGAGGACTGGCGCGCCGGCGGCACCCGGACCGCGTACGACGCCGCCGTCGGTGCGTTCGGTCGCGCCATGATGCGGTGGGCGGGATTGCCCGGCACGGCCGCGGCGCACACCCGATGGGCAGCCCGACTCGCGCAGATCGTCGACGGATTCGGTGCTCCCTACTCCCCCGCCTATGTCGAGGCCTTCGCGAACCGCATCTTCTCCGACCGCCATGCGCGACGCCTCATCGAAGCCGTCCGCGCCGGCGATCTGTCGGCCCCCGAGGGCACGGCACTCGCCCTGTGGGCCGCGCACCGCGACGAGACCGGGGCGCTCCTGCCCACCCAGGTCGCCGGCGTGGAGCTGCAGAACAGCATCCGCCCGATGATCGCCGCCGCGCGGTTCGTGGCTTTCGCCGCGAAGCAGTTGCACGATCACCCCGAATGGCGCACTCGGATCGCCGCCGAGACCACCGAGCGCGGGGCCCTGGTCGGGGGGACCCTGGCGACGATGTTCGCGCAGGAGGTGCGGCGCACGGGGCTGTTCGTGCCGATGCTGCCTGGTCGCACCACCACCGAGGTCGAGATCGAGGGCGTGACCGTGCCGGAGGGCGGCCGGGTGGTGCTCGACATCCTCGGCACGAACACGGATGGGCGGTCGTGGTCCCACCCCGAGCGCTTCGCCCCCGAACGCTTCACCGACGTGGACGACTACGAGGACCTCGTGACCTTCGTCCCGCAGGGCGGGGGCGACGTCGCCACCGGACACCGCTGCCCCGGGGAGAAGCTCGTCATCGCCGGCCTCTCCGCCGCCGTCGCGGTGTTGAGCGACCCGGAGCTGACGGTGCTCGACGAGGGACTCGACGTGAACCGTCGCCGCCTTCCCACCAAGCCCTCCTCGGGTGGGCGGGTGCGTGCCGCCGGTTCCGGGCGCGGCTGCCCGTTCCACTGAGTCCTGGGATCGCACGTCGTCCACGACCTGTCAACCGGGTGGCCATGCTGCCGCTCGCCCGAGAGCGTGGAGGGACGACGGACATCGAGACGTGGAGGACATGATGAAGGCACTCACCTGGCAGGGCAAGCGGAACGTGACGGTGGAGGAGGTCGCCGACCCGGTCATCCAGCAGCCGGCGGACGCCATCGTCCGGATCACCTCATCGGCCATCTGCGGGTCCGACCTGCACCTCTACGAACTGCTGGGTCCGTTCCTCGACCGCGGGGACATCCTCGGGCACGAGCCCATGGGCGTCGTGGTGGAGGTCGGCGCGAACGTCACGAAGCTGAAGCCCGGCGACCGCGTCGTGATCCCGTTCAACATCTCGTGCGGGGTGTGCTTCTTCTGCCTCCGCGGGCTGCAGTCCCAGTGCGAGACGACCCAGGTGCGCAAGTACGGCAGCGGCGCGGCACTCTTCGGCTATACCAAGCTCTACGGCCAGGTCCCCGGCGGGCAGGCCGAGTACCTCCGCGTGCCGCTGGCCGACTACAACCACATCCCGGTCGGGCCGGACCTGCCGGATGAGCGCTACCTCTTCCTCAGCGACATCCTGCCGACGGCATGGCAGGGCGTGGAGTACGCGCAGCTTCCCGAAGGCGGGACGCTCGCGGTGATGGGACTCGGCCCCGTCGGGCAGTTCGTCAGCCGGATCGCCCGGCACCGCGGCCACCGCGTCATCGCGGTCGAGCCGGTGGCGGAGCGGCGCGCGATGGCGGAACGGCACGGCATCGAGACGCTCGACCTCACGGACACGGCCGTCGAGGAGATCCGCGATGCCACCGAGGGTCGTGGTGCCGACGCGGTCGTGGATGCGGTGGGCCTGGAGGCACACGGCAACAGCGGCGTGGAGTTCCTGCAGAAGGCGGTCGGACTGCTGCCCGATCCCGCGGCACGGCAGATGCTCGACAAGGCCGGGATCGATCGTCTCGCCGCCGTGTACGCCTCGATCGACGCCGTCCGTCGTGGCGGCACGGTCTCGCTGAGCGGTGTGTACGCCGGCGACGCCGACATCCTGCCGATGAAGACCCTGTTCGACAAGCAGATCAGCATGCGCATGGGACAGTGCAACGTGAAGAACTGGATCGATGACATCCTCCCGCTCGTGGAGGACCCGTCCGACCCGCTCGGCGTGATGGATCTGACGACGCACCACGCGGCCCTAGAAGACGCCCCGGACCTGTACCGGACGTTCCAGGAGAAGAAGGACGGCTGCATCAAGGTCGTGCTGCACCCCTCCGCCGCCTGACGGATCGTCGAGGGGCTCCAGAAGCAACCCGGGTTGACAGCATCGCTGCCAGCAACCTAGGTTGACATCATGGAGTCCCTCGACATCGCCCGCGCCGCCGCGGACACGACCGATCCCCGTGCGGGGCTGCGCGCAGTGGCCTCGTTGCGGACGCTCGCCGACGCTCTCGAACTGCGCCAGGTGGAGGCCGGGCTCCGCGCCGGGATGAGCTGGCAGGCCGTCGCCGACGCCCTCGGGGTCACGCGGCAGGCCGTGCACAAGAAGCACAGTCGTCGCATCGATCCGACGATCCCGGTTCCGCGGCGGAACGCATGAGCCGGTTCACGCAGGCCGCTGCGACCATGCACACCCTCTCGCTCGCGGCGATGGAGGAGGCGTCACGCCTGGGTGTCCGCGATGCCGACATCGATCACCTGCTGCTCGCGCTCACGCTCGATGCCGACACCGGCGGACAGGTCCTGCGGCGTGCGGGCGTCGATCTCGACGCCACCCGGACGGCGGTCGAGGCGCAGCACGCCGGACAGCTCCAGGCCGTGGGCGTGGACGCCCCTTCGATCGGCCCCGGTCGCATCGTCTTCCACGAGACCGAGGGCTACGACTGGACGGACCGCGCCCTCGCGGTGCTCCGCGCCGCCACAGGGGGCGGCCGACAGGGCGACTCGGCCGCCGTGCTCCGCGCCCTTCTCGAGGAGCCCAGCGGCCTGATCACCGCCATCCTCGACCGGCTCGCCGTGACGGCGGACGACATCACGGTGCAACTGGATGAGGTCGAAGCCGCAGCACGCCCGCTGCAGCGACGGCGGGAGATCTCCGGGATCTCCGGGTCACGCTCGATGTTCATCCCGGCCGCCATGACGGATGTCTGGACACTGCTCTCGACCGCCGACCGTCTCCCGGATTGGGATCAGAGCGTCGCCACCATCCTCCCGGGACCCGAGGACGGTCCGTGGGAGGCGTTCGCCCCCACGACGGCCCCCGACGGACGACCACTCCGGCGCAAGCCGGCATTCCATCGCCTCCGGGTGACCCGTTCGGCGCCGCAGGATCCCACACACGTGGCCTGGCGCTTCGAGCATCCCGACGCCCCGAACGCGAACCCGCGCCTCCTCGCCCTCGCGCTCGAACCGGCGGCGGGCGGCACACAGCTCCGGGCGACGCTGACATGGGAGACCAGGCCACGCGGGCCGATCCGACGAGCGCTGCGGTCGCCCTTCGCGCCCCTCCTGCGCGGGCTGGTGTTCATCCAACTCGTGCAGGTCGAGAGCGGAATCAGTCGGGTCTTCCGCTGATCGGTCGCTCAGCCCTCTTCATGCCGCGGACCGACGCCGGGCTCCTTGCTGTGGGTCGACTCATAGGCGGGCTCCGGTGGATTCTTCGACGCAGGGTCCACGCGGGCCGCGTTTCCCGCGCCGGCGTCGGCTCCGGCCCCGCCGGCCGGCACGTCCTGAAGAGCGTCCGGATCGTCGCCTCCGCGCTCGGCGAGGTGTGCCGCGATGCCTTCTCGCGAAGGCTCCTCATCGGACTCGACGACGTCCTCCTCCTCGGGTCGCAGAGGCTCCTCCGGCTGCAGCGGCTCATCCGGATACATGAAGGCTTCCGGGTTCGACATGACGCGCTCCTCTCGTGACGGAGACTCCAGCGTGCGTCGGATCGGCGCTCGGGACAGGCCCGTTGACACAGCGGCGGCACCCCGGTAGCCCATCGCCCGGGTACCGGCGGGTGCCACGATCGAGCGCCGCACCCGCCGGGCCGGAGTCCTCAGCTCTTCGCGCCCTTGCGAGGCTTGAGGAACTCGTCCGGGGCGTTCTTCGCGCGCTTCGCCGCCCGCTTCTCCTTGAGAGAGAGCTGCGGCGCCTTCTTTCCGGCGCGACCCGGTGTGGACTTTCCTGACATGGCGCTTCCCCTTTGTGACTGGCTGGCGTAACCCCCGACCATACCCGGAAGCACAGGGAAGTCAAATTTCCCGCTGAACGGGAGAAAAACGCCTGAGCGAATCGCTCTGCAACCCTGTACGGAACCGTGATCGTCTCTCACTTCTTTTGAATGACTCAAAATAACATGGTACGGTCGGATGACAGCAACCGGTCAGGCAGACCGCTCCGCACGCCACTCAGAGGGCCGCCTGCGGAGGCGCGCCGCCGCAGCCCGTGCGCCGGAGTCGGGGAGAGCACCCCCGCGGTCCGACGTGCGCAGCGCGAGGGACACACGTCCCTCGGCGCGAGCCTGCCCATCCGCCCCGAGAGAGGAATCCCCATGCCAGAGACACGACCCACCGACCATCGCCGCACGGGGTTCACCTCGATGCCGCACTCCCTGGGTCGCGGCGGCCGCGAGGACATCGTCTGGGAGGCGCTCGAGCGGGTGGACGGGAAGCCCGCGCCCGCGATCGGCGTCATGCAGGCGGCGATGGGCACGGAGGCGCAGATCCGCCTGACCCAGGACGTGATCCGCGCCTACCTCGATGCGCAGGGCGTCCGCGACACCCGCGAGTGGGCGGCACGCCGAGGCGGTGTCGCATGAGGCGTCGACTCCGCTCCGACGTCCGGGAGCACTCCGACACCGTCCTCCGCCTGCAGCCGGCAGAGCTCCACGAGACCGCACCCTTCGCACCCGGCGACGACCGCTTCGTCGCCGAACTCGCCTCCCCCGGCCTCGGGGCGTGCTCATTCGTCCTCGGTCCGCAGGGCACACCTCCACCCGCGTGGATCGTGCTCGATTATGCCGACGGGCAGCAGCGCCGGTGGCGGCGTGCGCGGCGGGCAGGCGATCGGCATTTCTTCACCCTCGCGGAGGACACCGCGAGCGCGGGATACATCACAACTGTTGCCTGAGGCAACTTTGAGGCGTACCCTGGACACATGACCACCGGCGAAGACGTCGCCGGCATCCACCTGGCCCTCGTCCGCGTGGTGTCGGAATGGAGTGAGAGCGATCTGCAACGCCAGGTCGCCGAGGCCGTCGACGTCGCCCTCGATCCGTCCGCCATCCGCGCGCTCTACCTGCTCGGGATGAACGGCGGTGCGATGGGCTTCGGCGACCTGGCCGCGCACGCGACACTGTCGCGGCCGACCACGTCGAAGCTCGTCGCCCGCATGGCGACGCAGGGCGTCGTCGACCCCGTGCGCTCGGGACGCACGGTCGAGGTGCGCCTGACGGACGCGGGCCGGACGGCCTATACGCGCCTGGTCGAGGCCGGCCATCGCATGGTCGGCGATGCGGTCGCAGGCTGGTCACCGGACGAGATCGACGGATTCCGCCGCCAGCTCGGCCGCTTCGTCACCGCACTGTCCGGCACGCCGCCGGTCGTGTCCATCAAGGAGGAAACCCCATGACCCGCACCTATGTCGTCACCGGATCCGCATCCGGCATCGGCGCCGCCACCGCCGAGCTGCTCCGCTCTCAGGGCCACACCGTCATCGGCGTCGACCTCGCCGGCGTCGAGGTCGACGGAGATCTGTCCACCCACGAGGGGCGTCTGGCCGCGGCGAGCGCCGTGGTCGAGGCGGCCGACGACGGGATCGACGCCGTCATCGCCTGCGCCGGCATCTCGGCTCCGATCTCGAAGACGATGTCCATCAATTTCTTCGGCGTGACCGAGTTCCTGACCGCGCTGCAGCCCACGCTGAGCCTGGCCGATGCGCCGCGCGCCGCCGTGGTGTCGTCGATGGCCTCGCTGCAGCCGGTGTCGCCCGAGCTCGTCGACGCGGCCCTCGCCGGCGACGAGGCGCGCGCGATCGAGATCGGCGACCGCCTGGCCGCGACACCCGAGGCCGGGTTCCTCAACTACTCGTCCAGCAAGCGCGCCCTGTCGCGGTGGGTCCGTCGCGAGAGCATCACCCCGGCGTGGGCGGGAGCGGGCATCCCGCTGAACGCCGTCGCCCCCGGCACCGTCATCACGGCGATGACCGCGGGCCTGCTCGACTCGCCCGAGGGTCTGGCCATGGTGGACGCCGCCGTGCCGATGCCCCTGAACTACCACCAGCCGGCGTCCTCCATCGCCGAGCTCCTCGTCTGGCTCACCAGCCCGGTCAACACCCACATGGCGGGTCAGACGATCTACTGCGACGGCGGAGCCGACGCCGTCCTGCGCGGCGACGACATCTGGTCCTGGAACGACGCCCCCCAGAGCTGAGACCTGCACTGCTCAGCCGCTGTTCCGGGAGCGCGGGTATCCTGAGGGTGTCTCCGGCACCCGGAGCAGCGGACGAGGGAGCAGTACCCGCACACGACGACTGACTCATGAAGGAGTCCGTCATGATCCGGTCGTTCATCACCCGCACCGACCTGCTGCGTGTGGCCCTGGGCTGGGGCGCGGTCGTCGCCCTGCTCGCTCTGCACCCGTTGCTCGCGCCTCCCGTGCCGGGACCGCTCCTGGTCGTCGCCCTCCTCGCGATCGTCGCCGTGATCCTCGTGTGCGCGTTCGGCGTCGTGAAGCAGGCCGAGACCCTCGCCCACCGGCTGGGCGATCCCTACGGATCCCTGGTGCTGACCCTGTCGATCGTGCTCATCGAGGTGATCCTCATCTCGGCTGTCATGCTCGGGCCGGGCGAGCACGCCACCATCGCGCGCGACTCGGTCATGGCCGTCTCCATGATCATCCTCAACCTCGTCATCGGCCTGGCCCTCCTCCTCGGCGGACTCCGCCATCGGGGCATGGCGCACAACCGCACCGGCACATCCGCGTACCTGTCGATGCTCGTGGTCCTCGTCGCTCTGGCGTTCGGACTCCCGGGGCTCATCGGCCACGGCGGTGCGTACACGGTCGGCCAGGAGATCCCGATCATCGTGCTCACACTCGTCCTGTACGCGTTCTTCCTGTTCCGGCAGATGGGTGCGCAGGCCGATGACTTCACCGAGGTGGACGAGAGGCTGCGGCCGGCCCACACGGCGGCGAACGCGGCACCGCGGACCCCCATCCGCGCGGTGCTCGCAGCCCACCGCGTCGAGGTGCTGACCCGCCTCGTCCTCCTCGTCGTCACCGTCGTCCCCATCGTGCTGCTCTCGCACGACATGGCGGCCCTGCTCGACGACGGTCTCGGCCGGCTCGGCGCTCCCGTCGCCCTGGCGGGGCTGCTGATCGCCGGCATCGTGTTCCTCCCGGAGTCGATCACCTCGATCCGCGCGGCCCTGAACGGCGAGGCCCAGCGCGTGAACAACCTCTGCCACGGGGCGCTCGTGTCGACGGTCGGCCTGACCATTCCGGCGGTCCTCCTGATCGGCATGCTCACCGGGCAGGAGGTGGTGCTCGCCGAGTCGCCGGCCAACCTCCTCATGCTCGCCGTCACCCTGCTGCTGTCGGTGACGACGTTCGCGGCGAAGCGGGTCACCGCGATGCACGGGGCCGCGCACCTGGCGACCTTCGCCGTCTACGTGCTCATCCTCTTCAGCTGAGCCGCCTCAGCGGGTCAGCTCGGCGTGGACGGGCTTCGGGATGAAGAGGGAGAAGGTCAGCGCGCCGGCGAGCACGACGGCGCCGGTGAGGAGCGCGGCGGCGTAGCCGCCCGCCGCATCCCCGCTGCCGCCGAACGAGGTCTGGGCCGCGTAGATCACGACGAAGCTCAGTCCCGCCCCGAGGTTGATCGCGCCGGTGTTCAACCCGGGGAGCGATCCCGGCCGCTCCTTCGGCGACAGCACGACGCCGAGGCCGTTCAGCATGATGTTGCCGATGCCGGCGTACGTGACGCCGGCCGCGACCGAGAGCAGCAGCAGGGTGACCCGGGAGGACGTCCCGACGTTCGCCACCATCAGCACGAGCACGACGATCGTGCCGATCAGTCCCACCCGGAGCATCGCGCGGTAGCCCACGGTCGCCGCGAGCCGTCCGGTCAGCGGTCCCATCAGCAGGCCGGCGAGCGCGTACGGCATCAGGATCCAGAACGACACCTCCTCGGCGCTCATGGACAGACCCATGCCGGTGTCCTGCGCCAGAGCGGGGACCACGCCGTTCATCACCGCGAAGATGCCGGAGAGGGTCAGCAACGAGGTCGCGGAGAGCGCCCAGGTGGAGCGCTGCTTCAGCTGAGCGGGCGAGACCAGCGGGTCCCGCAGCGCGCCCTCCAGCTTCCAGAAGGCGAGGAACGACACCACGGCCACGACAGCCAGCACGATCACCAGGAGCACGTCCGCCTCGGCGAGCTTCCCGAGCTCGTTCAGGGCGACGAGCATCGACCCGACGGAGACGACCAGGAGCAGCGACCCCCACCAGTCCATGCGCGGACGGTCCTCCGCCATCGTCTCCGGGGCGAGCAGGCGCACGACGAGTGCCGCGGCCACGGCGACACCGGCCATGGTCCAGAAGATCGAGGCGAACCCGTGATTCGTGGCGAGGTAGCCGCCGAGCAGCGCGTCGCCGCCCGCGATCCCGCCGTTGACGGCCGTGACGACGCCGAGCAGGGTGCCGTACATCTTCGGGTCCGCGACGGCCGCGCGCAGCATGATCAGGCACAGCGGCACGACGGGACCGGAGACGCCCTGGATGAGGCGGCCGACGAAGAGCATCGGGACGTTCGTCGCGAGCGCCGCGACCACGCAGCCGACCGCCATCACCACGAGCATGCCGACGAGCACGCGCCGCCGTCCGATGAGGTCGCCCAGCCGCGGGAGGAACAGGGTGAAGAGGGCGGCGGCGGTGAAGAACACCGTCTGGGTCGCCGCGATCTCCGATGGCGTCGCGTCGAGCTCGCGCTCCATCGTGACCAGGGCGGGGCTGAGCATGCTCGCGTTCAGCTGGAACGCGAGGCACGCCGCGAGGAGGGCGACCATCAGGGGGCGACGGCCGTCCGGGGCCGGAGGGCGGTGGTATGCATATCGTTCTCACTTCTTCGTGTCGGTGCGGGGGCGCCGGAATGCGTAATCCTTTACGCGCGGCTTATCTTGGGAGTCGAGGCGCCGGTGTCGGCGCCCGACGGGAGTCGAGGTGCGGATGAGGAAGCCGTCGGTGACGCTGCATGATGTGGCAGCCGCGGCCGGGGTGTCGATCGCCACGGTGTCCCGCGCGCTGAACGGCAAGGAGCGCGTCTCCGGAGCCACCGCCGCGCATGTGGCCCGGGTGGCCGAGCAGCTCGGCTATCGGGTCAACCTCATCGGCCGCGGTCTGCGCGAAGGCACCGGCGCGACCATCGGCGTGGTCGTCCCGGTGATCAGCAACCCGTTCTACGGTGAGCTCGTCCATCGCCTCGAGGACCATCTGCAGCGGCGGGGATTCGACCTCGTCATCGCGGACTCGCACGGCGAGGTCGACCGCGAGCGCGCCCGTCTGCGCATGCTCGTCGAGCGCCGCGTCGAGGGGGTCTTCGTGGTCCCGTCCGATGCGGAGCTGTCGTTCGACGCCGTCGCCGATACCGCCCAGCGCCTTCCCCTGGTCCAGGTGGACCGGAGGGTGCTGGACCTGGATGCCGACTTCGTGGGGGTGGACAACGATCATGGCATCGGGCTCGCCGTCGACCATCTGGTCTCCCGCGGCGCCTCTCGCATCGTCCTCGTGTCGGGCAACGACGTCACGTCGGTCGGCCGCGAGCGCCGCGCCGCGTTCGAGGCGATCGTCCGCGCGCGGTCGCTGCCGGTCGAGGAGAACGTGTTCGGCGAATACCTGCTCGCCTTCGGCGAGTCCGCCGTCACCGAGCTGCGAGCGCGCGGTCCGCTCCCGGACGCGATCGTCGCGGGCGACGACCTCGTCGCCGCCGGTGCCGTCGCCGCGCTGAAGCGCGCAGGCCTGCGCGTCCCGGGCGACATCCTCATCACGGGATTCGACGGCACCATGCTGGCGGACGTGTGCGAGCCGCGGCTCACGACCGTGGTCCAGCCGTTCGACGAGCTCGCCGCGGAGGCGGTGGAGGCTCTCGTGCAGCGGAGGGAGGATCCGGACGCCCCGTACGCCCTGCGCCGCGTGGCTCCGACCCTGCGCGTGGCCGAGTCGACGTCGCCCCCGCCGGGCGCGTGACCCTCAGGCGAGTGCTGCGACGGCATCCGTCACCAGGTTCCAGAAGGCCGGCACATCGAGGGTCAGCGCGACGTCGGCGTTCGGCTCCTTGCCGAGCATGTCGTGGAGGTCGACACACGTCGCCCCTGCCGTGAACTCGCCGGCCGTCTCGATGTCGACGTGGCAGCGCTGCACCGTGGCGACGGCACGATCGATCGCGATGGCGACGGTGATGGGGTCGTGGAGCGGTCCCTCCGGCATCCCCTCGGCCTTGTCGTACGACGCGGAGAAGAAGCGCAGCAGTTCCACGCCGAACGCCGCCGTGCGGTTGCCGACCGCCGCGATCCGCTGGACGACCTCTTCGGTGATGAGCGCCTGGTGGGAGATGTTGAGGCCGACCATGGTGAGCGGCAGACCGGAGGCGAACACGACCGCCGCGGCCTCGGGGTCGGCCCAGGCGTTGAACTCGGGATAGGCGCCGACGTTGCCGCGTCCGGTCGATCCGCCCATCCAGATGATCTCCTTGATGTTGCGGGCCGCCTCCGGGTGCTGCTGGAGGAGCAGGGCGATGTTCGTCAGCGGGCCCGTGGGGATCACCGTGATCGGCTCCGCGGAGGCCTTCAGGGTCTCCGCGAGGAAGTCGACGGCGTGCCGCGGGTCGAGCGGGACCGTGGGCTCGGGGAGGACGGGTCCGCCGAGGGCGTTGTCCCCGTGGATCCAGGCCCCCGGGGTGAGCTCGCGGCGGAGCGGCTTGTCGGCTCCCGCAGCTACGGGGACGCCGGTCACGCCCGCAACCGTGAGGGCGATCTGCGCGTTCCTGGTGGTGTGTTCCAGGTAGCCGTTGCCACCGACGGTCGTGACGCCGCGGAGGTCGATGCGCTCGTCTCCCGCCGCCAGCCAGATGGCGAAGACGTCGTCGTGGCCGGGGTCGCAGTCGAGGAGGACGGGGACGGGCATGGGGTGCTCCTTTGCAATCGGGTGTGCGTAAACGTTTACACTCTTTCTCATGAACGTCAAGCCGGACGCTGTCCTCGCCCCTTCCCTCGTCGTCGTCGGGAGCGCCAATGTCGACCTCACCGCCTTCGTCGATCGGCTGCCGACCGCCGGCGAGACCGTCGCCGGGGGCCGGCTCTCTCGCGATCTCGGCGGCAAGGGCGCCAACCAGGCCGTCGCGGCGGCCAAGCTGGGCGGCCGGGTCCGGATGGTGGGGGCCGTCGGGGCCGACGCCGATGGCGCCTGGATGCGCGATGAGCTCGGCCACGCCGGCGTCGACACCGCGGACCTGCGCACGGTCGCCGCGCCCACCGGGACGGCCCTCATCGTCGTGGGTGCCGACGCCGAGAACCAGATCGCGGTGTGCCCCGGCGCGAACGAGCTCGTCTCCCTCGAGGGCGTCGCGGTCGGGCCGGACGAGGCCGTCCTGCTGCAACTGGAGATCGCGATGTCCGTCGTCGAGAGCGTCGTCGCCCGCGCCGAGGGGTTCGTCGCCGTCAACGCCGCCCCCGCACAGCCCCTTCCCGACGCGCTGCTCCAGCGGGTGGATCTGTTCATCGTGAACGAGACCGAGCGCGAGCTGATGCCGGAGCTGGCCGATGCCGCCCTCGTCGCCGTGACCTACGGCGCCGCGGGGGCTGCCCTGTTCCGCGGCGGCGAGGAGATCGCACGGGCGGACGGCGTGCCCACCCGCGCGCTCAACACCGTGGGGGCGGGAGACGCCTTCTGCGCCGCGCTCGTGCTCGCCCTGCAGAGCGGACTGCCGCCGCAGTCGGCCCTGCAGACGGCCTGCGCGGTGGGCGCTGCCGCCGTCGCGCACCTCTCCTCGCAGCCTCCCTTCGACCCGCTCGCGCACTACGTCCCCGCGCCGTAGCGGCGCCCGTCGACGGCGGTCGGTTCAGGACGCGGCGCCGGCCCCGCGCAGCGCGCAGCGAAGATCGCTCGGCGGCACGAAGTCCGCGGTGAGAGACCAGTCGGCTTCCTCGCCGGCGGGGACCTCCACCGTCGCCTGACCGGACCCGACGACCGTGGCCGCGTCGGTGGTGAAGAACACGGTCACGACGTACGTCGCATCCTCGTCGGTGGGATTGCCGACGACGCCCTCCGCCGTCCCGCCGCCGTCCTCCGTCGTGCAGGTCGTGATCTGAGTGCCCGCGCGCACCTCCGGGGCATCCGGCACGTCCTCCGGCACGCTCGTCGCTCCGACCACCCCCTCGTCCTCACCGGGGATCTGCGGCGCCCCCTCCGCGGCCGTGCGCGTCGGGGCCGGCTCCTCGGCGGCGGAGGAGCAACCGCTGAGCAGGAGACCGAGGATCAGGATCGGTGCCGCGAGGCGCGCGGTGCTGCGGTGGCGTGTGGACATCATGGGCTCCTCCTTCGACCCAGGCCGTCCGTGGCGGGTGGACGCACCCGCCACGGACGACCTGTCGGTCAGCGCTGTTCCTGTTCTTCCTCTCGCCGTCGCATCCGCGTGAGACCCAGGCCCAGGCCGGCGAGGATCATCACGCCGCCCAGCAGCAGGCCGCCGGCGGCGAGCGTGCCGCCCGTGACCGCGAGCCCGGTCGGCGGCGTCGGCACCACGCGGGTGACCGTCTGCGAGGTCGGCGGATCGATCGGCCCGCCCAGCGTGTTCCCGCCCACGGTCGCGACGTTGCGCACCTCACCGCGACGCACGTCGGCGGCATCGATGGTGTGCGGCGGCACGGTGCACGTCATCCGCTCCCCGGAGGCGAGGCTGGTCGCCGGACACGTGACCGCGCCCGCGGTCGGATCGGACACGACGATGTCGGAGACCGTCTGCGCCCCGATGTTGCTGACGACGATCGTCCACTCCACCCGGTCGCCGAGGTCGACGATCCCGTTGCCGTTCACGTCGACGGTCGTCGCCCGCTTCTCGATCGCGAGCTCGTTCGTCCCCTCGAAGGGCACCTCGACGGTCGACGGCGGCGACACGGGCGGCGTGCCCGACGGGGGTGTGCCGGTGGCCTTTGCCGTGTTGCTCAGTCGGCCGGAGTCGACGTCCGCCTGGGTCGTCGTGTACGTCGCCGAGCACGTCACGGTCTGCCCGGGGATGAGGCGCGCGGCCTCATCGGGGCAGGCGATGGCCGAGAGGTCTCCCTGGCCGGAGAACGCCGTCTCCTCGACCACCACGTCGGCCAGCGTCACGTTGCCCGTGTTGGTGACCACGAAGGAGTACTCCAGAGTCTCCCCCACGGTGGTCATCACGGCCGGGGTCGCGGACTTCACGATGTTCAGTCCCGGGGTCTGCAGGGCGGGGACGCGCGCCTCGGACGGCGGCGACACCGGGGGCTGCAGGTCCCCGGGGGGCACACCGGTCGCGGTCGCGGAGTTCGTCACCTGGCCGGCGTCGATGTCCCCCTGCGTCAGCACGTACGTCGCCGTGCAGATGAGTTGGGCACCCGGGGCCATCGACGCGGTCCCGGCCGGGCAGTCGACCGCCGACAGCGGTCCCGTCCCGGAGAAGGCCCCCTCATCGACGGTGACGTCGGTCAGCGTGACGTTGCCGGTGTTGGTCACGACGAACGAGTAGGTGATGTCCTGGCCCACGACGTAGGCCGCTGCCGTGTCGGGGCTGGCCGACTTCACCACGGCGATCGCCGGGTTCCGGTCGCCGGGGACCTCGACCGTCGACGGCGGCGTGACCGGCGGCTCGCTGGTCGGCGGTCCCGTCGGGGGCTCCCCCGTCGCGACAGCCGTGTTCGTCAGCCGCCCGGCGTCCACATCGGCCTGGGTGACCACGTACGGCGCGGTGCAGGTCACCGTCGCTCCCGGGGCCAGCGATGCCGCCTCGGCAGGACACGTGACCACCGGCGCGGTTCCCGTCCCCGAGAACGACACCTCCTCGACACCGACGTCCGTCATCGTCAGATTGCCCGTGTTGGTGATGAGGAACGAGTACGTGATCGTCTGCCCTGCGGCCGAGATCTCGGTGAGGTCCGCCGTCTTGGCGACCGTGAGGGCCGGCGACCCGTCTGACGGCACCCTGACCGTCGACGGCGGCGACACCGGCGGCTCCCCGGACGGCGGCGTTCCCGTGCCCGTGGCGGTGTTGGTCACACCGCCCGCATCGATGTCGGCCTGCGTCACGACGTACGGTGCGGTGCACGTCACCGCCGCCGCCGGAGCGAGCGATTCGGCTCCCGCGGGGCAGGTCACCACCGGCGCGGTGCCGGTACCGGTGAACGAGACCTCGTCCACGCCCACCTCCGTCAGCGTGACGTTGCCGGTGTTGGTGAGGAGGAACGAGTACGTGATCGTCTGTCCCGCCGCGGTGATCTCGGCGCGATCAGCCGTCTTCGCCACGGTCAGCGCGGGTGCCGGATCACCGGGGACCAGCACGGTCGAGGGCGGTGATACCGGGGGTTCGCCCGAGGGCGGCGTGCCGGTCACGGTGGCGGTGTTCGTCACTCCGCCGCCATCCAGGTCGGCCTGGGTGACCACGTAGGGCGCGGTACAGGTGACCTGGGCTCCCGGCGCGAGCGATGCGGCTCCTGCGGGGCAGCTCACCACCGGAGCCGTACCGGTACCGGTGAAGGTCGTCTCGTCCACCGTCACGTCGGCGATCGTCACGTTTCCCGTGTTCGTCACGAGGAAGGAGTAGGTGATCGTCTGGCCAGCTGCGGTGGTCGTGGTCCGGTCGGACGACTTCACCACCGACAGTCCCGGTGCCGGCGTCGACGGCACCTCGACCTCGGACGGCGGCGACACCGGCGGCTCCCCCGACGGCGGAGTACCCGTCACGGTCGCGGTGTTCGTCACACCACCCGCATCCACGTCAGCCTGCGTGACGACATACTCGGCCGTGCACGTCACCTCGCCCGCGGGAGCGAGCGACGCCACCGCGGCCGGGCACTCGATGACGGGTGCCGTCCCTGTGCCGGTGAACGAGGCCTCCGTCACCTCGACATCCGTCAGCGTCACGTTGCCGGTGTTCACGACGAGGAAGGAATAGGTGATCGTCTGGCCGGCAGCCGTGATCTCCGTCCGGTCCGCCGTCTTCGAGACCGACAGGCCGGGCGACGGCTCCGACGGCACCTCGACCTCGGACGGCGGCGACACCGGCGGCTCCCCCGACGGCGGCGTACCCGTCACGGTCGCCGTGTTCGTCACCCCGCCCGCGTCGATGTCCGCCTGCGTGACGACGTACTCGGCGGTGCACGTGACCTGGGCCCCGGGAACCATCGTGGCGGCACCCGCAGGACAAGTCACCACCGGAGCAGGACCCGTACCGGAGAAGGTGCCTTCCTCCACGGTGACGTCGCGCACCGTGACGTTGCCGGTGTTCGTCACGAGGAACGAATAGGTGATCGTCTGTCCCGCAGCGGTGATCTCCGTCCGGTCCGCGGTCTTCGCCACGGTCAGCGCCGGAGCCGGGTCCCCAGGGATCTCCACCGTCGTCGGCGGCGACACCGGCGGCGTCCCCGAGGGCGGCGTACCCGTCGCCGTCGCCGTGTTCGACAGCTGCCCGGCATCGATGTCGGCCTGGGTCAACGTGTACGTCGCGGTGCACACGACCTGCGCCCCCGGCGCGAGCGACGCCGCCCCCGCCGGACACGAGATCGCCGACACCTCGCCCGAACCCGTGAACGCCGTCTCGTCCACCGTCACGTCGGTGAGGGTCACGTTGCCGGTGTTCGTCACGACGAACGTGTAGGTGATCTCCGTGCCCACCGTGTAGTCGGCAGCGGTGGAGGGGTCGGCCGACTTCACCACGGTGATGCCGGGCGTCTCGATCGACGAGACCTCGACCTCGGAGGGCGGCGACACCGGCGGCTCGAGGGTTCCGGGCGGGTCACCGGTCACGGTGGCGGTGTTCGTCACGCCACCCGCATCGACGTCGGCCTGTGTCACCTCGTAGGTCGCGGTGCAGATCACCTGGGCCCCGGGCTCGAGGGACGCGGCGGCTGCGGGGCAGGTGACGACGGGAGTCGCGCCGGTTCCCGTGAACGACACCTCGTCGACGGTCACGTCCGCGATGGTCACGTTGCCGGTGTTGGTGATGAGGAAGGAGTAGGTGATGGTCTGGCCCGCGGCCGTGATCTCCGTCCGGTCGGCCGACTTCGCGACCGTGAGGGCGGGGCTGCTCGGCACGGTGACGATCGCGGTGGAGGGGGTGGAGACCGGAGGCTCGAGGTCGCGCGGCGGCGTGCCCGTCGCGGTGGCGGTGTTGGTCACCTGACCCGCGTCGACGTCCGCCTGCGTCGCCTCGTAGGACGCGGTGCAGGTGACCTGGGCCGCCGGAGCGAGTGTGGCGGCCGCCGGGCAGGTGACGACAGGCGCCGTGCCCGTGCCGGAGAACGCGGTGTCCGTCACGGTGATGTCGGTGAGGGTCACGTTGCCGGTGTTCGTGACGAGGAACGCATAGTCGACGGTCGCGCCGGCGGCGGTGATCGACGTCGGGTCGGCGGTCTTGACGAGGCTGATCGCGGGCGTCTCGTCCGCGGGGACCACGACGGTCGACGGCGGCGACACCGGCGGCTCCCCCGTGGGCGGCTCCCCGGTCACGGTCGCGGTGTTGGTCACCCCGCCCGCGTCGATGTCGGCCTGGGTCACCACGTAGGGCGCGGTACACGTCACCTGCGCGCCCGGGGCCAGGGAGGCGGCGACCGCGGGACAGGTGATGACAGGAGCCGTACCCGTGCCGGTGAAGGTGGTCTCCGTCACCCCGACGTCGGCGATCGGCACGTTTCCGGTGTTGGTGATGAGGAAGGAGTAGGTGATGGTCTGTCCGGCTACGGTGATGTCCGTGCGGTCCGCCGTCTTCGCCACCGTGAGCGCCGGGGCGGCGGTGACGGGGATCTCGACGGTGGACGGCGAGGACACCGGTGCCGTGCCCGTGGGCGGGGTGCCCGTCGCGGTGGCCGTGTTCGTGAGCGCCGAGGTGTTGTAGTCCGCGGCCGTCACGATGTAGCTCGCGGTGCAGGTCACCTGCGCTCCCGGAACGAGGGATGCGGCGCCGGCGGGGCAGGTCACGTCGAGGGCACCCGTTCCCGAGAAGGACTCCTCGTCGATGCCGACGTTCGTCAGGGTCACGTTCCCGGTGTTCGTGACGAGGAAGGAGTAGTCGATCGTCTGCCCGGCGCCGGTGATCGCGGTCGTCTCGGAGCTCTTCTCCAGCGAGATCGCCGGAGCCGGGTCCACCGGCACGCGCACGGTCGACGGCGGAGACACCGGAGGCGTCAGCGACCCCGGCGGCACGCCGGTGGCGGTCGCGGTGTTGCTGACCGATCCCCCGTCCACGTCCGCCCGGGTCAGGGTGTAGCCCGCGGTACAGGTGGCCTGCGCGCCCGGGGCGAGCGGTGCCGTCGGGCACTCGATCGTCGACAGGGAGCCGGAACCCGTGAACGCCGTCTCGTTCACCGCGATGTTCGAGACGGTCACGTTGCCCGTGTTGGTGACGATGAACGAGTAGTCGATAACCTGTCCGACCGTGAAGTCGTCCGGTCCGGACGGGGTCGCCGACTTCACGACCGTGAGCGCCGGGGTGCGGGTCGTCGTGACCGTCGCGGTGCTCGGGTTGCTCTCCACGCCGGTGTTCGCTTCAGAGGTACCGGTCGCGAGCGCGGTGTTCGTCACCGTGCCCGCATCGATGTCCGCCTGCGTCAGCGTGTATGCAGCCGTACAGGTGGTGTTCTGCCCCACGGCGAGCGTCGTCGCCGCGCAGCTCACCGCCCCGAGCGTCCCGGTGCCGCTGAACGCGGACTCGCGAATGCCGAGACTCGAGACGGCGACGTTGCCGGTGTTGGAGACCGCGAACGAGTACGTGACCGTGTCCCCCGCCGCACTGGCGGTGGTCGGCGTGACCGTCTTCGTCAACGTTAGAGACGGCGCCGGAGCCGTGATCGCGAGGGCGTAGTCCTCCACCTCACCCGGGCCGCCGGTCCCCGTCGGGGTCGCCGTGGTCAGCCCCGTCCCGCTCTGGATGCGGAACCGCGCGAACGTCTGCCCGCCCACCGTCTGGGAGGCGATGCCGGACCAGTTCAGCGTCACCGACGAGCCATCCGCCGTCCCTGCGGGCACCGCCGCGGTGGCACCCTCATTCGCATCGAACACGCCGTTGCGATTGAAGTCGATCCAGCCGACCAGGGTCGCCGGCACCCCCGGCACCTTGTTCGACGCCAGCACCGACACCGAGTACGTGTTGGTCACGCTCGCCATGATCGGCCCGAACGACGCCACCCCCGTCTCGTCGTTGATGGTCTGGTTCGGGGCCGTACCGCCGACCGCGTTGTCACCCGTCGCGTTCGCGCTGTACTGCATCGCACTCTCGGCATCGGCCGACCACCCCAGATACGTCGCCGCGTTCAGCTCCTGGGAGACCGAACCGTAGCTGGCCGGCGCATCGCCGAAGTCGTCGGGGATCGTCGTACAGGAGGGGTTGAACCCGTCGATGCCTTCGCCACCGCTCTGAGCCCGGTAGCCGCGCACGACGATGTCGCTCGTTCCGGTCGTCCCGGCGGGGCCACATCGGGGTGTCGGCGTGTCCAGGCCGCCGTTGGTGTTGAAGTTCTGGCCTGCGGTGAGGACGGTGGGGGTCGCCGCGAGGTTGACCCGCAGCTCGCCGGTCGCCGTGAAGGTCATCGGACGACACGTGATCTGCACCGAGGAGGGCCAGCGGGCGCCATTGTCGCCGACGAAGGTCGTACCCGTGATCCGGTGCACGAAGGTGTTCGCCGGACACGTGGCGGTCTGCACGTTCCCGCGACCCTGGTCGTAGACCGGACCCTCGATCCAGGGGGGGTTCACCGCCGAGGTGATGACGCCGGCGCTGCTCACGGTGATCGTCGAGCACTGCAGGCTGAAGCGCGTGAGGATGGAGTTCGCTGAGGACCCCGGCGCGTCCGCGGTGCGGTTCTCCGTCCGCACGGCCCTGAGGACGGAGTTCGTCGGGCACTCCGTCGGGGCGGTCAGATCCTTGTCCGAGCCGACGACGGGTCCTTCGTACGACACGCCGAGGTACAGCTGAGCCGGGTCACCCGGGGCCGCCGTCGCGGGGAGCACGGGCGCGACGAGCGATCCGAGCACGAGGGCGAGCATGGTCGCCATCGCCCACGGACGCCGCGGCGACAGCAGCTGCCGTCGCGTTCTCCGGTCCTTCTTCTCTTTGCGCTCGGAATTCGTATGCAGAGAGAACTGCATGAGGACTCCCCTGTTCCGTTCCCAGCCCACCCACCCCTCCGAACTGGGATAGGGCCGAGAGTAGGGCGGCCCTGGACGGAACTCCAGCCACCTTTGGTCGCTACAGGATGAGGACTTTCGTCACTGTCCCGGAGGGGAAGGCGCCTCGAGTCGACGGCGCAGAGCCGTCGCGCGTTCCTCGAGTTCTGCGCGGATCTCGTGGGCGGCGAGCGAGCCACCGGAGAGGAAACCGGCCTCCAGCGCCTCCCGCCACCGACGGTTCACTTCTTCCAGCTCGCGGGTGAGGCGCTCCCTCTCCTCGGCCGAGAGCGGCTCCGGCGGGACGGCCTCCTCCACCTCGCCCTGCGGCACGACGTACCACCGGAAATCCTCGCGACCGCGCGCGTTGTTGAGTCGCCAGAGCACTGCGAGGGACACCAGGACCCC
Organism: Microbacterium meiriae; assembly: GCF_040686935.1. Lineage (NCBI taxonomy): Bacteria > Bacillati > Actinomycetota > Actinomycetes > Micrococcales > Microbacteriaceae > Microbacterium > Microbacterium meiriae. The sequence continues at coordinate 96,104 of NZ_JBFBMF010000004.1, forward strand.
TGCTCCCCCTGTCACGATCATCGCCCAGGCGAACCCGGGCGCGTCGTCCCGTTCGAGCATGCCCAACCAGAGCAGCAGCCCACCGATGAGGCCCAGGGCGCCGGGGAAGACGATGCGGACGAGGACGAGTCCGACGGTGTGCATCCAAGGCGTCATGCGTGAGACCGATCGATGGGCGTTCGCGGCGGAGAAGAAGAAAGAGCCGGTCAGACTCTGACCGACTCTTTCATGAATGTCTCGCTGTGCGCGAGGGGGGACTTGAACCCCCACGTCCATAAGGACACTGGCACCTGAAGCCAGCGCGTCTACCATTCCGCCACTCGCGCGAGCGTCCCGTTCCGAAGAACTCAACTTTCCGAGGATATCACGCGTTTTCGGCCTCGTTGCACACCCCCGGGAGGGGCGTCGGCGGCGTTCCCCCAGGTCACCTGGCTACGATGTCCCTACCGGTCGGCATGCCAGAGGAGCCCAGTGGGACTACTTGACAGCTTTGAGAAGGGTCTCGAGCGCGCAGTGAACAGCGCGTTCGCGAAGACCTTCCGCAGCGGCATCCAGCCCGTGGAGATCGCTTCGGCGCTGCGACGCGAGGCGGATACCACTGCGGCCGTGGTGAGCCGTGACCGCATCATCGCGCCCAACAACTACGTCGTGCGTCTGAGCCCCGACGACGCGGAGCGCATGCGCGGGCTCGGCGGCGCGCTGACGGACGAGCTGCACGCCCTCCTCACGAAGCACGCGAAGTCGCAGGGCTACAGCTTCGCCGGCCCGCTGTCCCTCACACTCGAGGCGGACGACAAGGTCGCCACCGGCACCGTGCGCGTCACCTCGGGCACCGTCGAAGGACGCGTGAGCTGGCAGGCCGTGGTCGACGTCGACGGACGCCGGCACACCCTCACCCGTGCCCGCACCGTGATCGGCCGTGGCTCGGACGCCGACATCACCATCGCCGACGCGGGATCGAGCCGTCGTCACGCCGAGATCCTCTGGGACGGCGAGCGCGCCATGCTCCGCGACATGGGATCCACCAACGGCACGAAGGTCGACGGGCAGAAGCTCCGCGAAGCCGCCCTCCCCTCCGACACCACGATCACGATCGGTCGCACCGACCTCGTGTTCCGCATCGTCCCCGTCGCCACCCCGTCGCGGTCGTCCCGCCCCGGCGACGACGCGACCCGCGTGTTCGGAGCCCTCGGATGAGTGAACTGGTCCTGCTCCTGCTCCGCATCGGCTTCCTCGTGCTGATGTGGTTCTTCGTGTTCGGGGTCGTCTACTCCCTGCGCGCCGACCTGTTCGGGGTGCGTGCTCGCAAGCTCCCCGCCGAGGCCACCGCGGGAGCACCCGCTGCTGCCGCTCCGGCACCGGCCGCTCCGCCCCGTCCCTCGTCCGCGCGACCGTCGACCGGCCCCGCCACGGTGGCCACGGCGAAGCGCCTCGTGATCACGTCCGGGCCGAAGGCCGGTCTCGAGCTCCCCCTCGGCTCCGACGCGATGACGATCGGCCGCTCCAGCGAGTCCGCCCTGGTGATCCGCGACGACTACACGTCCAGCCATCACGCCCGGCTCCTGCTCCGCGGCGACACCTGGGCGATCCAGGACCTCGACTCGACGAACGGCACGTTCGTGGCCGGCCAGCGGGTGACGGGCGGCCCGGTCTCCCTCAGCCTCGGCACCCCGGTCAAGGTAGGCGCGACGACGTTCGAGCTGAGGGCCTGACGCCGGCATGGTCTTCGAAGGCTCGAGCGCCGCGATCTCCCACACCGGGAAGGTCCGCTCCAACAACCAGGACTCCGGGTACTCCGGGGCGAACCTGTTCGTCGTCGCCGACGGCATGGGCGGACACGCGGGCGGCGACGTCGCCTCCAGCATCGCCATCCAGCGCATGGAGCCGCTGGACCAGCCGTACTCCTCCACGGAGGATGCGCAGGCCGCCCTTCAGGCCGCCGCCACGACCGCCGCGGGCGACCTCATCCGCGCCGCCAAGGATCGTCCGGAGCTCGCCGGACTCGGCACCACGCTCAGCGCCATCATCATGGTGGACGAGTATGCCGTCATCGGTCACATCGGCGACTCCCGCATCTACCTCTACCGCGACGACGCGCTGACGCAGATCACGGCCGACCACACCTTCGTGCAGCGCCTGGTCGACTCCGGCCGCATCACGCCGGAAGAGGCCAGGTACCACCCGCGGCGCTCCGTGCTCATGCGCGTGCTCAGCGACATGGACGCCGACCCCGAGCTGGACATGTTCGTCATGCACGCGCAGCCCGGCGACCGCTGGCTGCTGTGCTCCGACGGCCTCTCCGGTGTCGTGGACGAGGCCCGCATCCTCAAGGCCATGCAGCTCGGGCTCGCCCCCGGCCGCACGGCGGACAACCTCCTCAAGCAGGCCCTCGACGGCGGCGCCCCGGACAATGTCACGATCGTGATCGTCGACGTCGGCGGTCAGCACCCCGTCCACTCCGGCACCGCCACGATCGTCGGAGCGGCATCGAACCCGTCGGGTGTCTACGTGCCGCCGGTGCGGGCCCCGCGTAGCAACTGGCTGCACCCGGTGCGGCAGGCCGCGAATGAACCGAGCCACTTCGAGCCGGCACCCGAGTACCTCGAGGAGCTGATCGAGGAGGACCGCCGTCGCGCCAAGCGCCGCCGGCTGGGCTGGATCGCCGGCACCCTCGTCGTCCTCGCGATGCTGGGCTTCGCAGCGTTCGCCGCCTACAGCTGGACGCAGACGCGCTACTTCATCGGCGCCGATGAGGACAGTGTCGTGATCTTCCAAGGTGTGCAGCAGAACATCGGTCCGATCACGCTGTCGACGCCGGTGGAGGACACCGAGATCCTCCTCGCCGACCTGCCCCCGTATCAGCGGGCCTCGGTCGAGCGCACGATCAGCGCACGCTCGCTCTCCGACGCGATGGCCATCGTCGACCGTCTCCGCACGGGCGCCGAGGCGAACATCATCGAGCAGACCCCGCTGCCCACACCGCTCCCCTCCCCGAGCGCCACACCGTCGGGAGGTGCCGGGTGAGCACCGACGTCCAGGCCGACACCACGGTCATCAAGGCGCTGCGCCGGCTGCGCATGCCGCAGACGCAGCGCAACCGCGAGTTCTGGCTGCTCCTCTTCGCCTGTGCGATCAGCGGCGCCGCCCTCACCCTCGTCCAGCTCGGCGCCCTCGGCACCATCGACCCGATGATCCTGGCGATCGGCGGCGGCCTGGCAGCTCTGGCGTTCGCGCTGCACATCGTGCTCCGCTTCGTCGCCGCCGACGCCGACCCCTTCGTCGTCCCGATCGCGACGCTGCTCACCGGACTCGGCGTCGCGATGATCTATCGGATCGACATCGCCTTCGCGAACACCGGGTGGAACGCGTACTCCACCAAACAGCTCGCCTGGACCGCCATCTCGCTGGCCGGGGCGATCACGGTGGTCATCCTGCTGCGTAACTACCGGATCCTGTTCCGGTACACCTACATCTTCGGCCTCGCCGGAATCCTCCTCCTGCTCCTGCCGTTCGTCCCCGGTCTGCGGATCCCGGACGCCAACGCGCAGGTGTGGGTCTCGCTCGGCGGCATGTTCGCCTTCCAGCCCGGAGAGCTCGCCAAGATCTGTCTCGCGATCTTCTTCGCCGGCTACCTCGTGCGCACGCGGGAGAGCCTGACGTCGGTGGGCAAGCGGGTGCTCGGGATCACCTGGCCGCGGATGCGCGAGCTCGGTCCGGTGCTGGTCGTCTGGCTCGTCTCGCTCGGCATCATCGTCGTCCAGCGCGACCTCGGTACCGGAACGCTCATCTTCGGCATGTTCGTGGCCATGCTCTACGTCGCGACAGGCAAGACGAGCTGGGTACTCATCGGTCTCGGCCTCGTGGTCGCCGGCGTCGCCGTCGCCTCCCAGATCCTCAGCTACGTGCAGGGCCGCTTCGTCAACTGGCTCTTCTTGTTCGACTCCTCGAAGGTCGACCCCGACGGCGCCGGATACCAGCCCATGCAGGGTTTGTTCGGGCTCGCCCGCGGCGGCCTCATCGGCACCGGCTGGGGGCAGGGCCGCCCGGAGATCACGCCGCTCGCGCACAGCGACTACATCATCACGAGCCTGGGCGAGGAGCTCGGCCTCATCGGCCTGTTCGCCATCCTCTGCCTCTACATGGTGTTCGTCAGCCGCGGCGTCCGCATCGGTCTCGCCGGTCAGGACGATTTCGGCAAGCTGCTCGCCACGGGCCTGTCGTTCACCATCGCGCTGCAGGTGTTCATCATGGTCGGCGGCGTCACCCGGGTCATCCCGCTGACCGGTCTGACCACCCCGTTCCTCGCCGCCGGTGGCTCGTCGCTCGTCGCGAACTGGCTCATCGTGGCACTCCTCCTCCGCATCTCCGACGGCGTCCGCCGTCAGCCCCGGGTGGTGATCGGCTGACATGACACGAGAACTCCGCAGACTCAGCATCGTCATGCTATTCATGTTCATCGCGCTGTTCGCCGCGACGAGCTGGATCCAGGTCGTCGAGACCGACGGGCTGTCGCAGAATCCGCACAACAAGCGCACCCGGCTGGACAGCTACGAGATCCAGCGCGGCGCGATCATCGTCGACGGCACCGCGATCGCCAACTCGGTCCCCAGCGACGACACGTACCGGTTCCAGCGCGTCTACACCGACGCCGAGATGTGGGAGCCCGTCACCGGCTACTTCAACCCCGCGCTCGGCTCCAGCACCGGCATCGAGGAGGCGATGAACGCCGATCTCTCGGGCACGGGCTCGAACGCGTTCTTCGCGGAGATCGAGCGGATCCTCTCCGGTCAGCCCCAGCGCGGGTTCAGCGTCGAGCTGTCGTTGAACACCGCTGCGCAGCGCGCCGCCACCGAGGCCCTGGACGGCCTGCAGGGCGCCGTCGTGGCGATGGATCCGAAGACCGGACGCATCCTCGCGCTGGCGTCCACCCCCGGCTTCGACACGAACAGCATGGCGACCCACGACGCGAACGCCGCCAACGCGACCTATGACCAGCTCGTGGCCGACCCCGGCACACCACTGTCGAACCGGGCGATCGCCGGCGACCTCAATCCCCCGGGGTCGACCTTCAAGATCGTCGTGGCGGCGGCCGCCTACGCCAGCGGAGAGTGGACGCCGGAGTCGACCCTCCCCAACCCCGCCTCGTACACGCTGCCGGGCTCGAACAGTCGCGTCTCCAACGCGTGGGGCGGCACCTGCGGCTCCGGCGCGACGGTCACGATCGCCGAGGCGATCCGTCTCAGCTGCAACATCCCGATGGCCGAGCTCGCGGTCGAGCTCGGCGATGACACGATCCGGGAGATGGCGGAGAAGTTCGGGTTCAACCGCAGCTTCGACATCCCGCTCACCTCGACGCCCTCGAGCTACCCCCAGGGGCTCGACGACGCGCAGACCGCCCTCACCGGATTCGGGCAGGGGCAGGTGACCGCGACGCCGTTGCAGATCGCCATGGTCTCCGCCGGCATCGCCAACGACGGCGTCGTCATGAACCCGCAGATGGTCGACGCCGTGATCGGCAACGACCTTTCGGTGATCCGGTCGTTCGACAGCACCGAGTTCGGTCGCGCGATGGAGCCGGACGTCGCCGACGAGGTGACCTCCGCCATGGTCGCGAGCGTCTCAAACGGCGCGGCGCAGGGTGCAAGAATAGACGGGGTCGACGTGGCCGGTAAGACCGGAACGGCGGAGAACGGAAACAGGCCGCACACGCTGTGGTTCACGGGGTTCGCCCCCGCGGACGACCCCGCGGTCGCGGTAGCGGTCGTCGTCGAGAACGGCGGCGGACAGGGTCAATCAGGAAGCGGGGACACCATCGCCGCTCCGATTGCGAAGAAGGTCATAGAGGCGGTGCTGGGCAGATGAGGCCGACGCAGGGTGTGTCGTTCGGTGGTCGCTACGAGCTGCAGTCGCGGATTGCGATCGGCGGCATGGGCGAGGTGTGGGAGGCGACGGATCACGTCATCGGACGCACCGTCGCCATCAAGATCCTCAAGGACGAGTACATGGGGGACCCCGGGTTCCTCGAGCGGTTCCGCGCGGAAGCGCGTCATGCTGCGCTCGTCAACCACGAGGGCATCGCCAGCGTGTTCGACTACGGCGAGGAGAACGGCAGCGCCTACCTCGTCATGGAGCTCGTGCCGGGTGAGGCCCTGTCGACGATCCTGGAGCGGGACGGCGCACTGAGTGCCGACAAGACGCTCGACATCGTCGCGCAGACCGCTTCGGCCCTCCAGGCCGCGCACGCCGCGGGTCTCGTGCACCGCGACATCAAGCCCGGGAACCTCCTCATCACGCCCGACGGCCGTGTGAAGATCACCGACTTCGGCATCGCCCGGATCGCCGATCAGGTACCGCTCACCGCGACCGGTCAGGTCATGGGCACGGTGCAGTACCTGTCGCCGGAGCAGGCGTCGGGTCACCCCGCCTCCCCCGCGACCGACACGTACTCGCTCGGCATCGTCGCGTACGAGTGCCTCGCCGGCAAGCGCCCCTTCACGGGCGAGTCGCAGGTCGCGATCGCCATGGCGCAGATCAACGAGCAGCCGCCGCCGCTGCCGCCGACGGTCCCGATCCCCGTGCAGAACCTGGTCATGGCGATGATCGCCAAGAAGCCGGCGGATCGCCCCTCCTCCTCGGCCACGGTCGCCCGTGCGGCCCAGGCCCTGCGTCGCGGAGACCTGAACTCCGCGGCCATCGCCGTGCCCGCCATCGCGACGGGCGGCATCGCCGGCGACGACGACGCCACGCGCATGCTCACTGCGACCGGTGACGACGGCACGACACGCATCCTGCCCACCACCGCCCAGTTGCCCACCGATGAAGCGGCCGCGGAGGAGCAGGAGAAGAAAAAGAAGAAGAAGAGCGCCTGGACGTGGCCGCTCATCGCGCTGATCGTGCTGCTGCTCGTCGTGGCCGTCCCCACCCTGTGGGCGCTGTTCGGCAACCAGGGCAAGGATGCCGACCCCGACCCCACCGGGTCCGCGAGCCGCACCCCCACGCAGACACAGACGCAGACGCCCTCGCAGGAGCCCACGCCCGACGAGACCCGGGTCGACGTGACCGCACTCGGTCTCAACGGCATGGACTGCGGCACGGCGACCGCGACGCTCAAGGAGGCCGGGTTCTCCGACATCGCCTGCGGTGAGGGCGACCCCGCCCCGAGCGACGGCGACGTCGGCAAGGTCTACCGGGTGCAGCCGGAGGGGAACGTCGCGACGACCACCCCGATCGCGCTCACGGTCTACGCCGGCCGCACGCCGCTGCCGACGCCGACCGACCAGCCGACGATCACCGGCGACCCGGTCGCGGGCAGCACCGTGACGATCTCCTGGGGCACCGGTTTCACCTGCCCCAGTGGCACGACGCTGTCCGGCTACGTCGTCTCGCTGCAGAACGGCACCTTCGTCTCCGGCGGCCCGAACTTCCAGCCGACGCAGCGCAACGCTCAGGTGACGGTCGGCGACGCCGTGGGACAGCAGCTCATCGCGACGTATCAGGGCCTGTGCTCCGGTGGCGACCAGCGCACGTCGAACGCCTCTCCCCCGCTCTCCGTCACGATCGTGGCACCGGAGGACGGCGAGGGTGACGGCGGCGACGGCGCCCAAGGGTAGCCTGAGTATCCAGTCCAGCCGCAGTCGTTTCCAGGGGGGTCATCCGTGTCCACAGAGCCACAAGTCATCGCGGGCCGGTACCGCGTCGACGAGCTCATCGGACACGGCGGGATGGCGAAGGTGTACCGCGGGTACGACCTGACTCTCGGCCGCGAGATCGCGATCAAGATCCTCGATCCCGATCTCGCCCGCGACACCAGTTTCCGCACGCGGTTCCGCCTGGAGGCCCAGTCGGCGTCGCGCATGTCGCACCCCTCCATCGTGCGGGTGTACGACGCCGGTGATCCGTCGACGGTCGACAGTTCCTCGGACGAGCCGCCGTACATCGTGATGGAGCTGGTCAAGGGCACCCTGCTCAAGAAGATCATCGCCGACGGTCCGGTTCCCGTCGAGGACGCGGTGCGCTACGTCGACGGCATCCTCGAAGCGCTGGACTACTCGCATCGCGCGGGCGTCGTGCACCGCGACATCAAGCCCGGCAACGTCATGGTCACCGACAAGGGCCAGGTGAAGGTCATGGACTTCGGCATCGCGCGCGCGGTGTCCGACTCGTCCTCGACGGTGGCCGAGACCACTCAGATCATCGGCACCGCCGCGTACTTCTCCCCCGAGCAGGCCAAGGGCGAACCTGTCGACGCCCGTGCCGACCTCTACTCCACCGGGGTCGTGCTCTACGAACTGCTGACGGGGCGACAGCCGTTCCGTGGCGAGTCGCCGGTCGCCGTGGCCTACCAGCACGTCAGCGAGACGCCGGTCCCGCCCTCCGAGGTCAACGAGGAGTCGCCCGCCGCCCTCGACCCGATCGTGCTGCGTGCCCTCGCCAAGGACCCGTACCAGCGGTACCCGGATGCCGCGCACTTCCGCGCCGCTCTGGATGCCGCGGTGACGGGCGCCGCACCCACCCGCAAGCAGATCGGCGCGCTGACCAGCGAGCTCTACGGCCCGAGCCCCCGCCAGGCGCAGGAGACGGCGCGGTCGCTGCGTCAGCTCAGCACCGACACCACGATGGCTCGCACGCAGTCGGGACCGCCCGTCGCCTGGATCTGGGCGGGAGTCGCCCTGCTGGCGGTGCTCCTGGCCTCGGTGCTGTTCTGGGTCTGGACCATCAGCATGCGTCCCGCCGACGTGCCCAGCACCTCGCGAGTCGTCCCCGACCTGACGAACGTCGCCTCCGAGCGCGCACAGGACGATCTCGCTGAGCTGGATCTCTCCTCCAAGATCGTCATCGAGTCGAGCCCGTCGATCGCCGAGGGCAACGTGATCCGCACCGACCCCGAGGGCGGCGTCTCCGTGGAGCAGGGTTCGACCGTCACCCTCTACGTGTCCTCCGGCGAAGAGACAGTGGTCGTGCCGAAGCTCGAGGGAATGTCCCTCGATGCCGCGACGAAGGCGTTGAAGGCCGCCGGCCTCGAACTCGGCACCGTGACGCAGCGCAACGACAAGGGCCTCGCAGCCAACACCGTCATGACGGCGAGCGAGGAGGCGGATGCCGAGGTCGCTCCCGGCACCGTCGTGAACCTCGAGGTGGCCAGCGGGAAGGTCACCCTGAACAACGTCGTCGGCTGGTCCCTGGACTCGGCCACGCAGGCGCTCGAGGACCTGGGGCTCACTCCGGTGCCGACCGAGGCGCCGGAGTGCCCGGCGACGGATCCGGAGACCGTGCACTCGATGTCCGTCGCGCCGGGCGACGTCCCCGTCGGGTCGTCGGTCGAACTCCGCTACTGCACCGGATCCTGACGCGACACTCCGCAGCGGTTCAGCGTGCGAGCGGATCGAGGCGGACGGAGCGGGCGACGGCCTCCTCGTCGCCGCACAGCCGGAGCCAATTGGCGAGGAGCCGGTAGCCCCCTGGGGTGAGGACGCTCTCCGGGTGGAACTGCACCCCGTGCACCGGCAGTGTCCGGTGCGCGAGCGCCATGACGGTGCCGCCGGGAGCGGTCGCAGTCACGGTGAGGTCGGCGGGAAGGTCACTCGCCGCGAGAGCGAGCGAGTGGTAGCGCCCGACGTCGAAGGGTGAGGGCAGACCCGCGAACAGCTCGGAGCCGTCGTGCCGGACGGCCGAGACCATGCCGTGCATGACCTCGGGGGCGGAACCGACGGCCGTGCCGAATGCGGCCCCGATGACCTGGTGCCCGAGACATACTCCGAGGGTGGGCACTCCCCGCCGCATCGCGATGCGTGCCGCGTCGACCGAGACGCCGGCATCGACGGGCGCCCCCGGCCCCGGAGAGAGCAGGAGGGCGTCATGCGCGCCGAGAAGCGCGTCGATCTCGGCCGGGTCGGTCGCGTCCGACTCCACCAGCGTGGTGTCGGCGCCGAGTTCCCGGAGGTAGCCCACGAGGGTGTGCACGAAGCTGTCGTGGTTGTCGACCACGAGCACCCTGGTCATTCGACGTCGACTTCGCCCGGCGCGATGAGCGGGCTGACCCACGGGAACACGTACCAGAACAACGCGTAGAGCACCGCGGCGATCACCACGAGCAGGATGAGGACGCGCAGCCACCACGGGCCGGGCAGCAGGCGCCAGAGTGCGGCGTACATGGGTCTTCTCTCTCCTGGTGGCGGGTCAGACGGACGGCGCGGCCGGCGGAGGCGGTGGGTCGGTGAGGGCGGACGGAGGCCCCTCGGCCCGAGGCTGGAAGCTCTCGAACACCCCGTAGGCGACGATGCGCTCGGCGAGCGAGTACAGCGGCGAGCACGCCGTCAGTGTGATGTACTGCTCGCCGGTCTGCTGCTCCGGCATCTGCGGCACGTCGGCGAGCACGTCGGTCTGCGTCGGCTTCACATACTCCAGGGTGCGGAACCGGTAGGTGTACCAGCCGTCGGGCGTCTCCACCACGATCGCGTCGCCCACGTGCAGCTTGTCGAGCTGGTTGAACGGCTTCCCCCAGGTCGTCCGGTGGCCGGCGAGCGAGAAGTTCCCCACCTCTCCGGGCATCTTCGACTGCGTGTAGACGCCGATGCCCTTCTGGTCGAGGGTGCGCGCGCGACTCGTGCCCCCGTAGATGCCGAAGTTGTAGTCGGCCCCGAATCGGGGGATGTGCATCTGACCGAACCACTCCCCGTCGGCCGGCGCCGTGGGGACGGGCGCCTCGTACACTGTCTCGCCGTCGTCCGTCTCGACCAGCGGCGGCAGTTCCGGTGCCTCCCCCGCGGCGAGCTGCTGCGAGATCGCGGCACCTTCCTCGTTCTTCTGGGCCGCGATGATGATGTCGCCGATCCACATCTGCCAGGCGACGAAGAGGAGCACGACGACGCCCGCGGTCAGGAGCAGTTCGCCGAGCACGCTCGCGAACGTGGCTCGCGACCGTGGTCGCTGCCGCCGTTCGCGCCGCCCCCCAGGCGCGACAGATGCAGTCATGGGCGTGATCATATCCGTCCGACCTGTGCAGCAGGAGACGGGGCATCGCCGATCCGCCCCCTGACGGCTCGTCGGCGCCGAGGTCTCCCGGGTACAATGACGGCATGGCACGTGACCGCAAGACCGAAGAACCCGCCATCGAGCGCGCCGAAGGCGACGCCGCTCCCAACGCCGTGTGGTTCAAGCCGGTGATGATCGGCTTCATGCTCCTCGGCCTCGCGTGGATCCTCGTGTTCTACATCTCGGGCATGCAGTTCCCCATCCCCGGGCTCGACAACTGGAATCTGGCCATCGGCCTGGGCATCGCCCTCATCGGATTCCTCATGACGACACGCTGGCGCTGATCGCGCAGAACGACAGAAAACCCCTCGCCTCTTCGGCGGGGGGTTTTCGTCTGTGGAGCGAAGCGGAAGTTATCCACAGGTTATCCCCACACTGGGGAGAATTACACCGATGTTATTCACAGGGGTTAACAACCCTGTTAACAACTCGGGATCAGGCCAAAAGGATCAGCGGCGGTACCACGGCGACCACGACGATCAACAGCACCACCAGGGCTGCGAGCGACACGATCTGCCAGGTCCGCTGATCGCGGCGCTTCGTGCGGACGTAGATCAGCGCCACGAGCGCACCCGTGATCGCGCCGCCGAGGTGCGCCTGCCAGGAGATGCCGCCCGCGAAGAATCCGAAGGCGAAGTTGATGCCGAGGATGACGAGGATGCCGGTGACGTTCGCCCCGATGTGCCGTCCGATGATTAGGAGCGACGCCAGGAGTCCGAAGATCGCCCCCGAGGCGCCGACCGTCCACGTCTCCGGCGCGAGAACGGCCACCATGACCGAACCCCCGAGACCGCTGATGAGATACAGCGCGAGGTAGCGGACGCGACCGAGCATCGGTTCGAGATTCTGTCCGAGCATCCACAGCGCGAGCATGTTCAGGGCGAGATGCACGAAGCCGCCGTGCACGAAAAGCACCGTCAGCAACCGCCACGGCTCGAACGGCAGGAGGGAGAGGTTCGGGTACAGGAACGGCGCGTAGAAGGCGAGGGCCTGGATGATCGGGGCGTTGAGCCCGGGGATGAGCTGCACGAGGCCGATGAACGACGTCACCGCGAGCAGCGCGTACGTGACCACGGGCTTGCCGCTGCGCACGGCACCCATGGTGGCTGCCCCACCGCCGCGCCACCGACGCGCGGCCTTCTTCTGCGCAGGGGTGCGGTTCTTGCGCTCCGCGTTCATGCACTCCGGGCAGATGACGCCGACCGGGGCAGGCGTCTGGCACTCCGGGCAGATCGTCCGAAGGCACCGCTGGCAGAGCACGAAGCTCTGCCGATCCGGATGCCGGTAGCAGAAGTTCTCACGGTTGTTCGTGAACTCGGGCGTCGTCATCCGGATCGGCCGTCGCTGTCGTCAGGCGGCGACGATGTCGATCGACTGCAGCACGACCGGCTCGATCGGGCGATCGCCCGCCGCGGTCGGAACGGCGGAGATCGCGTCGACGACCTTGCGCGACGCGTCGTCGGCGACCTCGCCGAAGATCGTGTGCTTGCCCTGCAGCCACGGCGTCGGGTCGGTCGTGATGAAGAACTGCGAGCCGTTCGTGCCCTCGACCTTGCCGGTGATGGCGTTGCGGCGAAGACCCGCGTTGGCCATCGCGAGGATGTAGGGCTCGTTGAAGTTGAGCTCGTTGTTGATCTCGTCGTCGAAGTTGTACCCCGGACCGCCGACGCCCTGACCGAGCGGGTCGCCGCCCTGGATCATGAAGTTCGGGATGATGCGGTGGAAGACGACGTCCTTGTAGAGAGGACCCTCGCCGGGCTTGCCGGTGGCGGGGTGCGTCCACTCCTGGGAGCCGTCGGCGAGGCCGACGAAGTTCTTGACCGTCTTCGGGGCGTGGTCGCCGAAGAGGTTGATGACGATGTCACCGTGGTTGGTGTGCAGAGTTGCGACGTGGGAAGCGTGAACCATGCGTTCATTCTCGCAGAGCTTCCGGTGAGCGGGCCGGGCGTGTACAACGCAGGGGCCGATGATGCAAGGGGCGGGCGATTCCCTCGCCGCATCCAGCCTCTCGTGGCAAGATGGGGAACCCGTACTCCAATGGACAGGAGAGCATCGTGAGCCTCAGCCGCAAGCGGAAGAAGCAGCTTCGTCGTCTTCAGAAGGACGCGAATCAGCTGTGGGAAGACCAGCAGGTGCTCGTCGGCCACGCTGCCGACGTCGCTCGTGAGGCGGGTCGCCAGCTCGGCAACTTCAATCGCGAGCAGATCGTCCCGGTCGTCCAGGACACCTACAACCGCCGCGTCGCCCCGGTCGTCGATCGTTCGGTGAAGGCCGGCAAGCACGTCGTGGACGACAAGGTCGTCCCGATCGTCGGCGGTGTCGTGGGTACGGCGCTGACCGCCTGGGACGTCGCGAACGCCAAGCGTCACGGCGTCGAGTACAAGGCCCGCAAGGCCGTCTCGCAGAAGAAGGGTCCTGGTCTCGGATCCGTCATCGCCATCGTCCTGGGTGCCGCGGCCGCGGTCGGCGTGCTCTACGCCGCCTGGCAGGCGCTGCGGGCCGACGACGAGCTGTGGGTGGCCGACGACCCGCTGTCGGCTCCCGACGCGTGACCACTCCCGACCCGCACGCGCGGGTGCGGGATGCTGCGGCCGCCCGCGGACTCGACATCGAGATCCGCGAGCGGCCGCAGGCGCGTAGCCTCGTCGAGGCCGCCGAGATCCTCGGCATCCCGCCGTCGGGCATCGTGAAGACCCTCGTGGTGAAACGCTCGGACGACACGTATCTGTTCGCTCTCGTCCCCGGCGGACGATCCATCTCCTGGCCCAAGCTGCGCGCCCTCGTGGGAGTCAACAAGCTGCGCCTCCCGGAGCCCGAGCTGGCCCTCGCGGCGACCGGCTACGAGCGCGGGACCATCGTGCCGATCGGCAGCACCACCGACTGGCCGGTCTACGCCGACGCATCGATCGTCGGTCAGCGGGTGGCGATGGGCGCCGGCACGCACGGCTACAGCCTCTTCGTCGACGCCGACGACCTCATCGCCGCGTACGACGCCACCGTCGCCGACATCTCGGTTCCCGACGAACGCTGACGGTCGACTCCTAGAGGATGCCGGCCATCCGCAACGCGATGTCGACCAGGCGAACGCGCTGCAAACCCGCGACCGCGGGGAGCGGGAACCATTCCGCGCGATCGGTGGATCCCTCCGTCTCCCAGCGGAGCTTCCCGCCGGATACCTCCGCCCGGTAGACGATGCGCAGGGTATGCAGCGGATCCGACGACTTCTGCACGCGCCGCCCGGCGGGGATGACACGGGAATGGATACCGAGCAGCGACCCGACCCTCACCGTGTAGCCCGTCTCCTCGCGGATCTCCCGGCGCACGGCATCCTCGGGCGCCTCGCCCGGCTCCAGCCCGCCGCCGGGAAGGGTCCAGGCCACTCGCCGGCCCTCGGTCCATCGCGCCAGGAGGAGGCGCCCACCCTCATCGGTGACGACCCCGTATGCGGCGACGCGCAGGTCCATGGAGACACCCTATCCGGGTATCGAGCCATCCCCCGCCGCGTGACGGGACCGGCGGATCGATCACGAATCGAGAAGCACGGGAGCGGTCGGCGTCCCTACGCTGAGACCATCATCGAGGCCGCACGAGAGGACCATCATGGCCGACACCGAGAAGAACTTCACCACCGAGGAGCGCGAGGCCATGCAGGCCGCCGCGAAGGAGGCGCGCACCCGACGCTCCCGAGCCAAGAAGTCGCCCGAGGAACTGCGCGCCGCCGGCGAGGCCGATCTCAAGGAAGCCGTCGCGAAGCTCACCGACGAGGACAGGCAGCTCGCCGAGAAGCTGCACGCGCTGGTCTCCGAGGTGGCTCCTGAGCTCGTGCCCCGCACGTACTACGGCATGCCGGCGTGGGGCCGAGACGGCAAGGTGCTGTGCTTCTTCCAGCCGGCGAGCAAGTTCAAGGTCCGCTACGGAACCTTCGGGTTCGAGCCGATCTCCCACCTCGATGACGGCACCGTCTGGCCGACCGCGTATGCGGTGACCGCGCTCACGGAGAAGGACCTCGAGTTCCTCGCCGCGCGCATCCGCCAGGCGATCAGCTGATTCGCGGTGAAGGCCTGATGCAGCGGTGTCGCTCGCGTTAGCGTGGTGGTGTGAGCACCCTCCCCTTCTCCGCCGCCGTCTACGCCCGCCGCCTGGAGCGCGCGCAGGACCTCGCGCATGCTGCCGGTTTCGACGCGATCGTCGTCGGCCCCGGCCCCGACCTCCAGTACCTCCTCGGCGTCGAGGGCGACACCATCGAGCGGCTGACCGCGCTGGTCCTTCCTCCCCGGGGCGCGGCTACGGTGGTCGTGCCACGCATGGAGCTCGCCAAGGTGCGCAGTACGGCCATCGGCGAGCTGGGACTGACGGTCGCCGACTGGGTGGACGGCGAGGACCCGTACGCCCTCGTGGCCGCGGCGACGGGTTCCGTCTCCCGCGTCGGCGTCTCGGATGCGCTTCCCGCGCTGCACGTCGTGCCGATCGGGGAGCGGCTGCAGGCGCGGCTCGAACTCGCCACGCCCGTCCTCCGGGAGGGCCGGATGATCAAGGATGACGAGGAGATCGCCGAGCTGCGTCGCGCCGGCGCGGCGATCGATGCCGTGCACCGCCGCGTACCCGCCTGGTTGCGCGCGGGGCGCACCGAGCGGGAGGTCGCCGCCGACATCGCCGCCGCGATCGTCGAGGAAGGCCATCGGACGGTCGAGTTCGTCATCGTCGGCTCTGGGCCCAACGGCGCGGATCCGCACCACGAGGTCTCCGACCGGGTCATCGAGGAGGGCGACGTGGTGGTCGTCGACATCGGCGGCGCCGTGCCGAGCGGGTACAACTCGGACAGCACGAGGACCTACGTCGTCGGAACTCCCGATCCGGTGGCAGCCGATCGCATCGCCACCCTCGTCCGCGCCCAGCAGGCGGCGGTGGATGCGGTGCGCCCTGGAGTCACGGCGGCGGAGGTCGACGCGGCCGCCCGTTCGGTGCTCGCGGAGGCCGGGCTGGGGGAGGCGTTCCTGCACCGCACGGGTCACGGGATCGGCGTCTCGGTGCACGAGGAGCCCTACATCGCCCCCGGCAACGACCTCGTGCTCCGAGAGGGCATGGCCTTCAGCATCGAGCCCGGCATCTACTTCCCGGGAGAGTGGGGCGCCCGCATCGAGGACATCGTGGTCGTGACGGCGGACGGGGTCGAACGCCTGAACACGGCACCGCACGGACTCACGGCAACCGACGGGTGAGGTGAGGCGGGGGAGAGGATGGTGGAGCCTAGGAGATTCGAACTCCTGACATCCTGCTTGCAAAGCAGGCGCTCTACCAACTGAGCTAAGGCCCCCTGAGGGAATTCTTGAATTGAAAGGGTGGGGCTACCAGGACTTGAACCTGGGACCTCTTCATTATCAGTGAAGCGCTCTAACCGCCTGAGCTATAGCCCCGTCAACCTCCAGAACTTTACCGGAGTTTCGGCGAAAATCCGAATCGAGGGCGGGGACCCCGCACGGGAGCCCCGCCCTCGCCCGGTTCATCGTCCGGGGTCGACGTTCACACTGCCGGCCGACACGGACACGTCGATCGTGCGACGGGCGCTGGGCGACTCGTCGACACGGGCATCGAACGACCCCGCATTGACGTCCCGACTGATCCGGTACTCCACATCCGGAAGGGTCAGGTTCAGGGATCCGGCGCTCACGTCGATGGTGGTCGTCGTCGGCGCGTCGCCGGTCAGCTCCACCGTCAGATCACCCGCGGCGATTCCGAGATCCGCCTGGTCGACGCCGTCGAGGAGGACGTCCGCCCGCCCCGCGTTCATCTGCACATCGACGGCCGAGGCCGCTCCGGAGACATCGAGGGATCCGGCGTTGATCTGCACCTCGAGGGTGCCGAACTCGCCGGAGACGTCGAGAGCGCCGGCATCGAGCGTGAGGCTCGCGTCGAGGTCCGAGCTGCTGAGCTCCTTCGGAAGGGTGAGCACGGCGCGCTCGTCGTCACCGAACCAGTTGCCGAACCACCAGCCGAAGGCGGGCCGAGGGCTCCGGACGACGAGCTCGTCCGCTTCGCGCTCGAACGTCCACGAACCTCGACCGTTGGTCACGGAGAGCTCCGCCGCGTCCACATCTCCGAAGTCGATGCGGACCATGCTCGCATCGGCGTCGAGATCGATCGCGGTGACGCCGTCGACGTCCACCGTCTGCACCGAATCCGGTCGGCTGGAGGACAGAAGGGTGCCGGTCGCCGCGACCGCCGCCGTACCTCCGGCTCCGAGCAGGGCGATCCCACCGACCACGGCGGTGACGATCATGACGGCGGTCGCTCCGGATGAACGCCGCGGTCCGGGCGCGCTCGGCGACGTCGTGGGGGAAGCCCCGGACGGCGGCGGCGGGGGAGTGATCGGGGTGTGCCCGCCCTGTGCTCCGGTGTTCTCGGTGGTCATCGTGAGACTCCTGTCTGGCCGTTCGGCGGCGTCGTGCCGCCCGTGTTCTCGAGGTGGGCCAGCGCGGCGAGCACGCGGCGGTTGCCCGCCTCGTCCTGTTCGAAGCCCAGCTTCTGGAAGATGGAGGTGATGTGCTTCTCGACGCTCGCTCCCGAGAGGAAGAGGAGGGCAGCGATCGCCTGGTTCGACTTGCCCTCGGCGAGCAGCGCCAGCACGGTGCGCTCCCGCTCGGTGAGCCGCATCATGCGATCGTCGCGGTTCCGGCGGGTCAGGAGCTGGGCCACGACCTCCGGGTCCAGCACGGTGGCGCCGTCGGCGATCCGCTGCACCGAATCGATGAACTCGGCGACATCCGCCACCCGGTCCTTCAGGAGGTAGCCGAGCGGACCGCCCTGCGCGGCGATGAGATCGGACGCGTAACGCTCCTCCACATACTGGGACAGCACGAGGATGGCGAGCGACGGATGCACCGCCCGCAGATCGAGCGCCGCGCGGATGCCCTCGTCCGTGAAGGTCGGCGGCAGCCGCACGTCCAGGATGCAGAGGTCGGGCGTGGTCGAGACCACGGCCTCGCGGAGACCGGTCGTGTCGGTGAGGGCCGCGACCACCTCGTGGCCGGCGTCCTCGAGCAGACGCACGAGCCCCTCGCGCAGGAGGACGGAATCCTCACAGATCATGATGCGCATGGCACGTTCACCTCCAGGCTGGTCGGACCGCCCTGGGGGCTGTCGAGTCGGAACGTTCCGCCCGCGGCGAGGATCCGGTTCGCGATGCCGTCGAGGCCCCCGCCCGGGATGACCTGGGCGCCGCCCATGCCGTTGTCCTCGACCCGCGCCCAGAGGATGTTCCCCTCGCGGAGCCGGACGCTGACCCGCGCTTCGCTCGCTCGGGAGTGCTTCGCCGCGTTGGTCAGCGATTCCGCGATGGAGAAGTACACCGCCGCCTCCGCATCACGTCCCGGCCGGCTTGCCCCGGCGCCGCCACCCTGGGTCCCTGAGCCGTACCCCTGGGTCCCTGCCCCGCCACCCTGGGTCCCTGAGCTTGTCGAAGGGTCCATCCGCACGTCCAACTGCACGGGGATGGGGGAGCGGCTGGCGAGCGCGGACAACGCGGCGTCGAGTCCGCGGTCGTCGAGCACAGAGGCGTGGATCCCGCGGGCGAGCTGCCGCAGTTCGGTGATGGCGGCCTTCGTCGACGTGTGGGCCTCGGAGATGAGCTCTTTCGCGGCGCCCGGGTCGGTGTCGATCTTCTGCTGGGCGAGCCCGAGCGTCATCCCGACGGAGACGAGCCGCGGCTGGACGCCGTCGTGCAGATCGCGCTCGATCCGCGTCCGTTCCACATCGGCCGCACGGACGGCACCCTCACGCTGGGCGGTGGATGTGCGGACACGCTCGGTGAGCTCGACCTCACGAGCCCGGGCGACGATCGCCAGCGCGAGTGTCCGGGCCAGGAGCGCGAGGCCGATGATCCCGGCGGCGGAGGCGAGTGCGCCGAGGACGCCGATCACGGGCGCCCAGGACACCGGGATCTGCCCGCCACCGAAGGGGCCGACGATGGTCTCGGCCGAGGTCAGCGGTGCGAAGGCGATGATCATCGACCAGAGGAGTGCCCAGAACAGTCGGAGCACCACGAAGCCGAGGACCGCGGTGATGGCGAAGTTCGCCACCGCACGCCACATCCGCCCATCGATCGCCTGCCTCCCGAGCGCGCGGAGCCAGCCGCCGAAGCCGGGACGGTCCCGCGGCTGGAGCCGCAGCGGGGCGTTCGGCACCCGGTACAGGGCGGCGACGCGGGCGATCTCGAACCAGCCGACGCCGAAGAGCGCATATACGAGGCCCACGAGCACCACGATGCCGACGCCGAAGACGAAGAGGAGGCCGAGTCCGGTGCCGAGGAGCCCGCCGAGCATGCCGAAGATGGCGCCCCCGATCACCCCGACACCGGCGAGATGCAGGATCGTGAGCGGGATGCGCAACGGCGGCTTCACCGCCGGCGCGGTGCCCGGGGTCGCAGTCTGTGTGGTCATGCTTCCACGGTAGGGCCGCCGTCGGACCTCGCCCACCGAGTCAACCGGACACTCCCGTTCGGGTTTTCCCTACCCCCACCCGCCGAGACCCCGCGCTATCGCCGAAACCCCGGCCTGCATCGGTGCGCAGGCCGGGGTTTCGGCGGAAAGACGGGGTTTCGGGTCAGTTCGACATGAAGCCGACGAGCAACCCGCCCGTGACCTTGACGGCCAGGTTGTAGATGCCCGCGACGACGGCGCCGAGCACCGTGAACACGATGAGGTTGAGGATGGCGACGACGGCCGCGAACGCCATGACCTGCGGCAGCCCCACGAGCTCGGACAGCGGGATCGCGCCGTCGGTGAAGCTGCGCACGAACTCGTCGGCGGTGGACATGATGCCGGTCGCCTGCAGCACGAGGAAGATCAGGAAGAACGACACCATCGTGACGACGGCCAGAGCGACCGCTCCCAGGAACGAGAGCTTCACCGCGGACCAGAAGTCGACGTAGACGAGCCGCAGCCGGACCTGCTTGCCGCCGGTCTTGCGTGTCGACTTCTTCGCCAGCTTGTCAGCCACTGTGCTCATGCGTCTGTATCCTCGGGTGTCTCAGTCGTCTGGGGGGCCTCGGCGTCGGCATCCGGCTCGGTCTCCTCTTCGGTGAGACCACGTTCGCCGTTCCGGGCGATGGCGAGGATGCGGTCGGCCTCCGTCGTGCGGGCGAACACCACTCCCATGGTGTCGCGACCCTTGGCGGGGACCTCGGCCACGGCAGAGCGTACCACCTTGCCGCTGGACAGAACCACCAAGACCTCGTCGTCCTCGGACACGATCAGACCACCCGCGAGAGTGCCCCGATCGTCGTTCAACTTGGCGACCTTGATGCCGTATCCGCCACGCCCCTGGACGCGGTATTCCTCGACGGCGGTGCGCTTCGCGTAGCCCCCGTCGGTGACCACGAAGACGTACTTCCCGGGTGCGGCGACGGAGGCGGACAGCAGGCTGTCACCCTCACGGAACTTCATGCCCTTCACCCCGGCGGTGGCACGGCCCATGGGGCGCAACGCCTCGTCGGTCGCCTGGAATCGCACCGACATGCCCTTGCGGCTGATGAGCAGGATGTCGTCCTCGGCGTTGACGAGGAGGGCGCTGACCAGCTCGTCCTCGTCGTTCAGACGGATCGCGATCACGCCGCCCTGGCGGTTCGTGTCGTAGTTGTCCAGACGGGTCTTCTTGACCAGGCCCTCGCGCGTGGCGAGGACGAGGTAGTCCGCCACCGCGTAGTCGCGGATGTCGAGGACCTGCGCGATGCTCTCGTCCGGCTGCAGCGCGAGGAGGTTCGCGACATGGGTGCCCTTCGCGTCGCGCCCTGCTTCCGGCACCTCGTACGTCTTCGCGCGGTAGACCCGGCCCTTGTCGGTGAAGAACAGCAGCCAGTGATGCGTCGTCGTGACGAAGAAGTGCTCGACGATGTCGTCCGCGCGCAGCTGGGCGCCCTTGACACCCTTGCCGCCGCGGTGCTGCGAGCGGTAGTTGTCGCTGCGCGTGCGCTTGATGTAGCCCTCGCGCGTGACCGTGACGACCATCTCCTCCTCGGCGATGAGGTCTTCCATCGACACGTCGCCGTCGAAGCCGTGCAGGATGTGCGTCCGCCGCTCGTCGCCGAACCGCTCGACGATGCCCGTCAACTCCTCGCGGATGATCGAGCGCTGGCGGCCCTCGTCGGCCAGGATCGCCTTGTAGTCGGTGATCTGAGCCTCGAGCTCGTTGGCCTGATCGATGATCTTCTGACGCTCGAGAGCGGCGAGTCGACGCAGCTGCATCTGCAGGATCGCGTCGGCCTGGATCTCGTCGATGTCGAGGAGCTTCTGCAGTCCCTCGTTCGCATCCGCGGTGGTCTGCGAACGACGGATCAGGGCGATGACCTCGTCGAGCGCGTCGAGCGCCTTCAGGTAGCCGCGCAGGATGTGCATGCGCTTCTCGGCTTCGCGGAGGCGGAACTCCGTGCGTCGGACGATCACATCGATCTGGTGAGCGATCCAGTGCGAGATGAAGCCGTCGATCGCGAGCGTCCGGGGGACACCGTCGACGATCGCGAGCATGTTCGCGCCGAAGTTCTCCTGCAGCTGCGTGTGCTTGTACAGGTTGTTCAGCACGACCTTCGCGACCGCATCGCGCTTGAGCACCACGACCAGGCGCTGACCGGTGCGGTCCGACGACTCGTCACGGATGTCGGCGATGCCGGTGATCTTGCCGTCACGGGCGAGGTCGCCGATCTTCACCGCCACGTTGTCGGGGTTGACCTGGTAGGGCAGCTCGGTGATGACGAGGCAGGTGCGACCCTGGATCTCCTCCACGTTGACGACTGCGCGCATCGTGATCGAGCCGCGACCCGTGCGGTACGCCTCATGGATGCCCTTGGTGCCGAGGATCTGCGCGCCGGTCGGGAAGTCCGGGCCGGGAATGCGCTGGATCAGACCCTCGAGCAGTTCCTCGCGCGAGACCCCGGGGTTGTCGAGAGCCCAGAGCGCCGCGTCGGACACCTCGCGCAGATTGTGCGGCGGGATGTTGGTCGCCATCCCGACCGCGATGCCGACCGAGCCGTTGACGAGCAGGTTCGGGAAGCGGGCGGGCAGGACCGTGGGCTCCTGCGTCTGACCGTCGTAGTTGTCGGTGAAGTCGACGGTGTCTTCCTCGATGTCGCGCACCATCTCGAGCGCGAGCTGAGCCATCTTCGTCTCGGTGTATCGCGGGGCTGCGGCACCCATGTTGCCCGGGGAGCCGAAGTTCCCCTGGCCGAGGGCGAGCGGGTACCGGAGCGACCAGGGCTGCACCAGACGGACGAGGGCGTCGTAGATCGCCGAGTCGCCGTGCGGGTGGTACTGACCCATGACCTCGCCGACGACGCGGGCGCACTTGGAGAACGACTTGTCGGGGCGGAACCCACCGTCGTACATGCCGTAGATGACACGGCGGTGCACCGGCTTGAGGCCATCGCGGACGTCGGGGAGGGCGCGGCCGACGATGACCGCCATGGCGTAGTCGAGATAGCTGCGCTGCATCTCCGACTGCAGATCGACCTGGTCGATCTTGCCGTGCTCGTGACCCTCGGTGATGTCGGGGCGTTCTTCGTCAGTCATGTGTCTTTCCTGGTGGGCTGAGCTGGTCGGAGCAGCGGGTCCCGTTCGACGGACTCAGGGACCCCGCGGTGATCAGATGTCGAGGAACCGGACGTCCTTGGCGTTGCGCTGGATGAAGCTCCGACGCGATTCCACGTCCTCGCCCATCAGCACGCTGAAGATCTCGTCCGCGGCGGCGGCGTCCTCGATGGTCACCTGACGAAGCGTCCGGGTGGTGTGGTCCATCGTGGTCTCCCACAGTTCCTTGGCGTTCATCTCGCCGAGACCCTTGTAGCGCTGGATGCCCGCGTCCTTGGGGATGCGCTTGCCGTTCTCCAGGCCGTAGGCCAGCAGCGCATCGCGCTCGGCGTCGCTGAACACGTACTCGTGTGCCGCGTTCGACCACTTGAGGCGGTAGAGCGGCGGCATCGCGAGGTACACGAAGCCGGCCTCGATGAGTCCGCGCATGTAGCGGAAAAGCAGGGTGAGCAGCAGGGTGGTGATGTGCTGACCGTCGACGTCGGCATCGGCCATCAGCACGATCTTGTGGTACCGCGCCTTCTCGATGTCGAACTCCTCGCCGATGCCCGTGCCGAAGGCCTGGATCATCGCCTGGACTTCCTTGTTGCCGAGCGCCTTGTCGAGACGCGCGCGCTCGACGTTGAGGATCTTGCCGCGCAGCGCCAGGATCGCCTGCGTGTGCGGGTCCCGACCCTGCACCGCCGAACCACCGGCCGAGTCGCCCTCCACGAGGAAGATCTCGCTGATCGACGGGTCCTTGCTCGTGCAGTCCTTGAGCTTGTCGGGCATCGCCGCGGATTCGAACACGCTCTTGCGACGCGCGGTCTCGCGTGCCTTGCGCGCGGCGAGGCGTGCCGTCGCCGCGTCGATGGCCTTGCGGATGACGTTCTTCGCCTGGTTCGGGTTGCGCTCGAACCAGTCGCCGAGCTGATCGCCGACGACCTTCTGCACGAAGGCCTTCGCCTCGGTGTTGCCGAGCTTCGTCTTGGTCTGACCCTCGAACTGGGGCTCGCCGAGCTTGATCGAGATGACGGCGGTCAGCCCCTCGCGCACGTCGTCTCCGGAGAGGTTGTCGTCCTTCTCCTTGAGGAGGTTGTTCGCACGGGCATAGCGGTTGACGAGAGTGGTGAGCGCCGCCCGGAAGCCCTCCTCGTGCGTGCCACCCTCGTGCGTGTTGATGGTGTTGGCGTAGGTGAACACGTTCTCCGTGTACGACGTCGTCCACTGCATCGCGACCTCGAGCGAGATCTTGCGCGCTGTGTCCTCGGACTCGAAGGCGATGATCTCCTCGTTGACGACCTCGGCGTGGCGCACCTTGTTCAGGTACTCGACGTAGTCGACGAGACCGCGCTCGTAGAAGAAGACGTCGCCCGGCTGCTTCGTGACCGCCTGGCCGTCTTCCTCGGTCTCGTACGCCGACTCCGGCCGCTCGTCGGACAGCTCGATGCGGAGTCCCTTGTTGAGGAACGCCATCTGCTGGAACCGGGTGCGGAGCGTGTCGTAGTCGAACTCGACGGTCTCCTGGAAGATCTCCGCGTCCGGCCAGAACGTGATGCTGGTCCCGGTCTCCTCGGTGGCCTCGCCCTTCTCGAGCTTCTGCTGCGGGACGCCGCCGTCGGCGAAGCTGTGCCGCCAGACGAAGCCCTTCTGCTTGACCTCCACGTCGAAGCGGGTCGACAGGGCGTTCACCACCGAGGATCCGACGCCGTGCAGACCGCCGGAGACGGCGTAGGCGCCGCCACCGAACTTGCCGCCCGCGTGCAGGATCGTGAGCACGACCTCGACGGTCGACTTCGAGGGGTCCGACGAGTGCGGGTCGACGGGGATACCGCGACCGTTGTCGACCACGCGCACGCCGCCGTCGGCGAGGAGGGTGACGAAGATCGTGTCGGCATACCCGGCCAGCGCTTCGTCCACCGAGTTGTCGACGATCTCGTAGACGAGGTGGTGCAGTCCGCGGGGACCGGTCGAGCCGATGTACATGCCGGGTCGCTTGCGGACCGCTTCGAGTCCTTCGAGGATCTGGATCGAGTCGGCGCCGTACTCGCCGGGCTGCTGCTTCTTCGGTGCGGGTGCCGCCGATCCTCCGGCCTGTGAGCCCGACGAAGCGTCGTTGTTCGGTTCCGTCTCGTCAGCAGGGGATTCAGGCGTCATCAGAGGGCATTCTCCAGATCGATATCTCGAACTCCCATTCTAGCCGGGTTTCGAGTCGAAATGCCGCTCAACGGCCGCGTGTGGCCCTCTGAGCGTTTCGGACCCCTTGCATGGTGCCCTACCCGTAGGTATCGCGCGGGCCCCGCCCTGGAACGGCTCTGGGACCCCATTTCCACGAGGGGACGTCCGGTCCGATGAAGCGGAGGTTCTCCACTCCCGCCTCCGGGTACCGTCGTCCGATCTCCGTGAGGATCGTCGCGCGCATGAACTGGAGGTTCTTCGCCCACGCGGTGGAATCGCACTTGACGGTGAGCAGTCCGCGCTCGAGAGACACCGGCTCCGAGTGCTTCGCGGTGTCCGCCCCCGCGAGGTCAGCCCACTGGCGGACGAGGTCCTCCCGGGCGAGCGTCGTCTCCCAGCCGGATTCGCGGCTGAGCGTGTCGAGGACGGAGCCGAGGCTTCCCGGATCGCGGCCGGGGGTGAACGGCGCGTTGTCGTCGTCGACGGAGATCCGCCTTTTGCGCTTCCAGTTCTTGGCGCTCGGCTTGAGTCCCCGCAGTCGCAGGTAGGTGGCGACGGTCTCGGGAGCCTCCGCCGAGGCCGCGCTGTCGGTGACCACGTCAGTCATTCGGCGCACCGTCCTCTCCCTGCAGCCGGTCCCGCTCATCGGTGATGGTCCCCGCCGTGATGCGGACGACGTGAGCATGGAGCACGTCGGGGATATCCTCCTCCACCGCTGCCGTGACCACCACCTGCTCGTAGCCCGCGGTGAGCGCGGCGAGCCGCTGCCGCCGATCGGCGTCCAGCTCCGCGAAGACGTCGTCGAGGATCAGTACGGGGTCGCCGGCCGGGGACTCGCTGCGGAGCAGCTCGGCGGACGCTAGTCGCAGGGCGAGTGCGACCGACCAGGACTCGCCGTGGGAGGCGTACCCCTTCACCGGCAGGTCCCGGACCCGCAGCACCAGGTCGTCCCGATGGGGTCCGGTGAGGGTGAGGCCGCGATCGAGTTCGTTCGAGCGTTTCGCCGCGAGAGAGGCGCGGAACATCTCGGCGATGCGACGGGCGTCCCCGCGCACGTCGTCGACGGGAGCGGCACCGTCCGCGTCATCGCGGTCGTCGTCATCCTCGGGATCGCTGCCGGCGACCGACAGCGTCCAGTCGAGCCGGGGACGGTGGTCCGCGCCGGCGATCGCCGCGTATGCATCGGCGACGGGCTGCTGCAGATCGGACGCCAGCCGCTGCCGTGCCGTGATGATCTCGGATCCGAGGGAGACGAGCTTGTCGTCCCAGACGTCGAGGGTGCTCAGCGCTTCACCGCGGATGCCCCGTGCCCGCGCCGACTTGAGCAGGGCGTTGCGCTGCTTGAGCACGCGATCGTAGTCACCCAGCACGGCGGCGAGTCGCGGGGTGCGCTGGATGAGGAGCTGGTCCGCGAACCGGCGGCGGGCCGAGGGGTCGCCCCGTACGATCTGGAGATCCTCCGGCGCGAACAGCACGACATGTGCGTAGCGGGGGAGCTCGTTCGTCTTCGACGGGGAGCCGTTGATCCGTGCCTTGTTCGAACCCTGGCGATTGAGCTGCACCTCGACGAGCACGCGTCGCTCACCGTGCGCGAGCCGGGCCCGGATGACGGCGAACTCCTGGCCGTCCCGCACCATCGGCGCGTCCGAGGACACCCGATGCGATCCCAGCGTCGCGAGGAACACCACCGCCTCCGCGAGGTTCGTCTTGCCCTGGCCGTTCCGCCCGACGAGGACGTTCGGCCCGCGGTGCAAGGCGAGTTCCGCGGTCGCGTAATTGCGGAAATCGACCAGGCTGAGATGCTCCACAATCACGGAGCCAGCCTACCTTCCGGGTCGGACACTCCCTCGGGGCCGGGGGCGCTCAGCGCAGGAGGAGGTTGGGCTGAAGGAGGTACTTGAACGAGTCCAGACCGGCCTGGTCGACCGACGTCTGACTGGTGATGAGGACCGGGCTCAGCTTGTTGGCGTTGTCGCTGGAGGTGAAGGTCACCCGCACGAACTCGCTCTTGACCGCACCGAGGGCTTCGATGAGGTACTGCGGGTTGAGACCCAGCGTCACCTCGTCGCCGCCGGAGAGGATCGCGTCGACCGACTCGGACGCGCGGGCGTGCTCGCTGCCCGATGCATCCATCGTGACGCTGTCGGTCGAGAACGTGAAACGCAGTGGCGCTGCGCGGTCGAGCACGAGGGAGACACGGCGGACGGCCTCGATGAGATCGGCCGTGTTGACGACGGCGTAGTGGTCGGTCTGCTCGGGGAAGAGGCGGCGGACCGGGGGGAAGTTGCCCTTGATGAGCAGCGACGTCACGGTCTTGTTGCCGGCGGTGAACGCGATGATCTCGCGATCCCCGGCACCCGAGAAGGCGATCTGGATCGTGCCGGCGTGACCGAACGTCTTGCCGACCTCGACGAGGGTGCGGGCGGGAACGAGTGCGGTGGCCTCGACGGCCTCGCCGTCCCAGGGCACGTCGCGGAGCGAGACCCGGTAGCGGTCGGTGGCGACGAGGCTGAGCGTCTGGCCGGTGACCTCGAGCTGGACACCCGTCAGCACGGGAGTCACGTCGTCACGGGACGCGGCGAAGCCGACCTGCGCGATCGCCGTGCCGAAATCGTCGGCCGGGACGACGCCGGAGGATCCGGACACCTCGGGAATGGACGGGTATTCCTCGACCGGCATGGCCGCGAGGGTGAAGCGAGCCGAGCCACAGGTCACGGCGATTCCGCCGTCATCCTCGACGGCGATCTCGATGGGAGCGTTCGGGAGGCGGCTCGCGATGTCGGAGAGCAGCCGCCCGTGGACGAGGATCGTGCCCGGTGTCTCGACCGTCGCCTCGATGGTCGTCCGTGCGGATGCTTCGTAGTCGAAGGCCGAGAGCGTGAGTCCGGAGCCGTCCGCCTCGATCAGGACACCGGCGAGGATCGGCTGTGGATTGCGCTGGGGCAGCAGCTTGACGACGAAGGACACAGCCTCGCTGAAGACATCGCGGTTGACCTGAAACCTCACGGGTGCTCCCTTGTCGTCGAACATGACGGGTCGTCGTCGGGTCCTGCCACTGCAGGGAATCCCATGCTAGCCCCACAGTCCTGCGGTTCCCTACGCCGGAGGACTTGTCATGCCGCCGCCGGTTCTCCCCACCGTCTGGTGATCGGATCGCACCCTGAATGACTTAACTCCTTAACGGTGTTAACACCTGTGGATACTGTGGATAAGTCGGTGGAAAGCAGGCGCGAGTAGGGAACTACACACGTGTCACTTGTGGAGACCCTGAGGAATCCGCGGGTGGACAGGGGTCGGTCGTCGTTTCGCCGTCCCGCGGTTATCCACAGGTTTCCCCGATCGCCCCACATTCGCGACGGCGCGTTCCACGTTCATCCACAAGTTATCCACATGTGCATAGACGCATCTATCCGGCGGATGCATGTCGCCGAAACGCCGAGAGGGACGCCGTCCGGTGTCGGATGCGGCGTCCCTCTCGCGGGTGCAGGTCGTCAGCGACGACCGAGCTGCGTGGTGATCTCGGTCACCTGGTTGTAGATCGAGCGACGCTCCTTCATGAGTTCGCTGATCTTCTTGTAGGCGTACATGACCGTCGTGTGGTCCCGGTTGCCGAAGAGCTGACCGATCTTCGGGAGGGAGAGGCTGGTGCGCTCACGGCAGAGGTACATGGCGATCTGCCGTGCGGTGGCGATCTGCTGCGAACGGCTGGAGCCGTAGAGGTCGTCGACGGTGAGCTTGAAGTACTGCGCGGTCGCGGTGATGATGTCGGTCGGCGAGATGATGTTGTCCTCGGCCGTGTCGATGATGTCCCGCAGCACGGTCTGAGCCAGGGAGATGTCGAGGGCAGAGCGGTTCAGGCTCGCGAACGCGGAGACGCGGATGAGTGCACCCTCCAGCTCGCGGATGTTCGAGGACACGACCGTGGCGATGTATTCGAGCACCTCGTCCGGGATGTGGAGGGCCTCGCTCTGCGCCTTCTTCCGCAGGATGGCGATACGGGTCTCGAGGTCGGGCGCCTGCACGTCGGTGATGAGGCCCCACTCGAACCGGCTGCGCATGCGGTCCTCGAAGCCGGTCAGGTGCTTCGGTGCGACATCGCTGGTGATGACGACCTGCTTGTTGTGGTCGTGCAGCGTGTTGAACGTGTGGAAGAACGCCTCCTGCGTCTCCGCCCGTCCCTGGAGGAACTGGATGTCGTCGATGAGGAGGATGTCCACGTCGCGGTACCGCGCTTGGAACGCGGCGCCGCGGTTGTTGGCGATGGAGTTGATGAAGTCGTTCGTGAACTCCTCGCTCGATACGTACCGCACCTTCACCCCGGCGTAAAGGGACTGCGCGTAGTCACCGATGGCGTGGAGGAGGTGTGTCTTGCCCAGTCCGGAGTCGCCGTAGATGAAGAGCGGGTTGTAGGCCTTGGCCGGAGCCTCGGCCACGGCCACGGCGGCCGCGTGGGCGAACCGGTTGGACTGGCCGATCACGAAATTGTCGAAGGTGTACTTCGGATTGAGGCGGGACTCGTGACGCAGCGCCGTCGGCTGCTCCATCGGCGACTCGGCGCGCACCGGCTCCTGGCGACCGAAGTCGGCGACCGCGATGGGGGCCGTGGGCTGGTCCGCGAGTTCGTGGTTCACGACCACCCGGTAGGACGTGACCTCTTCGCCGACGTGAGCGAGGGCCTCCATGATGGGCAGGCGGAGGCGCTTGTTGATCTGGGCGGCGGTGAGGTCGTTCGGCACCTCGAGGTACAGGGTCGCCGACATCACCCCGGCCGGCACCGCGAGGCTCAGGAAGCCCTGGAGCTGCGGCGTGACCCGATCGTCGGCTTCCAGCAGCTCCTGCACCGTGGTCCAGATCGGGACTTCGGGCTGGGCTGGTGAGGACATGGTGCTCCGGACGACGGATCGGGTCGGGGTCGACGTGCCGTTCCCCTGTGGATAACTTCGGATGCCACGGTAGTCACACCGGCTCGGAACGGCAACCTGCCCTTGAAAACACGCGGGCGTGTTGGATGTGGCGGATGCGTTCGGCTTGTGGATAATGGCTGTGCGGTACGCATGGGATGAGAAGCGGTACAGGTCGCAGATTTGCCCTGTCCGCCGCCAAGACGTACCCTTAGTCGGTTGACTTATGCCTGTTTGGCAGTTCCCTATGTCTCCGGTCGAAGTGAATCCGGTGACAGCATTCCCGGAGTGATCTCATGAGCAAGCGCACCTTCCAGCCCAACAACCGTCGTCGCGCCAAGAAGCACGGCTTCCGTGCCCGCATGCGTACCCGCGCCGGCCGTGCCATCCTCTCGGCACGCCGCGCGAAGGGCCGTACCGAGCTTTCCGCGTAAGCAGCTGTGCTCGCCCGCCCGTTCCGTTTGACCCGCGGGAGCGACTACCGACTGGTCGTTCGACGCGGATCGCGTTGTGGCGGGGCCCGCGTCCTCACCTCCATGCTGGCGACGGGCGAGAGCAGGGCCGCGCGGTTCGGCTTCATCATCAGCAAGCAGGTGGGCACGGCCGTGGTGCGCAACACCGTCCGTCGGCGACTCAAAGCCGTCTGTGCGGAGGCGCTCCCGCGTGTTCCTCAGGGCACGGATGTCGTCATCCGTGCCCTTCCTGCGTCCGCGACCGCCTCCTACGCGGAACTTCGGAGTGACGTGCACCGCTGTCTGGCGCGGCTCGCGCCCGTCGAGGCCACATCATGACCGCGTTGCCAGCGTCGTCGGTGGGCACGGGGGAAATGCACGGACGCGACGTGCTCCGGAGCATTCCCCTCCTTCCTCGCAACGCCGTGCTGGCTTTTCTCGCGGGGTACCGCAAGGTGGTCTCGCCGATGTACGGAGACGTGTGTGCGTACTATCCCTCCTGTTCCGCCTACGCTGTAGGTGCGGTGCAGCAGCACGGCGCCGTGCGGGGGGCTCTGCTCTCGGCGTGGCGCATCCTCCGCTGCAATCCCTGGTCTCGCGGAGGCGTCGACGACGTCACACCGCACCGACACTTCCGCTACGACCTGACCGCACACGGTTTCGTCGTCCCCTCCCGAAAGGACTGATCGGTGGGTCTTGACCTTCTGTTCGCCAGTGCCACCCCCAGCCCGGAGCCGGCATCCGGCGGATTCGACCTGCTCGGCACGATCCTGTGGCCGCTGAAGTGGGTCGTCGAGCTCATCCTCGTCGCCTGGCATTGGCTGCTGACCGCCGTCGGTCTTCCTGCGGCCTCGGGCATCACCTGGGTCCTCTCGATCGTCGGCCTCGTGATCGTGGTCCGTGCAGCGCTCATCCCGCTGTTCGTGAAGCAGATCAAGAGCCAGCGCAAGATGATGGAAATCGCTCCTGAACTGCGGAAAGTTCAGGAGAAGTACCGCGGCAAGAAGGATCAGCTCTCTCGTGAGGCGATGAGCCGCGAGACGATGGCGCTGTACAAGAAGCACGGCACGACGCCGATGTCGAGCTGTCTGCCGCTGCTCGTGCAGATGCCGATCTTCTTCTCGCTCTACAGCGTGCTGAGCGACGTCAGCAAGCACGCCCGCGACAACGTGGGTGGCGTGGGCCTGCTGAGCCCGGAGCTCACGAAGGAGTTCTACGACGCGAAGCTCTTCGGCGTCGCGTCGCTGCACGAGAACCTCGGCAATGCGATCGAGGCCCAGAACGTCACGGCGATCATCATCCTCGTCACCCTGGTCGTCCTGATGATCGCGTCGCAGTTCTTCACCCAGCTGCAGATCATCTCGAAGAACCTCTCGCCGGAGGCCAAGACCGGCCAGGCGTACCAGATGCAGAAGATCATGCTCTACGTGCTGCCGCTGGGCTTCATCTTCTCCGGTGTCTTCTTCCCGCTCGGTGTCGTCGTGTACTGGTTCATCTCGAACCTCTGGACCATGGGCCAGCAGTTCCTCGTCATCCGTGAGATGCCCACCCCGGGCTCGGAGGCGGCGAAGGCGCGCGAAGAGCGTCTGGCGCGTAAGGGCAAGGCCATCGATTCCTCGGGCAAGGTCGTGCCGATGTCGGTGTACGAGGCAGAGCAGCAGCGTCTGCTGGAGCAGGCCGAGAAGGCGAAGGCCGAGGCACCGAAGCGACAGCAGCCGGTCGGCAAGAAGCGCGCGAAGAAGAAGGGGAACGCGTCATGAGTGAGGTCGTGACCGGGAGCACGGAGCCCACTGTGGCGCAGCTCGAGAACGAAGGCGATGTGGCCGCGGACTACCTCGAGGAGCTGCTGGACATCGCCGACATCGACG
Source organism: Microbacterium meiriae (assembly GCF_040686935.1). Lineage (NCBI taxonomy): Bacteria > Bacillati > Actinomycetota > Actinomycetes > Micrococcales > Microbacteriaceae > Microbacterium > Microbacterium meiriae. The sequence goes on from NZ_JBFBMF010000004.1 coordinate 128,086, forward strand.
GCGACCTGAACCTCGATGTCCGGCAGGGGCGTGCCTACGTCTCGGTCGAGGCCGAGGGTGACGGCCTCGCGCTGCTCTCCGCTCCAGACACGGTGCAGGCGCTGCAGGAGCTCACGCGTCTCGCGGTGCAGAACAAGACCGGCTCGTTCTCGCGTCTCATCCTCGACATCGGAGGATCCCGCGACACGCGCCGCCGGCAGCTCGTGACCCTGGTCGAGGCGGCGGCCGCCAAGCTCGATGAGGGCTCGTCGCAGGCGTCGCTGCCGGCGATGTCGAGCTACGAGCGCAAGCTGGTCCACGACATCGCTGCCGAGCGAGGGCTCGTCTCCGAGTCGTACGGCGAGGGCGCGGACCGTCACACGGTCCTGCGTCGTCACTGACGTACCGAAGGCGAGTACTGGCGGGTGTCTGAGACGAGCGATTCCGGCGAGAAGACCGTCGAGCAGGAGCCGACTGTCGCTGCCGATCTTTTCGGAGACCGCCTGGAGATCGCTCGGCGGTTCACGGACTCCCTCGCCCGTGAGGGGGAGGAGCGGGGTCTGATCGGACCGCTCGAACTGCCCCGCCTGTGGACGCGTCACATCCTGAACAGCGCGATCGCCGCACCGCTCTTCCATGGTTCCGTGGCGGACATCGGGTCTGGTGCCGGGCTGCCCGGTCTGGTGCTCGCCATCGCCCGCCCCGATGTGTCGTGGACACTGGTCGAGCCGATGGAGCGTCGGATCAACTGGTTGACGGAGCAGGTGAACGATCTCGAGCTCTCGAACGTCACCATCCTCCGGGCGCGTGCGGAGGACGTCCGTGCGAAGGGTGCCTTCGACGTCGTCACGGCTCGCGCGGTGAGCGCGCTGCGTACCTTGATTCCACTGACGGCTCCGCTGGTGCGCGATGGTGGTGAACTCGCCCTCTTGAAGGGCATGAACGCCGCGAACGAGATCGAGGCGGCGCGGAAGCAGATCGCGAAGTTCACACTCTCCGACGTTCGCGTCGAGGTTCTGGGCGAGGGACTGCTTCCCGAGACGACCCGGGTCGTCCGTGCCCACGTGCGCTGAGGACATTGTCGTTTCACGTGAAACTCTGCCGTCAGAGTGGCCTGCTTTGGTGGGCACTACCTCTTGATCGACTGATCCGAAAAGGCTGTGCCCCCTCACGCATGGAGTCCGCCCGGACAGGCCATGTTTCACGTGAAACAACAACGAGTGTCGGAGCAGTGCGGTAGGACGCTACTCTCGGCTCCGAAGGCGCTGAGTCGGGAATCGCGTTCACTGGGTGCATCGGCGACGTCGGTGTCTGGTTGCTCCAGTTACGGTGAACCGGAAACGGTGACCGACCTCTGTCTGACACGGTTGTCGGGAGCGCTGGGTTCGGCGGCGTAAGGTTCATCCATCGCGGGAGCATCTTCACCGAGGCGGTCAGAGGCGAGTATCACGTCTCCGGAGGCAGGCCTCGGAGGAGGGAATGGGTAGGCGCCGCCACACAACTCCCTGGCATCGGAGCTGTGGACGGGCGTACTCATCAACGTCCCCGAGTCCTTTTTGAAAGCGCGTGTGGAGACCGGTGGGGCATCCACCGATCGAGCCAAGGAGCGTGGGGCGCTGCCCCCGGGCGGTCCGTGGGTCAGAAGTGATGGTCTCCGGCGAGGTCATCGGACGCACTGCTCGTTGAGTGCCCTTCTGCTCGACACTGATACCTGCCCGTGCTGGTGGGTCAGCGGGCGGGGTGTGCTGTCTTCACGGTGCGGCGTGGTGGGCTGCGGATCGCAGAACCTCCCGTGGGTTAGACGCGGGAGGTGGGATCGCGGTCGGCGTGGTCACATCAGACACACAACTGTTTCACGTGAAACGTCGCGCGATTCGCTTCGACGAGTTATCGCACGCGGCGTACCTCGTCCGCTGACCATCTCCGACCGTTTGCCATGGCCCATTCGGAAGTGGGGGAGGTATCCCTCAGTCACAGCGATCTTGAATGACTGTTTCACGTGAAACAGTCGGTTTCTCGGGGTGGCTCCCACGGTGCCCGAGTGCCCGTCCTTGCGCTGAGGGGCACTGATCCTCAGCGCGTGCGCAGCGTGTGGTGACGGTGAGCGCGGCACGGGGCGAACGTGTCATCGGTCGTCGGGGGGAGCCCTCGTCAGAGTCGACTGGGTCGTACCGCTGGCTCCTGCAGGTCGCTGCGGCAGTGGAGGTCCCCGCGGGGGTGTCGACAGGCAAGAACGTCATCCGCGCGGCGAAGCTACCGCAGGGGTGCCTCGGTGCCTCGTTTCCTCTGCCGGCTGAGACGGACATGGTGCCACCAGTCCTGTCAGTGACGTTCGGGGTGTGCCTCGAAGCCTGGACTGGAGCCGGCGGGCGGCATTCTCGTGGGAAAGTGTGATGGTGTCGCCGGGTTCTGCGGCTGGGGAGGCGGCGCGATACTTCGTCCCGTGCCTGGTCAATGACGACTCGGGGCAACCGGGCCGGGCCCTGGCGTTCGATGGTGTGTCGACGTGTAAAGGCACCCGGTGAGTGGCCTTCTTCGGAGGAGTGGCCTCTGAACCTTTCTGCGGCGCTATCGGATCCCTCGTTCCTCGTCTCGAGTGTCGTCGGGGGAGACGGGGTGTAACCGGTGCAGGCCTGGCATTGGATGGTGTGTGTCCATGTGTGGAGGGGGCCGGTGAGTGCCTTGACGCGGGACTGGGCTTTGGAGCTTTTGGCCGCTGCGGCAGAGGCGCTCATGCCTCGTCTCGTGTTTCGTCCGGGGAATGACTCCGGACACCCGGGGCTGGCCTTGATGCTCAACGGTGTCCCTCGAAGTGTGGGCACGCCCCGGTGATCGGCCTTCCCGCGGAGGATTGGGCAACGGTGTGACCGAGCGCCGCTGTGGCAGACGTGCCGTGGTGCCTCCTCTCTATAGGGGTCCGCGGCGGACCTGCTGCGACGAGCTCTGATCCTCGCTATGGACGGTGTGGACAGGAAGGGGAGTGCGGCGTTTGCGCGAAAGTCGGGCGTGAACGTGCCCAGCCGCCGCCGGGGGGCTATCGCTGGCGTGACGCAGATGGCTCTTGAGCGACGGTCGTTCCACACACTTCGAGTACGCATGCCGAGTGATGTGCGTGGATGGGCGACGCCACGTCGTTCGATGGGCATCGCCGTGAAGGGAAATCCCTCCGCGCCAGAACTGCTCCCAGGTGTGCTCCGTCGTCGTGGCGACCCGAGCAGCGGCTGGGAACACGTGCTGCTGTGCGTGGCCGAGATGGTGAACGGATGTGAACAGGTCAGGACGGGTCGTGTTTCACGTGAAACAGACCGCGATCAGGCGGCGGATTCACGGGAGACGAGCCGTCGCAAAGGGCGAAGGGACGGGCCAGATTGGGGGTCGGTGCCCCCATGCCGCGCTATCCTTCGTCCACCTGCCGGCTCGGACGCTGGCGGAGGCAGCCGTTCGATGCTCCGCGAGTTGTGCGGGCGGGCAGGTCATGGAGAGGCGAGAACGACGCGGCGCGCCTGTCGCGCTGTCATACGGAGCACGGGGCACCCGCGGACCGGATCGGTGCCGCGCGACGCTGGCGTCCTCCCGGCCGAAGGTGTAAGCGTGAAGGATCCGCGTGCTCTGCGGGGGAGGTGCCCGGCAGAGCGGTGGCTCGCGGGTGTAGGCAGGGGTTATCCAGAAGGACGCGGTCGCGGATTCGCCTGACCGCGGCAGGCACCCCGCGTGGAAGCTGCGACAAGGTACCCGAGTGAGGTGGGGAGGCGGAGGTTTGCGAGCGCGGGACTGGGCCTCGAGAAATGTGGCGTCGAGCCGGACGACGCGGAGAAGCTACGCCGGACCGCCAGGCGCTCTCATCGAGGAGGGGCACGAGGTCGGCTCGCGAGCACGCTTCGGTGGCGAGGTCGGGTCCCCAGTCGCGTGACTCACCCACCCGTCTCAGCACGGGACGCCGCTACCAGCGCTGGGGCGTCCCTTCGCCCTTCGTCGGCATCGAGTTGCGCGAAGCCACCGGTGACGAAAGCCGCGTTCAGCGGGCCGTGCTGAAGCCGTCGTTTCACGTGAAACGAACCTCACCGGAGCTGACTGTCGGCGTGTATGCGGAAGTGCGCGGACGGGAAGCATCTCTGCCGCCCGGTCGTGCCTGTGATCCGACGTCGGTCGCTGCGATTAGAGTGGAACGCGGTCCCGAAAGGAGTGGATGTTTCACGTGAAACAGTCCGAGAAGGCATCGTCGAACGAATCGTTCGGGATGGACACCCCCCTCGCGCGAGAAATCGCGGATCTCTCCGTTCGTCGCCGCGCGCTCGAAGCAGTCACCGTGGAGTTCGGGGGAGACACGCGAATCCTGACGGTGTCGAACCAGAAGGGTGGCGTGGGTAAGACCACGAGCGCCGTCAACATCGCTTCGGCATTGGCAGGTCTGGGTGCGAAGGTGCTCGTCATCGACCTGGACCCTCAGGGGAACGCCTCCACGGCGCTCGGGGTGCCGCACAATGCCGACACACCGAGCGTCTATGACGTCCTCATCGACGAGTTCCCGCTCGCGGAGATCGTGCAGCCCAGTCCGGAGAGCCCCAATCTCTTCTGTGCGCCGAGCACCATCCACCTCGCGGGTGCCGAGATCGAACTCGTCGCACAGGTCGCCCGGGAGCACCGACTTCGCCGCGCTCTGGAGGACTACCTCGTCGACAACCCTGTCGACTTCGTCATCATCGATTGCCCCCCATCGCTCGGACTCCTCACGATCAACGCGTTCACCGCGGCGAACGAGGTCTTCATCCCGATCCAGTGCGAGTACTACGCCCTGGAAGGCCTGAGCCAGCTGCTCGGCAGCATCCAGATGATCCAGAAGCACCTGAATCCGAGCCTCCATCTCTCGACGATCCTCCTGACGATGTTCGACGGGCGGACGCGTCTGGCGCAGCAGGTTGCGGAGGAAGTGCGCTCGCACTTCCCGTCACAGGTGCTGGACACCGTGATTCCGCGGTCCGTACGCGTATCGGAAGCCCCCAGTTTCGGCCAGACGGTCATCGCCTACGACGGTCAGTCCGCCGGAGCGATCGCCTACCGTGAGGCCGCCGTCGAGATCGCGTCGCGACAGACGCAGAGCAAGGAGAAATAATGGCGAAGCGCACTGGACTCGGCCGCGGCATCGGCGCCCTCATCCCGACGGCGGACCAGGCAGAACGTCCTGTCGACGTGTTCTTCCCGGGCGCGAAGCTCGCTCCGGCACCCGAGGCTCCCTCCGCGAAGACCGACGCGGCACCCGAGGCTGAGCTCGAGGCGGTGCCCGGGATCCACCTGATCCAGGTCGACCCGCAGGCGATCGTCCCCAACCCCCGCCAGCCGCGCACGCACTTCAACCCGGAGGACCTCGCGGAGCTCGTGCACAGCGTCCGCGAGTTCGGCGTGCTGCAGCCGGTGGTGGTCCGGAAGAACAGCGACGGCGAGTACGAACTCATCATGGGGGAGCGGCGCACGCGGGCTGCCCGCGAGGCCGGACTCGAGTCGATCCCGGCCATCGTCCGGGATACCGCCGATGAGGACCTGCTGCGGGACGCGCTGCTGGAGAATCTCCACCGCTCGGAGCTGAATCCGTTGGAAGAGGCGTCGGCCTACCAGCAGCTCCTCGACGACTTCGGCATCACGCAGGAGGAGCTCGCCACGCGCATCGGGCGTTCCCGTCCGCAGATCAGCAACACCATCCGCCTGCTCAAGCTTCCTGTCCCCGTGCAGCAGCGGGTGGCCGCTGGTGTCCTGTCCGCCGGACACGCGCGCGCGATCCTGAGCGTGGACTCGCCGGAGGCCATGCAGCGCCTGGCGGACAAGGTCGTCAACGAAGACCTCTCCGTCCGTGCCACGGAAGAGGCGGCCAAGTCGCAGCCCTCCGCAGGGAAGACTCCCAAGCCCACCCCCGGGGCGCGGCGGGCGTACCTGGATGAGGTCGCCGGCAAGCTGGGGGACCGGCTCGACACCCGCGTCCGGATCGCACTGGGCGCTCGCAAAGGCCAGGTCACGATCGATTTCGCTTCGATCCAGGACCTGAACCGCATTCTCGAGGAGCTCGGCGAAGAAGGGTACGGCTCCGCGCGCTGACCCCGCCCCTGGTCGGGGGTGACATAGACTCGCGTCATCTTGTCGATGCGAGGGGGATGTCATGTCCAGACCAGCTGATCCAGCGAGTATCAAGCGTCGCGTGATCGCCGTCAGTATTGCGGCGGCTCTGGGCGGATTCCTCTTCGGATTCGACACCGCGGTGATCAACGGTGCTGTCGACGCCCTGGCGGGAGATGTCTCAGGGTTCGACCTCGGCACGGGTCTCAAGGGCTTCGCTGTCTCCTCCGCCCTGATCGGCTGTGCGGTCGGCGCCTGGTTCGCCGGCCCGGTGTCGAACAAGTTCGGACGCATCCCGGTGATGGTTGTCGCCGCGGCGATGTTCTTCGTCTCGGCGATCGGCTCCGGACTCGCGTTCAGCGTCGTCGACCTCATCGTCTGGCGTGTGATCGGCGGCCTCGGCGTCGGCGCGGCTTCGGTGATCGCCCCCGCCTACATCGCGGAGGTGTCTCCCGCTGCGATCCGCGGTCGTCTGGGCTCGTTGCAGCAGCTCGCCATCGTCCTCGGCATCTTCGCCGCCCTGCTGTCGGACGCCCTGCTCGCCGGCATCGCGGGGGAGGCCGACCAGCCGCTCTGGGGCCTGACCGCCTGGCGATGGATGTTCATGGTCGCGGCCATCCCCGCGCTCGTCTACGGGTTGATGTCGCTCCGGCTGCCGGAATCCCCGCGCTACCTGGTGCGCAAGGGCGAAGTGAAGCGTGCCGCGGAAGTGCTCCAGACCGTGACCGGGACGATCGATACCGAGGCGAAGATCAAGGAGATCACGGGCACGATCGACACGGAGCGCTCCGAGTCGCTGCGAGACCTGCGAGGCAGCCGTCTCGGCCTCAAGCCGATCGTCTGGGTCGGCATCCTGCTGTCGGTGTTCCAGCAGTTCGTCGGCATCAACGTGATCTTCTACTACTCCACGACGCTGTGGCAGTCGGTCGGATTCGACGAGTCCAGTGCCCTCCTCACGTCCGTCATCACCTCTGTGACCAACATCGTCGTCACGATCGTCGCGATCCTGCTCGTCGACCGGATCGGACGCCGGATCATGCTGCTCGTCGGCTCCGTCGGCATGACGGTGACCCTGGGACTCATGGCGCTCGCCTTCTCGTTCGGCACGCTGGACGCCTCGGGCACCGCGACGCTTCCCGACCCCTGGGCCACCGTCGCCCTCGTCTGCGCCAACGGCTTCGTGGTGTTCTTCGGTGCGAGCTGGGGGCCGCTCGTGTGGGTGCTCCTGGGCGAGATCTTCCCCAACTCGATCCGTGCGGGCGCTTTGGCCGTGGCTGCCGCGGCGCAGTGGGTGGCGAACTTCTTCATCTCGACGACGTTCCCCGCGTTCGCGGAGATCGGCCTCACCTTCGCGTACGGCTTCTACGCCTTCTTCGCGCTGCTGTCGTTCTTCTTCGTGTTCTTCAAGGTGCCGGAGACCAAGGGCCGCGAGCTCGAGGACATGAGCGAGGATGCGAAGGTGGAGCGCCGACCCCGTCGCGCACGCGCGTAGGCTGGAGGGATGACCGAGTCCGTCCCCCGTCGCGCCAGCCTGGAAGTGCTGCGCGCCGAGGCCTCGGACGAACTCGCCGTCCTCGTCCAGGAGCGCCTGCTCGGCGGTGAGGACCCCTGGGAGTTCATGGAGGAGCTGCCCAGTGTCGACGAACTCGTCGTCTACCTGCTGCGCGCCGACAACATCGCCGCCAACGACGGGATACGTCCCAACGCCGCGCGGCATTACCGCGTGCTGCGCCAGATCGCCCTGGAGTACCCGGAGCTCACACCGGCCGTCTGGGGACTCCTGGACGAGAAGCAGCGCCATCGTCGCTGGGACCCTCGCATCGCCGACGCCTCCTGACGACCGATGCTCCTCGTTCCCTACGACCCGTCATGGCCGCAGCGATTCGAGGAGTTCGCGGCCTCGATCCGTGCTGCGGGGGTGGACGGCTGGATCGTCGAGCACATCGGTTCGACGGCCATTCCTGGGATGAACGCGAAACCGATCGTCGACCTTGCGGTGCGGGTGCAGACAGGAGGGGAGTTCGACGCGTACCGGTCCGCGTTGGAGTCGGTGGGATGGCACACCGGCAGCGGAATCCGCACTCATCCGGTGATGATCATGGAGGCGGCCGGGGAGCGCCTCGCCATCGCACACTTCTTCACGGCAGCCGAATGGGATGCCGCGCCTCAGCGCCTGCTGCGGGACTGGTTGTGCGCGCACCCGGACGATGCGGAGCGATACGAACGCGTCAAGCACGACGCAGCGCGGGCGGCGGAGGAGCGGAACTCCTCCTACAACGCAGCGAAGACCGCCGTCATCCAGGAGATCGTCGACAGGGCGCGGGCAGCACGCGGGCTCGAGCCGGTGGACGTGTACGACAAGCGCTGATCACCCTAGGCTGGCCGAGCATGCGAGAAGGGCCGCGCCCGGAGGCGCGGCCCTTCTCGTGGTCGTGGGGATCAGCCGAGGAAAGCGGCGAGATCCTGCTCGAGGGCGAACTTCGGCTTGGCGCCGATGATCGTCGTCTTGACCTCTCCGCCCTGGAAGACCTTCATCGCCGGGATCGACGTGATCTGGTACTTCATGGCCAGCTCCGGGTTCTCGTCCACGTTGAGCTTGAGGATGGTGATCTTGTCGGGGTTGTCGGACTGGATCTCGTCCAGCACCGGCGCGACCATACGACACGGACCGCACCACTCGGCCCAGAAGTCCACCAGCACGGGACCATCGGCCTGCAGCACGTCCTGCTCCCAGGTCGCCTGGCTCGTTGCCTTTGCACTCATCAGAGTTCTCCTTGTTCGAGGTTCGCCTGTTGCAACAACGGGCGGGGGGAAAGTGTTCCCGGCCGTCGTCAGGCCGTGATGACCTCGGCGGCCTCGGCCGCGGGGACCTCGACGGAGGAGTCCTCGAGGTCGGCGAGGAAGTGCTCGGCGTCGAGGGCCGCGATCGTGCCCGTCCCGGCGGCGGTGATGGCCTGGCGGTAGGTGGGGTCGATCACGTCACCGGCGGCGAAGACACCGGGGACCGACGTCCGCGAGGAGCGTCCGTCGACCCAGATCGTCCCTTCGGGCGTGAGCTCGAGCTTCTCGTGCACGAGGTGCGTGCGCGGGTCGTTGCCGATCGCGATGAACAGGCCGTCGAGAGGGAGGTCGCGCAGCGACCCGTCCTCCGTGGAACGCAGCTGCACGCCGGAGACGGCGGTGTCGCCCAGGATCTCGACGACCTCGCTGTTCCACACGAACTCGATCTTCTCGTTCGCGAAGGCGCGCTCCTGCATGATCTTCGAGGCGCGGAGGGAGTCCTTGCGGTGGATGACGTACACCTTGTCCGCGAAACGCGTGAGGAAGGTGGCTTCCTCCATCGCCGAGTCGCCGCCGCCGACGACCGCGATGGTCTTCTGACGGAAGAAGAAGCCGTCGCAGGTGGCGCACCAGGAGACGCCGAAACCGGAGAGACGCTCCTCGCCCGCGATCCCGAGCTTGCGGTAGGCCGAACCGGTGGCGTAGATGATGGTCTTGGCCTCGTGGGTGGCGCCCGAACCGAGGGTGACCTTCTTGACGGGGCCGGCGACATCGAGCTCCGTGACGTCGTCGTAGAGCACCTCGGTGCCGAACTTCTCGGCCTGCTCCTGGAACTTCGCCATGAGCTCAGGGCCCTGGATGCCCTCCGGGAAGCCGGGGTAGTTCTCCACCTCGGTCGTGTTCATGAGCTCGCCGCCGACCTCGACGGAGCTCGCGATGAGGAGCGGCTCCAGGTTCGCGCGCGCCGCGTAGATGGCAGCCGTGAATCCGGCGGGGCCGGAGCCGATGATGATGACCTGACGCATGTGATCTCCGTTAGAAAAGCGGTGCCGTCGAAAGACGTCCGACTGCTTCAACCCATGGTAACCGCGGGGCATTCCCACGTCAGCGGCCGGGCAGGAAGCGGCGGACGAGCCCGCCGGCGGCCTTCAGCTCCGGGGCGCGGAAGACCGCGAGGATCGCGACGTAGACGATCACGACGACGAGGCCGACGACGGCGGTCGCCAGGGCGCCGGGGATGACTCCGGACGTGGCCCATCCGGTCGTCCCCCCGATCAGGAGGAACGTTCCCCATCCGGCGAGCCCCGCCGGGATCGCGGCGACCGCGAACAGCGCGAGCGCACGCAGCCAGGACAGGATTCCGATGCCGCCGATCTTGCGATGCAGCAGCCAGGTGGCGACGATCGTCTGCAGCGTGCTGGCGATGGACTGCCCCAGAGCCACGGCGGCGGCCAGCTGCGTGAGGTCGATGACCTCCGCCGACAGCAGGGCGACGGCTCCCAGCGCGGTCACGACGATCAGCGCGCACTGGAAGATCGTGAACCAGAAGGGCGTGCGAGTGTCGTCGTACGCGTAGAACGTGCGCTGCACGATGAACAGGATCGTGAGGGGGATCAGGCTCACCAGGTAGCAGAGGAGGACGACGGCCGCCCCCTCGGCGTCGGAAGCACTCTCGGTGAAGACACGGGAGGCGGGGATCGCCGCAGCGGCCACCGCGGCGACGGCGGCGACGATGAAGAACAGCAGCGTGCGGATGCTGCGCGAGATGTCTCCGCGGACCTCGTCGTGCCGCCCGGCGGCGGCGTGCTCGCTGATCTGCGTGAAGTACGGGGTCCCGATCGACAGCACGATGACCGAGTAGGGGAGCATGAAGATGAGCCAGGCGTTCGTGGTCACGGCGAGCGAGGCGCCCGACTCCGAGGCGTTGCTGACGATGTTGCCCTGCAGCACGCCGGCGGACAGTGAGGCGAACGCCATCAGGAACGTCCATCCCGCGAGCTTTCCCACGTTGCCGAGGCCGACGCCCCGCCACTGGAAATCGGGGCGGAGCGAGAGGCCCGTCCGACGCCAGAAAAGCAGCAGGACGAGCGCCTGCACAGCGATGCCGAGGGTCGCCGTGCCGCCGAGCAGGGCGATCATCTCCGGCGTCCAGTCGGCGGAGTCGCGGGACACCGGCGAGAACGCCCATCCCAGGATCAGGAATCCGATGATCGAGACGATGTTGTTGACGACCGGCGCCCAGGTGAACGGACCGAAGATGCGCCGCGCGTTCAGGGCTTCGCCCAACAGGGCGTACAGACCGTAGAAGAGGATCTGCGGGAGACACCAGTACGCGAGCGCGGTCGCGAGCGCCTGGGTCGCCGAGGAGAGCCCGCCTGCCACGATCTGCACGAGCCAGGGCGCTGCGATCGTGGCGAGAGCCGTGACGGCGACGAGCACGACCGTCCCGAGGGTGAAGAGCTTCGAGATGAACGCGTTGCCCCCGTCGGCGTCGGCGGTGGCCTTGACGATCTGCGGCACGATCACCGCGGTGAGGATGCCGACGGAGATGAGGGAGAAGACGCTGTTCGGGAGCGTGTTCGCCGAGGCGAAGGCGTCGGCCGGGCCCGACTTGAACGAGCCGATCACGGCCACGAGGACGATGCTGCGCAGCAGCCCGGTCACGCGGGAGACCAGGGTGCCCGCGCCGATGATGGCGCTGGCGCGCCCGAGACTAGTCACGCGACTCCTTCGTGGGAGGGGCATCCGGGCCGTCGGGGCGCTCCTGCACCGCGGCTTCCGCTTCCTTCTCCTCGATCAGTTCCTCGACGGCGGCCTCCACGGCCTGCTCCTCGATGGCCTCCCGACGCTTCCGGCGCACCGTGCGCACCACCCCGAGGGCGATGAGCAGCACGGCGAGGCCGCCGAAGACCACCAGGCCGATGGTCTCCCATTCCGCGCGCACCGCGACCCGGATGGTCTGCTCGGACTGGATCGGGACACCGGTCGGGCTGGTCAGACTGAGGCGCAGGTCGAGCTCGCCGCTGCCGACCCGGGCCGACACCGGCACCTTCGCCCTCGTGGTCGAGCTCGCCTGGACGGCGACGTCGATCACAGGTGTCACCTCGAGGCGCGGATCGGTGGGGGAGGCGTACAACCGCACCGTCACCGGCCACGGGAGGTCGTTGCGCACGGCGATGGGGAGGTCGGCGTTGGCCGTGAGGAGCTGGATGGTGCTGGAGTCGGGGATGCTGACGGCGCCGAGGGTCTCGGTGGTGCGCGCGCGATGGGCCGCGACCTTCTCGGTGAAGGCTTCCGCGGAGGAACCGACCGCGATGGTGCGCAGGATCCGGATCCGCTCCGGGCTCAGCAGCACGAGGGGGTCACTGAGGATGGTCGCGAAAGCGGTGAGGGAGCGCTCATCGGCGAGGAGGTTCGTGAGGTCGGACGCCCGGGTCGCCGCGGCCGTCTCCGGCAGTGTCACCGCGACGGCAGGGGCCGCCCGCACCGCCGAGAGCTCGAAGCCGATGGAGTCCGCGGTGGAGATCGCGTCACGAAGGGCCTCTGCGGGACGACTCTCGTCGCGCTCCAGGCCGATGAGGAGCGGAGCGCCAGGCGCCCGGGCACCGGCGAGGAAGAGCCGCGCTGCCGCCTCTGCCAGCAGCCCCTGGCGGGGAGCCGAGCCGGATTCGGTCGCCGCTGCGGAGAGGGCCGCCGACGTGGCCCCGTCGGTGACGAGCAGGTCCTGTCCGCCCGCCGTCGCATGAGCCGCACTCTGACCGCCGACCGTCTCGGACGACACGACCGTCGTGGCGGTGCCGCCCAGGTAGCCGGTGAACGACGCGAGGTCAGCCTGCGTGAGGTCGCTCTCCGGCCAGACGATTCCCGGGACCGCGCCGTCGATCTCCGCGAGCTCGTCGTCGGTGGGAAGCGCGGGCCCGTCGGTCGGCGTCGCCGAGGGATCGGCGGTGGCGGCGGGGGTGTTCGTCGGTGTCACGGCGCGCTGCTGCGGGAAGGCCGCGGGATCGAGCAGCGAGGTCAGCGGCAGCGGCGCCAGCGCCTCGGGCAGACCGGCCTGCGCCTGCACCGTGAGGTCGGCATCGCCGAACTGCAGGGCGAAGCGGGCGTTGGGGAGTTCGTCGAGCCTCTGCAGCCAGTCGCTCGCCGTGGAGGGAGCCGCGGTGCCCAGTGCGCGGATCGAGGTGAGGATGGCGGGATCGACCGCGAGCACAGCCGTCGTCCCGGCGACGCCGTCGAGCTGCGCGGTGAGGTCGCCGTCCGGGGCGGTCAGCTCCGTGAGCTCGTCAGCGCTCAGGAGGGCGCCGCCGGCCGGGGTGGCGGTGATGGGCACGAGGACGCCGACCGGACTGGTCGGGCTGGAGCTGACCACGAGGACGCTCGTCGCGCTGGTGTCCCAGGTGGTGGTGCGCTCCCCCTCGGCGTCCTCCGTACCGGCATCGCTCAGGGTGGCCCGCAGCGGGTACACCCCCGGTTTCAACGGCTTCAGCGTCTCCTGCGGCACGAACACGGTGGTGGTGGCGGATCCGCCCGCCTCCGCCGGCTTGGTGGCCTCTTCGCCGAGGGAGAGGAAGGAACCGGCGGCCTGTCCCTCGTCCAGCCATCCGGTCACGGCATCGTCGTCGGTCAGTGGCGTGCTCCCGAGCTCGATCTCGACGCGACCCGCGGAGAGCTCCGCCTCGGTCTCGTTCTCGATCGTGACCACGGCCGACGTCGACGTGCCCGGCGCGACGGTGCCGCGTAGACCCGCCGTGACGTGCAGTTCGACACGGTGGTCGTCGTCCGCGGCGGGCTGGTCGGCCGCCATCGCGGGACCGGCGACACCCACCGCGCAGACGCCGGCGGCCACCACGAACGCCGCGAGCCGGCGCGCACGCGCGCGGAGGCCCGTCGGGGGAGTGATCGCGGTCATGAAGGTCTTCCTCGAACGCCGGGGAGAGGCGGATCGTGAGTACTGACCCTGTGATTCTAGGAGGCCGGACGGAGGAGAACCCTGAAGACGCGTAGAGTGACGGCCGTGTCCGACACCCCCGCCCCCCGCCCCGACCCGCTCCGCAGCGCTGCGTTCGCCGCGGATCTCGATGCCGCCGATCTCCGATCCGAGCCGCTGCGACGTCTCTGGGGCGAGGAGGCGGATGATGCACTCGCCCGTGGTCTGCGCGAGCCCATCCTTCGGGCGATCGCCGAGGATGAGGGGGTCCTCGCGACCCTCGGACGCCTCCTGGTGCTCGGGCTTCCGCAGCCCCGAGCGGCGGTGGAGCGCGCCCTGCCCACCCTCGGCGTGGACGGGCTGGAGGCTCTGGGGATGGCGACGACCGACGCCGACACCGTGACGCCGAGCGCGCTGCTGCGCCCGCAGTCGTTCGTCGACGAGGACGGAGTCGGGGAATGGTGGATCGCCAGCGACCTGGACGAGGTCGCCCTCGACGGCCCGCTGCCCGCCGACCACGTCCTCGGTGTGGGCGGAGCCTCCCGCACGCTCGCTGAGACGGTCGTCCCGCTCGCGGTGGATCGTGCCCTCGACCTCGGCACGGGCTGCGGCATCCAGGCGCTCCTCGTGGCACGACGCGCCGGCCGGGTCGTGGCCACCGACGTCTCCCGCCGCGCCCTCGCCTACGCCGCGCTGAACGCGCAACTGAACGGGGTCACGAACATCGAGTTCCGTCACGGGAGCATGTTCGAGCCGGTCGCCGGGGAGGCGTTCGACCTCATCGTCTCGAACCCGCCGTTCGTGATCACCCCGCGCACGGCGGGGGTGCCCGCCTACGAGTATCGCGACGGCGGTCTGGTCGGCGACGCACTGGTCGAGCAGTTCGTCCGCACGGCACCGGCGCACCTCACCCCGGGCGGCATCGCGCAGCTGCTGGGCAACTGGGAGTCGCGGACGGGCATCACCGGCCTCGCGCGGCTGGACGCGTGGGTGCCCGCTGACCTCGACCTGTGGGTCGTGGAGCGGGAGGAGCTGTCCCCTCTCGCCTATGCCGAGCTGTGGATCAGGGACGGCGGGATCACACCGCGCGATGCCGCCTTCACTCCGCTGCTGACCGCGTGGCTCGACGACTTCGCGGCGCGCGGCGTGACCGCGATCGGCTTCGGCTATGTGCTGCTCCGCCGCGGGCGGGGCGAGCCGCTGCGGCGATCGGAGCGGGTGACGCAGCCCGTGGCGAACGTGGGCGCGGCGCTCGGCCTCGGGCTCGCGGCCCACGATGCGCTCGCCGCAGGGCTGCCCGACACCCTCGTCGTGGCTCCGGACGTCACCGAGGCGCGCCACCTTCTCCCCGGTAACGACGACCCGAGCGTGATCGAGCTGCGTCAGGGCGGCGGGTTCGCGCGCACCGTCGCGGTGGACCCCGCGCTGGCCGGCTTCGTCGGCGCGTGCGACGGCGAGCTCCAGGTGCTGCAGATCGCCCCCGCCCTCGCGGACCTCTTCGAGGTGCCATTCGCGCAGCTGTGGGCGGAGCTCGAGCCGCGCATCCGCGGGCTCGTCCTCGACGGCTTCCTGCTCCCGGGGGAATAGTCCCGGCTTCCATGCGTTCGAATACACCATGAAGGCTTTCGGATTCCTCTCGTTCGGTCACTACGCCGACGTGCCCGGCTCGGCCACCCGCACGGCGGGCGACATGCTGAAGCAGACCATCGAGATCGCGGAGGGCGCCGACGAGCTCGGCGTCAACGGCGCCTACGTCCGCGTGCACCACTGGGCACGCCAGGCGGCGTCCCCGATGCCGCTGCTGACGGCCATGGCCGCGCGCACCGAGCGCATCGAGGTCGGCACCGGCGTGATCGACATGAGGTACGAGAACCCGTTCCAGTTCGCCGAGGAGGCGGCCGCACTCGACCTCATCGCGGACGGCCGTATCGCGCTCGGCGTGAGCCGCGGGTCACCCGAGACGGCGCTGCGCGGCTACGAGACCTTCGGCTTCCGCGACGAGGAGGACCCGGAGCGCGGCAGCGTGCTCGCACGGGAGAAGTTCGAGATCTTCCTCCGCGCCATCGACGGCGAGCGACTCGCTCCCGGCGACCCCCGGATGGTGGGTGCGGGACAGTACCTCGCGATCGAGCCGCAGTCCCCCACGCTGCGCGACCACATCTGGTGGGGCTCGGGTTCGCGCGCGACGGCCGAGGAGACCGGCCGCAAGGGGCTCAACATGATGAGCTCGACGCTCGTGACGGAGGCCACCGGTCAGCCCTTCCACGAGCTGCAGCGCGAGCAGATCGAGCTCTTCCGCTCCGCCTACCGTGAGGCCGGCCACACCGGGACGCCTCGCGTGTCGGTCAGCCGGAGCGTGTTCCCGCTCGTGTCGGACATGGACCGCGCCTATTTCGGGCTGCGCAGCGAGGAGAACGGCGACCAGATCGGCATCATCGACGGGTTCCGCTCCACGTTCGGCAAGACCTACGCCGCGGAGCCCGATGTGCTCATCGAGCAGCTCCGGCAGGACGAAGCCGTCATGGCCGCGGACACCCTCATGCTGACGATCCCGAACCAGCTCGGGCCGGAGTACAACCTCCACGTGCTCGAGGCGTTCGCGGAGCACGTGGCGCCGGCCCTCGGGTGGAAGCCCAACACGGAGGGACCGGTCCAGGGCGACCCCGTGGTCTGATCCGGTACGGCGGTCCGCTCTTGACAGCGGCCGCGGAACGCCCGACGCTGGGGACGGCGCGCCGACCGGTGCCCATCCCCACCGCTTCGGAGGCACCATGACCCGCGTGCGCGTCGACCTCAACATCACTCTCGACGGCTTCGCCACGACGACCGATCAGACCCCGGAGAACCCGTTCGGCGAGGACTGGGGACGACTCACCGCGGCCTACACGGCGACCCGCACCTTCCAGGAGCGCGTCTTCCACGACACGAGTGGTGCGGGCACCACCGGGGTGGACGAGAAGTACGCGGCGCAGTACTTCCAGGGCATCGGCGCCGAGATCATGGGGGCCGGGATGTTCGGGCTCCATGCGAACCCGGACGACCCGGAGTGGCGCGGCTGGTGGGGCGAGGAGCCGCCGTTCGAGGTGCCGGTGTTCGTCCTCACCCACACCCCGCGGCCGCCGATCGAGTTCGCGAACGGCACGAGCTTCCGCTTCCTCTCCGCGACCCCGGAGGAGGCGCTGCGGGAAGCCGTGGCCGTGGCCGGAGGACGTGACGTGCGCGTCGGCGGCGGGGCGACCACGGTCCGGGAGTTCCTGCGCGCCGGGCTCGTCGACGACCTGCACGTCGGCATCACCCCCATCCTCACCGGCAGCGGCATCCGGCTGTGGGACGACCTGCGCGGCCTCGAGGCCGGCTATCGCGTGACCTCCGAGGTCGCGGAGTCCGGCGTGACCCACATCACGTTCTCCCGCGAGGGCTGAGCCACCGGGGCGCGGTCGCAGAGTCACACCGAGGTCGCGGGGACTCCGTGAATCCCTGCGACCTCGTGCGGAAGTGCGCTGTCAGAGTGGAGGGCCGAACAGCTCCTCGCCGTGCTCGTGGAGGAGCCGGTACGCGTCGGCGAAGGTCTCGGGTTCCTTCTCACCCGGCGCGCCGTACCGGGCGAGGAGGAGCCCGAGAAGGCCGCGGGCGGGAGGCGTGAGCGGCTTGAGGTGATCCGCCTCGTTCGGCTGCGGGGTGCCGCCCTCGGGATTCGGCGGCGTGTACGCGGGTGTGGTCACGGGCCAGTCGGCCGGGTGCCGCGGCTTGTCGAGGTTCACGACGTTGAGCAGCGTGTTGGCCGACTGATCGCGGTCGTTCAGCGGCTCCAGGCCGTGCAGGCGCGACAGCGTGGCCGTGACCGACCCGTGGTGCATCTCGTCGTGGATGATCGTGCCGCGCCGCGTGTACGCCGACACCGCGATCGCCGGGACACGACAGCCGAGCCGGTCGAACGTGAAGCCCATCTCCCCGGCGCCGGTGTCCTTCGTGGGTTGCGTGGCTGCGGGGGGCGGCACGTGGTCGTAGCAGCCGCCGTGCTCGTCGAAGGTGATGAGCAGCAGCGTGTTCACGGCGTTCGAGCCGCCGGGCGTCGCGCTCGTGCGCACGGCCTCGTAGACGTCGTGGATGAGCCGATCGCCCGCCCGCACGTCGGAGATGGCGCTGTCGTACACGGGCTCACCGTCGACCATGCTCTCCCGCGGCTTCCCGAACGGCGGATGGAAGTCGTTGTGGTCGTAGACCATCCGCGGCTCGATGAACGCGTACGCCGGGAGGGTGCCGTTCTTCGCGTCGGCGTAGAAGTCCTCCATCGTGCCGAAATGATCCGTGCGCCAGTACTTCTCCAGCACCGCCGCATGCAGCATCCCGGTGAAGGAGACGAGCTGGAGTTCGTCGATGTAGATCCGCCAGCTCACCTTGCGGTCTTCCAGACGGTTGAACACGGTCGGTGCGGCAGGGGCATCGAGCCACTTCCGGTAACCGCCGCCGGCCTGGTTCGTCACGAAGCCGTGCGAGGTCGAGGCGTGGAAGAAGGAGCGGTTGCAGAAGGTCTGGGACGGCACTCCCGCGTACCAGTGGTCGAATACGGCGAACTCGGCGGCGAGGGTCGAGAGCACCGGAAGCATCTCCGGGGAAAACGAGCCCATGATGTGCCGCGCTTCGTCCAGGCCCGGTTCCTTCCCGTCGCGCAGTCGGCGGAAGTTGATGATGTAGTCCTCGAGGAAGCCGGACATCGTCGCCTTCTCGCCGTGGGTGGGGGCGTTGAAGGGCGTGGTCATCTGGTCGACGAACAGGTCGGCGTTGGTCTTCGGGTCGACGGTGCCGAAGATCTGCGTGTTGACGTGCGGGTACTCCTCACCCGGGTCCGGATCGGGGCGGCTCATGATGCGGTCGGTGTCGCCCCGGTAGACGTGCGCCTCCACGACCGTGCCGTCCGGGGCGGTGTTGCTGTGGGTGCCGAACGCGAGACCCTCGAAGGTCTCGCCCGCCGGCAGTGTCTCGGCCGTGTAGAGGTAGCCGAGGAGGTTGTCGAAGGAGCGGTTCTCGCCCATCACCACGACCACGTGATCGAAGCCGGGCTCGGAGCGCGGCGTGAGTGCGGCGAACGGATCCGGATCGTCGGCGAAGCCGTCCCGGCTTCCGGCCCCGGCGACGGAGGCCCCGATCGCCGCCCCTCCCGCGCCCCCGATCACCGCTCCGGCCAGGGCGGCGCCGCCGACGGTGAGGAATCCGCGCCGGGAGGGGTCGCGGGGAGAGGCGTCGGAGGGGTTGTCGGCGTCGACCATGCCGCGATCCTACGGGCCGGGCGGGCCCACTCAGCATTCCGGAGTTCCAGGAAAGTCGCGGAACGGGTCTCGAAGGGTCGCTGTGCGCGGGGTGGTTCAGGCGGCGGGGATCCAGAGGACGGCGCCGTCGCGCCAGCCGAGGCCGGCCGCACCCTCGGCGAGCGGGTCCTCGTGCCGCGGACGGACCACGCGGAGGCGGCGCCCGGCGAGCTCGACGATGTAGACGACGTCGGCGCCGCGGTAGACGTGCGCGATGACCTCGACCGGGACGGGGGCGCCCGGACCCGCCGCGGGCGACAGATGCAGATCCTCCTGCCGGAGCACGACCTCGCCGGAGCCGTCCGGCCCGGCGCCGGCGAGCGGGACCTGCACGGCGGTGCCGTCGAGGGTCGCGACCGCGCCGGAGCGCGTGGCCGGAAGGAGGTTCGCGGCACCGATGAAGTCGGCGGCGAAGGGGGTGAGCGGGGCGCTGTACAGCTCGGCCGGCGCACCCTCCTGTTCGATGATCCCGCCGTTCATGAGCACGATGCGGTCGGAGAGGCTCATCGCCTCCTCCTGGTCGTGCGTGACGAACACGGTCGTGAGGCCGAGTGTGCGGTGCAGTTCCTTCAGCTCGACCTGCATGTCCTCGCGCAGACGCGCATCGAGGTTGGACAGCGGCTCGTCGAGGAGGAGCACGCGCGGCTCGAACGCGATGGCGCGGGCCAGGGCGACGCGCTGCTGCTGTCCGCCGGAGAGCTGCGCGGGCATGCGATCCGCGAGGTGGCCCATCTGCACACGCTCCAGCGCCCGGACCGCGAGCTCCTTCTGCTCGGCCTTCGACTTCTCACCGGACATCCGCAGCCCGAAGCGCACGTTCTCGGCGACGCTCATGTGCGGGAAGAGCGCATAGCTCTGGAACATCATGCC
Organism: Microbacterium meiriae; assembly: GCF_040686935.1. Lineage (NCBI taxonomy): Bacteria > Bacillati > Actinomycetota > Actinomycetes > Micrococcales > Microbacteriaceae > Microbacterium > Microbacterium meiriae. The sequence goes on from NZ_JBFBMF010000004.1 coordinate 148,051, forward strand.
GAGGTGACGCTTCTCGGGCGGCAGCTTCGTGACGTCGTGCCCCGCGATCTCGATCGTGCCGCTCGTGGGCGACTCGAGCCCGGCGATGCAGCGGAGCAGCGTCGTCTTCCCGCAGCCCGAAGGACCGAGGAGCGAGACGAACTCGCCGGACCGCATCGAGAGGTCGATGCCCTTGAGCACCTTCGTCCCCTTGAAGTCCTTGGTGAGTGAGGTGATGGTGAGCGTTGTCATCAGACGAACAACCTTCCCAGGCCGATGATGCGTTCGAGGACGATCATGAGGACGACGGTGAGTAGGACCATCAGGGTCGAGACGGCCGCCACGGTGGGCGACGTGCTGAACTCCAGCTGGCCGTAGATGGCGATGGGCAGGGTCTCCAGCTGCGGGGTGCGCAGGAAGAGGGCGATGACCGCATCGTCGAACGAGATGTTGAAGGCGAAGAACGCTCCGGCCGCGATGCCCGGACGCGCGATGGGCAGCACCACGAGGCGGTAGCGGTTCCAGGTGCCGGCGCCGAGGGTGCGCGCGGCCTCCTCGGTGAAGTGGTCGGCACGGGTCATCACGCCGGTCACGGTGCGCATGACGTAGGGGATCGCGATGACCACATGGATCGCGATGAGCACGCCCACGTTCGGGGAGCCGATCGTGAGCGAGGCGATGGAGAGGGCGCCGATCGCGAGGATGATCGTGGGGATCGTCAGCGGCGACATCAGCAGCGCCTGGATCGCCGCGCCTCCCGGAACACGGAACCGCGTCAGCGCGAGGGCGGCCGCGGTGCCGATGGCGGCGGCGAGGATCGCGACCGTCACGCCCACCACGAGGCTCAGACGGAACGGCTCCAGGTAGGTGTCGGAGGTGAGGGCCTCCACGTACCAGTCGAGCGTGAAGCCCTGTCCGGGGAACGTGAGGAACCGGTTCTCGCCCACCGAGGCGCCGGCGACGACGAGCAACGGGACGAGCATGTACAGCGTCACGATGACGCCGAGGAGGATCGCGAGGATACGGCCGAGGATCGGGACGGAACGGACCATGGTCACACCTTCTGCTTCCCGAGCCGGGACGTGGCCGCGAGCACGAGCATCACGCCCGCGAACAGCAGCACGGCCTGCGCCGCCGCGAACGCCCAGTCGAGGTTGGTGGTCGCGTCGACGTAGATCGTCTGTGCGAACACGGGGATCTGCGAGCCGCCGATGAAGCGGGGGGTGATGAAGGAGCTCACCGAGAGCACGAACACCAGGGAGGCGCCGGCGACGATGCCGGGCACCGACAGCGGCAGCACCACGTGCCGCAGCGTGCGCCAGAATCCGGCGCCGAGCGTGCGCGCGGCCTCTTCGAGCTGCGGGCGGATGCCGGAGATGACGCCGAGGATGCTGAGCACGGCGAACGGCAGCAGCACCTGCACCATCGCGATCACGACGCCGGTCTCGGTACCGAGGAATCCCTGGGTGCCGCCGACGAGGAATTCCGCGCCGGGGATCTGCATCATCAGGCCGGACGGCCCCATGAGCACCACCCAGCCGAAGGTGCGGACGACGACGCTCGTCATCAGCGGCAGGATCACGACGATGAGGAGGAAGGAGCGCACCTTCGAGCCGGCGCGCGCCATGATGTACGACAGCGGGACGGCGATGACGAGGGTGATCACCGTCTGGATCACCCCCAGGCGGAGCGATCGCAGCGCCGCCTGGAGGTGATACTCGCTCGCGAACAAGCGGGTGAAGTTGTCGAGGGTGAACCCGCCTGCCGGCGATTGCACGCTCATGAGCAGCATGCCGGCCACCGGGGTGACGAAGGCGAGCGCGAGCAGCACGATCGCCGGCAGGAGCAGGAGCCAGGGCTCCTTACGGGTTCGGACGCTCATTTGGTGATCAGCGCATTCCACTCATCGGTCCACGCCTGACGCGACGCGGCGATGTCGCCCGGGGCGTAGACCACGACGTCGTCGAGCTCGTCGCCGGTGAGCACGGCCGCGGCCGCCTCGTCCGACAGCTCGGCCTCCGTGTTGACGGGGGAGTAGCGCATGTTCTCGGCGAAGACGGTCTGCGCTTCGGGGCGCAGCTCGTAGTCGATGAAGAGCGTCGCCAGCTCGGGGTTGTCCCGGCCCTCGACGACGTTCGCCGTGATGAGCGACGCGGTCGCGCCCTCCTCCGGGACGATGAACTCGACGGGCAGACCCGCGTCCTGCAGGGTGCCCGCGTAGTCCATCGCGTACGGCGCCAGCCACGTGCCGCGCTGGGCGAAGGCGGTCTGCAGGTCCGGCGAGGTGGGGACGACGATCGCGTCACCCGAGGAGGCCAGCGCTCCGAGGTCGGCGATGGCCGCGGACGGGTCCTCGATGCCACCCCCGAGGGCGTCGGCCACGCGCAGCATCGACAGCACCCCGTAGGTGTTCGAGAAGTCCGTCAGGGCGACGTGACCGGCGTACGCGTCGTCGAAGAGGTCTTCCCAGGACGTCGGCGCCGGGGCGTCGGCCTCGGTGTTGTAGACGAGTCCGATGGGCGCGAGCTGGATGACCGGACCCTCGCCGCGCTCGAGGCCGGCGGTCGCGATGTCGACGAGGTCCCCCGCTGCGGACAGGTCGTCCGCGGCGATCGGGGCGATGAGGCCCTGCTCCGCGGCGGTGAACTCCTGCCCGCCGGAGAAGTGCACGACGTCGATCTGCGGGCTCGCCTTCTGGGCGGTGACCTGGGCGAGGGCGTCGGCGCTGTACAGGGTGATCAGCTCGACCTTCGCTCCGGTCTCCTCCTCGAACGGGTCGACGACGGCCTCGATGAAGGCCTTCTCCCAGTCTCCGCCGAACGACGTGACGACCAGGGTCTCGCCGGCGAACTCCTTGTCACCACCGGACGAGGACTCGCCGTCGCCGGACGCGCAGCCGGCGAGGACGAGGGCACCGGTGGCGACGAGCGCGCCGGCGGTGAGGATTCTGCGGGTGTTCATGCACTGCTCCTTCGGGATGGGTCCAGCACGGGGGGTGGACGCCTAGACCAGGCGTCCGATGGTGAGCTGCTTCGCTCCGTCGATGCGGATCGCGGCGCTCTCCTGAGCGAACTCCGCGAGTCCTTCGGTGATGCCGGCCCAGATGTTGACGGGTGTCCATCCGAGGGGGCCGAGAATACGGGCACCACGATCGTAGAAGACTCCGATCTCGTACCACTCGAACGGCAGTCCGCCCATCTGCATGGGGCGCTGCCAGTACCACTGCAGGTCACCCGGTGCGGGCACGACCTGCTGGTTCTCCGCGGGCACGGCCTCGGGGTCGAAGTTCTGGGCCTCCTCGGGAAGACCGACCATGACCTCGGGTCCGGCGTACATCGCGTGCATCGCCTGCATCGTGACCGGCTTCTCCAGCGCGCCCCACATCGCCTCGCACGTGCGAGGGGCGAGGTCCTCGAACAGGGTGGCGACGGCGCGGACGCCGTTCTCGTACTCGAGGAAGACCTGCTTGGTCATCGTGTTCCTTTCTGGGCAGCGGACGGTTCCGCTGCGCGTTCGCGGGCGGCCGCGACGAACGCCGCGAACAGCGGTCGCTCCTCGGCGGCCTCTTCGGGGTCTGTCATCTTCTCGGGGTGCCACTGCACCGCCCAGAAGGCCCAGTCGTCGTCCGACTCGACGGCCTCGACGATGCCGTCGGGCGCCCACGCGACGGGGCGCAGCCCGGGGGCCGGGGTGTCGACGGACTGGTGATGGATGGTGTTGACCGTCCTCGCCGTCGTCCCGTAGAGCGCGGCGAGCCTGCTGTCCTCCGCGAACGTGACGGCGTGCCGGGCGGAGAGCTGCTCGTCTGCTCCTCGCACCGGGTGATGGTCGGCCGTGGCGGGGATGTCGACGATGAGGGAGCCGCCGAACGCGACGGTGCAGACCTGGAGCCCGCGGCAGATCGCCAGCACCGGCAGGTCGCGTTCCCTGGCGCCGAGGGCGAGCGCGATCTCGTAGCCGTCGCGGGCCGAGTCGTAGGACTTCCCGTCCTGCGGCTCGGCGCCGTAGTGCGAGGGGTGCAGATCCTCCCCGCCGGAGAGCACCAGCCCGTCGAGCCGATCGAGGACCTCGTCGACACCGGCGGTCGGAGGCAGCAGCACGACGGCGCCGCCGGCGGCCTCGATCGGCGTGGCGTACTCGGCGCCGAGGGTGTGCGCGGGGCGACCCGTGCCGAGGTCGGTGTCGATGGCGCGGCGCCAGGTGGTGATGCCGATGAGCGGGCGGGTCACGACAGCTCGATCCACGTGGTCTTCAGGTCGGTGAACTTCTCCATCGCGTGCAGACTCTTGTCGCGCCCGAAGCCGGAGCCCTTGACCCCGCCGAAGGGGATGGTCATGTCGCCCTCCTCGAAGCAGTTGACCCAGACGACACCCGCCCGCAGCCGGCGGGAGAGGGTGTGCACGGCGTTGAGGTCGGTGCTCCACAGCGCGGCGGCGAGGCCGTACTCGGTGCCGTTGGCGATGGCGAGGGCGTCCTCGACGTCGTCGTACGCGATGACCGACAGCACGGGGCCGAAGACCTCGCGCTGCGCCACCTCGTGCGCGGGGGTCACGCCGAGCACGACGGGGGCGAAGTAGCTGCCGCCGTCGACGGCGGAGAACCGTTCGGTGCTGCCGGCCGCGAGCTCGGCGCCGTCGGCCACCGCGCGCTCGACGAACCCCGCGATCCCGGCGAGCTGCTTCTCGCTGACGATCGCCCCCATCGACGTGGACACGTCGAACGGGTCGGCCGGGAGAGCCGTACGGGCGACGTCGGCGGCGATCTCCAGGGCCCTGTCGTACTGCGCGCGGGGGACGAGCAGCCGGGACGAGGCCGTGCACATCTGCCCCTGGTTGTAGAAGCAGCCGTCGGCCGTGGCGCGGACCGCCCGCTCCAGATCGGCGTCCGGCAACACGAGGCTCGCCGTCTTGCCGCCGAGCTCCGGCCACACACGCTTGCCGTTCGACGCCGCGGCGTATCCGAGGAACCGGCGGCCGACCTCAGGCGAGCCCGTGAACGTGACGACGTCGACATCGGGGTGCTCGCCGAGTGCGCGGCCGGCGACGTGGCCGGCGCCGGGGGTGACGTTCAGCACGCCGGCCGGGATGCCGGCCTCGTGGGCGAGCTCGGCCAGGCGCAGGGCCGAGAAGGTGGTGTGCTCGGCGGGCTTGAGGACGACGCTGTTGCCGACGGCGAGAGCGGGGGCGAGCTTCCAGGCCGTCATCGTGAGCGGGAAGTTCCACGGCACGACCGCGGCGACGACGCCGGCCGGCTCCCTGGTGACGAGGGCGAGGCTGCCCGGCGCGGTGACCGGGAGCTCGTCGAGCACCTTGTCGGCCGCCTCTCCGTACCAGCGGAAGCAGTTCACGACCGCGCGCAGCTCCGTCTGGAGCGCTTCTCGCACCGGCTTGCCCATCTCGAGCGAGATCGTGAGGGCCAGCTCCTCGGCGTTGTCGTGGATGCGCTGCGCGAAGGCGATCAGGCGCTGGCCGCGCTCGCGCGGGGCGATGCGCGACCACACGCCGGAGTCGAACGCGGCACGGGCGGAGCGGACCGCGCGGTCGACGTCGGCGGCGGAGGCGGCCGCGATCCGGGGCAGTGCCCGGCCGTCGCGGGGACTGATCGGTGCGAGGGGATCGGCGGTTCCGGCCTCCCAGGAGCCGTCGATGAACATGCGGGTGTGCAGCGACAGTGCCGCCGCGCGGTCCGCCCAGTCGTCTCCAGTTGCCGTGAACACGGTCGTCCTCTCCAGGGGTGAAGGCCCTGGAAGGGATACTCGCTCTATTTCGCCATTGCGTCAAGGCAATGCGAACGATCCCGCCATTTCTTTACACGTCCGTAACAGAATCGGCCTACAAGCGGATGGCTCCCGTCGGCATGTCCTGCGCCAGCGCCGCCGGCGCCTCGTCCACGATCAGCGACCCGCGGAGCACCGGCGTGATGACGACGAGCGACTCCACGACCTCCAGCCCGTCGTGGCCCGCCACCGCGGGACCGGTGAGGAAGTCGTAGAACTCGTCCGCGTCGCGCACGAGCACGTTCATCAGGAGCTGCGACGTGCCGGTCGTCGCGACGATGAACTTCACCTCGGGGGCGGCGGCGAGGGCGGATCCCACCTTCTCCAGCCGGTCCATCGGCACGCGCAGCCACACCAGAGCCTCCAGCCCGAGGCCGAAGAGGCTCGGGACGATCTCCGTGCGCGGGTGCATGAGCCCGCGGCGGTTGAGCGATTCCATCCGTCGGCGCGTCGTGGTGACGTTCAGTCCGAGCGCGCGGGCGAGCTGTGCGACGGGCATCCGTCCGTCCTTCAGCAGGAGTCGGATCAGCGCCTCCTCGTCCGCGCTCAAGGCGTCCGCCGGGTCGACCTCGGACCCGGAGGACTCGTCCAGCATCCGCACCTGCTCGTCGGACAGCACCCCCACCCGCCAGTCGTGTCCGGAGCGGAAGAACTTCAGCACCGTGGTGACGTTGATCGACGCGATGCCCTCCACCTCGGGGAAGTCGGTGAAGAGCAGCTCGCGGATCGATGCGTCGTCGTGGGGGAGGAGCATGCCGGCGATGTCGCTGCTGCCCTCGAGGACCGACACGGACGAGGCGTCGGCGCGACGGGCGAGGGTGCGGGCGACGTGCCAGAGCGCATGCGGTTCGGTCGTGATCCGGAACAGGACGGCGCGGGCATGGAGCACGCGGGCGGGGTCGACGTAGGTCGAGACGCGCACGAGGCCGCGGTCCAGCAGACGCTGTCCGCGGCGGGCGACCGTCCGCTCGGGGAGGTCGACCACACGGGCGATCTCGCCCCAGGACGCGCGGCCGTTCACCTGCAGGGCCGCCGCGACGATCCGATCGGTCTCATCGGCCAGGGCATCGTTCGCGGGCACGGGTTCTCCTTCGCGGGTCGGGCACGTGAAGGTTATCCCAGTCCCGCGGCGCGTCCATCGTGCACATCTCCGGAGATTCGTGTCGACACGCCGGGGCCGCCCTCCCGGGCGCGGCGTGTCGGCTGAGATCTCCTGAGTTGTGCACGGGAGGGACGGCACGGGCGCCGCCGGGAGGACCGGCGGCGCCCGCGGAGGGGACGGGTTACTCGGCGTCCGTCGACTCGACGACCGCGGTCGCACGGCGACGACGCAGGGCGAACAGGCCGAGGCCGGCGGCGAGCAGCACGATGGCCCCGATGACGAACGGCATGCTGTCGGCGCCCGTCGTCGCGAGGTCGCCGTCGGTTGCGTCACCCGAGCCGTTCTCGCCGGGGACGACCGCTCCGCCGCCCGCCGCCGCGGTGACGGTGAGCGAGGCGGTGACCTCGGTGCCGTCGGGACGGATCACGGCGAGCGTGTGCGTGCCGGCCGGGGTGCCGGCGGGGATGGTGACCGTGCGGGAGAACGTCCCATCTGCCGCCGCCGTGACCGTGCCCAGCGAGACCGGGTCCGAGCGGAGTTCGAGCGCCAGCTCGGCGCCCTCCGCGAAGCCGCTGCCCGACACGGCGAGCGTGCCGCCGGCGGTGACCGAGGACGCGCCCAGCTCGACGGTCGCGGGCTTCTCGGGCTCCGGCTCCTCCGTGACCGGCGGGGTGACGCCGGCCTCGGTGACCCACTTCTCGCCCGCGTCGGACTTGGTCACCGTGAACGTGTCGTAGACCGCGCCCACGGGGAGCTCGGTCGTGGCGTCCGGCTGCTTCTCGGCGAGATACGACCGGTAGACGAGCTGGTTCTTCGAGACATCGATCACCTGGTAGGTCGTCACGCCCTGACCGCGCAGCACCTGGGTGGCGCCGTTGTTGGTCCAGACGTTCTTCTCGGGGGTCTCCAGGTCGTAGTGCTTGGCGCCGGAGTTCGACACGACGTACACCGGCCCCGTGGTGAGTCCGGCGGTGTCGGTGGCGTCCGTGTTCACGTAGCCGCGGGCGTACGTGTGATCGTGGCCCATGAGCACGAGGTCGATGTCGTTGCGCTGGAAGACGGGCAGCCACTCGGCGCGGAGCACCGGCTCGTCACGACCGGCCGACGCGGAGAACACCGGCTGGTGGAACGTGACGACGTTCCACTTCGACGGGCTGTTCTGCAGCAGCAGGTCGAGCCACGCCGCCTGGAAGCGGGTCCACAGCGTGCCGATCTGCGACGACGGGCATTCCGCGCCCGTGCAGGACGGGAGCCCGGCCGGCGTGAGGAAGGTCGTGTCGCGGGTCGCGTTCAGGGTGATGAAACGGACGCCCTGGTAGTCGGTGTAGTACGCGGTCTCTGCGGCGAACGAGCTCCAGTGGTCGAAGAACGCACGATACTGCTGTGCGACCTCGGAGTCGCCCTTCGCGAGGTTCGCGAGGTCCCCGATCGAGCTCGTGGACGGGTTGTTGTGCGGGTACTCGAACGCGGCCTTCCAGGCGGTGAGGAGCTTGTCCCCCGAGTACTCGTGGTTGCCGGGGGCGGCCATGACGTTGGTGCGCACGGCGGAATCCTCCATGCCCTTGAACCAGTTCAGCCACTCGTTCTCGTTGCTGGACGTGTTGATGAGGTCTCCGGCGTGCACGGAGCCGATCGATCGCGGGGCGTGGGCCTCTGCCTGCTTCACGACGCTCGGCCAGGTGGTGTCGAGACCGATCTGGGCGTCGCCGTAGTAGATGAACTGGAAGTCGCTCGCCTTCGGGTCCGCGGTGCGGAACTCGTGCCAGTCGCTCCAGCTGCCGGGGAGGCCGACGCGGTAACGGTACGCGGTGGCCGGGATGAGGTCGGTGACCGTGGCCGAGAAGTGCTTGTTCGGGTTGCCGTTCACCACTCCGGCGTCATAGGCGTCGACCGTCCTGGTGGCACCACCGGATGCGGGGCCGATCTCGACCTGACCTGCCGTGTGCGACGCGTCGCCCGCGAGCCAGGAGAACGACTGCGACACCTCCGGCTTCTCGGTCGGGGTGAGGATGACCCGGGTCGGCGGTGCGACGACGGGAGTGCCGGGGTCGGAGGCCTTCACGAGGGTCAGCGACGACATGTCGAAGTAGATGTCGGAGCTCGAGGCCCGGTCCTGGAACAGCGACACGGCGATGGTGTTCGTGCCGTCGCGGAGCAGGTCGCCCTCGGCGCTGAACGTGCTGGTCAGGGGGTCGCCGTTGGAGTCTCCGGCGTACTCGACGTTGGTGGTGTCGGTGATGCGGCCGTCGACGTAGCGGGCGACCTCCTCGCCGTTGACCCACACGATGATCGCGTCGTCGAAGGTGACGGTGCTCTGCAGGGCGGCGACCCGCTCGGCGACGCCGGCCTCCAGCTCGAAGGTCGTGCGGAAGAAGTACGTCGGCACCGTCGGTGCCTTCACCCCGTCGAGGTAGTGGTTGAGGAGTGTCTTCGGGGTCTGCGGTCCCACCGGCGCGAGGGCGCCGTTCTTGGCACCGAAGCTGCCCGGTGCGGTCTTCCAGGCGCTGTCGTCGTACGCGGGCAGGGTCCAGTCGCGCAGCGCGGCCGGGGCGGGCGACGGGTCGGAGCCGTCGTCGAGGTAGTGCCAGGGGGTGTCGCCGGTGAGGAGCGAGCCGGTCGGCACTTCCGGGTCGGGCGCGGCGAGGGCCGCGGGGGCGACGACGGCGCCGCCGAGCACGGCGAGCAGCGCGACGGACGTCAGTCCGCGACGCCGCCACCGCACCGCAGGGGTGGGGGAGGTCATGTCTGTCCTTCGTGGGTGGGTGTCCGTGCTCAGCCGCACGGGGCGCCCCCAGCCCAGCGGAGCCGGATGACCGGGGTCTGACATCAAGACGACCGGGAGGTGAACGCGGGCGCGTCAGGGGGTGGCCGGTACGCTGGAACCCATGCTCAACATGGCCGACGGCCTCGCGCGTCTCGGCGCGCTCGCCGAGAATCCCGTCGTCCGTACCCTCGCGGAGGCCTTCGACGAAGCCGGTTTCGAGCTCGCCGTCGTGGGCGGTCCGGTGCGCGATGCGCTGCTCGGGCGGCAGACGCACGACCTCGACTTCACGACGAGTGCGTCGCCGGATCAGATCCTCGCGATCGTGAAGCCGGTGGCATCCGCGCACTGGGACATCGGTCGGGCCTTCGGGACCATCGGTGCCCGGGTCCGGGGCGAGCAGGTCGAGATCACGACCTATCGGGCGGACAGCTACGACGGCGTGACGCGCAAGCCGACGGTGGAGTTAGGCGACTCGATCGACGGCGACCTCGTCCGCCGCGACTTCACGGTCAACGCGATGGCCCTCCAGGTGCCCGCGGTGAAGCTCGTCGATCCGACCGGCGGGGTCGAGGACCTCGTGGCGGGGGTACTGCGGACGCCGACGGATCCTCGGGTGTCGTTCGGCGACGACCCGCTCCGGATGCTGCGGGCCGCCCGGTTCAGCGCGCAGCTCGGCTTCACGGTGGAGGAGGACACGGAGCGGGCGATCACCGAGCTCCGCGAGACGCTGAAGATCGTGAGCCCCGAGCGCGTGCAGTCCGAGCTCGTGCGCCTCATGCAGACCGACGACCCCGTCCGCGGCATCCGGGTGCTGGTGGAGACCGGTCTCATCGACGAGTTCCTCCCCGAGGTGAGCGCCCTCAAGCTCGAGGTCGACGAGCACCACCATCACAAGGACGTCTACGAGCACTCCCTCACGGTGCTCCGTCAGGCCATCGCGCTCGAGCACGCCAGGAACCCCGGGGCCCCGGCGGATGTGCCGCTGCGGATCGCGGCTCTGCTCCACGACATCGGCAAGCCCCGCACGCGCAAGCTCGAGCCGGGTGGCGCGGTCACGTTCCACCACCACGACGTCGTCGGCGCCCGGATGGCCCGCAAGCGGCTGCAGGCCCTGCGCTTCGACTCGGCGACCACGGACGCCGTCGCGACCCTGATCGAGCTGCATCTGCGGTTCTTCGGCTATGCGGAGGGGGCGTGGACGGATGCCGCCGTGCGCCGCTACGTCCGCGATGCCGGGGACCTGCTGGAGCGGCTGCACATCCTCACGCGCGCCGACGTCACCACGCGGAACAAGCGCAAGGCCGCCCGGCTCGCCGCCGCCTACGACGACATCGAGTCACGGATCGCGGCGCTCCGGGAGCAGGAGGAGCTCGACGCGATCCGTCCGGAGCTCGACGGCAACCGCATCCAGGAGGTCCTCGGCATCAAGCCGGGCCGGGAGGTCGGCGAGGCGTACCGGTTCCTCCTCGATCTGCGCCTCGACGAGGGTGTGCTGGGCGAGGCCGTCGCGGAGCAGCGACTCCGGGAGTGGTGGGCGTCGCGCGGCTGACTCCTGCCGGCCCACCCCCTTCCGTGCGTCCCGGCCCCTTACGGCCGCGCGCAGGGGGCCGGGAGGACCGGAGAGGGGTGGGTCGACCTCAGTTGACGATGGCGGCGGCGTCCGGGGGGAGTGTCAAGGACGTGGAGGAGCGCGTCAGGGCGGCGGTGGCGAGCAGGAGGTCGGCCGTAGCGGGGACACTGAATGTCGCGGGGGCGGGGGAGAGGTTCACGAGCACCGACACTCCTCCTCGGTCGATGCGGTAGACACGGTGCTCGGGGCGGCCGTCCGTCTCCCGGACCTCGACCGTCGTGTGCGCGGAGTCCGGGTCGGTGAGCTCCGGTCGCGCTCGCCGCAGTCGTGCCAGGTCGCGGTACAGCGACAGGAGCCGGGAGTGCTCCGGGGCCTCGGCCTCCGCCCAGTCGAGGTGCGAGCGGCGGAAGGTCTCGGGGTCCTGCGGGTCGGGCACCGCATCCGGATCCCATCCCATGCGGGCGAACTCCGCCGTGCGGCCCTCGGCGACCGCGCGGCCGAGCTCGGGTTCGGGGTGGGAGGTGAAGAACTGCCACGGGGTCGTCGCCCCCCACTCCTCACCCATGAACAGCATCGGGGTGCCCGGGGCCGTCAGCGTGAGGACGGCGGCCACCGCGAGCCGATCGGGGGACAGGGTGGCAGGGAGCCGATCCCCGGCGGCGCGGTTCCCGATCTGATCGTGATCCTGCGCGAAGGTCACCAGCCGCCAGCTCGGCACCTCGGCCGGGATCGGGGACCCGTGCGGACGGTCGCGGAAGGACGAGAAGGAGCCGTCGTGGAAGAAGCCGCCCTCCGTCACCTTGGCCACCGCGTCGTCCGCGGCGAAGTCGGCGTAGTACCCGGCGGTCTCTCCGGTGAGCGCGACGTGCACGGCGTGGTGCCAGTCGTCGGACCACTGCGCCGTGAGCCCGTAGCCCCCGGCCTCCCGCGGCAGGATGAGCGTCGGGTCGTTGAGATCGGACTCGGCGATGAGCGTCAGCGGTCGGTTCTGCTGCGCGGACAGCGCATCCACGCGTTCGGCGAGCTCCCGCAGCAGGTGCACCGGCCGCCGGTCGTGGAGGGCGTGCACGGCATCGAGCCGGAGTCCGTCGACGTGGAAGTCGCGCAGCCACATCAGGGCGTTGTCGAGGATGTACTCCCGCACGGCGTCCTCGTCGAGGTTCACCGAGTCGCCCCAGGTGGTGCTCTCGCCCTCGCGCAGGTACGGACCGAAGAGCGGGAGGTAGTTGCCGCTCGGGCCGAGGTGGTTGTAGACGACGTCCTGCACGACCGCGAGCCCGTGCGCGTGGGCGGCGTCGACGAAGCGCTGATAGGCCGCGGGGCCGCCGTACTCCTCCTGCACCGCGTACCAGAGCACGCCGTCGTATCCCCAGTTCCAGCGGCCGTTGAAGGCGTTGACGGGCAGCAGCTCGATGTGGGTGACGCCGAGCTCGACGAGATGCGCCAGGCGGCCGACCGCCGCGTCGAGCGTGCCCTCCGGTGTGAAGGTGCCGAGGTGCAGCTCGTAGATCAGCCCGCCCGCGAGCTGCCGTCCGGTCCAGGAGGCGTCGGTCCAGGCGAAGGCTGCGGGGTCGAACGCCGCCGAGGCCCCGTGCACGCCGTCCGGCTGCCGCCGCGAGCGAGGGTCCGGGCGGAGGTCGTCGCCGTCGTCCAGCAGGAAGCCGTAGCGCTCCCCGTCCGCGAGGACCAGATCGGTGGTCCAGCGCCCCTCTGCCCCCGCCGTGAGTGCGCGCTCCTCCACGGTGGTGCCCGCGTCGTCGAGGCGTCGTACCCGCACGCGCGACGCCCGCGGCGCCCACACCTCGATCATCGAGCCAGCTCGATCAGCGCGACCGGGTAGGTGTCGAGGAGTTCCGCCAGTCGCACGGGCCCGGGCGGGATCCGCCGGCCGGTGAGGAGGTCGGTCCCCGGCAGCTCGGGGCGCATCATGACCGTGTCGCCCCAGCCCCCGCGGCGCGCCAGCGCGACCGGCAGCCGTGTGGCCACGGCGGTTGCGCCGCCGCGGTGCACGGCGATCGCGTGGTCTGCGGCCTCACCTTCGACGACGGCCGGCCGGTAGAAGCGGAACAGCTCCGGATTGTCCCGCCGCAGTCGCAGTGCCCGCGAGGTCACCAGCAGCTTCGCGGCGCCGGAGTCGTCGATCGGGGGGACCACACCGCGGGCGTGGTCCGCGTCGAGCTCCCGCAGCATCCGGGCGCGCAGAGCGAAGTCGACGGGTCGACGGTTGTCGGGGTCGACGAGCGAGAGGTCCCACAGCTCGGTGCCCTGGTACACGTCGGGCACGCCGGGGCCGGTGAGCTGCAGCAGCTTGGCGGAGAGGGAGTTGGAGCGACCCGCGTCGACGATCTCGGCCACGAAACGGTCGAGGATCGGGGCGGCCTCCCCCTCGACGGATCGGGCGATCGCGGCCAGGCCCTCTTCGAACTCCGCATCCGGATGCTGCCAGGTCGTCCCCTCCGCGGCCTCACGCGCGGCCTTGGTGGCGTAGGCGAGCAGCCGGTCGGAGGGCAGCGGCCAGGCGCCGACCGCGGCCTGCCAGATCAGCGCGTCGAGCGGGCCGTGCCCGGTGGTCGCCACGTCGCGTAGCTCGGCCAGCACCTCGGCCCAGCGCTCCGGGATCTCCGAGAGCACCGACAGGCGCGCGCGCACGTCCTCCGAGCGCTTCGTGTCGTGCGTGGAGAGCGTCGTCATCGAGTGCGGCCACGCCGCCAGCCGCGCCCGCTGCGCGTCGTGGAACTCCTCGACCGACAGCGCGGGGAGGGACGGGTCGGCGCCGACCTCGGTCAGCGTTCCGAGGCGGGTGCAGCGGTAGAACGCTGTGTCCTCCACACCCTTCGCCATCACGGCGCCGCTCACCTGCGGGAATCGCTGCGCGACCTCGAGGCGCGGATCGTTCAGCAGCGGCTCCAGCGCTGTGAACGCGGTCGCGAGGTCGGGGCGTCGGCGACGGGCCTCCGCGAAGGCGGCGCGCAGGTGTTCCCGGCCCTCCGGGAGATAGGAGCGATACACGGGGAAGCAGGCGAGGAGCTCGGCCAGCGCGTCGTCGGCGTGCACGATCCCGTGGGGGAGCGTACGCACCAGTCGGCGCACCTCGGCGGCCAGGAGAGTGTCCGCGATCATCCGCTTCGTGTCGTGGATGAGGTCGTGCCAGGGGAGCGCGTCCGGGAGACCGGTCTCCGCGCGGAGCCTGGCATCCAGCCGGTCCAGCGCCGCGACGCCCTCCGCGTCGACGAACAGGCGGTCGAGCTCGGCCAGCGCGTCGTATCCGGTGGTGCCGTCGGTCCGCCACCAGGCCGGCAGGGCCTCGCCCGGCTCCAGGATCTTCTCGACGAGCGTGTACGCGCGTCCGGTCGCGTCGGCGAGCTGCTCCAGGTACGCGCCGGGGTCGACGAGGCCGTCCGGGTGATCCACCCGCAGACCGTCCGCGAGGCCCTCCCGGATCCAGCGCAGGATCTCCCGGTGCGACTCGGCGAACACTTCGGGCCGTTCGACCCGGATGCCGGCGAGTTCGGAGACGGCGAAGAACCGGCGGTAGGTGAGGTCGGTGTTCTGGTCCTGCCAGAACCGCAGCTCGTAGTTCTGGGCGCCCAGGAGCGCCGGGAGATCATCCGCCAGTGCCGCGGTGCCGGGGGCGAGGGGCAGCTCATGCTCGAAGTAGCGCAGAACGCCGTCCGGCGCGTCGGCGGCCGGCGTGGTGTCGACCACGAGCTCGCCGTTCGCGACGACCTCGTCCGGGCTCGCGCCCAGCAGCGGCAGCAGGAGACGCCCGCCGCCCGCTGCCCAGTCGATGTCGAACGCCGCCGCATGACGGGTCTTCCGGCCCAGCCGCAGCACCTCCCACCACCACGGGTTCTGCCGCGGCACGGCCACCCCCACGTGGTTGGGCACGATGTCGACGAGGATGCCGAGGCCGGCCGCCCGGGCGGCCGCCGTGAAGCGGACGAGCCCCTCCGCGCCGCCGCGGTCGGGATCGATGCGGCCGTGGTCCACGACGTCGTAGCCGTGGTTAGAGCCGCGGGTCGCCGCCAGCAACGGTGACAGGTAGGCCCACGAGGCGCCGAGCTCGGCGACGTATCCGGTCACCTCCGCGGCCGCGTCCAGGGGGAAGTCCTCGCTGATCTGCAGGCGATACGTCGAGACCGGTCTGTCGGTCATGACGCAGCCTGCTCGCTCTGCGCGCGGAGCGAGGCATCGACGGAGTCATCCGTGTCGACGGGCTCGCCGTCGAGTTCCTGCAGCACGAGCATGGCCTTGCCCTCGAGCGGCACGCTGTCCCGCGCCCGGAGCTTCCGGTCACCGAGTTCGCCGGCGGTGTCCACGGAGACGAGCCATTCCGCGCCGTGCCGGTCGTCCGGCAGGGCGAGGTCGACGGGCTCGTCGCCGCTGTTGAAGTAGACGAGGAAGTTCACGTCCTCCACGGGACGTCCGCGGCGGTCGTTCTCGCGGATGCCGCGGCCGTTCAGGAACATGCCCACGGAGCGTCCGAAGCCCGAGTCCCAGTCCTCCGGCGTCATGCGGGCACCGTCCGGGCGCAGCCACACGACGTCGGGGATGCGCTCGCCGTCCTCGTCCTCGTCTGCGACCGGGCGTCCGTCGAAGAAGCGGCTGCGGCGGAAGGTCGGGTGCTCGTGCCGGAGCCGAGCGACCGCCGCCGTGAACTCCACGAGCGGCAGGTCGGCCGCCTCCCAGTCGATCCACGTGAGCTCGTTGTCCTGCGCGTAGCCGTTGTTGTTGCCGTGCTGCGTGCGGCCGAGTTCGTCGCCGTGGGAGATCATCGGCACGCCCTGCGAGAGCAGCAGGGTCGCCAGGAAGTTCCGCTGCTGACGCGCACGGCGCCGGTTGATGTCGATGTCGTCGGTCGATCCCTCCGCGCCCATGTTGTCGGAGCGGTTGTGGGATTCGCCGTCGTTGTTGTCCTCGCCGTTGTCCTCGTTGTGCTTCTCGTTGTACGACACGAGGTCCCGCAGCGTGAAACCGTCGTGGGCGGTGACGAAGTTGATGGAGGCGACCGGGCGCCGGCCGGAGTGCTCGTACAGGTCGGCGGAGCCGGTGAGGCGGGAGGCGAACTCGCCGAGCGCCTGGGGCTCGCCGCGCCAGAAGTCGCGCACGGTGTCGCGGTACTTGCCGTTCCACTCCGTCCACTGCGGCGGGAAGTTCCCGACCTGATAGCCGCCGGGGCCGATATCCCACGGCTCGGCGATGAGCTTCACCTGAGAGACGATCGGATCCTGCTGCACGAGCTCGAAGAAGGCTGCGAGGCGGTCGACGTCGTAGAACTCGCGGGCGAGGGTCGCCGCGAGGTCGAAGCGGAAACCGTCGACGTGCATCTCGGTCACCCAGTAGCGCAGCGAGTCCATGAGCAACTGGAGCGCGTGCGGGTTGCCCGCGTTCAGGCTGTTGCCCGTGCCGGTGTAGTCCGTGTAGTACCGCTTGTCCTCTTCGAGCCGGTAGTACGCCTCGTTGTCGATCCCGCGCATGGAGAGCGTCGGCCCGAGGTGGTTGCCCTCAGCGGTGTGGTTGTAGACGACGTCGAGGATGACTTCGATGCCGGCCTCGTGGAGCGCGCGCACCATGGCGCGGAACTCCTGCACCTGCTGGCCGTCTTGGCCGCCGGCGGCATAGGCGTTGTGCGGGGCGAAGAATCCGAGGGTGTTGTAGCCCCAGTAGTTCGACAGGCCCTTGTCCTGCAGCACCGAGTCGTTGACGAATTGGTGCACCGGCATCAGCTCCAGGGCCGTGACGCCGAGGCGCTGGAGATGCTCGATGACCGCCGGATGCGCGATGCCGGCGTAGGTGCCGCGCAGCTCCTCCGGGACCTCGGGGTGCCGCTGGGTGAGCCCCTTGACGTGGGCCTCGTAGATGACCGTCTCCGCGTACGGGGTCTTCAGCGGACGGTCGCCGCCCCACTCGAAGAACGGGCTGACGACCACGCCCTTCGCCATCGCGGTCGCGGAGTCGTCGTCGTTGCGGGAGTCGGGGTCGCCGAAGTCGTAGCCGAAGAGGGACTGGCCCCAGTCGATCTCACCGGCGACGGCCTTCGCGTACGGGTCGAGGAGCAGCTTGTTCGGGTTGAAGCGCTGTCCCTGCGCGGGATCGTACGGACCGTGCACACGGTAGCCATAGCGTTGCCCCGGCTGCACCGTGGGCAGGTAGCCGTGCCAGACGAAGGCGTCGACCTCGGTGAGCGGCACCCGTGTCTCCGTGCCGTCCGCGTCGAAGAGGCAGAGTTCCACGCGCTCCGCGCCCTCGCTGAAGAGCGCGAAGTTGGTGCCCTGACCGTCGAAGGTGGCCCCCAGCGGGTACGCGGACCCGGGCCAGACCTCGCCGCTCATCCGGCGAGGGCGTGGTCGCGCGAACCCGCGGCCATGGCACTGACGATGCTGACGGCATGGTCGTAGTCGTACACCTGAGCGATCTCCACAGCCCGAGGATACGGGTGACCGAGGTAGCAGACGTAGAGCGGCGGCACGACCTCGATGTATCCGACGGGAGCGTCGTGCGCGACGACGTACCGGTCGAAGTCGATCCGCTCGCAGGCCGGCTCGGTCGCGGCGGGGTGGGCCGCGTCGGCGCGCTGCGAGGAGCCAGTGCTGGTGGGGGTGTGGACGTTCATGGCGCCTCCTGACTCGTGATGGGACCACGATAGGAACCGGGAACGGATTCGAGAACGGTATTGCCATCCGGGCCTCGACCGGCTACGCACCCGATGACGGCGGGATCACTCCCTGCGCCGACGCACGTACTCGGTCACCACGACGCCCGATTCATAGGGAGTCGTCTCCACGGCATCGAACCGCTCCGGACGGTACGGACGGTCGCCGAAGAGGGGGGTTCCCGAGCCGAAGAGCAACGGCTGCCGCTTCAGGACGAGCCGGTCGATCTCGTCGGCCAACGTCGCCGCGAGGGCCCCGCCGCCGCACAGCCAGATCGCGCCGCCCTCCTCCTGCTTCAGCCGCCGCACGACCTCCACCGGATCCTCCGCCGTCACCTCGAGGTTCTCGGCCTCGGCTGTGCGGGTGCGGCTGAAGACGATCTGCCGCAGGTGCCGGTAGGGACTGGGGAGCCCGCCCACCTCGTAGGTGTTCCCGCCCATCAGCACCGTGTCGAACACGTCGTTGCGCTGCGGGATGCCGAGGGCTTCGGCGGCCACGGTCGGCAGGGTGTCGGCGAAGCGCGCGTTGATGCCGTCCATGTGATCGCCTTCGACGAGGAAGGCGTCGAACTCCCCATTCGGACCGGCGATGAATCCGTCCAGGGTCACCGCGACGTAGTACACGAGGTCTCGCATGATTCTCCAATCACTACATCTGTTGCGGTTGAGAGTACAACAGTCGTAGTGATTGCGCTAGGGTGGCGGCATGGTGAGGAACGAGCCGCGTCGACGCCAGCTCGCGGACGCCGGGCTGGCCGTGCTCGCCCGCGAAGGTTCGCGGGGGCTCACGCATCGAGCGGTCGACGCCGAGGCGCAGGTCCCCGCGGGGACGACCTCGAACTACTTCCGCAGCAGGGGCGCGCTGATCGAGGGTCTCGTCGACCGCATCGGGGAACGTCTGGCTCCGACGCCCGAGGACCTGGAGCATCGCGCGGCGATCGCGCCGAGCCGCGAGCTGTTCGCCGACTACATACGGGACATCGTGCGTCGCCTCACGGCCGACCGCGACGTCACCCTCGCACTGTTCGCCCTGCGGCTCGAGAGCGCCCGTCGTCCCGAGCTCGCCGCCGTGCTCGGCGCCTGGCAGCGGGCGGGCTTCGACGCGGACGTCGCCTTCAACGTCGCCGCGGGCCTCCCGGGAGGGCGGCGCGAGATCGCCCTGTTCCACTACGCGATCGACGGTCTGCTGCTCGACCGGCTCACCACGCCGATCGACCCGGAGACCTCGACCGACGAGGTGATCGACGATCTCGTGGCCGGG
This sequence comes from Microbacterium meiriae, assembly GCF_040686935.1. Classification (NCBI taxonomy): domain Bacteria; kingdom Bacillati; phylum Actinomycetota; class Actinomycetes; order Micrococcales; family Microbacteriaceae; genus Microbacterium; species Microbacterium meiriae. Next base: position 167,155 of record NZ_JBFBMF010000004.1, read on the forward strand.
CTGCTGCCCTGACCACTGCCGCGGCCGCTGTTCCGCCCGGTCGATCCTGCTCGTACACTGAGGGCACGCTCTCGACTCCAGGAACGGAGAACGCGTGTCTGCGACGTGGCACGATCCGCGGGAGGCGTCGCCGACGGCGTCTCGCCTCCTCGTCGAGCGTGCGCACGAGGAGCTCATCGCCGGCAATCTCGACGACCACCGCCTCCGCGAGGTGCGGCCACTCGTGCGGGAGTCGTGGGAGCGGTCCTGGCGCCGCCGTGTCGGTCCGGAGGCGCTGCCACCGCTCGACCTGTTCGAGGACGAGCTCGACGCCTATCGTCTGACTCACCCGCTCGCCTCCGCGATGGAGATGATCCGCGCGCTGCTGCTTCCCGGCGACTCCGAGGACTCGGGGGTCGTGATCGCCGTCGGAGATCAGGCAGGGCGCCTGCTGTGGATCGAGGGCGATGCGCAGCTCCGGTCCCTCACCGAGGGCATGGGGTTCGTGGCCGGCGCGAACTGGGCGGAGGACGCCGTCGGCACGAGCGCCCCGGGCACGGCGCTCGCCCTGGAGCGGTCGGTGCAGATCCGTGGGGCCGAGCACTACAACCGCCTGGTGCACCCGTGGTCGTGCAGTGCGGCGCCCGTGCGCGACCCGGAGACGCAGCGGGTCCTCGGCGTGATCGACATCACCGGCGGACCCGAAGTGGTGACCCCGCAGGCGCGACTGCTCGTCGACGCGACGGCGCGGGCGGTCGAGTCCGAGCTCCTCGTGGCGCGGCTGCAGCGACGTGCGGAGCCTCCGGCTCGACGACTGCCGGGCAGGACCCCGCCGGAACCCCTCGCTCGCGCGCGACTGCAGGTGCTCGGACGCGACCGTGCCCGGTTGGAGACCGCGTCGGCACACGAGGAGGCCGTCACCGAGCTCAGCGCCCGGCACGCGGCCATCCTCCTGATGCTGGCCGTGCACCGCCAGGGCCTCTCCGCCGACCGGCTCGCGGAGCTCGTCTACGGTCCCGGGGTCTCGCCGGACACCCTGCGGCCGGAGATGGTGCGCCTGCGCAAGGTCCTGGAGCGGGCGGCCCCGGATCTCGTGCCGGAGTCCCGCCCGTATCGCCTTCCGGTGCCGCTGGAGACCGATGCTCAGGACGTGCTGTCCCTCCTGGATCGCGGGGCGCACCGCGTCGCGCTGACGGCCTACCGGGGGCCGGTGCTGCCGGATTCGACTTCGCCCGGCGTCGAGGAGTTCCGCGATTCGGTCCGTGCCGCGCTGCGGGAGGTGATGCTGTCGGGCGCGAGTCTGGACGTGCTGCTCGCCTATGCGGACACCCCCGAGGGGAGCGAGGACGCGGAGGTGCTGCGGCTTGCGCTGGAGATGCTGCCGGCGCGCTCGCCGCGTCGTGCCGTTCTCGTGACGCGGATCGAGCGCCTCGGCTGATTCGAATCGCCCGATTGGTGCCATTTCGGCCGCGGATGCAGCCAGGTGAGCGATTCGAACGGGGCGCAACCGGCTGCAACGTTGCGCATCGGGAGTGCAACGGGGCGCGGCCTAGCGTCGAGGGAACACCGCGGCATCGACGCCGCGGCGCCCCCGTCGAAGGAGACCCCATGACCATCGTCGAAGTAGACGTGTCCCTCGCCTACGCCGCCCCCGGACAGCCCGGAGCGGTCGCGGACTACCGGCCCCGCTACGGTCACTACATCGGCGGCGAGTTCGTCGAGCCCGCCAAGGGCCAGTACTTCGAGAACATCAGTCCCGTCAACGGCAAGCCCTTCACCGAGGTCGGACGCGGCACCGTCGAGGACGTCGACCGCGCCGTCGACGTCGCCTGGAAGGCCTTCAGCGCCTGGGGCAAGACCAGCCCCGCGGAGCGCTCCGTGATCCTGAACCGCATCGCCGACCGGATGGAGCAGCACCTCGAGGAGATCGCGGTCGCGGAGACGTGGGAGAACGGCAAGCCCGTGCGGGAGACCCTCGCCGCCGACATCCCGCTCGCGATCGACCACTTCCGCTACTTCGCGGGGGTGCTCCGCGCGCAGGAGGGCGGCATCAGCCAGCTCGACGAGAACACCGTCGCGTACCACTTCCATGAGCCGCTCGGCGTGGTCGGGCAGATCATCCCCTGGAACTTCCCGATCCTCATGGCCGTGTGGAAGCTGGCGCCGGCGCTCGCCGCGGGCAACTGCATCGTCATCAAGCCTGCGGAGCAGACCCCTGCGTCGATCCTGTTCCTGTTCGACATCATCGGCGACCTGCTGCCGGCCGGGGTCGTGAACATCGTGAACGGCTTCGGGATCGAGGCCGGCGCGCCGCTCGCGCAGCACAAGCGCATCCGCAAGGTCGCCTTCACCGGCGAGACCACGACCGGCCGCCTCATCATGCAGTACGCCTCGCAGAACCTCATCCCGGTCACCCTGGAGCTCGGCGGCAAGAGCCCGAACGTCTTCTTCGAGGATGTCGCCCGCTCCACGAGCGACCCGTTCTACGACAAGGCGCTCGAAGGCTTCACGATGTTCGCGCTCAACCAGGGCGAGGTCTGCACCTGCCCGTCACGCGCCCTCATCCAGCGCTCGATCTACGACGGCTTCCTCGCCGACGGCCTCGAGCGTGTGGAGAAGGTCGTGCAGGGCAATCCGCTCGACCCTGCGACGATGATCGGCGCGCAGGCCTCGAACGATCAGCTGGAGAAGATCCTCAGCTACATCGACATCGGCAAGCAGGGCGGGGCCCGGCTGCTCACGGGAGGCGAGCGCGCCGACCTCGGCGGCGACCTCAGCGAGGGCTTCTACGTGCAGCCGACCGTGTTCGAGGGGACGAACGACATGCGGATCTTCCAGGAGGAGATCTTCGGTCCGGTGCTCTCGGTCACCTCGTTCGACGACTTCGACGACGCGATCTCGATCGCGAACGACACCCTGTACGGGTTGGGGGCCGGTGTGTGGAGTCGCAGCGGCGACACCGCGTACCGCGCGGGCCGGGCGATCGAGGCTGGTCGCGTGTGGACGAACACCTACCACCAGTACCCGGCGCATGCCGCGTTCGGCGGGTACAAGCAGTCGGGGGTGGGCCGCGAGAACCACAAGATGATGCTCGACCACTACCAGCAGACGAAGAACCTCCTCGTCTCGTACGCGGAGGGCCCGATGGGCTTCTTCTGATCCGCCCGAGCCCGAGTGTCGGGCGGCGCTCGCCGCGCCGTCCGGCACTCGGCATTCCGGAAGGAGTCCCATGGCCAGTCAGACCACGCCCGCCCGCGTCGCGGTGACCGACCCCGCCGCCGCGCTCGTCCGCGAACTCACCGCGCAGCACGGGCCGCTCATGTTCCACCAGTCCGGCGGCTGCTGCGACGGCTCCGCCCCCATGTGCTACCCCGTGGGGATGTTCCTCACCGGTCCCGGCGACGTGCTCCTCGGCACCCTCGACGTCGGGCTCGACGACGCCGTCGAGGTCTTCATGTCGGTCTCGCAGTTTGAGTACTGGAAGTTCACGCACCTCACCATCGATGTCGTGCCAGGACGCGGTGCCGGGTTCAGCGTCGAGGGCCCCACGGGGATGCGGTTCCTCATCCGGTCGCGGATGCTCGACCCCGCCGAGCTGGCGGGCCTCGGCCTGGCCTGAGGGCCTTCGAATCGCCCGATTGGTCCCATTTCGGCCGGAGATGCAGCCAGTCAAGCGACTCGAACGGGATACGCTGGCCCCATCGTGAACGCACCGCACCGACCCTCCGTCCTCTTCGTCTGCGTCCACAACGCGGGGCGCTCGCAGATGGCCGCCGGCTTCCTCCGGCACCTCGCCGGCGACCGCATCGAGGTGCGCTCCGCCGGGTCGATGCCCGCTGCCGAGATCAACCCCGTCGCGGTGGCGGCGATGGGGGAGCTCGGCATCGACATCACGGCCGAGCAGCCGAAGGTGCTCACGACCGAGGCCGTGCAGGCGTCGGACGTCGTGATCACGATGGGCTGCGGTGACGCGTGCCCGTTCTTCCCCGGCAAGCGCTATGAGGACTGGGTGCTCGATGACCCCGCCGGTCTGGGAATCGATGCCGTCCGGCCGATCCGCGACGATATCCGCGGCCGCATCGAGACCCTCGTGGCCGAGCTGCTCTGACCCGCGCTCAGCCCGCCCCGTCGAGCACCTGTCAGGGGGAGAGCTTCGGCCTGGAGCTCTCTGGCAGCGACGGCACCCGAGTGCTCTGGACCCGGACTGCGGAGTTCAGGTAGAGAGCTGCCACTGCGAGCGCCACCAGGCCACCGATCACGGCCAGCACCGGACTCGGTGAAGCGAATGCTCCGAAGGAGGCCATGATCCCTTGGATCAAGAACATTGCGCTGAGGAGGATTCCGCTCCCTCGTGTGCTGGTCATCTTCCACCAGGGGCGTGGGGCGTCCGACTCTCCGGGGCTACGGAACGTTCGTGCCGCCACGACGACGGCCGCCACGATAACCACGGTGGCCCACACGAATCCGAGTTCGAACCTGAGGACCGTGAGCGGTACGACGGTGAGCACGATCCCGACGATGACGACGAGCAGATACCCGACCTTGGCGGTCGGTGTCTTGATGCGCACGAGTAGCACGTTACGCGTTGGTTGACGAATCGGTCAACGAATGTCCTCGCCGACCTCGTCGTCACGCCGACGGAGAGGCCGCGGCGAGCACAGCACTCCGCAGCCAGGAGCGGTAGCGGTCCGGCGACCAGCCGGACTGCACGACGAGCTGCTGGTGGCTCTCCGGCGAGAGCAGGAACGACAGCACGTCGGCGAGGGTGTCGCCGTCGCGGTCCGAGGCGACGATGCCCCGGCGCTGCAGTTCCGCCGCGAACCCCCGGTAGTCCGCCGCCCGGTTCGCGAGGATGCGCTGCAGGGCGGCATCGACGACCGGGTCGGAGAGCGCCGCGCCCAGGAGGACCGTCCAGAGGGCATGCCCGCGCTCGTTCGCGGCGCCGATCTGCGTGATGACGGCGTCCAGGAAGACGTCGTCGGGCAGGGCCGTCAGTCCCGAACCGGCCTCGGTGTCGGCGAGGGTCTCGGCGGCTTCCGAGCCGGAGAAGGTGACCTCGAAGGCGGCGATGAGCAGTTCCGCCTTCGCCGCCGTGGTCTTCACCGTCTCCGCGGACACCCCGGCCTCCCTGGCGATCGCGGAGATCGTCGTCGCCTGGTATCCCTGCGCGGCGAAGAGGCGGGCGGCCGCCGCGACAATGCGCGCACGGGTCTCCTCGGCCTGGCGGGTCCGCAGGGCGGAGCGGTAGGGGCGTGCACTCGACGTCATTGACTTTCCTCAAAGGGTGATGAATACTTCAACGGTACAACCAACCCTATCGAGAGAGCCGCCATGTCCCGTTACCTCCTCACCTGCACTCCCGCTCACGGGCACGTGCTCCCGCTGCTGCAGGTCGCCAGGCACCTGGTCGCGGGCGGGCACGAGGTCCTCTTCCTCACGAGCAGCCGCTACGAGGAGCGGGTGACAGCGGCCGGTGCGCTGTTCCGCCCGCTGCCCGCGGAGGCCGACGTCGATCTCGACGACGCGAACGGCGCGTTCCCCGAGCGCGAAGGTCTCACCGGGGCGGCCGCGCTCCGTTTCGATATGAGCACCCTCTTCATCCGCCCGGGTCGAGCTCAGCTCGAGGCCGTGCGCGTCGAGCTGGCGCGGAACCGCATCGACGCGGTCCTCACCGAACCGCTGTTCGTCGGTGCGGCGCTGCTGCAGCGGTTGCCGAAGGCCGAGCGGCCCCCGGTCGTGGTCCTCGGGATCTTCCCGCTCGGCGCTCGCAGCGTCGACACGGCCCCGTTCGGGCTCGGAGTCACGCCGATGCCCGGGCCGTTCGGACGCGTGCGCAACGCCTTCCTGCGTCTGGTGGCGGAGCGCGTGATCTTCGGGGGCGTGCAGAAGGAGGCGGATGCCATGGCGCGCGAGGCGGTCGGCCGCGATCTCGGCGGATTCGTGCTCGACTGGGCGGGCCGCGCCGACGCGTACGTGCAGTTCTCGGTTTCCGCGTTCGAATACCCACGGTCCGACCTCCCGGCGTCTGTGCATTTCGCCGGGCCCCTTCCGGCCGCGCCGTCGACGGCACCGCTGCCGGACTGGTGGTCCGACCTTGACGGTCGGCGGCCCGTGATCCACGTCAGTCAGGGCACCATCGCCAACGCGGACTTCGGTCAGCTCGTGCTTCCCACGATCGCCGGGCTCGCCGCGACCGACGCCCTTGTGGTGGTATCCACCGGCGGCCGTCCTGTCGACGCGCTCCCGGCGGAGCTGCCGGCGAACGTCCGGGTCGCCGAGTACTTGCCCTACGACCGGCTGCTGCCGGAGATCGACGTGTTCGTCACCAACGGCGGCTTCGGCGGGGTGCAGCAGGCCCTGGCCCAGGGCGTCCCGCTGGTGGTCGCGGGTCAGACGGAGGACAAGGTCGAGGTCTCCGCCCGAGTCGGGTGGACCGGCGTCGGCATCAACCTGCGGACGAATGCGCCGAAGCCGGGACAGGTCGCCGCGGCCGTGCACCGGGTGCTCGTCGAGCCGGCGTTCCGCGACCGCGCACGGCAGGTCGGAGAGGCGATGCGCGCTGCGGACGCCTGGCAGACGCTCGACGCGGTCCTGGCGGGGGAGGCCACTCGGGCCGCACCAGACAGCGCGATGCACCGCTGACTGCCGCGCGGGAAAGTGCATTCCCGCGCATGAACGCAACCGGGTGCAACGTCCGCCGGTATACCATCCGGGTATCGCCACGCAGCGTCAGTCCCCAGCTGACCACGGGCGCGACGGTCGAACCGTCAATGCGGAGGGAACGTCGAATTCCTTTCGATCCCGAGGGGGGATGGGGTGGGCGTCGGCTCCCCAGAACGACACCCACCCCCACATCGGACTCGTCGTCAGTTCCAGCGGCTGAGCATCCAGAAGACCGCGAAGCCGATCACCACGAGGATCGGCACCCACGTGCCCGTGCGCTTGAGGCGCCGACCCTGCGGCGCGACCCCCGGCGGTGGGGTGATCATCCCCGCCGGCGGAGCGAACGGGAGAGCGTGGCCCCCGGGCGCCGCCGCGGCAGCGAGGCGGTCGTCGCGCCACCGCGCCCACTGGTCGAGCTTGGTCAGCAACGCGCCCACCGTTCCGAACAGCCAGGCCCACGTCGCCGGATCGAGTGTGGAGGCCCGGCGGGGCGTGTAGAGGAACAGCCAGTCGTCGACGATCTCGACGTCGAGCTGCGCGGCGTTGTCGATGAAGCGCGCCATGATGTCGGGCGTGAAGAGGTAGAGCGCGTCCTGCTCGTAGCCTTCGGGGCAGTAGAGGGTGAAGTGCTGATCGAAGTCGCCCTCGAGCGACAGACGCTGCGCCCGTTGGAACGATGCCGGCAGGTTGGAGCCGAAGCCGTTGTTGCCCTTCGCGTCGAGCACGATGTTCGGCAGGGGCACATCCAGCTTCACGGCGACGTAGCCCCAGCGATACGTCGTCGAGTTCTTCCCGGACTGCACCGTGTACTGGTAGTTGCCGAACTCCACGAACCGCGGGTGGGTTCCGCGGACGAGGTCGGTGGCCAGGCGCGAACGGCCGAGGTGGAAGATCATTCCGGGCAGCGGCGGATCGTCCACGCGGGACTCGTACGTCATGCCGTTGGCCTGGGCGAACCGGTGCAGGCGGTACCGAGCGGTGCGCGCGTTGCGGACGCCCATCCAGACGAGCACACCCACCCCCGCCGCCACCAGGAGCAGGAGGGCGAGCGGGATCGCCGCGGAGGCGGGGGACCCACTGCCCGCTGCCAGCGCCACCACCACGGAGGCGAGGATCGGGAGCAGCACGACTCCGGCGATCGCCACGGCTACGACGGCGATGATCGACGACACCGCCATGCCGGTCGTCCGCCGGGACCGGAGCTCCGCCGTGAAGGCGCGGACGGCGGCCGGGTCGACCGGATCGGTGAGGGGACGCGCGTCGAACGACGCCGACGCCTGCGGAGACGTCATCGGTTGACCTCGTCGGCGTCCCAGGTGAGGTCGGCGCCCTCGCGAAGCGCCTTCGCCTCCAGACGTTCGTCCATGCAGATCGCGCGGACGAGGTCGGGCGAGCCCGCGACGATCGTGGAGTCGTAGTCGATCTCCGAGACCATCACCCACGTGCGATCCTTCGGCCAGAGGATGTTCGGGCTCTGCGCGGAGGGCGGGAAGCCGTGCTCCTCGCCCACCCGGTCGCGCCACGGCACGCCGAGCACCCAGGCCGGATCGATGAAGTCCCTGGCGCCGCCGGAGAACAGCACGTAGTCGCGCCCGGGGAGCTGCAGCCGCGGCCCTTCGGAGATCTCGCGCGAGAGGATGCCGTCCTGCCAGGTGGGCTTCCGGAAGACGTTGTTGAACGGGTCGTGGATGCTCCGGTCGAGCATCGCCTGATGGTTCGGGTCGTCGCTGAACGTGAGGAACGCGCGGGACGGGCCGTCGCCGAAGAACCCGACGAGGGCGCCGAACCCGTCCCAGAGCGCGACGACCCCGTCGTCCGGGGTCGCGGTGTGGGCGGCGAGGTGCCCGGCCAGGATCGACACGAGGTCGCTGTCGAGCGCACCCTCGAGCGGCGCCGTGAACTCGCGGCCGTCCGGAGCGATGCGGGTCCGCCAATCGGCGTCGACGGGAGTCCGTACGATCCGGTGCCACTGCGCCTCCGCGTGCATCGTCGTGCCGAAGGCGGCGGCGGTCTGCGCCCAGCTGACGCGTACCTCGGAATCCGCTGCCGTGGGACTCTCCCGCACGGTGGCGGGATGGAAGACCCGGGCGTACGCGGGGAAGCCGCGGGGGACGACCGCGTGCATGCTGCCCAGACCGTCGTCGAGGGTCTGGCGCAGCCACGCGCCGACGCCGGGGTCAGCGATCCACTCCATGCGACCACGGTACCGGCCGTGTCCGACGACGCGAGCCGCGGCCGTCGATCCCTCATAATCGAGGGGTGACTGCCACCGCGACCCTCCCTTCCCTCGACGGCCGACGCTTCCGCATGGTCTCGTCCACGACCTCCGCCGTCGACCCCGACGCCCCCAGCGTCTTCGAGTACTTCGAACGCGACGGCGCGATCTGGGGCGGCTACGAGGGCGACACGGTCACCTTCGGGAAGTTCGTGGGCACGCGTACCGGCGACACGATCTGGGTCTCGTTCGTCCACGTGCTCAAGGCCGACGGCACCGTCGTCACCGGGGACGGCGAGAGCGAGCTGGAGCTCACCGACGACGGCCGCATCCGTCTGGTCGAGCACTACGAGATGCACGGTCTCCCGCAGCTGAGCGTCGTCGAGGAGATCCCGGCCTCCTGACCTCAGCGCGGTGGGAGCGCATCCCGACCGGGGGAGGCCGGCGTCCACCGGGTCATCCCCAGCGGGACCTCGGTCTGCCGCTCCGGCAGGTCGCCGGGCAGCAGGTAGGGCCGCCGGATCACCTCGTCGAGCACGACGACGCTGACCACGGTCCGCACCTCCGGAAGCTGCGCGATGACCCCCGTCGAGAACTCGTGCACGCCGCTCACGTCGACGGCGCGGATGAGCAGCATCGCGTCGTGCTCGCCGGTCGTGATCGCGCACCATTCCACGTCCGGCATCTCGATGATGCGCTCCCGGAACGAGGCCCAGGCCTGCGGCATCACCGTGACGAAGACGAGCGCCCCGATCGACAGCCCGGCCTTCGCCTGATCAACGCGCGCGCTGAATCCGGTGATGACGCCGTCGTGCACGAGCGACTCGACACGTGTGTAGGCGCTGGCCCGCGAGATGCCGACCTTCTCGGCCAGCGCGGCGATCGAGACGCGACCGTTATCGCGCAGCACATCGAGGATTCTGTACGCCGTCTCATCCAAAGGGGCGGCACTTCGTCCAGATTGCTTCGACGGATCCGCGTCCTTGCTGGACATATTGCTCCTCACATCCGAGGTTCTCGACAATGCGTGCCTGTGTGACGCGCACTTGCTGGACACATCGTCGCATATGATGCGAATCTGATCCCCGGTCGTCCACATCGGTGGCGACCGGACCCGAATGTACTCCTCGCCCTTGGAGGCCCTGATGTCGTCACGCCGTATCACGCCGGTCATCGCGCTCGGAGCCGTCGCGCTCCTGGCGCTCGCAGGTTGCTCGGGAGGGAACTCGGCGAACAACTCCGAGTCGTCCCAGGGCTCCGACTCCCTCGTCATCGACACCGCGTTCTCGATCGAGACGACCGACCCCGGTCACACCTACGACCCGACCGGCAACATGATCGCGAAGGCGCTGTACGAGACCCTCGTCGACTTCGAGGGCTCCGACGTCTCGACCCCGGTCCCTGGCCTGGCGTCGTGGGAGCAGAACGACGAGGCGACGGAGTTCACCTTCACGCTCGACGGCGACCGCGTGTTCTCCGACGGCTCGCCCATCGAGGCGAAGGACGTCGTGTTCTCGCTGCAGCGCATCCAGGGGATGGCAGACGCCAAGCCCAACTTCCTGCTCGGCGGCCTCACGATCGAGGAGGTCGACGACAAGACCATCCGGTTCACCTCGGAGACCCCGCTGCTGCAGCTCCCCGCGATCCTCGCGAACCCGGCGCTCGGCATCGTCAACGCCGACGTCGTCATGGAGAACGGCGGGACCACTGACGGCTCCGACAGCGCCCAGGGCTTCCTCGACGGCGAGTCCGCCGGATCCGGCCCCTTCGTGCTGGACACGCTCGACCTCAGCTCGCAGGTCGTCCTCACCCGCAACGACGAGTACAACGGCGACGAGGAGTCGGCCTACAGCCGCGTCGTCGTGCGCAACGTCTCGGAGAGCGCGACCCAGCTCGCCAACCTCAAGGGCGGCGACTCGATGGTCGCGATGGACCTCAACGGCGACCAGGTCGCGGGCCTCGGCGACGACATCAGCGTCGACTCGGTCCCCTCCGGCCAGACCATCTTCCTGCTGCTCAACCAGGGCGAGGCCGGCGGTGACCTCGCGAACGTGAAGATCGCGGAGGCCATCCGCTACGCGCTCGACTACGACGCGCTGCTCGAGCTCGCGGGCGCCGGCGCCGTGCAGGCCACCGGCGTCATCCCGCCCGGGTTCGAGGGTGCCCTCGACAGCGGCGTGGAGCAGGACCTCGACAAGGCGAAGGCCGCGCTGGAGGAGGCCGGCTACACCGGTCAGACCCTCAAGCTGCAGTTCCCGAACGACTACCCGGTCGGCGGCGTGGAGTTCACCCCGCTCGCGGAGCGCATCCAGGCGCAGCTCGAGGACGCCGGCATCGCCGTCGACCTCGCTCCTGCACCGTTCGCGACCGAGCTCGACGCGTACGTCAACGGCACCGAGGGCTTCGGCCTCTGGTTCTGGGGTCCGGACTACGCCGACTCCGCGAACTTCCTGCCCTTCGCGCCCGGTCTGAAGGTCGGCCTCCGCGCCGGCTGGGCGGCCGAGGCGAACCCGGAGATCGCGGGCATCGCCGCCGGTGCGGCCGCGGCGACCGACGCCGAGCAGCGCACCGAGGCCTTCACGGAGTTCGCCGAGGCCATGCAGGCCGAGGGCCCGTTCGTGCCGCTGATCGTCCCCGGTCGCAACATCTCCTCCGCCTCCAGCGTGTCCGGCGCCGTCTACAACTCCGTGTGGGAGATGGACATCGCCGAGATCACGCCCGCCGGCTGATCGGACGACTCATGACGACAGTGGCCGTGCAGAGGCAGGCGCAGCGGCGCCGCTCGCCTCTCGTCGGGTACCTGCTGCGGCGGGCCGGGACCTCTCTGCTCCTGTTGGTGGGCGTGACCATCGTCACGTTCGCGCTCACCAACCTGGTGCCGGGAGACCCGGTCTCGGCCGCGCTCGGCGAGGGCGCGTCGCAGAACCCCGCGACGCGCGAGGCGTTCATCACGGCGAACGGTCTCGACCAGCCACTGTTCGTGCAGTACTTCATCTATATGGGGAACCTGCTCCGCGGGGACCTCGGTACGTCGCTGGTGACCGGACGCCCGGTCACCAGCGACCTCGCCACCGCCGTGCCCGCGACGATCGAGATCGCGATCAGCGCGATCATCGTCAGCCTCGCGGTCAGCATCGTGCTCGGCACGCTCGCGGCCTACCGTCGCGGACTCGTCACCGACCAGGTCATCCGCGTCGTCACGCTCGTCGGGCTCAGCGTCCCGACCTTCTGGCTCGCGCTGGTCAGCTTCTACGTGTTCTTCCTGGAGCTGCGCATCGCGCCGGGCTCCGGACGCATCTCGCCGTCGATCACCCCGCCGCCCCGTGTGACCGGGCTCTACACGGTCGACTACCTCCTCAACGGCGACGCGGTGGGCTTCTTCGACGCCCTCGCGCACCTCGCGCTGCCGGTCATGGTGCTCTCGCTCGTGACCATCGGACTGCTCACCCGCTTCATCCGCACCTCGGTGCTCGAGGTCCTCGGCAGCGACTACGTGCGCGCGGCCCGTGCCAAGGGCCTGCCGGCCATGCGCGTCATCCTCGACTACGTGCTCCGGGGTGCCTCGCTGCCGATCCTCACGGTGGTCGGCGTGGCCTTCGGAGCCCTGCTCTCTGGAACCGTGCTCGTCGAGTCGGTGTTCGCCTGGCCGGGGCTGGGCACGTACGCCTACAACTCCGCCGCGAACCTCGACCTGCCCGGCATCATGGGCGTTGGCCTCGTGGTCGGCGTCATCTACCTCCTCATCAACTTCATCGTGGACCTGCTCTACGGCGTGCTCGACCCGAGAGTGAGGATCGCATGAGCCGCATCGCCGCAGCGACCCCCGCCGGACGCTTCCGCTTCCGCTGGCCGGGCGCCTGGCGCACCCCGCTCGGCATCATCGGCACCGTCATCGCCGGTGCGTGGATCATCGTCGCCTTCACCGCGCAGTGGTGGGTGCCCTACCCGCCGAACGCGCAGGTGCTGCCCCGTCTGCAGGCGCCGGGCATCGACACGATCCTCGGCACCGACGGCAACGGCCGCGACATCTTCTCCCGATTGATGACCGGCGCGACGGTGAGTCTGCCGCTCGCGCTCATGCTCGTGATCGCCGCCCTCATCATCGGCACCCTCGTCGGCGCGGTCGCCGGGTACTTCGGGCGCGCCGTCGACGAGACGCTCATGCGCATCACGGACCTGTTCATGGCGTTCCCGACCGTGATCCTCGCGATGGTGGTCGCGGCCTCGCTCGGCCCCTCGCTGTTCAACGCCGTCATCGCCGCGATCGTGGTCTCGTGGCCGCAGTACGCCCGCGTCACCCGCAGCATCGTGCTCGGTCTCCGCGGACAGAACTACGTGATCGCGGGCCGCCTGCTCGGACACTCGCCGGTGCGCACCCTGTTCGTCGACATCCTCCCGAACATCGCCGGCCCGGTCCTGGTGCTCGCGACACTCGACATCGGGGCGGCGATCCTGCTGCTCTCCGGCCTCTCCTTCCTCGGCCTGGGGGCGCAGCCGCCGACGGCCGAGTGGGGGTCGATGATCTCCGGTGCGATGCAGAACTTCGATGCCTGGTGGCTCGGAGTCTTCCCCGGTCTCGCGATCCTCACGGTGGTGCTCGCGTTCAACTTCCTCGGAGACGCGATGCGCGACGTGCTCGACCCGACCGCCGAGATCGCCCACGAGAAGCAGGCGGAGCACACGGCTTCCGCGACGGGGGTGCCCGCATGACCGCGCACAGCACGGCGACGCTGAGCATCCGCGACCTCACGATCGACATCGGCCGTCCGCTGGTCAAGGGCGTGTCCCTGGAACTCGAACCGGGGCGCATCCACGGCCTCGCGGGGGAGTCCGGCTCCGGCAAGACGCTCACCTCCCTCGCCGTGCTCGGCCTGCTGCCGCGACAGGCGAAGACCGGCGGCTCGATCCTGCTCGCGGGGGAGGAGCTCGTCGGTCGCAACCGCCGGGGGCTCAACCGCATCCGCGGGAAGCGCATCGCGATGGTCTTCCAGGATCCGTCGGCCTCGCTGCACCCGCAGCTGCCAGTCGGCCGTCAGCTCACCGATCACATGCGCGTGCATCTCGGGCTCAAGGGCGCCGCTGCGCGCGAGCGGGCGGTGGAGCTGCTCCAGACCGTGCAGGTGCCGAATCCGGCCGAGGCGTTGAAGCGGTATCCGCATCAGTTCTCCGGCGGGCAGCGGCAGCGCATCGCGATCGCGTGCGCCCTCGCGTGCGATCCGGAGGTGCTGCTCGCGGACGAGCCGACGACCGCCCTCGACGTGACGGTGCAGGCCGGCATCCTGAAGCTGCTGCGCGACCTCGCGATCGAGCGGAACCTCGCCGTCCTGCTCGTGACCCACGACCTGGGCGTGATGAGCGCGATCGCCGACACGGTCGCCGTCATGAAGGATGGTCGCATCGTGGAGCTCGCCGACCGGGAGACGCTGTTCCGCGCTCCGCAGCACGAGTACACCCGCATGCTGCTCGCGGCCCTGCCGGGATCGCGCATCGATGAGAGCCCGGAGGAGGCCGCGGATGAGTGAGGTCAGCGTCCTCGACGCGCGCGACGTGGTGGTGCGGTATCCGGGCACCCCGCCCGTGATCGCGGTGGACGGCGTCTCGCTGAGTGTCGCGGCGGGAGAGACGGTCGCCCTCGTGGGCGAGTCCGGCAGCGGCAAGTCGAGCCTGGCCCGCGCTGTCGTCGGCATCGAGAAGACCGCCGGCGGGACGGTGTCGTTCCGCGGAGCCCCCGTCGCGCCGCTGGGGATCCGTCGTCGTGACACGGCGCTCACGGGCATCCAGATGGTCTTCCAGGACCCGGCGACCTCGCTGAACCCGCGCCGGCGGATCGGCGACCAGATCTCCGACGGCATCGCGACCGCCCGCGCGCGCGGTGCCGCCGGTTCCACCGTGGAGGAGTGGCTGGAGCGGGTCGGACTGCCCGCTGAGGTGCGCACCCGCTTCCCGCATCAGTTCTCCGGCGGCCAGAAGCAGCGCATCGCGATCGCCCGAGCGCTCGCCGCGCGGCCCTCGCTGCTCGTCGCCGATGAGCCGATCTCCGCGCTCGACGCGTCCACCCAGACGAGTGTCGCGGGGCTCATGCGCGACCTCGTGGCCGAGTCCGGCGCCGGGATGCTCTTCATCTCCCACGACCTCGCCGTCGTGCGCCGCATCGCCGACCGCACGTTCGTGATGTTCGGCGGGAGGGTGCTCGAATCAGGGCCGACCGCTGAACTCTGGGCGGTGCCGCGGCACCCCTACACGCAGGCGCTGCTCGCCGCGATCCCGGAGCCCGACGGCACCGGCCGCATCCCCGATGCCCCCTCCGCCGACGACCGCGCGGTCTGGGCCGAGGTGCCTCCCGTCGCCTACTGAGGCCGGATACAGCGAAGGGCCGGAGCATGCACCCCGGCTCTTCGCGTGTCTCGTGCGATCAGAGCGGCGCGACGATGTCCTGCTTCACGTCCCACTCGGTGATCTCGAGCGCGACGTCGACCGACTGCCCCTGGACGGTCGCGGAGCTGGTCGAGGCGAGGTTGACGTAGTCCTCGGTGACCTCGAACACGACCTCGACGGGCGTGCCCGCCTGCTCGACGGTGCCGCTGACGAGGTAGACCTTCTGGCCGAGGCGCTCGCCGGTGCCGGTCACGGTGAAGTCACCCGTGATGGCCTTCGCCGTCTCGGCGGGGTCCATCGCGGTGACCTCCTTCGCGGTGGTGCTGAGGCCCGCGATGATCGGGTCGCTCGACGACGGGTCGGCGGTCTGCCAGTCGCTCGACGGCGACTTCACCCAGACGTCGTCGCCGATCGCGACGATCGAGCCCATCGGGGAGAGCGACTCCAGCGCCTTCTCGGACGGGTTGAAGCGCGTGGTGGACTCCATGCCCATCACGACGGTCTTGGCGGCGTAGCCGGCAGTGTCGGTCATGGCCTCGGCGATGCAGGCGCCGAGGGCAGAGCCGTCGACGGTGGCGCCGTCGGCGAGCTCGGGGCAGTCGGTGGACGGCGCTTCGGCCTCCTGCGACGCGGCCCCGCTCGGCTTCGACTCGGCCGGCTTGTCCGACGCTCCCGCCGAGCATCCGGTGAGCATGACGGCGGCGGCGAGTACGACGCCGACCCCCCACTTGTTGACGCGCATGGCGCCCCCCTCCAGGTCATGTGCCGATGACCGTCACCAGGCACGCCCTCCAGCATGCCAAGGACCGAGCGGATGTGCGGGAGGCGGTTCCGAGGAAACTCCGCTAGACTGTCGAGGTTGTCTGCCTTGCGGCGTCCATTCGGGATTCCACGGGCGGGCACGTGCACACACCCTCCTGCTCCCGGGAAAGCCCCGAGAGCCGTTCTAGTCCGAAGGAGGTGGGTAAGTGACGCACCAGTACGAACTCATGGTCATTCTGACCCCCGAGATCGACGAGCGCCAGGTCGCCCCGACGCTCGACAAGTTCCTGAAGGTCATCACCAACGATGGTGGCTCTATCGAGAACGTCGACATCTGGGGCAAGCGCCGTCTCGCCTACGAGATCCAGAAGAAGACCGAGGGCATCTACGCCGTCGTCAACTTCACCGCGACCAGCGCCGCCACGCAGGAGCTCGACCGTCAGCTCAAGCTGAACGAGCAGATCATGCGCACCAAGGTGCTCCGCGCTGAAGAGGCTCAGGCGATGATCGCTTCCGAGGCCAAGCGCTCCGAAGAGAAGGCTGCCCGCAAGGCCGCCAAGGCTGCGAAGGCCTAAGTCTCATGGCCGGCGAAACCGTCATCACCGTGGTGGGCAACCTCACCGCCGACCCCGAGCTGCGCTACACGCAGAACGGGCTGCCGGTGGCGAACTTCACCATCGCATCGACGCCTCGCAACTTCGACCGTGCCGCGAACGAGTGGAAGGACGGCGAAGCGCTGTTCCTCCGCGCCTCGGTGTGGCGTGAGTTCGCCGAGCACGTGGCGGGCTCGCTCACCAAGGGCATGCGCGTGATCGCGCAGGGTCGTCTGCGCCAGCGTTCCTACCAGGACCGCGAGGGCAACCAGCGCACCGCGATCGAGCTGGAGGTCGACGAGATCGGCCCCTCGCTGCGGTACGCGACCGCGCAGGTCACCCGTGCGGCCTCGGGCGGTGGCGGCGGGGGACAGTCCCGTCCCGCGCAGCAGCAGCAGGTGTCGGAGGAGCCGTGGTCCACGCCCGGCTCGTCGACCAGCGCCGACGCCTGGAGCACTCCGGGCAGCTTCGGCGACGACACCCCCTTCTGAAAACACTTCTTCACGGGTGGGTCCCTGAGCTTGTCGAAGGGCCGCACCCCGCTCATCACTAAGGAAAAACTATGGCTGGAAAGTCGAGCGGCGACCGCCGCAAGCCGCGGAAGGGTGGCAAGCCCACCGCTCCCGCGAAGTCCATCCGGGTCGGTGTCATCGATTACAAGGATGTCGCCACCCTTCGCAAGTTCGTCTCGGAGCGCGGCAAGATCCGCGCCCGTCGTATCACCGGTGTCTCGGTGCAGGAGCAGCGTCTGATCGCCACGGCGATCAAGAACGCGCGCGAAATGGCGCTCCTGCCCTACGCTGGCGCCGGCCGGTAAGGGGTATCGAGATGGCAAAGCTGATTCTCACGAACGAGGTCGCCGGGCTCGGTAGCGCCGGTGACGTGGTCGAGGTCAAGAACGGGTACGCCCGCAACTTCCTCATCCCGCAGGGCTTCGCTACGGCGTGGACCCGCGGTGGCGAAAAGCAGGTCGCATCGATCCAGGCCGCGCGTCAGGCACGCGCGATCCACGACCGCGACGAGGCTGTGGCCCTGAAGAACACCCTCGAGGGCACCAAGGTGCGCCTCGCGGTGAAGGCCGGCAAGGAAGGCCGTCTGTTCGGCTCGGTGAAGACCGCCGACGTCGCAGAGGCCGTCACGGCTGCGGGCCTCGGCTCGATCGACAAGCGCAAGGTGCACATCACCTCGCCCATCAAGGCGACTGGTGAGCACGAGGCGACCGTGCGTCTGCACGAGGACGTCACTGCCGTCATCACGCTGCAGGTCGTCGCCGCCAAGTAAGGCACCCGACCGGCCCTGCCTGTCGAACAGAACGCCCCCTGTCCTCCGGGACAGGGGGCGTTTCTGCGTCCGGACGCGGGTCAGGCGGCGGGGGTGCTGCCTGATTCCATCGTCTGGTCGATGAGGTGATGCCTCCGTCGACGCTGCGCGACGAGCGCCCACGCCAACGCCACGATGCCGAGGCCGAACACCGCACCGCCGACGAGGAGCGGGACGTTCAGCGGCTCCTCGCCACGGGCAGCGGCGGCGAGGGTGCACCCGGGAGCGTCCGCGTCGAACACCGAACCGGCCGCGATGCAGTCGTTCAGCACGGTGACCTGACGGGCATAGGCCTGATCGGTGTGGACGCTGATCTTCCCGTCCGCCCCCACCTCGCACGGGTTGTCCTCCGTGCACTTCTCCCCGTCGGTGTTACTCGAACCGTTCACCCCGACGATGGTCTTCCCGTCGGCGGCGACGAGGGCTTCCCCGGAGGTGCCGTGGTAGGTCTCGCAGTCCTCGTCCTTCGCCAGTCGCAGCGAGTCGGGCCGAGGGACCAGAGGCCGACGCGGTCACCGGCGGGACCGAGCACAGCTTCGGGGAGAACCGGGGCGATCCGCAGGCGTTCGCGCATGCGGCCGTCGACGCCGGAGCTGATCTGGTGGTCGGGCACGGTCCGCACGTCGTCCGGGGTGCGGAGTTCTACCGTGGCCGGCTCATCGCGGATGGACGAGCGCGGCCGATGGGACTTCCCGGGCAGTGCCGCCGTCGTCGACGCCGACGGGTTGATCGCCCCGCCGTGAGGATAGGCTGCTGGCCATGACGGACGACGTTCGCAATGTGCACGAGGCCCTGTCCACCATCCACGAGCACTGGCAGCCGCACCGGCTGACGAGCGTCAACGACTACGACGTCAAGGTCGTGAAGCTGCAGGGCGAGTTCGTCTGGCACACGCATCCCGAGACCGACGAGCTGTTCTTCGTGGTGAGCGGGCGCCTGACGATCCAGCTCCGCGACCGCGACGTCGTCCTGAACCCGAACGACGTGTTCGTCGTTCCTCGGGGGGTCGAGCATTGCCCGAAAGCCGAGGAAGAGGTGCAGGCGATCCTCTTCGAGCCGAAGGGCACGGTGAACACCGGAGACGCAGGCGGCGACATGACGGCGGAGCTCCAGGAGCTCGGCTAACCACCACATCCCGCGCACCTCGCCGAACGGGCGCACGGATGCCCCGCGGTGGGGGGACCACGGGGCATCCGCCGTCGCGCGACGGTCACGCTCGGCAGAGGAAGCGCAGCGAGGGCTGCACCGCACGGGCGGACGCTGCCGCGCACCGGCGGGGGCGAGTCTCCTCCCCCGAGGACATCGCCACCGCCGGGGCTCAGCGCCTACGCCGTGCGACGGCGCAGCAGGCCCGCACCTCCCAGCAGCAGGAGAGCGGCGAGGGCCCACAGCCACGGGGCCGAGGCACCACCGGTCATCGCGAGGCCGGTGGCCTCACCCGTCGCGGCGGCACCCGCAGCCCACGGCATGCTGGTCATGCCGGCTCCAGTGCTCGGAGTCGTTCCCGGGTACGCTCCGGGGTCGGTTCCGGGGTCGGTGCCGGGGTCCGTGCCCGGGTCGGTTCCGGGGTTCGTGCCGGGGTCCGTGCCCGGGTCCGTTCCGGGATCAGTGCCCGGGTCCGTGCCGGGGTTCGTGCCGGGATCAGTGCCGGGGTTCGTGCCGGGATCGGTCACCGTGCTCTCGCCGACGACGGAGATTGCGTTCCCGCCGATCGTGATGGGAAGCGTCACCGGGAGCTCCAGCTGAGTCCCGCCGAGGACGCTGTCGTCGCCGCCGGTGGTGCTGCCTCCGGTCGCGGGTGCGGTCGGGGACGTGGTGCCGCCGGTGGTGCCGGTGACGGTGGCGTCGTCGGTGACGGAGATGGCGTTGCCGGTGACGCCGATGGGGGCGGTCACGGGGGCGACCACCTGGGTGCCGCCGAGGATGCTGTCGTCGCCGCCGGTGGTGCTGCCTCCGGTCGCGGGTGCGGTCGGGGACGTGGTGCCGGTGGTGCCGGAGGCCTCACTGTCGCCGAGGAGCGAGATGGCGTTGCCGCCGACGGTGACCGGGGCCGTCACCGGCGCGACGACCTGGGTGCCGCTCGCGGTGCCGTCCTCGCCCGAGGTGCTCGACCCGGTCGCGGGTGCAGCCGGTGCCGGGCTGGTGCCGCCGGAGGTGCCGGTGGCCTCGCTGTCGCCGAGGAGCGAGATGGCGTTGCCGCCGACGGTGACAGGCGCCGTCACGGGTGCCACGGCCTGCGTGCCCCCGAGGATGCTGTCGTCACCGCCGGTGGTGCTCCCGCCGGCCGCGGGTGCGGTCGGGGCCGCGGTGCCGCCGGAGGTGCCGGTGGCCTCGCTGTCGCCGAGGAGCGAGATGGCGTTGCCGCTCACCGTGACGGGGGCCGTCACCGGGGCGACGACCTGGGTGCCGCTCGCGGTGCCGTCCTCGCCCGAGGTGCTCGACCCGGTCGCCGGGGCAGGCGCCGGTGCTGCGGCGCTCTCTCCCTCAGCGGCCGACTCGGAGTCACCGAGCAGCGAGATGGCGTTGTCGGACACGGTCACCGGGGCGTTGACCGCCACCAGAGCCTGCGTGCCCGAGAGCACGCCATCCAGGCCGTCCGTGTCGAGGGAGAGCACCCCGGCCGCGTCAGGGGCCTGGGGAGCCGCGCTCTGGGGAGGAGCGGCGGCCGGGGTGCTGGTCGTGGAGTCTTCGGTGAGACTGATGGCGTTGTCCGTCACCGTGACGGGGAGGTTCACGGTCACCACGGCTTGGGTGCCGGATACGGTGCCCTCCTCGCCGCTCGTCTGCGGAGCGGGGGCGGACGCCGGTGCGGGAGCCGGAGCAGGGGCGGGAGCCGGGGCCGGAGCCGGCGCGGTGGATGCCGCGTCGCCGAGCACGGAGATCGCGTTGTCGATGACCGTGATCGGGGCGGTGATGGGCGCTACTGCCTGGGTGCCGGAGAGCAAGCCGTCGTCTCCGGATGTCTCGGCCGCATTGGCGGCCGTCGCGCCGAGCAGGGTGATCCCGCCGGCGATGAGCGTGCCCCAGAGGACGCGCTTCGCGTAGGTACGCATGATGGTTCTCCTGACGTGACTGGTCTGTCTGATGGGATGCGCGCGAGGAAGTGCGCGCGCAGCACGGCATCTGTCATCCCGGCGGGATGACGCGACAGTCCGTCAGTCAGGCGAGACGTCGGTGTCGGCGACGGGTGCGCCCGGAAGGGCGTCGTCCCGTGCGCCGGCGGCCCGCTCCCAGGCACGGAGCGGGGTCGCGCCGATCTCGCTGAGGCGAGCGGGGGCGCTGGCGGAACCTCCGGCCGAGGTGGCGGAGGAAGAGGCGGGGGCGGCCGGAGCGGCCGGAGGAGCATCGAACGGCACCGGAGCGGTGTCACCGGCACCGGCGTCCGAGGAGTCGGGTGCGGAGACCGGACCTGCGAAGGAAGCCACGGTATGGAGCACAGAGTCCTGGCCCGTGCTCGGCGAGGCCGACGGTGCGCGAGCAGGCTCGGGAAGCGCGGCGATGTCCTCGCGCGCCGTGGTCACACCCGCGGGGAGGGAGCCCTCCGGTGTCTGCGGTGCGGCCGGCTCTTGTGGCGTGAGCACGTCGACGACCGGCGGAACGGTCTCTTCCACGACGCCGCCGACCAGGCCGGACGTGTCGTCGACGACGCCGACGACGTTCTCGACCAGGTCGATGGCACCCGAGTCGACGACGATGCCGCCGACCAGCGGGAGACCGCCGACAAGGTCGAGCACGGGCGCCGTGATCTGCGAGACCGGTGCAGAGCCGAGCAGATCGGTGGCGGGCTCGATGACCGTCTCGGTGGTCTCGGCGACCGCCTCGAGCACCGGGGCCGCGGTGTCTCCGACGACGGGGACCTGCGTCACCGTCTCGGTCACCGTCTCGACGATGGCGGGAGCCGCCTCCTGCACGGGAGCGACGGTGTGGGTCACGACGGGAGCGACGACCTCCTGCACGACGGGGGCGACGACCTCCTGGACCACCGGCGTCGCCACCTGCTTCACCACCGGAGCCACGACGTTGTTCACGACCGGCTTCGTCACGGCGGTGACGGTCTCCGACACGACCGAGGTGAGGCCGTCGAGCGGACCCTTCGGCTCCTCAGCCGCATGCGCGGAGCCGCCGCCGGTGAGGACGGTCAGGGCCGCCCAGGCGAGCACGCCGATGCCACCCCAGAGGACGGCGTGGGGTACGCCGCGTCGGGTGGTCCGAGCGTCCACGTGGTCCTCCCCCTCCGAAAGGTCTACGGGTGTGTCGATGGGAGGCACAATACTCGCGCACCCCTTCTCTGTCCAGGGGCGTTTACATCCGATTCGTCTCGTGTCAGATCGTGACGCGCCCGGCGGATTTCCGGCTTGACTTTCCCCAGGTTCTACACATGCCCCCTCCCGAGGCGAAACCTTCAACGCGCAATTTAAACTCGTTTTCATCCACAGGCTGGGGAAACGTTTTTCGCCTGGTCAACCGCGAGAAAAAACTTGGCTGTTCACACCGTCCACCGGGTTATCCACACCCGTTCTGCACAGACACTCCGAGATTGTCCGCACGCTGTCCACATGGTTATCCACAGGCCGTGTTGCACCGTGTGGAGACGGCTCATAGCGTGGTCGAGCGACCGAATGTCGGGGGCACCTGCTTGTCTGGGGATGGCCGCCGCGCGGCCGCGGTCCCCCGCACCGGCATCCGCGGATGCGTGCCAGGGGCCCGCCTCAGAACCGTCGCATCGAAGGGAACACAGTGTCGATCGCCGACATCTCCGCGGAGCGCCTGGGAGGGCAGCGTCCGCCCGAGCGCACCCCTCCGCACGACCTCCTCGCCGAGCAGAGCGCCCTGGGCGGCATGCTCCTGTCGAAGGACGCCGTCGCCGATGTGATCGAGACGCTCAAGGGCGCCGACTTCTACATCCCGAAGCACGAGCTCATCTTCGAGGCCATCCTCTCCCTCTACTCCCACGGTGAGCCGACCGACGTCGTCGCCGTCACCGACGAGCTCATCAAGACCGGTGAGCTGAACAAGGCGGGCGGCGCGGACTACCTGCACACCCTTACGTCGATCGTCCCGACCGCGGCCAACGCCGGCTACTACGCGGGCATCGTCTCCGAGCGAGCGATCCTCCGCCGCCTCGTCGACGCCGGGACGCGCATCGTCCAGCTCGGCTACGACGGCCAGGGCGACGCGACCGACATCGTCAACAACGCGCAGGCGGAGATCTACTCGGTCACCGGCTCGGAGACGGCCGAGGACTACGTACCGCTCACCGTCGCGGTCGATGCCGCCGTCGAGGAGATCGAGGCCGCCAACGGCCGCGACGGCTCCATGACCGGCATCCCCACCGGCTTCCGCGAACTCGACGAGCTCACCAACGGCCTGCACGGCGGCCAGATGATCGTCGTCGCCGCGCGACCCGCGATGGGAAAGTCCACGCTCGCCCTCGACTTCGCCCGTGCGGCCTCGATCGGCCACGACTTCCCCTCGATCTTCTTCTCCCTCGAGATGGGAAAAAGCGAGATCGCGATGCGTCTGCTCAGCGCGGAGGGGGCGATCCCGCTGCAGAACATGCGCAAGGGAACGCTCGACCCGCGGGACTGGACGACGGTCGCCGCCACCCGCGGCCGCATCAACGACGCCCCGCTCTACATCGACGACAGCCCGAACATGACGCTCGTCGAGATCCGAGCGAAGTGCCGGCGGCTGAAGCAGCGGGCCGGTCTGCGGATGGTCATCATCGACTACCTCCAGCTCATGACGTCGGGTAAGCGCGTCGAGTCCCGTCAGCAGGAGGTCTCGGAGTTCTCCCGAAGTCTCAAGCTCATCGCCAAGGAGCTGCAGGTGCCGGTCATCGCGCTGTCGCAGCTGAACCGTGGTCCTGAGCAGCGCCAGGACAAGAAGCCCGCCATCAGCGACCTGCGAGAGTCCGGATCGATCGAGCAGGACGCCGACATGGTCATCCTGCTGCACCGCGACTCGGTCTATGACAAGGACGTCCGTCCCGGCGAGGCCGACCTCATCGTGGCCAAGCACCGTAACGGTCCGACCGCGACCATCACGGTCGCCTTCCAGGGGCACTACTCCCGGTTCGCCGACATGGCCCCGGGCGGCGACTTCAACTGAGCCGCGGCGTCAGCGTCCCATGTCGGACGCCGACTCCTCGCGGAGGCTGAGCCGGACGTGGCAGGAGTGCGCGCTCGTGAACGGGATCACGCGTTCGATCTCCACGGGGCCGCCCACTCTCGCCAGCACCGACTTCATGAGCTCCTCGTGCACCCGGCAGACCACGGTCTGGTCATCGGTCAGCAGCGTGTGGAAGCGGCAGGGGGAGAGGTCGACGGTCATCGCCTTCTCGTCGATGTCGGGCTGCAGGCCCACGTCGTCGAGGTGGTGGAACAGCGCGTCGAGCTGATGCGTCGCGGCCTCCGGGAGCCCGGATCGCGTCGCCGGGAGCACCGCGCGCATGAGGTCGCCGTGACGGATCGCCTCCTGGACCCGCCGCTCCTCGATCTCATTCGGCTCGCTCGGCAACACGGGGGAGAAGCGCAGCCGCGGCCGTCCGCGTCGACCGGTGTGCTCGACCTCGGACCGGGCGAGGCCCTCGCCTTCGAGCACGCGCAGGTGGTCGCGCAGCGTGTTCACGTGGAGGCCCATGCGGAGGGACAGCTCGGCGAGCCCGATCCCGGGAGAGTCCATCAAAGCGGCGAGAACTCGCAGCCGACTGCTCTGCATGAGTCCGCGGTAGGCGTCGGTAGGACGTGGCATGTTACCCATTATCCCCGGGATGCCGGATGAGGGGTCGATTTCCACGGCCAGGTCTGGCGACGGCGGCGACCGGTCCGGTTAGCCTGAGGCCATGACGGGTGGACGCACGGTGACCGCGCTGCGCCTGCTCCTGCCCGCATTCCTGCTCGGGGCGATCGTCGCGATCTCGTTCCTGGAGGCGCCGTTGAAGTTCCTGGCTCCCGGAATCACGATCCCGCTGGGGCTCGGCATCGGTCGCCTCGTCTTCACCGCCCTCAATGTCCTCGCGGGAGCGGTGCTCCTCGTGTTGACGGCGGTCAGCATCCGCGCCAGGGCCGGACGTCCCTCGGCGCTGCTGCTCGGCGGGCTCTGGCTGGTGTTCCTCGTCGAGGTGGTCGTCATCCGCCCGATCCTCAACCGGCGCAGCGACCTCGTCATCGCAGGGCAGGAGGCTCCGGGAACCGATGGCGCGCACTACGCCTACATCGTCGCGGACGCGACGATGGTCGTGCTGCTCGTGGCCCTTCTCGTGGTCACGGTGCGCGCTGTGCTGCCGCCGCGCGCGTCCTTGCCGACGACCGACGTCTAGGACGCGTCGGACGGTGTGGACTCCAGGATCCGCCGTGCACTGTCGCGAGCGGTGACGAACGGTTCGGTGAACGTCCCCATGCCGACGGTGACGATGGCCCCTTCATAGAGGAGCATGAGCGTCTCCGCGAGCCGTTCCGGATCGCGGAAGCCCGCCTCATCGCAGAGCTCTGCGAAGACCGCGAGCAGCCACTCCTTCTCGCGACGGGCCTCGGCGAGCACCAGCGGGGCATCCCCGGCGCCGTCGATCTCGGCACGCGCGTTGATGGCGCTGCATCCCTTGGTGCTGTTGTCGGGCACCCAGGCTAGGGCTGCGTCGAAGATCGCGAGCACACGGGCAGGCCCCGGCTCCGGCACCCGCGCGAGGTGGGCCGCGACGTGATCGCGCCAGCGGGCGTCCCGGTGCTGCAGGTACGACACGACGAGCGCTTCCTTCGATCCGAAGCGGTCGTACAGCGTCTTCTTCGTGACGCCGGCGGCCGCGGCGATGGTGTCGACTCCGATGGCGTGGATGCCGCGCTCGTAGAAGAGGTCGGAGGCGGCATCGAGCACACGGCGTGCTCCCGGGGTCAACGGGGGGAGTTCCGGGACGGGGATCGACATGCGCCGAGTATACCAACCTGTATAGTGGGCGGATGAGTAAACAGATCGGTATACTCGGGCGCCTCCTCACCGTCGGGGCCGCGGTGGCTTTCGTCCTCACGTGGGGCTCGGGATTCCTCATCCCCGCGGTCGCCACCGCGGACGTCGACCCGCTGACGCTTCTGGTCTGGCGGTTCACGCCGCTCGCCGTCGTGCTGGTGATCCTCGTCGCGGTGTCCGGTGCAGCGAGGGGGATGACCGGTCGCGAACTCGGCGTCCAGGCGCTCATCGGATCGCTCGCCCAGTTCGGATACTGCGCCGCTGTATACGCCGCCGTCGCCGCGGGCATCGCCACCGGCACCGTCGCGCTGATCGATGCCGTCCAGCCGCTGCTCGTCGCCGTGCTGGTCGGTCCGGTGCTGGGCATCCGCGTGCGCGGCGCTCAGGTCGCGGGGCTGGTGATCGGGGCAGTGGGGGTGCTGCTCGTCGTCCAGTCGCAGTTCGGCGCCGGCTCCGCGCCGCTCGTCGCCTACCTGCTTCCGGCGGCGGCAATGGTCTGCCTCGTGATCGGCACGCTGGTGCAGCGGCGGACCGCCGTGCGCACGGGGGTGCTGCTGACCCTGACCATCCACGTGAGCGTGACCGCCGTGCTGCTCCTCGTCATCGGCGCGCTCGCCGGGGCACTCGTGCCGCCGGCGCGACCGTCGTTCTGGATCGCCGTGGTCCTGACCGCGGTCTTCCCTACGCTCGGCGCCTACGGACTGTACTGGTGGCTGCTGCGCCGGGTCGGCATCACCGCGCTGCAGGCCCTGCTCTTCCTCGTCGCCCCGGCGACCGCGATCGGCGGGGCGCTGCTGCTCGGCGAGCCCCTCACCGCGATCACGCTCGGCGGGTTCGCGCTGTGCGGGGCCGGGGTGACCGCCGTGCTCGTGAGCGAGGCGCGGAATCGGGGCCAGGAGGAGGACGGCTCCGCGGTGCCGAGTCAGGGCCGGACGCGCACCGCCCGGCCCTCGAAGGTCACCACATCGCCATCGCGGAGCTGACGCCCGCGGCGCCGGTCCACGTCGCCGTTCACGGTGACGTAGCCGTCGATTATGACCTCTTTCGCGTCGCCGCCCGAATCGAGCAGGCCCGCGAACTTGAGGAACTGCCCGAGGCGGATGACCTCGCCGCCGATGGAGACCTCGTCGATCGGATCGGAGTTCGTCATCCTTGCATGCTAGCCGTCGGGCCGACCGTCACTCGTCGATGTCGGTGCCCACCACCGCGAACGAGGCATCGAAGGAGATGTCGATCGAGCGGTTGTCCGTCGTCAGGACGGAGGCGTCGTAGGGGCTCACGTCGTCGGAGTCCACGTCGAGGTCGGTGATCATCCCTTCGGCCTCGGCGAGAGCGGCATCGACGAGCGTGCGGATGGTCTCCTCGTCGAGCGTGAGAGTCGGACCCTGGTCGTCGCCGTCCGCAGCGTCTGTCGACACCACGGTCGCGGCGAGCTCGTCGTCGACGCGCACCTCGGTCTCGTCCCCGGCGGACGTGGTGAGCTGCACCTCCCACGTCCCGTCGCGCTTCGCGTCGATCGAGGTGACCTCGCCCTCCGCGGCGTCCTGGGCGGCGGCGGCGATCGCGAGGAGCTCGTCGACGTCGTCGGTACCGATGCCGGTCACCGGACCGCGGTCGCCCCGGTCTCCGCTCGGGCGCGCCTCGTCGTCGCCGCGGTGGTCTCCGCGCGGGCCGTGGTCGCCCTCGTGTCGGGGGCCCTCCATGGCGGGACGGTCGTCGTCGTCACCGAACTCGTCGCCGATCGCGGCACCTACTGCCACGCCTCCGCCGGCGAGCAGCACCGCGGCCGCGATCCCGCCGCCGATCAGGAGTGCACGCTTGCGTCCGGGCTTGGTGGGGGTCGCTGCGGCGGCCGGTGCCTCCGGTGCTCCGTTCGGGGTCGCGGCAGGATCGGTGGTCGGCGCGACCGGCACCGTCGGGTCGTCGGCGTTCGCGTTCGTGCCGGGGCCGGCGGGGGAGCCCTGTCCGGCGGTGTGGTCCTGGCCCGCGTTCGGGACGGCGGATGCCGAGTCCGGTCCGGAGGCGCGGTTCTCGTCCGGCGTGGGGTTCTGGTCGGAAGCAGGAGTCTTGTCGTTCATGTCTCGATGGTCTCCCGACGCCGCTGGAGCCACCCTGAAGCCTCCTGAAGCCCCGTTCAGGAACCGATATCCCGGGCACGATTTCGGAGCTCGGCGACGACACGCCGTCTGGCGGAGGCCATGACCGGGGTGTCGTGGGGGATCTCCGAAGCTGTGCTCGGGCGAGGGGTCAGGAGAGAGGGCCGGCCAGGGGGAGGGTGACGGTGAAGCGGGCGCCACCCCACCGGGAGGCGTCCACCGCGATCGCGCCGTGGGCGGCGGTGGCGATGCCCTGGGCGATCGCGAGACCGAGCCCGCTGCCTCCCGCGTCGCGGCTGCGGGCCTCGTCGAGCCGGACGAAGCGCTCGAAGATGCGGTCCCGCTCCTCCGGCGGGATGCCGGAGCCGTCATCTTCGACCGTGAGGACGACGTGCTGCGGCCGTGACTCCACCCCGATCGCCACGCGGCCGTTGCTGTGCCGGGCGGCGTTGTCCGCGAGGTTCCGCAGCAGCTGGCCCAGCAGGCGGGGATCGCCGGCAGTGCGGGCCGCGCGGATGCCGGACCCGTCGACGTCGAGCCCGGCGGCCCGCAGCCGGCGCACCTCCGCGAGGGCGAGGTCGTCCAGATCCACCGGTTCCGTGCTCCCGGTGACACCCTCGTCGAGGCGGGCGAGGAGCAGCAGCGACTCCACGATGCCCTGCAGTCGCAGCCCCTCCTCGGCCACCACCTCGGCGAGCTCGTCGATGCTCGTCACCTCCGGGTGCGCCTGGGCGAGCTCCGCGTGTTGACGGATCGTCGCCAGGGGAGACCGCAGTTCGTGCGAGGCGTCGGAGACGAAGCGGCGCTGCGCGGTCGCCGCCGCGTCGAGCCGGTCGAGCATCCCGTTCATCGTCACGGCGAGGGAGTGGATCTCGTCCGCGGTGTCGGGGACCGGCACCCGGTGATCGAGGCGCTCAGCGGTGATGCCCTCGACCTCCTGACGGATGCGGGTCACCGGGCGCAGGGCGCGCCCGGTGACGAGCCAGGTCGTGACGGCCACGAGCAGCAGCAGTGCGGGGACGGCGATCACGAGCAGCGTCGCCACGGTGGCCAGGGTCTCCGCGTCCTCGTCCATCGGCACCGCCAGGACGAGGGTCTGGTCGCCCTCGACGTCGTCGGACACCACGACCATGGGTTCCCCGTCGATGCGGACCACCTGCGGATCGTCGTCGACGGGCAGCGGGGTGGCGCCGAGCGCATCGGCAGCCTCCTCGCTGGACGCTCGCACCGATCCGTCTCGTCCGAGCAGCTGCACGAGGTCGTCGTCGAGCTGGTCGGGGCCACGTCGGCCCGGACCGTCGAACCGGCTGACGAGCTCCTCCAGCCGCTGCTCCGCCGCGCGTTCGGTGCTGCCATGGATGCTCGCGCTCAGCACCCCGTAGAAGGAGAAGGCACCGAGGAGCAGCGCGACCGCGACGACCAGGGTGGCACCCAGGGTCGTCCGGCCGCGGACGGACCGCCAGAGCCGCCTAGCCACCGTTCGCCGCCAGCCGGTAGCCCGCACCGCGGATGGTCTCGATCGCCTCGCGCCCGAACGGCTTGTCGACCTTGCGGCGGAGGTGCCCGATGTAGACCTCGACGATGTTCGGGTCGCCGTCGAAGTCGTCGTCCCAGACGCCGGCGAGGAGGTCGCGCTTCGACAGCACCTGGCCCCGATGGCGCATCAGGTGCTCGAGCACAGCGAACTCGCGGGCCGTCAGGCTGATCGGGGTCTCGCCGCGCCAGACGTGGTGTCCCGCGGGATCCAGTCGCAGGTCGCCGGCCTCGAGGATCGTCGGTCGCGCCACGGCGCCGCGGCGCACGAGTGCCCGGAGTCGGGCCACGAGGATCGCGAACGAGAAGGGCTTGGTGACGTAGTCGTCGGCGCCGCTCTCCAGCGCCTCCACCTGATCCCACTCGCCGTCCTTGGCGGTGAGCATCAGCACGGGGGTCCAGTTCTCCTCGGCGCGCAGGGCCTCGCAGACCTTCCACCCGCTCATGCCGGGCATCATCAGGTCGAGCACGATGGCGTCGTACCGGGTCTCGCGGGCCCGCCACAGGCCGTCGATGCCGTTGTGGGCGACGTCGACCGCGAAGCCCTCCGCCTCGAGTCCGCGGCGCACGCCCTCGGCCAGACGCACCTCGTCGTCCACCACCAGGATCCGCATCCCCCCAGTGTGGCGGGTCGACGCTGAATCGGGGCTGAAGCCGTCGGGCCGCTTTCGAATCGCGCAACTGGTTCCATCTGCAGCTCAGATACAGCCAGTTGCGCGATTCGAAGAGGGACTCAATCGACGGCGGACGAGAGGTGTGCCTGCAGGCCGCGGATCACCTCGCCGAGGGGGCCGGAGGAGAGGAGCCCGGGGCCGAGCGGGCCGGCGGGGTCGGTGCCCAGGGGCGCGAGGGTGCGCAGGGCCGCAGCGGCCTCGGGGGAGAGGTGCGCGAGTTGCCAGCGCACCTCTGCGGCGCGGGCGTCGGGGGCGTCCGGGTGCGCCAGCTCGACAGCTCGCGCGGCGTAGGCGGCTGCCCCGAGAGCATGCGCACCCATGTGCGCGACCCCGGCGGCCTGTGCCGCGGAGCGAGCGGCCGCGGTGCCGGCAGGTGTCACGGCGCTGCGGGCAGCCCTGCCCGCGACGAAGCGACGACGGATCTCGCCCGCAGCCGCGAGCTCGCCACGGGCGAAGGCGCGCGTCCTGGCGATGGCATCACGCGCACGGTCGTCGTCCGGGGCCTCCCTCTCGAACAGCGGGAGCACGCGCTCGGCGCAGTCGGCCGCCCACGCCGCGACGATCCGACGGTCGGACTCGGTCATGCCCTGAGAAGTCGACACGGGACTCATCTCGCCCGTCGTCCGGTGCGCGCACGTGCCGCCTCGTGCGCCTCGCGGAGAAGGGCGAGCACGGCACCCTCCGTCGCCTCTGCGGGGTCGATGACGCACACCCAGCCGGCGGTGCCGTACAGGGGGTGAGGGCGGAAGACGTCGACCGCCGTCGGGTCGGTGTCGTCGCCTGTGAGAGACGCCGCCGCGATGATCGACTCCGCGCGCTCGCGTCCGACGTGGATGTTCACCCGGAAGCGCCCTGGAGCGTCCAGCGCGGAGGACGTGTCGTCGGGATAGTCCTTCGTGATGATCGTCCCGTACGGCTGAGTGCGCTCGGGCATCCGGCCGTCGGGCGCGTGGTAGAAGTACGCGTCTCCCCATGACAGTTCGGGGAAGTCGCTGCCCGCCTCCGGGGCGATGACGAGCACGCCGTCGAACGAACGGACCTCTGCGATGATCTCCTGCATTTCCATCCTTCAATGCTGAGGCTGACGTGCTTATGTGGACTCAAGGACCGGAAAGACGAGGAGGAGTGTGCAGAACCCTCAAGAGCAGGTGATGACGACGGCGGCGCTCGGCCGGCTGGCCGACTACTCGACGCAGCAGGTGCGCGACCTCGAGCGCCTCGGCGTCCTCCCCGCCGCGGAGCGCGGCGCGAACGGGTACCGGCGGTATCGGACGCCGCATGCCCTGGCGCTGCGTGCCTATCGCGCGTTGGCGGCGGCGCTCGGTCCGGTGCCCGCGCGTCGACTGATGCCCGCTCTCATCGGCGGATCGGTCGAGCACGCGGCGGAGCGGATCGACGCCCTGCACGCGGACGTCGCCCTCGATCGCTCACGGGTGCGCGCGGCCCTGCGCGGACTCGAGGACGCCGTGGCGGAGGCCGACGATCCGTTCGTCGAGGACGATGCGATGGCCATCGGCGAACTCGCCCAGGCGCTCGGCGTCCGTTCCTCCGCACTTCGGCACTGGGAGCGAGAAGGGCTCGTGCGCCCCCTTCGTCGCGCGGGATCGGTCCGCTCCTATGACTCCCTCGCGATCACCGAGGCGCGGATCGCCGCCGCCCTGCGCTCGGGCGGCTACGGCATCCCCGCGGTATCCCGGATCATCGACGAGGTGCGAGTGCATGGTGACACCGAAGACGTGCAGCGCATCCTCGCGGAGCGGCTGGCTGACCTCACGCGCCGTAGCGTGGCGCTTCTCGCGGCGGCAGGTCACCTGCACGACCTGCTCACCGAACGCCTCGCGGAGGAGGGATCCTCGCTCACGCCCCCGCCGGGATCTGCGCCAGGACCTCGGGGATCAGCGGATTCTCGTCGAGGGGGTCGGTGATGACCGCGGCGACCGCCTCGAACGGCAGCACCGGGTAGCGCGAGGCGGCGCCGATCTTCTCGTCGCTCGCGAGCACGATCGTCGCGGCACATCGGGAGGCGATCGCCCGCTTGGTGACGGCATCGTCGAGCTCGCCCGTCGTGAGGCCGTGACGCGGG
Organism: Microbacterium meiriae; assembly: GCF_040686935.1. Classification (NCBI taxonomy): domain Bacteria; kingdom Bacillati; phylum Actinomycetota; class Actinomycetes; order Micrococcales; family Microbacteriaceae; genus Microbacterium; species Microbacterium meiriae. The sequence continues at coordinate 199,410 of NZ_JBFBMF010000004.1, forward strand.
TCGACACCCGTGACCCCGACGAAGAACACGTCGGCAGCGAGGTGCTGGATCGCCTCCATCGCGAGTCCCCCTCCGGCGACGAGAGAGTGCCGGGCGAGCTCGCCGCCGATCATGATCACGCGCGCATCCGAGTGCTCGGCGACGGCCAGGGCGATGGCGGGACTCGGGGTGATGACCGTGACGCCGGTGCCGGAGGGCAGCAGTCGCGCCATCGCGAGCGTGGTGGTTCCGGCATCCAGCACGATCGTCGATCCGGGGCGGATGGTCGTGACGGCCTGGCGGGCGACCCGCTCCTTGCTCTCGGTCGCCAGGTCGTGGCGCTCGCGCACCGGGCGATCGGCAGCGGCGACGGGCAGCGCGCCGCCGTACACGCGCTGGAGCCTGCCCTCCTCGGCGAGCTCGCGGAGGTCGCGGCGGATGGCGTCTTCCGATACTCCGAGGTCATCGGCCGCAGCCTTCGCCACGACCCGTCCCTCGCGGGCGAGCACGGCGAGCAGGTGGTCTTTGCGCTGAGCAGCGAGCATACGGTTTCCTCACGAAGTTGCACGTTTATGCACGATTCAGACTACAGTCATCGGCATGACGAAACCACTCCTGATCCTGATCGCCGGTCCCTACCGTTCCGGCACGAACGGTGACCCCGCCCTGATCGCCCGCAATCTCGCGCGTCTGGAGGAGGCGTCCGGTCCGATCTTCCGCCTCGGACACGTGCCGATGATCGGGGAGTGGGCCGCTCTGCCCATCCTCCGCACCCTCGACGCGGCCGAAGTGGAGACCGGCGACGTGATGTACGAGACCGCGCACCGCCTCCTCCAGCACTGCGATGCGGTGCTGCGGCTGCCGGGGGAATCCGGGGGCGCGGACCAGGATGTCGCCATCGCCCGCGAGCGGGGGCTGCCTGTCTACCGGTCGCTGGAGGAGATCCCGGCCGCCGCGACTCCGTAGGCTGGAGGCATGACCAAGAACATCTGGACCGTCCTCGGCGTCATCCTCGCCGTCGTGATCGCGTGGTGGATCGTCAGCGCGCTGTTCTCGGTGCTCTGGTTCATCGCGAAGCTCGCCATCGTCGCGGTCGTCGCCGTGGTGGTCTTCCTCGTGCTGCGGAGCCTCTTCACCCGCGACGCCGACTGACCTGCCTTCGAATCGCCCACTTTGCGCCAAACCGACCGGATTTGCAGCAAAGCGGGCGATTCGAACGGGGTCAGAGGCGGTACTGGGCGGCGCGGTGCGTGGGCTGGACCCGGTCGCCGCGGCCGTGCAGCTTGTGGCGGAGCGTGCCGGCCACGTACTCCTCGGGGTAGGCGCCGCGCTCGCGCAGCACCGGGATGACGTGCTCGATGACGTCCTGCCAGGTGCCGGGGGTGACGGCGTACGCGAGATTGAAGCCGTCGATGTCGGTCTCCTCGACCCACGACTGCAGCTCGTCGGCGATCTCGACCCCGGAGCCGACGATCGTCGGGCCGAGCCCGCCGATCGCGTTGTGGCGGCCGAAGTCGCCCACCGTCCACTCGCGACCGAGGTCGGCCTCCTCCTTGAGGTGCTGCAGCACCGACTGGATCGCGTTCGACTCGACGTTCCCCACCGGCTCGTCCTCGGCGTACTGCGACAGGTCGACGCCCATCCACCCCGACATGAAGGTGAGCGCCCCCTCCGGGCTCGCGTAGGAGAGGTACTCGGCGTGCTTCGCAGCCGCCTCCTCGCTCGTCGCGGCGGTGATGACAGTGAGCAGGGTGTAGATCCGGGCGTCGTACCGGTCGCGCCCCGCCGCCTCGAGAGCGTCGCGGATGCGCTTCACGGTGCCGGCGAGCACCTCCTTCGACGGCGCCGCGACGAAGATGGCCTCGGCGTTCTCCGCCGCGAACCGCACCCCGCGCGGGCTGGCGCCGGCCTGGTAGATCACCGGAGTGCGCTGCGGCGACGGCTCCGAGATGTGGATGCCGGGCACGGAGAAGTGCTTCCCCTCGTGCCGGATCGGGTGCACCTTCGACGGGTCGGTGAAGATGCCGCGCTCGCGGTCCTCCACCACCGCGTCGTCCTCCCACGACCCCTCCCAGAGCTTGTAGAGCACCTCGACGTACTCGTCCGCGTGGTCGTAGCGGTCGTCATGCGCGAGCTGGTCCTCCTGCCCCATGTTCCGGGCGGCGCTGGGCAGATAGCCGGTCACGACGTTCCAGCCGACGCGGCCCTGGGTGAGGTGATCGAGCGTGCTGAGTCGTCGAGCGAACGGGTAGGGGTGCTCGAACGCGGTGCCGGCCGTGACGCCGAAGCCGAGATGCTCGGTCACCGCGGCCATCGCGCTGACAAGGAGGATCGGGTCGTTCACCGGCACCTGGGCGCCGTTGCGGATGGCGGCCTCGTTCGTGCCGCCGTAGACGTCGTAGGTGCCCAGGACGTCGGCGATGAAGATGCCGTCGAAGGTCGCGCTCTCCAGCAGCTTCGCCAGGTCGGTCCAGTACGAGATCGTGTTGTACTGGCGCGACCGGTCGTCGGGGTGCCGCCACAGGCCGGACGACTGATGGGCGACGCAGTTCATGTCGAAGGCGTTGAAACGGATCTGCCGGGTCATGCCCCCATGAAACGGGACCGGGCGGCATCGGGGCGAGCGACGGCGACACGCACCGAAACAATCGCGACGCCGGTCAGGCCTCGTCGTCCGGACGGCGGGGGCTCGGGTCGGGAGGGAGGATCTCGATCGGGCGCGCGGCCTGTCGCTGCGCTCGCCACCAGATCACGAACCCGACCGCCGTGAACACGCCGTAAAAGACGTACATGAGGCCGGTCGCGTAGTAGCCGGAGCTGAACAGCAGCGGCACCCCCACCACGTCCACGGCGATCCAGATGAGCCAGAACTCGGTCCAGCCCTTCGCCATGCCGTAGGTCGCGAGCAGTGACCCGACGAAGGTCCAGGCGTCGGCCCAGACCGGTTCCCACGAACCGAGGGCACGGAACAGGGGGGTGAGCGCCACGGTCCCGACGACGAGGACGACGACCAGACCGACGCGGGCCCCGGCCGGCGCCCACCGCGGCACGATGCGACCGCCGTCGGCATTCCGCCAGCGGATCCACCCGTAGATCGCGACGGCGATGAACATGATCTGCCGCCCGGCCTGACCGAGGAGATGCGGGAGCGACGGGTCGGGGCTCAGCGCGGATCCGAGGAACACCGTGAGCAGCAGGAGGTTGCCGACGATGCCGACCGGCCACGCCCAGACCTTGCGCCGCATGCCGCCGAGGGCGCTCGCGAGTCCGAACGCGTTCCCGACGACCTCCCGCACCAGGAGGGTCTGCCCGCCAGGCAGCACCCAGGACGAGGAGAAGGCGTCGACGAGCCACTGCAGGAAGCCCATCGCTAGAGCGCCGCGTCGGGGGTGGGGCGGTCGTCGAGCACGAGCTGCAGCATGCTGAGGTCGAGCCAGCGGCCGAACTTCGCACCGACCTGCGGCATGCGACCCACCTCGCGGAACCCGAGGCGTTCGTGCAGGGCGATGGAGGCGGTGTTGCCGCTCTCCACCCCGCCGATCATCACGTGCATCCCGGCTGCCCGAGCCCGGGCGATGAGCTCTGTCATGAGGAGCGTGCCGATGCCGCGTCCGCGCTGATCGCCGCGCACGTAGACGGAGTGCTCGACGGTCAGGCGGTAGCCGCTGTGCGGGCGCCACTGGGCGTAGGACGCATAGCCCACCACCCCGCTGTCGTCGGCGGCGACGATCACGGGGTAGCCGCGCGCGGTCCGGTCGGCGAGCCAGGCTTCCCGGTCGGCGCGATCCACCGCCTCCTCGTTCCAGATCGCGGTCGTGTGCAGGACGGCGTGGTTGTGGATCTCGGTGATCGTGTCGAGGTCGTCGCTCTCGGCGGCCCTGAGGTGCACGGCGGTCATCGTCAGACGTGGATGTCGGCGGGGGAGGCCTCGCCCTCGTGGAAGCTCGGCTTCTTGCCGAAGACCTTCGCGATGCCGAGGACGGCGCCGACGATCACGAGACCCCAGATGAGACCGGCGATGGCGGAGATGATGGTGTCGACCACCCACACCACGAAGCCGCCGAGGGGCTCCAGCGCGTGCTCGACCGCATGGAGCACGTCGGCCGGCGCGTGCAGCCCGACCTCGCCGAGGTTGATGAGGACGAGGTGCCCGCCGACCCAGAGCATCGCGACGGTGCCGAGCACGCTGATGAAGCGGAAGACCGCGGGCATCGACCGGACGATACGCGTGCCGGTGTGCCGCACGCGCTGCACGGGGTTCTTCGCCATCTTCAGGCCGATGTCGTCGATCTTCACCAGGAGCGCCACGGCGCCGTACACCGCGACGGTCATGACCAGCGCGATCACGGCGAGGATCGCCAGGGTGGACCAGATGCCGAGCCCCTTGTCGAGGCTGGCGAGGGAGATGAGCATGATCTCGGTCGAGAGGATGAGGTCGGTGCGGACGGCGCCGAGCACGAGCTTCCTCTCGTCGCGGGCACCCTCGTCCGCATGGCCGTGCTGCACCCCGAACCACTCGAGCACCTTCTCCGCCCCCTCGAAGCACAGGTACGAGCCGCCGAGGATCAGCAGGTAGGGGAGCACCCACGGCGCGAACGCCGTGAGCAGTAGCGCGATGGGGATGATGATGACGAACTTGTTCACCAGCGACCCGAGGGCGATCTTGCCGACCACGGGGAGTTCGCGGGCCGGCGTGATGCCCTGCACGTACTGCGGCGTCACGGCGGCGTCGTCGATGACGACTCCCGCAGCCTTCGCCGACGCCTTCATCGCGGCGCTCAGGATGTCGTCGACGACGGCGAGCAGTCCAACGGACATGCGGGTCCTCTTTCCGTGGGTGGGAAAGTCAGACTACCGACTTCCGGGCTCAGGCCCGCACGTCCTCCGCGGTCGCCAGCACCCGCTGCAGCGGCTGGTAGTGCTCGATGACGGCCTGGCGATACCGGGCGACGTCGCCGGAGCGGGCGGCGTCGAGCATGTCGCCGTGCCTTGGCCGTCCGGCGGATGTCGTCGCCTGTACCCGGCCCAGTCACGACACTCACCGCTCCGCCGGCACCGATCCCGACCGCTGCACCCGCCCTAGTCCCAGGATTCGTTCGGCCCGATACGACGTGACAAGCGCCGCCCACGCACGAGCGCCAACTCTCAAGCCTTCGGCGGGTGCCAGCATCACCGAAACCATTGGTCGGAGTGCGAAGGACCGACCAGACGTCACTACTGATGAAGTCGGAGTACGACCTTCAAGACTCAGCGGAAATGGCGCTCCGGTTTGTCTACGACGATGTGCGTCCCGAGGAGCGCGCTGAGCCACGGAGGGGCTCCGTCGACACCCGACTTCGTGCTTCCGGAGGTTCAGACAGCGGTCGAGGTGAAGGTGACCTACCCGGGACGAAAGAACACCCAGGTGTCGAAGGAGATCATTCATGACAACGAGACCTACCTGAAGCGCCCCTACGTGCACCGCTTGGTGTTCGTTGTCTATGACCTCGCCAACACGATTGTCAACCCGCCTGGGTTCGAGAGCGACCTCGGCGGATCGATCAGCGGGCATCCGCGCGACACTCTCGTGGTGGAGTGGCCCCATTAGACCGCGAGACCAGTCACCCCTCGTGCCCTACTTGGTAACCGGACGAGGCAGCTGCTTGTTCACGAGGTTGATCCCGATCGAGGTCAGCTGTAGGTCTTCGGCCTTCGCGCTACTCAGGTAACCCGCCTTGCGCGACTGCGAAGCAGCGTTCGCGACCTGGCTGGGAAGGCTCCAATCAGCCGCGATGAAGCACGAGACAACCTGAGCAACCGTGGCAGTAGGGAGTTCCGCCACCCGCAGTATCCAATAAACGGCGACCGCATACTTCTCGTCCATGGTCCGTGGAGACTTCTCCACAGCGAAGTCAGTGAACGAAGTCTTGTCATCAGGGAAGAGGTTGATATCCCTGTCCTGCGGAGCAGCCTTGTTGGACTTGGGCGCGCCGCGGCGGGACTTTCGGGCGGCGCCGTTGCCGTTCGAGTCCGCAGTGACATCCTCGGCTGGGCTGTCCGTCGAGGCCTGCTCCGCGGGTGGTGCGCTCTTGAACGGTGCGGCTGCAGTAGCGACTTCGACGCCACCGATCAGGTACTGGAAGGCGCTCGCCTGCAACTGCTTCGGCAGTGCGTTGACCACGTCGGCTGCCCGCGTAAGGCGGTCCAGCCGCGTATCGAACTCGGTGTCGTCCATCGTCGGATCCTCCATTTGTTGACTCGGATTACGACTTCGAGAGGGAATGAATGAGCTTCTCTGCCGCCTCAACTCCGGGCGGGAGGAGTCGGATGACCTTGGTCGTCTCGTCGAAGTCGACCAGCTTGTCCTTGTGCATCGGGCGCAGCACGGCCTTCCGGAGGTCGTTGGGCCGCTTGTGTTCGAGCCATGCGACGAGCTCGGCCTCAGTCGCCTCGGTGACGCCCGCGAGCAGGAGCAGCACCTGCTGCTTGAGGGTCAGTCCTGTGCGGAGAACACGACGCTTCTCGCCCCACTTCCACACCAGGCTGATCTCGCGCTCAACGAGCGCTTCGACGACCTCGCTCGCCTGCTCTGTGGTCAGTCCGTGGAGGAGGCGGACGAGTTCAGCCATGAGCCACTTGCTCATGTACAGCACCGCGGTGGCATCCATCTGGTTCGGGTTGACGTCGCCGCCCGCGTGCCCGACACCGCGATTATTGCGGATCTCGTAGAGGGCGACGATCATCCGCGGAATCTGGATGCGAGGTGACCGCGGAGCCTTTGGAAAAGTCCTCTCAAGCGCGAGACATGCTGCGGGCATGTTCTGAGGCTTGCTTGCGCGGGTAGAGTATGTGCCCGTCAGATACCCCTCGACGATCGAGTAAACCGCCTCGCAGAGCTTGCCCCCGTTGAGTTCGGCTGGCTCCCACCGATGCTCGGCGTAGTTCGTCACGATCTCCGCGTAAGCGTCGAGCAGATCCTGCGCCAGCGTCGGGGGGAGTGCCGCGAACGCGGTCGTCGGATCAATCGACATCGCCGTCGGCAAGCATCGCCTCGACCGCCTTTACGCCGGCCGTCGTGAGCTTGTAGGTCTTGCGGGCCTGGCGAGTCTTTCCAGTCTTGCTGGTCTGCATCACGAGAGCCGGCTTCTGCACCTCGGCGGATCCCAGGGCGTCGGTGATGTTCGGAATGCCCTGGCCCATGTTCTTGAGCGCGGCATTCAGCGTGAACGACTGGAAGGTACCGCCACCCTGGACGACCTGGAACCAGTACGCCGCGAGCAGAGCCTTGTGCATGTTGGTCTTCGCGACCCCGGACTCGAACAGCTCGTCGATCGAGTTGTAGACCCGGCCAGTCGCTTCCGGAGCGGGTTCAACCGCAGTATCGTCGAAGACAGGAGTCGAACCCGCTCTGGTCTTGAGATCACGAACCGAGAATCGGTCGACGGCCCAGCGCAACACGCGGGCCTGCTGGTCCGGCTCCAGCGGTGAGAGTGCAGATGAAATAGCTCCCATCGCGGTGATCTCCAGATCGGCGTTGTCGGTGCTCATGGTTTCCTCCCGGGTCTCAGGTCGAGGGAACAGTACCACATAACTCCAGTCGATGTCACGGATAACTGAGATGTTTTTCTCGGTCGACACTCGTCCAACGGGTACTTACCCTCCTGAGGGTTCGGATTTCGGCGTAGACAAAGACATTTAGAGGAGTCAGAGCCCTGAAGTCCGTGACGAGTCAATGGCTCATGTTCATCGGTCATCGGCGCATCAAGCCTTTCAAATCCGGCCGGATGCCAGTGCTTCCAAGGCTTCTGCGCGCGATCAGTTCGCATCCTAGGCTCAGAAAACATGCAGTCCGTGAAGTGCAATATGCGGTGTCCTCTACTATCAGCGCGCTGTGCGACCACCTTATCCCTCCTGACCAGGGCTTTGCGGGCAGACTGTCGCGCTTCACAAACGTAAAGGCCGCCTAAAGAGATTCACTCGATTCCAGCGGGCATCTACATCAACGCGGCGCGAGGAAGGCGACTCGTCGAACGGGCTCAATCTCTTGAGCACTGCGACGCCGCCGTCCCCGGTCATGCATCGGAGAAGGGATTCCTCCCGCTCGCTGCCGAGATCGCGGCCATCCGGTCCACCGGCGCCCCGGTCGGCCTCTGGCTCAACTGGGGGCGGTCGGCGATCGAGCTGCGGGATGCGGACGCGGTGACCGCGCAGATCGCCGACGCGGCGGCCTCGGGGCTGCTGACCGGCCTCGCGTTCTCCGGGGCCGCGCCGGTGGAGAGTCCGTACGGCCCCGCCTGGGTGGACGCGCACCTGCCCGTCGCGGAGACCCATCCCGCGTCCGCGTCGCTGCTCGACGGGGCGCACGTCCGCGCGGGGCTCCGCGCCGCGGGCGATGTGCCCTGGCTGGGCCTCAAGGTCGCGCGGCGGCCGGAGGATCGCACGGTCGGGGAGATCGTCCGCACCGCGGAACGGAACCTCGCCGTCGTCCGGGACGCGGGCTGAGCGGAAACTCCCAGCCCGCTCCCAGCCCCGCGGGACCAAAAGCCGGGCTCCCGTGGTTCTCCTCTGTGACGCCGCAGCCAGCGGCGTCGGACAAGGAGCCACTCATGTCGAACGACTACGGCAGGACCCCCGAGGCCGTCAGCGGTCTCACGAACCTGCAGTACGAGGTCACGCAGCAGGACGCCACCGAGCCGCCCTTCCGCAACGCCTACTGGAACACCCACGACGACGGCATCTACGTCGACGTCGTCTCCGGGCAGCCGCTGTTCTCCTCGCGAGACAAGTACGACAGCGGCACCGGCTGGCCGAGCTTCACGCGTCCGATCGACGCCGAGGCCGTGACCACGAAGACCGACCGCACGCTGTGGATGACCCGCACCGAGGCGCGGTCCTCCGGAGCCGACAGCCACCTGGGACACGTCTTCGACGACGGACCCCGCGCCGAGGGCGGCCTGCGCTACTGCATGAACTCGGCGGCCCTCCGCTTCATCCCGGCGGAGGATCTCGAGAAGGAGGGGTACGGTCGCTACAGCCCCCTCTTCACCACCCACACCTCTGAGGAGCAGTCATGACCGACACCGGAACCATCACCCGCACCCCCGGGACCGAGACGGCCGTCCTCGCGGGCGGCTGCTTCTGGGGCATGGAAGACCTCATCCGCCGCCAGCCCGGTGTCATCGACACCCGTGTGGGCTATACGGGCGGGGAGAACGACCACGCGACCTATCGCAACCACCCCGGTCACGCGGAGGCCGTGGAGATCGTGTTCGACCCGAGTGCGACGACCTATCGCGACATCCTGGCGTTCTTCTTCCAGATCCACGACCCGTCGACGTTGAACCGGCAGGGCAACGACATCGGGTCGAGCTACCGGTCGGCGATCTTCCCGCTCACTCCCGAGCAGGAGCAGGTCGCCCGGGACACGATCGCCGATGTCGACGCCTCCGGCCTGTGGCCGGCGAAGGCCGTCACGACGATCGAGCCCGCCGGTCCGTTCTGGGAGGCCGAGCCCGAGCACCAGGACTACCTGATCAAGTACCCGAACGGCTACACGTGTCACTTCCCCCGCGCCGGCTGGGTCCTCCCGAAGCGTGAGGACGCCACCGCCTGATCCCGAGACCCCGCTTTCGCGCCGAAACCCCCTCCTGCACACGCGTGCGGGAGGGGGTTTCGGCGCGAAGACGGGGTCTCGGCGGGCTCAGGACTCGGCGAAGAACGCGAGCGCGGCCTCCTTGAAGTCGCGGGAGCCGGGGGCGTTGAAGTGGTGGCGGTTCGGGAGCTCGACGAAGCGGGCATCGGGAGCCGCCGCGGCCAGTGCCCGGGAGCCCTCGATGATCGCGTCCTTCGATCCCGTCGCGAACAGCAGCGGCACGACCGGGGCGTCCGCGGGATCGGGGTCGATCGTGCCGGAGCCCCGCAGCCCCTCGGCCAGCGCGACGAGCGCACGCAGATCGTTCCCGGGCACCCGCTCGGTCAGCGCGATGTAGTTCTGCGTCGTGCGGTCCTCCACCGAGGTGCCGTCCGCGATGTACGCGCGCACCTGGTCGAGGTGGAGACGCGCGAGGGGGATGCCGTCGGGAACACCGCCCAGGACCGCCCGGCCGATCCGATGCGGGAGCTCACGGGCCACTTCCCACCCCACCCGCGCGCCGAGCGAGTAGCCGAGGTAGAACGCGTCGTCGACGAGGTATGTGTCCATGACGGTCTCGACGTCGGTCACGAGGTTGCGGATGGCGTAGGCGTCGGACTCATGCGGCTTGTCGCTCTGCCCGTGGCCCCGCTGGTCGAGTGCGAGCACGCGGTACCCGGCCCTGGTCAGCTCGCGCACCCAGCCGGTCAGGACCCAGTTGTCGCGCGCGCCGGAGGCGAAGCCGTGCACGGTCACCACGACCGGGGCATCGAGCTCCCCCCACGTGTACGTCGCCAATCGTGTGCCGTCCGCCGCGTAGACGTGCTGCGGGTCGGGCATCTCGGTGAGGTCGGAGAGGGAAACAGCCACCCCACCATCTTGGCCCTGACGTCGACGCCGAGACCCCGGTTACACGCCGAAACCCCCTCCCCGCGGTGTCGCGGGGAGGGGGTTTCGAGGAGAACCCGGGGTCTCGGGTCAGACGCGGTCGCGGAGAGCGGCGCCGAGTTCGGCGTCGACGTTCGTCCAGTACTGGAAGAAGCGCTCGCGGATGGCGTCGACCGTGATCGAACGGCCCTGACCGGTCAGCACCTCCAGGAAGCGGGCGCGCTGCGGGCCGTCGAAGACCTCGCGGTACAGCGTGCCGGCCTGACCGAAGTCGTCGTCCTCGGCGTGCAGCGTCGCGGCGGAGCGGGTGAGCTCGCCGTCCGCCGACCAGTTCACCTCGATGCCCTTGGCCGGGTCGGCCTCGGGGCCACCGGGGGTCCCGAAGGAGTTCGGCTGGTAGGTGCGGTGCGCGGCGTCGTTGTACTGATACCGCATCGAGCCCTCGTGCTGGTAGTTGCGGGTCTCGGCGGCGTGCGGCTGGTTCACCGGCAGCTGGTTGTAGTTCGCGCCGATGCGGTGACGCTGGGCGTCCGGGTAGGCGAACATCCGGCCCATCAGCATCTTGTCGGGGGAGATGCCGGTACCGGGCACCTGGTTCCCCGGCGCGAAGCCGGCCTGCTCGATCTGCGCGAAGAAGTTCTCCGGGTTGCGGTTGAGGGTCAGCGTGCCGACCTTGATGCGCGGGTAGTCCTTCTTCGAGATCGTCTTGGTGAGGTCGAACGGGTTGAAGCGGTAGTCCTTCGCCTCGTCGTACGGCATGATCTGCACGTACAGGTCCCACTTCGGGAAGTCGCCGCCGTCGATCGACTGGAACAGGTCGCGACGGTAGTGGTCCGCGTCGGAACCGGCCAGCTGCTCGGCCTCCTCCGGGCTCATCGCTTCGACGCCCTGGTGGGAGATGAAGTGGTACTTGACCCAGAACACCTCGCCCTCGGCGTTGATCCAGGAGTAGGTGTGCGAGCCGTAGCCGTTCATGTGACGCCAGCTGCGGGGGAGGCCGCGCTCGCCCATGAGGTAGGTGACCTGGTGGGCGCTCTCCGGCGAGAGGGTCCAGAAGTCCCACTGCATGTCCGCGTCGCGCAGGCCCGAGTCGCCGAGGCGCTTCTGCGAGTGGATGAAGTCGGGGAACTTGATGGCGTCGCGGAGGAAGAACGTCGGGGTGTTGTTGCCGACGATGTCGAGGTTGCCCTCGGTCGTGTAGAAGCGCAGCGAGAACCCGCGCACGTCGCGCCAGGTGTCGGGGGAGCCCTGCTCGCCGGCGACGGAGGAGAAGCGGAGGAGGGTCTCCGAGGTGGCGCCCGGCTGGAACACGGCCGCGCGGGTGTACTTCGAGACGTCCTCGGTGACGACGAACTCTCCGAACGCGCCGCCGCCCTTGGCGTGCGGGTTGCGCTCCGGCACACGCTCGCGGTTGAAGGAGGCGAGCTTCTCGACCAGGTAGTGGTCGTGCAGCGCGGTGGGGCCGTCGGGGCCCACGGTCAGCGAGTGGGTGTCGCTCGCGATCGGCGCTCCGGCCTGCGTCGTCGTGGCCGGACGGCCCGCGTCGGTGGGGTTGGTCATGGTCTTCTCCTTCTCCGCGCGGACATGCCGAACGGACCCTCGGGGAGGGGATCGGTGGATGCGCCTACGCGGCGTTCTGGCAGCTGGGGCAGAGGCCCCAGAAGGTGACTTCAGCTGTCTGCACGGTGAAGCCCCCCGTCGAGGACGGGGTGAGACACGGCGCCTCGCCGACGACGCAGTCCACATCGCCGACCGCACCGCAGGAGGTGCAGACGATGTGGTGGTGGTTGTCGTCGATGCGCCGTTCGTACAGCGCCGCGGAGCCTGCCGGTTCGATCCGGCGGATGAGGCCCGCCGTCGTCAGGTCCGCGAGGATGTTGTGCACCGACTGGATCGACGTGGTCGGAAGCACGTCGGACACGGCGCGGTAGACCCGCTCCGCATCCGTGTGGGCCATGGAGCCGAGAGCCTCGAGAACGGCGACGCGGCCCGCAGTCGCACGCAGCCCGGCGTCGCGCAACGCCGAGTCGAGTTCCGTCTCCATGCCCTCGACTCTACACGTGTTTTGAGTGATTCAAAAGAGCATGCCGGGATGCCGGGCGCGTCGCGGACTCAAACGAAGCGGACCGTCTGCTGGAGACGGGTGCGGACATCGAACAGCTCGTTGCCGCCGATGGCCCGCGCCCCGGGGACGCCCTGCCGCAGCACCATCGCCAGCGCGCTGCGTCGGACCACCACGACCGGGACGCCGCGACTGCTGCCGAGCGGAGTGACCGCCTGGGCGAGGTCGTCGTCGGGGAGCACCACGATCGCGCCTCCGAACTTCACCTTCGCGGCCTTCGCCACCGCGCGCATCCGGGCGAGAGCCGCCGTGACCGGGGCGCGGGTGCCGAGGCTCGGGCCGGTGATCTCCCCGCGGCGGAACCCCACGACCCCGCCGAAGTCCTCGGACATGACGCCGTAGAGGCCGGAGGGACTGAGCACCACGTGGTCGAGCTTGTCCTCGGGGGTCTGTCCGGCGGCGACGTCGTGCCAGACCGTGAAGCCCATGCCGAGATCGGAGACCGTGCGGGCCGTGGCCTCCTCCGCGAGCGCGTCGGCGAGCAGCCGCCGGAGCTCCCGCGGGGCGGCGCGGACGAGGGCCGGGGCGTACGGATCGGGGACCTCGACCCCGTGACCCGCCCACTCGCGGATCAGGGAGAGGTAGCGTTCGCGGCGCCAGCCGCCGGGGTGTCCGTAGGAGCGGGCGCGCGGCCGGGTGTCGGTGCGCACGGTCTGCGGGCGCCAGCCGCTCCATTCGCCGCCGTCGTCGGTCAGGCCCGCGCGGCGGTCGTACGCGGCGCGGTCCTCCGCGGTGCCGATGAGCTCCCACGCGCGCTGGACCTGGATGAACACGGCCGCGTCGCCGCCGGTGTCGGGGTGGGTCTGCCGCAGTCGCAGCCGATACGCCCGCCGGAGTTCGGCGTCGTCGACGGCCGGATCCACGCCGAGGACCTCGTACGGCGAGGCCGAGAGCGGACTGTCGAACATCGCTCTCCTTCCGCGACCGCGGCGTCCAGGATATCCGGCGGACGGTGTGCGGCCGCCGGGAGCCTCAGTCCGCGACGTCGACGATCCGCTCGATCCCGGCCACCGGGGCGACGGCGCCCCCGGACGCGGCGGCGAGGTCGGCGGTCAGACGCGGCAGCGCGGCGGCGGGCACCCACAGCTCGAGGTGCGCGGAGGCCCTGTAGGTCGGAGTGCCGAGCGTGGCCCCGTGCGACGCCGCCCAGTCGCGGAGCAGGTTGTCGTAGCGGCCGGCGTCGGCGTGCGGGACCTCGACGGTCGCCTGGGTGAGCGCCTCGCGTCGGACGAGTGAAGCACGGTCGAGCGTCTCGGACACCGCCGTGGAGTAGGCGCGGATGAGGCCGCCCGCCCCGAGCTTCACCCCGCCGAAGTACCGGGTCACCACCGCGACGACGTCCGTGAGGCCGCGGCGCCGGAGGACCTCGAGCATCGGGACGCCGGCCGTGCCGGAGGGCTCGCCGTCATCCGAGGAGCGCGCCTGATCCCCGTGCAGGCCGGTCACCATCGCGGTGCAGTTGTGGTTCGCGTCCCAGGCGCGCTTCCGGATCGTCGCGATGACGCCTTCGGCTTCGGCCACCGTCGACACCGGCGCGACGTGCGTGAGGAAGCGCGACTTGCGGATGACGAGCTCGTGGTCGACGGCCGCCGCGATCGTCGCCGGGAACGGGTGCGGTGTCGACATCGGCCCCACGATACCTCCGTTCGAATCGCCTGATTGGTCCCGAATCCGGGCCGGATGCCGCCAATCGCGCGATTCGAACCGGCTCGACCGAACGATGGAGGCGGGCTGTGGCCCGGCGGACGAGAATGTCAGCATGCCGACCGGAGACACCGCCGAGCCCGACCTCCCCGGAGGGCGGACGGGAGCACGCACGCGCTCCTGGGGGCGCCTGGTCACGTCGCTCCGGATCGGGCAGGCCGTCATCACGGTCGTGCTCACCGTCGTCGGTGTCGTCCGCTCCCTCGCCGACGGGGTCCCGGTGCCGTGGCTGCTCGCGACCGCCCTCGCCTTCCTCGGCTGGTACGGCGGCGGGCTCCTGCTCTCCTCCCGGACGGACGACCGGGCGCTCGCCACCGGCTGGCTGCTGGGGCTCACGGCCATCTGGCTGGGGGCGGTGGCGCTGTCGCCGGAATTCGTCTGGCTCGCGTTCTCGCTGTGGCTGCTCGCCGGCTTCCTGTTGCGGCTGCGATGGGCCGTACCGCTGAGCCTCCTCGTCCTCGCCGTCGTGATCGTCGCGCCGCTGCTGCACACCGGGACGACCACCTACGCGAACGTGATCGGGCCGCTGGTGGGGGGCATCTTCGCCCTCGGGATCTCCCGCGGCTACCTGGAACTCGTCCGCGACGGGCGGCAGCGGCGGCGACTCATCGCCTCCCTCGTCGCGACGCAGCAGGAGATGGCGGCCCTCCAGGACGAGCTCGCCCGGACCCAGCGGGAATCCGGCGCCGCCGCCGAGCGCACCAGGGTGTCGCGGGACATCCACGACACGGTCGCCCAGAGCCTGTCGTCCATCGTCCTGCTGGCGCGGTCAGCGGCCGAGCACGAGGACGGCCGGGATCGGGTGCTCGGGCAGATCGGGGCGCTCGCCGCGGAAGGGCTCGCCGACGCCCGACGCATCGTCGACGACCTCATGCCCGCCGAGCTGGACGGCTCCGCGCTGAGCGACGCCCTCGCCCGGATGCTCGAGCGCCTGACCGCCGAGACCGGGATCGCGGCCACCTTCCATGCCGACGAGGATCTGCCCGCACTCGGCCTCGATGCCGAGGTCGCCCTGCTGCGGACGGCCCAGTCCGCGCTCGCCAATGTGCGCAGCCACGCCGGCGCCACTCGCGTCGTGGTGACGCTCGCGGACGCCGGCGACGCGGTGCGGCTGGACGTGGTCGACGACGGTCGCGGCTTCGACCCGTCCCGACTGGAGTCGGCGGGGCCCGGCGGCGGTTACGGCCTGCGGGCGATGCGCGCCCGGCTGCGCGAGCTCGGCGGCGGTCTCGATGTGGAGAGCGCCCCCGGCGACGGCACCGCGCTGTCCGCCCACCTGCCCCTCGGAGGCCGGTCGTGACCCCCGTGCGGATCCTGCTCGTCGACGACCACCCCATCGTGCGCGCCGGCGTGCGCTCGCTGTTCGACCGCCACGACGACGCCGAGGTCGTGGGTGAGGCCGCGTCGGGGGAGGAGGCGGTCGTGCTCGCCCGGCACCTCCGTCCCGACGTCGTCCTCTGCGATCTGCGGCTGGGGGCGGGCATGGACGGCGTGCAGACGACGGCGGCGCTCCGGGCGCTTGACCCGGCGCCGGCGGTGCTCATCCTCACGACATTCGACCGCGACGCCCAGATCCTCGGCGCGATCGAGGCAGGGGCGGCGGGGTATCTGCTCAAGGACATCGCCCCGGAGGACATCGTCCGGGCCGTGCGACAGGCCGCATCGGGCGGGCAGGCGCTGACGCCGGAGCTCACGGCGCGCGTCGGCCGCGCCCTCCGCGCCCCGCGGGTGCAGCTCACGGGGCGCGAGCTCGACGTGCTGCGGCTGCTCGACACCGGGGCCTCGAACCGGGAGATCGCGAAGGCGCTGTTCGTCACGGAGGCGACGGTGAAGACCCACCTCGTGCACGTCTTCGAGAAGCTCGGGGCCGACAGCCGCGCGAAGGCGGTCGCGATCGCCAGGGAGTCCGGTCTGCTCTGACGCCCGCGGTCTCCACCGTTCGATGGATCCGCGACGACGGTCCCACGGCGAGGCTGGAGGCAGACAGAAAGGACTCCCATGCGCAGGCTCTTCACCGCCGCGTTCGCCTCCATGCTGGTGGGCGTCGCCTCCGGACTCTTCTATCGCGAGTTCACCAAGATCAACGGCTTCCCCGAGGGGGCGCCGACGCAGCTCGGACTCGTGCACACGCATCTGCTCGTGCTGGGCTTCGTCGTCTTCCTCGTGGTGATGCTCCTGGAGAAGGCGTTCGCGCTCTCCGAGAGCCGCCTGTTCGGCTGGTTCTTCTGGACCTACACCGCCGGGCTCGTGCTGACCTCGGCGATGCTCGTCTGGCACGGCTGCCTCACGGTGCTCGGCCAGGAGTCCACGAAGATGATCGCCGGCATCGCGGGCGTGGGGCACATGCTGCTCGCCGCCGGCATGGTGCTGCTGTTCCTCGCGCTCCGCCCCCGTGTCTTCGCCCCGAAGGTCGCGGCCACACAGCCCGCGACCCTCGAGTCGGTGGCCTGACGCCTCAGTCGGCCGGGATCGTGTCGTCGCGCAGGTACGCGATGTGCGCGGCGTGGCGCTCCAGGTGGTGCGGCGACTTCCGCACGAACAGCCAGGCGACGATGAGGATCGCGAACCAGATCGGTGTCACGAGCAGCGCGATCAGGGTGTCCGGCTGGGTGGTCAGCGCCCAGAGGATGAACAGGAAGAACGCGAGCACCACGAACACCATGAACACGCCGCCCGGCATCTTGAATGCCGAGGTCGCCGCCTTCTCCGGACGACGGCGCCGGTACACGAGGTAGCTGCAGAGGAAGATCGTCCACACGAACATGAAGCACACGGCCGACACCGTGGTGACCATCTCGAACGCCGTGCCGATGTCCTTGCCCGCGTAGAGCAGCACGACGCCGGACAGCAGCAGGATGCAGGACAGGAACAGGGCGTTCTGCGGCACGCGGCGCTTCGAGAGCCGGCCGAAGAACCGGGGGGCGTCGCCGTCCTGCGCCAGCCCGAAGACCATGCGCGAGGTGGAGTAGATGCCGGAGTTCGCGCTGGACATCGCGGAGGTCAGCACCACGAGGTTGACGACGGTGGCGGCGATGCCGAGTCCGGCGAGGGCGAACATCGCGATGAAGGGGCTCTCGCCGGCGACGTACTCGGTCCACGGCGTGACGGACATGAGGATGATGAGCGCGCCCACGTAGAACAGCAGGACCCGGATCGGGATGGCGTTGATGGCCTTCGGGAGGTTGCGCTTCGGGTCCTTCGTCTCCGCGGCGGCGGTGCCGACGAGCTCGATCCCGACGAACGCGAACACCGCGATCTGGAAGCCGGCGACGAAGCCGAGGAAGCCGTGCGGGAACATGCCGCCGTGCTCCCACAGGTTGGCGAAGCTCGCGGTGCCGGCGTCGTGCGAGAAGCCGGTGAGGATCATGACGAGACCGGTCACGATGAGGGCGACGATCGCGACGATCTTGATGAGCGCGAACCAGAACTCCATCTCGCCGAACGCCGCGACGGTGGGCAGGTTGAGCGCCAGGAGGATCACGACCACGAGGAGGCCCGGGATCCACAGCGGGATGCCGGGGATGAGCGCATCGGTGTACCCCGCGATCGCGATCACGTCGGCCACGCCCGTGACCACCCAGCAGAACCAGTACGTCCAGCCGGTGAAGAAGCCCGCCCACGGGCCGAGCAGGTCGCTCGCGAAGTCGCTGAACGACTTGTACTTGAGGTTCGACAGCAGCAGCTCGCCCATCGCCCGCATGACGAAGAACAGCATGAACCCGATGATCATGTAGACGAAGATCACCGAGGGGCCGGCGACGGAGATCGTCTTGCCGCTGCCCATGAACAGGCCGGTGCCGATCGCCCCGCCGATCGCGAGGAGCTGGATGTGCCGGTTGCTGAGCGCGCGCCGCAGGTGCTCCTCGCCTCCGGCTGCGGTCTGCCCCTGGCGGATGGCCCCCGTGTCTTCCTTCGTCACGCTCATCTCCTCCGGTCGTCCTCGACTGATGCAGAGTAACCACCGGGGCCCGCTCGTCCGAAATCGACGCCCCGGCGACGGCAATCCGGCCCGGGGTGTTCCGTTCGCCCGAAACGATTCGATAAACTGGGCGCACCCCCGATCCATCCCCTCTTTCCCTGCGAGCCCCTTCCTTCATGGCCACCACCCTCACCACGGGCCGTCCGTGGCGCGTCATCCTCGCCTTCTCGATCCCGCTGCTGCTCGGCAACGTCGTGCAGCAGCTCTACCAGTTCGCCGACGCGATCGTCGTCGGACGCCATCTCGGCGTCCAGTCCCTCGCCGCCGTCGGCGCGACGGGCAGCCTGCTCTTCCTCCTCCTCGGCTTCGCCTGGGGTCTCACGAGCGGCTTCGCGATCCCCATCGCCCAGGCCTTCGGTGCGCGCGACGACGCCGCCGTGCGCCGCTCGGTCGCCACGGGCGTGCTCCTCAGCGGCATCACGAGCGTGGTCCTCACGGTGGTCGCGCCGCTCATCGCCGGGCCGATCCTCGCGCTGCTGCAGACGCCGCCCGAGCTCATGGCCGAGGCGACGGTGTTCACGCAGATCAGTTTCCTCGGCGCGGGCGCGACGATGTTCTTCAACTACCTCTCCGCCATCATCCGCGCCATCGGCGACTCGAAGACCCCGCTGGTGTTCCTCACGGTCTCCTGTGCGCTCAACGTCGGCCTCGTCGTGCTCATGGTCGGTCCGCTGGAGTGGGGCGTCGCGGGTGCCGCGCTCGCCACGGTGGTCGCACAGGCCGTCTCGGTGATCCTCTGCCTGGAGTTCGTGCGCCGGCGGCTGCCCATGTTGCACCTGCGTCGTTCGGACTGGCGCATCTCCCGCACGGACATCGCCGACCACCTGCGCCTCGGCCTCCCCATGGGCTTCCAAGCCTCGATCATCGCGATCGGGACCCTCACGGTGCAGGTCGCCCTCAACACGCTCGGCGCCGACGCGGTCGCGGCCTACACGACGGCGTCCCGCGTGGACAGCCTGGCGGTCGCCCTGCTCTCCTCGCTCGGGCTCGCCGTGTCGATGTACGCGGCGCAGAACCACGGTGGACGCCGCCCCGACCGCATCCGGCGCGGCGTGGTCGAGGCCACCTGGATGGCGGTCGCCGCGGCGATCGTCCTCGGCGGGCTGCTCATCGCGTTCGGCGCGCCGATGGTCCGGCTGTTCGTCGGCGACGGCTCGGACGACGTCGTCGACATGGCGCACCGCATGCTCATCATCAACGGCTGCGGCTACTGGGCGCTCGGCATGCTCTTCGTGCTCCGCGGCGCGCTGCAGGGGCTCGGCCACACGCTGGTGCCGACGGTCACCGGCGTGATCGAGCTCGTGATGCGCGTCGTCGCCGCGGTCGTCCTCGGGGCGATGATCGGGTTCGACGGCGTGGCCCTCAGCAACCCGCTCGCCTGGGTGGGCGCGATCGTGCTCCTCGTGCCGGCCTACGTCAAGGCGCATCGCGCGCTCGCGACGCAACCCGTGGCCCCGGCCGAGGCCACGGAGACCTCCGCGATCGCGATCGTCGGTCCCACCGACGGCTCGATGGTGGTCGACGCGGTCGTCACCCGCCCGGTCCGCGTCGTGCGCCCCCGCCGGCTGCGGTGGCCGGTCCGGCGCTGATCCGCGATATCCACCGGAAGGATGACCCGGATCGGACTTGAGACGGATGGCCTTCCGGAGAGACACTTCTAATGTCGAAGGTGCGGAGGGGTTCCGCCGGACGGGGGGTCGTCATGACGACATTGGGAGTGGCCAGAGACCTGGCCGCCATTCTGGTACCGATCGGATACGTGGGTGCGGCGCTCGCCGCGGTCTGCGCGATCGTGGCAGCGATCGCGATCATCCGCGGAGCCGGGGGGCTCGCGGGCGGCGCGGTCGGACTGTGGATCGTGTGCGCGCTGATGAGCTTCACCGCGAGCTTCGCGAACCAGTGGCTTCCGCTGATCGCGGCGGGCGCGTCGCTCGTGGGCATGCTCGTGATCGGCGGGATCGTGCGCGCGATGCTCACGGCCGGCGGCTTCGAGTCGCGACGCCGGGCCGCGCGCGTGAAGCCGGCGCCGGCGACCACGACGACGGCCACGCTCAAGACCGGCTCGACCGCGACGCCCACGGCGCCGGTCGCCGTCGTCTCCTAGCGCTCAGCGGTAGTCGCGGTCGCGGTGCTGCCGCGCCTCGTCGCCCGCGGCCACGCGGGCGCTCTCGCGTGCCCGCAGCTCGACGCGGCGGATCTTCCCGGAGATCGTCTTCGGCAGCTCGGGCACGAACTCGATGATCCGCACCCACAGGTGCGAGGACAGCCGTTCGTGCGCGTAGCCGAACACGGCGCGCGCGGCGGCGGCCTCGTCCGCGCCCGCGTCCGGCGTCAGGCACACGTACGCCTTCGGGACCGCCAGGCGCGTGGGGTCGGGGCTGGGGATGACGGCCGCTTCGACGACGAGGTCGTGCTCCAGCAGCACGGACTCGAGCTCGAACGGCGAGATCTTGTAGTCGGAGGCCTTGAACACGTCGTCGGAGCGTCCGATGTAGGTCAGGTAGCCGTCGGCGTCGCGCACGGCGATGTCCCCGGTGTGATGGAAGCCCCCGGCCCGCGACTCCGCGGTCTTCTCCGGATCGTCGTAGTACCCCGCCATGAGGCCGAGCGGCGGCTGCGCGAGGTCGAGCGCGATCTCGCCCTCGTCCTCCACGACCTCGCCCGTCGACGGATCGAGCAGCACGACCGGGTACCCGGGCAGCGGACGGCCCATCGATCCCACCTTGACCGTCTGCCCCGGGGAGTTGCCGATGCAGGCGGTCATCTCCGTCTGCCCGAAGCCGTCGCGGATCGTGCCGCCCCACGCCTCGCGCACCCGGTCGATGACCTCGGGGTTCAGCGGTTCGCCGGCGCCGACGAGCTCGCGCGGAGGGTGCGCGAGCCGGGAGAGGTCGGCTTGGAGGAGCATGCGCCAGACCGTGGGCGGGGCGCAGAACGTCGAGACGTGGTGGGTGTCCATGACCTCCATGAGCGTGTTCGCGTCGAAGCGGTCGTAGTTGTAGACGAACACCGTCGCCTCGGCCAGGAACGGCGAGTAGAAGCTCGACCAGGCGTGCTTGGCCCACCCGGGGGAGGAGATGTTGAGGTGCACGTCGTCCGGGCGCACGCCGAGCCACCACATCGTGGAGAGGTGGCCGACGGGGTAGGAGACGTGGGTGTGCTGCACGAGCTTCGGGCGGTTCGTCGTGCCGGACGTGAAGTACAGCAGGGCCGTGTCGCCGGCGGGCGTCGGGCCGTCCGGAACGAACTCCTCGGTGGTGGCGGCGGCGTCCGCGAACCGCTTCCAGTCCGCAGGCAGCGACGCGCCGACCCCGATGCGCAGCACCGCGGGGTCGATCCCCTCGAGGCGGTCGGCCAGGCTGCCGAGGGTGACGACGGCGCCGGCGCGGCCGTGCTCGATCCGGTACGCGAGGTCGGAGGCCGACAGCAGCGTCGAGGTCGGGATCGACACCGCGCCCAGCTTCGTGATCGCGAGCATCACCTCCCACAGCTCGATCGTGTTGTTGAGCATGACGATCAGGTGATCGCCGCGGCCGATGCCGAGGCCGCGCAACCAGGCGGCGACCTGGTCGGACCGGGCGGAGAGCTCGCCGTACGTCCAGGAGCGGAGGCTGAGGTCGGCCTCGACGATCTGCACGGCCGGACGGTCGGGGTTCTCCCCGGCGACGACGTCGAACCACTCGAGCGCGAAGTTGAAGGCGGTCAGGTCGGGCCAGGCGAACTCGCGGCGCGCGGCGTCGTAGTCCGTGGCGTGCGTGAAGAGGAGGTCCCTCATCCCGCGGATCGCTTCGGTGGCGGGGGTGGCACGACGGCTCATGGTGCTCCTTTGCAACGGCGTCCCTCCATCCTGCCCCCTCGTTCAGCGGGGGAGGAAACCCGTGCCGTCGCGGAGCTCGAACACGAGCTGGGTCTCGGTGCCGCGGACGACGGGGTGGACGGTGATGTGCTCGAGCACGATGTCGCGGAGGGCGGTCGCGTCCTGGACGGCCACGTGCACGAGGAAGTCGTCCACCCCGGCGACGTGGAACACCTGGAGCACGCGGGGGATCGCGACGAGCGCGTCGAAGAGCGCCGTGACCTTGGGCCCAGTGTGATGCGCGAGGCGCACCTTGATGATCGCCTGCAGGGGGTAGCCGAGAGCGGAGCCGTCGAGGCGGACGCGCGTGTCGCGGATGACTCCGCGCTCACGCAGGCCGCGGATCCGGTGGGCGCAGGTGGATTCCGCGAGTCCGAGGCGGTGGGCCAGAGCCTTGTTGGTGACGGCCGCATCGCGGCTCAGGGCGGCGAGCAGCTCCAGGTCGATCTCGTCGAGTTGCGCTTTCGCCAACGTGCCCTCCTCGATACGGCCGGATGTTGCACAGAATAGCGAGGATCCCGGATTCAATGAGTTGTTCTGTCGAAAACCAGCGAGAACCTCGCGATTCGGCCAGCGTGGAGGGATGACCGCACCGCTGCATCCCGACACCGTGGCCGTCCACAGTGGCCGTGCCGACCTCGAGGCGCTCGGGGTCCACGCCCTGCCGATCGACCTCTCCACGACCAATCCGCTGCCCGACGTCGAGCGCGGCGGTGACTCGTACGAGGCGATGGCGACCGGGGGCCGCCCGCCGCAGGACGGCAGCATGGTCTACGCCCGCCTCTGGAACCCAACGGTCGCGCGCTTCGAGGACGCCCTCGCCGAGCTCGAGCACGCCGAAGCCGCCGTCGCCTTCGGCTCCGGGATGGCGGCCATGACGGCCGTGATCCTCGCGCACACCGGTGCCACGGGGGCGCGGCACGTCGTCGCGGTGCGTCCGCTCTACGGAGGGACCGACCACCTCCTGGGGTCGGGTCTGCTCGGTGTGGAGACGACGTACTGCCGTCCCGACGAGGTCGCCGCCGCACTGCGCGCCGACACCGGACTCGTCGTCGTGGAGACGCCGGCGAACCCGACCCTCGATGTCGCGGACATCGCCGAGGTCGTGCGGCAGGCCGGGAGCGTACCGGTGGTGGTCGACAACACGTTCGCGACCCCCGTGCTGCAGAACCCGATCGACCACGGCGCGGCGATGTCGTTGCACAGCGCCACCAAATACCTCGGCGGCCACGGTGATGTCATCGCCGGCGTCGTCGCCTGTGACGAGAGGACCGCGGAGGCGCTGCGTCGCGTGCGTGCGGTGACCGGGGGGCTCCTGCACCCGCTCGGCGCGTACCTGCTGCACCGCGGTCTCACGACCCTGCCGGTCCGCGTGCGGCACCAGCAGGAGAGTGCTCGTCGCATCGTGCAGTGGCTGGTCGATCGACCCGAGGTCGCCGAGGTCTTCTATCCGGGGCTCGACGGGGATCCGCGGGGCATCCTGGAACGGCAGCTCCGCGGGCCGGGGGCGATGATCGCCCTGCGGCTCCGAGGCGGTTATGCGGCGGCCGCGGCGGTGGCCGGTGCGACCCGCCTCTTCACGCATGCGGTGTCACTGGGCGGCGTGGACTCCCTCATCCAACATCCCGCCGCGCTCACGCACCGCCCGGTCCCCGCGGAGGCGCGTCCCGCCGCCGACGTCCTTCGCCTGTCCATCGGCCTCGAGAACGTCGATGACCTCCTCGCCGACCTCGCGAACGCCTTCGCCACTCTCGCCGACCCACCCCTTTCCGTGCCACCCACCCCGGAAAGTGCGTCACATATGGGGGTGGCTCGCACATAAGGGGCCGGGTCGGCGATTGTGTGAGTACGACAAGAAACTGAGTCTCGACTGAGGTGGGACTTGGTACCTGACGGCAAAACCGGGGGGTCGCGGAGAGGGCGGGCCTACAGTCGCGGGTGGCAACGACGCCACTGACCTCGGGAGTCCTCAATGACGAGTGAAAAGACCCACGCGCACGGCCTCGGCATGCGCATCGCCGTGATCGTCCTCAGTCTTCTGCTGGCGGCGATGGTGCTGCTGTTCTTCGCCACGATGAGCAAGGTCTCCGCGGGGGCCGCGGAGCTCGCCGACGGCACGACCGCCGCGCGGGGCGGATCCGCGGACCTCGCCGCCGGTGCCTCCGACCTCGCCGCGGGAGCCGACGACCTGGCCGCGGGCACGCAGGATCTCGCGGCAGGCACCGCGACGGCGCAGCAGGGCTCCGAGAAGCTGAGCGACGGGGCGACGACGGCCGCCGCGGGCGCCACGACGCTCGCCGAGGGCGCCGGAACCCTCGCGGCGGGAGCCGCCACCGCTCTCGACGGTGCAGGACGCGTGAGCGGCGGAGCGCAGACGGCGCTCGCCGGGTCGCAGGAGCTCGCGGCGAAGATGGCGGCGGCGGATGCCGGGGCCCGAGAGCTCGTCGCGGGAGCGACCACGCTCGCCGCGGGCGTCGATGGCGCGCACCGGTACGCGAACGGCGTGCTCGAGGGCGCGACGACTCTGAGCACCACGCTGCGCGCCGGAGTGAGCGCCGACGTGCAGAAGCTCGCCCATCCGGACACGCAGACGCTGCTGACGGGCGTCGCCACGAGCGCTCCCGGCAATGCGCGGACGCTCGCCGCCGGTCTGCAGGGCCTCCTTGCCGCGAACCCCGCCGATGTGCAGCTCCAGCAGCTCGCGGCGCTCGCCGCCGGCGTCGAGAAGCAGGTCGGCGCGCTGGCAGCCCCCGCCGCGGCTGCTCCGGGCCTCGCACAGGGACTCATCGGCGCCGCCGACGGCTCCGCACGCGTCACAGCCGGCGTCGGCGCGCTCATCAACGGGGACTCCTCGAAGGGGTGGCCGGGGACCGTGGTGCTGGTCTCCCCGAAGGGCGCTCCCGCCCTGGTCGCCGGAGCGCAGACACTGCAGGACGGCACCTCCCGGCTCGCGGCGGGCGCGGCGGATCTCTCGTCCGGGCTGCAGACCCTCTCGACCGGGGCGTCGGCGCTGTACTCCGGCACCGCGGAGCTCAGCGCCGGCGCGGCGCGGCTCGACGACGGCGCCGGGTCTCTGGCCACGGGCGTCGGCGCGCTGCAGTCGGGTGCCGGTGACCTCCGGTCCGGGATGAGCGAACTCCGCACCGGCGCCGACGCGGTGGCCGAGGGCTCCGGGGCCCTTGCGAGCGGAGGCGCGAGGCTCGACGCCGGTGCCGCCGACCTCGCGGCCGGCAACGGACGTATCGCCGACGGTTCGGGCACCCTCGCGACGGCCACGGCGGGCGCCGCGCCCTCTCTGCTCCCGTGGATCCTCGGGATCGGTCTCGTCGGCCTGATCGCGATCGGGTTCTGGATCGGCCACCGCGTCGCCCACCGCTGATCGTCGATCCACCCCCTTCCGCGCGACCCACCCCCGTAAGTGACGCACTTTCGGGGGTGGGTCGGCGAGCGCGGGTCAGCGCTTCGGGAGCGGGATCGTGCCGGTGGCGATGCGCTCGGTGGGCATGCGGTCGCGATCGTAGGTGATCTCGTCGTAGCCGTGCGGGGTGGGCAGGCCGTCCTCGCCGATGCTGACGAACACGATCTCGTCGATGGTGAGGATGCGCTTTCGGGTGATCATGTTGCGCGCGACGGCCCGCATCGTGAGCGACGTCGTCCCGAAGCGGGTGGCCTGCAGCCCGATCTCGATGAGGTCGCCCTGCACCGCCGACGCCTCGAACGTGATGGCGGAGATGTGCCGGGTGACGACGCGGTAGTTGCCGAGCTGCACGATCGCGTAGATCGCGGCCTCCTCGTCGATCCACTTCAACAGGCTCCCGCCGAACAGCGTGCCGTTCGCGTTGAGGTCTTCCGGGCGCACCCACTTGCGGGTGCGGAAGTTCAGGCCGTCCTCGGACTGCCATGCCGGTGCTTTCTGTTTCGCCATGCCCCGAGGCTAGGCGGCTCGTGCGTCTGCGGTGTTACGCCGGGTTTTCGGGCGGGTGCACGCCGCCGCTCACAGCGGATCTGCTCCGGGCGGATTCGCTCCCGCCGTCATGACCGGAGCCGGATGCTGGGGACATGAGCGAAGACACCCCTCTCCCGCAGTTCGGCCCCGAGGCCCGGCGCGCCCTGTTCCACGAACGGGTGCTCGTCCTCGACGGCGCCCTCGACGACGACAACGGCACCCTCCTGATGACCCAGCTCCTCGGCCTCGCCGCGGAGGACCCGACGACCGACATCGCCCTCTGGATCCACTCGCCGGGCGGCTCCGTGCCGTCGATGCTGGCGATCCGCGATCTCATGCACCTCATCCCCAACGACGTCTCGACCCTCGCCCTGGGTCTCGCCTGCAGCGCGGGGCAGTTCCTGCTCTCCGCGGGGACGAAGGGCAAGCGGCGCGCTCTCCCGCACGCCCGGATCCTCATGCACCAGGGCTCGGCGGGGATCGGCGGATCGGCGGTGGAGATCGAGGCGCAGGCCGACGACCTCCGGCACATGCGTGACACCGTCCTCGGCCTCATCGCCGACGACACCGGCCAGCCCCTCGCGCGGATCTTCGAGGACTCCCTCCACGATCGCTGGTACACCGCGGCCGAGGCGCAGGGCTACGGGTTCATCGACGAGATAGTGCGGTCCGCGGCGGAGATCATGCCCCGCCGTCGTGCGCGGGTGGGACTGGGGGCGGACGTATGAGCAGCTACACGATCCCCAACGTCATCGCGCAGCACCCGCGGGGTGAGCGGGTGATGGACGTCTACTCGCATCTGCTCGCCGAGCGCGTCATCTACCTCGGAACCGGCATCGACGCGGGAGTCGCGAACGCCCTCATCGCGCAGCTCCTGCACCTCGACGCGGACAGCCCGGAGACCGCCGTCCAGTTCTACATCAACAGCGAAGGCGGGGATCCCGGTGCCGCGCTGGCGATCTACGACACCATGCAGCACATCCGTCCGCGGATCGCGACGACCTGCGTCGGGCAGGCCATCGGTCCGGCGGCGCTGCTCGTCGCGGCGGGGGCGCCGGGGGAGCGAGCGGCCCTCGCCCACGCGCGCATCGTGCTGCATCAGCCGGCCGGGCAGTCACGCGGAGCCATCCCGGACCTCATCCTCGCGGCCGACGAGGTCGTTCGGGTGCGGGCCGACATGGAGTCGATCCTCGCCCGGCACAGCGGTCGCGCGCTCTCGGAGCTGCGCGTCGACACCGACCGGGACCGGGTCTTCACCGCCGCCGCGGCTCTCGAGTACGGCCTCATCGACACCGTGCTCGGTCCCCGTGATCCGGATGCACGATGAGGTGACGGGTGCACGACGGATTCCCGAGATCCGTCGTGCACCCGGACTCCGGTCGTGCAGGTGAAACGGGAACCGGGGGTCAGGCGGCCAGGGCGAAGGCGCCGCGGGAGGTCGAGACCGCAGCCGTAGCGGGGGTGGCCTGACGGAGCTCCTCGGCGACCGCGCTCGTGAGCTCCACGAGGGAGGAGTCCAGCGCGCCGGCGATCGCGGCGATCATCTCGCTGGACGGCTCCTTCCGGCCGCGCTCGACCTCGGAGAGGTACTGCGGCGAGACCCCGGCCTTCTCCGCGGTCTCGCTGAGTGTCTCCCCGCGGTCATGGCGTCGCCGTCGCAGCTGATCGCCGAGCATCTCGCGCCACAGCGGTTCGGGTCCGTTGGACGGCGGACGGACGGGATGCGGGGCGCGGGGGAACGGGACGATGTCGGCCATGCCTCACGATAAGCCGCCGCCCGCGGGGCGATCGAGACGTTCTGCTCAGAGCAGAACGAGGGTCAGAGTGCGGCCCTGACTCCCGGCAGCAGCGCCCCCAGGATGTCCTGCAGCCGCTGCCGATCCTCCGCGGACAGCGGGTCGAGGATGAGCTCGCGGATCTGGGCCACGTGGACCGGTGCGGCCGCGCGGAGCATGTCCCGTCCGGCCGGGGTCAGCGTCGCGGAGAGGGTGCGCTTGTCCGTGCTGCACGAGGTCCGTTCCACCCACCCGCGCTCCTCCAGCGAGTCCAGGGCGTGGCTCAGGCGCGACCGGCTGAGTCCGGCGATGCGCGCGAGCTCGGTCATGGTGACGGCGTCCTCACCCTGGCCCGCGAGGGTGACGAGGATCGCGTAGCGGGCGTGGTTAAGGCCCACCTCGTCCTTCAGCGCCCGGTCGAGGACCTGCGGCAGCAGCTGGACGAACCGGATGATCGGCAGCCACGTCGCGAGTTCGTCGTCGTCGAGCCGCCGCGGGTGCCGCGCCTCGCTCATGTCGTGCTCCTCGGAGGTCACGCCGCGGTCAGGTCGATCGTGTGGGCCGTGTGGTCGCGCTTCGCCTGGAGATAGCGCGAGTTGGCTGCGGAGAGGTGCACCTCGGTGCGGACGCGCTCGGTGACCTGGATTCCGAGCCCGTCGAGCTGCGCGGCCTTGTCGGGGTTGTTGCTGAGCAGGCGGACGCGGTCCACGCCCAGCGCTCGCAGCATCTGCGCCGCCACGGTGTAGTCCCGCTCGTCCTCGCCGCGGCCGAGGGCCACGTTCGCTTCGTAGGTGTCGAGCCCGGCGTCCTGCAGCGCGTAGGCGTCGAGCTTGGCGTAGAGCCCGATGCCGCGGCCCTCCTGCCGCAGGTAGAGGAGGAAGCCGCCCTCGGCGGCGATCCGCTCCACGGCCTCCCGCAGCTGCGGTCCGCAGTCGCAGCGCTCGGAGCCGAACACGTCACCGGTGAGGCACTCGCTGTGCGGGCGGACGAGGGGCGCGACCCCGCCGTCGGCGGCGCGATCGAGGGCGGCCTGCCAGTCGCCGAGACCGAGCAGCAGGTGCTCGCGGCCGTCCACGAGTCCGTCGAAGGTCACGACGTCGGCCGTCGTGCCGAAGCCGTCCGCGAAGCGCAGGGGCACCCGCACGCGGGTGCGCTCCGCAGCGACCGTTGAAGTTTCAATCATGTGAGGGGAAACGCCGGAGACGCCTGGCTATTCCCGCAACCGTCCGGAGGCGATGACCGTGTCCGTCCGTGACGGAGGCAGACGGGGAGCGCCGCGCACTCGGTAGCCTCGCACCATGAGTCACTTCGTCAGCGCGACCCAGCTCTATGACCTCCTCCTGAACGGCGCCCCGATCCGGGTCATCGACGTGCGCTGGCGCCTCGACCGCCCAGAGGCGGGCCCGGGCGACTATCGCTCCGGCCACATCCCCGGCGCGGTGTTCGCGTCGTTGGATCAGGAGCTCTCCACACCCGGGGCGCCGACCGAGGGCCGCCATCCGCTCCCCTCGACGGAGACCCTGCAGGCGGCGGCCCGGCGATGGGGTGTGCGGCAGGGCGATACCGTCGTCGCCTACGACGACACCAAGGGACTCGCGGCGGCCAGGGCGTGGTGGCTGCTGCGGCAGGCAGGGGTCGACGTCCGGGTGCTCGACGGCGGGCTGCGCGCGTGGACCGCGGCCGGATACGACATGGCGACCGACGACGTCGTGCCGGAGACCGGCGATGTCGTCCTCGCGGATCCGGGCCAGGACGCTCTCTCGATCGATGAGGCGGCGGCGTTCCCGGAGAACGGGGTGCTGCTCGACGTCCGCGCCCCGGAGCGCTACCGCGGTGAGACCGAACCGCTCGACCCGATCGCCGGGCACATCCCCGGCGCCCGGAACCTCCCCACCACGCGGCACCTCGACGACAACGGGCGCATCCGCGACCGTGACACGGTGCTGGCGACGCTCGCCGAGGTCGGGGTCACCCCGGAGACGCCGGTGGCGGCCTACTGCGGGTCGGGAGTCACGGCGGCGCACACGGCTCTGGTGCTGCACGAGGTCGGCATCCCGGCGAAGGTCTTCCCCGGCTCCTGGAGCCAGTGGTCGAACACCCCGGGGCGGTCGGTCGCGACGGGGGATCAGCCGGGCTGATCGCCCCTGCGAGGACCGTACCCCCAGCGCAGACCGAGGGCGCCGGGGCCGAACGCCCGACGGACCTGATGCACCGACGTGCCCCAAGGTCGGGGGAGCGCGGTGACGACGGTGCCTCCGGCGGTCTCGACGAGCTCGTCGCACCAGTCCGGGACGGCATCCGGGTGGAAGCGCGTCCACACCAGGACCTCCCGGGCCTGGCGGGACAGGGCGTGTCCGGTCTCGCGATCCGACGGGTGGCCCGGCTCGTACTGCACCGACCACTCGAGCACCGCGGTGTCCGGAGCTGCGAGCGGGACGTCGAGTTCGATCAGCGCACCGTGCGCCTCGCCGTTCGGGTGGGAGTAGCGCGCGGTGACCCGTCCGCCGGCCACGGCCGTGAGTCGCGGCGGAGGCCCGGGCACGCCGGGGGTGAGGTCGAGGACGGGGATGGCGGTGATCACGCCGCTCGTCGACTGCACGATGCTGCGGGTGAGGCAGGAGGACACCTCGCCGTCAGCGTCGACGTCCGTGACGGAATGGACGGTGAGCTCCCGCGACGGGTCCGGGTACGTGGCGCCGAGGGCGGCGTAGACCTCGCGGACGGCCCGTTCCATGTCGACCTGCTCCAGCGGGAACCCCTGCGGTCCCAGGGGTCCTGTGCGGTGCGGACGGAGGAGACGGCTCAACGCCCCGGATTCGAGGCACAGCAGGTCCTCGATGTCGGCGAGGGCGGCGAGGGACTGCGGTCCTTCCGGGCGACGGGCCCCCGAGCGCCAGTAGCTCAGCGTGGCCATCGAGACGCGGTTGCCCCGGTCGCGGAGCTGCCGCTG
Organism: Microbacterium meiriae; assembly: GCF_040686935.1. NCBI lineage: Bacteria > Bacillati > Actinomycetota > Actinomycetes > Micrococcales > Microbacteriaceae > Microbacterium > Microbacterium meiriae. The sequence continues at coordinate 230,219 of NZ_JBFBMF010000004.1, forward strand.
CAACCACGACAGCGTCACCGGTCTCGCATTGATCGCATCGCGCAGTGCCGCGGCGAACGCGTCCGGCGTCGCCGCTCTCCTCTCGCCGTCCCCAAAACCCATCACAGCCCCCGCCCGGTATGTGAAGAACACACCTCTACAGTGAGCATAAGACCGCACGCGCGCACCTCAGGGGACCAGGTGGGCATGTGGGTCACGGGGCTGCGATGTCGCGGGGAGGGTGCCCGACCCGGCGACAGCGGCCCGACGCAGTGATGCCCCCCTTGCTGCGTATGTCGTGAAGCCCGGCAATCGATCTGGGGAGATCCGCCGGGCTTCACGAGCATCCCCGGGCGCGTGCGGCTCGCGGCCCCGCGTAGACTGGGGGGAAACCCCGGAGGATCTGGCCGTTATGTCTGCCCCTGCTCGCGCGTTCACCATGCGCCACGTGCAATTGCTGCGCGCGTTGTTCGCGGCCGTCGCCGCCCTGATGATCACCTTCTCCTCGGATCACTCCGCCGCGGTCGGTCTCGCCGTCTTCAGCGGCTTCGCGCTGGTCACCGCCCTCGTGCACATCCTCGCGGCCTGGCTCGTCCTCCCCGCGGGGTCGCGCTGGGCGGCGATCCTCCTCGCGGTCGTCAGCGTCATCGCTGGTATGGCGAGCGGTGTGCCCGCGTGGCGCACCGATGACATGTTCTTCATCGTCCTCATCACCTGGGGCGTGCTCAGCGGTGGCCTCGAGCTGCTCGCCGGCATCCGGGCCCGCCGCGCCGGGGGAGCGCTCGCCACCGACGCGATCACCGTCGGGGCTCTCGGCCTGCTCCTCGCCGTCGTCCTGCTGCTGATCCCCTCGGGCTTCGTCCAGGAGTACACGATCGAGAAGGCGGGCACGTTCCAGCTGTCCGGCATCATCCTCGGCGTGGGGATGTTCGGAGGGTATGCGGCCATCGTCGCCGTCTTCCTCGGCATCGCCGGCCTCACCCCGAAGCGTGCGGACGCCGATGACGTCGCTCCCGCCCCCGAGAACGATGCGGCTCCTGTGGAGCACGGAGGAGAGCGATGAGCGACGACAAGCCCACCCGACGGGACATCCTGCGTCCCCTCCACCTGCTCGGCATCGCCCTGGGCTGCGGCGTGTTCGCCATGGTGGTCACTCTCGTCTCCACCGGCGCGTTCACCCTCCGCGTGAACACGGCCATCGCGAACGGCACCTACGAGGGTCTCACCCCCGTGGCGTTGAGCCTCGTCGTGGGTGGCGGCGCCTTCATCGCGACGCTCCTGATCCTCGCGATGCTGATGCTCGCGATCGACCCCGCCGACGTCACCAAGACCATCGACCGCCCCGTGCTCTACGACGCGGAGGACGACGGCAAGGGTGACGGCACCACCGACGAGCCGGGACGCCCCGCCTCGACCTGATCCGTCATACGGGCGGAATATCGGTGAGGTCCTTCCGCTTGTCCCTGGAGTGACTGCCTCCGTCGACCGCGCCTCCATCGGACTCCGGTCGGAGCGCGGACCCATCCTCGGCGCGCTCATGCTCGCCACCGGCCTCATCGCGATCGACGCGACGATCCTCGCGACCGCGGTTCCGAGCATCGTGCGCGACCTCGGCAGCTATCAGCAGTTCCCGTGGCTGTTCTCCGTGTACCTCCTGGCGCAGGCCGTCAGCGTGCCCATCTACTCCCGCTTCGCGGACACGGTGGGCCGGAAGCCGATAATCCTGCTCGGCATCGCCCTGTTCCTGCTCGGATCGATCCTCTGCGGGTTCGCCTGGAGCATGCCGGCGCTGATCGTCTTCCGCATCATCCAGGGCATCGGCGCCGGTGCCGTCGCGCCGATGTCGATGACCATCGTCGGCGACATCTACACGGTCGCCGAACGCGCCAAGGTGCAGGGATACGTCGCGAGCGTCTGGGCCATCTCCTCGGTCGTGGGCCCGGCGCTCGGCGGGATCTTCGCGCAGCTCGACGCCTGGCGATGGATCTTCTGGATCAACGTCCCGCTGTGTCTGATCGCCGGGTGGATGCTGCTGCGCACCTACCGGGAGCAGAAGCAGACGCAGAAGCACAGCATCGACTACGGCGGAGCGGTGCTGCTCACGATCGGGTTGACCGCGCTCATCCTCGGCATGCTGGAGGGCGGGAACGCGTGGGCCTGGCTGTCGGTGCCGAGCGCCCTCTGCTTCGGTATCGGGGTGGTCGCGTTGGTGGCCTTCGGGGTCGTCGAGCGCCGGGTCGCGGAGCCGATCGTCGATCTGCGCCTCGTCACACGTCGGCTCATCCTCACGACGACCATCGTGTCGCTCGGCATCGGGGCGTTGATGCTCGGGGTGACGAGCTTCGCCCCCGCCTACCTCGAGGGGTCCATCGGCATCGCTCCGCTGCTGTCAGGTCTCGCGGTGGCTGCTCTGACCCTCGGCTGGCCGCTCGCCGCCGCGAACGCCGGCCGGCTGTACCTGCGCATCGGCTTCCGCCGCACCACCCTGATCGGCATGAGCATCACCACGGTCGCCGCCGTCGCGCTCGCCGCCGTCGCCTCCTGGCCGAACCCGTTCGTCGTCGCCGGCATCGCGTTCCTCCTCGGCTTCGGGCTCGGGTGGAGTGCCGCGCCGACCCTCATCGCCGCCCAGGCCTCGGTCGGCTGGGGCGAGCGCGGAGCGGTGACCGGGATGAACGCGTTCGCACGGTCCGCGGGAAGCGCCGTGGGGGTGGCGGTGTTCGGGGCGATCTCCAACGCCGTCATCGCGCAGGGCGCGGGACCCGACGACCCCGACACGATCATCCACGCGTCGGTGTGGGTGTTCGTCGCGGTCGCCGTGACCGCCGTGCTCACCCTGATCGCCGCCGCGTTCATGCCGAAGGACAGCGTCGAGGAGCACTCCGGGGAGTCCGGCTCCTAGCTCCCCGGGCTCAGCGGGCGAGGCGCTCCGCGATACCGGTGTAGGTCGCGGGGGTCAGTGCGAGCAGCCGCTGCTTGGCCGCGTCGCCGATCTCCAGGCCCTGCACGAACTCGGCGAGGTCGGCGGCGCCCACCCGGTGTCCGCGCGTGAGCTCCTTGAGGAGCGCATACGGGTCCTGGATGTTCGACCGGCCGGCGACGACCTCGGCACGGATCACCGTCTGGATCGCCTCGGCCAGCACCTCCCAGTTCACGTCGAGGTCGGCGAGCAACACGTCGCGCGACAGCGAGATCGCGTTCAGGCCGCGGCGCAGGTTGTCGAGCGCGAGCAGCGAGTGCCCGAATGCGACGCCGATGTTGCGCTGCGTGGTGGAGTCGGTGAGGTCGCGCTGCAGGCGGCTCGTGACGAGGGTCTGGCCGAGCGAGGCGAGCAGAGCGCCAGAGATCTCCAGGTTGGCCTCGGCGTTCTCGAAGCGGATCGGGTTGATCTTGTGCGGCATCGTCGACGAGCCGGTGGCCCCGGCGACCGGGATCTGCGCGAAGTAGCCGAGCGAGATGTAGGTCCAGATGTCCGTCGCGAGGTTGTGCAGGATACCGCCGGCGTGACGCACGCGGTCGTACAGCTCCACCTGCCAGTCGTGCGACTCGATCTGCGTCGTCAGCGGGTTGAACCCGAGACCGAGCCCTTCGATGTACTCGCGGGCGATGGTCGGCCAGTCGGCGTCCGGGTCGGCCGCGAGGTGAGCGGACCAGGTGCCGGTCGCTCCGGAGAACTTCGCGAGGTACTCGGAGCCGGCGATCTGGCTGCGCACGCGCTCGAGGCGCCAGGCGAAGACCGCGAGTTCCTTGCCCATGGTCGAGGGCGTGGCGGGCTGCCCGTGCGTGCGGGAGAGCATGGCGGCGTCGGCGTGCTCGACGGCGAGCTCCCGCAGCTTCGCGATCACGGTGTCGAGAGCCGGGAGCCAGACCTCCTCGACGGCGCGCTTGACGGTGAGCGCGTAGGACGCGGAGTTGATGTCCTCGCTCGTCGCCGCGAAGTGCGTCAGCTCGGCGATGTGGTCGAGCCCGAGCGTGGCGAGCCGGTCGCGCACGAGGTACTCGATGGCCTTCACGTCGTGCTGCGTGACGGCCTCCTTCTCGGCGAGCCAGTCGATCTCGGCCTGCCCGAAGTCGCGGTAGAGCGCGCGCAGGCGCTCCTTGTCGTCGTCCGACAGGGGGCTCGTCTCGAACAGCGAGCGGTCGGTGAGGGCGATCAGCCATTCCACCTCCACCTCGACCCTGGCGCGGTTGAGTCCGGCCTCGGAGAGGAAGTCGGCGAGCCCGGTGACGGCGCCGCGATAGCGGCCGTCGAGGGGGCTGAGGGGCTGCGGCGGGAGCGAAGGCTGGAAAGTCAGGGGAATCCTCCTGATCAGGCCCCGAAGGTTCGGGGCGTGCGGGGCAGGCGCAGGGCGGGTTCGAGCTGGCGGAACAAGCCGCGAGTCGCCGTCTCGATCATACCGAGCACCGAATCGAACATCTCCGGGCCCGCGTAGTAGGGGTCGGGGACGTCGTGGGTCGAGGCGTCGGGATCGAAGGCGAGGAGGAGGGTCACCTTGCCGTCCTCGTCCTCGTCCCTGGCCCATTCGCGGAGGATGCGCTCGTGCGTGCGGTCCAGGGCGACCACGAGGTCGTTCTCTGCGAAGGACGCGGCGGTGAACTGGCGGGCGCGGTGCAGCGAGCCGTCGTAGCCGCGACGGGCGAGCGCATCGATGGTGCGGTGATCGGCGCGCTCCCCGAGATGCCAGTCCCCGGTGCCCGCGCTGCGGGAGACGATCCGGGAACCGAGACCCTGCCGTTCCGCGAGGTCCCGGAATACGGCCTCCGCCATGGGGGAGCGGCAGATGTTGCCGGTGCAGACGAAGATCACGCGGAAGGGATCTCGGGCTGTCACGGATCCATTCTGCCGGTCGACGCGGTTCCTGCACAGCGCCGCCCGGATCGCGACCCGCCTTCGACTCTCCTGCACCGTGGTGTGTGGGCGACGACTGTCCACGGTCCGTGCCCGTGTGAGGCGCATCCGGAGCCGGGGAACGAAGGGCGGGGAAAGGGTGGATCCATGTCGTCCTTCCCTCTCACCGCCCTCTCTCCCGGTGTCGACCCCGCGCTGCGCGCCGCAGTGCTGTCCGAGCTGGATGCGGCCGGGGAGCGACTCGACGAGGCGGCGTCCGTGCTGACGGCCCTGCGTGATGCGTGCTCCTGGGAATCCGAGGGGGTCGAGGCGCTGCGGACGGCGCTCTGGCGGCTGTCCGAGGACGCGGCGCCGGTGCGCGCCATGATGCAGCAGTGCCGCAGGGAGGCGGAAGCGGCATGAGCGGGCTCAGCATCGACCACGGCGGCGCGATCGCCGTGGACACCGCGCAGCTTCGCGACCTCGCGGTACGGGTGCGGGGCGTCGTCCCGGTGTTGGCGGAGGTGGCCGATGCCGTGGCGCGCGCGGAGGCGCTGCTCGCCACGGCGGCGTGGACGGAGCTGGCCCCCGCTGCCTGGTCGCTGCGGTCCGTGGCGACGTCGCTGGACGGGCTGACGGCCCGCGTCGAGAAGACGGCCGCCGACCTCGTCCTGATGGCCGAGGCGTACGAGGTCGTCGAGCTGCGCGCGCAGGCGGAGGCGCTGGCGCACACCGACGCGGCCGCCGCCGCCGCGGTGGAGGCGCGCCTGGCGCGGCTCCTCGCCTCGGACGGGAGTGTGGGAACGCTCGCGGACACTCTGGAGCGGACCGCGGATGCCCGGCGGTTCCGCGGCCTCGACGACCAGTACGACGCCGCCGGTCTGCTCCCACCGGTCTTCCTGGGCGGTGCGTTCGTAGGGGTGACGTCGGGACTCGGGCGCGTCCGACCGGGAATGGCGCTCGGCGCGACGGCCGATCCGGTACGCGTCTCCGTGGCCTCACGCTCGCGGCCGACCGGTGCACCGAGCGGACTGGCGAGTGCGCTCCGCCGCCTGCCGTCCGCCTCCGGGGCGCAGGTGGCGATCGAGAAGTACACGATGCCCGGTGAGGCGCCGCGATACGTCGCCTACCTCGCCGGCAGCCGCTCGATGTCGCTCCGCACGGCCGGCGGGACGGAACCGTGGGACATGAAGTCGAACATCGAGCTCTACACCGGGGGCGGGTCCGCGTCGTATCAGGCGACCCTCGATGCCCTGGCCGCGGCCGGTGCGAGACCCGGGGATCGGGTGGATGTCGTCGCGCACTCGCAGGGTGGGATGATCGCGGCGCACCTGGCGATGGAGAGCCCGTTCGCGGTCACGACTCAGATCACCGCCGGAAGCCCCGTGGAGCCGACGCTCTCCGCCGATCACACACTGGTGCAGCTTCGGCACACCGACGACGTGGTGTCCGCGCTCGCCGCGGGAGGGGCGAGGGAGGGCACAGGCTCGGCCGACAGCTTCACCGCGAGCCGGGTGGGCGACCCCGACGCCGGTCAGCAGGACCTCGCGCTCGAGACGCACTCCCTGGAGAACTACATGGAGACCGCGGCGATGGTGGATGCCTCCGCCGACCCGCGGGCGGAGGCTCTCGACGCCTACTGGGCGGACCTGGACCGCGCCGTCACCGTCGACCGCACCGAGTACCGCGCGGAGCGTGTGCTCCCCGATCCGTGAGCCGCACGCGGCGTCGGCAGACGTCGGTGGACGGGTCAGTCGCGGCGGGAGCGCTTGTTCTGCGGGCGCAGGATGAAGCCGAAGATGCCGTTGATGATCGAGATGATCAGGGCGGCGAGAACACCCCACCAGAACGACTCGACCGTCAGGCCCCATCCGAAGCTGCTGGTGATCCAGGCGGTCAGCCAGAGCAGGAAGCCGTTGATGAGGAAGCCGATGAGGCCGAACGTGATGATGTACAGCGGGAAGGCGACGATCTTCACGACCGTGCCGATGATGGTGTTCACCAGCGCGAAGAGGGCTCCGACCGCGAGGAGCGTCAGGACGAGCTGCAGCGTCTCGCCCGGCGGGAAGGCGCGCACCGTGACCTGGAGCACGGGGATGAGCGTGACGACCCAGATGGCGAACGCGTTGACGACGACCCGGATGATGAAGCGCATGATGTGTTCAGTCTCCCACGCGGGGCTCGCGGTGTCAGCCGCGGTCGTCCACCGGACGGATGTGGGCGGCGAGGACCTGGGAGATCTCCCCGAGATCCATCCGGCTCTGCGCGACATCGATCACGAACTCGAAGGCTTCGTCGTTCGTAAAGGTGAGGTCGTAGCCGTTCAGCCGGATGAAGATGAAGGTGAGATAGAGCGCCGTGCGCTTGTTCCCGTCGAACAGTGCGTGATTCTGGGCGACGGAGCTCATCAGGGCGGCCGCCTTCTCCGCGAAGGTCGGATACGCATCGACGCCGAACATCCCGGCGGCAGGTCGCGCCAGAGCGGAGAAGAGCAGTCCCTCGTCGCGCACATGCAGGCCGAGCTTCGCGATCAGCGCGAGGGCCTGCTCGGGCTCGATGTACTCGGTGGCCATCGATCAGGCGTCCTCGAGGCGCGTGATGGCGTCGCCGTAGCGTTCGGTCACCTCGTCCGCGAGCGCCAGAACTCGATCGGTCTTGGACTCGCTGTTCGCGAACCGGGTGGCCGCCTCGATGATCACGGCGTGCTTGGAGACGTGCCGGGCGCGTGCGATGTCTTCGAGCCGGGCATCGAGTTCCGCAGGGAGTCGCACCGTCATAGCCATACCAGAATGGTATCACCGCACACTCAGCCCCGAAAAGGTGGCGGGCCACACGTCCTAGACTCGACGCGTGACCGAGCCGACCCTGCCCCGCATCCGTCCCGCCATCGCCTCCCTGGCTCCGTATCGTCAGGGCAAGCAGGCCGGTCCGGAGGCCTTCAAGCTCTCCAGCAACGAGAACCCATTCGACCCGCTGCCCTCGGTCCTCGACGCGCTGCAGCACACGACGCCGATGAACCGGTATCCCGACGCCACGGCCGGCCGTCTCCGCGCGCGGCTCGGGTCCCGCTACGGGGTCGAGCCCGAGCAGGTCCATGTCGCCTCCGGCAGTGTCGCGATCCTGCACCAGCTCGTGCTCGCCACGGCCTCCGTCGGCGACGAGGTCGTCTACGCCTGGCGATCGTTCGAGGCGTATCCGAGCCTGCCGCTGGTCGCCGGGGCGACCGGGGTGCAGGTGCCGCTGACCGCCGACTCCCGCCACGACCTCGACGCGATGGCCGACGCCGTGACCGACCGCACGCGCGCGATCATCGTCTGCACGCCCAACAACCCGACCGGCCCGATCGTCACCTCCGCCGAGTTCGCGGCCTTCGTGGACCGCGTGCCCTCTGACGTGCTCATCATCCTCGACGAGGCCTACGCCGAGTTCGTCACCGCCCCCGACGCCGTCGACGGCCTGGCCGAGCGCGTCTTCGAGGCGCACCCGAACGTGGTCGTCCTCCGCACGTTCTCCAAGGCCTACGGTCTGGCCGGGCTCCGGGTCGGCTATGCGATCGGCCACGAGAAGGTGCTCGACGCGGCGCGGACGACCGGCATCCCACTGTCGGTGACATCCGCGGCCGAGAACGCCGCCATCGCGAGCCTCGACGCCGAAGCCGAGCTCCTGGAGCGCGTCGCCGTGATCGTCGAACGCCGCGCCCGTCTCGTCGAGGGGCTCCGCGCGCAGGGCTGGGAGGTGCCGGACGCCCAGGGCAACTTCGTCTGGCTGCCGACCGGCGCGCGTACGGACGAGGTCGCGGCGGCGTTCGTCGACGCCGACCTGATCGTGCGCCCGTTCTCCGGCGACGGCATCCGGATCTCCGTCGGCGAGGAGGCGGCCGTCACCCGTGTGCTGGAGGTCGCCGCAACCCTCCGCTGAGCGCGACGCCGCCCGGCGAACCGCGGAATCTCGGGGTTCCGGGGAGATACGAGGGCGTCCTAGGTATGCGTGACCCGGCATGCCGACGCGGGTAGCGTGGGGGCCGTGAGCACCTCTGAGACCCCCCTCGTGCGCGTCCTGGACGAGACCGGAAAGGTCGCCCCGACGCCGGCCGCGGAGCAGTACCTGCCGCTCATCGAGGCCATCCCCGACGACGAGCTCGCGCAGTTCTACCGCGACATGGTGGGCATCCGCGCGATCGACACCCAGGCCACCAACCTGCAGCGCCAGGGCCAGCTCGCCCTGTGGCCGCCGAGCCGCGGACAGGAGGCGGCGCAGGTCGGCTCCGGTCGGGCCGCCCGCGCGCAGGACACGATCTTCCCCTCGTACCGCGAGCACGCCGTCACCCGGATCCGCGGCGTGGACCCGGTCGACATCATCAAGCTCATGCGCGGCGTCTCCCACGGTGGCTGGGACCCGACCGATCCGAAGAACGGCAACACCCGCCTCTACACGCTCGTGCTCGGCTCCCAGGTGCTGCACGCCGCCGGCTATGCCATGGGTCTCACCTTCGACGGCCGCACCGGCACCGGCGACCCCGAGCGCGACGAGGCGGTCGTCGTGTACTACGGCGACGGGGCCTCCAGTCAGGGCGATGTGCATGAGGCGATGGTGTTCGCGGCCAGCTACCAGGCCCCGACGCTGTTCTTCCTGCAGAACAACCACTGGGCGATCTCGGTCCCCGTCACCACGCAGTCCCGGGTGCCGCTCGTGCAGCGCAGCGCCGGGTACGGCATCCCCAGCGTCCGCGTGGACGGCAACGACGTCCTCGCCAGCTACGCGGTGTCCCGCGTGGCCCTCGACGAGGCGCGCGGCGGCGGCGGCCCTCGCGCCATCGAGGCCGTGACCTACCGGCTCGGCGCGCACACGACCAGCGACGACCCCACGAAGTACCGCGGCGACGACGAGGAGCTCGCGTGGGCCGGGCGCGACCCGATCGTCCGGATGCGCGCGTTCCTGGAGAACCGCGGCGCCGAGGAGAGCTTCTTCGCCGAGGTCGACGCCGAGGCCGCCGACGCCGCGGAAGACCTCCGCGCCCGCACCGTGCAGCTCGGCCCGCCCCGCGCCGACCTCATGTTCGACCACGTGTACAGCGAGCCGCATCCGCTGATCGAGGAGCAGAAAGCCTGGCGCGCCCGCTACGAGGCGTCGTTCGAAGGAGAGGGCCAGTGACCCGGGAGACCATGCCGCTCGGCAAGGCGCTGAACGCCGGTATGCGCAAGGCGATGGAGGACGACCCGAAAGTCCTCCTCATGGGCGAGGACATCGGCAAGCTCGGCGGCGTGTTCCGCATCACCGAGCACCTGCAGCGCGACTTCGGGGAGCAGCGCGTGCTGGACACCCCGCTCGCGGAGTCGGCCCTGGTCGGAACCGCGATCGGCCTCGCGATGGCCGGGTTCCGTCCCGTCGTCGAGATCCAGTTCGACGGCTTCGTCTTCCCCGCGTTCGACCAGATCACCACCCAGCTCGCCAAGCTCACCAACCGGCACGAGGGGTCGCTGCGGCTGCCCGTCGTGATCCGCATCCCATCCGGCGGGCACATCGGGGCGGTCGAGCACCACCAGGAGAGCCCGGAGGCGTACTTCACGCACACCCCCGGTCTGCGCGTGGTATCGCCGTCCACCGCGAACGACGCCTACTGGATGATCCAGGAGGCCATCGCGTCGGACGACCCGGTGATCTTCCTGGAGCCGAAGAGCCGGTACTGGCCGAAGGGCGAGGTCGAGCTCGACGCTCCCGCCGTCCCGCTGCACTCCTCGCGGGTGGTGCGGACCGGGACGGACGTGACGCTCGTCGGACACGGCGCCATGGTCACGACGCTGCTGCAGGCCGCCGCCCTCGCCGAGGCCGAGGGCACGAGCTGCGAGGTCGTCGACGTGCGCTCGCTGTCGCCGGTGGACTACGAGCCGATCCTCGGGTCGGTACGCAAGACGGGCCGCATGGTCTACGCGCAGGAGGCCCCGGGATTCACGAGCCTCGGCAGCGAGATCGCCGCGACCGTCATGGAGCGCGCGTTCTACGCCCTCGAGGCTCCGGTGCTGCGCGTCTCCGGCTACGACACCCCGTTCCCGCCCGCGAAGCTCGAGGGCGCCTACCTGCCGGACGCCGACCGCATCCTCGAAGCCGTCGACCGCTCCCTGGCCTACTGACACCGACGTTCCATGTTCACAACTCAGGACAACCACCCCCTTCACCCGTCCAGCGCGGGCGCAGGGGGGCGCACCGGTTCGAGTCTCCTGAGTTATGAACGCGGCCCACGAAAGGACTCCGCATGAGCACGCAGAACTTCCCCCTCCCGGACGTCGGCGAAGGGCTGACCGAGGCCGAGATCGTCGCGTGGAAGGTGGCGCCGGGTGACCGGGTGGCCATCAACGACGTCATCTGCGAGATCGAGACCGCGAAGTCCCTGGTCGAGCTGCCCTCCCCGCACGCGGGCGTGGTCGGCGAGCTGCTCGTCGACGAGGGGGCGACGGTCGAGGTCGGCACCCCGATCATCACCTTCGTGACCGACCCTGCGGCGGGCTCGGGGAACGGTTCGGTGGCGCCCGGCACCGTCGCGACGGCGGAGGCGCCCGCGCCCGAGGAGGGCGGCGGGTCGGTGCTCGTCGGCTACGGCTCCGGAAGCGGCGCGACCTCGCGGCGCAAGCGCCCGGCCGAGCGCCCCGTGCGGTCGTCGGTCGGCGTGATCGCGAAGCCGCCGATCCGCAAGCTCGCCCGCGACCTCGGCGTCGACCTCACGAGCGTGACGCCCACGGGCGCCGACGGCGAGGTCACCCGCGACGACGTCATGAAGCACGCCTCGCAGGCCAGCGTCTTCCGCAACATCGAGACCCCGGAGTGGGGGAGCGTGCGCGAGGAGACCGTCCCGGCACCGCAGGCCCCGTCCGGCCTGGCGCGCGGCCTCGCGCCGGTGCGCCCGTCGGCGGCCGGCGACGACCGCACCGAGTCCATTCCCGTGAAGGGCGTGCGCAAGGCGACGTCGTCGGCGATGGTGCAGAGCGCGTACTCCGCCCCGCACGTGACGGTGTGGAAGGAGATCGACGCCACCCGCACGATGGAACTCGTCAAGCGCCTCAAGGCCTCGCCGGACTACGCCGACATCAAGGTCTCGCCCCTGCTCATCATGGCCCGCGCGGTGATCTGGGCGGTGCGCCGGACGCCGATGGTCAACGCGGCCTGGATCGACACGGAGGCCGGGGCCGAGATCGCCGTGCGCCACTACGTGAACCTCGGCATCGCCGCCGCCACGCCTCGGGGTCTGCTCGTGCCGAACATCAAGGACGCCCAGGACCTCAGCATGAAGGATCTCGCCCGCGCCCTGAACCGGCTCACGCTCACAGCACGCGAGGGCAAGACCCCGCCGGCCGACCAGCAGAACGGCACGATCACCATCACGAACATCGGCGTGTTCGGGATGGACGCGGGCACTCCAATCATCAACCCGGGCGAGGCCGGCATCGTCGCCATGGGCACGATCAGCCAGAAGCCCTGGGTCGTCGACGGCGAGGTGCGCCCGCGCTGGGTGACCACGGTCGCCGGCTCGTTCGACCACCGCGTGATCGACGGCGACGGCATGAGCCGGTTCATCGCCGACGTCGCCTCCATCCTCGAGGAGCCCGCGCTCCTGGTGGACTGAGTTGGCCACGGTTCGGCGCGGCCCGAACGATCGGGTGGCGAGAATGGACGGATGAGAACCACGCGGAGCGTCGACCTGCCGGTGTTGTACTTCGGGACTCCCGTCGCGCTGATCACCACCGTCAACCCCGACGGGTCGTCGAACATCAGCCCGATCTCGTCCGCATGGGCGCTGGGGACGCGGTACATGCTCGGACTGGGTGCCGAAGGGCAGGCCGCCGCGAACATCGGACGGGTCAGGGACCTCGTCATCAACCTCCCCTCCGCCGACCTCGTGCACGCCGTGGAGGCGATCGCGCCGACCACCGGTCGCTCGCCGGTTCCCGCCGAGAAGGTTCCCGCATACCGGCATGAGCCGGACAAATGGAGTCTCGGGGGCTTCACCCCTGTGCCGTCGGAGGCGGTGATCCCGTTCCGGATCGCGGAATGCCCGGTGCAGATCGAAGCGCGCGTGGCCCAGATCATCCCGATCGACGGCGGCGACGCGCTGGCGGTCGAAGCCGAGGTCCTGCAGGTCCACGTGCACGAGGACATCTTGAAGGCGTACGGACCCGACCGCATCGACACGGACAAGTGGGACCCTCTGTCCTACGCCTTCCGCCATTACTTCGCCCAGGGGCCTCGGGTCGGCTCCAACTTCCGCGCGCCGCTCCTCGACGACCCCGTCGTGGCGTGATCGTCGATCCCTCGTCCGTGTCCCAGCTGGGACACGCGCTCAGCAGCCCGACCCGGGTGCAGATGTGTCTGGCGCTCCTCGACGGCCGGGCATGGACGTCCGGCGAGCTCGCGCGTGCCGCCGGGGTGTCGAGGTCGACGGCGTCGGAGCACCTGACGACGCTCCTCGACGTCCGGCTCGTCGCGCTCCGCCGACAGGGGCGGCACTCCTACGTCACGCTCGCGTCCCCCGATGCCGCGCACATCATCGAGGCCGCGACGGCGTACGCCGGGAAGGCGGCTCCGGTCTCGAGCCTCCGTTCGGCGACGGCGCGAGACGGCATGGCCCTGGCCCGCACCTGCTACGACCACTTCGCCGGTCGCCTGGGGGTCGCCCTCTTCGACGCCCTCGTCGAGCGGGGGCACCTCACGCCGGACCTGACGGTGACCGCGACGGGGCGCGACCTGTTCGAGAGCATCGCGGGGCCGGACGCGTTGGTGCCGTCGTCTCGTCGTCCTCTTGTGCGGAGCTGCCTCGACTGGACGGAACGGCGCTCGCATCTCTCGGGTCACCTCGGCGCCGTCCTCCTCCGCACCGCGCGCGACCGAGGCTGGATCCACCCTCAGCAGACCTCGCGTGCCGTGACGATCTCTCCCGCCGGCACGGCCGCCTTCCACACTCTCTTCGGTATTCCGCCGACACTGTCCTGACCGCGATCGGCATCGGGCGTCCCGTGACACAGGCGTTCGCGCGAGAACAGGCTCTGGAGTGGGGGAGAGCCTGAACTCCGGCGTTCGCCTGAGTTCGCGCGGGGGCCTGTTCCCACGACAGGCCGGCGGGGCAGGCGTTCGCGCGAGGACAGGCTGCCAGGGGCGGGAGAGCCTGAACTCGCGCGCTTGCCTATTCTCGCGAGAGAGGGCGGCTCGCGAGGAGAGCGGGCGGCTGACGCAAGAGGGGGGTCAGGCGGTGAGACGCTGCTCCGCGAGGCGGGGGACGGCACGCTCCCTGGCAGCCCTCCGGGCGGTCGCGATCGCGCCGGCTGACACGACCTCCGCGCCGAGTGTGGAGGCGAGGATCTCGGGTGCGGGCAGGTGCAGCTCGTCCGGGAGGATCCGGCGGGCGGCGGCCAGCACAGGCTCGATGCTCTCCGCCACGGCCCCGCAGATGATCACGCGGGCCGGGTCGTACATGCTGCCGAGCACCCCGACGACGCGGGCGAGGGTGGCCCCCACGCGCTCGGCGACGCGCAGGGCGTCGGCGTCTCCGGAGGCGGCGAGGGTCAGCACCAGCCGCGGATCGACCGGCCCGTCCGCCACGAGCCGTGCGAGGATTCCGTCTGCGGCAGCGCCCCCGTCCTTGACGGCGCTCCGAGCCTGTTCCTCCACGGCGTGCCGGAGGCCCACCGCCGAGCCGACACCGATGATGTGATCGAACACCACGCCCTCGCCGACGCCGCCGTGGGCGCCGTGCAGCACGTGCCCGTCGACGACGACGCCGCCGCCGAAGCGCTCGCTGGCGAGCAGGGCCACATAGTCGCGGCAGTCGCCGGCGACCCCGAGCGTCCCCTCGGCGATCGCGGCCAGCTGGGCGTCGTTCTTGACCTCGACCACCGGGGCCCAGTCGCGCAGAGCCTCCGCGAGGCCGGGGTTCGTGCGCTCCCAGAAGCCGTCGGGGTGCGGGGGCGAGATGCCGTCGCGGTTCACGGGGGCGGCGACGCCGGCGCACACCGCGAGCACGCGCTCCGCGGGCACCCCGGCCTCGTCGCGCGCGGCGGTGAGGTGCTGCAGGATCGTCGCCCGGCGGTCCTCGACGCTCTGCGCGGGGTCGACCTCCACGCGATGATGGACGAGCGTGCGATCGAGCAGATCCGCGACGGTGACCGCGAGATGGGTGTCGCCGGCGTCGATGCCCATCACCACGCCGAGGTCTGCCGCGAGGGCGAAGCGGCGCGCGGGGCGCCCGGAGCGGTAATCGCCGATGGCGCGGGCGTTGGGCAGCTCGCGCAGCACCTCCGCGGTGACGAGGGTATCGATCGCGTCGATGGTGGTCGAGCGCGTGAGCGAGGTGCCGGCCATGGCCTCGGTGGCGGTGAACTCGCCGGCCGTCCAGGCGAAGTCGAGCACCGCGCTCACGCTCGCGCGGCCGGTGCCGAGTCCCGTCGAGACCTCTGTCACTCCCCTTGACCTTTCTGTCGCCCAGATGAGACAGTACCTCTAGACGGACTAAATTCGCTCACTAGATTTATTCCGCGGATCTACGAAAGGACGACGGTGTCTGCCACACGATCACGGGCGGTGCGCTGGACCGCCGGAGCGCTCGGCCTCGTGCTGACCGGCGCGGCGCTCACGAGCTGTGCCGCCGGCGGGGGAGCGGAGACGATCCGCTTTACGTTCAGCAAGCGCGAGGCCATCCCGTTCATGACGGAGCTCGTCGCGGAGTACAACGCGTCGCAGGACGACGTCCGGGTGGAGATCGACACGTCCGGCGTCGACGTCGTCTCGGCGAGCTTCGTCCGCGGGAACCCGCCCGACATCATGCTCGCCAACTACAACTACGAGGTCGCCCGGTTCGTGCAGCGGTGCGCGCTCACCGACCTTTCCGGCACGGAGGCCGCCGCCGGCATCCGTGAGGATCTGCAGCCGTTGATGGACCAGTACGGCTCCTGCGAGGGGCGCACCAGCGCCCTGCCGTACTCGGTCATGGCCGCCTCGGTCATCTACAACACGCAGATCTTCGCGGAGCAGGGCCTCGAGGTGCCGCAGACCTGGGACGAGCTCCTCGCCGTCAGCGACAGCCTCCGCGAGGCCGGGATCGACCCGTTCTACGCCACGTTCAAGGACGACTGGACCGTCGCGCAGGGCTGGTACGACTACGCGGCCGGTGGCTCGCTGGACGTGCTGGCTTTCTTCGACGCGCTCGCCGCCGAGGGCACAGAGGTGGGCCCGGACTCGGAGGTCTCCTTCGAGAAGGACTTCGCGGAGCCGATGGACAGGATGATGGTGCTCGCGAACGAGTACACGAACGAGGATGCGGCGAGCCGGGCGTACGGAGACGGCAACCTCGCCTTCGCGAAGGGCGAGGCCGCGATGTACCTCCAGGGGCCGTGGGCTTTCAGCGAGATCGCCAAGACCGACCCCGACCTCGACCTCGGCACCTTCCCGCTGCCCATGACCGACGATCCGGCCGACCTCGCCGTCCGGGTGAACATGGACCTCGCGGTCATGATCCCCGAGGAGTCGCAGCACCAGGAGGCCGCGCGCGACTTCCTGGAGTACCTCTACCTCCCGGAGAACATCGAGGAGTACAACGCCTCGCAGCTCGGGTTCACCCCGACGACGGACGCGGCACCGCCGGACGACCCGCGTATCGAGGGCATGATCGAGTACTACGACGAGGGGCGGATCTACCAGGGCCCCTCGGTCCTCGTCCCGAAGACGCTGCCGATGAACAACTACGCGCAGGCCATGGTGCTCGGCGCCGACCCGTCCTCCATCCTCCGCACCATGGACGCGGACTGGGCCCGCATCGCCTTCCGCGCCCCGATCCCGAGTTCCGAGGATTCCGCATCGGGCGAGACAGAGGAGTCCGCGCCATGAGCACCAGCACGACCGCCATCGTCACCGGCGAGCAGCGGAAGATCCGCCGCCACACGCGCCGCGTCGAGCCGATCTACTACCTGTTCCTGCTGCCGACCCTGGTGATCTTCACGCTCGCGATCACGGTCCCCGGCGTCATCGGCATCTTCTTCAGCTTCACCGACTCGATCGGGATCGGCGAGTGGAGCTTCAACGGGCTGACGAACTACATCGCGCTGTTCAGCGACCCGGCGATCCTGCAGAGCTATCTCTTCACCTTCGGGTTCTCGATCGCGACAGTGATCGTCGTCAACGTCATCGCGTTCCTGCTGGCGGTCGGGCTCACCTCCCGCATCCGGTTCAAGACGGGGCTGCGGACGATCTTCGTGATCCCGATGGTGATCTCGGGCATCATCATCGCCTACGTCTTCAACTTCCTGATCTCGAACTCGATCCCCGCGGCGGGCGCGGCCACCGGCATCCCGTGGCTGGAGACGAGCCTGCTCGCCAACCCCGACCTCGCCTGGGTCGCGATCGTGATCGTCACCGCCTGGCAGGCGGTCCCCGGCACGCTCCTCATCTACATCGCCGGACTTCTGTCGGTGCCGGGCGAGGTGTACGAGGCGGCGAGCATCGACGGCGCCAGCCGCACGCAGCAGCTGACCCGCATCACGATCCCTCTCGTCGCCGGATACGTCGTCATCAACGTGATCCTCGGCTTCAAGGGCTTCCTCAACGCCTACGACATCATCGTCGGCCTCACCAACGGCGGTCCCGGCACCGCCACCCGCAGCGTCGCGATGACGATCATCGCGGGCTTCAACGGCGGCGACTACGCCTACCAGATGGCCAACGCCACGATCTTCTTCATCGTGGCCGTGCTCATCTCCGTCCTCCAGCTCTCGCTGACCCGCGGAAGGAACACGTTCTGATGTCGACGGAGACCCTCACCACCATCCCCGCGGACGGACGCCGGAAGCGGCAGAAGATGGAGCGCGTCAACTGGTCGGGCACCATCATCCTGATCCTGTGCACGGCGACGATCCTCATCCCGCTGTACGTGACGATCTCGATGGCGTTCAAGACCACCGGGCAGGCGGTCGACGGCAACGCGTTCTCGCTGCCGGCGCCGTTCAGCATCGACGGCTTCGTGCAAGCATGGACGCTGACGAAGTTCCCGGTCGGCGCCGCGATCTCGCTGCTCGTCACGGCAGGGACGGTCATCGCGACGATCGTCCTCGCGGCCTTCGCGTCGTACGCGATCGTACGCAACTGGGACCGCCGGCTGTTCCGGTACTCCTTCTTCTACCTGCTGGCGGCGATGTTCATCCCGTTCCCCGTCGTGGCACTTCCGCAGATCCAGCTCACCGGACGCGTCGGCCTCGACAACCCGTTCGGCGTGATCATCCTCGCCACGATGTTCCAGCTCAGCTTCAGCGTGCTGCTGTTCACGGCCTTCCTGCGCTCGATCCCGATCGAGCTGGAGGAGAGCGCGCGGATCGACGGCGCCACGACCTGGCAGACGTTCTGGCGGCTCATCTTCCCGCTGCTCGCGCCGATGAGCGCCACGGTCGGCATCTTCGCCTTCCTCTACGCCTGGAACGACTTCATGATGCCGTCGCTGATCATCTCCGACCCGGCGCTGCAGACGCTCCCGGTGCGGCAGAACCTCTTCCAGAACCAGTTCAGCAACAACTACAACGTCGCCTTCGCCTCGTACCTGATGGCCATGGCGCCCGCGATCGTCGCCTATCTCTTCACTCAGCGCTGGGTGATGGAGGGCGTCACGCAGGGTGCCGTCAAGGGCTGACCCGACCCCCGCAAGAAACAAGGAGAGCCTCTTCCTCATGACCGATTCGCTGCTCACCGCGACCCGCGAAGACGACAAGACCGCGACCTGGTGGCGTCAGGCCGCCGTGTACCAGATCTATCCGCGGAGCTTCGCGGACGCCGACGGCGACGGCCTCGGCGACATCCCCGGCATCGTGTCGCGCGCCGACTACCTCGCCGAGCTCGGCATCGACGCGGTGTGGCTGAGCCCGTTCTACCCGTCGGAGCTCGCCGACGGCGGGTACGACGTGGCGGACTACCGGGACGTCGACCCCCGCCTCGGCACCCTCGACGACTTCGACGCCATGGTCGAGGCGCTGCACGCGCGGGGCATCCGCGTCGTCGTCGACATCGTCCCCAACCACACCTCCGACCAGCACGCCTGGTTCCAGGAGGCGCTGGCTGCCGGCCGCGGCTCGGCCGCCCGGGAGCGCTACATCTTCCGCGAGGGCACCGGTCCCGACGGCGCGGAGCCGCCCACCGACTGGGTCTCGGTCTTCGGAGGCAGCGCCTGGGAGCGCGTCGCGGACGGCCAGTGGTACCTGCACAACTTCGCCGTCGAGCAGCCCGACCTCAACTGGGACCACCCCGAGGTGCGCGAGGACTTCCTCACAACGCTCCGCTTCTGGTCGGACCGCGGCGTGGACGGGTTCCGCATCGATGTGGCCCACATGCTGACGAAGGACCTCACCGAGCCGCTGCCGTCGCGTGCCGAGCTCGACTCGATGGACCGCACCTCCGGCACGCACCCGATGATCGACCGCGACGACGTGCACGAGATCTACGCCCAGTGGCGCGCGGTCTTCAACGAGTACGACCCGCCGCGCACCGCGGTCGCGGAGGCGTGGGTGGAGACCCCGGAGCGCCGCGCGAAGTACGCCTCCGCAGAGGGGCTCGGACAGGCGTTCAACTTCGACCTGCTCGTCGCCGACTTCGACGCGGCGGACTTCCAGCGCATCATCGCCGACAACCTCGCCCAGGCGCAGGCCGCCGGATCCTCGACGACCTGGGTGCTCTCGAACCACGACGTGACCCGGCACGCCACCCGCTACGGCCTGCCGCCGCTGCGCGGACGCGCGGTCAAGCAGGGAACCGAGTGGGTGCGCGCGGGCGGCCCGGAGGAGGGACTCGATCGGGAAGGCGGTCTGCGTCGGGCGCACGCAGCGACGCTGCTGCTGCTCGGCCTGCCCGGCAGCGCCTACCTCTATCAGGGCGAGGAGCTCGGCCTGCACGAGGTCGCGGACATCACCCCCGACCAGCGCCAGGACCCCGGGTTCTTCCGCGGCGCGGACTTCGACGGCCTCGGGCGCGACGGCTGCCGCGTGCCGCTGCCGTGGACGGCGTCCGGCAGCTCATACGGCTTCGGCGCGGCCGGCGCGCACCTGCCGCAGCCTGCCTGGTTCGCGGAGTACGCGGTCGAGGTGGAGGACGCCGATCCCGGCTCGACCCTCAACCTGTACCGCGAGGCGCTGCGTCTCCGGCGACTGCTGCAGACCGGGGAGACGCTCGAGTGGGTCGACACGGGTCGGGAGGACGTGCTGCGGTTCCGCCGCCCGAACGGGTGGGAGGTCGTGACGAACTTCGGCACCGCTCCGTTCGATCTGGGCGCCGCGGCCGACGATGCCGTGCTGTCGACCGTGCCCCTCGACGGCTCCGTGCTGCCGGGCGAGGCCACGGCGTGGATCGCCCCGGGGGCGCTCGCGGACTGACTGCAGAGTCGGGGCGAGGGCACCGGTTTGATAATGGTTCTCATTAGCGTTTAGAGTGGGAATCATGAAGAAGCCCGTCCTCGCCCTCACGCTCGCCTCCGTCGCCGCCCTCACGCTGGCCGGATGCTCGACCACCCCGGGCGCGGCAGAGGACGACGGCGCGGTGACGGTCGTCGCGAGCACCAACGTCTACGGCGACATCGCCGCGCAGGTCGGCGGGGACCGCGTCGACGTCACCTCGATCATCGACTCGGTCACCCAGGACCCGCACTCCTACGAGGCGAGTGCCCGCGACCGTCTCACGCTGCAGAAGGCCGATCTCGTGGTGGAGAACGGCGGCGGCTACGACGCGTTCATCGACAGCCTCCTGCAGGATGCGCAGGACCCGCACGTCGTCACCGCGGTGGAGTTCTCGCACGACTACCCGGGCAACGAGGGTCACGACGAGGGCGAGGACCACGATCACGGCGACGACGAGGCCGCGACCGAGGAGCCGCACGATCACGAGCACGCGGAGGGCGAGGACGAGCACGCCGGCCACGACCACATCGAGGGCTTCAACGAGCACGTCTGGTTCGACCCGCACACGATGATCCACGTCGTCGAGGCGATCGCCGACGAGCTCACCGAGATCGACCCCGACGGCGCCGACACGTTCCGCACGAACGCGGACGAGCTCGTCGCGGAGCTGGAGGGCTTCGAGGGCGACCTCGAGGCGATCGAGGCGGACGCCGCCGGTGCGACGGTGTTCATGACCGAGCCGTTGCCCGGATACCTGGCCACGGCCGCCGGGCTCACCGACGTCACCCCCGAGGGCTTCGCGGAGTCGGTGGAGGAGGGCAGTGATGTCGCGCCCGCCGTGCTGCTCGAGGCGCTGCAGGTCGTCGGGTCCGGCGATGTGACCGCCGTGCTCACCAACGCCCAGACCGGCGGCGCGGAGACGGAGCGCGTCGAGAAGGCCGCGGAGGACGCCGGGGTGCCCGTGGTCGCGTTCACGGAGCTGCTCGAGGACGGATCGTCGTACTCTGAGTGGATGAGTGACGCGATCCAGAGCCTCGCCGCCGCCGTCCAGTCGTGAGCGGAGCCCGTTCACAGGCGCAGCGACCCGCGAGGGAGACCGGCCCGGTCCTCGAGATCGCCGACGGCGCCCTGCAGCGGGGCGACCGCGAGCTCTGGTCGGGACTCGACCTCTCGGTACAGCCCGGGGAGTTCATCGCCGTGCTCGGCCCATCGGGATCCGGGAAGACGACGCTCCTCCGCAGCATCCTGGGACTCCAGCCCCTCTCGCGCGGGAGCATCCGCGTGGCCGGCGAGCCCGTGCACCGCGGGAACGCCCGCATCGGCTACATCCCTCAGCAGCGCTCGCTCGCTCCCGACACGAGCATGCGCGCCCGTGATCTCGTCGCCCTCGGCGTGCAGGGCAGCCGCTTCGGCTTCCCGGTCCCGCACCGTGGCGACCGGGCGAAGGTCGACGCCCTGCTGGCCGCTGTCGGGGCGACCTCGTACGCGGACCGCCGGGTGGGCCTCCTCTCCGGCGGAGAGCAGCAGCGTCTCCGCGTCGGGCAGGCGCTGGCCGACGAACCCGCGCTGCTCCTCTGCGACGAGCCGCTGTCGAACCTCGACCTCGCCAACCAGGTCGCCGTCACCGACATCATCGATCGGCAGCGTCGGGAGCGCGGAGCCGCCGTGCTCTTCGTCACACACGACGTCAACCCGATCCTGAACCGCGTCGACCGCATCCTCTACATCGCCGGCGGCCGGTTCCTCCTCGGGACCCCGGAGGAGGTGCTGCAGACCCGGGTGCTGACGGATCTCTACGGCACCCCGGTGTTCGTGCTCCGCGCCGGTGACCGGCTCGTCGTGGTCGGCGTCCCCGATGCGGAGCCGCACCACGACCATGACCACGAGCACGGGGGCGCCGCATGACCGTCGCGTCCGCTCTCGTCCCCCTGGTCGGCTGGGACGACATCTTCTCCTTCCAGGACTATGGCGAGCTCGTCGCCCTGCTCGCGAACTCGATCATCGCGGGCGCCGTGCTCGGGCTCGTCGGCGGTCTCATCGGGGTGTTCGTCATGCAGCGCGATCTCGCGTTCGCGGTGCACGGGGTGAGCGAGCTCTCCTTCGCGGGAGCGGCGGCGGCGCTGCTGTTCGGCGGCAGCGTCGTGCTCGGCTCACTCGGCGGAGCCCTCGTGGCGGCGATCCTCATCGGGGTCCTCGGCGCCAAGGCCAGGGACCGCAACTCGATCGTCGGCGTGCTCATGCCGTTCGGCCT
The DNA here is from genome assembly GCF_040686935.1 of Microbacterium meiriae. Lineage (NCBI taxonomy): Bacteria > Bacillati > Actinomycetota > Actinomycetes > Micrococcales > Microbacteriaceae > Microbacterium > Microbacterium meiriae. The sequence continues at coordinate 252,681 of NZ_JBFBMF010000004.1, forward strand.
CGGTCTCGGCATCCTGTTCCTGTCGCTGTACGACGGCCGCAGCGCCAACCGGTTCAGCCTCCTCACCGGGCAGATCGTGTCGGTCTCGAGTCCCGACCTCGGCTGGCTCGTCGGCATCAGCCTCGTGGTGCTGCTCGGCCTGCTCGTGATGTGGAATCCGCTGCGCTTCGACTCGCTCGACCCGGAGTCGGCGGCAGCCCGCGGTGTGCCCACCCGGACCGTGAGCCTGCTGTTCATGGTGCTTCTGGGGCTCATCGTCGCGGTGAGCGTGCACATCATCGGCGCGCTGCTGGTGATGGCGCTCCTGGTGACGCCCGCTGCCGCAGCCATGCGGATCACGGCGGGCCCGGTCGCGGTGCCGGTGCTGGCGGCGCTGTTCGGGTTCGTCTCGGCCGTCGGCGGCATCCTCCTCGCGCTCGCCGGCACCCTGCCCGTCAGCCCCTACATCACGACCCTGTCCTTCACGATCTACGTCGTGTGCTGGATCGTGCAGCGCGTCCGTTCCCGGGTCACCCGCGTCTGACCCCCCTTCGAGTCGCGCACTTCGCTCCATTTCGGCCGCAGATGCCGCCGATCGGGCGACTCGAATCCGCGGTGGGGGCGCTCCCAGCCCTCGCCGATCCCGGCGGCCTAGAATCGATGGCATGGCTCAGCGGAACACCTGGCAGCGCGAACGCGTGCGCGAAGCGCTCGCCGACGCCCGCGGTTTCGTGAGTGCGCAGAGCCTCCACGCGACGCTCCGCGACGACAACACGGGGATCGGCCTGGCCACCGTCTACCGCGCCCTCGCCGGACTCGCGGCGGCCGGAGATGCCGACTCGCTGCAGAGCCCCGAGGGGGAGGCGCTCTACCGGGCGTGCACCACCCAGGGCCACCACCACCACCTCATCTGCCGGTCCTGCGGCCTCACGGTCGAGATCGAGGCGAAGGACGTGGAGCAGTGGGCGCACCGCACGGCCGCCCTGCACGGCTTCACCGAGGCCGCGCACGTGGTCGACGTCTTCGGACTGTGCACCCCCTGCGCGAACAAGCGCGACGCCGAGAGGACTGCGACAGCGTGACCGCCCCGGCACGAACGGCCACCCGTCCGGGCCACACGCACCGTCGAGCGCCCTCGCCGCGCTCGACGTGGATCGCCGTCGGCATCGGCGTCGTGATCGTCGCGGCGCTGTTCCTCATCGACGCCTTCCTCCCCACCCTCTTCCCCGCCTCGCTGCCCACCCGCGCCCAGGACGGTCTGACACTCGCTCTCAGCGTGCTGATCGAGGCGCTGCCGTTCGTGGTGCTCGGCGTGCTGCTGTCGATCGTGGTGCAGGTCTGGCTCCCGGCGGACGTCATCCACCGCTGGCTCCCGCGCCGCGCCTGGGCCCGCCGTGCCGTGCTCTCCCTGCTCGGCATGCTCATCCCGGTCTGCGAGTGCGGGAACGTCCCGTTCGCCCGCGGACTCATGATGCGCGGACTCGCCCCCGCGGAAGCGCTGACCTTCCTCATCGCGGCGCCGATCGTGAACCCGATCGTGATCCTCACGACGCACGCCGCGTTCGGATGGGACGGCGGCATCCTCGTCGCCCGCCTCGTCGGCGGCTACCTCATCGCGAACCTCATCGGCTGGATCTACAGCCGCCATCCCGCGCCGGAGTCGCTGCTCACCCAGCGCTTCGTCGACACGTGCGAGCGCGTGACCCACGAGCCGGGAACTCCCGTGCGCCGCAGCCTCACGCAGTTCCTCGTGGAGCTGCGGGCCGTGATGCCGGCGCTCGTGATCGGCTCCGCGCTGGCGGGGGCCGTGCAGGTGCTCATCCCGCGCGACGTCCTGCTCACGATCGGCGCCAATCCCGTGCTGTCCATCGTCGCGATGATGCTGCTCGCGATCGTCGTGGCGATCTGCTCCAATGTCGACGCCTTCTTCGCGCTGTCGTTCGCGTCGACCTTCTCCTCGGGGGCCCTCGTGGCGTTCCTCCTGGTCGGGCCGCTCGTCGACATCAAGATGCTGGCGCTGATGCGCACGACCTTCACCACCCGGACGCTCGTCGGGATCACCGCTGTCGTGCTGGCGTCGGCCTTCGCGATCGGGATCGGGGTGAACGTCCTTGCCTGAGCTCTCCGTCCGCACGCGCGCCCTCGCGACCCGGTGGCTGGGGATCGGTCTGGCCTCCGTCGTCGCCGTCGTCACCCTCGGCCTCGCGGTGACCGACCGCCTCAGCCTCTACATCAGCCCGGAGTCGGTGTGGTTCGCATCGGCTGCCGCCGTGGTCACTCTCGCCGGAGCCGTCTGGTCGTGCACGCTGCCCCTGGGCGCGGAGGAGGATCACGGGCACGACCACGGTCCCTCCTCCGCCCGATCTGCGGAGTCGGAGCACTCCTCCGCTGAGGAGAGCGAGCGCCCCTCCGTCCCATCGCGCCGGAGCCTCGCCGGGGTCGGTGCTCTGGCCGGCGGTGTGGTGGCGACGGGGGTCGTCGTCTCCGCACTCGTCCTGCCTCCCGCCTCGCTCTCGGTCGAGCTCGCGATGTCGCGCGCCGGGGAGGAGACCGCACTGTTCGCCGGCGCCGACACGGTCGCCCTCGGGGTCGCGGACACGTCGACGTTCGGCGTGGGCGACTGGGCGAGCGTCTTCGCCGCCGCGACGAACACCACGGCCTATGACGGGGCCGACGTCACCTTGCAGGGCTTCGTCACGCCGGGCGACGGCGACGGCGTCAACCTCACCCGGCTCGTGATCACCCACTGCGTCATCGACGCCCAGACGGCGGCGCTGCCGGTGAGCGTCGACGCGGACGCGTACAAGACCGGACAATGGGTCGAGATCACCGGGACCGTCCGTGCGGATGAGAACGGCTCCTTGCACATCGAGCCGACCGATGTCGTGGCGATCGACGAGCCGAAGGACCCGTATGAGTACTGACGACGAGCGGCCGGAGCCGCCCGCCGTCCCGCGGACCCGCGCCGAGCTGCGCGCTGCCAGGGAAGCGGAGGAGCGTGCCGCCGAGGAGCAGACGGCCGCGGAGCGCGCGGCCACCGAGCAGGCTGAAGCGGAGCAGGTCGCGGCGGAACGTGCGGCCGTGGAACGGATGGCCGCCGAGGTCGCCGCCGAGCAGGCCGCCGTCGATCGCGAAGCTGCGGCGGAGCGTGAAGCGGCAGAGCGCGCTGCTGCGGAGCGTGAGGCGGCGGAGCGCGCTGCTCCCGATGCGGCCGCCGGCGTCCCCGCGATCCCGCAGGCGCCCGAGCCGGTGTTCACCCCCGCGGGGCCGGCGTCCACCCCCGCGGCGAGCAGCGAACCGGGCGATGCATCGGATCCGGGCTGGACGCCGACCACCGACCTCCCCGCCGACGACGATGCGCCTCCGCCCGCGCCGTGGTCCCGCCGCCGCTTCCTCGTCACGATCGGTGCCGTGGTCGGAGTGCTCGTGCTCGTCGGCACCGGACTCGGAATCGTCAGCCTGCTCCAGGGCCCCCGGGTGACCGATGTGCAGGTCGACGCCGCCCAGGCCATCGAATCCTCAGGGAGCCGCGTCATCCTCACGGCGAATCAGCCGCTCTCCGCCATCGACCCCGAGCAGGTCAGGGTCGAGCCGTCCGTGCCGTTCACGGTCGATGCCGCCGGTCGGGGCGTCGGCGTGCGCTTCACGGTGCCCCTCGACGACGACACGACGTACACGGTGACCGTCTCCGACGTGACGGGTGCGGGAGGAGGCCCGGCCGCCGACCTGACGACATCCTTCGAGACCCCGGCGTCGTCGATCTTCCTCCTGCGCCGCGACCCCGACGGCGACGACATCATCTTCCGCACCGACCTGAGCGGCGAGAACGCGCAGCCGGTGTTCTCCCACCCGCGGATCGACGACTTCCGGGCCACGTCCACGCAGCTCGTGGCCGCGGTCGAGGATGACGACCAGTCGCGGCTGCTCGTGATGGACAGGGACGGCTCCGACCAGCGCGAGCTCCCCCTTCCCGGCGAAGGCTACGTGGGCGCGATCCAGGTGTCCGAACGCGGCAACCTCGTCGGCTACAGCTACTCCGATCGCGAGCTCAGCGACACCGAGGGGCGCGCGAGCGTGCTCGTCACCCAGTCGCTGAGCGGCGACGACGAGCCCCGCATCATCGAGGTCGGGGACAAGCAGGTGAGCGTCTTCGTGTGGCAGTTCGTGCCGGACAGCGCCGCGGTCCTGTTCATCGACTTCGACGGAGCGCTGTCCCTCGTGGACCAGTCGGCCGACACCGGCGTGCAGTCCCTCGGTCTCGCCACGACGATCCAGGGCATCTCCCGCGGCACCTACACCGCGATCGTCGAGCGACTGGACGGATCGGTGGTGGAGCTCGACCTGGCGGACGGATCGGAGGAGCCGCTCGCCGCGTCGGAGCCGGACTACGGCACCGCGACCTCCATCACGCCGTTCCCCGGCGGAACGCTGCGCCACGTCGTCGCCAGGGACGAGGGCGGCCTCCCGGTGGGACAGGCCGTCATCCGCGTCGACGACTCCGGCGCGGCCACGCCGCTGGTCGAGGTGAGTTCGGCCGACTCGATCCTCCAGGCCTGTGCGTCGCCGAGCGGGCAGTACGCCGCGGTGGTGATCGCGCCGGACATGGCGGACAACGCCTACGACGGGATGCTGCTGCCGCTGCCGGAGAAGCTCGAGACGCACCTCATCGACATGAAGACCGGGGACGAGATCGTCGCACTGACCGGTTTCGACGCGTCCTGGTGCCAGACGGCGCCGCGGTTCTGACATGACGGGGCCCCTGGCGGTGCGGCGCGCGACCCGCGACGACGTGATGCGCTCCGCCGTGGAGGTCGCGCCGACCCTCCTCGGCGCGGAGCTGCGGACCGTGGTCGTCGAGGACAGTCGCCCGGTGGAGGTGCGCGTGCGGATCACCGAGGTGGAGGCCTACCACGGGCAGGGCACCGGAGCGCTGGCGGACCCGGGGTCCCACGCCCGCATGGGCCGCACCGCCCGGAACGCCACGATGTGGGGCGAGCCGGGCCATCTCTACGTGTACCTGAGTCACGGCATCCACTCCTGCGTCAACGTGGCCTGCGGTCCCGAGGGGCAGGGTGATGGGGTGCTGCTGCGCGCGGGGGAGATCGTGACCGGGGTGGAGGAGGCGGCCCGGCGACGGCGTGCGGTCCTCCCGCTCGGCCGCACCGCTCGGCGGGACCTCGCGCGTGGGCCCGGACGGCTCGGACAGGCCGTGGGACTGCGGCACTCCCTGCACGACGGCATCGACGCCATCACCGGCGAGGAGCGGAACCACGCCAGGGCGGAGTTGTGGCTCGGCCCTCCCGTGGTCGACGTGGCCCAGGGCCCGCGGGTGGGGGTGGCGGGCATCGCCGGCACGGACGCGTTCCCTTGGCGTTTCTGGATCCCCGGCGACCCCACGGTGTCCGCGTTCCGGTGGGGGCGGGGTGCCGCCGACGCTTCGAGTCGCGCGAATGGCGGCGTTTCGGGCTGAGATGGGACCATTCGGGCGATTCGAACGGCCGCTCGGAGCCGTGCTAGACTGACTCTTCGTCTGCGCACGCTCCTGTGCGCAGTTCGTGTGCTCCCCCTTCTTCCGCCGAGAGATCGGCATGCGGGGCGGCGTGCAGACAAGGGATCTTGGGTGAGGCCGTCCGGTCTCACGGTAATGAAGGAGTCATCATCATGGCAGCAGTGTGCCAGGTGACCGGAGCTGTTCCCGGCTTCGGTCACAACGTCTCGCACTCGCACCGCCGGACGAAGCGTCGCTTCGACCCGAACGTGCAGAAGAAGACCTATTTCGTGCCCTCGCTCGGTCGTAAGATCACGCTCAACGTGTCCGCCAAGGGCATCAAGGTGATCGACGTGCGCGGCATCGAGAACGTCGTCAAGGACCTCCAGGCGAAGGGTGTGAAGCTCTAATGGCCAAGAAGGCTCAGGACGTCCGTCCGATCATCAAGCTGCGTTCGACGGCGGGTACGGGTTACACGTACGTGACCAAGAAGAACCGCCGCAACACCCCCGACCGCCTCGTGCTCAAGAAGTACGACCCGGTCATCCGTCAGCACGTCGAATTCCGAGAGGAGCGTTGATCCATGGCTAAGAAGAGCAAGATCGCGCGCAACGAGCAGCGCAAGGTCATCGTCGAGCGCTACGCCGAGCGTCGTGCCGAGCTGAAGAAGACCCTGGTCGACCCGAACGCCACCGACGAGGCCCGCGAGGCCGCCCGTGTCGGCCTGCAGAAACTGCCGCGCAACGCGTCGCCGGCTCGCGTGCGTTCGCGCGACGTCATCGACGGCCGCCCCCGTGGTGTCCTCACGAAGTTCGGCATCTCGCGTGTCCGCTTCCGTGACATGGCGCACCGTGGCGAGCTGCCCGGCGTGACCAAGTCGAGCTGGTAAGAACCCCGCGAGAAGGGGCGGGGATCTTCGGATCCTCGCCCCTTTTGCATGCCCGGGAACGCAGGCGATCACGCCGGATCAGGCGCATATGTCAGGGAGTGCCTGATGCCGCGCGGCGGCCTGAACCCGCGAGCGGGCGCCCGAAAACCTGTGACGCGAGTGGCCAATGTGACGCGACACGCCGGGAAATCGGTCGAAACCCGCGAAATGACGCGGAAATCCGGGTGGCCGTTGGTACATTCGAGGCGGTCACACGACCAACGGGGAGCACCCGCTCCTCGCACCCACACACGATGCGACGGTCCTTCGTCGCTGGAGGATGACATGGCTGACAAGTCCATCACCAAGACCGAGCTCGTCGCGAGCATCGCTTCCGCCACCGGCCAGAGCCAGGCCACCGTCTCCGGTGTCCTCGACTCGCTGTTCGCCACGGTCTCCGACGCCGTCGCCAAGGGCAGCAAGGTCTCCATCCCGGGCTGGATCTCGTTCGAGCAGGTCGACACGGCCGCCCGCACGGGCCGCAACCCGCAGACCGGCGCCGAGATCAAGATCCCGGCCGGCAAGCGCGTCAAGGTGACCGCCGGCTCCAAGCTCAAGGCTGCCGTCAAGTAAGACCGCACCCGTTCGAAGGCCGCCCCCGCTCCGGGGGCGGCCTTCGTGCGTTCTCCCTGCTGCGCGCGCCTAGGCTGGAGGGGTGAGTTCCCGCACCGAGACGCCGCGCCCGACGTCGGCGTACCGTCTCGCCGGCATCGTGATCCTCCTCGTCGCAGCCGGAGCCGCTCTGGTCTGGGCGCTCCTGGTCGGGGGAGGGGCGAACCCGCCGCTGCTGCAGGACCCAGGGCCGGTGGTGCTGTGGGGCACTCCGCTGGCGAAGCTCGTGATGAACATCGCCGGCGCTGTCATGCTCGGCTCCCTCGTGCTGGCGCTCTTCGGACTGCGGGCGGGGGAGCGCACCTTCGACACGGCCCTGAACATCGCGTCCATCGGCGCCGCCGTCTTCACCGTCTCCGCCGGGCTCGCCGGGTTCTTCTCCTTCATGGCCGCCTTCAACCCGCAGCTCAGCATCGAGCGCGAGTTCGGTTCGCAGCTCGGGCGCTTCCTGCTCGAGCTCCCGCTGGGGCAGTCGTGGCTGATCACGACGATCCTGGGCGCCGTCATCACGGTGCTCGCGTTCGCCTGGCGCACCTGGACACCCACGCTGCTCACCGCCCTGCTGGCCGCCGTGTCTTTCCTGCCGCTGGCGACCCAGGGGCACGCGGGCGACCTCGACGGACACAACATGGCCGTCAACTCGATCCTCCTGCACACCATCGGCGCGGCGGCGTGGCTCGGCGGGCTGCTCCTTCTCGTGCTGTTGCGCGGGCAGCAGGGGCTCGACCTCCCCCGGCTCGTCGGCCGCTACTCGTCGCTGGCGATCGCGGCCTTCGCGGTCGTCGCCTTCTCCGGCTTCACGCGGTCGATCGTGGCCGTCGGGAGCTGGGAGGCCGTGTGGACGACCCCCTACGGACTCATCGTCGTCGTCAAGGCCGTCCTGCTCGTCGGCATGGGGCTGCTCGGCGCCTGGTACCGCACGCGGCTGATCCCGAAGCTGAACGGCGCCCGCGCCTCCCGGTGGTTCTGGGCTCTGGTCCTCGGCGAGGTGGCGCTCATGGGCCTCGCCTCCGGCGCGGCGGCCGCGCTCGCTCGCACGCCCCCGCCGACCGGGGAGGTCGCCGCGTTCGCGCAGACCCCCGCGCAGATCCTCACCGGCTCGCTGCTGCCGCCGGAGCTCACTCTGGAGCGCTGGTTCACGGCCTGGGACATCGACGTGCTGTGGCTCGTCGCGGCGGGCTTCGGACTCTTCTTCTACCTCGCAGGCGTGCGCCGGCTCCAGCTGCGCGGCGATCGCTGGCCGATCCACCGCACCGTCTTCTGGGTGCTCGGCCTGCTCCTGCTGGTGTGGGTGACCGGCGGACCCATCAACGCGTACCAGGAGTACCTCTTCAGCGTGCACATGCTGGGGCACATGATGCTCTCGATGGCGATCCCGCTGCTCCTCGTCTCCGGCGCGCCGATCACCCTCGCGCTGCGCGCCATCCACAAGCGCGACGACGGCACCCGCGGTGGTCGCGAATGGATCATGTGGGCCGTCCACTCGCCGTTCGCGAGGGTCGTGACGCACCCGATCGTGGCGGCGGCGATCTTCATCCTCTCCCTCTGGGCGTTCTACTTCACCGACCTGGTGCGCTGGTCGATGTTCGAGCACCTCGGGCACGAGTGGATGGTCGCCCACTTCCTGATCTCGGGGTACCTCTTCGTGATGAGTCTGATCGGCGCCGACCCGGTGCCGTATCGCCTGCCGTACCCCGGCCGGCTCATCACCCTCATCGCCGTGATGGCCATGCACGCGTTCTTCGGCATGGCGATCATGATGCAGGAGGGGCTCATGGTCGCCGACTGGTTCGGTGCGATGGGGCGCGACTGGGGCGCCGACCCGATGACCGACCAGTACGTGGGCGGGGGCATCGCGTGGTCGATCGGGGAGATCCCGACGCTCATCCTCGCGATCACCGTCGCCATCCAGTGGAGCCGGAGCGACACCAAGCTCCAGCGTCGTCGCGACCGGCATGCCGATCGCACCGGCGATGCCGAGCTGGAGGAGTACAACGCGCGGCTCGCCGACCTCGCGGCCCGGGATCAGCGCGCGGCGGAGCGCCAGGGCCGCTGACCGGGCACCGGTCTCACTTCACGGGATCGTCCGGGGAGCCGACGCGGATCGATGCCGAGCCGTCCGGGAGGATGGCGATGGAGCCGTTGACCCGGAAGGGCACGTCTTCGGAGACCGGCTCCACGGAGCCGTCGAAGAGCGACTGGATCTCGACCTCGACGTGCGCCACGGCGTCGGTGGCCGGGATCTGCCAGTGACCGTCGTCGGACGGCGCCACCATGATCTCGGGCTGCTGGGCGATGGACCACTTCGGCGGCGCGGCGATCCTGTTCTCGACGCGCAGGCCGAACGGGCACGCGGTGGGCTGCAGCACCTCCTGCGTGGTGCACGCGGTGAGGAACTCCTCGACGCGCTCCTGGACCACGTCGACGAACTCCTCCGTCGGCTCGGTCTGCACGTCGAGAGGGGTCACGGCGAGTGGCTCATCGGCGAGCACGCCGTGCCCGGTGGACTCCGCGATCGCGGTGTCGACCGTCACGGAGTAGAGCCCGGGGGTGAAGACGAGCAGCGGGAGAGGCTCCAGGGGCAACGCCGCGGGCCCGGCGGCGGAGACCTGGCGGCGGTCGACCTCGAACCCGTTCACGGAGAACCGGTCGGCTCCGCGCACCGTGAGCTCGACGACGGCGAGGGGGCTGGTCGTGAACCGCCAGTTCGGTGTGACGCCGGCCCAGCCGTCCTGCGCGACGTGGAACGTGGTGGTGCCGGAGTGGCCGCCGGCGCGGTAGCTGACGGTCACCGCGGTGCCGTCGCCGGAGGGCTCCTCGGATTCGACCTCGACGTCGCTGAGCGGACCGAGGGCGGAGCGGCGCAGCATCGCCTCGGACGCGGCGGGGTCGATCCCGGCGTCATCGAGGGTCTCCCGGTCGATAGCGACACCGGGAACGCGGAGGGCATCGGCGGCTCGCCCCTCGGACAGCAGGTCGAGATAGCGGACCACGAACGCCGACGGGCCGTAGAACTGCCGGTAGAGCGTCGCGCCGCCCGCGCCGATCGCGGCCAGCAGGAGGACGCCGATGAGACCCAGGATCGCCAGATCGGCGCCCAGGCGCGACCGCCGGGGCGCGCGCGTCCCGGCCCGCTCCATGCCGGTCAGTCTAGGAGGGCGTCCTGGGGGGACGCCGAGCGTCGGCGGCCCCGTCCCGGACGGGGCACGTAGCATGGGGGAGCGCCCCGTGTCCGCCCCGTCAGCCCTGTGAGAACCGTGTCCCTTCCCGCCCTGTCCGAGGAGCAGCAGGAGCTGTTCCGGCTCATCGAGGACACCAGCGAGCACGTATTCATCACGGGCCGCGCGGGCACCGGCAAGTCCACGCTGCTGCAGCATTTCGCCTGGAACACGAAGAAGCAGATCGCGATCTGCGCCCCCACCGGCGTCGCGGCCCTGAACGTCGAGGGGCAGACGATCCACTCCCTGTTCCGTCTGCCGATCGGGCTCATCGGGGACGGCGACATCGATCAGAACGATGCCACCCGACGCATTCTCAACGCGATCGAGACCCTCGTCATCGATGAGATCTCCATGGTCAACGCCGACCTCATGGACGCCATCGATCGGTCGCTGCGGCAGGCGAGAGGGCGGCGGGGAGAGCCCTTCGGCGGTGTGCAGGTCGTCATGTTCGGCGACCCCTATCAGCTCGCTCCGGTGCCGCCCCGGGGCGATGAGGCTCGGTACGTGAAGGATCACTACCGGTCGTTCTGGTTCTTCGACGCGAAGGTGTGGGCGGGCCCTTCGACAGGCTCACGGGCCCAAGGGGCCCAGGGGGCATTGTTCGAGGTCGACACCCGGGCGGAGCTGCACGTGCGGGAGCTCGTGCAGATCCACCGCCAGTCGGACGACGGCTTCAAGTCCATGCTCAACGCCGTCCGCTATGGACGGGTGACGGCGGAGATCGCCGGGATCCTCAACGCTCAGGGCGCGCGCACCCCGCCGGAGCCCGAGCCCGGCGAGGTGCCGATGATCACCCTCGCCACCCGCAACGACATCGTGAACAGCATCAACAGCCGGCATCTCGCCGCGCTGCCCGGCAAGGAGCAGACCGCGCGGGCGGAGGTCAACGGCGACTTCGGCCGCGGCGAGGCCTCTCTTCCCGCCGAATCCGAGCTCAAGCTCAAGGTGGGGGCGCAGGTGATGTTCCTGCGCAACGACACCGCGATGACCGGAGAGCCGCCGCGCTGGGTCAACGGCACCATCGGGACGGTGACCCGCATCCTCGGCGGGACCGTGCGGGTGGAGATCGACGGCGAGGAGGTCGACGTCGAGCCGGCCGTCTGGGAGCGGTTCCGGTACGCCTACGACCCCAACACGAAGAAGCTCTCCCGGGACGTCGTCGCCGAGTTCACGCAGTTCCCGCTGCGGCTCGCGTGGGCCGTGACGATCCACAAGTCCCAGGGCAAGACCTACGACCGCGCCGTGATCGACCTGGGCTCCGGGGCCTTCGCGCCGGGGCAGACCTACGTCGCGCTGAGCCGGCTCACATCCCTCGACGGGCTGTACCTCTCCCGTCCGCTGCGGCCGAGCGACATCCGCGTGGATGAGGACGTGCGCCGGTTCATGCGCGATGCGTGGCTGGCGGCCTCGACGCCGGAGCTGCCGAGGACCTGAGGTCGCTGCCGGGTCAGGCGGCGGCGCGGGCGCGGTCGAGGTCTTCGAAGAGCTCGGTGTTGAAGCGGTACGCCAGCAGCACCTCGTCGATGACGCGCTCGCGCTCCGCCTCGTCCCACGGAGCGGCGTCGAGCTGTTCGCGATAGACGTCCTTGAAGGCGGAGGGGTCGGCGATGTCGTCGAACAGGTAGAAGCCGATGCCGTTGGTTTCGAAGCCGAAGCGCCGCGCCATCACCCGCCCGATGAAGATGCCGCCGGAGAGATCGCCGAGGTACCGGGTGTAGTGGTGCGCCACGAACCCGCCCGCCCACGTCGCGCCCACCTGACGGATGCGGTCGACGTAGCGCTGTGTGGTGGGCAGGGGTGCGATCCGCTCGCGCCACTCGGGGCCGAGGAGGAAGGCGAGATCGGCTTCGAGCGCGGGGAGGCGCGTGAGCTTGTCGCTGAGGAACACGGAGGCCACCGGGTCCTGACGCATCCGCTCTCCCGCCCCTTCGAGGGCGTCGTAGATGAAGTAGTGCTGCGCGACCAGGGCGATGTAGTCCTCGCGCGACCCTTCGCCCTTGAGCAGATCGGACATGAAGCCGGCGGTCTCGCTGCGGGAGTGCGAGCCGGAGGAGCGCTCGCGGAGGGCGGCGGAGAAGGACAGGATCTCGGGCATGGCTTCAGTGTAAGGGCAGCCTAACCTTGGGCGGAAGCCCGAACCGCGCGGGACGACTCAGTCGTGCGGACGCGGTTCGATGCCCAGGCGCGCGCAGGCCGCGTCGTACAGGGCCACGACCTCGCGGCGCACCTCCCGGCGCTCGGTGATCGGACCGCCGGGCCACGGGACACGGAGCTCCGACGTCGAGCCACCGCGGGAGATCTCCCAGACCCCGACCTGCCCGTCGAAGCCGGTCATCACCGCCCCGTCGATCGCCTCCGCGGACGGTTCGGCGAAGGCACGGGCGATGAGGAGGTTGTCGTCCGTGTGGTCGCCGTTCATGTGGCGGAGGACGGCGGCGATCACGTCGGCATCGAAATCATGGGGCACAGGGACACCCTACGACGCCACGCGGGGCCGACTTTCAGCATCCGCGTTCTAGACTCAGGGGACACGTCTTCGGGGGTTCCCACACATGCAGCTTCTCTCGTCGCGCCGGTGGCGCGCCGCAGCGGCCACGGCGGCCGTTCTCGGTCTCGTCCTCACCGGATGCTCCTCCGAGGGCTCCTTCAGCTATACGCCACCCCCGCAGGTCGACGCCACGCTTCCCGACGACACGGTCGCGGCGCTGCAGGGCGCGGTCGACAACGCGCTCGCGGCCTCCGGGGCCAGCGGGGCGATCGTCGGGGTCTGGGTGCCGTGGAGCGGTACCTGGGTCGCCGCCACGGGCACACAGGACAAGGCGGACGGCGGCGAGCTCTCCACCGACATGTCGTTCCGCATCGCCGACATCACCCGGTTGATGACCTGCGACGTCCTCTACGCGCTCGCCGACGAGGGCACCGTGGAGCTCGACGCGAAGGTGCCGGAGTACGTCTCGGGCGTCGCCGACATGGCCGATGTCACTCTCCTCGATCTGTGCAACGGAACCAGTGGCGCCGGTTCGTCCGAGGCGACGGTCAAGAGCGCGTGGCTGAACACCCCGGAGCGGGTCTGGGCGCCCCTCGAGCTCGCGGGTTACGGTCTCGGCCGCGCGCGCGTCGCTCCGCAGACCACGTTCCGCGACTCCGACGCCGGATACCTTCTCCTCGGCCTCGCGTTGGAGCGCGCCTCGGGGATGAGTGCGCGCGAACTGATCGCCGAGTACGTCACCGAGCCGCTGGAGCTCGCGGACACCTCGCTGCCGTCGCCCGCTGCGGCACCGCCGTCGGAGGGGGCGTCGCTCAGCGGACACTACATGGGAGCCGTCGAGGGCGGTTTCACCTGCGCCGCGCCCGTCGACATCACGACGATGTCCTCCAGCACCGGCTTCACCGATTCGGGTGTGGTGTCGACGATCACCGACCTCGGGCGGTACATGCAGGCCGAGGCCAAGCAGGTGCTGCGCACGAAGGACGAGCCGGACCGCTTCGCGTCGCCGCTCCCCGCGTATGACAAGGCACCATCGTGGTACCAGGCGACCGGTGGCGCCTACATCGTCGGTTCCATGATCGGTCAGCACGGCTGGACTCCCGGCTACGCGACGGCGGCGTACTCCGACCCGACGACCGGCTTCACGGTGGCCGTGGTGCTGAACGACTCCACGGGCGGTGCGCGCTTCGCCCAGCAGCTCTCCTGGGAGCTCGCGGCGATCGCCTCCAAGGCACCCGCGGCGGCCGGGGAGACGGCTCCGGAGTTCGGTCTCCCCTATACGGCCGAGCAGTATCACACGGCCATCGCGAACGCCGCGCTCGCGTGCGTCCCTCCGGCCGGCTGAGCGCGTCTTCGACGAGCAGGAGGTCCGCATGGCGATCGTCGACAACGCCGTCTACGTCGATGGCGTGCGCACCGAGAACCCGCAGAGCCTGAACGACACGTTCGAGCGGATCCGCGAACGACGGGGCATGGGGTGGATCGGTCTGTATCGGCCGAGCCCCGAGGAGATCCGCGCCGTGGCTGACGAGTTCGGCATCCACGAGCTGGTTGTGGAGGACGCGCTCTCCGGTCACCAGCGCGCCAAGCTGGAGCGGTACGGCGACGTGCTGTTCATGGTCCTCCGCCCCGCCCGCTATCTCGACGAGCGCGAGGAGGTCGAGTTCGGCGAGGTGCACGTGCTGGTAGGATCCGACTTCGTCGTGACGATCCGTCATGCGGAGTCGCCGGACCTCGGCCGCGTGCGTCGCCGGCTCGAGGCCGATCCCGCTCTGCTCGCCCACGGCCCGGAGGCCGTGCTCTACGCGATCCTCGACGAGGTCGTCGACGAGTACTCCCCGGTCCTCGCCGGACTCGAGAACGACATCGACGAGATCGAGGGTCAGCTCTTCGAGGAGGACGCGGACGCGACCCAGCGGATCTACGACCTCGGTCGCGAGGTGATCGACTTCCAGCGGGCGACGCAGCCGCTGACCGGCATGCTCGAGGCGCTGCTCCGCGGATCCGAGAAGTACCACGTGAGCGAGGAGCTCCAGCGGTACCTGCGGGACGTCCTCGACCACACCCTGCGCGTGAGCGACAAGGCGACGACCTTCCGCTCCGTCCTCGACAACGCCCTCACGGTCGAGTCGACCATCGTCGCGCGACGCCAGAACGACGAGATGCGACGGATGACGGAACTCAGCATCCGCCAGAACGATGAGGTGAAGAAGATCTCCGGGTGGGCGGCGATCCTCTTCGCTCCGACGCTCGTCGGCACCGTCTACGGCATGAACTTCGACCACATGCCGGAGCTGCACTGGGCACTCGGGTACCCCATGGCGGTGCTGCTCATGGTGGCGATGGGCGTCGGGCTCTACGCGGCGTTCAAGCGCAAGGGCTGGCTGTAGCGCCCGACGGCGCCGGATCAGTCCTCGCCGTCGGCCTCCGGCATGCCAGGACCGGGGCCCGGGCGCACCTCCGCGTCATCCCGGATGTCGATGCGCGTGTTGCCGTCGTGCTCCGAGACGTCCACGCGCGGCGCGGCGTCGGCCTCCGTGGCGTCGGGAGCGGAGGTCAGCTGGTCGTGACGGTTCTCCTCGAACGTCTCGTCGGCGGTGTTGTCAGGCGTGCTCATGGCTCTCCTTCGTGTCGGCGGTCTTCGATCGATTGCGGGTCCACCGGGCGACAGCGTAGAGCACTCCGCCGACGGCGAGGAGGATGGCGCCGAACAGCCATACCTGTGGACGCTGTTGGGTGAGCAGCAGGATGCAGGACGCGATGCCCAGCACCGGGACGAACGTCCACACGCGGAAGTGGTCGTGCTCGACCTTGTCGCGGCGCAGGACCAGCACCGAGATGTTCACGCTCAGGAAGACGACGAGCAGCAGCAGCACGACGGTCTCGGCGAGGGTCGCGAGGTCTCCGACCAGCGTGAGGCCCATCGCCACGAGCGTCGTGGTCAGGATCGCGACCCACGGGGTCTTCCGCTTCGGCAGGACGCGCCCGAGCACCGACGGCAGGAGGTTCTGCTCCGCCATGCCGTAGGTGAGGCGGCTGACCATGATCATCGTGAGCAGTGCACCGTTGGCGACCGCGATGAGGGCGATGAGGCTGAACAGCCAGGACGGGACGCTGACCCCGGTGGCCTCGACGACCGCGAGCAGCGGACCGCTGGACTCCTGCAGCTCGGACGCCGGCAGGGCGACGGCGCTGGCGATACCGACGAGCACGTACACGACGCCCGCGGTGAGGAGTGCTCCGAACAGCGCGCGGGGATAGGTCCGCCGCGGGTCCTTGACCTCTTCGATCATGTTGGCGGAGGTCTCGAAGCCGACGAAGGAGTAGTACGCGATCACCGCGCCGGAGAGCACCGCCAGCGCGACGTTCGCCCCCTCCGGCACCTGCGTCGCCCGGGACAGGTCGCCGCCCCCGCCGCCGACGAATACCGCCACGACGACGATCACGATGAGGAGGCCGCTGAGCTCGATCGCCGTCATCACGAGGTTCGCGCCCATCGACTCGCGGATGCCGCGGGCGTTGAGCAGGCCGACGATCGCGAGGAAGACGATCGCGACCGGGATGGTCGGCAGGTCGATGAAGGTGCTGAGGTAGTCGCCGGCGAACGCGATGGCGAGACCGGCCGCGCTGGTCACACCCGCCGCGAGCATGCTGAAGCCGACGAGGAAGGAGACCAGCGGGCTGTGGAACGCGCGCTCGGCGAAGACCGCGGCGCCGCCGGCGCGCGGATACTTGGTGACGAGTTCCGCATACGAGCCGGCGGTGAGCATGGCGAGAAGGAGGGCGAGGACGAGCGGTGCCCAGAGCAGACCGCCCACGTCCTCCGACAGCACGCCCATGAGCGCATAGATCCCCGCGCCCAGGACGTCACCGAGGATGAACGCGAACAGGAGGGGGCCGGTGATGGCGCGGCGCAGCCGGGTGGGTGTCTCGGCGCGCGGCTCGGTCTGGGCGGTCATCCTTGCACGGTACGGCCCGGAAGCCGGTGGGGCGACGGGCTTGACAGTCCCGCCGCCAATGAGCCAGCACAGGACGACCGCGCGCTATCCTCAGTGCCGCAAGGCGGGTCGTCGCCCGGACGGTTCCGCGTCGCCGACTTCGTCTCCTACCTCGTCGCGCAGTTCGCCGGCGGGGCGCTCGCCGCTCTCGTGGCTCTCGCCGTCTGGCCGGCGGGGGAGAAGGCGATGGTCATCGAGGTCGGCCCGGCGTTCCTCGTCGAGGCGCTGTTCACCCTGATCCTCGTCTGGGTCGTGCTGAACTCCGCCACCTCGAAGGACACCGCGGGCAACTCGTTCTACGGTCTCGCGATCGGTGCGACCGTCTTCGTCGGTGCGGCGACGGTCGGCTCCATCTCTGGTGGCGGACTCAACCCGGCGGTGGCGCTCGGCCTCTCGGTCAGCGGGCACTTCGCGTGGGGCTCGCTCTGGCTGTACATCGTGGCTCCCGCGGTCGGTGCCATCATCGCGGCCCTGCTGTTCCGGGTGCTCAACGCCGACGATGCGCGGAAGATCGCCGCGGGCGCCGACTAGACACGATCGACCGGAGCGCCGCATCCTTCCGGGCGCGGCGCTCCGTCGTGTCGTCAGGGGCGGCTCCGACCCTGCCGGCGCAGCGCGGCCGACGCGACGGCGACGATCGTGCCGACGAGGACGCCGATGATCGTCTCCAGGACGCGATCGGTCAGCAGGTCGGCGACCGGGGTGGGCGCCGCCAGATGCACCATGAGCAGAGCGAGCGGGGTGACGAACACCATGGCGATGCCGTAGTTGCGGCCGATGAACAGTTCGGCCGTCCCCTGCAGGACCACGACGACGGCGATCACGGCGAGAGGCGGCATGTCGAGGGCGAGGATCCCGGCGGCGACCAGCACGCCGAGCAGCGTGCCGACGAGGCGCTGGATGCCGCGGATCACGCGAGCGTTGAGCTGCGCGCCGCTGACCGCCGCGACCGCGCCGACCGCCGCCCAGTACCAGTGAGTGCCGCCGAGGAGCAGGCCCACGACTCCGGCACCGACGATCGCGACGGCGACCGAGGCGGCCATCTCGGCGGCGACCGGACCCACGGACGGGCGCCGTCGCGGCGGCGCCTCCGCCGTGCTCCGGGTGACCACGGCGACGAGGGCGGTGAGCGCGAGGCCGAAGAGCACGCTCGCCCCGCCGACGAGCAGGACCGCGCCGAAGGAGGCGCCGGTGGCAGGGATGGTCGCGCATGCGCCGGTCGCGAAGACCGTGAACAGCGGACCGGGCGGGTGCCACTGCAGGACGTAGGCGAGGAGCGTCACGGCCGCAGCGACGAGTGCGACGACGAGGATGCTCAGCACAGCGGGGGCGGCGAGGACCGACAGGGCCGTGCCGATCAGCATGGCGCCGAGCAGCACGCCGCCGGCGCTGGCCTGCATGCGGATCCGGTCACGGAAGACGTCGTGCCGACCGTAGAGCGCGGCGAAGGCGCCGAAGCTCGCGTAGATGCTGAGGTCGAGCCGGCCGACGGCCCACAGGACGACCAGCGGGACGGCAACGCTCACCGCGGCGCGCAGGGCCACCCGGTGATCGCCGCGGTGCGGGCCGACGCGCAGGACCCCCGTCCACACCCGTCCCTGCGATTCCGTCACCGATCAAGCCTACGTCCGTCGCCCGGCACCGATGTGCGAGGGTGGAGGAGATGACCACTCCGCCTCCGCCGCGCCGCACCCTCCTCGTCGGCTTCGGGAAACTCGGCGCCCGGCTCGCCCCGCTGCTCCTCGGGGACGGTGGTGAGGTTCTGGCCCTCCGCCGCAGTGCCGGACCGGTCCCGGACGGTGTGGAGGCGCTCACCGCCGACCTCGCCGTCCCGCTCACGGGTCCGCTGCCCGAGGTCGACGCGATGGTGGTGACGCTGCCACCCGGGCCGGACGCGTCGTCGTACCGCACGGCGCTCTCGCACCTCGCGGCGGCGTTGCCGTCCCCGCCCGCGCGGACGCTCTTCGTCTCGTCGACCGGGGTGTTCGACGGCGCCGGTGGCGCCGAGCCGGTGACCGAGCGGGTCGAGCCGGTGCCGACCACGGGTCGCGGCCGCGGTCTGCGCGACGGAGAGCGCGCGGCCGTCGAGCTCTTCGACGCCGTGGTCATGCGCCCCGCCGGCATCTACGGTCCTGGGCGCGAGTTCCTGCTCCGGAAGGTCCGGGAAGGGGCTCCGGTGGCCCATCGTCGCCGCACGAACCGGATCCACGAGACCGACCTGGTGCGCGCTCTCGACCTGCTGCTGCGGACGCCGGAGCCCCCGGCGCTCGTGCACGCCGTCGATGCGGCACCCGCACCGCTCGGAGACGTCGTGACCTTCCTCGCCCACCGCCTCGGTCTGCCGGTACCGCCCGACGACGGCAGTGCGCCGAGCGGCTTCGTTTACGACGGCACGCTCTTGCGTTCGGTGCTCGGCGACCTCGCGTACCCGACGTACGAGGACGGGTACGCGGAGATGATCGACCGGAGCTGAGGGCATTCCGGGCGTCCGTGGTCCGGCGTACCGTGGGCGCATGACGAATGCGCAGACTGCTGTCGAGGTCGTCGACTGGCGGCGGCGGGTGTTCGCCCTGTACGAAGCGGTGCGACGGGCCGACTCCCCGGAGGAGGCGCACGAGCTGTGGCGGATCGAGCGCGACGAGCTTCTGCTGCGGCACCCGGCGACGCCCCTCCTTCCGGAGGACAGGGCACCGTTCGAGGGACTCCCGATAGCGCCGTACGACTCCGCCTGGCGGTTCGCGCTCCCGATCCTCGACACCGAACCGGCATCCTTCGAGTTCGCGACCGGGACCGACGGCGTCGTGCCGTTCGAGCGCGTCGGCGTCGTGGAGATCCCTGACGCCGGATCGCTCGACGTGTGGCGGCTCGCCTCCTACGGCGGCGGGCTGTTCGTGCCGGTGCGCGATGCCTCCGCCGGGCAGGGCGGGGGGACGTACGGCGGCGGGCGCTACCTCATCGACACGATCAAGGGTGCCGACCTCGGGGCCGACCCACGCCGCGGCACGATCGTGCTCGACTTCAATTTCGCGTACAACCCGTCGTGCGCCTACGACCCGGCGTGGGCGTGCCCGCTGGCGCCACCCGGCAACGTGCTGACGGTGCCGATTCCGGTCGGAGAGCTCCGATGAGGCCGCTGCGGTACGCGATCAACGTGACACTCGACGGCTGCTGCCATCACGAGGCGGGGCTCCCGCCGGATGAGGAGTCGATGCGCTTCTGGACCGCGGAGCTGGAGCGCGCCGACGCTCTGCTCTACGGACGGGTGACGTACGACATGATGCGGGCCGCGTGGCGCCGTCCGGAATCCGGGGTCTGGCCGGACTGGATGGAGGAGTGGGAGACACCCTTCGCCGAGGTCATCGATGGCATGCCGAAGCACGTGGTCTCGGCGACGCTCGATGCCGTCGACTGGAACGCGGACCTCGTGCGCGGCGATCTCTCGGAGGCGGTGCGGCAGCTGAAGGATGAGCCGGGGGCGGGCCTGTCGGTCGGTGGAGTGACCCTGCCCGCGACCCTCGCGGACCTCGGGTTGATCGACGAGTACGTGTTCGTGGTGCATCCGGTCGTCGCGGGGCACGGCCCTCGGCTGCTCGACGGCGTGCACGAGCGTCTTCGGCTCGAACTCGTGGAGCGGCGGGAGTTCCGCTCCGGTGCCGTCATGCAGCGGTATCGTCCGGTGGCCTGAGCGGGTGCACCGGTCTCCACCGTGATCACCTCGCGTCAGCGACGCGTCCGGAGGCAGGTCGTCCCGGCCACCAGATGCGGTCACCGACGTGCGCGAAGAGTGCCGGGACGATCACGGTCCTGACCACCAGGGTGTCGACGATCACGCCCACGCCGACGATCAGCCCGAGTTGCCCGAGGGTCACCAGCGGCAGGACGCCGAGCGCTGCGAACACGGCGGCGAGGACGATGCCGGCGCTCGTGATCACGCTGCCGGTGTGGGCGACCGCTTCGACCACGCCCTCGCGCGTACCCCGCAGCGCCGCTTCGGTCCGCGCACGGTGGACGAGGAAGATCGTGTAGTCGATGCCGAGGGCGACCAGGAACAGGAAGGCCAGCAGCGGCACCGGGAGATCGAGCGCGTGCTGTCCGAACAGCACGCGACTGAGCCAGGCCCCGGCACCGATGGCGGCCACGGCGCTCGCCACATTGACGGCGAGGAGCAGCAGCGGGGCGACCAGCGACCGCAGCAGGAACACGAGCACCAGGAAGCTCACCGCCAGGACCAGGGGTACCACGACGCCGAGATCCGCGAGGTTCCCGGCACGGGCGTCGAGATCGGTGGCCACCGCACCGCCGACGACCGCCCCGGCCCCCGGCACAGCGTGCACGGCATCACGGAGTCCGGTGATCTGAGCCAGGCTCTCCTCGGTGCTGGGCGCATACTCGCTGGTCACCAGGATCTTCGTGAGCTTCTCATCGTCCGTCGTCCCGACAGGAGTGGCGCGGACGATGCCCTCCACGTCGCGCGCCGCAGTGAGGACGGCTTCGGCTTCGCCGCTGTCCGTGACGATGAGGATCGGCTGCGCCTCTCCTGCCGGGAAGTGGTTCGAGAGCAGCTCGAGACCCGTCGCGGACTCGGACGGGACTCGGAACTTGTCGACCTGGTCGAGCCCGACGGTCGTCCCGACGAGGCCGACCGTCATCACGGCCAGCAGGGCCGCACCCCCGAGAAGGCTCACGACCGGCCGGCTCACGACGCGCGTCGCGATCGTCCGCCACACCCCGCCGCGCCGTGCGGCAGCTCCGGGACGAGGGACGAACGGCCAGAACACGTTCCGTCCGCACACCGCCAGCAGGGGAGGCAGCAGGAAGAGGACGGACGCCAGGGCGGCCAGCAGGCCGATCGCGGAGGAGACGCCGAGCCCGTGCGTGCCGGGGATCACCGCGAGGACGAGCGTCAAGAGTGCGAGGACGACGGTGAGGTTCGAGGCGAGGATCGCTGGAGCGGTCCGCCGCCACGCGGTGCTGAGCGCGCGGCGATGGCTCGCGGTGGTGGCGAGCTCTTCCCGGTACCTCGAGATCAGGAGGAGGGCGTAGTTGGTTCCGGCGCCGAAGACGAGCACGCTGATGATCCCGGCGTCGAACTGCAGGTCCCACGCGGAACCGGCAGCCGCGGTCAGGCGGCCGGCGAGTCCGTCGGCCAGGCCGACGGCGGCGAGCGGCAGCAGCCACAGCACCGGTGACCGGTACGTGACGATGAGGAGTACCGCGACGATCAGGATGGTCACGAGCAGCAGGGTGAAGTCGGCCCCTTCGAAGGAGGCGGCGATATCGGCGCCGAACGCCGGGCCCCCGGTCACGAGCAGGTTCATCCCATCCGGGGCGTGCTCGTCGACGTCGGCGCGGAGCGCCGAGATCACGGCGGCGGTGTCGGTGCTCGTCTGACCGACCGCGATCGGCGTCACCAGAACTGCGGCCTTCTCGTCCTCGCTCACGAGAGGCCCGGTCGGATCCGCGTCCGCGTGCGTGCCGAGCACCGGGAGGAGACTTTCGAGGGCGTCGACGTCCTGTGCCGAGAGCGTCGCGCCGTCGTTGCGCGACGCGACCACGATCACGGACTGGCGATCCGCGTTGGGGAACTCGGCCAGCAGGGCGCTCGCTCGCGCCGACTCCGATCCCGCGGGGGCCTGCTCGTTGCCGGCCGGGGCCTTCGCCGACCCGAACAGGCCGAAGAGAGCCGTCATGATCAGGAAGACCACGCCGAGCATGATCCATGCGCCGCCACGGGAGGTCATCCACTCGGGAAAGCGCCGAAGAGCGCGAGAATGTGCCATACCTGTCACTCCACCAGGAGCGTCGTGCGGCGACATCGTCAAGACGATGGAGGGAAGTCTCCCTCTTTCGATGGATGCCGGTCGGTCAGCGAGGGGGACGCCGAACCGGTCGCATCGAGGCGAGGATCAGAGATGTGGAGGGGCTGACGGGAATCGAACCCGCGCTGTCTGCTTGGGAAGCAGAAGTTCTACCATTGAACTACAGCCCCGCACCCGCCCGAGAGCAGGTGGAGCAAGCCTACCTGTCGCGGGCCGGATGGCCAAAGCGCGGGTCGCTCGTGACTAGGCTTGTGCCGTGCTTCTCAGCGATCGCGATATCAGAGCAGAACTCGCCTCCGGCCGCGTCGGCCTGGAACCGCATGCGCCGGAGATGATCCAGCCGTCGAGCATCGATGTGCGGCTGGACCGCTACTTCCGCCTGTTCGACAACCACAAGTACCCGTTCATCGATCCCTCGGTCGATCAGCCCGAGCTCACACGGCTGATCGAGGTCGACCCGGACGAGCCCTTCATCCTGCACCCCGGCGAGTTCGCGCTGGGGGCCACGTTCGAGCAGGTCACCCTGCCGGACGACATCGCCGCCCGGCTGGAGGGCAAGTCCTCTCTCGGCCGCCTCGGGCTCATCACCCACTCGACCGCCGGTTTCATCGACCCGGGTTTCTCCGGGCATGTGACCCTGGAGCTCGCGAACGTGGCTACGCTGCCGATCAAGCTGTGGCCCGGCATGAAGATCGGCCAGCTCTGCTTCTTCCGGCTCACCTCGCCGGCGGAGAACCCGTACGGCTCCGGCCCCTACGGCAACCGCTACCAGGGCCAGCGAGGACCGACGGCGTCCCGCTCCTTCCAGAACTTCCACCGCACGGACGTGGGTGTGACCGACATCGGAGCCGTCGGAGGCTGACATGAGCGACGCGAGCGGGACCACCCCCGACGAGCCTGGGGCGCCGTACGAGGCAGTGCCGCCGGACGCGGCGGGACCGGAGATCGCTCCCGCCGATGCGGTGATCCCGTCCGCCGATGACGTGATCCCGCCCCCGCCACCGGAGACGCCGATTCCGGAGGGACTACTGGCGACGCCGGACGCCGCGGACGATGTGCTTCCGGCCCCGACCCGTCGCTCGGAACGATCCCGTCCGACGCCCGCGATCCTCCAGGGTGAGCAGCCCGCGGCGGCCGCCGACGACTGGGCGCAGCGATCGATCGCGCCGGAGGTCGCCGACACCGGGAGCTACCGGGTGCTCGCCGTCGTGGTCTTCGTCGTGCTGTTCCTGCTGCTCGCGGCGGCCGTGGTGACGCTCGTGGTGCTGATCACCACTGTCGGGCTGCCGTTCGCGGCGGCCGGCCCGGACGCGGGCTTCCTGCCGATCCGGGTGTAGCGCTGCGGAGGGCGGCGGCCCGGTCTGCCGGTGCGGCGTCGGTGGCTGCCCGTCCCGTCGCGGTGCCGAGCGCATCGACGGCGTCGAGTCCTCCGGTCACGAGGGCGACCACCGCATCGAGGGTCGGGTCCGCCAACAGCACTTTCGTATGGCCGAGACCCACGGTGCGGACGAGGCGGGAGCGGCCGCGGTGGGTGGCGTGCAGCCTGAGGGTGTCATGGTCGGTCATCCGGCGGTCGCCCCGATCGTGCACGAGGAGCAGCGCGGTGTCGGCGGGCAGAGGATCCGCGGCCGCGTCGTATCGCTCGACGGCGGAGGCGGTATCGAGGCCGAGTCGGCGGTGGAAGCGGGTGCGGAGCCGTTCCGCGGTGGCGGGGTCGAGGCGGAGGTCGTGCGCGAACTGGGCGAGGAAAGCCTCGGGAGCCGCGGCACCGGCGACGACGGCGACGGCGGGGACCGGGCCGGACGTCCGGGCGACGGTCAGTGCCGCGAGACCCCCGAAGGGGTGGCCGATGAGGGCGGAGAAGGGGCCGTGGGTGTGTTCCAGCTCCTGCGCGGCCTCGACCCAGTCGCGGATGTCGGTCCTCCGCCCGCCGGAGGAGCCGTGGGCCGGAGCGTCGAAGGCGACGACCCGGAGCCCCTCGGCGACGAGCTCCCGCACGAGTGGCGCGAACTGCGAGGCGCGGCCACGCCAGCCGTGCAGCAGCAGCACGGTGCGCGGACCCCCGCCCCACGTGTAGGTCGTGACGGGGATGTCGCGCACGAGGATGCTCCCGCGGCGGGCGGCCTCATGGGTCGCGGCGTCGGTGGCACGCACGCCCATCCGCGGACGGGTGGAGAAGAACAGTCCGTATGCGAGGTCGCCGGCGAGGCGGGGAGTGACACGTCCCACAGCGGGGAGGGTGCGGACGAGGAGGGTGGACGCGGACGGCATGGGGGCTCCTTCACCGAACTATACGAACGATCATCCGTATAGTAGGCGAACGATCGTTCGTATACTAGGGCTATGACGGACACGGTTATGCAGGACGGTCGGCGGGCGCGGGGCGATGCCTCCCGCCGCATCGTGCTGGAGAGTGCGACCGACCTCGCCTCCGTCGAGGGGTTGGACGGCGTGACGATCGGGCGCCTCGCCGCGGCCTCGGGGTCGAGCAAGAGCAGCATCGCGACGCTGTTCCAGAGCAAGGAGGGCCTGCAGCTCGCGACGGTCGCCGCCGCTCGGGACGTCTTCGTCGCGCGGATCATCGAGCCTGCCCGCGCCCAGCCGAGAGGAGCGCATCGCCTGGCCGCGCTCCTCCACAATGCCTTGGTCTACTCGAAGGACCGCGTCTTCACGGGCGGCTGCTTCTTCGCGGCGACTGCGGCGGACGTCGACTCCAAGCCCGGCCCCGTGAGCGATGCCGTGCAGGCAGCCCTCGTCGACTGGTACGGGTACATCGAGGCCCAGCTGCGGTTCGCCGCGGCGGAGGGCGAGGTCGAGGCGGCCGACGTGGAGGTCCTGGCGTTCGAGCTCGTCGCCCTCAATGAGCAGGCCAACGCGCGGTCGCTCCTCCTGCGGAGCGACAAGCCGTACGGGCTCGCGGCGGCCGCCATGCGCGCGCGCCTCCGAGTCGCCGGTGCCCCCGACACCGCCCTCGCCCTCCTCGCCCTCTAGCCCCATCCCGCGGCCGGGGCCCCATTCCCCTGCGGGATCACGAACGCCCCGCAATCCCCCTTCGAAGGCCCGCTTCTGATCCCGCCCGACCGTCGGGTCTGCCCCCTTCGCGTGCGGGATGGGAATCGGGCCCCGAGATCCACCGGGAGGCGCGATTCTGATCTCGTTCGGAGAGTGGGCGCTCGCGTCGCCGAGGTGTGGGATCAAGAATGTGCCGCGGGGCGGCTGTGGAGGCGCGACTCTGATCCCGTCTCGGCTCAGGGCGCTTCGCCCGCGTCTCCGCCTCGGGGCGCTGGGGTACGGGTGGGGGATCAGAAGAGTGCCGCTGGGGCGCTCGGGAGGCGCGGAAGTGATCCCGGCTCTGGTTTCGCGAAGCGCAAAGCGCCTCACCCGGGAGTCGGGTGAGGCGCTTGAGGGGGACGGTCAGGCGGCGTGGCCGTGGCGGAATCCGGCGTCGAAGCCGCGCTCGAATGCGCGCTCCGCCATCCGCTGCGCCCGATGGCCGTGGCCGTGGCCGCGATGCGCGTGACCGTGATCGCGGTGTGCGTGACCGTCGTGGTGACCGCGTCCGCGGTACCCGCCGTCCTCCTCGCCGTCGTGACGGTCGAAGCCGTGCCGGGGCTCGAAGTCCCCGGGGTCGAAGCCGTGTCCGGGCCCGAAGCCGTGCCCGTGCCCGTGCCGGCGACCGAAGCCGTGCCGGGGGCCGAAGCCGAACCCGGGACGCCGCTTCCGGGGGAGAGGAGTCTCCTCGTCCCAGTCGAAGGCGCGAGCGATCTTCTCGAGTGCGGCGAGGGTCGTCGCCATCTCCTCGTCGGAGACGGCGCCGGCGACCTTCGCGCGAATGCTGTCGACGGCGGCGCCGAGGCGTTCCTTCGCCGCGCGGCCTTCCTCGGTGAGTGTCCACCCGTCGCCGTCCGCTTCGACCCAGCCGCGGTCGACGAGGTCGTGCAGCTTGTGCGGGTTCAGCGGGCGGCGCGAGGGCGCCGAGCCGTCGACGACGTTCAGCAGCCGCCAGTCGCGACGGGTCGCGCCCTCCGCGGCGAAGGCGGTGGCGAAGTCCTGTGCCATCAGGCGATCCACGGCCTTGAGCCAGTAGCCGAACGGACGGGAGCTGTTGTCAGAGGTGTTGTCTGTCGTGGTGTTCATGGTGATCCTTCGTGGTCTGTGGTGCACCGGTGATGAATGTCATCCGACATATCAATGTGAGTGTGCATGTACATGCAGTGTGACATGGATGGGAGACGCATGTCAAGCTGCATGTAAAATCGGGGCATGGCCACCGATCCGATCGACCCCGCGCCCCCCGACGCCGCCGAAGCGATCGCGCAGGCGCTCTCCCGACTGCGCGGACGCCGGCCCGGACCCGGCGGTCGCGAGCACGGCGGGCCGCACGGTGCACACGGTCACGGCCCTCACGGCGACACGCACGAGCACTTCGCTCACCATCGTGGTCACCCGGGGATGCCGCCCTGGATGGCCGACGGCGGCCGCCTCGGCGGACCGGCCCGTCTCCGCATGCTCGAGGCGCTCGCCGCCGCGCCGGAGCCCCTGAGCGTGAGCGCGCTCGGGCAGGCGATCGGCGTGGATCAGCCGCGGGCGTCCCGGCTCGTGCAGCAGGGGGTCCAGGCCGGTTTCGTGCGGCGCGAAGCCGATCCGGACGATGCCCGCCGCACCCGCATCGCGTTGACCGAGGAGGGCCGGCGGCTCGCCCGCGGGATGCGGGGGGAACGCCGCGAGATGCTCGGCCGCGCGCTGGAGTCCTTCACCGAGGAGGAGCGCACCGAGCTCGCGCGGCTGCTCACCAAGCTCGCCGACAACTGGCGCGCCTGACCGGCCTCACACCCGGGCGAAATCCAGCGAGGTCTCGTCGTCCACCGAGAGCGACAGCACGACGGTCTCGACAGCATCGTGGGCCTCGATCCGCCGCTCCACCTCCCGCAGCCG
Source organism: Microbacterium meiriae (assembly GCF_040686935.1). Lineage (NCBI taxonomy): Bacteria > Bacillati > Actinomycetota > Actinomycetes > Micrococcales > Microbacteriaceae > Microbacterium > Microbacterium meiriae. The sequence continues at coordinate 280,149 of NZ_JBFBMF010000004.1, forward strand.
CCCGGCCACGTCGTGCTCGCGCGCATCGCCCGCGAGGTCGACCTCGGCGACGAGGAACAGCCGATTCGGCCCCACGTACTCGATGTGCAGGTAGGTGACCCGCTCGATCTCGTCCATGCCGAGGAGGGCCGTGCCCACCCGCGAGCGCAGTGCGGGGGACACCGACGTGCCCACGAGGAACGCGATGTTCCGCCCGATCAGGATCACGGCGACGACGCCGAGCAGGATCCCGACGAGGATCGACCCGATCGCATCCCACGCGGCGACGCCGGTGAGCTGGTGCAGGAGGATCGATCCGCCCGCCAGCACGAGGCCGATGAGGGCGGCGGAGTCCTCGAAGAACACCGCCCGGAGCGTGGTGTCGCTCGTCTCGAGCACGAAGTCCCACGTGGAGGACCCGCGTTCCTTGGCCAGCCGACGGGAGCGGACCATCGCCTGCGTGAACGACGCCCCCTCCAGCACGAAGGCGATGCCCAGCACGACATAGGCGACGACCGGGCTCTCCACGGGGCCGGTGTCGGACAGCTCCTGGATCCCGTGCATGATCGACACGATCGAGCCGGCGGTGAAGATGCCGAACGCGGCGATGAGAGACCAGACGAACGCGTTGCGGCCGTAGCCGAGCGGATGCCGGGCGTCCTTGGTCTTCGCGCCGCGTCGATCGGCGATGAGCAGGAAGATCTCGTTCCCCGCGTCGGCCCAGGAGTGCGCGGCCTCCGCGACCATCGACGCGGACGAGGTGATGACGGCGGCGACCGTCTTCGCGATCGCGACGAGGATGTTGGCGAGGAAGGCGAGGACGACGGTCACCGGGTCAGGCTACTCCCGCCTGGCCGAAGTCGTGCACGGAGCGGACTCAGCGCGGTGCCTTCACGGGCAGCAGGAGGAGGAACCCGATGATGAGCACGATGACGATGCCGAGGATGCCGTAGGCGGTCTGACTCGTGGCGACGATCAGCACGGTCCAGGCGGCCGAGGCCATCCAGCTCGCCGCCCTGCCCGTCGTGGCGTAGAGGCCGAAGATCTCGCCTTCCCGTCCGGCCGGTGTGACGCGGGCGAGGAAGGACCGTGCCGCTGCCTGCGCCGGTCCCACGAAGGCGCAGAGGACGAGGCCGCCGATCCAGAACACGAGGGACCCGGCGTCGCGCAGCAGGAACACCGCGAGGCCGGCGACGATCATCGACCCGATCGAGCCGAGGATGATCCGCTTGGGGCCGAGGCGGTCGTCGAGGCGTCCGGCGATGATGGTCGAGACACCGGCGACGAGGTTCGCGGCGATGCCGAAGACGATGATGTCCTGGGTGCCGAACCGGAACACCGCGGTGCCGATGATGGCGCCGAACGCGAAGACGCCGCCGAGACCGTCGCGGAACACGGCGCTGGCGAGCAGGTACCAGAAAGTCGACCGGGTCTGCGGGTCGCGGTAGAGGCCGATCACGTCCTGCACGAGCACGGCGTACGAACGGAAGAACCCGACCTTGCGCTCCGGCCGCCCGAGGGACGGCTCCGGCACGTTGAGGAAGATCGGGATGCTGAAGACGATCGCCCAGACGGCGCATCCCACCGCGATGAGCCGGTACGCGAGGCCGTTGTCGGTGGACATCCCGAACCAGTCGAAGGTGTCCAGCAGGACGACGATGACGAGGGCGATGATGCCGCCGAGGTAGCCGAAGCCCCAGCCGAGTCCGGAGATGCGGCCGACGTTCTTCGGGTTCGCGATGCCGATGAGCATGGCGTTGGAGTTCACCGCGGCGATCTCGCCGAACACGGAGCCGGCGGAGATCAGCGCGACGCCGAGCCAGAACAGGGCCGGCTGCGGCTCAACGAACCACAGCCCCAGCATGCAGAGGATGAGGCCGCCGGTGCCGATGCCCAGCCAGAGCTTCTGTCGTCCGGCCGCATCGGCGCGCTGACCGAGGACGGGGGCGAGCAGGAGGATGCCGAGGGCGGCGATCGTCGAACCCAGTCCGAGACCGGAGGCGAGGTCGGCCTCCGCGGCGACGCGGACCGGGTCGCTCGGGTCGAGGGCGGCGACCTCCGGCGGCAGGAATGAGGCGCTGACGAGGTACAGCGCGGTGAAGACGAACGTGAGGATGACGGTGTTGAACGGCTGCGTCGCCCAATCCCACAGTGCCCAGGAGTACACCTGTTTGCGGGGTGCGGGGGTGTCTCCGCGCAGCTCGAGTCCGACGACGGCAACGGCGCCGCTGTTCGCTGTCGCCACGGGCTCGGGGGCGCCCGCGGCGGGATCGGGTGAGGTCATGCTCGAAGTCTGGCCGCGGACGGTGAACGGCCGGTGACGGCGCGCCGTCACCGGCCCCGAGCGCGAGGCGGGGTCAGAGGGCGGGACCGCGACGGATCCGCACGGGTCCGCGGGCGTCGGCGATCCAGACCGGTTCGCCCTTCTGCGTGACGACCACGACGTCGCGGGAGGCGAGGTCCGCGGCGACACGGCGGACGTCGGGCATCCGGTCGCGCCAGGCCTCGCCGCCGACCGCGCGGGCGACGTCGCTCGGGCAGATCGACGAGTCGGTGCGCTTCCTGGTGAGGGCGCGCATCGTCGCGGCGATCCGCTCCTCCGCCTGGGCTGCGGAGGGCTCCTCCCACCACGGCGCCCCCCGCTCGCCGAGGGCGGTCTTCGCATCCTGCACGCGACCGCGGGCGTCGGGCTCCGCGTTCTTGACCGCGCGCCGCGCGGCCATCAGCTCGTCCACGAGCTCCTGTCGCAGGTTCTCGGGGATCGACGGATCGGTGGCGCGCCACCGCCGGCCGTTCACGACGATGTGGTGTCCGTCCGCGGTCTGCGCGGGGCCGTCGTCCGTCATACCGGCCATCCTGCGCGCCGGCCGCGCGTGCCGCCATCCCCTTGACGTCCGAGCGGCTTCCGCTCAGCGGTAGAGGAGGTCGGCGTCGACGAGCCCCGGCCAGTCCGGCACCGCGAGCGACTCCGGGTCGTCCCACTCGCCCGCCGTGATCCGGCGGCCGCGGCCGGGGCGCGGGATCGAAAACGGTCCTCCACGCGGCTTCCGAGGCCCCTTTTCCATCCCGCACCGAGAGCGCCACCCGGTGCGAGTGCAGAAACGTGCCGGAAGTCGGCGACGGAGGCGCGCTTTTGGTCCCGCCACGCGGCGGGGGACAGGGGAGGGGGACGGGTCGGGACGGGTCGGGACGGGAGGAGCTCAGTCCGTCCGGAGGGGGCGGAGGGTGCGGGCGTAGTCCTCCTTGAGCACCGCGAGGTGCAGCCACGCCTCGATCCGGGTCACGCCGGGGAGGGCGCGCAGCCGCTCGAGACTTGCGTACAGGGCTCCGGCTGAGGGCTCCACGAGGGTCGCGACGGCATCGAACCGCCCGAGGGTCCGTGCCGCGAAGTCGACGCCGCGCCCCCGCCGCAGTTCGTCGATCACGGCCTCGTCGTCGTCTCCGAGCGTCATGCCCACGCCCATCGAGAGCTGTCGATGCGCGAGCCCGCGGGCCTCCACGGCGCTGATCTTGATGACCCCGGCGTCGATGAGGCGCTGCACCCGGGTGGCGACAGCGCTGGGGGAGAGCCGCACCTGCTCGCCGAGCGCGCGGAAGCTCATCCGTCCGTCGGTCTGCAGGAGTTCGATGAGAGCCTCGTCGATCCCGTCGAGCGTCACCCCGCCGTGGTACTCCGAGACGAAGAACCCCTTGATCACGGTCGAGTAGATGATGGTGTTGATGTCGAGCACGCCGGCGCTCCCGCGGATGCGCGCGAGCAGGTCGTGGAGCTCCGACATCGACCCCACCCGCACCTCCGTCACGATGTCGTGCGCGCCGCCGACCGCCGACACCAGCACGGTCTCGGACATGTCGCGCAGGTGCTCGGCGACCACCTCGACGGCGCCGTCGGTCCGGATCGACACGTGTGCGAGGACGTGCTGGCCGAGGAACACCGGGTCGACGGCCGCGACCACTCGCACCGTGCGGTCGCCGAGCAGGGTGCGCAGGCGTGCCGCCACGATGGCGCGGGACTGGCCGACGCGCTCGGCGAGGGAGAGGATGCTGGCGCGGCCGTCCTCCTGCAGCGCCCGGATGAGTTCCGCGTCGAAGTCCATGTCCGATCCGATTCCGTTGATTTCCCCGCAGTGCACGGTCGTCCGTGCAGAACCTCAGCGTAGAGCGCGTTGAGGCAGAGAGGAAGGCCCGCTGTGCGCGGTACTGTCGACAGACCTCCAGTGAATGACGCGTACGGCTGGAGTTCTGCCCTTGCTCACGGTGCTCCACGTCCGTAGCATCCTTCGCTATCCGACACCATCCGCGAAGGAGCGGGTCCATGACCACTACCCCCACCCCCCGAAGCGGCGTCCACAGCCGCGCACGCCGCGCCGGCATCGCCGCCTTCGTCGGCACCACCATCGAGTGGTACGACTTCTACGTCTACGCCACGGCCGCCGCCCTCGTCTTCGGCCCGCTGTTCTTCCCGAGCGACGACCCCCTGGCCGAGACCGCCGCGGCCTTCGCGACGTTCGCGGTCGCCTTCCTCGTCCGCCCCCTCGGCGGCATCGTCTTCGGGCACATCGGCGACAAGCTCGGCCGGCGTGTCTCGCTCGTCATCACGCTGCTGCTGATGGGCGCGGCGACCGTCCTCGTCGGCTGCCTCCCGACGTACGAGAACATCGGCATCCTCGCGCCCATCCTCCTCATCCTGCTCCGCGCCATCCAGGGCCTCGCGGTCGGCGGCGAATGGGGCGGCGCGGTGCTCATGAGCGTCGAGCACGCTCCCGAGAAGTCGAAGACCTTCTACGGCGGCTTCACCCAGCTCGGCAACCCGGCCGGTGCCCTCCTCGCCTCCGGCATCTTCGCGATCATGGCCCGCGGCGGCGACACGTTCATCATCGACGGCGGCTGGCGCATCCCGTTCCTGCTGTCCATCGTGCTGATCGCCGTCGGCCTCTGGGTCCGGTATCGCGTCGAGGAGTCGCCGGTCTTCGAGGAGAAGATCGAGGGTCGCAAGCAGTCCATGCCGCTGGCCTTCGCCCTCCGTGTCAACTGGAAGCCGATCCTCCTCGGCATCGGCATCCTGCCCATCTCCACCGGCGGCTACTACCTGGCCACCACCTTCGCCACCGCCTACGCGACCGGCGAGCCCATCGCGATCAGCGAGCAGGTCATCCTCGACGCGATGACCCTGGCCTCGTTCGTGGAGTTCGTGGTGACGCTGCCGGTCGCCTGGCTCGGCGACAAGTGGGGTCGCAAGAACGTCATGTACATCGGTCTCATCACCTCCGTGCTGACCTTCGCGCCCTTCCTGCTGCTGATGCCCGGACGCGTGGAGCCGTTGATCTTCCTCTTCGCCTCGCTGGTGCGCATCGCGATGAGCGCGACCTACGCGCCGATCGCGGCGATCCTCGCGCAGATGTTCCGTCCGCAGGCCCGCTACACGTCGATCGCGCTGGCCTACGGTGTCGGCGCTGCGATCTGGGCCGGGTTCTCGCCCTGGTTCGCCACCCAGCTCATCGCCTGGACCGGGAGCGTCTGGTCGGTCATCGCGATGTTCGTGGGCATGGCGGTCATCGCCGGGATCTGCACGCGCCTCGCGCCGCAGCACTCCGACGAGGCTCCGGTCACGGCCTCGTTCACCGCCCGAACCGACACCACGGCGAACCGCCTGCCCTGACCGGCCCCTTCCCCGTACGACACGACCGCGAACAGGCTCCCCATGAGAAAGCTCACTCCCTTCGACCGCTCGGCCCAGGCCGCTCCCGCCCTCATCACCGCGCGGGCGATCCACACCGCGGACGCCTCCGACACGACGGCGACCGCGATGCTGACCGACCGGGGACGCATCGTCGCCCTCGGCACGGCGGCGGAGTGCGAGGACGTGGCGGCGCGGGCGGGCCTCACCCCGGAGCGCGTCGACCTGGGGGAGGCGGTCGTCGTCCCCGGCTTCGTGGACGCACACGCGCATCCGCTGATGTTCGGGCAGATGATGACGTGGGTGGACTGCGGCCCCGAGAAGGCGGGGAGCATCCCGGAGATCGTGGCCCTGCTGAAGGCCGCGGCCGCCGACCTCCCCGCCGGACGCCCGGTTCGCGGCTACGGCTACGAGCAGCGCAACCTCGCCGAGAAGCGGCACCCCACCCGCTTCGAGCTCGACGAGGTGGCCGCCGACCGCGAGGTGTACCTCATGAACGCCTCCGGTCACGGCGGCGTGGTGAACTCGTACACGCTCGACCTCAACGGCGTCGACCGGGACACCCCGAACCCGGACGGCGGCGCGTTCTTCCGCGACGCCGATGGTGAGCTGACGGGTGAACTCTCGGATGCGGCGTGCAACATCCTCACCGGCGTGCACGGAGTGAAGATCGGCCATCACGGTCCGAACTTCCACCTCGCGGACGAGCCGGAGGAGCACCTGCGGCAGCTCGACGCGGCGACGCAGCGGTTCCTCGCGGGCGGCGTCACCTCGATCGGCGACTGCCAGGTCACGCGGCGCGAGTTCGACATGTACCTGCGGCTGGCCGAGGCCGGGCGGCTCGAGCTTCGGGTGTCGATGTATCTGCTGTCGCACCTGCTCGACGAGGCGCTGGAGATGGGGCTGGTCGGGCAGTTCGGCAACGCGCACCTGAGCTTCGCCGGCATCAAGTTCTACGCCGACGGCACCCTCGGCGGTTGGACCGCGTACTTCCCGGACGGCTATGTCGGCGACCCCTGCCGCACCGGCCAGCTCTACCACGAGCCCGCCGACTACGCGGAGCTCATCCGCAAGGCGCATGCGGCCGGGCTGCAGACCGCGACGCACGCCCAGTCGCCCACCGCGATCGAGATGGTCGTGTCGGCGGTCGAGGCGGCCCTGGCGGAGCGTCCGGACGCCGACGCCCGGCACCGCATCGAGCACTGCGGCCTGCCCACGCCCGCACAGATCGAGCGGATGGCGGTCGCCGGCATCCGTCCCGTCAACCAGACCCAGCACTACTTCAACTGGGGCGAGGGTGTGGAGGAGGCCATCGGCACCCCCGGCGAGCGCTTCAACCCCCTCGGGGAGTTCGAGCGCGCCGGCGTGCCCATGACGATCTCGTCGGATGCCCCGGTCGCCGACCCCATCCCCCTGGAGGCGATCCAGACCGCGGTCACCCGGGTCACCCGTCGCGGACACCGGCTCGGCCCGGACGACCTGCGCATCTCCGCGATCGCGGCGCTCCGGGCGCACACGATCGAGGGCGCGGTGTCGATCGGACGGGAGGACGACCTCGGCTCGCTGGAGCCGGGCAAGTACGCCGACTTCGCGGTGCTCTCGGACGACCCGCTCGCGGTGCCTGCCGAGGAGATCGCCGCGATCGAGGTCCGTGAGACCTGGGTCGACGGCGTACGTCGCCACGCGATGTGAGGATGACACGATGAGCACCGACATCAGCGGAGACGACCGGTACACCGACACCGCGGGCCGCGCGGTCCTGGAGACCATTCGCGGCTACGGGGTCACCGCGATCTTCGGCATCCCCGGCACGCACAGCCTGGAGTTCTACCGCCCCCTCGCCGACCTCGGCATCCGCGCCGTGACGAACCGCCACGAGCAGGGATCGGGGTACGGCGCCGACGGCTGGTCCCAGCAGACCGGCCTTCCCGGTGTGGTGATCACCACCTCCGGTCCCGGTCTGCAGAACGCGATGAGCGCCATCGGCACCGCGTTCTGCGAGTCGCGACCACTCATCGTCCTGTCCCCGGGCGTGCCGCTCGGGGCGGAGTTCGCCGACGTCGGCACGCTGCACGAGACCAAGGACGCGACGGCCATGGTCGGCGCGATCGCGGAGTGGTCGCGGCGGGTGTCGTCCGCGGCGGAGGCGGTGCAGGCCGTGCACGACGCGTTCCACCTCTTCCGCACCGGCCGCCCCCGACCCGTGCACATCGAGATCCCGCTCGACGTGCTGGAGGGGACCGCCGAGGTGCCCGCGGAGGACCGGAGGCCGCGGTCGATGCCCGACCGCATCTCCGGAGACCCGATCGCGCTCGCCGAGGCCGCCCGACTGCTGTCCGCCGCCCGCACCCCGGTGATCGTCGCCGGAGGGGGCGCCGTGGACGCCGCGCACCAGATCGTCGCGGTGGCCGAGCGGCTCGGCGCCCCCGTGCTCACGACCCTGAACGGCAAGGCCGTGCTCGACGAGCGGCATCCGCTGTCGCTCGGATCGAACCTGCGTCTGGCCGCCGCCCGCGCCGTGGCCGAGGACGCCGACGTGCTCCTCGTGATCGGCTCGAAGCTGGGCGAGGCGGAGCTGTGGGCGCCGCGGCTCGAGGCGCGCGGTGCGGTGATCCGCATCGACATCTCCCCGGAGCAGCGCGACAAGAACCTCGCGGCGACGGTCGGCCTCACCGGAGACGCGGCCGCGGTGACCGACGCCCTTCTCCCCCTGCTGCCGGACCCCGCCCGTCCCGCCCGCGACCTCACGGTCGAGCGGGCCGCGATCGAGGCGGAATCGCGGGAGACCGCGCCGGACACCGTCGCGCTCGCCGAGGTCATCGCCGACGCCCTCCCCGCCGACGCGATCATCGCGGGCGACTCCTCCCAGATCGTCTATCTGGCGCTCGGCAGCGTGCTGCGGCAGGAGCATCCGCGTTCCCTCCTCTACACGCCGACCTACGCCACGCTCGGCTACGGCCTCCCCGCCGCGATCGGTGCGGCGGTCGCGCAGACGGAGCGCCCCGTCGTCACCGTCATCGGCGACGGCGCCCTGATGTTCTGCGTGAACGAGCTCGCCACCGCCGTCGAGCAGCGCCTCGACGTCACCGTGGTGTGCGTGGACAACGGCGGGTACGCCGAGATCCGGCAGAACGAACTCGACCGCGGGATGGCGCCCATCGGCGTCGACCTCGTCCAGCCCGACTGGGCCGCGCTCGCCACCGCCTTCGGGGCGACCGGGCGGCGGGTGGCGTCGCGTGCCGACATCGCCCCGAGCATCCGCGCGGCCATCGCCGACGGCGGTGTGCAGCTCGTGCACATCCCGCAGCACGCCCTCTGAGCCTCACACCTCCCGACGAACAGGAACGAGAAATGACCGACAACATCGGCCCCATCGACGCCTCCGTGAACCCGCGGTACTCCGGCATCGCCACCTTCGCCCGCCTGCCCCGCATCGAGGACGTGCCTCGCGCCGACATCGCCGTGGTCGGCATCCCGTTCGACTCCGGTGTGAGCTACCGCCCCGGCACCCGCTTCGGCCCGTCCCACGTGCGGGAGTCGTCTCGACTGCTGCGGCCCTACAACCCCGCGCAGGACGTGTCGCCGTTCCAGCTCGCCCAGGTGGTGGATGCGGGGGACATCCCCGTGAACCCCTTCGACCTCACCGAGGCGGTGACCGAGGTCGAGCGCGCGGCGCTGGCGCTCGGCGAGCAGGTGCAGCGCCTCGTGACGATCGGCGGCGACCACACGGTGGCCCTTCCCCTGCTGCGTGCGGTGGCCGCGAAGCACGGACCCGTCGCCGTCCTGCACTTCGACGCCCACCTGGACACGTGGGACACCTACTTCGGCGCCCCCATCACGCACGGCACCCCCTTCCGCCGCGCGAGCGAGGAGGGGCTGATCGACCTCACGGCGAGCTGCCACGTCGGCACCCGCGGCCCCCTCTACTCGAAGCAGGACCTCGAGGACGACGAGCGCCTCGGCTTCTCCATCGTCTCCAGCGAGTACATCGAGGAGCACGGGGTGGAGGCGGCGATCGACCGCATCCTCACCCGCATCGGCGACAAGCCGCTGTACGTCTCGATCGACATCGACGTGCTCGATCCCGCGCACGCGCCCGGCACGGGGACCCCCGAGGCCGGTGGGCTCACGAGCCGCGAGCTGCTGCGCATCCTCCGTGCCCTGCGCGAGCGGGACATCGTCGGCGCGGACGTCGTGGAGGTGTCGCCCGCGTACGATCACGCCCAGATGACCGGGATCGCCGCGAGCCATGTCGTCTACGAGCTGGTGACCCTTCTCGCCGCCCGACTCGCCTCCTGACCCGGGAGTCAGAACAGGGTCCTGAGGAGGTCGGCGAACAGGGCCTCGGCGTCGCACTGCACCCGCCGCCGCGTGAACCAGTCGCACACGTTGACGCAGTCGCGGTGCAGCAGGTCGAGGCCCTGCGGATTCGCGATCACGTCGACGATCTGCGGCAGGTCGATCACCCGCACGCACCCCTCGTGCACGAGGAGGTTGTAGGCGGAGAGGTCGCCGTGCGCGAAGCCCGCGGCGGCGAAGACCCGCATGAGCTCGACCACCTGCGCGAAGTACTCCTGCAGTTCGGCGTTCGACCCGCGCACTTGCGCGAGCCGGGGTGCCGCGATGCCCCGGTCGTCGCCGAGGAACTCCATGAGCACCTCGGTGCCGCTGACCTGCACGGGATAGGGGACCGGGGCGCCGCGCTCCCACATCCGGCACAGGGCCTCGAACTCCGCGAGCGACCACTGGGCTGCGGCGACCTCCCGTCCGTGGGCGGTCTTCTTGGCGAGGGCGCGGGTGTCGCGGGTGTTCCGCGTGCTGCGCCCCTCGGTGTAGACCGCGGAGCGCTGGAAGCTCCGGTTCTCGATGCCGCGGTAGCGCTTGGCGGCGAGGAGCGTGCGCTGCGCGGGGTCGTCGGGCACGGCGCGCTCCAGCAGGAACACGTCGGCCTCCTTGCCGGTCTTCAGGATGCCGAGCTCGGTGTCCAGGGCGCCGGCGGAGGTCACGACCCACGCGGGGCGCGGTTCCGGCCCGCGCTCGGTGGGGGTGGATGACGGCCAGGTCGTCCAGCGCTGGTTGGCGCCGGGCTCGACCTCTGCGAAGGAGAGGGCGGTCTCGAGGGAATCGAAGGAGGTGGCGTCGAAGGACGCGGCTTCCGAGGAAGCGGGGGATTCGGTCACGGTGTGGCTCCGGGAAGGGAGGCCACGCGGCGATCAGGAGCGGGTGGCCTCGAAGGGAAGGTGGTCGGCGAAAGGCGCGACGACGACAGCGTTCATCTCATCGCCTCCTTCGCTCGGGCTTCCCGGGTGCGTCCCGGTGCGTCGTCGAGCCTAGGGGGTCTGATCGGAGGTTGTCCAGGGCCGGACGATCGGTCGGATGCGGCGGACGACCGGTCGGGCGCGGCCCCGTTCCCGTTGCGAGTCTGGAAGCATGACCACGACCGCCTCCGTCCCGACCCTGCCGACGACCCGCGCCGATCGCATCCGCTACGGAGGCCTCATCGCCCTCATGGTGATGGGGTTCCTGTTGGTGACCGCCGAGTTCCTCCCCAACGGGGTGCTCACCGAGATGGCGGACGGCCTCGGGGTGACCCCCGGGCAGGCCGGGCAGACCGTCACCGTCACGGCTCTCGTCGGACTCTTCGTCGCTCCGACCGTCGGCCTCGTGTTCCCCCGGCTGGACCGCCGATCGCTGCTGGTGCGGATGGCGCTCGCCGCGGCCGTGTCGAACCTCATCGTCGCGATCGCGCCGAACCTCGTGGTCGTGCTGCTGGCGCGGTTCCTGCTGGGGGCGGCGATCAGCGCCTATTGGACGATGTCGATCACGGTCGCCGCGCGGCTCGCGGGGCCCGAGCATCTCGGTCGCGGGGTGATGTTCACCTCCGCCGGCGTCTCGCTCGCCACCGTCGCCGGCGTCCCGCTCGGAGTCATGCTGAGCGAGGTCGTCGACTGGCGCGCCGTGTTCGCGATCGCGGGAGTGCTGATGGTGGTGCTCGCCGTCGCGTTGCGGTGGGCGCTGCCGACCGTCCCGGCCGAGCGGGCGTCGAGCCTGCGGCTGCTCGTCGACACGGTGCGGCGGCCCGGCATCGGCCTCGGCATGGTCGGACACGTCCTCGTCGTGCTCGGCCACTTCCTCGCCTACACCTACGTCCGCCTCGCGCTGGAGCGCATCCCGGACGTGGACGCGTCGACGATCGTCGTGCTGCTGGCGCTGTTCGGTGTCGGAGGCCTCCTCGGCAATCTCTCCATCGGCCTCGTGATCGACCGCTCCTTCGCCTTCTTCGCGGTGTTCGCGCCGCTGGTGATCTCGGCCGCCGTGCTGTCGATGGTGCTCTTCTCCGGATCGATCATCGGGATCGGCGCGGTCGTGCTCCTCTGGGGGTTCTTCTTCTCGTCGTGGCTGATCGTCGTGAACACCTGGGTGGGCCACCGCATGCCGGACCGCCTGGAGGCCGGGGGGAGCCTCGTGGTCGTCGGGTTCCAGGGCGCGATCACGCTCGCGGCCGGCGTCGGCGGACTCCTCGTCGACACCCTGAGCGTCGAGCTCGTCTACACGATCGGCGCGGTCTCGCTCCTCGCCGGTGCCGTGCTGTTCGGCCTCTCCAACCGCCGCAGCTCCCGCTCCTGACCCCTGCTCCTGACCCCTGGTTGCCCGGGCACAACTTCGGAGCCGGCCGCCGACACGCCGTCGCCTCGGGCTTCGGAGACGGCGTGTCGCCCCGGGTCTCCGAAGTCGTGCCCGCCCCGAGGCTGGGACGAGGTCGTGGGATCAGGCAGATCAGACAGGCACGAGGGAGTGCGAGCCGCGCCAGGAGGACGGGGTCATGCCCGTGCGGCGACGGAACGCGCGGCTGAAACCCTCGTCCGAGGCGTAGCCGAGCTCGCGCGAGACGTTCGACACCGACTGCCCGGCCTGGAGCATCCGCTTCGCGGCGTCGATCCGCACCTCGGTGACGTAGTCGGCGGGGGAGCGGCCGACGGCGAGACGGAACCGCTCCGCGAAGGCCGACCGTGACATGGCGCCGACAGCGGCCAGGCGTTCGACGGTCCAGTCCCGGCCCGGCTGCTCGTGGATGGCGTCCACGACGCGGTCGAGGAAGGGGTCCTTTGACAGCGAGGGCCATCCGGCGGGCGCACAGCCGTTGGCCGCCCAGGCGCGGATCACCGAGAGCAGCACGGTGGTCGCCATCATCCGGCAGATCAGCGGGTCGCCCTGGCGCACGGGGCACGCGGCCGCGTCGACGATCCCCATGTTCTCGGCGAGGGCGGCGGCGGCCGGCTCCAGCGCGTCGAATCCGCTCACCGCGAGGAAGGGCGGCAGGAGCGCGGGGAGGGGAGAGGCGGTGTCCGCGAGCTCGATGTCGACGAGGAGGAGCGCGGTGTCGGCGTCGGCCTCCAGTGCGAAGGCGTCGCCGCGGAGCAGCAGGAAGGCATCGCCGGTGACGAGGCGGTCTCGGCGGCCGGGCTCCTCGAGTGTGAGCTGCTGCGACGAGCGGTCCACGTCGAGACGGCAGCCGGTGCCGAGAGGCGGATGCCCATGCACGGCGCCGTCGGCGATGTAGACGAGGGTGATCCGGCCGGGAGCCAGCGGCAGCAGTCCCCCGCGGCCCAGCTGCACCCGACGGGCGATCCCCACGCGCAGGTCCACCGTGCCGAGCACAGAGGACAGCGCATCCGCATCCACCGTCACCATGCCTTCGGCAACGCCGACCACCGTCCCCCTATTCCCCTTCGAGTTGCTCACCTTGCTCCATCCAGGCGGCGGATGGGGCACAGTGGGCGATTCGAAGCGGGATACGCTGGAGGGGTACCCCACCCGAGGAGTTCCGTGTTCCGCACCCCTGGCCGCCTGTACCGTGTCCTCGCGATCGCGGAGGCGATCACCTGGACCATCCTCATCGCCGCGATCATCGCCCGCGCCGTCGGAGCCCCCGGAGTCGTGGTGACGGTCGGCGGCGGCATCCACGGGTTCGTGTTCCTCGCCTATGCCGCGACCGCCGTCCTCGTCGCGCTCAACCAGCGGTGGCACCCGGGCGTCGGTGTGCTCGCGGTCGTCAGCGCCGTCGTCCCGTACGCGACCATCCCGATGGAGATCTGGCTGCACCGCACCGGTCGTCTCCGGGGTGACTGGCGTCTCGACGCGTCCGACGACCCGCGTGACCACCGCTGGTACGACCGCCTGATGCGCTGGTTCCTGCGTCGCCCCTGGCTGCTCGCGGTGCTGCTCGTCGTGGGCATCGTCGCGCTGTACGTGATCCTGCTGCTGGTGGGGCCGCCCGGGGGCAAGTGACGCCGATCCCGAACGGCGTGACGCCCGAAGGATGTGGCGCCCTAAGGGATCGGCGTCGATGCCGTCGCGCCGGGAACGCCGGCGGCGTCGAGAGCGGTGCGCAACGCGGAGACTCCCGCGTAGTGGTGCGTGGTCATGCCGAGCGTCCGTGCGCCGCTGAGCTTCCCCGGCGAATCGTCGAGGAAGAAGACCTCCTCCGGCGCGACGGCGAGGTCGGCGACCACGTGTCGGAACGCACGGACATCCGGCTTGGCGTATCCGATGTCCGCGGAGTTGAACACGCGATCGAAGTGCGCGGCGATGCCGCTGTCGTGAAGCTCCTCGGCGATGGTGTCCGTGCCGTTCGTGAGGATGGCGCACATCATCCCGTGAGAGCGCAGCTCGTCGACGAGCGCGAGCACGTCCGGGTCGGCGGCGAACAGTGTACGTCCCCATTCCCGCGCGGCGGCTGCGGATCCCGCGGCCTCCCCGACTCGGACGATCCATTCCTCGCGAGTGAGGTTCCCCGTGGTGACCGCGTCGATCAACGGTGACGCGAACGCGATGCGGGCGATCATCCCGGCCGGAAGTCCGTGCCGCGCCTCCAGGTCGGGGTCGTGGAGGAAGTGACGGACGACCCCGTCGAGGTCGAAGAGCACGGCACGGATCATGCCCCCATCCTGCCCGCACATGTCTCTGTTCTTCCGTCTGACACCGTGTGAGAGTCAAGCATGGCGGCTCGCGGCCATCGAGGCGGACCGGGCTCGGCGTGATCGCCGTGGCGCGCACTGCATCCCGGCATATCGTTTACTCCACCTGAACTGGGGTTTCAATGTCGGTGGTCCCTGCTTCACTCGGGGTATGACAGGACTGGCGGACGCGACGATCGAGCAGGTGGAGGCGCTCCGAGCGCTCACCGAGATGCTCGTCGGTGTCGAGCGGTCGATCAATGAACTGCAGGCCGCGCGGGACGGGATCCTGGCGCTGGGGTCGCGCCTGGCCGTGGAGGTCGCGGCGCAGGCCGCGCATCCGGACGGCGCGGATCTGAGCGTGCGCACGGTCGCGGCCGAGTTCGCTGCTGCGCTGCGGGCGAGCGACAGGACGGTGCAGCGGCGGATGGCCGATGCGGTCTGGATCGTCGAGCGATTTCCGCGACTGTGGGGTGCATGGGGCGCGGGGCAGGTCACCGCCCAGCATGCCCGCGTCATCGCGGAGGCGGGTGCGCACCTCGAAGACGAGGCGGACCGCGACGCCTTCTCCGCGCGGATGATCGCCTTCGCCGAGAGCGAGGCGCCGAACCGGGTCGCGCGCATGGCGCGCCGGGTCGCGGAGGAGTTTCAGCCGCGTACCCTCGCGGACCGTCACGAGGATGCCCGTGAGCGGCGGCGCGTGTGGGTACGGGATGCCCCTGACGGGATGGCTGAGCTCGGACTTCTGGGGCCGAGGGCGCTGGTGCACGGCGTGTTCGATCGGCTGACCACCATGGCCACGACCACGCAGGCCGGCGACGACCCGACGGACCTGCGAACCATCGCCCAGTCCCGGGCCGACCTCGCGCTCGACCTCCTCCTCACCGGTGCGCCGGCCGGCCATGATGATCATGACGGCACCCTGGCCGCCATCGTCCCCACGGTCGCGATCACGGTCCCTGTCATGACCCTCCTCGGCCGTGGCCGGGCGCCGGCGGAACTCGACGGGCGCACCCCGATCGACCCCGCCACGGCACGGAGGCTGGCAGGGGCTGCCTCCGGATGGGATCGCATCCTCACGCACCCCGTGACGGGCACCGTCCTCGCCGTCGACCGGTATCGCCCGAGCGCGGAACTGCGACGCCACCTGCGGGCCCGAGATCAGCGATGCCGCTTCCCCGGTTGCGGATATCCGCCCTCGGAGTGCGACATCGATCACCACCGGGACGCCGCGCTGGGCGGGGAGACGTCCGCCTCGAATCTCGGCCATCTGTGCCGTCGACATCATGTCTTGAAACATCAGTCCGCCTGGCATGCCGAGTCGCGTGGCGACGGCCTCTATGCCTGGACGAGTCCGACGGGGAGGGTCTACATCGACCGCCCGCCGCCGTCGAACACCGTCACCTTCGCCGAAGGATCGACGGACGCGCCGTTCTGAGCGCCCGGCGGGAAAACTTGAGCCTGTTCATATCAAGTTCATTTGACAGCCTTTCGGCCCCGGCGTACACTTGAGCCATCGCGACTCAGGTTTCCCTGATCGCCGCAGGTTTTCGGACCACTACAGACTTCCCAACAAAGGAGAGAACACATGGCACGTGCTGTCGGTATCGACCTCGGAACCACCAACTCCGTCGTCAGCGTCCTCGAGGGTGGCGAGCCCAAGGTCATCGCCAACGCCGAGGGCTTCCGCACGACCCCTTCGGTCGTCGCCTTCACCAAGGACGGGGAGGTGCTCGTCGGCGAGACCGCGAAGCGCCAGGCCGTCACCAACGTCGACCGGACGATCGCCTCGGTCAAGCGCCACATGGGCACCGACTGGAGCTTCGACGTCGACGGCAAGAAGTGGACGCCACAGGAGATCTCCGCGCGCATCCTCCAGAAGCTGAAGCGCGATGCCGAGTCCTACCTCGGCGACACCGTGACCGACGCGGTCATCACGGTCCCCGCGTACTTCAACGACGCCGAGCGCCAGGCCACCAAGGAAGCCGGTGAGATCGCGGGCCTCAACGTGCTCCGCATCATCAACGAGCCGACCGCCGCGGCCCTCGCCTACGGCCTCGACAAGGGCAAGGAGGACGAGCTCATCCTCGTCTTCGACCTCGGTGGTGGAACGTTCGACGTCTCCCTCCTCGAGGTGGGCAAGGACGACGACTTCTCTACGATCCAGGTGCGCGCCACTGCCGGTGACAACCGCCTCGGCGGTGACGACTGGGACCAGCGCCTCGTCGACTACCTGATCAAGCAGTTCAAGGAGACCACGGGCGTCGACGTCTCGGGTGACAAGATCGCGCTGCAGCGCCTCAAGGAGGCTGCGGAGCAGGCGAAGAAGGAGCTCTCCAGCTCCACGTCCACGAGCATCAACCTCCCGTACCTGTCGCTGACCGACTCGGGCCCCGTCTCGCTCTCCGAGACCGTGACCCGCGCGAAGTTCGAGGACCTCACGAAGGACCTGCTCGACCGCACCAAGAAGCCGTTCGAGGACGTCATCCGCGAAGCCGGCATCAAGGTGTCCGACATCGACCACATCGTCCTCGTGGGTGGTTCGACCCGTATGCCCGCCGTCGCCGAGCTCGTCAAGCGCGAGACCGGCAAGGAGGCCAACAAGGGCGTGAACCCGGACGAGGTCGTCGCCGTCGGCGCCGCGCTGCAGGCCGGTGTCCTCAAGGGCGAGCGCAAGGACGTCCTCCTCATCGACGTCACCCCGCTCTCCCTCGGCATCGAGACCAAGGGCGGCATGATGACCAAGCTCATCGAGCGCAACACGGCCATCCCGACCAAGCGGAGCGAGACCTTCACCACGGCCGACGACAACCAGCCGTCCGTCGCGATCCAGGTCTTCCAGGGTGAGCGCGACTTCACCCGCGACAACAAGCCGCTCGGCACGTTCGAGCTGACGGGCATCGCCCCGGCTCCCCGCGGCATCCCGCAGATCGAGGTCACCTTCGACATCGACGCCAACGGCATCGTGCACGTGTCCGCGAAGGACAAGGGCACCGGTACCGAGAAGTCGATCGTCATCTCCGGCGGCTCGTCGCTGTCGAAGGAGGACATCGAGCGCATGGTGCGCGAGGCCGAGGAGCACGCCGCCGAGGACAAGGCGCGTCGTGAGGCCGCGGAGACCCGCAACCAGGCGGAGACCCTCGCCTACTCGATCGAGAAGCTCATCTCCGAGAACGAGGACAAGCTCCCCGAGGACGTGAAGACCGAGGTCAACGCCGATGTCGACGCGCTCAAGACGGCTCTGGCCGGCGACGACGACGAGGCCGTGAAGACCGCGTTCGAGAAGCTCAACCAGTCCCAGTCGAAGCTCGGCGAGGCGATCTACGCCTCCTCGCAGGCGGACGCCGCCGGCGCTTCGGCCGAGGGCGAGGCCCCGACCGGTGACGCCACCTCCTCCGAGGAGGACGTCATCGACGCCGAGGTCGTCGACGACGAGGACGAGAAGAAGTAATCATGACGGACAAGAACTTCGACGAGAACGAGGTTCCGGAGGGGTCGGATGCTCAGGCATCCGGCCCCGTGCCGCAGAACCAGGACTCCCGCGAGGCGAAGGCCGCCGAGGGCTCCGACGAGACTCCGGTCGACGCGGCTGCCGAGACCGAGGAGGGGCTGACGGTCGAGGACATCCTCGGCGCCGCCCAGACCGCGGATGCCGCCGCCGGCGACGCCGCGATCGCCGACGCCGAGAACGCCCTGCTGACCGACCTCAAGCGCCTGCAGGCCGAGTACGCGAACTACCGCCGCCGCACCGAGGAGCAGCGCCAGATCGAGATCGAGCGCGCGAAGGGCGAGGCCGCCAAGGGCCTCATCCCCGTGCTCGACGACCTGGCCCGCGCCGAGCAGCACGGCGATCTGGTCGAGGGCAGCCCCTTCGCCGTGATCGCCGAGAAGGTGCGCGCGGTCGTGGAGCGCCTCGGCGTGGTCGCTTACGGCGAGAAGGGCGAGGAGTTCGACCCCCAGCGTCACGAGGCGATCTTCCAGCAGCCGACCCCCGGCACCTCGAAGACCACGGTGCTCGAGGTCGTCGAGGTGGGGTACCGCCTCGGCGAGGTCGAGCTGCGTCCTGCGAAGGTCGTCGTCGCCGTCCCTGCGGAGTAGGTGATCGATGGCCAGCCAGGATTGGTTCGACAAGGACTTCTACAAGACCCTCGGGGTCTCGAAGGACGTCAGCGACGCTGACCTGAAGAAGACGTACCGCAAGCTCGCGCGCAAGTATCACCCCGATTCCAATCAGGGCGATGCGAAGGCCGAGGCCAAATTCAAGGAGATCAGCGAGGCCTACTCGGTGCTCTCCGACGCCGAGCAGCGCAAGGAGTACGACGAGATCCGCGCCATGGGTTCGGGCGCTCGCTTCACGGCGAGCGGCTCGGGCGCCGGCGGGTTCGAAGACGTCTTCAGCCGGTTCGGACAGCAGGGGCGCGGCCAGACCGCCGACTTCGAGGACATCTTCGCGATGTTCAACCAGGGCCAGGGCAGCTCGTTCGGCGGTGGCCGATTCGGGCAGCCGAGCGGCGGCTTCCGTGGCTTCGGCGGTCCGCAGCGCGGCGCCGACGTCACGGCCCGCACCACGCTGGACTTCAGCACCGCTGTGCAGGGCGAGACGATCACCCTGCAGGGCGAGGACGGCAAGCCGTTCAAGGTGAAGATCCCCGCGGGTGTCGCCGATGGGCAGAAGATCCGGCTGCGCGGCCGTGGTCGCCCCTCGCCCGATGGCGGGGAGAACGGGGACATCGTGGTGCAGATCACGGTGCGCCCGCACCCGGTCTTCACGCGGGACGGCCTCAACCTCCGCGTGGTGGTCCCCGTGACCTTCACCGAGGCGACGCTGGGCGCGACCATCGAGGTCCCGACGCTCGGCGGCGACGTGGTGAAGCTGCGTGTGGCCCCCGGGACCCCGTCGGGCCGCGTGCTCCGCGTCAAGGGCCGGGGTGTCGCGACCGCGAAGGGGACCGGTGACCTGCTCGCCGAGCTCCAGGTCGCGGTTCCGACGCACCTCGACGACGCCGCGCGCGAGGCCCTCGAGAGGTTCCAGGAGCTGGAACCTCAGGAGAACCCGCGGGCCGAGCTCATGGCGAAAGCCCGCCGTTGACGAGAAAAGGCTTTCGCGCCGGGTCAGGCGGTTCCGGGAAGGAGCTGCCTGACCAGGCGCGACGGCCTGACGTGAAACCAGGAAGGAAGGCGTGATGGACGCGGACACTCCGGTCTTCGCGATCGCCGCAGCCGCCAAGCTCTCCGGCCTGCACCCCCAGACCCTCCGTCAGTACGACCGGATCGGCCTCGTGGTGCCGGGTCGGACGCCTGGCGGATCCCGTCGTTACTCGCACCGCAACATCGAGCAGCTGCGCGAGGTGGCCCAGCTCTCCTCCGAAGGGGTCAGTCTCCCGGCGATCGCCCGTCTCCTCGACCTGGAGGACGAGAACCGGATGCTGCGCGATCGCGTGCTCGCGCTGGAGGGCGCCCTCCGTGCCGAGCGGGAGAACCGCCCCGGCGTGCGGGTGTTCGCCGCCGGCTCCGCGGGCGTCGTGCCGATGCCGAGCGGCCGCCGCATCCGGCGCTCGACGGAGCTCGTGCTCTGGAGTCCGCGCTCCGGAGCCTGACCGCGCACCCCGATGTGTATCCTGTCAACTGTTAACAGGAGGTCACCATGACGCAGACCGTCACGCGCGGGGAGTCGCTCGGAGCGCAGGTCGCACGCGTGCTGCGCCAGCGCATCGTGCGAGGGGAGCTCGCCCCGGGGGCCCGCCTCACCGAGGAGGCCCTCGCCGAGGAGTTCGCCGTCAGTCGCGGCCCCGTGCGCGACGCCCTGACCCAGCTCAGCTTCGAGAAGCTCGTCGAGGTGCAGCGTCCCCGCGGCGTCTACATCGTGGG
This sequence comes from Microbacterium meiriae, assembly GCF_040686935.1. Classification (NCBI taxonomy): domain Bacteria; kingdom Bacillati; phylum Actinomycetota; class Actinomycetes; order Micrococcales; family Microbacteriaceae; genus Microbacterium; species Microbacterium meiriae. Next base: position 300,630 of record NZ_JBFBMF010000004.1, read on the forward strand.
CCTCACGAGCGACGACGTCGACCAGCTCTACAGCCTCCGGGGCGCGCTGGAGCAGCTCGCCCTCTCGCGCGCGATGCGGGTCGACGACGACGAGCGGTGGCAGCCGATGGCCGACGCCGTCCAACGCATGGCCGAGGCCGCGGACGCCGGCGACCATGCGGCCTTCGTCACGGCCGACCTCGACTTCCACTCCCAGATCTACGCCCTCGCCGATCATCCCCGGCTGGAGGGTGCCTGGAACCAGTACCTCCCGACCTTCACGGCCCTCCTCGAGGTCACGATCAACCACGACGAGGACCTGCACGAGTCGTCGGACGATCACGTGACGCTGCTCGACGTCATGCGCACGGGAGCCCCGGAGGACGCCGCCGCGGTCCTCTCGGCTCACCTCGACGGCGCCCGGGAGCGGATGCTCCACGAGGTCGGCTCCCGCTGAGCCTGCGTCCGCCGGCGCCGAGGCGTTCAGCGGACGAAAAAGAACGGTTCCTACCGTGGGGGCCAGGGCAAGAGCCCTGGTCCGCGCCCGCGCGGGTGTCCTGCCACGAAGGAAGAACCTCCTCATGACGAACACCACAGCCTCCGCCACCTCCGCCTCGTCGCTCGGACTCCTCGTCCTGCGCGTCGTCGTCGGCGCGATCTTCGCCGCCCACGGCGCTCAGAAGATCTTCGAGTTCACGATCCCCGGCACCATCGGCAGCTTCGCCGGCATGGGGGTGCCGCTCGCCGAGATCGCCGCACCCGTCGTCGCCTTCCTCGAGCTCGTCGGCGGGATCCTGCTGATCCTCGGCCTGCTGACGCGCCCGGTCGTCATCCTCCTCGCCGTCGACATGCTGGTGGCACTCGTGCTGGTGCACCTGCCCGCCGGCCTGTGGGTGACGGCCGGCGGCTACGAGTTCGTCGCCGTGCTCGGCGCCGCGGCTCTCGCGCTCGCGCTCACCGGCGCCGGGCGCTACTCCATCGACGCCGCGGCCCTCCGCGGGCGCGCGCCGGCCTGGCTCGCCTGACCGGTCAGTCGCCCGCCTCGCGCGCGGGATCCACGCGCCGGACGAGGACCCAGGTGTTGCCGAGATCGGTGACCGTGTGGGTGAACTCGTCGAGCGCGGCCTGCGACAGCGCGAGCCCGCGTCCGCTCTCCGCCTCCTCGCCCGGCATCGACACGGCGTCCCAGTCGATCGGTGCCGGCGGGGCGGTGTCGCGGATGTAGGCGCGCAGCTCCTCCGCCGTCACGCGGACGTCGATGCTCAGCACGACGTCCGCGTGCTCATTGTGCTGGGCGACGTTGGTCGTGACCTCGCTCAGCGCCAGGGTGAACAGCACCTGATCCTGGGCAGGTACCTCCGGAGCCAGCGGCCACAGCCGGTCGAGCTCGTCGAGGGCGCGGTCGACGAGGGCGAGCCCGGCGGGCCCGTCGATGTGGAAGGCCCGGGTGTCAGCGTCCATCGAACGCCGATTCCGGCGTCGGGTAGTCGCGGAGCACGCGATCCAGGTTGGTGAGGTGGAGGACGGTGCGCACGGCCTCGGGAACGGCGGCGATGCGCAGATCGCCGCCGGCCACGCGGGCGCTCTTGAGGCCGCCGACGAGGGCGCCGAGACCGGAGGAGTCGACGAACTCGGTGCCGCTCAGATCGATCGCGATGCGCGGCTGCCCCGCGGCGACGAGGTCGCTCACCGCGTTGCGCAGCAACGGCGCTCCTGAGGCGGTCAGGCGGCCCGTGATCGTGACGACGGCATAGCCGTCCCTGGTGTCAGTGCTGACGTTCATTCGACTCCTTCTCGAGGACCTTCGCGGCCGGACCGCGATAGCGTGCCGCCTGGATGATGACGCTGAGGACGACCAGGTCGTACAGGACCCAGGCGGTGTTGACGAGGGTGCCGGTGCCGTCGCCGGTGCCGACGATGACCCGGGCGACGCCGATGACGAGGGCGATCACGAGGACGACCATGGCGGTGAGCTGCGGCCAGATCTCGCGCCACGGGATGCCCCGAGGATCGCGGCCGTCCTTCCTGGTCACGGCGAAGGAGAGCGGTCGGCCGAGCACCACGTTGGCGAAGGCCGTCCAGCACGCGCGGATCCACACGGGGAACAGCGCAAGCGAGTACTGCTGACCTCGCCAGGTCTTCACCCCCTTCGCCACCACGAGGAACAACGCCTGATTGACGAGGAAGTACGGCAGGAAGCGCGCGAAGAAGTCGACCGACCAGGCGGTGACGGGGAGCACGCCGAACACGAGATAGATCACCGGGGCGGCGAGGTAGACGATCGCGGCGAAGCCCGAGAGGTAGCTCCACATCGTCGCGAAGTACATGAGGCGCTGCCCCACCGAGAGTCCTCGCTTGGCCAGGGGGTTGTCGCGCAGCATGACCTGCAGCGTCCCCTGGGCCCACCGCAGCCGCTGCGTGAGCATCGTCCGGAGGTCTTCCGGGGCGAGCCCGTGAGCCAGGATCTCGTGGTGGTAGACGCTCTTCCAGCCGAGGGCGTGGAGCTGCATCGCCGTCGCCATGTCCTCGGTCACCGAGATCGTGGCGAGGGGGAGGATCGGCTGCGCCTCATCCGCTCGGTCGAGGCGGAGCGCATCGAGCAGTCCGCGGACGGCCTCGACGGCGGTGAGGGGGGAGAGGTCGGAGGAGGCGAGGGCTTCGAGCCCGGCCTCGTCCACGATCACCTGCCCGAGCTCCGCGTCCTGCTGCACCGGCAGGGACTCGATCACCGCGAGGTCGGCACGGATGCCCTCGAGGTCGTGGGCGACGAGGATGCGGGAGGCGCTGTCGACGGCTTCCCCCACGCGGGCGGCCACCTCGGCGACCGATTCGCCCGCGGCGAGCTCCTTGCGTCCGCGCGCGATCGCGATGCGGAGCGCGCCGAGCTCGGTGGCGAGCGCCGGCTCGGTCGCCGCCTCGGCCTCGCGGGCGATGAGGGCCTCGGACGTCTTGAGGGCCCGCGCGGCGGAGTCGGTCACGTTCCGCACGTAGCCGACGATGCCGAGCTGCATCAGTGCTTCGCGGCGGAGCACGGCGTTCGAGCCGCAGAAGAAGGCCGCGTTCCAGCCGTCCTTCCCCTGCTGGATCGGCCCGTAGAAGAGCGGCGCCTGGCTGCCGAGCGGGTCGGCCTCGTCGACGTTCACGAACCATTGCGGCGTCTGCACGAGGGCGACGTCGGGATCATCGGCGAAGTAGCCGAGCGTGCGGTGCAGGATCAGCGGGTCCGGCACCTGGTCGGCGTCGAGGATGAGGAGGAACTCGCCGTCGGTCTGGAAGAGCGCACTGTTGAGATTGCCCGCCTTGGCGTGCCGGGGCTTGCCCGTCCAGTCCTCGGAACGCGTGAGATAGCCGACGCCGGCGGCCCGGGCTTCGGCTTCGAGCTCGGGGCGGGAGCCGTCGTCGAGGATCCAGGTCGAGTGCGGGTAGGCGATCCGCTTCGCCGCCTTCGCGGTGGTCATGACGAGCTCGATCGGCTCGTCGTAGGTCGTGATGAACACGTCGACGGTGCCCTGCGGAGGCGACACCGGCGCCGGACGCTCCTTCGCGCGCCACATCGTCAGGCAGAACAGGAACGTGTCGATGAGGCTGTACGTCTCGGCGATCACGAGCGGCACCGCGATCCACCAGGCCGACCAGTTCACCGACTCCAGCCAGCGCCAGGCGACGTAGTTCACGCCGAGCAGGACCGACAGCAGCGCGAGGACGCGGATGGTCGCGAACCGGGCGGTCACGCGTCCCTCCGCACGACCACGACGGTGATGTCGTCGGTGGCGCGCTCATCGTTCGCGAGTCGCAGGGCCTCGCGCACGGCGCCGTCCGGTCCCATCGCGGTGAGCACCCGCTCCACGTGGCCGAACGGGTCGTCGGCGTCGAGGACGTCGAGGAGACCGTCGCTGCAGCAGATGAAGGCGTCCCCCACCTCGAGCCGCGTCGTCACCGGGACCCGGGGGTCGGCGAGGCCCATCCCCATGCCCAAGGGCAGGTTCGTGGAGCGCAGGGGCGTCCACGACCCGTCTGCGCGGACGACGAACGCGAGGCTGTGGCCGGCGTCGATGACCTCGAGCTCTCCCGTCTCCGGCTGCAGCTCGGCGACGACCGCCGTGACGAACATCGACGTGTCCGCGAGATCGTCCTCGAGCAGGCGGTCCACCTCGATCACGGCGTCGGACAGCGAGCGCTCCGGCGCCGTGCGCAGGGACGCCCGCACCGTGGCCGCGACCAACGCCGGCCCCGTGCCCTTGCCCATGGCATCGGCCAGGGTCACCCGCAGGGCCTCGCCGTGGCGCGAGAAGTCGTAGTAGTCCCCGGCGAGCGTTCCCCGCGGGGCGGCACCGGCGGCGATCGTGTACCCGGCGATCTCCGGGTGCGCCCGGGGGCGCAGCGCTCGCTGCACCACGGCGGCGTGGTCGACGTCGGCGTCCTGTGCCAGCTCCGTCTGCACCCAGAACGCCAGGTCGCGCAGGAGGTCCTGCTGGGCGTCGGTGAACGTGTGCGGCTCGGTGTCGAGCACGCACAGCGTCCCGACCGGCTCCCCTCCCGGCGCGTGCAGCGGATGGGCCGCGTAGAAGCGCAGGTGCGGGTCGCCGGTCACGAACGGATTCTCGGCGAAGAGGTCGGTCGTGCTCGCATCCTCCACCACCACCGTCCGGTCCTGCGACACGGTGTAGTCGCAGAACGAATCCTGTCGCGGTGCCTCGTTCCCCCCGAGGCCGATCTGCGATTTGCGCCACTGCCGGTCGCGATCGATCAGCGAGACGCTGACCATCGGCACGCCGAACATCTCCTTCGCCAGTCGTGCCACCCGATCCACCCGCTCATCGGGTGGCGTGTCAAGGATCCCCAGTTCCTCGAGCGCTGCCTGTCGCCGTCGCTCGTCGAACATTCCCCCGGCCCTCCTCCGTGTTTATTCCCCTCATCCTAGGGAGGAACCGCACCCGGGGCGCCAGGCTGTCCGGGGGCATTCAGGTGAACCACAGGAAACGGTTCTGCGCAAGCCCCGCGGAGAACCGCTTCTCCGGATCTACCATCGCGCCAGGACCAGAGCGCCGTGTCTGCGCGTCCTCGGAAAGGAGGCAGGTGGATGCCGCTCAAGAACCGCCAGCGGGACCGGTACAACCGCCGAGAAGCCCTCGCCGGCTATCTCTTCATCTCGCCATGGCTCATCGGATTCCTCATCTTCACGGCCGGCGCGATGGTCTACAGCCTGTACATCTCGTTCAGCAGCTACAACCTCGCTACGAACAGCGCGCGCCCGGTCGGCATCGACAACTACGCCAACCTCTTCGAGGACCCGCGGGTGGGCGTCTCGCTCGCCAACACGCTGTTCTACGTGGTGATGGCGGTGCCGCTGGAGATCGTGTTCGCGCTCGTCCTCGCGCTGCTGCTCAACCGGGTCGGGCGAGGTGCGGGATTCTTCCGCGTGCTCTACTACCTGCCGAAGATGACCCCGGCCGTCGCCACGGCCGCCGTGTTCTTCCTCCTCCTCAACGGCAACTCCGGAGCGATCAACCAGTTCCTCCGACTGTTCGGCATCCAGGGGCCCCAGTGGCTCGTCGACCCCGCGTGGGTCAAGCCGAGCATCGTGATCATGACGCTGTGGACCGTCGCGGGAACCATGGTGATCTTCCTGGCCGCCCTCAAGAACGTGCCGGTCGAGCTGTACGAGGTGGCCTCGCTCGACGGGGCGGGACCGATCAGGAAGTTCTTCTCGATCACCCTGCCGATGATCTCGGGGGCCATGTTCTTCAACGTCATCGTGCTCTCGATCGCCGCCTTCCAGATCTTCGATCAGGCGTATCTGCTGTTCTGGCGGGATCAGAGCAACTCGTCTCCTGAGGCGTCGCTCTTCTACGCGATCTACCTGTTCCAACAGGCCTTCCGGCAGTTCAACTTCGGCTTCGCGGCGGCGATGGCGTGGCTGCTCTTCGTCATCATCATGATCATCACGCTCATCCAGGTGAAGGTCGGCAACCGCTTCGTCTACTACGAGGGAGACCGCTGATGTCCCAGACCCTGCGTCAGGTCCCCGTCGAGGCGGAGCCCGAGAAGGCCCCAGGCACGTTCACGACCACCGTCGGCACCCGTTCGCGCTGGCGACGGCGACTGCGACAGCCGAAGAGCCTCGTCGCCCGGATCGTGCTGAACATCATCCTCGTGCTGTTCGCGCTGCTGTTCCTGTACCCCTTCGCGTGGCTCATCGCTGCCAGCTTCAAGCCGCGGGGGGAGGTGTTCGACAACGCCCTCATCCCGAAGACGTTCGTGCCGGAGAACTACGTCGAGGTGTGGAATCAGCTCCCGCTGCTGAACTGGATGGGCAACAGCATCGCCATCGCGCTGCTCGCCGCCGGTGCCGTGGCGATCTCCAGCTCGATCGTGGCGTTCGGCTTCGCCTACTTCCGCTTCCCGGGGCGCGGGCTGCTGTTCGGCCTCGTGCTCGCGACGATGATGCTCCCCGGCGCGGTGACGATGATCCCGATCTACCTCATCTGGAAGGAGACCGGACTCCTCGGCACCTGGGTGCCGCTGTGGGGCATGAACCTGTTCGGCTCGGCCTTCTACATCTTCCTGCAGCGGCAGTTCTTCCTCGGCCTTCCTCAGGAGCTGTTCGAGGCGGCGCGGCTCGACGGGGCCAGCGCCTGGGGCCTCTTCTGGCGGATCGCGATGCCGCTGTCGATACCGTCGTTCGTCATCGTGTTCCTGTTCGAGTTCCAGGCGAGCTGGAACAACCTGCAGGCCGCCCTCATCTACCTCAACGCCGGGTCGGTGGACGAGTTCACCGCGCCGCTCGGCATCGCCTACGCGATGACCAAGTACAGCCCCACGGCGGGCGGTCACGGTGATTACCAGTACGTCATGGTCGCCTCCCTCCTGGTGACCCTCCCCATGCTCATCCTCTTCGCCTTCGGGCAGCGTGCCTTCATCGAGGGCGTCGCCACCCAGGGGCGCAAGGGATGACGAACCACAGATCGAAAGGAGCAGTCATGCGCACACGCATGCTGGGAATCACCGCGGTCGCCGCGGCATCCGTCCTCGTCCTCGCCGGGTGCGGCGGGGGAGGGGGAGACGACCAGGCGGCCGACGCCGACTTCGGCGCGGAGCCGAGCGGCACGCTCAAGGCGTGGGGCTTCGAGAACGCCGACGACGTCGGCACCTCGCGCATGGACTACGCCGCCGAGCAGCTGAAGGACATCGAGGTCGACCTCGACGCGACGGCCTTCGACGCGCAGAAGTTCACCACGCGGATCGCGAGCGGCGACGTGCCCGACGTCGTGCAGATGGACCGCCGGTACGTGACCACGTATGCCGCGCAGGACCTCATCATGCCGCTCGACGAGTGCTTCGCCGCCCAGGACGTCTCGCCGCGGGACCACTGGTACCCCTTCGTCGTCGACGACGTCACCTACGACGATGCCGTGTGGGCGGTGCCGCAGTTCTACCAGCCGCCGGCGATCCTGCTGAACAAGGCCGTGCTCGACGAGGCGGGGGTGACGGCGGACGAGATCGATACCTCGCAGCCCGACGTGCTGCTCGGCGCGATCGAGAAGATGTACCAGGAGTCCGGCGGCGTGCCGACGCGGCTCGGGTTCGACCCCGTGGCGACCGGTCAGGCCGGGCTGTGGATCCTCGGCATGGGCGGCCAGCTCAACGATGAGAAGGGGGCGCCGACCCTGGACGACCCCAGCAACGTGGCCGGCATCGAGATGCTCAAGCAGATCACCGACGCGCAGGGCGGCTTCGCGGCCGTCAAGAGCTTCACCGACTCGTTCGACGCCTTTGGCGACCAGAACCAGTTCGTCGCCCAGCAGGTCGGCGCGCAGGTGAACGCGCAGTGGTATCCGAACGTGCTCAGCCCCTACGCCGACCAGATCGACCTCGAGGCTGTGCCGTTCCGGAATGCCGACGGGGAGCCGTTCTCGGTCGCGTCCGGCACCGCGTTCGTGATCCCGGCCGGGGCGGAGAACCCCGCGGCGGCGTGCGCCTGGATGGTGAACCTCACCTCGGACGACGCCTGGAACGCGGCGGGCGAGGCCCGTGCCGAGACGCTGAAGACCGATGGCGGTATCAACACCGGGCTCTTCACCGGATCGCCGTCCGCCGATCAGTCGATCCGTGAGACCTTCGTGACGGACAGCGGCAACGCCGGCTTCGACCAGGTCATCTCGACCTACTACGACGTGGTGGACTACGGACAGTCCTTCGGTTCCTCGCCCGCGGGCCAGGAGATCCAGAACGAACTCAACAACGCCATCACCGCAGCGCTCCTCGGGGACAAGTCTCCCGAGGACGCGCTGAAGGAGGCGCAGGAGGCGGCGATGCGGGCGTACGAGAACGCCACGGCCGGCTAGACCCCGGAGGGGCAGAGCGCCAGGCGGCCATATCCGCCTGGCGCTCGTCGTCTACCAGGTGCCGGACCTCGTAAGTGTTGACTGTTAACAGTCAACACTGGTAGCCTCGCGGTGTCGACAACACGGTCGACCCACGTAGAGGAGCAAAGATGCCCCGCATGCGCATCACTCGGGCGGCCGCTGCCTTCGCCGCCCTCGCCGCCACCGCTCTGGTGCTGTCGGCCTGCACGAAGGTCGACGAGAGCGAGGGGGCCGCCTCGACCTATCCCGAGGACGACATCCGGCTGATCATCCAGGCCAATCCCGGCGGCGGCTCCGACCTGTCGTCCCGCGCGCTCGCCACCGAGCTCGAGAAGATCCTCGGTGTCAGCGTGATCCCGGAGAACATGCCCGGTGCCGCGGGAGCGCTCGCGATGGAGTACGTCGGCTCGCAGGATCCGGACGGCTACGTCATCGGCTTCGCGCCCGTCGAGATCGCGATGCTCAACACGACCCAGAGCGCCGACGTGCTGCCCGACGACTTCGACCTGCTCGGCCAGATCATGCTCGCTCCCGGCGTCATCACGGTGGGTGCCGACAGCGGCATCGAGACCCTCGACGACCTCGTGACGCAGGCGAAGTCCGGCGCGGTCACGGTCGCGAACTCCGGTGCCGGCTCGATCTGGGAGGCCGCCACCCTCGGCCTCGGCCAGGCGACCGACGCCGACTTCACCCCCGTCCCCTACGACGGCGGCGCCACGGCGGTCGCGGCGGCCGCATCCGGTGAGACCGTCGCCGCCGTCTCCGGACTCGGCGAGGCCCTCGCGCAGGGCGAGGCCGTCCGCATCCTCGCGGTCATGAACGACGAGCGTCACCCGGACGCGGAGGACGTCGAGACGGTCGAGGAGGCCATCGGCGAAGAGGTCGTCTTCGGTGGCTGGGGCGGCATCTACGCGCCCGCCGGTCTGCCCGAAGACGTGAAGTCCACGCTGGAGGACGCGGTCAAGGAGGCCGTCGAGTCCGACAGCTACCAGAAGTTCCAGGCGGATGCCGGAAACCTGGTCGTCTACCGCGACTCCGCCGAATGGACCGGCTACGTCGAGGACCAGTTCGCGCTGTTCCAGGACCTCCTGGGCTGAGAACTCCGGTGGGGCCGGTCACCCGGCCCCACCGCGCACCTCCGACGAAGGAGCACCATGACCACTCCCGACACCGCCGGCGAGTCGGCTGCGCAGGTCGAGTACCAGGGCGCACCCGCCTCCCGGCCCCTCGAGATCGCGTTCGCCGTCGTGGCCCTCGCGTTCACCGCCGGCTACCTCTTCCTCGCCACGCAGATCCCGCTGCGCCGCGAGGCCGCCCCCGGACAGATCGACGCCCGCTTCTGGCCGCTCGTCATCGGCGTGACCGGCGTCGTGATCGCGATCGCCCTGCTCGCCGTGGCGATCACGCGACCGGCACCCACGCGGGAGGATCTCGAGAGCATCCAGCCGGGCGGCGTCCTCCGGGTGATCGCGACGATCGCGATCGCCGGCGCCTTCATCGCGCTGTGGTCCCTCGGCTCGGTCATCCTCTTCGGCTACCGGATCGAGGTCTTCCCGATCGCCTGTGCTCTGCTCATGGCCGCACTGATGCTCCTCTACGGCCACCGCCGCTGGCTGAGCCTCGTCATCTACTCCGCCGCCGTCACGGCATTCGTCTACGTCGTCTTCGGCATGCTCCTGAGGATCCCCCTGTGAATGCGCTCCTGGAGGGGCTGAACTCGCTCCTCGACATCTCGATCCTGCTGTACATGGCAGTCGGCCTCGTGCTCGGCTTCATGGTCGGCGCCTTCCCCGGCATCACCGCGACCATGGCCGTCGCACTCGCCGCCGGCTTCACCATGACCCTGGAGCCCGTGCAGGGCCTCGCGGTGCTCCTGACGATCTACGTCGCGGCGAACTTCGGCGACCGGGTGCCGTCCATCCTCATCAACACCCCTGGGACTCCCGCCTCCATCGCCACCACCCTCGACGGCTATCCCATGGCGAAGCAGGGCAGGGCCGGTCTGGCGCTGACGATCTCCGCGATCGTGTCGGCCGTCGGCATCCTCGCCTCGCTCGTGCTCTTCTCGGTCGCCGCCGTGCCGATCGCCAGCTTCGCCCGGGACTACTTCAAGTCGCCCGAGCTGTTCGCGCTCGTCGTCTTCGGCATCGCGATCATGATCGGCATCTCGTCGAAGTCGATGCTCAAGGGCATCCTGGCCGGTCTTTTCGGGCTGATGCTCGGGAGCGTCGGCACCTACGCGGCCACCGCCGACCAGCGCTTCACGTTCGGCGTGCTGGAACTCGTCGAGGGCGTGAACTTCATCGCCGTCATCATCGGTCTCTTCGGCATCGCCGAGCTGTTCGATCAGCTCCTCACGCACCGGAAGTCGCACGTCCGACCGATCTCGAGTCTCGGCCGGTGGTGGCCGAACCGCGCCGAGCTGAAGCAGAGCGGACGGGCCACCGCGGTCGGCGGGGCGGTCGGCCTCGGCGTCGGCCTCATCCCCGCGGCCGGCGGCGACATCGCCGGGCTCATCGGCTGGGAGCGGGCGCGGAAGGCGTCGAAGCACCCGGAGATGTTCGGAAAGGGCTCGATCGAGGGCGTCGCCGCGTCCGACACCGCCTCCAGCGCCACGCTCGGCGGCTCGCTCACCACCACGATGGCGCTCGGCATCCCCGGCGACTCCGTGATGGCGGTCATGATCGGCTCGATGATCATCTGGGGCATCACCCCCGGGCCCACGCTGTTCACCAACCGCCCCGACCTCGTCGTCTCGATCGTCGGCATCATGCTCGTCGCGACCCTCCTGTCGCTCGCGCTGAGCCTCGTGCGGATGAAGGGCATGGTCAAGCTGCTCGACGTGCCGCAGCCGTATCTGTGGAGCGGCATCCTCATCTTCTGCATCATCGGCACCTACGCCACCTCGAACAGTCTGTCGACGGTCGTCACGATGCTCGTCTTCGGGGTGATCGGCGTGCTGCTCAAGCGCATGCAGGTCCCGGCAGGACCCGTGGTGCTCGGCCTGCTGCTCGGTCCGCTCGCCGAGGAGAACCTCGCCCGCACGCTGGCGATCCTGCCGACGCGGCCGTTCTTCGAGGTCGTCAGCCCGATCGCCCTCGTGCTGCTCGCGCTCGCGGTGCTGTCGATCGTGATGCCCGCGATCCGCGCCGCCCGCACGCCCCGCGCCGCGCGGGCCTCGTTGGAGGACTCGATCCTCCACACCGACAGCATCGTGCAGATCGAGAAGGCGCACGACGAGCTCGCGGCGCAGCCCGACCTGCTCACCTCCACCGTCCGCAACGTCGACGCCGGTGCGCGCCGGGGACGCGCCGACCGCAAGAACCGCAAGAGCACGACCCCCGAGGAGACCGAGAAGTGACCCGCTACGACATCCTGACCGCCGTCCCGACCGCGTTCCACCGCGACGGGACCCTCGACCTCGACGGGTCGCGTGCGATCTTCCGGTTCGTGGCCGACTCGGGGAACGAGGGCGCCTTCGTTCTCGGCACCACGGGCGAGTTCCCCGCGGTGGACGCGGACGAGTTCCGGGCGCTCGTGGCCGCCGCGCTCGAGGAGCTGGCCGGCCGGATGCGCGTCATCGTGCACGTCGGGCAGCCGAGCACGTTCGAGGCCGTGCGTCTGGTCGGCATCGCGAAGGAGCTCGGGGCCACGGAGTTCGCGGCCCTCACCCCCTATTACCTGCGTGCCACGGACGATGCGATCCTCGACTACTACCGTGCCGTCTCGGCGGCGGTGGGCGACGGGCGCCTGTACGTCTACATCTACCCCGCGCGTAGCGGGAACCCGGTCTCGCCGGAGCTGCTCGTGCGCATCGCCGCCCTTCCGAACGTGGTCGGGGCCAAGGTGAGCGAGCTCTCCCTCGACGACATCGCGGCGTACCGCGCGGTGGTGCCGGCCGACTTCGAGTTGTACACCGGCGCCGACCGCGACCTCATCGCGGCCGTCGAAGCGGGCGCGCAGGGCGTCGTCTCGGGCGTCTCGTCCGTGACGCCGAAGCCGTTCCGCGCACTCGCCGACGCCGGACGCTCCGGAGATGGGGAGGCCATCGCCGCGGCGCAGGCAGCCGTGGACGACGTCGTCGCGCTCATCGGCGGCGACATGGCGCGGATGAAGGAGGCGTACCGCGTGCTCGACGTCGTGGACACGCACTGCCGCATGGCGATCGCCGAGCCCTCCGCCGATGAGCGGGCGGCTGTCGCGCAGGTGGTGGCCGCGCACCGCTGACACGACTCCGGGACATACACGGGCGGAATGCCGCGGCCTTCGGGTCGCGGCATTTCTGCATGGGCTCCCTCTTACTTGTCCGACAAGTGAGCGCTGCCAGGAGCCTACTTGACGACACGCGGGGAGAGTGTCTAGGCTCAAGAACGGAAATTCCACCGATGTCGCGAAGGAGCGAACGGGACATGTCAGACAAGATTGAGATCACCGGGTCCGACTTGTCAGACGCGCTCGCTCGACGTCTGGCTCAGCACCTGCAGCGCTCCGGGCTGGAGATCGGCGACCCGCTGCCCACCGAGGCCGAGCTCGGCGCCGTGCTGGAGGTGGGACGGCAGCGCATCCGGGAAGCCCTCAGCGTGCTCGAAGCGTTCGGCATCGTGGCCTCTCGGCAGGGCGCGCGCCGCGTGTGGCGCGGGTTCCGTGCCGCCGATCTCGCCACCCGCTGGATCGGCTTCGTCGACGACCCGGAGGCCGCCACCCGCGAGCTCCTGGAAGTGCGTCACGCGCTGGAGACTTCGCTGCTTCCCCTGGTCATCCCGCGCCTGCAGCCGAGCGACCTGACCCGCCTGCGTCTGCTCTCGGAGGAGATGGTGGAGCGGGCCCTGCGCAACGAGAGCTTCGCGGAGCTCGACCAGCAGTTCCACCGCGGGCTGCTCGCGCCGATGCGCAATGCGTTCGTGGACCAGTTCCTGCAATCCTTCTGGGTCGTCTTCGCGGCCGCGCGACGGGAGGAGCCCGTGGAGGAGGACCCGGCCATCGCCGCGATGCACGGTCGCATCATCGACGCGATCGAGGCCGGCGACACCCGCCGAGCCGTCCACGAGCTCGACGCGCACTTCTACGGCGTCCGCAACCGCTACCCGGACATCGACTTCGGCACCACGGCCGCGCTGCCGGTCTGACCCCTCCCCGCACCGGCGCTTTCTGCCGCACCCGTTTTGAAATCGATTTCGCACCACCCTCATCTGATCGACGAAGGAGTACGCATCATGAGATCCACCCGATTCCTCCCCGGATTGGCCGTCCTCGGCGTGGTCGCCCTCACCGCCGGCTGCGCCGGAGGCGCCCCGAAGGGCGAGGGCAACGGTCCCGTCGAGATCACCTACTGGCTCTGGCAGGACGACGCGACCGACCCCACCTGGACAGAGCTCGCGGACGAGTTCAACGACGCGCAGGACGAGGTGGAGGTCGTGCTGGAGACGATCCCGCTCGACCAGTACCAGAACCAGCTCGTGTCCTCCGCGATGAACGGCACCGGTCCGGACGCCGCCCGCAGCAAGGACTGGTGGCTCGGGCAGTTCGCGCCGCAGGGCGCCATCGCGGACCTCACCCCGTACGTCGACGACTGGGACGCCTCGGATGACGTGGTCGACTCCCTCTGGGCGACGGGACAGCTGCCCGGCGAGGACGCGGTGTACATGCTGCCGCACCAGTACACGACGCTCTACCTCTACTACCGCACGGACTACTTCGAGGAGCTCGGGCTCGACGCGCCGCGCACGCAGCAGGACCTCCTCGACGCGGCGGCCGCCCTCACCGGCGACGGCCGCTACGGCATCGACGTCCGCGGCGGTGCGGGCGGGCAAGACCAGTGGCTCGCGTGGATGTACGCCGGCGGCGCGTCGGTCGTCGACGACTCCGGCGAGGTCGTCCTGGACGACGCGAAGGGCGTCGCGGTGAACGAGGACTACCTCAGCATCGTCACCGACCTGCAGGCCGCGCCCCCCGGATCGATCACGGCCGCCTTCGCCGACGTCAAGACGAACTTCGTCGAGGGTCTCACCGGCATGATGATCCATCACCCGGGTTCCCTGAAGGAGCTGCAGGGCGTCTTCGGCGACAAGCTCGGCGTCGTCCCGATCCCCACGGAGGACGGGAAGCCGGGCGCGACACTCGGCAGCATGAGCGGCAACGTCATCCTCGAGGGCTCCGACAAGAAGGACGCCGCGTGGACCTGGATCTCCTGGCTGAGCGAGGAGGCGCAGATGGAGAAGATCTCCGCCTCGCCGCAGGGCCAGCTGCCCGTGCTCGAGTCGGTGATCGACACCGAGGCGTACTCGTCCGACCCGCAGCTCGCGGTCGCGGTCGACGCGATCCCCACCGCCAAGACCTGGCCGGCGCTGGAGGGGGTGGCGGAGCTCGCCGCCAAGGAGTGGAACCCGCTCATCCAGCAGGCGTTCCAGGGTGAGATCAGCAGCCAGGACGTGCTGACGAAGATGTCCGACGTGCTGCGCTGAGGACCGACATGGCAAGCTCCACTCTCACGGAAGCGGTCGTCACCGGCCGGCCGGCCCCGCGCCGGCCGGTGACCCGGCCCCGGCGGCGCGCTCGCCGCGGGTCGGTCGCCCCGCTCGTCCTGCTCGCGCCGGCGATCGCGCTGGTCGCGGTCTTCGCCGGGTATCCGCTGGTCCGCTCGATCTGGTTCTCGTTCAACGACGTGAGCGTCTTCACCGGCGTGCTCGAGTTCGTCGGGTTCCAGAACTTCGCCAGTGTCATCGGCACGGCGGAGTTCCTGCCCACGCTCGGCCGCACGGCCATCTGGACGTTCGGCGCCGTCTCCCTCCAGCTGATCGGCGGGCTGTCGCTCGCGCTCATGCTGAACAACCGCTTCCCGCTGCGGGGCGTGTACCGCGGGCTGATCATGATCCCGTGGGCGACGCCCAGCGTCCTGGTCGCGCTGATGTGGAAGTGGATCCTCGATCCGAACAACGGCGTCCTCAATCAGTGGCTGCTGAACGCCGGGGTCATCGACGCCCCGATCGAGTTCCTGTCGCAGAACAGCACCGCGCTGCCGACCCTCGTGATGATCGACGTCTGGCAGGGCATCCCGCTCTTCGCGATCATGATCCTCGCGGCGCTGCAGAGCGTGTCCGGCGAGCTCAAGGAGTCCGCGCAGATCGACGGATGCGGGCCGGTCGGCGTGTTCCGTCACGTCGTGCTGCCCGCCATCCTCCCGACGATCCTCATCACGACGCTCCTGCGCCTGATCTGGACCTCGAACTACGTCGACCTCATCTTCATCCTCACCGGCGGCGGGCCGGGCACGTCCTCGACGACGCTGGCGCTCGAGTCGTATCTGACGACCTACAAGGCCAGCGACTTCGGTGCCGGCGCGGCGTACGCCGTCATCCAGGCCCTGTTCCTCGCCGTCTTCATCGCGCTCTACGTGCGCCTCACCCGGAAGGACACCACGCGATGAGTACGACGACCGTCCCCGTCCGCTTCGGCCGCTTCGCGGGAAGGACCGGCTTCGCGATCGCCCTCCTCGGCGTCCTCGCGATCGTGCTCGGGCCGTACATCGTCATGTTGCTGACGTCGCTCACGCCCCGGGATCAGCTCGCCGGCGCCGGAGCGAACCTCATCCCCTCGGAGTTCACGACCGCCTCCTACGCCGAGCTGCTGTCGACCACGCCGTTCCTGACCTATCTGCGGAACAGCCTCACCGTCGCCGCGATCGCCGTCCCGGTGACCCTCGTCGTCTCCACCGGCGCCGCGATCGCGATGTCGCGGTTCGACTTCCGCGGCCGCGGGGCCGTCATGATCGGGCTGCTGCTCGCACAGATGTTCCCCGCCGTGCTGCTCGTGATCTCGCTGCAGGGGCAGCTCCGCGGAATGGGGCTGATGGACACGACGCTGGGCCTCGCACTGGTCCACGCCGCGTTCGCCACGCCGTTCGCCACCTGGCTGCTCAAGGGCTTCGCGGACTCGATCCCGCGCGAGATCGAGGAGGCCGGCCAGATCGACGGGGCCTCGTCCTGGCAGATCATCCGCATCCTGCTGCTGCCCCTGCTGCGGCCGGGGATGGTGGCGGCGGGAACCTACGCGTTCATCCTCACCTGGAACGAGTTCCTCTACGCCCTCACGTTCACCTCGCAGACGGCGACCCGCACCCTGCCGGTCGGCCTGCACCTGTTCATCGGCGAGTACCAGATCCGGTGGGATCTGCTCACCGCGGGCGGCGTGCTCTCGGTGCTCCCCGTCGTCGTCGGCTTCCTCCTCGTGCAGAAGCGCCTCGTCGCCGGACTCGCCGCCGGCGCCGTCAAGGGCTGACGCCCCCTCCGACCCCTCCTCGTCGTCCCGGAAGGACCACGCATGAAAATCGAATCGATCGACCTCCAGCTCTCCCGCATCCCCCTCCCCAAGGGGCCGTGGGGGGACCAGATCCATCGGGTGACCCACATCGAGATCATCCTCGCCGACATCACCACCGACACCGGCCTGGTCGGCACCGGGTTCAGCCACACCTCCGGCGTCGGCGGCCAGATGATGATGGCGGCGCTGCGCGAGCTCATCCCCACGCTCATCGGCCGTGAGGTCAATCCGCGAGCCGTCTGGCAGCACTCCTGGCAGCATCTCCGCGACAACGGCCCCGGCGGGACCACCACGCTCGCGCTCGCCGCGATCGACGTGGCGCTGTGGGATCTGCTGGGGCTGCACTACCAGCAGCCTCTCGCGAAGCTCCTCGGGCAGGTGCGCGACCGGGTCGCGCTGTACGGCAGCGGCATCAACCTCAACCTGTCCGCCGAGGAGGTCGTCGAGCAGGTCAAGGAGTGGAAGGCCGACGGGTACGCCGCCGGGAAGGTCAAGGTCGGCAAGCCGGACCTCGAGGAGGACGTCTACCGGCTCACCAAGATCCGCGAGGCCGTCGGCGAGTACCCGCTCATGGTCGACGCCAACCAGGGATGGACCTACGGAGAGGCGGTCCGGGCGGTCACCCGGTTCCGCGACCTCAACCTGTACTGGGTCGAGGAGCCGCTGCGCGTGGACGACGTCGCCTCCCACGCCCGCCTCCGGGCGCGCTCTCCGATCCCGATCGGCCTGGGCGAGAACGTCTACACGCTCCAGCAGTTCAACCAGTACCTCCTCGCCGACGCGTGCGACTTCATCCAGGCCGATGTCGGTCGTGTGGGCGGCATCACGCCCTACATGGACATCGCCGCCCTGGGCCGGGCGTACAACGCCCCCATGACGCCGCACTTCGTGATGGAGCTCACGGCCAACGTGCTCTGCGCGGTGCCCAACGCGCTGTTCGGCGAGATGACGGACGGCGGCACGCTCACCGACCTCGGCGTCATCGTGCCGCAGCGGCCGCAGAACGGGTTCTTCGTCCCGACCGGAGCGCCGGGCAACGGCCTGGAGTACGACCGCGAGAACCTCGCGCGGCACGCGGTGAGCTGAGGGAGACGAACGACATGACGGACATCTTCGACCTCACCGACCGCATCATCCTCGTCACCGGCGGCCTCGGCCAGATCGGCTCGGCTTTCGTCCGCGAGCTGCACGGGCGCGGTGCCCGGGTGGCCGTGGCATCGCGCACCGTCGACGCCGCGCGCGTGAAGGAGACGTTCCCCGAGATCGCCGACAGCCCGCGCCTCCTCGGCGTCTCCGTGGACATCGTCTCGAAGGACAGCGTCGAGGCCGGCCTCGATGCGATCGTCGATGCGTGGGGTGCGGCGCCGGACGGCGTGATCAACAACGCGGGACTGGACACCCAGCCGAGCGCGCCGCCCGAGGTCTCCGGCCCGTTCGAGGACTTCCCCCTCGACGTGTTCCGGGAGGTGGTCGACGTGAACCTCGTCGGCACCTTCCTCGTGACGCAGGCGGCCGGTGCCCGGATGCGCGCCGCCGGAAAACCGGGCTCGATCATCAACGTCGGCTCGATCTACGGGATGGTGTCCCCGGTGCAGGACATCTACGCCTACAAGGAGGAGCAGACCGGGGTGCCGTTCGTGAAGCCGGTGGCGTACTCGGCGGCGAAGTCGGGGCTCTACAACCTCACGCGCTACTGCGCGACGTACTGGGGGCGGCAGGGGATCCGGGTCAACACCCTCACTCCGTCCGGCGTCGGCCGAGACACGCAGGACGCGACCTTCCGGCAGAACTACACGGCGCGCATCCCGATCGGGCGGATGGCGGAGGCGACCGACTTCAACGGTGCCGCGGTCTTCCTGCTCTCCGATGCCTCGCGCTACATGACCGGAGCGAACCTCGTCGTGGACGGGGGGTGGACGGCATGGTGACCACCGCGGCGGACCTCGGGGTGTTGATGGCGGCGATCGCCACGCCCTACGACGCGGAGGGGGCGTTCGACACCGGGCTGCTCTCGACGCTCATCGGGGACTACGTGGCGCGCGGGGTCGAGGGGATCTACTGCTGCGGGTCGTCGGGGGAGGGCCTCCTCCTGTCGGCGGACGAGCGGACCGCGGTGGTGGAGACCGCGGTGAGCGCCGCGGAAGGGCGGATACCCGTCGTCGCCCACGTCGGCGCGCTGTCCACGAGGGAGGCCATCGAGCTCGCGCGACGGGCGCAGCAGGCCGGCGCATCCGCGCTCTCGATGATCCCGCCGATCTACTACTCGTTCGGCATCGAGGCCGTCCTCGACCATTACCGCGCGGTGCTGGACGCCGTGGATCTCCCGCTCATCGTCTACAACATCCCGCAGTTCACCGGGACGGAGTTCACGGTCGAGACGGCCGGCGAGCTCCTGGACGACGATCGGGTGATCGGACTCAAGCAGACCGCGCACAACATGTACGCCCTGGAGCGCATGAAGACGGCTTTCCCCGACAAGGCCTACATCAACGGCTTCGACGAGGTGTTCGTGCCGGCGCTCGCCGCCGGCGCCCGCGGGACCATCGGCACGACCGTCGGGCTGCAGGTCGAGCTCTTCCAGGCGGCGCGTCGCCTCCTCGACGTCGGCGACCTGGCCGGAGCGCAGCGGGTGCAGAGCCGGATCAACCATGTCATCGCCGAGCTGGTCGCGATCGACGTCTTCCCCGCGGCGAAGTACCTCTCCGGTCGCAATGCGGGAGGTGCCGGGGCGCTGGGTGACTGCCGCCGCCCGTTCCGGCCGCTCTCGGACGCCGCTCGGGCCCGACTGGATGCCCTGGGCGCGACACTCGACGGGTTCCTCGCGGAGGTCTGAGGGCTGAAACCGGTTACAGTGGGTGCCCATGGCCACGATCTACGACGTCGCGCGGCGGGCCGGCGTCTCACCGGCCACGGTCTCACGCGTCTTCAACGGTACGAGCGTGTCAGAGGAGAAGGCGGCGGCCGTGCGGGCGGCGGCGGAGGAGCTCCGATTCACGCCGAACCGGACGGCGCGCACGCTGCGGACCCAGAGCTCCGAGGTCATCGCCCTGGTGATCCCGGACATCGAGAATCCGTACTTCACCGAGATGGCGCGTGGGGTGGAGGACGCGGCGTCCGAGGCGGGGTACTCCGTCGTGCTCTGCAACTCCGACGCCCAGGTCGAGAAGGAGGCGACGTACCTCCGGATCGCGATCGCCGAGAACATGTCGGGGGTGATCATCGCGACGGCGGATGAGCACTCGGATCTCGCGCCGGTGCGGGCGACGGGGCGACCCGTGGTCGCCGTGGACCGTCGCACGGCCACCGACATCGACGGCGTGGTGATGGCCAACCGGGAGGCGGGAGCCGCAGCGACGCAGAGCCTGCTCGACGCCGGGTATCGCCGCATCGCGTACATCGGGGGGCCCGCGCACATCGACACCGCGGCCGAGCGGGCGGAAGGTTGGCGGGGAGCCCTCTCGGCGATGGATCCCCATCATGAGCTGTCCTCGCTCCAGCGCTTCGCCACGTTCCGGGTCGACGGCGGGCGTGCGGCCATGGAGGAGCTCCTCGCGCTGCCGGAGCCGCCGGACGCGGTCGTCGCCGGGAACAACCTCATCGGCGTCGGCGCGATCCAGGTCCTCACGGAGCGCGGCCTCACCCCTCCGGAACTCGGTGTCGCGGTGATCGGATCGCTGCCCTTCACGACGCTGTCTCCCTCCGCTGTGACCGTCGTGCGGTTGCCGGCGCGGCACATGGGCGTGACGGCGGCGCGGATGCTGCTCGAACGGATCAGGGGAGACGTGCAGCCGGCTCGGACGGTCGTCCTCTCCGGTGAGGTGCAACGCGCAGCCGCACGCGCCTGACCGCAGGTCTCTACTGCGACCGCCAGAACCGCGCTGCGAGGTTCGTCATCTCCTTGTCGAGATCGTCGACCTTCACCTCCAATCGGTCGAGGCGGTGATCGAGACCGTCGAGTCGTGCGGTCATCTCGCCGCGGAGCCCGATCATCTCGCCACGCAGCCCGATCATCGCTCCCTGCAGCGCACCCATCGCCGCGCGCAGCGCTCCGATCTCGCTCATCATCACTCCGTGCAGCGCTGCCAGCGCCGCGTGCAGCCCACCAGTTTCGTTCGTCATCTCGATGCGGAGGGTGCCGATCTCGGTGGTCATCTCGGTGCGGAGGGTGCCGATCTCGGTGGTCATCTCGGTGCGGAGGGTGCCGATCTCGGTGGTCATTTCGGTGCGGAGGGTGCCGATCTCGGCGGTCATGTCGGTGCGGAGGGTGCCGATCTCGGTGGTCATGTCGGTGCGGAGGCCGTTGATCTCGCCGGTCATGTCGGTGCGGAGGGTGCCGATCTCACTGCGTAGTCGTGTGGTCTCGGTGGTCATCTCGGTGCGGAGGCCGGCGATCTCGGTGGTCATGTCGGTGCGGAGGCCGGCGATCTCGGTGGTCATGTCGGTGCGGAGCCTGCCGATCTCGCCGGTCATCTCTCCTCGCAGTCCGCCGATCTCCGCACGGAGCACGCGACCGAACTGCGTCGTCATGAGGGTCATGCCGCCGAGCATCGTCGTCACGAAGATGCCGATCAGCGTCCATACCTGCGGGTCGTCCAAGGGCATGCCTCCAGTCTCGATCGGAGGGGTCAGGATGTCACGGTATTCCGGTGCTGAACCGGCGTTTTCCCGGTCAGGAGCGGGGATGGTGGAATCTTCGGAGATCGGCCATCGCGGTGCAGGAGCGGTCACCTCCTTGCGCCCTGAAATCGATTTCGCGTAGCCTGGGTCCAGGTCGGCACGGCCCGTCGGTATCGAAGGAGAGACCATGCGCTGCACCCTCGGGGTGGACATCGGCACGTCCAGCAGCAAGGGCGTCCTCGTGGACCCCGCCGGCACGATCCTCGCGACTGCGACCCGCGCGCACGACGTCTCCCGTCCGCAGTCCGGATGGGTCGAGATGGACGGCCGGATCTGGTGGGACGAGTTCGCCGAGCTGGCCACCGACCTTCTCTCCGCGGTCCCCGACGCGGAGGTCGTGGGGGTCGGAGTGAGCGGCATGGGCCCGTGCATCCTGCTCGCCGACGAGGACGACGAGCCCGTGCGCCCCGCGATCCTCTACGGCGTGGACACCCGTTCCACCGCGCAGATCGAGCGCATGACGGCGGAGCTCGGCGTCGAGGAGATCACCCGCGTGGGCGGCTCGACCCTCACGTCGCAGGCCGGCGGCCCCAAGATCGCCTGGGTCGCCGAGGAGGAGCCCGAGGCCTGGCAGCGCGCGCGGCGGCTCTACATGCCCGCCTCCTGGTTGGCTCGCAAGCTCACCGGTGCCTACGTCCTCGACCACCAGTCCGCCAGCCAGGTTTCGCCGTTGTACGACATCGAGGGCGAGCGCTGGCACGAGCCCTGGTGGCAGCGGTTCGCCGGGACGGTCGAGCAGCCGCCGCTGCGCTGGGCGGGGGAGATCGCGGGCACCGTGACCGCCGCTGCGGCGGCCCTGACCGGCCTGCCCGAGGGGACGCCGGTCATCACCGGCACGATCGACGCCTGGACCGAGGCGGTGAGTGTCGGCGCCCACGAGGTCGGCGACCTCATGCTGATGTACGGTACGACGATGTTCCTCGTCGCGACCGGGGAGCAGACCCTCCGTACGCCCTCGATGTGGACGACGGCCGGCGCCTTCGCGGGAACGCGCAACCTCGCCGGCGGGCTGTCCACATCCGGAGCGCTTACCGCGTGGCTGAAGGACCTCTCCGGTGCCGACTACCCGGCGCTGCTGGCCGAGGCGGAGGAGTCGGGGCCCGGCGCGAACGGCCTGCTGATGCTGCCGTACTTCGCCGGCGAGCGCACCCCGATCCAGGATCCGGATGCCCGCGGGATCATCGCCGGGCTCACCCTCCGGCACACCCGAGGAGACCTCTACCGCGCCGCCCTCGAGGCCACCGCGCTGGGCGTGCGCCACAACGTCGAGACCATGCGCGCCGCCGGGGCCGATATCCGCCGCATCGTGGCGGTCGGCGGGGGCACGCAGGGGCGGCTGTGGCTGCAGATCGTCTCGGACATCACCGGGCTCGTGCAGGAGGTGCCGCAGACCACGATCGGCGCGAGCTACGGCGCGGCCTTCCTCGCGGCGACGGCCACGGCCGCCGAGGGTGCCGCGCCCGCGATCACCGACTGGAACCCCATCGCCGACACCGTCCGCCCGGACGAGGGTCTGCGCCCCTTCGCCGACGCCCTCTTCGACCGCTACGTGCGGCTGTACGACGGCTCGAAGGACGTCGTCCACGAACTCGCCGCCGCTCAGCGCGACGGCTCCCCGACCACCTCGACCCCGGAGAACTCATGACCGCTTACACGCTGCCCACCCCGGCGCCCCGTCCTGCCACGGCGCCGAAGACCGCCTACCTGATCGCGTCCGGCGATCTCCGTGAGTCGGCCAACACGGCCGGCTGGCCCACCCAGGTCGAGCTCGAAGCCGGGGTCACCGGCGTGCTGAACGACCTCGGCTGGACGGTCATCCGCGCCAACGAGGTCGACCCGGAGACCGGTCACGGGTTCATCTCCAGCCAGCGCATGGGTCTCGAGGTCTTCACGAACATCCCCGTCGACGCACCGCTCATCGTCGCCGAGGCCGTCTGGCAGTACTCGCACCACGTGCTCGCGGGCCTCCGCACGCACGAGGGTCCGATCCTCACGGTGGCGAACTTCGCGGGCGACTGGCCCGGCCTCGTCGGCCTCCTCGGCCTCAACGCGGGCCTGACGAAGATGGACAAGCCGTACGCGACGATCTGGTCGGTCGACTTCACCGACGACTGGTTCCGCGACGGCATCCGGGAGTGGACCGAGACCGGCGCCATCACCCACGATGCCTCCCACGTGCGTCCGCTCCCCGCGCTGCCCGACAGCCCGGAGAAGCAGCTCGGCGAGGCCCTGGCCGCGGAACTGCGCGCTGAGAAGGCCATCATCGGCGTCTTCGACGAGGGCTGCATGGGAATGTACAACGCCATCTTCGACGACGAGCTCCTCAACCAGACCGGCATCTACAAGGAGCGCCTGTCGCAGTCGGCGCTCTACGCGGAGATGCTGAACGTGACCGACGAGGAGGCCGACGCCGCGTACGACTGGCTGATCGAGCGGGGGATGACGTTCCGCTACGGCGAGGACGCCGCGACCGAGCTCACCCGTGAGCAGGTGCAGTGGCAGCTGAAGATGTACATCGCCGCGCTCCGCATCGCGGACGACTTCGGGCTCGACGCGGTCGGCATCCAGTACCAGCAGGGGTTGAAGGACCTCGTTCCGGCCTCGGACCTGGCGGAGGGCATCCTCAACTCCACCGAGCGCCCGCCGGTGACCTCGCGCGACGGCTCCCGCGTGCTGCACGAAGGGCGCGCGTTCCCGCACTTCAACGAGGCCGACGAGGGCGTCGCCGTCGATGCGCTCGTGACCGACCGCGTCTGGCGTGCGATGGGGCTCGTCCCCGACAACACTCTCCACGACGTCCGCTGGGGCGAGGACCACGACGGGCAGTTCGTATGGGTGTACGAGATCTCCGGCTCGGTGCCGGCCTCCCACCTCGGCGGCTGGCAGAACGCGGAGGGCTGGCGCCAGGGGCACGTGTTCTTCCCTGCGGGCGGCGCCACGATCAACGGCGTGTCGAAGCCCGGCGAGGTCGTGCTCTCGCGGGTGTTCATCGCCGAGGGGGTCCTGCAGGCGGACATCTTCCGGGCGTCGGTCGTCGAGCTGCCGGCGGAGGAGACGCAGCGCCGGAAGGACGCCACGAACCCGGAGTGGCCGATCGCCCACGTGGTGCTGCACGGCATCTCGCGCGACCAGTTCATGGCACGGCACAAGGCGAACCACGCGCAGCTCGTCTACGCCCCCGACGCCGAGACCGCGGACAAGGCGCTGATCGCGAAGGCCGCGATGTTCGACGGCATGGGCATCAAGGTCAACCTCGTCGGCGACGTGGCGATCTGAGGCCGCGGGACGGTCACTGCGAGCGCCAGAACCGCGTCGCGAGGTTCGTGAGCTCCCTGTCGAGATCGTCGACCTTCGTCTCGATGCGTCCGAGCCGGGCGTCGAGGCCGTCGATCCGTGCGGAGAGGGTGCCGTCGATGCGATCGATCCGTGCGGAGAGCGTGCCGTCGATGCGGTCCACCTCCGCACGGATCACGCGGCTGAGCTGCGACGTCATGAGTGTCATGCCGCCGAGCATCACGGCGGCGAAGACGCCGATCAGTGTCCATACCTGCGGGTCGTCCACGGTCATGCCTCCAGTCTGAGTCCGGGGTCTCAGGCTGTCACGGTATTCCGCAGGGGCAGGGCCGCGAACACGGGACCTGTGGACGGGAGAAGCGGTACCGGGGTCGGTGCAGGAGCAGCCCTCAGGGGGAGGGGCGGAGGTCGCTCGGCGGGCCGCTCAGCGCGCGCAGGGCGTAGAGGATCGTCGCGAGGTCGACGAGCTCCTGCACCAGTGCGCCGACGACCGCGGGGATGACGCCGGTCATTGCCACGACCATCAGTCCCACGCTCAGACCGATCCCGATCCAGATCGCGGTGAGGGCCACGCGGAGGGTGTGCCGTCCGATCGCGACGGCGTCGACGACCTTGGCGAGCGAATCCACGAGGATGACGACGTCGGCGGCGTCTCCGGCGGCCGTCGCCCCCTTCGCACCCATCGCGATGCCGATGTCGGCCGCTGCCAGCACCGGGGCGTCGTTCACACCGTCGCCGACCATCAGCACGGGCCGTGGCTGCATCTCGGCGGCCAGACGCACCTTCTCGGGAGGCAGCAGCTCGGCGTGGATCTCGTCGATCCCGACCTGCCGTCCGATCGACTCCGCCGTGGTGGCCACATCCCCGGTCAACATCGCGAGCCGGTCGACCTCGTGCGTCCGCATCCAGGAGACCACGGCGGGCGCCTCCGGGCGGGCGGCGTCGGCGAGCACAAGGACCCCTGCGAACCGACCGTCCACGGCGACGTACGCGGCGGCCTGTCCTGGCGCGAGCTCCGCCCGCATGGTGTCCGAGGCGAGGGAGGCCACGTAGGCCGGCTTGCCGACGACCACTGAACGGCCGCCGATCGTCGCGGAGACGCCGTTCGTCGCGGTCTCGCTCGCCTCCGTCGCCCCGTGCAGCGCCAGGCCCCGTGCGGCGGCGGCGCGACGGATGCCGTCGGCGAGCACGTGCGACGAGTACTGCTCGGCGGAGGCGGCGAGTCGCAGGATCTCATCCGCATCGAAACCGCGGGACGGTCGCACGTCGACCAGCTCCGGCCTCCCCTGGGTGAGCGTCCCGGTCTTGTCGAACGCGGCCGAGCGCACCCGGGCGATCTGCTCGATGACCGCGCCGCTCTTCATGATGACGCCCGACTTCGCCGCCCGGGAGAGTCCGCCGAGGAAGGCGACGGGAGCGGCGATCAGCAGGGGACAGGGCGTCGCCAGCACGAGCACCTCGGCGAACCGAGTCGCGTCGCCGGAGAGTGCCCACGCCGTCCCCGCGAGCACGAGCGCGACGGCGGTGAACGGGATCGCGAACCGGTCGGCGAGACGCACGATGGGAGCGTGGGAGGACTCGGCCTGGGCGACCAGGGCGACGATCTGCTGATACTGACTGTCGGCGCCGGTGCGGAGGGCGCGGAGGCGGATGGCCCGGCTGCCGTTGATCGCGCCCGACAGCACCTCGTCGCCCGCACCGCGCGTCACGGGCAGACTCTCGCCCGTGAGCGACGATTCGTCGAACGACGCGCTGTCCGTGAGCAGTTCACCGTCCACGGGGATGATCTCCGCCGGGCGCACGAGAAGCACGTCGCCCACGGCCACATCGTCGACCGGCACCTCCCTCGCCGCGTCCGAGTCCGCGTCCTCGGGACGCGTCAGCACATGGGCGCTGCGGGGCGAGCGATCCAGCAGTGCGGAGAGGTCGCGCTTCGCCCGGCGGCCCGCGAAGTCCTCCAGCGCCTCGCCGCCGGAGAGCATCAGGACGATGATGAGCGCCGCGATGTATTCGCCCACCGCGAGCGTCGCGACCATGGCGACGACGGCGAGGATGTCGAGTCCGACGTGGCCGCGGAGCACGTCGCGCACCATTCCGATGAGGGTCCAGACCACCACCGCAGCCACGAAGACCGTGGCGACCCACCGGCCGATGGTCTCCTCCCCGGCGGCGTGAAGCCCTCCGACCACGGCGAAGACGATGACCGTCAGGGTGATGACGGGGTACCGCCAGAGGAGTCGGAGGGCGCGCATGCGTCCAGCATCGTCGGAATCGGTGCGCACCGCCAGCATCCCCCTTCCGACACCTCTGCTTAAGCGATATAGTCGGCCGCGAGTCGCGACGTCGCGGCCCGCTCTCGACAACGACGCCGAAGGAGAAGACACCGTCATGAGTTCCTCACCCGCACGATCGTCCCGCCTGAGAAGAGGTGTCGCGGCAGCAGTGGCGATCGCTGCCGCCGGAGCCGCCGCCCTAGCCGCCTCGACGACGGCCGTCGCCGATGCGGATGCCGCCGACCCGCAGCTCGCCGTCTACGTCGAGGTCAACTCGAACACTTTAGCGAATGTCGCGGACTACACGCTCGCCGAGTCGGGCCGCCCCGCCGTCGATCTGGCCATGATCTTCGCCGCGAACATCGACTACGACGGGGAGCGGGCGGTCCTCCACCTCAACGAGCGGGTCACCGAGACGCTGCAGGACGCGCAGAACCAGATCCGCCCGCTGCAGGCCCATGGCACCAAGGTCCTCCTGTCGGTGCTCGGAAACCACCAGGGTGCCGGCTTCGCGAACTTCACCTCGTACGCGGAAGCCGACGCCTTCGCCGCGCAGCTCGCCGAAACCGTCACCACCTACGACCTGGACGGCATCGATTTCGACGACGAGTGGAGCAACTACGGGGCGAACGGCACGCCGCAGCCGAACCCGCAGTCCTTCGGCTGGCTCGCCTCCGCGCTGCGCGATCGCCTGGGACCGGACAAGCTCATCACGCTGTACGCGATCGGCCCGTCCTACACGACCACGGACTTCGGCCTCTTCGACGCCGGCAGCGTGCTCGATCACGCCTGGAACCCGTACTACCCGACCTACGACGCTCCCACCGTGCCGGGCCTGGACGACCGCGGCCGGCTCGGCGCCGCGGCGATCGACCTCGCGAACACCAGCGCCACGACGGCCGCCGACTTCGCCCAGCGCACGGTGGCGGACGGGTACGGCGTCTACGTCGCGTACAACCTCACCGCGACGGATCAGTCGGCCTACCTCTCCGGCATCACCCAGGCGCTGAAGGGGGAGGCGACTCTGTACCGCGCAGCGTCGCGGTGAGTCAGCTCAGGTCGAAGAGCTCGATCTGACGGAGCGTGACCTCGACCGTCGCCCGCACGCGGACGGCCGAGGTCACGACCGGCATCTCCAGAGTGAACGGCACCGTCCGGTCGGGAGCCAGGTCTTCGCGGTGTCTGGTGGCGAGGGGATGCCAGGCTCCATCGGCACCCTCCATCTCCCAGCGGAGCGCATCGGCCGCCGTGGGCCCGAGGCTCGTGACGGTGACGTCGGTGAGGCCGCGTGGTGAGGGGAATCGCCAGCCCGCCCACGAGCCTTCCGGCAGCCGGACGCCCGCGTCGCCCTGCGGGTCGCCGTCGTCGAACAGCCGTGGCGCATCGAGGACATCCGCGGAGGCGACGATCTCTCCCGCGTCGGCGGTGAGGTCGCACCGCCACGGCTCGGCGTCGAGTGCGTCCTCACCGCTCTCGAGCGCCCGCGCCGGGTCCGTGCCGAACACCAGGTCGAGCACCGCGTCCCCCCGAAGCGCGTCGATCGGCAGATCGGCGGTGGGGAGAGGGCGTCCGTCCAGCCGGGCGTCCTCCAGCACGTGCGCGGCGGGGGAGCTCCGTCGCGAGCGGATACGCAGCGACGAGCCGTCCCCGCGCGCGACCCGGATGTCGTCGGACAGCGGGGACCCGATCCGCAGAGTCCCCGCCGCGAGTTCCAGGGGATAGAGGCCGAGCGCGGCCCAGAGCCACCAGGCGCTCATCTCTCCGTTGTCCTCGTCGCCGGGGAACCCCTGGCCGATGTGGGCACCGGCGAAGAGGCGGCGCGCGAGGCCGTGCACGAGACCCGCGCTGTGCCACGGCCGGTCCGTGAAGGCGTACATGAAGGGGATGTGGTGCGCCGGCTGATTCGACAGCGCGCACATGCCCGACCGCTGGGCGCGGGCTTCGCGCTGCTCGTGGATGACGGTGCCGTACGCACCGCCGAAGCGCTCGTCGGCGGTCTCGGGCTCGGCGAGGAGGGCGTCGAGGTGCCGACCGAGTCCCGCAGGGCCGCCGTGGAGCGCCGCGAGGCCCGGCCCGTCGTGCACCGTGCCCACGGACATCCCCCACGCGTTCGTCTCGACGTTGTCGCCGCCCCAGACGCGAGGATCGAAATCCGGTGCGAAGGACCGGTCCGCCGTGCGACCGCGGAAGAATCCGGAGGCAGGATCGAACAGGGCGCGCGCCGCGCGGGAGCGGTTCGTGAAGTACCGCGCGAAGGCCCGGTAGCGCGCGGCGTCGTCCGCCGCCGTCGACGCCGCGAGCTGGGCGGCGAACCGGCCGAGGGCGGCATCGCTCACGGCGTTCTCGATGCTCCAGCTCATCCCCTCCGGCACGTCGGACGGGATGAAGCCGAGGAAGCGACCGCGGCCGATGCCCTTGCGACCCCGTCGCGGATCGGGTCCCGGCTCGCACGCGTCGCGCCACCCGCTCTCGAACGCCGTCTCGCGGTCGAACCGCACTCCCCATCGTGCGGCGTCGGCGAAGATCTGGTCGCTGGAGGTCCCGACCATGCTGTCCACATACCCGGGTGCGCTCCACCGCGCCATCCAGCCGCCGCGGCGATACTGCATGAGCTGTCCGTCCAGCAGGCGTCCGGCCAGCGCGGGGTCGAGGAGCGCGAGCGCGGGCCACTCGGTGCGGTACGTGTCCCAATAGCCGTTGTTGACGACGAGTTCGCCTTCCGCGACCGGCGCCCCCGTGGCCGACTCGCCGAAGGCGGTCCGCGGGGCGAACACGTCGGCGAAACGCCACGCCGGCGCCTCCGCGGTGCCCGTGTTCTCCGCCGCCGTGTTCGGATACAGATGCATACGGTGGAGCGCGGCGGCGATCCGGGCGCGCTGCTCCTCGTCGGCCAGGCGGCGGAACGGGCGCTCGGCCTCGGGGAGCGGGGGGATCGTCACGCGCCCGAGCAGGCGGTTCCACGCGGCGGCCGCGCGGGCGCGGAGCTCGTCGAAGGGGACGGCGGGAGGTGCCTCGAGGATGAGGCTGTGCCGAGCCTGCGCGACGGAGAGCAACGAGACCCCGACCCGCACCTCGACAGCGCCCACGGCGCGGACGAAGCCCGCGACCCGGGGACGCGCGTCGTCCTCCAGCGCGCCGTGCGCGACGTCCGATGCGCTATGCACGGTCCCGGCGAAGTAGCAGCGTGGCGCGTTCCCCCAGTCCTCGGGGCCCTCGGGGATCCACCCCTCGAAGCCGGTGTCGGTGAAGGTGAGCAGCCCCTCGTTCGTGAGCTGATCGATCACGAAACCCACGGCGGCGCGCGGATCGTCGCACCGCACGCGGAAGGCCGCGGTGTGCGAGGTCGCGGTCATCTCGACATGCACGCCGTCGCCGAGGTCGGCGGTGTACTCGTGCGGGCGGGCGCGTTCGCTTCCCTCGACGATCCACCGGCGTCGATCCTCCCTGGCCGACCGTGCTGTGCCGAAGAACGGCATGAGCTGAAGAACCGTGCGATCGCCGATCCACGGGCTGGGCTGGTGCGAGAACTGCAGGGCTTCGAGACGCCGTCCCTGCGGATCGTCATGCACGAACGGGCGGTAGGGCCAGCGTGCGTCCGCGGCGTCGGTCGCCGGCGTGACGAAGGTGAACCCGTGCGGCACGGCGACCGCCGGGACCGTGTTCCCGCGGGAGAAGCGGGGGCCGGAATGGGAGCCGCGCCGGGTGTCGACCCGCTCGACGGGTGGGAGGTCGCCGGGGCCAGGGCGCTCCTCGACGAGGACCTGCACGAAACCGGTGACCTCCGCGGGCACATCCGGCGTGGTCGCCAGCTCGGCCGTGCCGAAGACGAGCTCGACCGTGCCCGTCCCGGTGCCGAGGGGTGCGAGGGCGACGCTGTCGGCGTTCCACTGCTCAGGCATGCTCCACCGGGCGGCGAACTGCCCCTCGGCCGTGAGCGGGAAGTCGTACCGGTCGCGGACAGCGGCGATGTCGCTCAGCCGGCTGCCGTCGGCGGTCCGCACGTCGACGGTGACCGCGAGCGCGGCCCAGGGGGCGAGGGTCGCGGCGGGGCCGTCGGCGTAGAACGCCCAGTGCAGCACGGTGTCCGGGCTGAGCGCGACGCCGTCCAGATCGGGGAGGTCGATCCGGTGCGCCCCGCGGGAGGGGTCGAACGTGTAGGCGTAGACGGGGCCGGGGAGAACCCCGGCGCGCGGGCGCGACGACGGGGGATCCGCGGGACCGGAGGCCGGGCGGAGCAGCGGCGCGCTCACCCCTTCAGCGCACCCTCCTGCACGCCCTTGAAGAAGAAGCGCTGCGTGAACGAGAACATGATGACGATCGGCACGAGCGCGATCATGGTGCCGGCGGCGATGAGTCGCGGATCGACCGAGAAGCTGCTGTTGAGGTAGGCCATGCCGACGGTCAGGGTGTACTTGGCCGGGTCGGAGAGCACGATGAGCGGCCAGAGGTAGTCGTCCCACGCGCCGATGAAGGCGAAGATCGCCACGACCGAGACCATGCCGCGGATGTTCGGCCACACGATGTGCCGGATGCGCTGCCACGTGGTCGCACCGTCGACGGTGGCCGCGTCGAGCACGTCCTTCGGGATCATCCGGCACGCGGTGGCGACGAGCAGCACGTTCATGGCGCTGATCGCTCCGGGCAGGAACACGCCCCACAGGGTGTCGGCGAGCCCGAGAGCGCGGATGGTGAGGAAGTTGCTCGTCACGGTGACCTCGCCGGGGAACAGCAGCGTGGACAGCAGGATGCCCATGACGACCCACTTGCCGCGGAAGCGCATGCAGCCCAGGGCGTAGCCGGCGAACGTGGCCAGGATCACGTTGCTGAGCACGGTGCCGAGCGATACGAGCAGCGAGTGCCAGGCGTAGAGGTAGACGGGGACGATGTCGGCGACCCTCGTGTAGTTCTGCAGCGTCGGATCGCGGGGGATGAGCTCGGGTGGGAAGGAGTAGATGTTCTCCTGGGGGCCCTTGAACGACGTGGAGAGCTGCCAGACGAACGGTCCGATGACGAGGAACAGGACGAACAGCAGCAGCGCGTACCTGCCGATGAGTCCGCCGAGCGTGGGCTTGCTGAAATCGCCGGAGCCGCGGCGGCGGAAGATGCGCTCGCGACCGGGCCGCGGGGCCTCCTCCGCAGGCGGGGTGCTCTCCACCGGGGGCGTCGTCAGAGTCGTCATGCGGAGACCTTCGCCTTCTTCTCGCGGTTCATGAACGCGATCGCCGCGAGCGGCACGAGCGTGAGGAGGAACAGCGCCACGCTGATCGCGGACGCATAGCCGATGTTGCCGTTCAGGCCCGAGCCCACCTGGCGGATGAGCATCACGAGCGACATGTCGTAGCCGCCCGGGCCGCCCGTGCTCTTGGAGAGCACGTCGAGCTCGGCGAACACGCGCATGGCGGACACCGCGATCAGCACCGCGATGAGGAGCATCGCCCCGCGCACCGACGGGATCGTGACGGAGAGGAAGCGGCGGAACGAGCTCGCGCCGTCGAGCATGGCGGCCTCGTGCAGCTCCTTGCCCACGTTCCCCAGGGCGGCGAGGTACACCACCATGTAATACCCGAGTCCCTTCCACACCGTGAGCAGGATCGCGCAGCCGAGCAGCAGCCAGCGGTCGACGAGGAAGGCCATCGGCTGATCGATGAGGCCGAGGAACTCCAGGGTCTGGTTGATGATGCCCCGGCTGTCGAACAGCCACGTCCAGATGAGGGCGACCACGACGACCGAGGCGATGACGGGGAAGTAGAACGTGGTGCGGAAGAACGA
Organism: Microbacterium meiriae; assembly: GCF_040686935.1. NCBI lineage: Bacteria > Bacillati > Actinomycetota > Actinomycetes > Micrococcales > Microbacteriaceae > Microbacterium > Microbacterium meiriae. Next base: position 333,304 of record NZ_JBFBMF010000004.1, read on the forward strand.
GATGCCGGGGAGCTTCTTCTGCACGAGGAGGGCGAGGAGCAGCGGGAGGATCGTGAGCAGCGGCACGCACACGACCACGTAGATGAGGCAGGTGGTCAGCGCGTTCCAGAACATCTCGTCGCCGAACATGCGCTCGTAGTTCGCGCCGCCGACGAACTCCGGGGTCCGCAGAGGGCGGGCGTCCGTGAAGCTGAGGACGACGGTGTTCAGGAACGGCCAGAGCGCGAACACCAGCACCCAGGTCACGGCGGGGGCGAGGAGCAGCCACGGGGTGAACCACTTGTGGGATCTCATCGTCGACCTCCGCTGCCGGGTGCCGGTGTCCGCGCGCATGCTCACTGGTCCACGCGGTTCGCGTTGGCGTACTCGACGATCTTGTCGAGCTGCGTCTTGGCGTCGGCCTCGCCGTTCACGGCCAGGGCGATCTGCTGGGTCATGTAGGTGGCCATGTCCGAGGTCCACTGGAACGGCAGCGCCTTGGCGTCCTTCATCGCGCCGAACACGGTGTCGATCGCGGCGAGCTGCTTCTCGTCCGTGACCGACGAGGCGATGTTCTCGACGACCTGGTCGCCGCCGTCGGCCGTGCCGGGGGCGGTGCCGACCGCGAGGGAGGAGAACGCGACCTGGTTCTCCTCCCTCGTCGCGAACTCGGCGAACGCGAGGGCCGCTTCCTTGTTGTCGGAGTCGGCGGAGACGTTGAGGCCCTGCACGTAGAGCGGGGCGACACCGAGGCGCGGGGTGGCGACGGTGTTCTCTAGGAGCGCCGGAGCGTCCTTCTGCAGATCGGTCGTGAAGCCGGTGCCGCCGGTGGTGAAGGCGACCTTCTCCTGGATGTACGCCTCCGCGTTCCCGCCGTAGTCGCCGGTGAGTGCTTCGGCGGGCATCGCGCCCGCGGCGTAGGCGTCGGCGTACTGCTCGATGATCGCGGCCGCCTCGTCGGTGTTGAAGTCGAACTCGCCCTCGTCGTTGATGACCTCCATGCCGGCGGCGGTGAAGGTGTCGAGCGCCGGGATCGAGGAGAGGAGCTGCACCTTGCCGCCGGACTCCGTGGCGACGTCCTTCGCGAGCGTGAGCAGCTCGTCGACCGTCGTCGGCAGGTTCTCCTCGGTGACGCCGTACGGGGCGAGCTGGGCGAGGTTCCACCAGGACGCGTCGCTGGAGAGGTACCAGGGAAGGCCGTACGTGCCCTCGACGCCGGGGTACTGGCTGTAGGCGTCCCAGGCGCCGGCGTTGTACGTCGACTTCAGGTCGGGATCCGCGGTGTCCAGGTCGACGAGCTTCCCGGCGGCGACGAGCGGGTAGGCGATGTCCGGCGGCAGGTTCAGCACGTCGGGGAGGGTGTCGGCGTTCGCCTGGCTCAGGATCTTCTCCTGGTAGCCGTCGCCGGGCTGGTCGAGCCACTCCACGGTCACGTCCGGATGCTCCTCCTCGAAGGCTGCGATGAGGTCTTCGAAGTAGGGGGTGAACTTCTCGTTCTTCAGCGACCAGGTCTGGAACTGGATGGTTCCGCTGAGTTCGCCGGAGGTGTCGATGGGGCCGGCGCCGTCCGAGGCGGCACCGCCTCCGGTGCAGCTCACGAGCGCCAGGGCGCCGATCGTGAAGGTTGCCAGAGCGACAATGCGTGCGGGAACTTTCATCGTGCTTCTTCCTCGAGGCGGGCGATTCGGCGTGGTCCGACGAAGGGACTACAGCGCTTTAGCAGATGAAACCATCGGAACCGGTCGGTGTCAAGGTGGGCGCTATCGACGCTGTTGCTCAAGCGTTATAGTGGTGCGACATGTCCTCGTGGGAGGGCGCGGTCCGAAAGGTGCACACATGACGCAGCGCGGCGCTCTCGACGCTCCTCTCCGCTTCGGGGCGAACTACACGCCGTCGAAGGACTGGATGCACTCCTGGCTCGACTTCACGCCGGACGATGTGCGGCGCGACTTCGCGGCCCTCGCCGCGCTCGGCCTCGACCATGTGCGGGTGTTCCCGCTCTGGACCGTCCTGCAGCCCAACCGCACCCTCATCCGCTCGAAGGCGATCGACGACGTGCGCACCATGGTCGACATCGCCGCCGAGTTCGGGATGGACGTGAGCGTCGACGTCATCCAGGGGCACCTGTCGAGCTTCGACTTCGTCCCTTCGTGGCTGTACACCTGGCACGACCGGAACATGTTCACCGATCCGACGGCCCTCGACGGTCAGGTGCAGCTCGTGGAGCGGCTCGCCGGCGCCCTGCGGGACGCGCCGAACTTCCTCGGCCTCACTCTCGGCAACGAGACGAACCAGTTCTCCGCGCACACCCACCCCTCGCCGTGGCCCGTCACGACCGACGAGGCCGGCGGCTGGATCGAGGCGCTGCTCGCGGCGGCGGAGCGGGGCGCCCCCGGGCTGCCGCATGTGCACAGCGAATACGACGCGGTCTGGTACATGGACGATCACGGGTTCACGCCGGCGCATGCCTCCCGCCTCGGCGCGATGACGACGGTCCACTCCTGGATCTTCAACGGCACGGCGCAGCGCTACGGAGGTCGCTCGATCGCCGCCGACCGCCACGCGGAGTACCTCATCGAGCTCTCCCGCGCGTTCGCGACCGATCCCGCCCGTCCGATCTGGCTACAGGAGGTCGGCGCCCCCTCGAACTGCCTCGGCGAGAGCGAGATGCCCGGCTTCCTCGAGGCCACCGTGCGTTCGGCCCTCCGCACCGAGAACCTCTGGGGCGTGACGTGGTGGTGCTCGCACGACGTGAGTCGGGAGCTCGCCGACTTCCCGGAGCTCGAGTACTCCCTGGGGCTCATCGATCAGGAGGGCGCGGCGAAGCCCCTCGGCCGCCGGTTCGCGGAGCTCATCCCCGAGCTGCGCACCCGCACCGCGGCGCCGGCCCGCCCGACGGCGATCGTGGTGGACGTCGACGAGCAGGAGGTGCCGGTGAGCCGGGCGGCCCTGAGCCCCGGCGGTGCGGTCTTCCAGGCCTGGGTCGACGCCTGCGCCGCGGGCGAGGACCCCGCCCTGGTGACCTCCCGCACCGCGCAGGACCCCGCGGCGCTGGAGTCGCGCGGCATCCGCCGTCTCATCCACCCCGCCCCGTCCGCGTCCGACGTCACCCGCTACGCCTCCGTCAACACCGTCGTCTGACGTCGAGACCCCGGGTTGTCGTCGAGACCCCGGGGTGCGCGCGGCGATAGCCCGGGGTGTGGGCGGGGAGGCGGGGTCTCAGCGGGGCGGTGGCGCGGTGCTCTCGCGGGCGGTGAGCACGGGGGTCGGGCCCTGGACGCTCGGCAGCGTGGTGCCGGCCTCGATCTGCTGCAGCAGGAGCGTGGCCGCCTGCTCGCCGAGCTCGAACGTGTCGCGGGTCATGGCGGTGATCGACGGGTTGATGAGGCCCGCGATGACGGAGTCGTCGAACGACGCGAGTGAGACGTCGCGCGGAACCGCCCGGCCCATCTCCTGCGCCACCCGGAGGCCGGCGACGGCCATCACATCGTTGTCGTAGACGATCGCGGTCGGGCGCTGCCGGCCGGAGAGCTGCGCGCGGGTGACCGCGGAGGCGCGGGCGGGGGAGAAGTCGGTCGTGATGACCTCGCCGGAGACGCCGTCCGCCGCCATCCGCTCCAGCACCTCGGCGCGCAGACGGGTGTGCTCCAGCTCCGCCGGGCCCGCGACGTAGGCGATACGGGTGTGGCCCAGGGCGGCGAGGTAGGAGAAGAGCGTCTCCGCGACGGCGTCGTCGCCGATCCAAACGCTGGGCACCGCGCCGTCCGGGGACGGCTTCGAGCCGATCATCACGGCGCGGGCGTCCAGGGCCATGATGCGCTCGCCGCGGGGGTCGTCGTCGCGCGGGTCGATGAGGATGATGCCGTCGACCTGATTCGACGACCGCCACTGCCGATGCACCTCCATCTCCTCGTCGATGTCGGCGACGAGGCGGAGCTGCAGCCCGACCTTGCTCTCGGAGAGCCGGGACTCGATGCCGGCGATGAGGTCGGTGAAGAAGGCCTCGGAGCCGAGGGAGCGTGCCGGGCGGGCGAGGGCGAACCCGACCGCGTTGGCCCGGGCGCCGACGAGGGCGCGGGCAGCGGAGCTCGGCTGCCAGTGGTGCTCTTCGATGATGGAGAGGATGCGCTGCCGCGTCTCCTCGCTCACACCGGGACGACCGTTGAGGGCGAACGAGACGGCGCCGGGGGAGACGCCGGCCATGCGCGCGATGTCCGCGATCGTCACGCGTTTCCCCGGGGTCATAGGCATCACCCTACTTGATCGGTTTAGCCTCTCGTAAGCACGGGAGACGGTACCGTAGACTCCCGTGCTAGATCGTTTTAGTAAACGGCGAGCATCGAACCCCTTCCCTCACCGTCGAGCCCGGAGAACCCCCACATGCATGACGACACCTCGCTCACCGTCGGCCGCGTCAAGCGGGTCCTCGAAGAGCGCATCCGCCCCGCCATCCACTCGGCCGCGGTTCCCCTCACGGTCGAGGCGCACCAGCTCCCCGGAGAGCCCATCGCCCCGACGGAGGGCCTGGCGCTCCCGTTCGCCCCGGCCGCGGTCGGCGAGCTGTGGGGTCCGGCCTGGGGCACCACCTGGTTCAAGCTCACCGGTCGGGTGCCCGCGGACTGGGCCGGCCGCCGGGTGGAGGCGCTCATCGACCTGGGCTTCGACGTGAACATGACGGGCTTCCAGTGCGAGGCCCTCGCCTACCGCCCCGACGGCACGCCGATCAAGAGCATCAACCCGCGCAACCAGTGGGTCCCGATCGCCGAGAGTGCCACGGGTGACGAAGCCGTCGAGCTCTACCTGGAGGGCGCGTCCAACCCCGTCCTCCTCGACTACCACCCCTTCCTGCCGACGCAGGAGGGCGACATCCTCACCTCCTCGAAGGAACCGCTGTACCGGCTGCGGCGCCTCGACCTCGCGGTGTTCGAGCCCGAGGTGTTCGATCTGTCCCTCGACCTCGAGGTGCTGTTCGAGCTGCAGGCGGAGCTCCCCGCCACGTCGCCGCGCCGCATGCGCATCCTGCAGGCCCTGGACGACGCGCTCGACGTGCTCGACCTGCAGCACATCGTGGAGACCGCCGGCGACGCGCGGGCCCGGCTCGCAGACGTCCTCGCCGCTCCGGCCGAAGCGAGTGCGCACCGGATCTCGGCCGTCGGCCACGCGCATATCGACTCCGCCTGGCTGTGGCCGGTGCGCGAGACGATCCGCAAGGTCGCCCGCACGACCTCGTCCATGACCACGCTCATCGAGGAGCAGTCCGACTTCCAGTACGGCATGTCCAGTGCGCAGCAGTACGCCTGGATCAAGGAGCACCGCCCAGAGGTGTGGGAGCGGGTCAAGGCCGCCGTCGCCGCCGGACGCTTCCTGCCGCTGGGCGGCATGTGGGTCGAGTCCGACACCGTCATGCCGACGGGCGAGTCGCTCGTGCGGCAGTTCTCGCACGGGCAGCGGTTCTTCGAGCGGGAGTTCGGCATCCGGTCGAAGGGCGTGTGGCTGCCGGACAGCTTCGGCTATTCGCCGGCCCTCCCGCAGCTCATGCGCCGTGCCGGTTTCGAGTGGTTCTTCACGCAGAAGATCTCGTGGAATCAGCAGAACGTGTTCCCGCACCACTCCTTCCTCTGGGAGGGCATCGACGGCTCGCAGGTGTTCACGCACTTCCCGTCGATGGACACCTACAACTCGCAGCTCAGCGGCATGGAGGTCGCGAAGGCCTCTCGTCAGTTCAAGGAGAACCGCCTCAGCTCGCGGTCGATCGCCCCGGTCGGCTGGGGTGATGGCGGCGGCGGCACGACGCGCGAGATGACGGGCAAGGCCGAGCGGCTGCGCGACCTCGAGGGCAGCGCGCAGGTCGTGTGGGAGCACCCCGACGTGTTCTTCGACGCCGCCAAGGCCGAGCTGCCGAACCCCGCCGTGTGGGTCGGCGAGCTCTACCTCGAACTGCACCGCGGCACGCTCACGAGCCAGCACGCCACGAAGGCTCTGCACCGCTGGGCAGAGCACGCGCTGGTGGAGGCCGAGCTGTGGGCCGCGACCGACGCCGTGCGCACCGGCGCCGCCTACCCGCAGGGCGAGCTCGACCGGCTCTGGCAGGCCGTGCTGCTGCACGAGTTCCACGACATCCTGCCCGGCACGTCGATCGCGTGGGTGCACCGCGAGGCCGTCGCCGTGCTGTCGGACGTGCTGTCGGATGCGCGCGACATCGCCGATGCCGCGCGCCGGTCGCTCGCCGGCGAGGGCGACCGCGAGCTGCTGTTCGAGCCGACCTCGGTCGGTCGGGGACGCGCGCTCGGGGCGGCGTTCGTCGCCGAGTCCACCGCGACCCCGGTGTCGCTGAAGGAAGAAGACGGCGGCTGGCGCCTGGAGAACGAGCTCGTGTCCGTCCTCGTCTCGGGCGAGGGCCTGATCGTCTCCGCCGTCGACAAGGCCACAGGGCGGGAGACGGTCGCGCCAGGCACGGCAGCGAACCTGTTCCAGCTGCACCAGGACTTCCCGAACATGTGGGACGCGTGGGACATCGACCGCTACTACCGCAACAGCGTCGATGACCTCACCGCGGTCTCGTCGATCGAGGCATCGCTCGTGAACGGTGTCGCGCAGATCGTCGTCGTGCGTCCGTTCTCGGAGTCGACGATCACGCAGACGATCACACTCGCCCCGGGCTCGAGGACCGTGCACCTCCGCAACGAGGTCGATTGGCACGAGACCGAGAAGCTGCTCAAGCTCGCCTTCCCGCTCGACATCCAGGCCTCGCACACCGAAGCCGAGACGCAGTTCGGCTACCAGGCGCGCGTCACCCACACGAACACCAGCTGGGAGGCCGCGAAGTTCGAGACCTCGATGCACCGGTTCGTGCTGGTGCGCGAGCAGGACTTCGGCGCGGCCCTCGTGAACGACTCGATCTACGGGTACGACACGACGCGCGAGGTCGGCGAGGACGGGGTCACCACGACCGTGCGACTCTCCCTGCTGCGGGCGCCGCGCTTCCCCGACCCGGACACGGATCACGGGCTCCACGAGATCGAGGTCGGCTTCGTGATCGGCGCCGACGCCGCGATCGCCACGGCCGAGGGCATCCGCCTCAACAGCGTGCCCACGGTGATCCGCGGCACGCGCGAGGTCGAGCCGCTGGTGGAGGTGTCGGGTGAGGGGATCGTCGTCTCGGCCGTGAAGCTCGCCGACGACGGCTCCGGCGATGTCATCGTCAGAGTGTACGAGGCGCTCGGGCGCCGGGCGGTCGGCGAGCTCTCCGTCGGCTTCGACCACCGTGAGGTGCGCGAGGTGAGCCTGATCGAGGACGAGATCGAGGCGCCCCGCCTCGGCGGCGCCCTCCACCTCCGCCCCTTCGAGGTCCGCACCCTCCGCATCGCCCGCTGAGCCCCCGGATCAGGCGAACGCGCGGGATCAGGAGGAACGCCCACGAAAGTGCCTGATCTCGCGTGTGTGGAATGTGCGCGGGCCCGGTGTGTCGGCCCGGCGATCGGACGCCTGCCCGCGGGATGGTGAGGATTCGAGGATGTGCACAGCATTGCCGTCGCCCTGCCGGCGCCGAGGAAGCTGTGAATGGTCACGCGGAGCGACGGCCTGGCGGCTGAAGAGCGGACAGCTCGCATGGGTTCGTGGACCGAGCGCGCCGGATCTGCGCCAGCTCGTCGAGGTGGGGCGCATGGCCCGCCGGGAAGGTACTCGGAGTGCGGGTCACCGATCTCGGAGAGAAAGGGGCACTGCTCGCCGCTAAGCCCGATGCCCTGTTCATGATCCTGCACTTCGACGGGTTCCCGGGAATGCTGGGTGCGCCTCGACGTCGTCCTGCGCGACTGCCTAGCGGAGATCAGCACCGACGCCTGGCTGGTGCCGACGGCCGCCAGGCTGCGGGGGACATCTCGAGGCGGCTACTTAGCCGGCTTTTCGCGAGCAAGCGCTATTCTTTCCGATGTGGAACCAATATTTGGCCGCAACGGCCGCCATGTTGGCTGGTTGCGTGGCGACGTCGTATTCGACGACCGGGGGCGGACAATTGGTTGGATTCGGGGAACGCAGGTGATCAATCGGCGCGGCCGGACCGTCGGTTTCGCGCGCGATGGGTTTCTGCGGGATCGTCGCGGTGACGCGACAGCATTTTACGGATCGCCCAGATCAGGACCGCTGGTTCCGATACGCGCGATTCCGCCAATTCCACCGATTGCAGAGATCCCTCCTGTAGCGCCAGTGCCAAACGTTGCGCCAGTTTGGCCCCTTCCGAGCCTTCGCTGGTCGGAGACCAGTTTTGGAGAACTATTTTCATGACCAGTGACATCGTTTTTAGCGAACGCCAGCTGGATGCGCAGCATCCGGCGCCGCGCGGGCGGCCACTCGGATTCGCCTGTATGCCATTCGAAGTGCCTCTCACACGATCGCCCCAGGAATGGGTAAACGACGTCAGGCGCGGCCTCGAGCAGATGGCTACGGTGAGCAACATTCGAATCGATGTCGCTCCGGAACACCTACCCGAACCGCCCGATGACGGTGAAGATGACGGTGAGCCCGTTCATGACAACTACAGGGACAGCTTTTGGGTTGAGCCCGTGTTTGGCGCCATTGCGTTCGATGTCCACATTCCGGTGCGGTTGCAGAAAGACATCCTCGCGGACGGTGTCGTTATACGCCGTCGGGTCGGGGCGGAGCAATTCCGTGTGAGCACGGTCTACGGTTTCGAAGGGCCTTGCACATTTATCTGGGTGCTCGACGAAGTCGACCCAAGCGACGTAGATGTTTCCGGTGCGGTGATTCTCGTTCATCGATTCATGAGTAAGGAACTGGAGCGGGGGGCGACAGGCGTTCGCATGGCTCGCGTTGGGCCGAGCCCGTTTCACATGAACGCCGTGCTTTGCGCCGCTGGAGAGCCACAAGAAGAGGAGATCGCGGTTGTCCGTCTGGCGATGTATGGGTACGAGTCCGTCGAGTTCCGCTACGACCCAGACTTGTTCGACAGCATTGAGGAGGCAGCTGCCGCTCTCGAGGGGGCCCTTAGCAGCCAACTATGTCTGTATTACTGGCTTGTAAGGATGAAGAACCAACACGCGAAATCGATCGGGGACCTCGCCCAAAAGACGCAGAACCTAGTGAAGTTCCACTCGCAGGGAGGCGTCGGGGGATGGCTGACCCGTCTGTTTCGGACGTCAGGCGAAGCACGCAAACTGGGGCTGCTCGCGCTCGGAGCGCGTACGACGGAGGCCGAGCAGGCTCGTGGCGCGGCGGCCGCCATAAAGACAGTCCTGGCGCAATCAGACACTGTTCCGGCCTTCGAGCCTTACTTGCATGAACTCGCGGAGGTCGACAATGAGGCTTCGATTTCGAACGCGAGAGAAGTCGTGCAGTTCGTCGAAGCAGGGCGTCGGTCCGAGTTTGAAGTTCTCATGATTTCGGCCGCCACCGTGCTCGGAGGCGTCGCTGGAGGAGTCGTTGGCTTTATCGCAACGTCCGCCGCGGGCGGCACTTAACTCGAACATCCGGCTTGGCTGGGGGCATCACATTCTCGACCGGAGGATCGCATAGCGCTTTCGGCGCTATACAGGCACGGTTCGTTCGTAGAAGGCTCGATGGGACGCGGGACCACGACCATCCCCCAAGAACGGGAGAGCCGCCTTTTGTAGAACCTCATGATGATCTCAGTCGGCGCTCCCGTCGTCGCTCAGGCGGGCGGGAGGCGGAGGACCTCGGGCGACTCGCCGCCGGTGAGGTCGTCGGCGATACGGAGGCTGCGGGCCAGCTCGTCGAGCGCGCCGATGAGGGTCCCGAAGCGTTCGCGGTCGCTGCAGACGGCCGTCAGGGTCACCAGGTGCGTGCCGGTGTCCCAGGTGTAGGTCGCGAAGGGCGGGGCCGAGGGGGAGGGCGGCGTCGGGACCACGAGCTTCTCGCCCACGCCGAGCCGGGTCGGGAAGGAGGTCGTGTCGTCGTACTCCATCGGCATCGACGCGCGGGCGATCCGGATGTCGGGAGTGAGCGCCTGCACCGTCGCCATCGCCACGACCAGGTCGGGCTCCGCCTTCCAGGTCCACGCGAGGACGCGGCCGTCGGCCTTCTTCATGAGCATCGGCGCGGCCTGGCTCATCGCCCAGGCTCCGAACCGCGAGCCGGGGCGCTCCGTCGCGCCGACCGCGGCGTTCACCTGGCCGAGCAGCATCCGGATCGCGGCCTTGCGATGCCGGCGCCCCTTCCACCCGAGCGAGTCCGTCACGGGGATCCACAGCTGGGGGTCGGCGTCGGCGTGCAGTCGCATGGCTTCACGGTATCGGCCGAGGCTGAAGGATGCCGGTATGGCTCGGCGTCGCGGACAGGGCCCTCGGGTAGAGTTGCCACCGCCCGACCAGGGCTTCTCCTTGGCCGCCACCCCGTTAGGCATCTCTGTGACTTCCTCCGACGATCCGATCGATGCGTCGCGCGACGCCACCGCCGCACAGCCCCGTCCGCTGAAGATCCTGCTCGGCTGTGACACGTTCGCTCCCGACATCAACGGTGCCGCCCGCTTCGCCGAGCGTCTCGCCGCCGGGCTCGTGCAGCGCGGGCACGAGGTGCACGTCGTCGCCCCCAACCAGGCCTACCGCCGCACCGCGCCCCGCACCGAGGTGATCGAGGGGGAGCCGATGACGCTCCACCGCCTGCCCTCCGTGCGCTGGGCGCCGCACGACTGGCTGCGCTTCGTGTGGCCGTGGCGCTCCAAGCACTACGCACGGAAGGTGCTCGATGCCGTGCAGCCCGACGTCGTGCACATCCAGTCGCACATCGTCATCGGGCGCGGACTCGCGCGCATCGCGAAGCAGCGCGGCATCCCGGTCATCGCGACGAACCACGTCATGGCCGAGAACATCCTCGACCACACGACCATGCCGAAGTTCGTCGACGACATGGTGCTCAAGTTCGCCTGGGCCGACGCGAAGCGCACCTTCGACCTGACGCGGGCGATCACCACGCCCACGCGTCGGGCCGCCGACTTCCTGGAGAAGACGGTCGAGGTGCGCGGCGTCATCCCGGTGAGCTGCGGCATCGACCGCTCCCAGTACACCCCGGTCATCGCCCCGCGCGAGGAGAACCGGCTCGTGTTCGTGGGCCGGCTGACGGCGGAGAAGCAGGTCGAGGTCATCCTCAAGGCGATGACGAAGCTCGACCCGGCGCTGAACACGACGTTCGACATCGTCGGCGGCGGAGACCAGCGCAAGCAGCTCGAGAGCCTGACGGCACAGCTCGGCCTGTCCGATCGAGTGACCTTCCACGGCCGGACCACCGACGAGGAGCTGCGGGCGCTGCTGTCCCGGGCGAGCCTCTTCGTCATCGCGTCGATCGCCGAGCTGCAGTCCATCGCGACGATGGAGGCCATGGCATCGGCGCTGCCGATCGTCGCCGCCGACGCCGTCGCCCTGCCCCATCTCGTGCACGACGGCGAGAACGGCCACCTCTTCACGCCGGGAGACGTCGACGAGCTCGCCGCGAAGCTCACCGCTGTCTTGACCGCCTCCCCCGGCGAGTACGAGCGGATGCAGAAGGCGTCCCTCGACGGCGTGGCCATCCACGACATCAACCGCACGCTCGACACCTTCGAGGCGCTGTACCGCGACGAGCCGCTGCCCGAGTGACGCGGATGCACGTCGTCTTCTTCGCCGATCAGCACCTCGACTCCCTCGGCGGGGCGCAGGTGTCGATGCGGCTGCAGCGGACGTTCCTGGAGCGCGCCGGCCATACCGTGACGGTCGTCGCGCCCCGTATGCACGCACGGCGTGACGACGCTGCACCGTCCCCCGGGAACGTCGACCTCCCGTCGCTGCCGATAACCCTGGACCGGGAGTACGCGATGACCTGGCCGGGTCGGGCGACCGATCGGACCCTTGACCGGGCGATGGCGCATCGGCCTCCGGTCGACCTCGTGCACGTGCAGGCCGACTTCTGGGGCGCCTTCATCGGTCACCGGTTCGCCGCCCGCCATGGAATCCCGGTCGTGCACACGATGCACAACCGGGTCGACGTGGGGCTCGCCGCGGTCACGCCGCTGCACCGGCCCGTGCTCGCTGTGCTCAACCTCTGGCGCCGCACCGCCCTCCGAGGCATCGGTGTGCCGGTCGGCGGCAGCGACGGGTGGTCGTACCTCCGCGGGCTCGCGGCGGACGCCGCCGCCGTGACGGCGCCTTCCGGGCATTTCGCGCGGCGACTGGAGCAGAACGGCGTCGCCCGCACCGTCGACGTGGTGTGGAACGGCATCGACGACGACGTCCGCGCGCAGACGCTCGCGGCGGCTCCCGTCGAGCGGATGCCGGGGCGTCCTCGGTTCGTCTGGCTCGGGCGGATGAGCCCGGAGAAGCGCCTGCTCCCGTTCCTCCGCGCCTGGGTGGACGCGGACATCGACGCCGACCTCGAGGTGATCGGCGGCGGCGGAGAGCGGGCGGCGGCCGAACGGATCGTCGCGGGGCGTGCGGGCGTGCGGTTCGCCGGTCGCCTCTCCTATGCGCAGACCCTGGAGCGGATCGCCGCCGCCGATGCGCTCGTGCAGACGTCCATCGGATTCGAGACCCAGGGGATGACGCCGTTCGAGGCGGCCACCCTCGGCACGCCCTCCGTCGTGTGCGACCCCGACATCGCCGCTGAGCTGCAGGGCGGGCTCTGGGCTGTGCCGACGGCGGAGCCGCACGCCCGCGGACGCGCCCTCGAGGCGCAACGGATCGAGGCCCTCGCCGCGACGCTGCGGCAGGCGGCCGCGGACATCGCGCACGGGACCGCGCCGCAGCCGGTACCGGCCGTCGCGGAGGCCTTCCGCCAGTCCTCGCGGACGGCCGCCATGATCGAGGTCTACGAGCGGGTGCTCACCGGAGCCTGAGCGCTCACAGGAAGCCGTAGAAGTTCGACGAGAGCCAGCTCAGCACGACCGTCAGCAGACCGGCGCCGGAGACACCGATGGCGATTCCCGCGAGCAGCCGCGGCCCCGGCCGCCGTGCCGCGATGAGGCCGAGCACGAGCGCCGCCCCGTAGCCGATGAAGGTGAGGATGCCCGATCCCCCCTCTATCAGTCCGATCATGCTGTAGGTCCGGTCCGACATGTAGACGAACGGCCGCGCGAGGATGAGGAACACGTCGATCGCCAGCGTCACCAGCGCGACGATGAAGGCGGCGCGCCCGAGGGAGTCGCCGGGAGTGCGCGGCACCGGCGGACCGTAGGGCGGGACGCCCTGCGCCGATCCGGGGGCGGATCCCGGCGCGGTCGGGTACGGCTGAGGGGTGGCGGTGGGGAAGGCCTGAGGGGCAGCGGCGGTGGGGAACACGTGCCCGCCACCCGGCGTCGGCGCGTAGGGGGTCCCGGGGGCGGGGGCCTGGGCACCGGGGTACTGCGGCTCGGCCGGAAGCGGAGGAGGGGTCGGGACTGCGGCCGGGTCGCCGGCACCGTCGCGCGAAGGGTGTGCGGGCTGCTGGGGGTCGCTCATGCCCCGAGCGTAGCCCTCCTCGCGGACGGCCGGGAGGTCAGCGGTAGACGTGGCCGGGGTCGGCCTGCGACAGGGCGTCCTGTCCGGTGACGCGGCTCCAGTCCGTGGGGGTGCGACGGTAGCCGTCGCGCCGCAGTTCGACGAACGTGGCGATGACCGCCCAGATGCTGAGGGCGAGGAGGAGGATGAGGAGTAGCATGGCAGAAAAGCTACGCTCGGTGTTATGCTGCCACGAGTGGCGGATCGGGCACTGTTCGTAGGAAAACTGCCATTCCGGGAGATGTGATGAAGACCGTCGCGTGCGTGGTGCAGGACGGCTTCGCGCCGTTCGAGTTCGGGGTCGCCTGCGAGGCGTTCGGTCTGGACCGGTCGTCCGACGGGGTGCCGAACTTCGACTTCCGCATCGTCGCCCCACGGCCCGGGGTCGTGCGCTCCAAGATCGGCTTCTCCATCAACGTGGAGCACGATCTGTCCTTCGCCGCGGAGGCCGACCTCGTCGTGTTCTGCCCGGTGCCCCGGGAGACCTGGGGCGACATCGATCCGCTCCTCGTCGAGGTCGCCCGCGAAGCGGTGGCGCGCGGAGCCTGGGTGATGAGCGTGTGCAGCGGCTCGTTCATCCTCGCGGCGGCCGGAGTACTGGACGGGCGGCGCGCCACGACGCACTGGATGTACGCGCACACGATGGCGGACATGTACCCCGACATCGACATCGATCCGGACGTGCTCTTCGTCCAGGACGGTCGCATCATCACCAGCGCGGGCACCGCCGCGGGCATCGATGCCTGCCTGCACCTGCTGCGACAGGAGCTCGGGGCGGAGATCACCAACCGGATCGCGCGTCGGATGGTCGTGCCGCCGCAGCGCGACGGGGGTCAGGCGCAGTTCATCGATCGGCCCATCCCGGTCGCACCCACGGACTCGCTGGCCGCGGTGGCCGACTGGGCGGTGGAGAACCTCCGTGACGAGTTGACGGTCGACCAGCTCGCGGCGCGGGCGCTCATGTCGCCGCGGACCTTCGCGCGCCGCTTCAAAGCCGAGTACGGGGCGACCCCCGCCGCGTGGCTCGGGCGGCAGCGGATCATCCAGGCCCAGCGTCTCCTCGAGCGCACCGACCTTCCGCTCGAGCACATCGCGACGGACTGCGGCTTCGGTTCCGCGGCCGTCCTTCGGCAGAACTTCGCCCGCGTGCTGGGCGTGACCCCCACCGCCTACCGCGCCCGCTTCTCCTGCGCCACCGCCCCCGCTGCTTGACCCTCGTCCCCTCCCGCTGCGCCCGCGCCGGACCCGTCCCGCGGGCCCGCACCGGCCCCGCCAACGTGCGGGATCGATAGCGCCCGGTAGCGGGCCGTGTCCGGGACCTTTTCCGTCCCCGCGTCCGTCCCCGGTGCCTTGCGGGATCAAGAACGCGCGGGCGTGGACCGTGCCCGGGGCCTTTTCCGTCCCGCTACCAGCCGCGTCCGTCCCGCGTCCGTTCTCCGCGTCCGTCCGGGTTCAAGAACGCGCGGGCGTGGACCGTCCCCGGGGCCTTTTCCGTCCCGCTACCAGCCGCGTCCGTTCTCCGCTGCCGTCCGGGATCGAGTATGTGCCGGAGCGAGCCGCCTCCGGAGCGGTTTCCGCCCCGCTTCCGCTCCTGTCGAGCGGGATCAAGACTGCGCGCGCGGGGGTCGCATCCGGAGCTCTTTCCGTCCCGCTCCGTTGCGCCCCACTCCGGCCCGAGCCGCCGGGGGTGGGCATTGTGCGCTCCGCAGTGGATCTCGTCGGACCGGCCGACGGGCCGGCTGCATCGACGCGGGATCAGAATGGCTCCGCAGTATGGCAGATCGGGTGCGTTTTCGAACCTGCGCGAGAAGTGACGGGGCGGGCGGGATCAGAAAGGGGCCGCGGGCGGAGGGTGGAGGTGCGTTTTTGATCCCGCGCGGGGATCGCGGGGCGGGGTGGGACGGGATCGGGAAGCGAGGAGGGGTCAGTGCCAGTGGGCGGGGGAGGGGAGGGTGACGTCGCGGACGTCGACCCCGGTGGGCGTGACCGTGGCGACCGCGTAGAGGAGGGACTGCGTCGGGTAGCCGTGCGGGCGGTTGTCGCGGATGATGGCGCGGTCGTCTTCCGGGGGCAGGGCGGCGGAGGCTCCGAGGAGCGCGGTCCACTCGGTCGCCCAGTCGGCGCTCGCCGCGGCGGGACCCAGCGCGCGGAACTCCGGGAGCCAGGCGGCGATGCGCGGGGTCTCCTCGTCGTCGAGGTCGTCGTGGGCGATCATGTGGGTCCCGGGCTCGATCGGGGTCTCCCGCAGCTCGGCGCCGTCCCAGGAGAGCACCCGAGCGCCGTCCGGACCGACCTCGAGCAGATTGAAGCCGTGCATCGGCGGCACGCCCTGCGGGGAGCGACCGGTGACCGCGGCGAGCGGAAGGGTGCCGCGGGAGACGGCCGCGTCCGCCGAGAGGTCCTGCACGTCGGCGCGGTTGAGGAGCACGGCGAGGCGTCGTTCCACGGGGTTCACGGCGAGCCAGGCGCCGCCGGCCCGCCGATCGCGGATGCCGATCACCCCGGGATACTCCTCGGGCCACCACTCGCCCAGGGCGTCCCACTCCCGAGCCGGGTCCTCGTCGCGGACGGCCAGCAGCCGCGCGGATCCCGCGGCCTCGACATCGATCACCACCGTGCACACGCTTCCGAGTCTAGGTCGGTCGAGGCGGCCGAGGTCGGGAACGAATCCGTGCGCGATGACCCGGGCGTCCGGACCCTGGGGCAGAATCGAGGCGTGAACATCGTCGTCGGAGTCACGGGCGGCATCGCCGCGTACAAGACGGTGCACCTCGTGCGCCTGCTCACGAAGGCCGGTCATGATGTGACCGTGGTGCCCACCGAGGACGCGCTGCGCTTCGTGGGCCTGCCGACCTGGGAGGCCCTGAGCCGGCACCCGGTGACGACGAGCGTGCATGAGGACGTCGCCCGCGTCCGGCACGTCGCCCTGGGCCAGGGAGCGGACCTCATCGTGATCGCCCCGGCGACGGCGAACTCGCTGGCGAAGATGGCCGCGGGGCTGGCCGACGACCTCCTCGGCACGACGCTGCTCGCGACCGAGGCGCCCGTGCTCGTCGCGCCGGCGATGCACGCGGAGATGTGGCGGAACGCGGCCACGCAGGCGAACATGGCGACGCTCCGGGAACGCGGCGTGCACGTGGTCGGACCGGCCGACGGCGAGCTGGCCGGCGGTGACAGCGGACCCGGTCGCATGGTCGAGCCGGAGGAGATCCTCGCGGCGGCCCAGGCGCTGCTGACACCGGGCGACCTGGCAGGCGTGCGGGTCGTCGTCTCGGCCGGCGGGACGCGGGAGCCCATCGATCCGGTGCGCTTCCTCGGCAACCGGAGCAGCGGGCGCCAGGGGGTCGCGCTCGCGGCGGAGGCGGCGGCGCGCGGCGCGGAGGTGGCGCTCGTCGCGGCGAACGTCTCCGGGGACGTGCTCGCGGACGCCCACCACCCGCACGTCCGGATCGTCCGGGTCGGCACGGCCGCGGAGCTCTCCGCGGCGATGAAGGAGGAGGCGGTCGCAGCCGACGTCGTGCTGATGTCGGCGGCCGTGGCCGACTACCGACCGGTCGAGGTCTCCGCGCGCAAGCTCACCAAGGACCGCGGCGGGGTCGGCACGATCGAACTCGTGGAGAACGAGGACATCGTCGCCGCGCTCGTCGAGACGCGGAGGGAGGGGCAGCTCATTGTCGCGTTCGCGGCGGAGACCCCCGAAGACGAAGCGGAGCTGCTCGCCCGCGCCCGCGGCAAGCAGGAGCGCAAGGGGGTCGACCTGCTGGTGGTGAACGAGGTCGGCTGGGAGCAGGGGTTCGAGCGCGGCGAGAACGCCGTGCACATACTCGGGCCCGGCGGGGTCGTGGCGCGGACCGCGGCGGGGAGCAAGCGCGAGGTGGCGGCGGCCGTCTGGGACGAGGTCGCCCGCGAGAGGTGAGGGGCGGTGGAGTCGCGCACCGCCGAATGCTAAACTTGAGTCAACCAAACTCAACTTTCAGAAGGAGCATCTCCAGGAGGAGCGCATGACCACCCCGCAGACCGGATCCCCGAACCAGGAACAGCAGTCCGCCCTCGAGCAGTTCGGCATCAACCTGACCGACCGCGCCCGCGAGGGCAAGCTCGACCCCGTCATCGGACGGGACAGTGAGATCCGGCGCGTCAGCCAGGTGCTCACTCGTCGCACCAAGAACAACCCGGTGCTGATCGGCGAGCCCGGCGTCGGCAAGACGGCGGTGGTCGAAGGGCTCGCGCAGCGCATCGTCGCGGGCGACGTCGCGGAGTCCCTCAAGGACAAGGAGCTCGTCTCGCTCGACATCTCCGCCCTCGTCGCGGGCGCCATGTACCGCGGCCAGTTCGAGGAGCGCCTGAAGCAGGTCCTCAAGGAGATCACCGAGTCGGACGGCCAGGTCATCACGTTCATCGACGAGCTGCACGTGCTCATGGGTGCGGGCGGCGGCGAGGGCTCGGTCGCGGCGTCGAACATGCTCAAGCCGATGCTGGCCCGCGGCGAGCTGCGGCTCATCGGCGCCACCACGCTCAACGAGTACCGCGAGTTCATCGAGAAGGACGCCGCCCTCGAGCGCCGCTTCCAGCAGGTGTACGTGGGCGAACCGACCGTCGAGGACACGATCGCGATCCTCCGCGGGCTCAAGGGCCGCTACGAGGCGCACCACGGGGTGACCATCTCCGACAGCGCCCTCGTGGCCGCGGCCTCCCTCTCCAACCGCTATCTGCCCGCGCGGCAGCTTCCGGACAAGGCCATCGACCTGATCGACGAGTCGATGTCGCGACTGAAGATGGAGATCGACTCCTCTCCGGTCGAGATCGACCAGCTCAAGCGCCAGGTCGACCGGCTGAAGCTGGAGGAGCTCGCGCTCAAGCGGGAGAAGGACGCCGCGTCCAAGGAGCGTCTCGGCACCCTCCGGGAGAACCTCGTCGAGCTCGAGAAGGAGCTCGCCGGACTCGAAGCCCGGTGGGCGCGCGAGCGGCAGGGCCTGAACCGGGTCGGGGAGCTGAAGAAGCAGCTCGACGACGCGATCACCCAGCGCGACCTCGCGATGCGCAACGCCGACTACACGAAGGCGTCGAAGCTCGAGTACGAGACGATCAAGCGCTTGGAGCGTGACATCGCGGAGGCGGAGCAGGCCGAGGCCACCGCCTCGAGCGAGCCGCGCATGGTGAATGAGCAGGTCACCGAGGAGGACATCGCGGCAGTGATCGCGGCCTGGACGGGCATCCCGGTCGGGCGGCTGCTGCAGGGGGAGAGCGAGAAGCTGCTGCACCTGGAGAACGAGCTCGGCAAGCGCCTCATCGGCCAGAAGGACGCCGTCAAGGCGGTGTCCGACGCCGTGCGCCGCTCGCGCGCGGGCATCAGCGATCCCGGTCGCCCCACGGGCTCGTTCCTCTTCCTCGGACCGACCGGCGTCGGCAAGACCGAGCTGGCCAAGGCGCTCGCGCAGTTCCTCTTCGACGACGAGCACGCCATGGTGCGCATCGACATGTCGGAGTACGGCGAGAAGCACTCGGTCTCCCGGCTCGTCGGTGCCCCTCCCGGCTATGTCGGCTACGAGCAGGGCGGTCAGCTCACCGAGGCCGTGCGGCGGCGTCCGTACAGCGTGATCCTGCTCGACGAGGTCGAGAAGGCGCACCCCGAGGTGTTCGACGTGCTGCTGCAGGTGCTCGACGACGGTCGGCTGACCGACGGGCAGGGGCGCACGGTCGACTTCTCGAACGTGATCCTCATCCTGACCTCCAACCTGGGCTCGCCGATCCTCATCGACCCCGTGCTCTCCGTGGAGGAGAAGCGGGAGCAGGTGATGGCGCTCGTGCGCCAGGCATTCCGGCCGGAGTTCCTGAACCGTCTCGATGACATCGTGATGTTCCAGGCGCTCACCGAGGACGACCTCGCGCAGATCGTGGAGCTGTCGGTCGACCAGCTGCACGACCGGCTGCGCGACCGTCGCCTCACGCTGGCGGTCACTCCCGGGGCGCGGTCGTGGCTGGCCGAGCGTGGCTACGACCCGGTGTTCGGCGCCCGCCCGCTGCGTCGCCTCATCCAGACCGAGGTGCAGAACAAGCTGGCGACCGCCCTCCTCTCGGGTGGCGTGCACGACGGTGACACCGTCCGGGTGGACGTGGCGGCCGACGGTACGGGCCTCGTGCTCACGGCCACGACCCCCGAGCCGGAGGTCGAGGAGGACGACGTGATCGAGGCGGAGCTGCTCGACGACTGATCCCGACTGGCACACAGCGAGAAGGCCCGGTATGCGCGACGCATACCGGGCCTTTCGAGTGTCGATGCTCAGGCGCTGAGGACGACCGTCTCCGCGATCGGACGACGCACGCGCGGGGCGACCTCGCGCTCCTGCAGCACCTCCGGCAGGGCCTCGATGTCGCCGAACTCGCCGACGGCGATGACGGTGGCGGGGGTGAAGCGCGCCTCCAGGTCGGCGAACTCGCGGACGACCTCGGGGTCGAAGCCGCTCATCTGGTGCACGACGAGGCCGTCGTGGTGGGCCTGCACGGAGAAGTGCGCCACGGCCTGGCCGAGGTCGTAGAACGCGTGGCTGATCGGCGTGCCGTCGGCGGTCGCGGTCTCGGCGATCGCGACGACGAGCACGGCCGCGTTGCCGGCCCAGGCCTGGTTGAAGCCCATGAGCGCGTCGACGATCTGGGCGTGCAGGGCGGTGCCGCGGCGGGCGACGATGAAGCGCCACGGCTGGATGTTGTTGGCGGAGGGGCTCCAGCGTGCGGCCTCGAGGGCGGTGGCGAGCTTGGCCTCGTCGATCGGATGCTGCGCGTCGTACGCGCGGGGGCTCCAGCGGCCGGCGAGGACGTCGAGGACGGGGTGCTCGGTCGGGGCGGTGCGGTCGATGACGGGAGTGCTCACGGAAGTGCCTTTCGGACGGAGGGGATCGGACACCGTCGTCCGCGTACACGGGGGATGAACCGATGCATGTGCATGCATATTCCCGGAGGTCGGTTCGCGTCAGTCCAGGAGGTTGCGGGAGGCCGCGTCGGCGAGCGCGGCGCGGACGGCGCGGATCGAGGGGGCGTCCGCGGACACCCGCCGCGCGGAGGAGAAGATCTCCCGGCGCGGTTCCTGCGGGAGCGGGGCGAGGTCGACCGTCGGGGTGTCGCCTGCCCACACGAGCTCGGGGAGGAGCCCGACCGCGAGCCCGGCGTGGATGAGCCGGACGTGCGCGGTGAGGTCGGCGAGCTCGAAGCGCACGTCGGGCTCGAACCCGGCGGTGCGACAGAGCTGCTCGGCCCACGCGCGGGACGCCGTGCCGGCAGGCTCGAGCACCCACGGCTCCGCGCGGGTGGCCCACAGGGCGGCGACGGGGTCGGCAGCTCCCGCAGCTCCGGGGCGCCGGGCGAGGGCGATGGCGTCGTGGGCGAGCACGACACGGTCGAGGTCGGCGTGGATGGGGCGTGTGCGCCCCGGATACTGCTCGGCGAGGATGAGGTCGTAGTCGCGGCTGGAGACGCCCACCAGGCCGGATTCCGGGTCGCGCTCGGTCACCTCGACGCGCAGGGCGGGGTGGCGCTCGCCGAGGGCCGCGAGGGCGCGGGGCAGCAGGGAGTGCGCGGTGGACTGGAACACCGCGAGGCGCACGGTTCCGGTCACCTCGGTGAGCGACTCGGCGACGGCGACCTGGGCGTGCTCGAGCTGATCGAGGATGCCGATGGCCTCGGCGACCAGCACGTTCCCCTGCGGCGTGAACTGCACCCCGCGACCGACCCGACGCAGCAGTGGCACCCCGACATCACGCTCCAGTGCGGCGAGCTGTTGGGACACGGACGCCTTGCTGTAGGACAGCGCGTCGGCCACCGCGGAGAGCGTGCCGCGGCGCGACAGTTCCACGAGCAGACGCAGGCGGTGGACGTCGAGCACGACGGTTCCGATCGTTCGGGATGAGTGAACAGAATCCACTCGAATCGGTTGATAGACGGAGCCTACTGGCTGGCTGGACAATGATCCAGCCGCACACGACACCCGGGTGTGCGAGGCCGAGGAAGGTACCCCCGCCCCATGACCGTCATCGACGACACCACCCCCCGCACCGAAGAGGTCGCCGCGCTCGTGCAGCGCTGGCTCGCCGAGAGCGAGACCCACCCGGTCGAGCCGGCCGCCCAGCGCCTCTCCGAGGTGCTCAAGGACCCGAACGGACTGGACTTCACCGTCGGCTTCGTCGACGGCGTCATGCGTCCGGAGGACCTGCGGGTCGCCGGCCGCAAGCTCGCCGAGCTGTCGGACATCACGCCCACGCTGCTGCCCGGCTACCTCCGGGCCGCCATCAAGGCCGGCGGGTTCTGGGCGCCGAAGCTCCCGAACGTCGTCGTCCCGATCTCGCGGCGCGTGCTGCGGGCCATGGTGGGCCACCTCGTGCTCGACGCCACGCCGTCCAAGCTCGGCCCGGCCATCGCCAAGCTCCGCAAGACCGGCAACCGGCTCAACCTCAACCTCCTCGGCGAGGCCGTGCTCGGCGAGCGCGAGGCGGGCCGCCGACTGCAGGGCACGTACGACTTCCTCGCCCGCCCGGACGTCGACTACGTCTCGATCAAGGTCTCGAGCGTCGTCAGCCAGCTCTCCATGTGGTCGTTCGACGAGGCCGTCGCCGACGTCGTCGAGAAGCTCACCCCGCTGTACCGGCTCGCGGCGAAGGCCGAGGCGAAGGGGGCCCGCACCGGGACGCAGAAGTTCATCAACCTCGACATGGAGGAGTACCGCGACCTCGACCTGACGATCGCGGCCTTCACGAGCATCCTCGACCAGCCGGGCCTGGAGGACCTCGAGGCGGGCATCGTGCTGCAGGCGTATCTCCCGGACGCGCTCGGCGCCATGCAGCGGCTCCAGGAGTGGGCGGCCGCGCGCCGCGCCAAGGGCGGAGCGCCGATCAAGGTGCGCGTCGTCAAGGGCGCGAACCTCGCGATGGAGGAGGTCGACGCGAAGGTGCACGGCTGGCCGCTCGCGACCTACGGCACCAAGCAGGACTCCGACACGAACTACAAGCGCGTGCTCGACTGGGCGATGACGCCCGAGCGGCTCGACGCCGTGCGCATCGGCGTCGCCGGTCACAACCTCTTCGACATCGCGTACACGTGGTTGCTCGCGAAGGCCCGTGGTGTGACCGGCCCTTCGACAGGCTCAGGGACCCAGGGGGGCGCGGCCTCAGGGACCCAGGGGCAGAAGGGTGCCCTCGTGGAGTACGAGATGCTGCTCGGCATGGCGACCGGGCAGGCCGAGGCCGTCCGCAAGGACGTCGGCCGTCTCCTGCTCTACACGCCGGTCGTGAACCCGGCGGAGTTCGACGTCGCCATCGCCTACCTCGTGCGGCGCCTCGAGGAGAACGCGAGCCCCGAGAACTTCATGTCGGCCGTGTTCGAGCTGGCCTCGAACCCGACCCTGCTCACCCGCGAGCGGGAGCGCTTCGAGCGCTCTCTCGCCGCGCTCGTCGCCGACCCGTCGGTGCCGGGCCCGAACCGCACGCAGGACCGCACGGCTCCGCGTACCGAGAACACGACGGACGGCTTCGCGAACGAGCCCGACACCGATCCGGCGCTCGCCGCGAACCGCGCCTGGGGCCGGGAGATCCTGCAGCGCTCGGTCTCCTCGACGCTCGGCCGGGACGCGATCGCCGCGGCCCGCATCGAGACCGACGCCGAGCTGGACGCCGTGTTCGCGGCCGCCACGTCCGCCGCCGAGACCTGGGCGGCGCTCCCCGCCGCCGAGCGCGCCGCCGTCCTGCACCGCGCGGGCGACGAGCTCGCCGCCCGCCGTGGCGAGCTGCTGGAGATCATGGCGCACGAAGCAGGCAAGACGATCGCCGAGGCCGACCCCGAGGTCAGCGAGGCGATCGACTTCGCGCACTACTACGCCGAGCGCGCGAAGGATCTCGAGGCCATCCCCGGCGCCGAGTTCGTGCCGTCGAAGGTGACCGTGGTCACGCCGCCGTGGAACTTCCCCGTGGCGATCCCCGCCGGCGGGGTGCTGGCCGGCCTCGCCTCCGGATCCGGCGTGATCATCAAGCCCGCGAAGCTCACCCAGCGGTGCGGCGCCGTGATGGTCGAGGCGCTGTGGGCCGCGGGCGTCCCGCGCGATCTGCTCGCCCTCGTCGACCTCGCCTCCCGCGACCTCGGCACCCGCCTGGTGGCGAGCCCCCAGGTCGACCGGGTCATCCTCACCGGGGCCTACGAGACCGCGCAGCTCTTCCGCTCCTTCCGGGCCGACCTGCCGCTGCTCGCCGAGACCAGCGGCAAGAACGCGATCATCGTGACGCCGTCGGCCGACCTCGACCTCGCCGCCGCCGACGTCGCCCGCAGCGCGTTCGGCCACGCGGGGCAGAAGTGCTCGGCCGCGTCGCTGGCGATCCTCGTCGGGTCGGTGGCGGACTCGAAGCGCTTCGAGCGGCAGCTCGTGGACGCCGTCACCTCGATGCGCGTCGGGCTTCCCGACGACCCCGCCACGCAGATGGGGCCGATCATCGAGCCCGCGAACGGCAAGCTCCTCACCGCACTCACCACTCTCGACAAGGGTGAGCGCTGGCTCGTGGAGCCCCGGAAGCTCGATGACGAGGGGAAGCAGTGGACACCGGGGGTGAAGACCGGCGTGCGCGAGGGCTCGTACTTCCACCTCACCGAGTTCTTCGGACCCGTGCTCGGCATCATGCACGCGAAGGACCTCGACGAGGCCATCCGGCTGCAGAACGCGGTCGACTACGGCCTCACCGCGGGGCTGCACTCGCTGGACTCCGCCGAGGTCGCGACCTGGCTGGACCGCGTCGAAGCGGGCAACCTGTACGTGAACCGAGGCATCACCGGCGCCATCGTGCAGCGCCAGCCCTTCGGCGGCTGGAAGCGCTCGGCCGTGGGCGCCGGGGCCAAGGCCGGAGGTCCGAACTACCTCTTCGGTCTGGGCGAGTGGCGTGCGGGCGAGCTGCCCGCCGCGGCTCCGGGGGCGGCGGTGACCCCCGCGGTGACCGGGCTGCTGGAGGCCGCTGCTCCCGAGCTCGACCCCGCGGGCATCGAGTGGCTGCGCCGTGCCGCGGCCGCCGACGAGCGCGCGTGGACCGACGAGTTCGGAGCCGTGAGCGACAAGTCCGGACTCGGCGTCGAGCGCAACGTGTTCCGGTACCGTCCCGTGGCCGTCGACGTCCGCATCGCCGACGACGCGCCGCTCGCCGAGGGGGTCCGCGTGCTCGCCGCTGCCCTGCGCAGCGGCAGTCCGTTCACCGTGTCGGCCGCGTCGTTGCCGTCCCGCGTGGAGAAGGCGCTCAAGGCCCAGGGCGTGAGCGTGAAGACCGAGTCCGATGCCGCGTGGACCAAGCGCTCCGCGAAGGGGGCCCGGTCGTGGCAGCGGGTGCGGCTCGTGGGCGGCGACGCCGGCGCGCTGCACACGGCCCTCGACGGCAGCCCCGACGTCGCGGTGTGGTCGCACGCCGTGACCGGAGCGGGCCGGGTGGAGATGCTCCCGTTCCTGCACGAGCAGGCCGTGTCGATCACCAACCACCGCTTCGGCAACCCCACCACGCTCTCGGAGGGCCTCCTCTGACGCCGAGACCCCGGCTACAGGTCGAGACCCCCTGCTGCACGCGCGTGCAGCAGGGGGTCTCGGCGCGAAAGCGGGGTCTCGGGAGTCAGCCGCGCAGAGCCTCGGAGAGCTTCACCCGCGAGCCCATCCGGAGCAGGGAGTTCTCGTAGATCTTCGCGCCGACGACGATCGCCGCGACGCAGCTCGCCAGGAGGATCGCGAGGCTCAGCAGCGGCTCCCACCACTGCGCCTCACCGACGAAGAGACGCATCGGCATGCCGACCGGAGCCGAGAACGGCACGTACGACATGATCGTCAGCACCAACGGGTTGTCGTTGAACACGATCACCAGCACGTACGGCGCCATGATGAGCATCGTGATGGGGGTCGTCGTCGAGCCGATGTCCTCCTGGCGGGAGACCATGGAGGCGGCCGCCGCGAACATCGCCGCGAGCAGGATGAACCCGAAGAGGAAGAACACCGCGAACCAGATGATGGGGGCGCCGAGGGTGGTCAGAACCTCGCGTTGACCCGTCACGATGAGGCCGATGGTGGCGACGGCCGCGAGGGCGAGGATCTGCCCCATCGCGAGCACCGTGTTGCCGATGACCTTGCCGGCGAGCAGGGTGCGCGCGGGGATCGCCGACAGCAGCACCTCGACCACCCTGGTCTGCTTCTCCTCGACCACGCTCTGCGCGATGGTGCCGCCGAACGTGGCCGCGGCCATCATGAACACGAGCCCGAACGCGATCGCGATGAAGTAGCGCAGCAGCGGGTTGGTGGTCACCGGCTCGAGGATGACGACCTCGGGCGAGAGCGACAGCCCGGACACGAGCGACCCGGGGGCATCCTCCAGGGCGACGATCGTGTAGCCCGCGGCGTTGTCGCCCGCGAGCACCGCCGCATCGACGTCGCCCTCGCGGACCAGCTCCTCGGCCTCGGCGCGGGAGGCGACCTCGGTCACCTCGACGTCGGGCAGGGCGGACACGGCGCCCGCGGTCTCCGAGGTCACGGCCACCGGCATGGCGTCGTTGTTCTGGCTCGCGAAGCCGCCGAACAGCACGCCGGCGAGGGCGATGAGCAGCAGGATGCCGGTCGAGATCAGGAACGCCTTGCTGCGGAGCTTGGAGCCGATCTCCCGCTCGGCGACCAGCCAGATACCGTTCCGCGCGGGGGTCGAGGTGTTCACTGGATGACCTCCTTGAAGATCTGGGCGAGGGAGGGGTGCTTGGGTGCGAAGCTCGCGACGTCGCCGCGCGCGACCGCCGACTGCAGCACACGCTGCGCGGTGTCGGGGCCGTCCGCGTCGAAGAGCGCGTAGCCGCCCTCGAAGTCGACGACCGTGACCCCGGGCTCGGTGCGCAGCCACCCGGCGTCCCCCGCGGAGACCAGCTCGTACCGGTCGCGGGCGTGCTCGGCGCGGAGCCCGTCCCGGGATCCGGCGGCCCGGATCGTGCCGCCGGCGAGGATGACGAGGTCGTCGCAGAGACGCTCGACCACGTCGAGCTGGTGCGAGGAGAAGAGGATCGAGGCGCCGCGGGCCGCGCTGGCCTGCAGGACCCCGGCGACGACGTCAACCGCGAGGGGGTCAAGGCCGGAGAAGGGCTCGTCGAGGATCAGCACCTCGGGGTCGTGCACGAGCGACGCGGCGATCTGCGCGCGCTGCTGGTTGCCCAGTGACAGCGACTCGATCGTGTCGTCGAGGCGCTCGCCGAGCCCGAGCTCCGTGAGCAGCGCGGTCGCCCGCTCCGTCGCCTCCGGCTTGCTGAATCCGTGCAGGCGCGCGAGGTAGACGATCTGCTCCAGGACCTTCATCTTCGGATACAGGCCGCGCTCCTCGGGCATGTAGCCGAAGCGGCGGCGGTCGCTGGTGGTGAGGGGCGCCCCGTCGAGGTCGACCCGTCCGCCGTCCGACGACAGCAGGCCGAGGATGATGCGCATGGTCGTCGTCTTGCCGGCGCCGTTGCCGCCGACGAAGCCGGTGAGGCGGCCCGGCGCGACCGTGAACGACACGTCGTCCAGCACCCGGCGGCTGCCGTAGCTCTTGGTGATGCCGGAGAGTTCCAGCAGTCCGGTTGTCATGTCGTGGTGCTCCGTCCGAAGGTGATCCGCATGACCTTCACGCTATTGAGCACGGACGGGGCGGGGCATCCCCCGCAGGGGGGACCGTGGCGGATCAGCCGCGGGGCGGACGGCCGGCGTGCAGCACCGTGCGCACGAGCAGGCCGGCGACCAGGGCCCAGAACGCGGCGCTGACCCCGAGCACCGCGATGCCGGAGGCGGCGACGAGGAAGGTGACCACTGCGGGGAGGCGTTCGCCCGGATCGTCGATCGCCTGCTGGACGGCCGCTCCGAAGGCGCCGAACAGCGCCAGCCCCGCGACGGCAGGGATGACCGCCGTCGGGGCGAGGACCACGAGGGTGGCGAAGGCGGCGGAGAATGCGCCCAGCACGAGGTAGGACGCTCCGGTCGAGACACCGGCGAGCCAGCGCCGGGCGGGGTCGGGGTCGGCGTCGGGGGACGCGGCGAGGGCCGCGCTGATGGCGGCGAGGTTGATCGCATGACCGCCCGCCGGAGCGCCGAGCGCCGTGCCGAGACCGGTCACGAGCATCGCCGGACGCCACGGGACCTCGTAGCCGAAGCTGCGCATGATCGCGATACCCGGCACGTTCTGCGACGCCATGGTCACGATGAACAGCGGCAGCGCGATGCCGACCAGGGCCCCGACCGTGAAGGCCGGCATCGTCAGCTCGAACCGCGGCAGGAGGACAGCCGGGTCGACGGGGGTCCCGGCGGAGACCAGCGACACAGCGACGACCGCGGCCGCGGCGGCGAAGGCCAGCGGCACGGCCCACCGGGGAGTCAGTCGCGCGAAGAGCAGCCAGGTCAGCACGACCGGGAGCACACCCCACGGGTTCGCGACGACCCCGGTGATCGGCGCGAGGCAGAGCGGCAGCAGCACCCCTGCCAGCATGGCCTGGGCGATCGACGGCGGGATCCGGGCGATCAGGGCGCCAAGCGCGGGCCAGAGCGCCGTGAGGAGGATGAGGGACGCCGTCACGAGGAAGGCTCCGACGGCGGCGGGCCAGCCGCCCTCGACGCTGCCGGTCGCCACGAGCAGTGCGGCACCGGGGGTGGACCACGCGGCCGTGATCGGCATCCGGTAGCGCCAGGCCAGCACGATGCAGGCGAGCCCCATCGCGAGGCTCACGGCGAGGAGTCCGCTGGCCGCCTGCGCCGCCGACGCACCGACGGCGTCGAGTCCCGTGAGCACCACCGCGAAGGAGCTCGTGAACCCGACCAGTGCCGTGACGATCCCGGCGACGATCGGACGGGTTACGGGGACGGCGGCGGGCATGGCTCCGAGAGTATCGCGGGGGAGCGGTCCGCCTCCGGTCAGGCCAGCCCTATCCGATGCGCGAGCACGACGGCCTGCACGCGGTCCCTGGCGCCGAGCTTCTGGAGGATGCGGGAGACATGCGTCTTCACTGTGGCCTCGCCGATGAACAGAGCCCGGGCGATCTCGGCGTTGCTGCGGGCGTCGGCGAGCAGGGTCAGCACCTCGGCCTCCCGCTCGGTCAGCGGCTCCGCGAGTACGGCCGTCGCGGGCGCTTTCGCCACCGCGCGGGCGGGAGCGGCGCCGGCTTCCGGGGTCGCTCCGGCGAAGCGGGTGAGGACGCGGCGGGTCACCTCGGGCGCCAGCATGCCGTCCCCGGCCGCGAGAGCGCGCACCGCGGAGATGAGATCCTCGGCGCCCGCGTTCTTGAGGAGGAATCCGCTCGCGCCGGCTTCGAGCGCCTGATAGAGATAGTCGTCGCGGTCGAACGTCGTCACGATCGCGATCGCGGCGCCCACCGACGGGTCGGCGACGAGGCGGCGCGTCGCCTCGATCCCGTCCATGTCGGGCATCTGCACGTCCATCGTGATGACGTCGGGGCGCAGCGCGGGGGCCTGCGTGACGGCCTCGGCTCCCGTCGAGGCCTCGCCCACGACGGCGATGTCGGGCTGGGTGTCGAGGATCGTGCGGAATCCCGCGCGGAGGAGGGCGTGGTCGTCGACGAGGAGCACCCGGATCGGCGCGGTCATCGTGCGCCCTCCGGCACGGCCGTGCCGAGCGGCACCCGCGCCCGGACCCGCAGACCCCCGGCGACGCGCGGAGTGACCTCGACGGTGCCGCCGGAGGCCGCCGCGCGCTCGCGCATCCCGAGCTGTCCGAGACCGGGTCGCAGCTGGGCGATGGCGCGGCCGGTGTTCACGACCTCGACCTCCACGCCGTCGTCGTCGTAGCGCACGCGCACGTCCGCGGTCGCCCCCGGTCCGGCGTGCCGACGGGCGTTGGTCAGCGATTCCTGTGCGATCCGGTACAGGTTCACGGCGACGAGCGAGGGAACGGGCACCGGATCGCCGATCACGGTGTACGCGGTGGGGAGACCCGCCTCGGTCGATGCCTGCGCGAGCGCCGCGATGTCGTCGAGGGAGACGGTCGACGCTGACTCGGTCGTGTCGCCGCCGGGAGTGCGCAGCGTCTCCAGCAGCTGGCGCAGCTCCTGGATCGCGTCCCGCGCGGAGGACTCGATCCCGGAGAGGATGCGCGCCGACTGGGCGGGATCGCTCTCGAGCACGAGGCGCGCGGCGCCCGCCTGCACGCCCATCACCGACACGTGGTGGGCGACGACGTCGTGCAGCTCCCTGGCTATCCGCACCCGGTCGAGGGCCACCGCCTGCGCCGCGGTGACCTCGCGCTCGCGCTCCAGTTCGCGGGTGCGC
Organism: Microbacterium meiriae; assembly: GCF_040686935.1. Classification (NCBI taxonomy): domain Bacteria; kingdom Bacillati; phylum Actinomycetota; class Actinomycetes; order Micrococcales; family Microbacteriaceae; genus Microbacterium; species Microbacterium meiriae. The sequence goes on from NZ_JBFBMF010000004.1 coordinate 363,040, forward strand.
TCCTCCAGCACGGTGCGCTGCTCGGCTGCCGCCCAGGAGCGCTCGCCGAAGTAATAGGCACCGCCGAAGTACAGGGCGTTGAGGAGGATTTGGATGAGCATGAACGCCACGTAGGGCGACATGGCCCCGGCGACGACGTCCGCCTTGTCGGCCTCGCTGATGGCGTCGCGGTACATGGTGATGAGGAGCCACACGAACATGCCGACGATGATGGCGACGCGGACGACGAGGGCCTTCCGGCGATCGTTCATCCAGGCGCCGACCGTGTAGAGCGCGATGAACATCGCGATATTGCCGACGTAGATCTCCGGTACCCGGATCGTCACAGCCGTGAAGTAGGCCAGCGACACCACGACGGCCACGGTGCCGGGCCAGCGTCGGCGGAACCCGAGCGGCGCCGCCACGACGACGGCGTAGACGAGCGCGGTCCACAGCGGAGCCTGCTCGTCGCCGTAGACCTGGGCGATGGAGGAGAGCGCAGCGCTGAGGATCGCGCCGACGAAGAGGACGAGCGCGAGGAGGAGGTCGCCGCGCTGGTCGCGCAGGGTCGGCGTCCGGGTGAAGGCCATCCCTCCACCGTAGGGCGGGGGCTGTCGCGCGGCATCCCCCGTGCGACGGAGACCGTCGCCTGTGATCTGCCTATTCCTTTCCGATGCGTCGATCGTCTACCTTCGGAGAAGGCGTTGCCGCGGGATCGGCAGAGCTCGAGGTCGACCGCGACAGCACCGGGCTGCGCCGGCCTCCTCCGGAGGGTGGGGACATGGCGCGACGACGCGCGTTCATTCGGTCGATCATGGGTGGGGCCGCGGCCCTCGCACTCGCACTGGGCGGCGCAACCGCAGCCGGTGCCGCGTCAGGGGGGTCCCTGGCGGGGACGGTGACGGCGGAGGCGGACGGTTCGCCTCTCGCGGGCGTCACCGTCTCGGTGTCGACCGACGACTTCTCGGTCGTCGAGTCCACGACGACGGATGCCGCCGGATCGTACCTGGTGCCTGACCTCCCGGCGGGGGAGTACGTCGTGGCGTTCGACGCTACCGGCACGGAGTTCGTCTCCGAGTTCTGGGATGGTGCGCCGACGCGCGAGGCCGCGCAGCGTCTCCCCGTGGTCGAAGGAGATTCCCTCGTCGGGGTGGACGCGACCCTCGCGCTCGGCGGGGCGATCGCCGGCACGGTGATGCGGCAGGCGGACGGCTCTCCGCTCGAAGGCGTGACCGTACGGGTGGATTCCGCGGATTACTCCATGTCGATGTTCGCGTCGACGGACGCGGACGGTACCTACCGGGTCGCCGGTCTCCCCGAGGGTGACTACCGCGTCCGGTTCGAACCCGCGGACCCGGCCCTCTCCGCCGAGTTCTGGAAGGACGCCTACGACGAGAGCAGGGCGAGCGCCGTCCGTGTCACCGCGGGACAGAGCGCCGAGGGAGTGGATGCTTTCCTCGCCGAACTCGGCGTCATCCAGGGGACGATGACGTTGGCCGCCGATGGTTCGCCCGTACCCGGATCGGTGACCGCCAGCGACGCGGCGACAGGGTTCACGCTGCAGGCGGATGTCGCGTCGGACGGGTCCTACGCCCTCACCGTCCCGCCCGGGCAGTACGTCGTCGCGTTCGTTCCCGACGGTGGACGGGGCATCTCCGAGTACTGGGAGAACGCGCGGCGGGAAGAGGACGCGACGACGATCGCCGTGGCCCAGGGACAGATCGTCGAGGACATCGACGCGACGCTTGAATCGAGCGGGATGATCACGGGTGTGGTGCGGACGTCCGGCGCGCTCTCCGATGACGCGATCGTGGAGGCGTACCGCGGGGAGATCCTCGTGGGCATGGCTTATACGCAGCAGGACGGCTCCTACCGCCTTGCTGTCCCCGCCGGCACGTACGTGGTGCGTGCCACGGCGAACGTGTACGACTCGAGGTTCGCTCCGCAGTTCTTCGACGGAGTCGCGACCAGGGCTCAGGCGACCCCCGTCGTGCTCACGGCGGGCGGCGACCGCGCGGGAGTGGACTTCGACCTCCTCCCGGGTGGCGCGATCGGCGGCACGGTGTCGACCGTGGGCGGCGCCGAGGTCTCCGGGGCGACTGTCACGGCACTGCTCTGGACAGCGTCCGGATGGCAGGAGGTTGCCGCACTCGACACGGAAGGGGCATTCGTCTTGGGTGGGGGAGCCGCCCCCGAGACCTCGGGCGGCTCGCTGCCCGCGGGGGTCTATACGCTGCGGGTGGAGATGCCAGGCTTCTGCACCGCCTACCTCGGCGGTGCGGAATCTCTCCTCGGGGCGGACACCTTCCGTCTGGAGTCCGGCGCGGTCCTGTCGGGACGGGATGTGGTGTTGTCCTCGGAGTGCACGGCACCGCAATCGCCTCCCGCGCTGGCCCTCTCTCAGGACTCGATCCTCGCCGGGGAAGCGCTGAAGATCTCAGGGTCCGGATTCGCGCCCGGAGAGGCCGTCATGCTGGAGCTCCGCTCGCAGCCGACCGAACTCGGAGAGCTGGTGGCGGGGATCGATGGCGCGTTCTCGGATGATTTCCGCATTCCGGCGGGGTTCCCTGCGGGAAGTCACACGGTGGTCGCGCTGAATCGGCAGGGGGATGTGGTGGCGAGCGCGGCGTTGGCGGTCGTGGCCGGTGCCTCGGGCGGAGCGGTGACGCCACCCCAGGGCCAGGACGACCTCGCTGCCACCGGAGGCGAGCTCCCGTCGTTCGCCGTGGTCATGGCCGCCGCACTCCTCCTTGCGGGAGGAGTGCTGCTCCGACGCCGTCGGCGGCACGGCTGAGAAGGCGGGCGGAGGTCTGCCAGGATCAGGTGTGACCTCCTCGCCGCGCCCGCGCCTGGCACCGCTCTACCTCGCCGGGTTCACCACCGCGTTCGGCGCGCACGGCATCGCCGCGGCCCTCGGCGCCGAGACCGAGGACATCGGTTGGACGCTGCTGGCGTTCGGTTTCACGCTCGCGCTGTACGACCTCGCCGAGGTGTTGCTGAAACCGCTCTTCGGCGCCCTCAGCGACCGGGTCGGCGTGCGGCCGGTGATCGTCGGCGGGCTGCTGGTCTTCGCCGCGTTCTCGGTCGTCGGAGCTCTGGCCCCCGGCATGGTCGGTCTCGTGATCGCGCGCTTCGGCCAGGGAGCCGCGGCCTCCGCGTTCTCGCCGGCCTCGTCCGCTGCGGTGGCGCGGTTGACGGACGGGGCGTCGCGTGGCCGGTACTTCGGGCGCTACGGCTCCTGGAAGAGTCTCGGCTACGCCCTCGGCCCGCTGCTCGGCGCGGTGCTCGTGGTCGTGGGAGGGATCCCTGCACTGTTCTGGGCCCTCGCCGTGCTCGGACTCGCGGCAGCCGGATGGGTGCTCCTCGCCGTCCCCGCCGTGCCGGTGCTGCCCCGGAAGCGGGTGACCCTCGTCGACCTCGGACGGGAGCTCCTCGCCCCGGGGTTCCTCGTCCCGACCCTCGTGCTGGCGGCCACCACCGGTGCGCTCGCCGTGGCCGTGGGGTTCCTCCCGCTGCTCGGGCGACAGGCCGGGCTCGGCACGGTGGGCAGCATGGCGATCGTCACAGTGCTGGCGATCGTGTCGAGCATCATGCAGCCGTTCGCCGGCGCGGCGCATGACCGCGGTCGGCTCTCCGTCCGTCTCGGGGCGGTCGGCGGACTGCTCCTGATCGGCCTCGGCATCGGGCTCACCGCGCTGTGGGGGACGCCGATCGTGCTGTGCGTCACGGGCGTGCTGGTCGGCGCCGGGGTGGGCCTGGCGACGCCGGTGGCGTTCTCGCACTTGGCGGCATCGACGCCCGCGGAACGCATGGGACGCACGATGGGCAGTGCGGAACTGGGCCGGGAGCTGGGCGACGCGGGTGGCCCGTTGGTCGCCGGGGCCGTGGCGACGGCGACGGTGCCGGCGGTCGGAATCGGCGTCATCGCGGTGCTCACGGCGGGAGCCGGGGCCGTGGCGCTCCTCGGTCTCCGACTGCCGCGCGTCGACGCGCGGCCGGACCAGAACCGGGCGAACGGACACGACGGCGAAGGTCGGAAGTATGAAGCGACATGAAGAGCCCCGAGTGCAATACGATCCAGTACTCAGTACTACAACTTCATTCTGAAGCACTGTGGAGAGATCGCGTGCAAGTGAATAAAACCGTGCTGTGGGGAGTAGTGGGGGCGGGGGTGGCCATCTTCCTCGTGGTGATATGCGCGGTCTTGGTCATTCCTGCTCTCACGAAGACACCGGGGCCCGGCGATCAGTTCGAGTTCCCGATCAGCTGGCAGCGATCGAAGGACCCAGACGTCCCGGATGCCGCCAACACAACCATCGAGCTCTACGCGGACGGAACTGCCCAACTGTCGGGAATCTCATTAGGGCACATCGAAACGTCTGCTGACGCCCGGCTTTGTGTCGCTGACGCCAGCGAGGGAGATGCTGGCGATGCGCGTTGGGAGGTGGACGACGACGGTGTACTTCACGTTCGTAGCGTCGACGGAGAAGCGGTCTTCCTGCCTGGGGCAGGACGGTTCTCGGGCTCCGACTGGTCCGAGCTTCGCGAACCGTTCTGTGACGAGACCTTCGTTGACTTCAGTCCATCGCGGGATGAAGCGGAGGATGCTGCCGCACGGCGTGTGCGGGGTAGCAGTTCTCCGATGGCACCACCTATGAGCTTCGCTCCCGGGACTGCACGTGTCTGCTGAGTCAGTGATTGGACCGACACTGATCGTGATCGGGCTTGCCCTGATGCTCTTCCGCAGGTCTGTTTCCCAGATCTTCCATCACGGCGTGGAGAGGATGTACGGGGAGCCGTTAGCTGATGATGCGATGCCGCCCGGGAGGACGCCGATGAGGATGCTCATCGTCGGGATACTCTTCATCGGCTTTGGCATCTTCACTCTCGTCGGCGCACTTCTGCGGTAGCGGTGGCACAACGCTGACGTGGTGGTTCTCGAACCTTGGAGGGGACGGTGAACGTGCAGCCGGTGGCGAACGCGACGGGTACGACCACCCGCATGCTCCGCCCGCAATATCGATGTGTCGGGTGAATCGATTTGTCAGGTATTCGCCCGAGAGGCGATAGCCCGATAGCCGAGCAGGCGCTCGATCACGCGGGCCACGCCGTCCTCGTCGTTGGTCGCGGTGGTCTCGTCGGCGGCCTCCTGCACGACGGGTTCCGCGTGCGCCATCGCCACGCCGTGACCGGCCCAGCGGAGCATCTCGACATCGTTGAGGGCGTCTCCGAACGCCACGACGTCGGAGCGATCGATGCCGAGGTGCGTGCAGAGGCGCGCGAGTCCCGTGGCCTTCGTGACGCCCTGCGCCATGACCTCGACGAACGGGGCGCCGGACAGCGTGGCCTCGAAGCCGGTGAGCCCGAGGGACCGCAGGGTCTCGAAGAGTGCGGCGGGCGCGAGCTCGGGGTGCCGGACCACGAGTTTGAGCGTCGGCGCGGCCAGCACCTCGTCCAGCGGGACGCCGCCCATCGTCGCGGGGTCGCGCTTGTGGTCGGACAGCTGCGCGATCGCCGCGTAGCCGTGCTGTGCGATGAACGTCTCGCCGCCCTCCCGGACGCTCGCGAAGAGCAGGCCGGGAACGCTGGCGCGCAGCGCGTCGGCGAGAGTGCGAAGGGTCGCGGGCGGCAGTTCCTCGGCGAACAGCATGCGGCCCTCGGTGAGATGCGTCGCGTACGCGCCGTTGCCGCACAGCGCCCACCCGTCGAATCCGGCGTCGGCGGCGATCACGCGAAGGCCGATGGGCTGGCGGGCGGTGACCGGCACCACCGCGACACCGGCGTCCCGCGCGGCATCGAGCGCCGCACGGGTGCGCGGCGACACCGCGGATGAGCTGTCGAGCAGCGTGCCGTCGAGGTCGGTCGCGATCAGCCGCACGGGAGGGGTCCCTGAGCCTGTCGAAGGGCCTGAGCCTGTCGAAGGGTCAGGAGAAGATCATCGGCAGGTCGTCGTCGGCGTCGTCGCCGCCGAAGTCCACATCGACCACCACGGGCACGTGATCGCTGGGCTGCTCACCCTTGCGCTCATTGCGGTGGATCGACGCGCCGGTGACGGCATCGGCGAACGTCTTCGAGCCGAGGATGAAGTCGATGCGGATGCCCTCGTTGCGCGGGAACTTCAACCGCTGGTAGTCCCAGTAGGTGTAGCCCTCGGGGAGCAGCGGGCGCACGACGTCGGTCACGCCCGCGTCGGTCAGCGCGAAGAACGCGTCGCGCTCGGCGGGGGAGACGTGGGTGGAGCGGCCGACCACGATGTCGGGATCCCCGTTGTCATGGTCGAACGGGATGATGTTGAAGTCACCGACGAGGGCGAGCGGAAGGTCGGGGTTCGCCGACAGCTCGGCCGCGGTGGACCGCCTGAGTTGCTCGAGCCAGTGCAGCTTGTAGGCGTAGTGCGGGTCGTCGAGCGAGCGGCCGTTGGGCACGTACAGGCTCCAGACGCGCACGCCGTCGACCATGACGCCCAGGGCGCGCGCCTCCTGCGGGGCATCCGGGCCCTCGTGGCCCTTCGCGAACCCGGGCATGCCGTCGAAGGCGGTGCGCACGTCGGTCACGGGCAGCCGGCTCGCGATCGCGACGCCGTTCCACTGATTCAGGCCGTGCACCTCGACGTGGTAGCCGGCCTCCTCGAACGGTGCATACGGGAACTGCTCCGGCTTGCACTTCACCTCCTGCATCGCGAGCACGTCGATGTCTTCACGGACGGCGAACTCGACGGTGCGGGTGACGCGGGTGCGGATGGAGTTGACGTTCCAGGTGGCCAAGCGCATGCGTCCAGCCTAGGGTGTGCCTCCTACACTGGATGCCGTGACCGCACTCGACGCAGACCGCCGGACCCTCCTCGCCCTCATCACGGACGAGGCGGTGTTCCACGGCGATTTCACCCTCTCCAGCGGCAAGAAGGCGACGTACTACGTCGACATGCGCAAGCTCACCCTCGACCACCGCGCCGCCCCGGCGATCGGCCGCATCATGCTCGACCTGATCGCCGATCTCGACGTCGTCGCCGTCGGCGGTCTGACGCTCGGCGCCGACCCGATCGCGAACGCCGTCCTGCATGCCTCGGTCGGCACCGACCGTCCGCTCGACGCGTTCGTCGTGCGGAAGGAGCCGAAGGACCACGGCCGCGGTCGCCAGATCGAGGGCGCCGACGTGAAGGGCAAGCGCGTGGTCGTGCTGGAGGACACCTCGACCACCGGGCAGTCCGCGCTCAAGGCGGTCGAGGCGCTCCGCAAGGAAGGCGCGGAGGTCGCCGCCGTCGCGGTGATCGTCGACCGCAAGACCGGCGCGCAGGCCGCCATCGAGGCCGAGGGTCTGGAGTGGCGCGCGGCCTTCGACCTCGACGACCTCGGGCTCGACCCGCAGTGACCCGCTACGCGCTGGCCGTCGATGTGGGCGGCACGAAGATGGAGGCCGCCCTCGTCGCCGACGACGGCGCGCTCGTCCCCGGCAGCCGCAGCCGGCAGCCCACCGGCCGTGAGGCGACGTCGGTGTCGTTGACGGCGGCGGTCGACGCGATCGTGCGGCATGCGCTCGCGGCCCTTCCCGCCGACGCGGAGCTCGTCGGCGCCGGGATCGGCAGCGCGGGTCCCGTGGATCGGACCCGCGGTGAGATCCTGCCGGTGAACATGCCCCTCGCGCGGGGTTTCGGCCTCGTCGACGCGGTCGCCCGTGCGGCCTCGACCGCACTCGGCCGGGAGGTCCCGGCGGTCCTGGGCCACGACGGCGGCGCGCTCGCGCTCGCGGAGTCGTGGCTGGGGGCGACGCAGCAGGCGGGAGCCTCGTTGTCGATCGTGGTGTCCACCGGCGTCGGCGGCGGTTTCGTCGTCGGCGGTGCGTATGTGCCCGGGGCGAGCGGCAACGCCGGGCACCTCGGCCAGGTGCGCCGCGAGGGCGGGCTCACTCTCGAGGAGATCGCCTCCGGACCTGCCAGTGCCGCCTGGGCGCGGGAGCAGGGCTGGTCGGGCGCGACCGGGGAGGACCTGGCTCGGGATGCCGCAGCCGGTGTCGCCGTCGCCCGTGCGGCGATCGAGCGCTCGGCCCGCGCCGTCGGGGAGGCGCTGGCCGATGCCGCCACCCTCGTCGACCTCGATGTCGTCGCCATCGGCGGCGGCTTCTCGCGGGTGTCGGCGGACTACATCGACCTCGTCCAGCAGGCTCTCACCGCCAGCGCCGTGCACGAGTACTCCCGTCGCACCCGCGTCGTCCGCTCGGGCCTGGGCGACGAGGGGCCGCTGATCGGCGCCGCCGCCCTCGTCCTGCGCTGACGGGAGTGTCAGCCCCCTGACACGAGCAGGTGTCGCGGGGGCCCTTCGAGCCGGGCGACGGCGATCTTCAGGTCCGTGACGTCCGCCGCCACCGCATCGATGCGGGCGCCGAGCTTCTCCTCGACGGTGTCGATGCGGGCGCCGAGCTTCTCTTCGACGGTGTCGATGCGGGCGCCGAGCTTCTCTTCGACGGTGTCGATGCGGGCGCCGAGCTTCTCTTCGACGGAGCCGATGCGCGCGGAGAGCCGGTGGTCGACGGTGCCGAGACGCTCGTCGATGCGACGGATCATCCACGCCCCTGCCGCGAACAGGCTCGCGCCGAGGGTGAGCACGACGCCGATCGCGCTGACGATGATCGTGAGGGTGTCCGCGGACACGGTGCTCCCTTCCTCGGTGCGGGTGTGGCTTCGACGATACGTGGTCGCCGTGCGGGCGCCGGTCGGAATTCCGGCATCTGTGAAGAGGTCGCGTGCAGGCTCGATGGGGGAGGAAGAGTGCGTCACCGCAGTGCCGGGACGGCGCGCCCCGAGCGTGACGCCACGAGCATCAGCACGGGGATGACCGCGCACAACACGGCGGACACGAGGAACGTGACGCTCGACGCCGGGTCGCGCCCGATCAGCAGGACGAGCGTCGGGACGAACGTGCCGCCGACCGCGCCGCAGGCCACGAGCGCCCCGGTGACGGCGGCGCTGCGGGCCGGATCGAGTCGGTCGAGCGCGAGTCCGAGGATGAGGCCGTAGCTCGGGGCCAGCAGGACCACCACCACGGCCAGGATGAGCAGCGCCGCCACCGGCTGCTCGCCGAGGAGCACGCCGGCGAGCACCAGGAGGACGGCGGCAGCCCCCGTCGCGGTCGCCAGCAGGGCGAGCGGCGGAACCGCCGCGCGTCGGAGAGCGGCGGCGCCGAAGCGGCCGACGGCCATCAGCGCCCAGAAGGCGGAGGTGCCGAGGGCGGCGGTGGCGGGCTCGATCGCGAGCGCCCGCTCCGGGATCACGGCCGACCAGCCCGACAGGACGGTCTCCACGCCGACGTAGAGCGGCAGAGCCAGCGCGAAGGGGAGGAGGACGAGCAGGGAGCGTGCGTCCCGTCGCGCCGGGGCCTCGGTCGAACGGGCGAGAGTGGTGGCGCCGGCGAGCACCGCGACGGTCGCCAGGGGTACGGTCGCGAGCAGCGCCAGGGCCGGACGGGCGCCGGCCCCGAGCGCCACCACGAGCGGTGTGACGGCGGCGCACACGGCGACCGTGCCCATCAGGGCGCTCAGCACCCCGGTCGCGCTCCCCGTGCTGGCGGCCTTGGCTGCCACGGAGCCCGCGGCCTCGACGAGACCGAACCCGAGCCCCGCGAGCGCGGCGGCCGCGATGAAGACGCCCGGATCCGTCGCGAGGGCGACACCGACGATGGCGACCGCCTGCAGGAGGCTGCCCAGCACGAGCGTCGTCCGGGGCGGTCGGCGCACCAGGAGCGGACCCGACAGCAGCACGCCCACGAGGAGTCCCGCGAAGAGGACGGGCACGGCGGCACTCAGGTCGGCGTCCGTCGCGTGCTCTGCGGACGGAAGGACGGCCGGGACGAACGCCGCGGTCACGCCGAGGCCGCCGAACGCCGTGAACAGCCCGACGCGGAGTCGGCTCGCGCTCATCTCAGGCACCGCCCGCGCGCACGTGATGCACGGCGGCGAAGGTGTCGCGGAGGGCCTCCATCGAGCGATCGTAGTTGGACTGCGCGACCCCGATGAAGATGCAGTCGACGACCATGAGCTGGGCGATCCGGCTGCCCAGGGCCCCAGAGCGGAAGCCCGTCTCGCGCGCGGCGGTGGTCAGCACGATGTCGGCCTGACCGGCGAGCGGGGAGCCGGCATGGTTGGTGATGGCGATGGTCGTCGCGCCCGCCTGCCGGGCGAGCAGGAGGAACTCGATGGTGTCGGTCGTGGCGCCCGTGTGCGAGACGGCGATCGCGACGTTCCCCGGCCCGAGGGTGGCGGCCGAGGTCCAGGCGGCGTGCGGGTCGGACCACTCCAACGCCGTCCGCCCGATCCGGGTGAGCTTGCGCTGGAGGTCGAGCCCGACGATGGAGCTCGCCCCCACGCCGAAGATGTCCACCCGGGAGGAGGAGGTGATCGCCTCGACCGTGGCGCGGAGCGCGTCGGTGTCGAGCACCTTGGCGGTGTCGGCGAGGGAGAGCGTCTCGGCGAGCGACACCTTCGCGACGATGTCGGCGAGGGTGTCGTTGCGGTCGATGTCGCCGGACACGGCGGGGAGCGCGGCGGTGTCGAACGTCTCGCGCTCGACCTCCCGCAGCACGTGGTTGCGCAGCTCGCGCACATGCTCGTACCCGAGTCGTTTGCAGAACCGCACGACGGACGTGGTCGAGGTGTCGCAGCGGTGCGCGAGCTCCGCGACGGAGAGCCCCGCGGTTCCGGCGGGGTCGGCGAGGAACAGGTCGGCGATGCGCTGTTCGCTCGGACGGAGTTCGGGGCGGAGGGCGCGCATCCGCACGAGCACGAGGTGGGTGCCGGCATCGTCGCGGGCGGCATCGTGGGGCATGGGGTCTCCGATCGGTGTTCATAACACTAGAGGAACTTCTGTTACACGCGTAGGTACTTTCGTGTACTTTTGGTACTTACCCAGACCGACGATGTTCGCGGGGCATCAGGCAGCACCGCCTGATCCGAGCCAGGGCGACGCGGTCCCAGCCAGGAGGAAACAGCAATGAGCACAGCACGGTGGGCGTCTCTCGGCGCCCTCACCGCCACGGGCCTCGCCGCGGCGCTCGTCATCACCGGGTGTTCCGCACCGGCGTCGAACCCGTCCGACACCGGATCCGGATCCGCCGGCGGCGACCTGGTCATCGGCGTCACGAGCGATCCCGACACCCTCTTCCCGTGGAAGGCCACCCAGTTCCAGGCGGTCAACGTCCTGCAGAACCTGTACGGCACGCTGACCGAGTTCGACGAGGAGCTCAACGTCGTCCCCGGTCTCGCCGAGTCGTGGGACGTCTCCGAGGACGGCCTCACGGTCACCCTCCACCTCCGCGAGGGCGTCACGTTCGCGGACGGCAGCGCCTTCGACTCCGCCGACGTGAAGTACTCGCTGGACGCGATCGCCGATGAGGCGACCGCTGCCGTGGCCGCGAGCTCCCTCGCCTCGGTCGCCGCCGTCGAGGCCACCGACGAGAGCACCGTCACCCTCACCCTCAGTGCCCCCGATGCCGCGCTGCCCGCGAACCTCGCCGTCATCAACATGGCGATGCTCTCGTCGGACGACACCGAGGAGGCGCTCAACACCACCCCGAACGGCACCGGCCCGTTCGTGCTGGAGGACCGGAAGGCGAGCCAGTCGCTCACCCTGGCCAAGAACGAGGACTACTGGGGCGACACCGCGCTGCTCGACACCGTCGAGTTCCGCGTGATCCCCGACGAGTCGTCCATCGTCTCGGCGATGCAGTCCGGCAACGTGCAGCTGGCCGTGTTCGACGACCCGCTCGTCGCGCAGACGGCCGAGGGCGCGAACGTCGAAGTCGCCACCACCCCGCAGCTCAGCTACCACGCCCTGCAGCTGAACGCGCAGCGCGGCGACCTCGCCGACGTGAACGTGCGCCTCGCGATGCAGTGCGCGATCGACCGTCAGGAGGTGCTCGACACCGCCGCGCTCGGCGAGGGCGAGGTCACCGGTCCGATCACCTCTCCCGCGTTCAAGTCCGACCCCGACGCGCGCCCGTGCCCCGAGCGTGACCTCGACAAGGCGGCCGAGTACCTGAAGAAGGCCGGCAAGGAGGACGGCGTCACCGTCAAGACGATCGTGTCCCAGGGCGAGTACGCCACCTCCGTCAACGAGGCGCAGAACCTCAAGGCGCAGCTCGCCGACGCGAACATCACGCTCGACCTCGAGGTGCTCGAGTCCGGCGCGTTCGTGGACCGCTGGATCGCGGCCGACTTCGACGCCGCGGTCGCCCTCAACGGCGGACGCCCGGACCCGGACGGCATGTACGGCCGTTACTTCACCAGCACCGGCAACCTGAACCAGGTCGCGGGGTACTCCTCGCCCGAGCTCGACGCGCTCTTCGCCGAGGGACGCGAGACGGCCGACCCGGAGAAGCGCAAGGACATCTACGCGCAGGTCTCCGAGAACCTCGAGGACAACGCCGCCTGGATCTGGCTGTTCACCAGCTACACCTACACCGCGACGGCCTCGACCGTCGACGGCTTCACCCCGATGGCGAACGGCTCGCTGCAGTACCTGCGGACCACCTCCATCCAGTAGTGGAACGAGGGGGCGCGGACGTCCGCGCCCCCTCGCCTCCCCGACGACAGGCACCCCACCCACGCGCATGTTCAGACAGCTCCTCCGCAACAGCGTGCTGCGACGCATCCTCGCAGCCCTCGGCACCCTCTTCGGCGTCGCCGTCTTCGTCTTCCTGATGCTGCGCGCCATCCCCGGCGACCAGATCAGCTCCGGCCTCGGCACCGAGGCGGCGGCCCTCACCCCGGCGCAGCGTGCCGCGCTCGAGGCGTACTACGGGCTCGACCAGCCGCTCATCGTGCAGTTCTTCTCCTGGCTCGGCAACATCTTCACCGGCAACCTCGGCTTCTCCTCCCGGGCCCAGACCAGCGTGCTCGAGCTCACCGCCGCCGCGCTGCCGGTCACCTTCGAGCTCGCGATCTTCTCGATCGTCATCGCGCTCGCCATCGGCATCCCGCTCGGCATGCTGTCCGCCTCGAAGCCCGACTCGCTGCGTGACGGCGTCGGCCAGGTCGTCGGTCTCGCCGGCCTCTCCATCCCCGCGTTCCTGCTCGGCACGGCGCTGCTCGCGATCCTCGCGCAGTCGCTCGGCTTCAACCCGAACGGCCAGGGCTACGCGCGGCTCTTCGACGATCCGGCCCTGAACCTCCAGCAGATGCTCCTGCCGTCGATCGTGCTCGGCTTCGGCATCGCCGCGCCCATCATGCGCACCACCCGCACCGCGGTCCTGGAGATCCGCGCCAACGACTTCATCCGCACCGCCAGGGCGAAGGGCGTGCCCCCGCGTCGGCTGCAGGTGCGTCACGTGCTCGGCAACGCCCTGGTCCCGATCGTCACGATGACCGGTCTGCAGTTCGGCTACCTGCTGGGCGGGGCGGTCGTGGTGGAGCAGATCTTCTCGCTCCCCGGCATCGGGCGCCAGGTGCTGCTCGGCATCCAGCAGAAGGAGTACGCGCTCGTGCAGAGCACCGTCCTGGTGATCGCGCTCGCCTTCGTCATCGTCAACCTGCTCACCGACCTGCTCTACCGGGTCATCGATCCCCGGGTGCGTGCCGCATGACCGACATCTCTCAGACCCCGGCCCTCGCTCCCGGCGGCGGGCGCACGATGGAGCGCGTGCGTCTCCTGCTGCGCAGCCGCAGCGGTCTCGCCGGCCTCATCATCGTCGTGCTGCTCGCGGTGCTGAGCCTCGTCTCGGCGTTCGGCCTGCTGCCGTTCGACCCGCTCGCGCAGGACCCGCCGTCCCGGCTGCAGCCGCCGTCCGCGGTGCACTGGTTCGGGACCGACCAGTTCGGCCGCGACGTGTTCTCCCGGGTGGCTGCCGGCGTCGCCAACTCGGCCCTCATCTCCGTGGTCGCCGTGGCGTTCGCGACCGTGGTCGGCACGGTCTGCGGACTCATCGCCGGCTTCTACCGCGGCTTCTCCGACGGAGCGATCACCGCGGTCACCAATGTGCTGTTCGCGTTCCCGCCGCTGCTCCTCGCCCTGTCGCTCGCGTCGGTGTTCGACCGCAACTGGTTCACGATCGCCGTGGCCATCGCCATCGTCTACGTGCCGATCTTCATCCGCGTGACCCGCGGCCCCGTGCTGTCGCTGCGCGAGGTGGAGTACGTCAAGGCGGCCAAGAGCACCGGTCAGGCGCGGATGGCGACCATGTTCCGCCACGTGCTGCCGAACATCACCTCGATCATCATCGTGCAGGTCACGCTGTCGCTCTCGTGGGCGGTGCTGACGGAGGCGTCGCTGAGCTTCCTCGGACTCGGGACCCCGCCGCCCGCGCCGTCGCTCGGCTCCATGATCTTCGAGGCGCGGACCCTCGTGACCATCGCCCCGTGGACCATGATCGCTCCCGGCGTGGTCGTCGTGCTCCTCGTCGTCGGCCTGAACCTGCTGGGCGACGGGCTGCGCGACAGCCTCGATCCGCGGAACCGGGGCAAGCGATGATCGCGGAAGACCTCGGCGCCCTCGCCACCGAGGCGAGCGATCCCCGGTACGCCCGCCTCGACCAGATGAGCGTGGCCGAGCTCGCGCAGACCATGAACGAGGCCGACGCCACCGTGCCCGCGGCCGTGCAGCGCGCTCTCCCGCAGATCGTCCCGGCGATCGAGCAGACGGCCGCGCGCATGGCGCAGGGCGGGCGCCTGGTGTACGTGGGCGCCGGCACCCCCGGGCGCATCGGGGTGCTCGACGCCTCCGAATGCCCGCCCACGTTCAGCACGCCGCCGGAGCTCGTGTTCGCGATCATGGCGGGCGGTCCCGGCGCGATCGTGAACCCCGTCGAGGGCGCGGAGGACGACGCCGACGCCGGCGCCGCCGCGATCGACGAGACCGGCATCGGCCCGCTCGACACCGTGATCGGCATCGCGTCCAGTGGTCGCACGCCCTATGTCATCGCGGCCGTCCGGCGGGCGCGTGAGCGCGGGGCGCTCAGCATCGGTCTGTCATGCAATACCGGCACCGTGCTGAGCGCGACCGCGGAGCACGGCATCGAGGTCGAGGTCGGCCCCGAGGTGCTCTCCGGCTCCACGCGACTGAAGTCCGGCACGGCGCAGAAGCTCGTGCTGAACATGTTCTCGACCATCGCGATGGTCCGGAACGGCAAGGCCTACGGCAACCTGATGGTCGACGTGAAGGCCACGAACCACAAGCTCCGCGAGCGGGCGATCCGCATGGTGCGGACGATCGCCGCTGTCGATCGCGACACGGCGGCCGCCGCGCTGGAGAGCTCCGGGTGGGATGTGAAGCTCGCCTCGATCATGATCCGCCGCGGGGAGGACCTCGCCGCGGCCACCGACCGACTCGCGGCAGCAGGCGGCCGTCTGCGCACCGCACTGGAGGAGAACTGATGCGCGTCCTGGGACTGATCTCCGGCACTTCGCACGACGGGATCGACGCCGCCGTCGTCGACTTCGCCACCAACGGGGGCTTCACGGCGCACGGCGTCGACCTCCGGGGCACGGTGCTCGCCTCCACGAGCATCCCCTACGATCCCGAGCTGCGGGCACGCCTCATCGCCGCGCTGCCCCCGGCGCAGACCACCCTGGCCGAGGTGGCCGAACTCGACACCCTCATCGGGCAGGCGTTCGCCGAGGTGGCGGCCGACATCGCGGCGGAGGTCGGCGGCGTCGACGCGGTGTGCTCGCACGGCCAGACCGTGTACCACTGGGTCGACGGCGCGCACGCGCTGGGGACGCTGCAGATCGGGCAGCCCGCCTGGATCGCGGAGAGGACCGGTGTGCCGGTCGTCTCCGACATCCGCATCCGTGACATCACCGCGGGCGGCCACGGCGCGCCGCTCGTGTCGTTCCTCGACGAGCTGCTGCTCCGCGGTCGCGCCGGCGTCTCGGCGGCGCTGAACCTCGGCGGCATCTCGAACATGACCGTCGTCCGCCCGGACGGCCTCGTCGCCTACGACATCGGCCCCGCGAACGCGCTGGTCGACGCGGTCATCGTCGCGCACGACCTCAACCCGCTCGGCTATGACGACGATGCGGCGATCGCCCGGACCGGACGGGTCGACGAGGCGCTGCTGGACGCCATGCTCGCGGACCCCTACTACGCCCTCACTCCGCCCAAGAGCACCGGCAAGGAGCACTTCCACCTCGCCTACGTGAACGAGCACCTCGCGGCGCAGGGACGCGAGATCGCGGTCCCCGACGTCGTGCGCACGCTCACCGAGCTCACGGTCCGCACGGTCGCCCGCGACGTCGAGGCCGCCGGGATCGGGTTCCTCGCGGTGTCCGGCGGCGGCTGCCGCAACCCGCTGCTCCTGGAGGGGCTGCGGACCGCGCTGCCGCAGACCGAGGTCGTGCTGGCCGACGAGCTCGGCGCCCCCGCCGACAGCAAGGAGGCCATCCTCCTCGCGCTCATCGGCTGGTCGACCCTGCACGGTGTCCCCGCCATCGTCCCCGGCGGGACGGGGGCGCGCGAGCCGCGCATCCTCGGCACGATCACGCCCGGTGCCGGCCCGCTGCAGATGCCCGAGCCGGTGGCGGCCATCGACTCCCTCACCCTCACGGAGGCGGCGGGATCGTGACCGTCGTCGAACGGATACGCGTGCTGCGGGTGCCTTCGCCGCTGGCCCGCCCCTTCGTCACGGCCGTCCGTCGCACGGCCCACCTCGACGTCGTGCTCGTGGAGGTGACCGACGCCGACGGCCGCCGCGGATACGGGGAGGCCGCGACGAGCTGGCGCGTCACCGGCGAGAGCCCCGAGAGCGTGGCGGCTGTGGTCGCCGGTCCCCTCGCCGACGCCGTGCTCGGGCGCTCGGTCGACGATCCCGGGCTGCCGGACGCCCTCGCCGCGGCCGCCTGGGGCAACGCCGCCGCACGCAGCGCGGTGGCGTGCGCGCTCGCCGACCTCACCGCGCAGCACCGAGACGAGCCGCTCGCACAGACGCTCGCCCCGGACGGAGACGCGTCCGCGCGCATCCGCACCGACATGACGCTGTCGGTGGCGGAGCCGGCCGCGCTGGCCGCGACCGCCGTCGAACATGCGGCGGCGGGATTCCGCTGCCTCAAGGTCAAGGCGTCCCAGGACCACGACACGGTCTCGGGGCTCCAGGCCGTCCGTGCCGCCGTCGGCGGCGACATCGCCCTGCGCGTGGACGCGAACCAGGCGTGGGACGCCGGGACCGCGATCCGCGTCATCCGGGCGGCGGAGGACGCCGGCGTGGGTCTCGAGCTCGTCGAGCAGCCCGTCGCCGCGCGCGACCTCGACGCGCTGGCGGTGGTGACCGCCGCCGTCGACACCCCGATCATGGCGGACGAGTCCGTCCGCACCGCGCAGGATGTCCGCGACATCGCCGCGCGCGGGGCTGCCGGGCTCGTGAACGTCAAGCTCGCCAAGACCGGCGGGCTCAGCGAGGCGCTCGCCTGCGTGCAGGCCGCCCGTTCCGCCGGCCTCGGCGTCGTCGTGGGCTGCATGATGGAGTCGCACGTGGGTGTGGCCGCCGCGGCGCATCTCGCCGCCGCCGTCGCTCCGGACGTCGTTCACGACCTCGACGCGGCATCGTGGCTGCGCCGCTCCCCGGTGACCGGAGGGCTCACCGCCGACGCGGAGTGGCTCACCCTCGCCCCGGCCGCAGGACTGGGGATCACCGGGATCGCCCCCGATGCCGAGGTGCTGCTCGACCGCTCCCGGACGGGGGTTCTCGTATGAGCGCCGCCGAGGCGATCGCCGCCGTCCTCGCTGGGCCGACCGCGTCGCGGGGAGCCGTCGCCGGTGTCGCCACCCGCACGAGCCGGGACACGGCCGCCGGCGGTTTCGCCGACCTCGCGGGGACGCCGGTCACGACGGACACCGCGTTCGACCTCGCCTCGGTCACCAAGGTCGCCGGGACCACCACCGCTATCCTCCGGCTGGCCTCCCGGGGCGACCTCCGACTCGACGATCCGGTCGACCGTTTCGTCCCCGGCACCGCCTGCGCACCAGGGACCACCGTGCGCCATCTGCTGCTGCACCGGGCGGGACTGTGGGAATGGCAGCCGCTGTACCTCGACGGCACGCACGCCGACGGCGCGGCCGCCGCAGATGCCCTCCCGCTCCGCTACGGCGTGGGCGACGGACGGCACTACTCCGACCTGGGCTTCCTGATCCTCGGCCGCATCGTCGCCGCCGCGACCGGCCTCTCCCTCGACGCCGCCGTGCGCGAGCTCGTGACCGAGCCCCTCGGCCTCACACGCACGGGCTACGGGCCCGTCTCCGGTCCGGTCGCGTCATCCGCGGGCGACGGGGATGCCGCCGAGCGACGCATGGTCGCCACCGGCACGCCCTACCCGATCCTCACCTCTCGTCGGCACTTCCCCTGGCGTGAGGGGGAGATCACCGGTGTCGTCAACGACGGCAACTGCTTCCACGCCCTGCGCGGCGTCTCCGGGCACGCCGGCCTCTTCGGCACGGTCGACGACCTGCTCGCTCTCGGCGTCGCGCTCGCCGATGCCGAGGCGCACCCGGACCTCTGGGACCCGGCACTCGTGGCCGAGCTGTTCCGCGACGGCCCCGACCCCGGTCAGGCGCTCGGCTGGCGCAGCGACACCGTCACCGCGGGCGGACGACCGGTCCGGATGCTCTGGCACCCCGGATACACCGGCTGCGCCCTGGGCGTGGTCCCCGCCACCGGAACCGCCGTCGTCCTGCTCGCGAACCGGCTGTTCGCGAGCGAGGTCGCCCCCACCGAGACCCTCTGGCGCGCAGCGCTGCCCGCACTCCTGGACCCCGAAGGAACGAGTACCCCATGAGCACCACTCCGCCCGTGCTGAGCATCGACGGCCTCGCGGTCGCCTTCCGGACCGGCTCCGAGCTGGTCACCGCCATCAGCGACATCTCGATCGACATCGCCGCCGGGGAGACGGTCGCCGTGGTCGGCGAGTCCGGCTCCGGGAAATCCACCACGGCGGCTGCGGTCAACCGTCTGCTGCCCGAGAACGGCGTCATCACCGCGGGCAGCATCCGGTTCGACGGCCGCGAGCTCACCGACCTCCCCGAGAACGCGATGGTGTCCCTCCGCGGGGCCGGCATCGGCCTCGTGCCGCAGGACCCGATGTCGAACCTCAATCCCCTCATGCGCGTCGGCGAGCAGATCGGGGAGGCGCTCGAAGTCCACGGGCATACCAGCGGCGACGCGACGAAGGCCCGCGTGGTCGAGCTTCTGGAGATGGTCGGGATCCCCGATGCCGCCCGCCGGGCGACCCAGTATCCCCACGAGTTCTCCGGCGGCATGCGGCAGCGCGTGCTCATCGCGATGGGACTCGCCTGCAAACCGCGGCTGCTCATCGCCGACGAGCCCACCTCGGCGCTCGACGTCACCGTGCAGCGGCGGATCCTCGACCAGCTCGATCAGCTGACCGACGAGCTGGGCACCGCGGTGTTCCTCATCACCCACGATCTCGCTCTCGCCGCCGAGCGCGCCGACCGGATCGTCGTGATGTTCCGCGGCCGTGTCGTCGAGGAGGGGACCTCGGCGCAGGTCCTGGGGAACCCGCAGCACGAGTACACCCGGCAGCTGCTCGCGGCCGCGCCGAGCCTGGCGTCCCGCCGCGACGCCCTGCCCTCACGCGAGATCGCCGCCGACGCCGTGCCCTTCGTCGAGATCCGCGACCTGCGCAAGGAGTTCCCGCTCCGGAACGCGAAGGCCGGGGAGCCGCAGACCTTCACGGCGGTCGACGGCGTGAGCTTCTCGATCCGCCGCGGCACGACCGTGTCCATCGTGGGCGAGTCGGGTTCCGGCAAGTCCACCACGGCGAACATGGTGCTGGGACTGGAGGATGCGACCTCCGGGTCCATCCTCTTCGACGGCACCGACCTGACGACCCTCCGTCGCACGGAGCTCTTCGCGCTGCGCCGCCGCGTCCAGCCCGTCTTCCAGAACCCCTACGCCTCGCTCGACCCGCGGTACACCGTGGAGCAGTCGATCGCCGAGCCGCTGCGCGTGCACCGGATCGGCACCGCGGCCTCCCGGCACGCCCGCGTCCTGGAGCTCCTGGAGCAGGTCGCCCTGCCCGCGGCCATGGCCGAGCGGCTGCCGCACGAGCTCTCCGGCGGACAGCGGCAGCGTGTCGCGATCGCCCGCGCCCTGGCCCTGGAGCCCGAGCTCGTCGTGCTGGACGAGGCGGTCTCCGCGCTCGACGTGCTGGTGCAGGCGCAGATCCTCGACCTCCTCGCCGACCTGCAGAAGCGCCTCGGGCTCAGCTACCTCTTCATCAGCCACGACCTCGCCGTCGTGCGCATGATCTCCGACGAGGTGCACGTCATGCAGCGCGGCGTCGTGGTCGAGAGCGGCACCCCGGAGAGCATCTTCGACACGCCGCAGCACCCGTACACCCGGGAGTTGCTCGCCGCGATCCCCGGGGCGTCGCTCGCCTCCTGAGACGTCCAGGCGGCCGTCGGCTCAGCGCCGGCGGTCGTCGTCGTCCCAGGGGCCTTCCCACCAGCCGGCGCGGCCGTCGTCCTCGCCGCCGCGGCGGCGGGAGCGCACGAACTGCACCACGAACACGACCAGCGACGTGAGCGTGATGAGGATCAGGACGAGGAACAGCAGGTCGCTCTGGTTCATGGGCGCTTCCCCTCCGCGGCATCCGCCACGATCTTCGCGATGCGGGCGGCCTTGGTCTCGGCGCGCTTGGCCATCGCGATGTGCGTGAGGCCGAACTTCTTCACCGACTTCGGGAACGCATCCCAGGTGGCCCTCGCCGCCGGCACCGCGTCGAGGGCGGCGGTGAGCTCCGGGGGCTCGATGCCGGCCTCCGGGCCGTCGAGCACGGTCCACGAACCGTTCGCCTTCGCCGTCTCCAGCGCGCGGATTCCGGCAGGGGCGAGGAGCCCCGCGGCCTCCAGCTCCGCGATGCGCGCCTTGTTCGTCGCCGCCCAGCCGCTCCCCGGCCGTCGAGGGGAGAACCACTGGCCGCCGGTCTCGTCGTCGAACGTGCGCACCGGGCCGTCGATCCACCCGAAGCAGAGGGCCTGCCGGACGGCGTCCTCGTAGCCGACGCCGGTGGTGGATCGCCCGCGGACGCTCAGCAGCCACACCCCGGCCGTGCGTTCGTGGTTCGCCTCGAGCCAGGCGCGCCAGGCCGCGGCATCCGCCGCCGTGACCCGCTCGCCGTCGTCGAGGGCGCCCACGTCAGTCCTCGTCGAGGGTGGGGATCGAGTCGGTGATGGTCGGCAGCAGGTCGGCGACCGAGTCGACGATCTCATCCGGCCGGAAGGGGTACTGCTCGATGATCCGCTGGTCGCTGATGCCCGTGAGCACGAGCACCGTGTGCAGACCCGCCTCGATGCCGGCGACGATGTCCGTGTCCATCCGGTCGCCGATCATGCCGGTCTTCTTCGAGTGCGCGCCGATCTTGTTGAGGGCCGAGCGGAACATCATCGGGTTGGGCTTGCCGACGACGTAGGGCTCCTTGCCGGTGGCCTTGGTGATGAGGGCGGCGATCGCTCCCGTGGCCGGCAGCACCCCGTCGGCGCTGGGGCCGGTGGCGTCAGGGTTGGTCACGATGAAGCGCGAGCCGTTGATGATGTGGCGGATGGCCTTCGTGATGGCCTCGAACGAGTAGTTGCGGGTCTCGCCGACGACGACGAAGTCGGGGTTCGTCTCGGTCATGATGAAGCCGGCCTCGTGCAGCGCGGTGAGGATGCCGGCCTCGCCGATGACGAACGCGGAGCCGCCGGGGAGCTGCTGCGCGAGGAAGTCGGCGGTCGCGAGCGCCGAGGTCCAGATGCGCTCCTCCGGCACGATCAGGCCGCTCGCGCGCAGGCGGGCGGAGAGGTCGCGGGCGGTGAAGATCGAGTTGTTCGTGAGCACGAGGTAGGGGATCTCGTTCCGCTCCCATCCGGCGAGGAGTTCGGAGGCCCCGGGGATGGCGTCGTTCTCATGGACGAGCACGCCGTCCATGTCGGTGAGCCAGCATTCGATGTCGTCACGGTGTGCCATGTGCTCAGCCTAGAGGCCCCACCTTTCCTTTCGGATCGCCTGATTGGCCCCATCCCCGGCCGATTTGCCGCAAAGTGCGCGATTCGAAGCGGGAGTCAGGCCGACAACCACACCACGTCGCGGGCGGCGGCGGGCAACGGCGGCTCGGTGCCGTCGAGGGCGATGCCGAACGGCGTCACCGTCACGGTCGTGCCGACGGTGAGGCCCTGGGCCTCCAGGGTCCGCAGGAGCTCCGGGTCGCGGTCGTCGACGCGGAGCACGCGGCCGGTGTGTCCTTCCGGGGCATCGGCGAGCAGGACGAAGGGCACCCGTTCGATGCGGCCCTCCGCGTCCGGGATGGCGTCTCCGTGCGGGTCGAAGCGCGGCCGCCCCAGGCGCTCGTCGATGCCCTCGAGCAGCCGGTCGCTGATGGTGTGCTCCAGCACCTCGGCCTCGTCGTGCACCTCGTCCCACCCGTACCCGAACTCCTGCACGAGCCAGGTCTCGATGAGGCGGTGGCGGCGGACCATCGCGAGGGCGCGGGTGGTCCCGGCCTCCGTCAGCCGGACCGCTCCGTACGGCACGTGCGACACGAGTCCCGCCGCGGCGAGCTTCTTCACCATCTCCGTGACCGACGACGGCGCGATGCCGAGCTTGGCGGCCAGGACCGAGGGGGTGATCGGCGCATCCTGCCACTCGGTGTGTGCGTAGACGGTCTTCAGGTAGTCGTCAGCTGCCGGGGATGCCACCCATCAACCTTACGCGTTCGGGTCGGGCTGCCTCGCGGCCTGGGTCAGGCGCTCGCGGAGCCGAGCAGGATCACGGCCGCCTGCCCCGCGAAGAACAGGACGAGGAACCCCAGGAGGGCGGCGGCGAGCGACAGGCGCCCGTCGAAGCCCTCCACCTCGGCGATGCCCACCTTGCGGGCACGGAAGGCGAAGACCAGGGTCGCGACGCCGAGGGCGAGCTGGACCCAGGGGCTGGCGGGGCCGATGACCTTCGGGAACGCGATGAGCAGACCGCCGATGACGCCGGTCGCGAAGCCGCTCCAGGTGAGGAGGCGGACGGTGCGACGGGCGGAGGCGGCAGACATGGTGTCGAGCCTATCCGCCGTCATGCCCCCGTCAGCACCAGCCAGAGCAGGGCGCCGTTCAGGGCGATGAGGAGCACCGAGGCCACGACGCCGGCGACCGTCGTCCACACCCGGTTGACCCACGCGCCCAGTGTCCGGCGCTGCGCGGTGAGGGCGACGAGAGGGATCAGCGCGAACGGGATACCGAACGACAGCACGACCTGGCTGAGGACGAGGGCGAGCGTCGGGTCCACCCCGATGCCGAGGATCACCAGCGCGGGGATGAGCGTCACCAGGCGCCGGGCCAGCAGGGGGATGCGCACGTGCAGCAGGCCGTGCATGATCTCGGCGCCCGCGTATGCGCCGACGGAGGTCGAGGCGAGACCCGAGGCGAGCAGCCCCACGGCGAAGAAGGTCGCCACGACCGGGCCGAGGCCTGCGGCGAGGGCGGCGTGCGCACCCTCCAGCGAGTCGGTCCCCGCGACCCCCGCGAGGTTCGCCGCCGCGAGCAGGAGGATGCCGAGGTTCACGGAGCCCGCGATGACCATGGCGATCGTCACATCCCAGCGCGTCGCCGTGAGGAGGCGGCGGATCCGCGAGGTCTCGACCCGGGCGGCCTCCTCGGTCGTCTCGGCGCTCGTCGCACCGAACCGGTCGCGGGCCAGGGAGGAGTGCGCGTAGATCGCGTGCGGCATGATCGTCGCGCCGAGGATCGAGGCGGCGAGGAGCACGGACCCCGTGTCCTCGAAGCGCGGCACGAGGCCGCTCGCCACGCCGGCCGGATCCGGCGGCGCGAGGAAGAGACCGGCCATGAAGCCGATCGTGATCACGAACATGAGGCCGATGATCACGAACTCGAAGGGCCGGGCGCCGCGACGGCTCTGCACGGCGAGCAGGACCATCGACACCGCGCCGGTGATGAGGCCGCCCCATAGCAAGGGGACGCCGAACAGCAGGTTCAGGGCGACGGCGCCGCCGATGACCTCGGCGAGGTCCGTCGCCATCGCGACCAGCTCGGCCTGCAGCCAGTAGGCACGGCGGGCCCAGGGGCGGCGCAGCCGCTGGCCCAGCACCTCCGGAAGGCTCTGGCCGGTGACGACGCCGAGCTTCGCGGACAGGTACTGGATCAGCCAGGCCATCACATTGCCGGCGACGACCACCCACACGAGCAGGTAGCCGTACTGCGCCCCCGCGGTCATGTTGCTGGCGACGTTGCCGGGGTCGAGGTAGGCGACACCCGCCACGAGCGCCGGTCCCAGCAGCCACAGCAGGCGCGGCGAAGCGGTGCGAGCGGGGGTCAGCGAGGCGTCGGAACTTTTAGGCACACCGAAACCGTAGCCTATTTTTCGGTGTGCCTAAATATCTGCGAGATGCTTCTGGCGATCTCTTCGCCGACGGGGAGTCGGCCGACACGGCGATAGCCTGGCGGGATGGATGCGCAGCGCCCCGAGAGCTCGGACCCGACCGCCCCCGGTGGGTCTCCGGCGCAGCCCGGATACGGCGTCGGACCCTGGCCGGGAGGACCGTCGGCCTGGCCGCAGGGAGACCAGTACGATCCGGAACTCCTCGCGGAGGGCGACACGCGAAACGTGATCGACCGCTACCGCTACTGGCGCATGGAGGCGATCGTCGCCGACCTCGACACGCGGCGTCATCCGTTCCACGTCGCGATCGAGAACTGGCAGCACGACATGAACATCGGTTCCATCGTGCGCAGCGCCAACGCGTTCCTCGCCGACACGGTGCACATCATCGGTCGCCGTCGCTGGAACAAGCGGGGCGCCATGGTGACCGACCGCTACCAGCATGTCGTGCACCACGAGGACATCGCCGCGTTCGCCGCCTGGGCCGCGGCGGAAGGGCTGCCCGTCATCGCGATCGACAACCTCGACGGAGCCGTGCCGGTGGACCGTGCCGACCTGCCGCGCTCCTGCGTCCTCCTCTTCGGGCAGGAGGGGCCCGGGCTGTCCCCGGAGGCATTGGCGGCCGCCTCGGGTCACATCGAGATCACGCAGTACGGCTCGACCCGCTCGATCAACGCGAGTGCCGCCGCCGCCGTCATCATGTACGAGTGGTGCCGTCGCCACGCGGCGTGACCAGCGCGGCCGGTCGGCTCCGTCAGGCCGGATCGATACCGAACAGGTGTCGCGAGATCGCGCTGACGTCGCGGTCGAGGCCGTCCATGCGCCGGCTCAGGCCGTGCACCTCCTTCCGGAGATCCCCGATCTCGGCTTTCACACCGACGATCTCACCCTTGATCCCGACGATCTCGCCCTTGATCCCGCCGATCTCGCCCTTGATCCCGCCGATCACGCCTTTGATCCCACCGATCTCGGTGCGAACCGTGCCGATCTCCGTCTTGATGATCCTCACGAACATGGTCGCCATGAGAGTGATCGTGGCGTACATACCCGTGGCAAGGACTCCGATCGTCGTCCATACCTGTGCGTCGTTCATCCCCAGCATCCCTTCAGTGTCGCTCCATGTTCGTCGGAAGCGCGAGGGGTGCGGGGTGCTGTATTCCGCTCTGCCCGGCGGCGGGGGATAAGTCGTCCTCTCCGTCGGTTGTGGAGGACTTATGCGGACGCGGCGAGCCATCGCCCGGAGCGCACTCGCCACCCCAGCGTCGCCAGCCGTGCGAGCAGGTACACCCCGAAGAACGCGACGGCCAGCCACACCAGGCCGGCGGTGCCGTCGATCCCCGTCGCGGCGATGATGCCCAGGGCGGGGAGGAACGGCACGAGGTTCAGACCGCCCGCGATCGCCAGGTACCGGGCGTCGTCGGCCCCCATGAGCACGCCGTCGAGCACGAACACCACGCCCGCGATCGGCTGCGCCACCGCGAGCACGAGCAGGGCCGGCTGCACCACCTCCGCCACGGCCCGGTCGCCGGTGAAGACGATGCCGAGCACCCCGGAGAGGGCGGCGATGACGGCGCCGACCACGACCCCGAACCAGGCCCCCCATGCGACCGTCCGCGCCAGCACGCGGCGAACCTGCTCCTCGTCCCCGGCGCCCAGCTCCTTGCCGATCAGCGCCTGCGCGGCGATCGCGAGCGCGTCGAGCGCGAACGCCGCCGCCGAGAAGATGGTGAACACGATCTGCCAGCCGGCGAGCTCCTCGGTGCCGATCCCCGTCGCCACGGCCACGGTCGCGAGCAGGGCGACGCGCAGGCTCACGGTGCGGAGGAACAGCCACCCGCCCGACGTCGCGGTGTGGCGCAGACCGTCCCGCTGGGCACGCAACGAGGCGCTGTGCCGGGTCGCGAGACGCCGGACCACGAGCGCGTACGCCGCGACCATCCCCCACTGCGCCGTCACGGTGCCCGCCGCGGAGCCGGCGATGCCCCAGCCGAGTCCGTAGATGAAGAGCCAGTTCAGCAGGGCGTTCGCCGCGAAGCCGAGTCCCGCGATCCACAGCGGCGTCATGGTGTCCTGCATCCCACGCAGGAGACCGGTGGCGGCGAACACGATGAGCATCGCGGGGAGACCCCACATCGAGATCACGAGGTACTCGTTCGCCTGGGCCGCGACCTCGGGGCTCGCCCCGAACAGGGAGACGAGCCAGGGGGAGGACACAGCGCCGACGACGGCGAGCACGGCACCCAGGCCGAGCGCGAGCCACATGCCGTTGATCCCGACCGAGACCGCCTCTCCCGGACGCCCGGCCCCGAACCGACGCGCGACCGCGGGGGTGGTGGAGTACGCGAGGAACACCATGAGGCCGACGATCGTCTGCAGCACGGCTCCGGCGATGCCGAGTCCGGCGAGGGGGACGGTGCCGAGGTGGCCGACGAGGGCGGCGTCGACGATGAGGAAGGCCGGCTCCGCGATGAGGGCGCCGAGCGCGGGGACGGCCAGGCGCAGGATCTCGCGGTTCAGGGAGGTGCGGGCGGCCATCCTCCGAGCCTATGACCTGTCGTCGACCCCCGAGACCTCCGGCCTCGACCGGACGTAGGGTGAAGGAGGAGCTCCGAGCGGACGGAGGCGCATCATGACGGATCCCCGGGAGGCGGCCGCGCGTTATCGGGCCCGACGGCAGCAGGGTGGTGGTGCTGAGGACGACGGCGAGATCGGCACCCCGTCCGCGGCGGCGGCGGTCGATCGAGCCGCCTTCGTCGAGTCCGCCATCCAGGTCGCCATCCGTCGCGGCGACTTCGACGACCTGCCGGGCGCCGGGAAGCCGCTCGAAGGGCTCGGAGACCACCACGACCCGGACTGGTGGATCCGTCGGAAGATCGAGACGGAGAGGCTGACCGGGCTCGGTCCTCCCGCGATCCTGCTGCGCACCGAGGACCGGGAGCTCGACGGCCAGCTCGACCTCCTCGGCAGAGAATCCGACGTCCGTGAGGTGCTCGAGGACTTCAACCGCCGCGTGCGCGAGGCGCGCAGGCAGCTGCAGGGCGGGCCACCCGTCGTGACACCGCTGCGCGACGTCGATGCCGAGGTCGCCGCGTGGGCGGAACGCCGCGCGACGCGGCCCGCCCCTGCCGAAGCGCCATCCACGCGCCGACGCTTCGGCCGCCGACGCCGGGACTGACCTCTTCTGGACACCGTGGGGGACCCCGGCCATAGGCTGGAGCGCATGACCGATGTGCTTCCCGCGGGCCTCGCGCTCGACGACCTCAGCCCCGACATCCGCCCGCAGGACGATCTCTACCGTCACGTGAACGGCGCCTGGATCGCTCGCACCGAGATCCCCGGGGACAAGGCGCGCTGGGGCTCCTTCCATCTGCTGGCCGAGCAGGCCGAGAAGGATGTGCGCGCGATCGTCGAGGAGTCGCAGGAGGCGGAGGAGGGGACTCTCGCCCGCAAGATCGGCGACCTCTTCGCGAGCTTCATGGACACCGATCGCGTCGCCGCCGCCGGTGTGACCCCGCTGGCCGAGACGTTCGCCGAGATCGACGCGATCGACGGCATCCCGGCCTTCCTCCGCACCGTGGGCGCCTACGACCGGGAGGGCCGGGCGGCGGTCATCGGCCTCTACGTCGACGGCGACCCCGGGAACCCGGAGCGCTACCTCCCGGTGCTCGTGCAGGCCGGACTCTCGCTGCCGGACGAGAGCTACTTCCGTCTCGACACCTTCGCAGAGACCCGCGCGGCGTACCGGGAGCACCTCGAGCGCCTGCTCGCTCTCGCCGGTGTCGCCGATGCCGCCGCGCAGGCCGAGCGCTCCATCGCCCTGGACACC
This sequence comes from Microbacterium meiriae, assembly GCF_040686935.1. NCBI lineage: Bacteria > Bacillati > Actinomycetota > Actinomycetes > Micrococcales > Microbacteriaceae > Microbacterium > Microbacterium meiriae. The sequence continues at coordinate 391,198 of NZ_JBFBMF010000004.1, forward strand.
GAGCTCGCCGGGCACCACTGGGACAACGTGCGCAGCCGTGACGCGGTGGCGACCTACAACCTCAAGACGTGGGACGAGCTCCAGGCCCTCGCCGGCGTCGACCTCACCCCGTGGCGCGAGGCCGTGACGCCGACGAACCCGCGGGCGTTCGACGAGGTCGTCGTCGCGCAGCCGAGCTTCTTCGAAGGGCTGGGCGGCCTGCTCACTCCCGAGCGGCTGGACGACTGGAAGGCCTGGCTGCGTGCGAAGGTCGTGCACGCGGCGGCGCCCTACCTCACCGACGAGCTCGTGCAGGAGAACTTCTCGTTCTACGGCACCCAGCTCACCGGCGTTCCCACGATCCGCGAGCGCTGGAAGCGGGGCGTGTCGGTCACCGAGGGGGCGCTCGGCGAGGCGATCGGCAAGGTCTACGTCGAGCGGCACTACCCGCCGACGGCGAAGGCCGCCATGGACGAGCTCGTCGCGAACCTCGTCGAGGCGTACCGGCAGAGCATCGAGACGCTGGAGTGGATGACCGCCGAGACCCGGCAGCGTGCGCTCGCGAAGCTGGACGCCTTCACGCCGAAGATCGGGCACCCGGAGGTGTGGCGGGACTACTCGGCCCTCGTGATCGACCCGGCCGACCTCCTCGGCAACGTGCGCCGCGCGGCGATCTTCGAGCACGACCGCAACATCGACAAGGTCGGGAAGCCGATCGACCGCACCGAGTGGCACATGCCGCCGCAGATGGTGAACGCCTACTACAACCCCTCGATGAACGAGATCGTGTTCCCCGCGGCCATCCTCCAGTACCCCTTCTTCGACGCGGGGCGCGACGCGGCGGCGAACTACGGCGGGATCGGCGCGGTCATCGGGCATGAGATCGGCCATGGCTTCGACGACCAGGGCAGCCGGTACGACGGCGAGGGGCGCCTGCAGGACTGGTGGACCGATGCCGACCGCGCCGCCTTCGAGGAGCGCACGAAAGAGCTCATCGCCCAGTACGACGCCCTCGTGCCGGAGGGGCTGGACGCCGAGCATCACGTGAACGGCGCTCTCACCATCGGCGAGAACATCGGCGATCTGGGCGGGCTCGGCATCGCGCTGAAGGCGTATGAGCTGTCGCTGCGTGCGGATCCCGCGGTGGCCGAGCCTGTCGAAGGCCCGGTCATCGACGGCTACACCGGTGTGCAGCGGCTGCTCCTGTCGTGGGCGCAGGTCTGGCAGCAGAAGAGCCGGGACGCCGAGACGCTGCGTCTGCTGACCATCGACCCGCACTCGCCCAACGAGTTCCGGTGCAACCAGATCGTCCGCAACATCGACGCGTTCTACGAGGCCTTCGGGGTCACCGAGAAGGACGCCCTATGGCTTCCGGAGTCTTCCCGGGTGACCATCTGGTGACGAACCTCCGCACTCTGTGAGACGCGCCCCGGCGGTGGGGTTACGATAGCCCTGCCGCCGGGGCGCCCCTTCCCGGAAGCGCAGTATCCCTCCCCCTCCTGAAGGACCACGCGTGGGTGCGACCGACCCTGGTGACGCGTTCCGGAACGCCTCGGCTCCCGGAGCGTCCGGGAGCGCGCCCGAGTCGGCCAGCGGTCGCCGTTCGCAGCGGCCGGGAGCCCGCCGGCTGCCGCGTCGCGTGGCCGTCGGTCGGCGGTCGTTCACGTCGACGCTGAAGGCTCTCGAAGGCCTGGCGAACGCCGGGGCACAGGTGTCGGTGCACGTGGTCGACCTCGACTCCCATGTGCACGTGCTGGCGGGGGACGACCACGTCACGATGCCCGTCGCGGGGCTCGGTGTGGTCCCCCTGCTCATCGAGGTGGCGGCGGCGTTCGAGTCCGGCGCCCTCGACCCTCTCGAGATCGTCGAGCGCTCGAGCGTCGAAGCCGTGGAGAGCTCCGGCCTGTGGCGGCATCTGCGCGCACCGGCGCTGCCGCTGGAGGATCTCGCCGTGCTGGCCGCCACCGCCGGAGATCCGATCGCCGTGAACATCCTGCTGCAGAAGGTGGGGCATGACCGGGTGCGCGAGCGCATCGAGGAACTGGGTCTGCGGCGCACCGCCCTGCTCGACCGGTTCCGCGACCGCCGCGGTCCGGACGACGCCCCGCAGGTCGCCGTGGGGTCGGCGCGCGAGCTCGCGGGTCTGTTCTCCGCGCTCGTCAACTCCCAGGTGGTGGATGCCGCAGTCAGCGCCCAGGTGTCGGAGTGGCTCAGCCTCAACCAGGACCTCAGTCTCGTGGCCGCCTCGACGGGGCTCGACCCCTTCGCACACGAGCACGATGCCCACGGCCTGCTGTTCGTGAACAAGACCGGCCGCGATCGGGGGGTGCGCGCCGAGGCCGGTGTGCTCGCGGGGCCGCGGGCCGGTGTCGCCTACTCGATGATCGTGTGCTTCGACGACCTCTCGATCAGCCACCGCCTCCGTGCGCACGACGCCTTCCGCGTGCTCGGGGTCGAGCTCATGGAGTACACGCACTGACTCCGCACGCCTGCCCCGCGCGTCAACGCAGGCATCCGCGTGGCATCAGGCGCCCAGGGGCGCAGCCAGCTTGATGTCGCGTGCTCGCCTGATGCGGCGCGAGAGCCTGAGGTGGCGCTCGCCTGATCGCGCGGGGCACGGGCTAGCATCGGGGCATGCCTCATGCCTGGACCCCGCACCGCCGCGACGACGGCGAGCTGCTCGGCTGGATCCATCCGGAGGGCGAGGACTGGGTCGCCGTCGATGTCCTCGGGCGCAGGGTCTCCGGCCCGGGCGAGTGGCTCGACGCGGAGGCAGCGCTGGAGGAGCACGGCATCGGCTGGCTCGCTGATCCGTGGATGCTCGAGGGAGAGGACGACCGCCCGCTGCGGGTGCGCATCCTCGAGGTCACGCCGGACGAAGAGGGCGTGCCGGGGCGCATCGTCGTGAAGGTCGACGACTTCGGGGACATGACCCGACCCGCGACCGCACGGTTCACTCTGCCGTGGCCGCTTCCCTCCCGGCTGCGGCCGCCGCGCGCCGATGACCCGGACCCGCGCACGATCTCCCGCTGAGACTCGGCCCGCACGTCGCAGATCCGCCGCACGTCGCACATCTTGCGGGAATCCTTGCGACCTCGCGCGATTATCCGACCTCGCGCGAATCCCGGACCGGCGCGAATCCCCGACCCCGCGCGAGTCAGCCCGGGAGCGACGGGTGCTGCTCCGTGGCGCGCCGCCGCGGGATGAACAGCGACAGGACCACGGCCACGATGCCGGCGGCGATCGCGAGCCAGAAGCACACCTCGAACGCCGTCCGCGTCGGCACGGCCACGCCTCCGACGTCGACGCTCATCGCCGCGAGCACCCCGCCCATCACGGCCGAGGCCGTCGAGGTGCCCACGGAGCGGAACAGCGCGTTGAGCCCGTTCGACGCCCCGGTCTCGTTCGCGGGCACGGAGCGCATGATGATCATGGGCATCGCGGCGAAGGTGAACCCGATTCCGACGCCGATGAAGATGTTGGCGACGAAGATGTGCCACACCTCGGTCGACCACAGCAGCACGAAGACGTAGGCGAGCACGATCGCGATGGCGCCGACGGTGAAGAGCGGACGCGGCCCCACGGTGCGCTCCAGCCATCCGGACAGCGGTGAGATCACCATCATGACCAGACCCGCCGGCATGATCACGAGCGAGGCGGCCACCATGTCGAGCCCGAACCCGGCGCCGCCCACCGCCGGCATCTCCAGCATCTGCGGGAAGGTGACGTTGGAGGCGAACAGGGCGAAGCCCATGCCGATCGCGGCGATGTTCGTGAAGAGGACGGCGGGCCGAGCGGCGACCCGCAGGTCGAGCAGCGGATCCTTCGCGCGGAGCTGATACCAGCCCCACAGCAGCAGCACCGCGACGCCGCCGATCACGCAGACGAGGGTGAGCGGTGCCGTCCAGCCCCACTCGGCGCCGCGCGACACGAACAGCAGCAGGCCCGTGAGGCCGATCGCGAGTCCGATGGCCCCGAGCACGTCGAGGCGGCCGGGGGAGCGGAGCACGTCCTCCGGCACCACGGCGAGCACCAGCAGCAGCCCGAGGACTCCGAGGGCGGCGGCGAGCCAGAACAGCATGTGCCAGTCGGCGTTCTCGGCGAGCAGTGCGGCGACGGGCATGCCGATCGCCCCGCCGACGCCCATGGTCGCGCTCATCAGGGCCACCGCGGTGCCGAGGCGCTCAGGCGGCAGCACGTCGCGCATGATGGCGATGCCGAGGGGGACGACGCCGGTCACGGCCCCCTGGAGGGCGCGGCCTATGATCACGCCGACGATCGATCCGGAGAGCGCGGCGATGACCGAGCCCACGATGAGGATCGCGAGGAGCACGATGACGACGCGACGCTTGCCGTACATGTCGCCGAGACGGCCGGAGATGGGGGTCGCGACGGCGGCCACGAGCAGGGTGATCGTGACCACCCAGGTGGTGTCCTCGCGGGAGGAGTTCAGCAGCTGCGGCAGCTCGGCCTGCAGCGGCACGACGAGGGTGAACATGAACGACGAGCACAGGCCCGCGAACGCGAGCACGGCGATGACCGCCCACCGCGGAGGGGTACGGGAGAGGCGTTTCCTGGCTCTGTCGTCGTTCGCACCCACCGGCTCAGGCTATCGGCGTTCCCGGAGGGGAGGGCCGATGTGGTTGCATGGCCGGATGACCGACGACTCCGCGCCCGTGCAGCACCCCGCCGACTCCGCGTACCACCGACGGCTCCCGATCGGAGAGGTGCTCGACGCCTCGGCGCTCGCGGAAGGCCTGCCCTGGGCGTTCGAGAGCATCACGATGCGACCGCTGGAGCCGATGCTCGTGCCGGAGGAACCCCGAGCCGGCGAGCGGGACCCGGCCGAGTGCGGCCACTGCGGTCCGAGCGTGCACACCATCTGGCACGACGACCTCTGGCAGGTGCGTGCCGGGTGGGATGTCGGCGGCCTGCCGTTCATCGGCGGGGTCGCGCCGCGTGAGCACTGGCTCCTCGAGAACGCCCCGCAGGAGGTGCTCGCCGCTCTCGGACCGCTGATGCAGCGCGTGTCGGAGGCGGTCAAGAGCATCCCCGGCGTCGCCCGCTGTCACTTCGGCCGCTGGAATGACGGCTCCGCGCACATGCACATGTGGGCGCTGGGCCGTCCGGCCGGCATGATGCAGGGACGCGGCGCGGTGCTCGCGTTCTGGGACGGGATCCTGCCGCCGCTGCCGGCGGAGATGGCCGAGGACCACCTCCGCATCGTCGCGGAGGCGCTCGCCGCGGGCGGGGGACAGGCCTTTCCGCACCGGTGACCCGGGGTCGGTTTCCGCGAACGGGCGGAGGAGGGGCAGACTGGGATCGTGCGAACCATCCGCGATCTCGACACCGTTGAACTCATCCTCGACGCCCAGAGCCTGCTCGACTCCATCCGGGGTCCGCAGCGCGTGGTGGACGCCGGGACCCTGCGCGCCCTGCAGCAGTCGGGCAACTACGTCGTCGGCTTCTTCGACGTCGAGGGCGACGAGGAGCGCATGGTCGGCGCCTCGATCGCCTTCTTCGGCGAACCGGCCCGCCGTGCCATGCACTCGCACATCACGGCCCTGCTGCCCGAGTACCGAGGGCGCGGATGGGGGCGGGAGCTCAAGGAGCACCAGCGGCAGTGGGCCTTCTCCCGCGAGGTCGGCCGCATCACGTGGACCTTCGACCCGCTGGTCGCCCGCAACGCGCACTTCTTCCTCACCGTCCTCGGCGCCCGCGCCACGGGCTACTCGGTGAACCGCTACGGCATCTTCGGCGGCGGCGATGCGGGCGACGAGAGCGACCGCCTCGACGTCGAGTGGGCCCTCGCGGACATCGCAAAGCCCCCGGCGGACGATGCGGTCGTCGAGACGCTGGAGATCCCGGACGACATCGAGGGCATGCGGGAGTCCGACCCCGCGGCCGCGCACGAGTGGCGGCTGCGCCTGCGCGCGCAGATGGAGGGCCTGCTCGGCAGCGGTCTCACGATCGGCGGCTTCGAGGCCGGTCGGGGCTACCTCTTCACCGCGTGATCGGCGGCGCGGCCGTCACCGCACGCCGCGCATGAGCCGCAGCACCGGCTTCACGCTCAGCAGCAGTCCGATGCCGACGAGGATCGCGATGCCGCCGAGGATCGAGAAGTACGGCACCTCGTTCCCCGGATCGTAGAACTTCACGAGCTCGCCCGAGATGGCGGTGCCGAGGGCGATGGACAGGAAGAACAGCGCGACCATCTGCGTGTGGAAGACCGCCGGGGCGAGCTTCGTCGTGACCGACAGCCCGACCGGCGAGAGCAGCAGCTCGGCGACGGTGAACACGAACAGGATGCCGACGATCGCGAGCAGCGGCGTCGAGTTCGCACCGCCGCCGGAGAACGGCAGGAACAGCAGGAACGCGGAGCCCATGATGATGGCGGCCAGTCCGAACTTGACCGGGGTCGACGGCTGACGCTTCCCCAGCTTCGTCCAGACCGCCGCGAAGACCCCGGACAGGATGATGATGAACACCGGGTTGATGGACTGCACCCACGACACCGGCATCTCCCACCCGAACAGGTCGCGGTCGAGCCGTTTGTCGGAGTAGATCGTCAGCACCGTGAACTGCTGCTGGTACAGCGACCAGAACGCGACGCTCGTGAGGAACAGCGGCAGGAACCCCCAGACCCGCGAGCGCTCGGTGGCGTCGATGCGGCGACTGCCGAGGATCACCGCGAAGTAGGCGACCGCGGCGACCGCGGTGACCCCGATCACGATCGTGGCGAGGTTGTCGGCCTGGATGACTCCGGTCAGCACGAGCACCGCGATCACGACGACCGCACCGACCGCGATGCCGGCGACCAGCGGGTAGCGCGTGCGGGGGAGCGGGTTCGGCACCTCGCGCGAGGAGGCGGGCAGGCCGCGGCGGCCGAACGAGTACTGCACGAGACCCAGCGTCATGCCGAGGGCGGCGAGGCCGAACCCCCAGTGGAAGCCGAGGGTCGACTGGAGCAGCCCGGTGAGGATCGGTCCGAGGAAGGCGCCGAGGTTGATGCCGAGGTAGAACAGCGAGAACCCGGCGTCGCGTCGTTCGTCGTCCGGACGGTACAGCGTCCCCACGACGGACGTGGCGTTCGCCTTCAGGCCTCCCGAGCCCAGGGCCACGAGCACGAGTCCGACCCCGACGCCGACGAACCCCGGCAGGAGCGCGAGGGCGAGGTGGCCCGAGACGATGACGATGGCGCTGACGAACAGCACCCGCTCGGAGCCGAACAGCCGATCGGCGAGCCAGGCCCCGAGGATGGTGGACAGGTACACGGAGCCGCCGTACGCGCCGACGATCCCGCCCGCCACCGCCTCCGGAAGCCCGAGGCCGCCGTCGGTCACCGAGAAGTACAGGTAGATGAGCAGGATGCCCTGCATGCCGTAGAAGCTGAACCGCTCCCACATCTCCACGCCGAAGATGTGCACGAGCGACCACGGCTGCCCGAAGAAGCGGGTGTCCTCGTCGCGGGAGGCGGGCGGGTGCGCGGTGGTGCTCATGCGTGGGACGGTACTCCTCCCGCGGGTCCCGCGGCCAGGGGTTGCGCTCCGGCCCCGGATAGACTGGGGGTGCCCGTGCTCACGGGCATTCTCCGCATCCGACCATTGGAGCCACCGTGGCCGAACAGTCCCGTCTTGACAAGGTCATCGCCCTCGCCCGCCACCGCGGGTTCGTGTTCCAGGCGGGTGAGATCTACGGCGGTTCCCGGTCGGCCTGGGACTACGGACCCCTCGGCACGGAGCTGAAGGAGAACATCCGCCGCCAGTGGTGGCAGACCTTCGTGCGCGGTCGCGGTGACATGGTCGGCCTCGACTCCAGCATCATCCTGCCGAAGCGCGTGTGGGAGGCCTCCGGCCACGTCGCGACCTTCACCGACCCGCTCGTCGAGTGCCTGCAGTGCCACAAGCGCTTCCGTGCCGACAACCTCATCGAGGACTTCGAGGCGCGCAAGGGGCGGAAGGCCGAGAACGGTCTCGCCGACATCCCCTGCCCGAACTGCGGCACCAAGGGGCAGTACACCGAGCCGAAGGCGTTCTCCGGTCTGGTGAAGACGTACCTCGGTGTGGTCGACGACGAGTCCGGCCTCTACTATCTGCGCCCCGAGACCGCGCAGGGCATCTTCGTGAACTTCGCGAACGTGCTCACCGCGAGCCGCAAGAAGCCGCCGTTCGGCATCGGCCAGGTCGGCAAGGCGTTCCGCAACGAGATCACCCCCGGCAACTTCATCTTCCGCACCCGCGAGTTCGAGCAGATGGAGATCGAGTTCTTCACGCCGCCCGCCGAGGCGCCGCAGTGGTTCGACCACTGGGTCGAGGCGTGCTGGAACTGGTTCATCGACCTCGGCATCGACCCGGAGAACATGCGGCAGTTCGACGTGCCGGAGGAGGACCGCGCGCACTACTCGGCCGGCACCATCGACGTCGAGTACCGCTTCGGCTTCGCCGGCAAGGAGTGGGGCGAGCTCATGGGCGTCGCCAACCGCACCGACTACGACCTCTCCAGCCACAGCGAGGCCTCCGGCCAGAGCCTGACGTACTTCGACCAGGCCACGGGCGAGCGCTACACCCCGTACGTGATCGAGCCCTCGTTCGGACTCACCCGCGCGATGATGGCCTTCCTCGTCGACGCGTACGTCGAGGAGCAGGTGCCCAACGCCAAGGGCGGCACCGACACGCGCACCGTGCTCAAGCTCGACCCGCGCCTGGCTCCTGTCAAGGCCGCCGTGCTCCCGCTGTCGCGCAACGAGAAGCTGTCGCCGCTCGCCCGCGAGGTGGCCGACACGCTGCGCGGCTCGTGGGCCGTGGACTTCGATGACGCCGGTGCGATCGGCCGGCGCTACCGCCGCCAGGACGAGATCGGCACGCCGTTCTGCGTCACGGTCGACTTCGACTCGCTCGACGACCGCGCCGTGACGGTGCGCGACCGGGACACGATGGCACAGGAGCGCGTCCCGATCGACGAGCTGCACGCCTACCTGGCGGAGCGCCTCCGCGGCGCCTGACGTGACGGCACCGGGGGGAGCCGACGCACGGGGGGAATCGTCGCCCGTGCGTCCGGTCGCGGCCATCGTGCTCGGCGCGCTCGCCGTGTCGTGGATGATCCTCACGGTGCTCGACCTGCGCGAGAACGACGGCGCAGGCCCGATCATCGCGATGTTCGGCATCCCGGCGCTCCCGGCGGCGCTCATCATCCAGATCGTGATGGCGCGGCTGGGGGAGCGCAAGCGGGTGCCGAAGGCCGTGTTCTGGTGGGTGCTCGCGGTGCTGCCGCTCGGGACCCTGGCGGGCTTCGTCGTCGCGATCCTCCGTGACCCGGACTACTTCATCGCGGACGAAGGCCCCTGGATGCTGATCTGGGTGCCGATCTTCATCGTCGTGGGGCTGCTGCTCGGCGCCCTCGTCTGGTTCTTCTTCGTGTTCCCGCTCGTGTCGCTCGTGACGGTGATCCGCATGATCGCGCGCGGGGAGGCGAAGCCCGGCGCCCTCATCATGCCGATCGTGCTGCTGAGCCTCGGGGTGCTGAGCATCGTGGGCGGACTCTCGATCGACACGGACAGCAGCGGCCGCGCGTCGTGGGGATCGATCATCGCCGCGTTCCTCGGCCTCCCTGGGAACTACGAGGTGATCTGGGAGCCCGGCCTCTGGATCGTCCGCGGCATCGTCCTCGCGATCATCCTCCTCTTCGCCGTCCCCGCCGTCCCCGCCCGCCTCCGCTCTCGCTGAGACCCCGGGTTCTCGCCGAGCCCCCGGGCCGCGTGTGGGGGTAGGTCGGGGTCTCGCCGAGAAAGCGGGGTCTGGCGGGCGCAGAGTGACCCTGCTATGGTCGCTCCTCGTGGGTACTCTGATTCGCTAGATCGGGACGCCGCGTCGAGAGCTCTTCTCCGCGGTGGGTCCTGAGCGACCCGCACCCGAGCAGGGTGCGGTCGAGGTTCCTGTTCCCCGCGTCATCGACGCAGATCCCGGCGGTGCGCGTGCGCCGCCGGAGAGGACCCCTCATGTTCCCTGTACCCTCGCCTCCTTCCGACACTCCGGCCCGCGTTCATCGCGAGTGCGCGCTGCAGGCCGCCTCCGTCCGGTTCGCCGACCGTCTCGTGCTGAACCGCATCGATCTCGCCGTCGGACCCGCCGACCGCCTCGCCGTCATCGGCGACAACGGCGCCGGGAAGTCGACGCTGCTCGATCTGCTCGCCGGTGCTCTCGCGCCGACATCCGGGGAGGTGCGGCTCGACCTCCCCGGCGGGATCGCTCATGCCCGGCAGAACCCCGTGTTCGCGGATGGAGCGTCGATGGCCGATGCCATCGACGATCTCCTCGGCGACCTCCGCGTGCTGGAGCGTGACCTCGGCCGCGCGTACGAGCTCCTCGCCGCCGGGGGATCCGCCGAGCGTGCGCAGCAGATGGCCGCTGTGGCCCTGTTGCAGGACCGTTTCGAGTCCCGCGGCGGATACGACGTCGACCGTCGCATCGACACCGCCCTGGAACAGCTCGGGCTGGGCGGAGTGGACCGCGCGCGACCGGTGGCCGCGCTGTCGGGCGGAGAACGGGCGCGGCTCGCTCTCGCGGTCGCCCTCTCTTCCGGAGCCGAACTGCTCCTCCTCGACGAGCCCACGAACGACCTCGACGACCGGGCGCTGACTTGGCTCGAGGAGCGACTCGCCGCGCACCGCGGAGCGCTGGTGGTCGTGACCCACGACCGCGACTTCGTGGACCGTTTCGCGACGGCTGTCGTGCAGGTGGAGGACGGTCGGATCCGCCGCTACGGCGATGGCTACGCCGGGTTCCTGCGAGCGCGCGAGGCCGAGAGACGTGCGGCGGCCGCGCGCCACGAGGAGTGGAAGGCCGAGGTCGCCCGGGCCGAGTCGCTGCTCGCCGCCAACGCGTTCCGGCTGCAGGCGATCCCGCGGAAGCTCGAGCTCGACGGCTTCGGTCATGGCGCGTTCCGGGCGCGGAGCCGCGACCACGGTGCCGTCGGACGCATCCGCATGGCGAAGGAGAGGCTGGCGCGGCTCCGGGCGGACCCGTGCCCACCTCCACCGGAGCGGCTGCGGTTCGTGGTCGCAGCAGAGGATCGGGCACCGCTCGACGACCCGCTCCTGACCCTCGATGCCGTCTCCCTCCGTGAACCGGGACGACGGCTCGACGTGTCGCAGTGGACGATCGAGGCCGGTTCGCGGTGGCTCGTGACCGGGCCGAACGGCGTCGGGAAGACGACGCTCCTCCGCCTCCTCGTCGGCGAGCTCCTGCCTGCATCCGGGACGCTCCTCCGCGCCGACGGCGTGCGGTTCGCGTTCCTCCGGCAGGAGGTCGACACGCGCCTGCGAGGTACCGCCATCGAGGTCTTCGCGGCGCGGACGGGGACGCCGCCGGCGGATGCGCACGACGCTCTCCTGGCTCATGGACTCTTCCGCGGGCCGGAGGCGGACCGCGACGTGCGGACACTCTCGGTCGGGCAGCGTCGCCGGCTGGATCTCGCGGTGGCCCTGGCGTCGCGGTTCGACCTGCTGCTGCTCGATGAGCCGACGAACCATCTCGATCCCGAGCTCGTGGAGCAGCTCGAGGGCGCCCTCGTCGACCATCCCGCCGCCGTCGTCACGGTGACGCACGACCGCCGGTGGCGGCGTCACGCGGCGCACGCGCGGCGCGTGCAGGTCGAGGAGGGGGTGGCTACCATCTGAGACCCCGCCCTCCCGCCGAGACCCCGGGCCCCACACGTCCCCACGCCGGGGTCTCGGCGGTAACCCGGGGTCTCGGCGACAGGAGGGGGAGCTACGACGTGATCGTCAGGTGCATACGCGCGTCGCCGCCGGACTCGACCCAGGCGCGCGAACGCTCGAGGATCCCGCGCAGCACGTCGAGGTCGACCTGATCGAGGTCCTTGATGTAAAGGCAGCCCACCCCTGTCGTGTGCGGGCCGAGCGCGCCGAGAGCCTCCGCGTGGGCGTCCACGCTGTCGAGGAGGTAGATCGTGGTCGCGGACTTCCGGGGGGCGAAGCTCAGAATGCCGCTGTCACCCTCCGTCCCGGTGGGGTAGCGGTAGTGGCAGGAGCCGAACCCGATGATCGAGCCCCAGGTCTGCGGTTCGCGTCCGGAGATGTCCCGCAGGAGAGCGGTCAGCGTCTCCGCATCACGGCGACGCACGGCCGGGGAGGAGCGGGCGATCAGCCCCGCGACGTCGTCCCCGGTCGGCTGCACTACTTCGCCGCCTTCGCCGCCGCCTTCATCGCCTTCTTGTACTCGCGCACCTTCGTCAGCGATTCGGGCGACACGATGTCGGCGACGCTGCGGTACGAACCGTCCTCGCCGTAGGGAGCGGAGGCCTCCCGCCAGCCCTCGCCGGTGAACCCGTACTGCTTGCCGAGGAGGGCGAGGAAGATCTTCGCCTTCTGCTCACCGAAGCCGGGAAGAGCCTTGAGTCTCTTGAGCACCTCGGCGCCGCTCGGCTGGCTCCCTGAGCCTGTCGAAGGGCCTGAGCCTGTCGACGGGCGCGTCCAGAGGGCGGCGGCGTCCCCGTCCCAGTCGTCGACGAGCGCCTGGCACAGGGTCTGCACCCGCGTCGCCATGGATCCGGGGAACCGGTGCACTGCGGGGGTCTGCCGGAAGGCCTCCAGGAACTCCTCCGGTGCCATGCCCGCGATCGCCGAGGCATCCGCGGCGCCGGTGCGCTGCTCGATCTTGAGCGGACCGGAGAACGCGGTCTCCATGGGGATCTGCTGGTCCAGCAGCATGCCGATCAGCAGAGCCGTCGGGTTCTCGGTCAGCAGGGCGTCGGCGGCGGTGTCTCCGGTGATGTGAAGGGCCATGAGTCCCATCCTCTCTCACTACGGGGCGGCGGATTCGCAGATGCAGAGCTGGGTCGAGGAGCCCGCCCCGAAGAGGCTGCCGTCCCAGCCGCCGAAGCGCTCGACCAGTCGGAGTCCGGCATGCGCAAGGAGCACCGGCAGTTCCTGGGGGAAGATGATCCGCACCTCGATGGACACCGTCTGGAAGTCGGGCTCGGAGTCCGTCGAGAAGTACCAGGTGCCGCGCGTCACCTGTGCGGCGGCATCGTAGGCGTCCGCGACGTCGACGCGGACGTCGCCGCGGTCGGGATCGGCGAATGTCGTGCGCGGGCGCCGGACCCCGTCGGCGTCAGCCAGGAGCCGCACGTCGGGATGGAAGACGTCGAAAGCGAAACGTCCGCCGGGCGCGAGGTGCCGCCGTGCCGCGCGGAAGCACTGCACGATGTCGTCAGCCTCGTGCAGGTGCAGCAGAGCGTTGCCCGCGATGAAGATGAGGTCGAACTCGTCGCCCAGGTCGAAGTCGCGCATGTCGCCGTGCTGCCACTCGACGGACACACCGCGCTCCTCAGCCTTCTGACGTGCCACAGCCAGCATGTCGAGCGACAGGTCGAGTCCGACGCTCGGGTGCCCGTCGGCCGCGATCGGGATCAGCTTCTGACCGGTTCCGCATCCGAGCTCGAGCACGCGACCGCCCACGCTGTCGGCTTCGGCGCGGTAGAAGTCCACGGCTGCCTCGCTCGTCGGAAACAGCAGGTCGTACAGCCTCGCGTCCGAGTACAGATCCTGGGTCATTCGCGCCTCCTCGTGCCCCACGCTCTCACAGCGCGGATCCTCGCGCAGCCCATGGCTCCCGCACTCTGGTCCATCAGCATGTCGACGCGCAGCACACGGCTCTCGTTCCGCAGCGTCGGCGGCGGTGTCTCCGGTGATGTGGAGGGCCGCGCCTCCCATCTCGCCCACACGGGATCAGGCTGTGGCGGCGTCTTCGACCGTGTCCGCGGCAGGGGCGATCCCGTACAGCGTCGCGAGCGCGGCGGCGAACTCGTCCGCGCGACCGGCGGCGGCGAGCTCATGAGCCCGCACGGTCGGCGTGTGCAGCAGCACGCCGGAGAGGTGCCGGAGGGCCTGCTCGACCTTGCCGTCCTCGTCGCCGCGGGCGCGCGCACGGTCGATCTCGCGCTCCAGCAGCTCGAAGATGTGCGACCGGAACGCCACCACCGACGGGGTCACGCTCTGGCGGGCACCGACGACGTGGAAGGTCTCCGCGGCCTCGCGGACGACGCTCCGGGCGGCGTCCGTCGCCTGCAGCTCCTCGAGCGGGGCGTGCAGGCGGATGGTCTCCAGGTCCAGCAGCGCGACGCCCTCCAGTGCGGCCACGGCCGGGTCGACGTTGCGCGGCATGCCGAGGTCGACCACCAGCCGGCTCGGGACACCGGTGGTGCCGCTGGTCGCGCTGACGGGGCAGCCCGCGGCGGCGAGGCCGACCGGGAGCTGCAGGTGCTCCGGGCCGAGCACGGGCTCGGTCGCGGTGGTGCAGGTGATCAGCAGCGTGGAGTGCGCCGCCGTGCGTGCGTACTCGTCTGCCGGAACCGGGCGGATGTCGTGCTTGGCCGCGAAGATCTCTGCGCGGCCCGAGGGGGAGTAGACGGAGATGTCGACGGCGCCGCGCTCGCGCAGAGTCGCGAGGGTGACGGCGGCGTAGGCTCCGGTGCCGACCAGCAGCACGCGCTCGGCCGACCAGTCGGCGATGCGGCTGTCGGCGAGCTCCAGTGCGAGACGCACGAGAGATCGACCGGCGCGGCCGAGGGCGGTGACGTTCTTGACCTTGCGCTGCGCCTGGCTCGCGCGCTGGAACAGGCGCTCGAGCTCGGGGGAGGTGGTGCCGTCCTTGCGGGCGGACTTCAGGGCACGCCGCACCTGGCCGGCGATCTCGCCCTCGCCGGAGACGACGGACTCGAGACCGGAGGCCACGGAGAAGAGGTGCTCGGCGACGCGGCGGCCGGAGTGCACGGCGTAGGCACCGTCGAGGTCGGCGGCGGGAATGCCGGTCGCGGACTCGACGGCCTCGATCACGGCTTCGACGCCGATGGCGCCGGCCGCGGTCACGGGCTCGTCCATCTCCACGTACGCCTCGAAGCGGTTGCACGTCGCCAGGACCACGGCACCCTGCACGCACGGCGCCATGCCCACGATGGTGGGAGCGACGTCGTCGGGGGTGCGGCTCAGGCGTTCGAGCAGTTCGAAGGAGGCGGTCTTGTGACTCGCCGTCACACACAGCAGCACCCTTCGATTGTACCCGAGCGTACGGAGCCGGGACTCGGCGGCTCCCTAGGCGCCGGATGGGAGGATGGGGGCATGGCACTCTCCGACGCCCCGCTGCTGCGCGCCCTCACCGGCGACCGCCCCGCCACCGCTCCGGTCTGGTTCATGCGCCAGGCGGGCCGGTCCCTGCCCGAGTACCGGGAGCTGCGGGTCGGCACGCGTATGCTCGACGCCTGCCTCACCCCCGACCTCGCCGCCGAGATCACCCTCCAGCCCGTGCGGCGGCACGGCGTCGACGCGGCGGTGTTCTTCAGCGACATCGTCATCCCGCTGCGTCTCGCCGGCGTGGACGTGGAGATCGAGCCCGGCCGCGGCCCGGTCTTCGCGAACCCCGTGCGGACGCTGGCCGACGTCGACCGCATCACGGCGATCGATCCGGACAGCCTCGACGGCAGCGCGATCGCGGAAGCCGTCGGCATCGTCGCCGCCGAGCTCGGCGACACCCCGGTCATCGGCTTCGCGGGAGCCCCCTTCACGCTCGCGGCGTATCTCGTCGAGGGCGGTCCGTCCAAGGAGCACCTGCGTGCGCGCGGCATGATGCACGCGGAGCCCGAGGCCTGGCACCGTCTCGCGGGCTGGCTGGCGCAGATCTCGCGGCGGTTCCTGGAGACGCAGCGCGATGCCGGCGCCGCGGTCGTGCAGCTCTTCGACAGCTGGGCGGGTTCCCTCAGCCCCGCCGACTACCGCACCTTCGTGGCGCCGCACTCACGGACCGCTCTGGACGGCATCGGGGTCCCGACGATCCACTTCGGCGTCGGCACCGGCCCCTTCCTCGGCGACATGCGGCTGGACGGCATCGCCGACGGCGTGGGGGTCGACTGGCGGCTGCCCCTCGACGAGGCCGCCGCGATCCTCGGCCCCGACGTCTCGGTGCAGGGGAACATCGACCCCGCGTTCCTCGGCGCGCCGTGGCCGGTGCTCGAGGCGCATGTCCGCGACGTGCTCGAACGCGGTCGCGCGGCCCGCGGACACATCCTCAACCTCGGCCACGGTGTGCCCCCGGAGACCGACCCCGACCAGCTCACCCGTATCGTCGAGCTGGTGCATGCCGGCTGACCTCCGTTCGAATCGCCTGCTTTGCGGCATCTGCGGCCCAGATGCAGCCATTCAGGCGATTCGAAGCGCGCGCACCAGCCGCAGATCCGAAAGACCGAAGCGCCCGGTGGGCAGCGCCGCGCGGATGCTGGCGTCGTCGAACGGCCGTGAGGGGCGGATGCCCTCCGGCGGCTCCGGCGCCCACGGTGCCGGTTCGCTGACGCCCTCCGCGAGCATCCGCGCCTGCGCCTTCGCGACCAGGGGCACGACCATGGTCCACTCGGTGAGCTGCGCGAGCACCCGCACGACCCAGGCCGGAACGGGGAGGAACGCGGGACGACGTCCGGCGACGCGGGCGATCCGGCGGATGGCCTCCCCGAGCGTGACCTCGTCCGCCCCCATCACGGCGACCGTCGGCTCCGGGATGCGGCCCTCGAGCGCGGCCACCAGCACGTCCGCGGCATCCTCGACGGGGACCGGGCGGGCGGTGCGTTCGCGGTAGCCGACCGTCCAGAAGAAGGGGAGGGTGCGGACGGCACGGGTCACATGGTCGACCATGTGATCGCCGGGGCCGTAGATCATCCCGGACTTCAGGATCGTGTGCGGGAGCCCGGAGCCGCGGATGATCTCCTCGGCCTCCCACTTCGACTCGTGGTAAGCGGAGCCGCAGTCGGGCCGGGCGCGGAGGAAGCTCACCATGACGAGCCGCCGGACGCCGGCGCGGCGAGCGGCCTCGACGACGGCGGCCGTGCCCTCGACGTGCACGCGGCGGAAGGTCTGGTCGCCGATCTCCCGGTTGATCCCGGCGCAGTGGGCGACGGCGTCGCATCCGGCGAAGGCGGCGGTCAGCGCGTCGACGTCGGTGATGTCCGTGCCGGAGCGTCGGGAGATCACCACGGGCTCCTCCAGGCGATCGGCGAGGGCGCGGCCGACGAATCCACTGCCTCCGGTGATGGCGACCTTCATGGTGTTCTCCTTCGCTAATTAGCTATCTGGCGAAACTGTATCTAGCGAAGGTGCTATATTGCAAGCATGGCCGACAGCGCATCCGACATCTTCGCGGCGCTCGCCCATCCCACCCGGAGGCAGATCCTGCAGGACCTCAAGGAGGGGGAGCTCGCGGCCGGGGAGATCGCGTCCCGCTTCTCCGCGAGCGGCCCGACCATCTCCCGGCACCTGAGCGTGCTGCGCCAGGCGGGCCTCGTCTCCGAACGTCGCGATGCCAACCGCATCTTCTACTCGCTCGTCGGTGAACGCCTCGCCCTCTCCGTCGGCGACTTCCTCTCCACGGTCTGTCCCGAGCAGATCGTCCTCCGCGAGGTGCGCAAGCGCGGTCGGGCCTGACCTCCGTTCGGATCGCGCACCTGGCGGCATCCGCGGCGATTATCCGGCCAATCGGGCGATTCGAAGCACAGGGGCGGTGAAAGGATGGAGGCATGAGCCCCGAGCACCCCGCACCCGCTGAACCGGCCGACCTGGCCGCCCGTGCCGCACGGAAGCACGTCGTCGTGGTGGGCGGCGGCGTCGGCGGACTCGTGGCCGCGCGGGAGTGCGCGAAGGTCGGCATGCAGGTCACGCTGCTCGAAGGGTCCGAGTCCCTGGGTGGCGTGATCCGCAGGGTCGCGCTGGACGGTGTCGTCGTCGACGCGGGCGCGGAGAGCTACGCGACGAAGGGCGGGCACGTCCGGGCTCTCGTGAACGACCTCGGTCTCTCCGACCGCGTCGTGACGCCGCAGGCGGGAGGCGCGTGGCTCGCCGGACTCCCCGGCGGCGGCGCGGCTCCGCTTCCGGCCGGCGGCATCCTCGGCATCCCGGGCAACCCCTTCCAGGACGACGTCCGCCGCATCATCGGCTGGTCGGGCGCCTGGCGGGCCTATCTCGACCGGGTGCGCCCGCCGCTCACCATCGGCCACCAGCTGAGCCTCGGCCGCCTCGTCGCCTCGCGCATGGGGGAGAAGGTGCGCGACCGCCTCGTCGCCCCCGTCACCACGGGTGTCTACTCCGCCTCCCCGGACGACGTGGACATCGACGTCGCCGCCCCCGGACTCAACGCCGCCCTGACCCGCGTCGGATCCCTCTCCGGGGCGGTGCTGGCCCTCCGTGGTGAGGCGGCGTCGCGCGGCGCGAAGACTCCCGGTGCCGCCGTCGAGGGGCTCGTCGGCGGGATGAGCGTGCTCGTCGACGCCCTCGCGGCCGACCTCGACGAACTCGGTGCGACCGTGCGCACCCGTGTCCGAGCTCGTCGCCTCACCACCGACGGCACCACCTGGCGCGTCGTGGTCGAGGAACCCGCCGCGGAGGAGCCGATCGAGGGCGAGGAGACGACGCAGGAGGCGGAACTCGCCGCCGACGCCGTGATCGTCGCAACCTCCGAGCACGGGGCGCGGGAGCTGCTCGCGGGCGCCGTGCCCGCCCTCGCGGCCGCTGACGCGGTACCGGCCCCCGAGATCGAGATCATCAGTCTGCTGCTCGACGCGCCCGCGCTGCGCACCCCGCCCCGGGGCACCGGCGTGCTCACGGTGCCGCACAGCCACACGGCGAAGGCGCTCACGCATTCCACGGCGAAGTGGTCCTGGGTGCGGGAGGCCGCCGGCGACCGGGAGGTCGTCCGCGTCTCGTTCGGCGCCCAGGGGGAGCCGGCGGCGACGGCGGCGCTGGACGACGGGGCCGCGGTCGACCTCGCCCGCCGGGAGGCCTCGGCCCTCCTGGGGGTTCCCCTGACGGCCGACCAGGTCGTGGCAGGCCACCGGGGGCGCTTCGTGCAGGCGCAGCCGGCATCGATCATCGGGTCGGGAGAGCGCCGCGCGGCGGCGCGTCAGGCTGTGCAGGCGGTTCCCGGTCTGGCCGCGGTGGGGGCCTGGCTGGCCGGCACCGGGCTCGCGCAGGTCGTGCCGGACGCCGCGGAGGAAGCCGAGCGCCTGCGTCGCGCCCTCCTCTGGGACTGAGTGCGCGCGGGGCGTACGCGAGTGCGCTCCGGGGCTCCGTGTCAACCCTCTCATCGATTGATGCCGAAATCGGCATACGGCGTTACGCTGGGTACCTGATCGCGGCGGAGACGCGGGCGATCGGGCGTCCCCCGGGACGGACCACAGCCGGAACAACGTGAGGAGACCCCATGAAGGGGAAGATCGGACTCGTCGTCGGACTCGGCGTCGGCTATGTGCTCGGCACCCGCGCAGGACGCGAGCGTTACGAGCAGATCAAGACGCAGTGGCTGAAGGTCTGGAACACGGACCCGGTGCAGGAGCGCGTCGACAAGGTCAAGGGCTTCGTCGGCGACAAGGCCGCCGCGGTTCCCGGCGCGGTCTGGACCGGCGCCGTCAAGATCGTCAAGTCGGTCAAGGGTGACGGTACGCCCGGCCAGAAGCTCGACGCGGTCATCGCCTCCGGCAAGGACGCCGCGGAAGAGATCTCGGACGCCGCGGAGGACGCGGTCGACGAGGTCAAGGAGCGCGCGGCCGAGGCCCAGAAGCCCGCGGCGTCGAAGCCCGCCGCGAGCAAGCCCACCCCGCGGAAGTCCGACGACTGACATGCCCCGCGGATATCGGGATCGCGCCGACGACAGTCTGCTGACGCTGCTCGGCGACCTGCCGGAGCTCGTCACCACCCTCGTCAAGGCCGAGATCGACGCGGCCAAGGCGTGGGTGTCGCGCACGGCGAAGGATGCGGGCGTCGGCTCCGTCTGGTTCCTCGTCGCGCTGTTCTTCCTGTTCTGGGCCGTGCCCGTGATCCTCGTGTTCGCGATCGCGGGACTGTCGTCGTGGTGGCCGGTCTGGCTGTCCGCGCTGGCGGTGTTCGGCATCCTCATCGTCGCCGTGCTGCTGTTCGCGCTGCTCGGCATCCTGAAGTTCCGCAAGGTGCTCCGTCGCCAGAACCCGGCACAGGCCGTGGCCGAGGACATCCGAATCGTGAAGGAGGCCGGCGATGAGCACCCCTGAGTCTCTGCCGCGCACCGCGGTCCCCGCGGGAATCGTCGATCCCGTCGCCTCGGCGCGGGCGGAGTTGAAGGCGGCCCTGGCCGCCATCGAGGTCAAGGGGAACATCCCCCGGCGCGTGGAGAAGGCGTCGGCGCGGGCGGCCGTGAAGGCGCGCGCGTTCGCCGACCGCAACCCCGCCGCAGCGATCGCCGCGACCGTGGGCATCGCCGCCGCCGTCGGCGGGGCGGTGTGGGCCATCGCCCGCGCCATCGCCCGCTGATCGACCCCCGTACCGCCCTCGCGTGGGGGCAGTATTCCCCTGATTAGCGGCTCCTCCGCAAAGGGGGCAGACTGGGATCATGTCCGACCTGCGTGAAGAGAACCCGTCCGGTTACACCCTCTGGGCCGTCTGGCGACGCAATCCCGATGCTCCCGTCACCGAGAACGACGCGACCGAGGTCGAGTCGATCGTCTCGCACATCGAGGACTCGGGCGTCACCGTCCGCGGCTTCTACGACGTCTCCGGGCTCAAGGCCGACGCCGACCTCATGGTGTGGCTGCACGGTGCCACGGCCGAGGAGCTGCAGCGGGCGCTCCGTCGCCTGCGCCGCACCGAGATGCTGCGTTCGCTCCTGCCGGTGTGGAACGCCATGGGTGTCCACCGCGACGCCGAGTTCAACCGCGCGCACGTCCCCGGGTTCCTCCGTGGCATCGAGCCCAAGGACTGGCTCGTCCTCTACCCGTTCGTCCGCACCCCGGAGTGGTACCTCGCGCCGGAGGGGGAGCGCCGCACGATGCTCGCCGACCACGGTCGCAAGGGCGCCGCGTTCACCGGTGTCATCGCGAACACCGTCGCAGCCTTCGCGCTGGGCGACTACGAGTGGCTGCTGCCGATGGAGGCGGACGAGCTCACGGACCTCGTCGACATGATGCGCGACCTCCGGTACACGGATGCCCGCATGTTCGTGAAGGAGGAGGTGCCGTTCTACACCGGGCGCCGCCTGCGCTTCGACGAGATCGCGGACGTGCTGCAGTAAGCGCCATGAGCACCCCCATCCGTCTCGGCACCCGTCGCAGCGCGCTCGCGCAGGCGCAGTCCGGTCACGTCGCCGCCGCTCTCGAGAAGGTCACCGGCCGCCGCGTCGAGCTCGTCCCGATCACCAGCGAGGGCGACACCAATCGTGCCTCGTTGTCGGAGATCGGCGGCCTCGGCATCTTCGCCACCCGTCTCCGTGAGGCCCTCCTCGCCGGCGAGTGCGACTTCCTCGTGCACTCCCTCAAGGATCTCCCGACCGCGGTGCCGGAGTCGCTCGTCATCGCCGCGACGCCCCGACGGGAGGATGCCCGCGACGTGGTGCTCACCCGACACGGCATCCCGCTGCACGAGCTGCCGGCCGGGAGCGCCGTGGGAACCGGGTCGCCCCGCCGCATCGCGCAGGTCCACCGCCGTGCGCCCCGGGCTCACGTCGTGGACATCCGCGGCAACGTCGACTCCCGCCTCTCCCGCGTCGCGTCCGGAGAGTTGGACGCCGTGATCCTCGCCGCCGCCGGGCTCTCGCGGCTGGGCACGGACTCGCCCCTGCATCGCGAGGAGCTCGGTCTCGCGGAGTGGCCGACGGCGCCGGGCCAGGGGTCGCTGGCGGTAGAGACGCGGGCGGATGCGCCGGAGGAGCTGCGCGCGGCGCTGTCGGCGCTGGACCACCGCGAGACGCGGCTCGCGATCACGGTCGAGCGGGCCATCCTGGAGGGCCTGGACGCCGGTTGTCAAGCCCCCATGGCGGCGCACGCCGTCGTCCAGGGGGCCGAGATCCGCGTCAGGACAGTGGTCTACGCCCCGGACGGGGGTCGCCGGATCGGTCTGGACGTCACGGAAGCCCTGAACGGGGAGTATATTCATCGGAACGGCAGTGGCAATGGTGCGGATGCTGCCGATGGTGCAGACCCGATGCACGCAGCGCGTGAGTTCGGGCTCGCTGTTGCCCGTCGGCTGCTCGATCAAGGGGCGGCCGACCTCGTCCCTCAAGAGCAATCCGAATTGTCATGACCACTTCTGAAAGCAAGCAGGACCGACCGCTGGACGGCTGGCGCATCCTCGTGCCCCGTGGTGGACCCTGGGGCGACAGCGTCGCCGCGAGTCTCCGGAACCTCGGGGCCGTTCCCGTCGTCGCCCCGCTCATCAACTTCGCGCCCACGACGGACCAGGCGACGCTCGACCGGGCGCTGGAGCAGCTCGCGGCCGGTGAGTTCGATTGGCTGACCGTCACGAGCGCGACCACAGTGGACGTGTTGTTCGCCCACCGCGCCGTCGTGCCGAAGACCACGAAGATCGCGGCCGTCGGCGAGACGACGGCCACGGCGCTGCAGGCCGTGGGCTACGAGGTCGCCCTGGTGCCGGAACAGGACAACTCCGCGCAGGGCATGGCGCAGCAGCTCATCGCCCTGGAGCACGAGCCTCGCCGGATCCTGGCGCTGCGCAGCGAGATCGCCAAGCCCGTCCTCAGCCTCCTCCTTTCCGACGCGGGGCACGACGTGCACGGCGTCGTCGCCTATCGCACGGTCGGTGTCCCGGTGACGGAGCGCATCCGCCGCGATGTCGAGAACGGCCGGATCAACGCGATCCTCATCACCAGCGGTTCGGTGGCCGAGCAGGTGCGGGAACAGTTCCCCGAGATCCCGGACGAGACGCTGCTCGCGGCGATCGGTCCCCGCACGGCCAAGGACGCCGAGCGCGCCGGTCTCCCCGTCTCGGTGGTCGCCGACCGACAGACCATCGATGCGCTGATCGAAGCCGTCTCGCAGTTCACCCTTCCGCACGCGGCAGACGAGTTCGCGCCGTGAGCTTCCCCGACATCCGCCTGCGCCGACTTCGCCAGTCGCGCGCCGTCCGCGACCTCGTGCGCGAGACCTCTCTCGAGCCGCGGCAGCTCGTGCTCCCGCTCTTCGTCCGCGAGGGCCTGAGTGAACCGGTCGCCATCGGGTCGATGCCCGGTGTCGCCCAGCACTCGATCGACTCGCTGCGCGCTGCGGCCGTGGAGGCCGCGGAGGCCGGGGTCGGCGGCGTCATGCTGTTCGGCGTTCCCGCGGTGCGCGACGCCCGGGGCTCCGGCGCGGACGACCCGCAAGGCATCCTGAACGTCGCCACCGAAGCGCTGGCGGCCGAGGTCGGCGACGCCCTCGTCGTGCAGACCGACCTCTGTCTCGACGAGTTCACCGACCACGGTCACTGCGGCGTCCTCGCCGCCGACGGCTCCGTGGACAACGACGCGACCCTGGAGCGGTACGCCTCGATGGCCCTGGCCCAGGCGCGCGCAGGGTCCCAGCTGCTCGGGCTGTCCGGGATGATGGACGGCCAGGTCGCCGTGATCCGTCAGGCGCTCGACGCCGAGGGGTTCACGGACACGCTGATCCTGGCGTATGCCGCGAAGTACGCGAGCGCGTTCTACGGCCCGTTCCGCGAAGCCGTCGACTCGCAGCTCCAGGGCGACCGCCGTACGTACCAGCTCGACCCCGGCAACCGCCGCGAGGGCGTGCGGGAGGCCCTGGTCGACGAGGACGAGGGCGCGGACATCGTCATGGTGAAGCCGGCGATGGCCTTCCTGGACGTGCTCCGCGAGGTGCGCGACGCCGTGACCGTCCCGGTCTGGGCGTACCAGGTGTCGGGCGAGTACGCGATGATCGAGGCCGCCGCGGCGAACGGGTGGATCGATCGGCGTGCCGCGGTGCTCGAGTCGCTGCTCTCGATCCGTCGCGCGGGTGCCGACGCGGTGCTGACCTACTGGGCCACGGAAGCCGCCCGCTGGCTGCGCGGCTGAGCCTCCCTCCTGTCCGCAGACGGCCTTCGAAGGGCAGGCGGCGGGTTAGCCTGGAAGGGATGCCGGGAGAGCTCCGTGCATCACGGAGGAGCCTCGATGACCGACCGCAATGACGACCTTTTCTCTGCCGCCCGTGCGGTGATCCCCGGCGGGGTGAACTCTCCGGTGCGCGCCTACGGGTCGGTCGGCGGGACGCCGCGGTTCCTCGCCTCGGCGCGGGGAGCGACCGTGACCGATGCCGCGGGCAACGAGTACGTCGACCTCGTCGCGTCGTGGGGCCCCGCCCTGCTCGGCCACGCACAGCCCGAGGTCGTCGCCGCGGTGCAGGAAGCCGCCACCCGCGGGCTCTCGTTCGGCGCTCCCACCGAGGGGGAGGTCGAGCTCGCCGCGCTCATCGCAGACCGCGTCCGCTTCGGCGAGATCCGTCCCGTCGAGCGTGTCCGGTTGGTCTCGACCGGCACCGAGGCCACCATGACCGCCATCCGCCTCGCTCGCGGCGCGACCGGCCGCGATCTGCTCGTGAAGTTCGCCGGCCACTATCACGGACACTCCGACGGCCTGCTCGCCGAGGCCGGCTCCGGGGTCGCCACCCTCGCGCTGCCCGGCTCGGCCGGCGTGCCCGCGCCGATCGCTGCGCAGACGCTCGTGATCCGCTACAACGACCCGGAGGCGCTCGCCGCCGTCTTCGCCGAGCACGGCCCGCGGATCGCGGCCGTCATCGTCGAGGCCTCGGCGGCGAACATGGGCGTCGTCCCTCCGCTGCCGGGCTTCAACCGCCTCATCGCGGAGACCGCCCACGCGCACGGCGCCCTCATGATCCTCGACGAGGTCCTCACCGGATTCCGGGTGCACCCGGCGGGCTTCTGGGGACTCCAGGCGGAGGCGGGGGAGGACTACCTGCCCGACATCCTCACCTTCGGGAAGGTCGTCGGCGGCGGTATGCCGCTGGCGGCCCTCGGCGGTCGTGCCGAGGTCATGGACCTTCTGGCGCCGCTCGGCCCGGTCTACCAGGCGGGCACGCTCTCCGGGAACCCGCTGTCGGTGGCCGCGGGCCTGGTCACGCTGCGACTCGCGACGCCCGAGGTCTACGCGACCGTCGACGCCGCGGCCGCTCGGGTGTCGTCGGCGCTGGACTGCGCGCTCGGCGAGGCCGGGGTCAGCCACGCTCTGGCGTCGGCCGGCAATCTCTTCAGCGCGTCTTTCCGGGCGTCCGCTCCGCGCGACTACGCCGAGGCGCAGGCGCAGGAGTCGTTCCGGTACGCGGCGTTCTTCCACGCGATGCGCGAGCACGGGGTCGCGCTGCCGCCGAGCGTCTTCGAGGCCTGGTTCCTCACCGCCGCGCACGGCGAGGACGAGCTCCAGCGCATCGAGGAAGCCCTGCCGCACGCCGCCCGGGCCGCCCTCACCGCGCGTCCCTGACTTCCGCCGCCGCTCCTCTTTCGCGCGAGGACAGGCGCCCGCGCGGGAACAGGCGCCACTGGACCCTGCTGCCTGAGGTCGCGCGGATGCCTGCGCAGGGAGCGGCGGTCGCGAGGTCGGCGAGATCAGGCGCTCGCGCGGAGTCAGGCTTGCACTCCCGGTAGCGGCCTGTTCCGGCGTGAGCGCCTGTCCTCGCGGGAGGTGGTTGCTGCGGGTGGGCGTGTGGGTGATTCCGACAAGGGATCGTTGCGTTCCTGTGAGCAACTTCCAGCCAACCGGGAGGGCGGCGCTGGCAGACTGGGGACATGGTGACGTTGTTGCTGGACCAGACGCAACTCGAGGTCGTGCTCTCGCCCATCGAACGTGCCGCCACCTTCCACCGTGAGAACGTCCGCATCGTGCGCGACACGATCACCAAGGTCCAGCTGACCGATGACGCCTGGACCTGGCTCCGCGGCGTCCCGAACCCGGGCACCCACATCCCGGGCGTGCTGGCGGCGGGGAGCTGGAAGGCCGCGGGCAGCCTCGACTTCGTGCTGATCCGTCGCCGTCGCCCCAGCGTGGTCGTCGATCTCGAGGGCGACCCGCAGTACAACCGGCTGATCCTCACCACCCGGCACGGCCTCGCGCTCACGCAGGCTCTCCGCCTGCCCGTGTCAGAGGAGCCCGCGACGGTCGAGGAGATCGTCGCCACGGCCCCGACTCCCGTCTCGAAGGGCAGTCGTCGGCCCGTCATCCGGCCCCGTCCGGCCTGACCTCAGACGCAGAACGCCCTCCCGATCGGGAGGGCGTTCGTGTGTGCGGTTCAGCCGTGGTTCTCGTCGGAGTGCGCGCCGTGGTCCTCGTCCGCCTGCTCCTCGGACGGGGTGGCCTCGGCGGGGGCGTCGCCCTCCGCGGACGCGAGCGGGTAGTCCCGGGGCTCGTCCTCGTAGTAAGCGCGGGCGGCGGCGGCGAGCATGGAGCTCACGGCCGCGGATCGCGGGTCCTCGTCGTCGGTCGCGGGATCGGAAGCCTCTGCCGGCTGCGTCGTGTCGGCGGTCGCGGTCTCGTCGTTCCACCCGGACGCGGCGTCGAGCTCGGAGAAGAACTCCACGCCCGCGGGCTCCGGTTCGTCGGCCGCGGACTCCGCGTCCTCGGTGCCGGTCGTGTCGTCGGCGGCGTCGATGTCAGACGGAGCCTCGGGGCCCTCGATCTCGGCGCCCGCTGCGGGGACGGATGCGTCGGGTGTCGTCTCGTCCGACTCCCCTGGGGCGGGAGCGTCCTGTCCTGCCGACTGCTCGGGCGACGTGCGCGCCTCCGCCGTGTCTTCGTCCGCCATCTCGGCGGAGGATGCCGCGAACAGGGCGGCGAAAGACCGTCGCGGGGACTCGGTCGCGGGCACCGGCGCGGGAGCGCCGAAGAGGATGTCGTCGAACGAACGCGAGGAGTCGGACTCCGCATCGGACGCGGTGTCGGGCTCCGCGCCCGTCTCCTCCTCGGCATCGCTCAACGTCAGCGCGGCGGTCTCCTCGACCACGGGGAGGACCTGGATGGTCTCGTCGCCCGCAGCGGTCTCGACCACGGTCACGAGCTGGGTGGTCTCGTCGTCGACCGGGCCCTCGGCTCCCGCCGTCTCGTCATCGTCGCCGGACCCGGTGGCCGCGGCGTCGCCGGGGGTCTCCGTGCTGAGGTCATCGGCGAGAGCCGCGGCACCGCCGGCCGCGAGAGCGGAGGCGGCGGCACCGGCGGCCGCATCGCCTGTCGTGGCCGTCTCGGTCCCGGTCGAAGCGTCTTCCGACGGTTCGAGCGCCGGAGCGGTGTCGAACCGGCCGCCGCGCATGAGGTCGATGAAGACGTCCTCCAGCGTCGGGCCGCGCTGCACGAGCGTGCTCAGAGCGATACCGGCGTCCGCAGCCACGGCACCCACTCGGCTCGCGTCGGTGCCGCGCACGGTCAGGCCGGAGCGGAGCACCTCGATGTCGAACCCGGCGGCGACCAGTGCGGTCGTGAGGCCCGGGCGATCGACGGAGTCGACGACCACCGAGCCGCCGGCCGGATCGGCGAGGGTCTCGATGCCGCTCGACAGCACGAGGCGTCCCTTGGAGAGCACGAGGACGTGGTCGGCGACCTGCTCGATCTCGCTGAGCACGTGGGACGAGACCAGCACCGTGCGGCCTTCGTCGGCGAGGCGACGCATCAGCAGACGCATCCAGCGGATGCCCTCGGGGTCGAGACCGTTCGCCGGCTCGTCGAACACGAGCGCTCCGGGGTCGCCGAGCAGCGCGTGGGCGACGCTGAGGCGCTGGCGCATGCCGAGCGAGAACCCGCCGATGCGCGTGTCCGCTTCGCCCTCCAGGCCGACCAGGGAGATCACCTCGTCGACGCGGGCGAGGCGGATGCCGTTGGCCTTCGCGGCGATGGTGAGCTGACGACTCGCGGTGCGGCGCGGCCGGTAGGCCGTCTCCTCCAGGACCGCGCCGATGGTGCGCAGTGGCTGGCGCAGCTCCGCGTACGCGACGCCGCCGATCGTGGCGGTGCCGGACGTGGGGCGCACCTGGCCGAGCAGGATGCGCAGGGTCGTCGTCTTGCCCGCGCCGTTGGGGCCGAGGAAAGCGGTGACCGCGCCGGGCTCGACCCGTGCGGAGAAGTCCGAGACGGCCGTGACCTCGTTGAAGCGCTTCGTCACATTCGTGAACTCGAGCACCTGTCCTTCGGGCATCCGGGACCTCTCGTTGCGATGAACAGTTCCTCCTATCCTGCCGGAAAACCGCCCCGGAACCCGCATTTCGTGCGGAATCCGGCCGCATGCGACGGGGTAGCCTGGCACCCGTGACCGATACCCCCGCCGCGCCCCGTGTCCTCATCCGCACCGAAGGAGCGCTCGGGCGGCTCACGCTCAACCGCCCTGAGGCGATCAATGCGCTCGACGAGGACATGATCGCGGCCATCACGACGGCGCTCATCGCGTGGCGCGACGATTCCGACGTGCAGATCGTCCTCATCGACGGCGAGGGTGAGCGCGGCATGTGCGCGGGCGGCGACGTGCGCCGCCTGCACAGCCAGATCACGTCGGGTCATCCGGAGCAGTCCGCAGAGTTCTTCCGCCGGGAGTACGCGATGAACGCCATGATCGCGGAGTACCCGAAGCCCGTGGTCGCGCTCGCCGACGGCATCACCATGGGCGGCGGCATCGGTCTCGCGGGGCACGCCGCGATCCGCGTGGTCACCGAGCGCTCGAAGCTCGCCATGCCGGAGACCCGGATCGGCTTCACGCCCGACGTCGGCGGCACGTGGCTGCTGGGGCGGGCGCCGGGACGGCTCGGCGAATACCTCGGTCTCACCGGGGCCACGATGAACGGTGCCGACGCCGTGTACGCGGGCTTCGCCGACCACTTCGTCCCCTCCGACCGCCTCGACGCGCTGCGCGAGGCTCTGGCGTACCGCGCAGATCCGACGAGCCCGAGCGAGATCGTCCTGCTCTTCGACGAGACGCCGGAGCCGTCCGCGCTCCCCGACGCGCGGGAGTGGATCGACGAGGTCTTCGCCGCCTCGACCGTGCCCGAGATCCTGGAGCGGCTGCGTGCGCTCGGCACCGATGAAGCGGCCGCCGTCGCCGACCTCCTCGACGGACTGGCCCCGACCGGCCTCGTCGTGACCCTCGACGCCGTGCGGGAGACGCGGGGGATGAGTGGGCTTCGTGCCGCGCTCGAGGGCGAGTACCGCCGGGTGCTGTGGTTCGTGAACGAGCACCCCGACCTGGTGGAGGGCATCCGGGCACAGGTGGTCGACAAGGACCGCAACCCGAAGTGGCAGCCGGCCTCCCTCGCCGAGCTCGGCCCCGAGGCCGGGGCGGCCGCGCGCGACTACGTGCCGCAGCCGGCGCTGTTCTGACGCGCGCCTCAGCCCTCTTCGGAAACGACGGCTGCGCGGCGACGGGACTCCCAGGTCGCCCGGATCACATCGGTGACGTCGCCGGGTTCGAGGCCGGCGTCCTGTGCGGCGTCGACCAGCTCGCGGATCCTCCGGATAACCGCCCCCGGCAGCACGGCGGCGGAGTCGGCGACTCGCGTGCCTGCCGCGGTGCGCGATACGACCAGACCGTCCGCTTCGAGCATCTTGTAGGCGCGCGCCGCCGTGCCTGGGGCGACCCCGAGGTCGCCTGCCGTCTGCCGGACCGACGGCAGGCGCTCGCCGGCACCGAGTTGCCCGGAGACGATGAGCCCGCGGAACTGCCGATAGATGTCCCGGGCCGGGAGCGCATCGTCGGGGCCGGACAGCGGCGAGCGCGCCGTCATCGCGCGTCCTCCGGCTGCCGCGTCGCCACTGTCGCGGCGTCCACCGACCGGCGGGAGCCGCCCCGCTGCAGAGCCAGCGTCGAGAGGACCAGGAGCGTCACGGCGGCGACCTCCAGCGCGGGGGCGAAAACGCCGGCCGCGCGGGCGATGTCGGCGTAGCGCCAAACAACTTCGAACGTGCCTTCGCCCTCGATCGTGAGAGGGCCGATCCGCCCCGCGCTCCCGATGAACCGCCAGGCGGCGGCCATCGTGAGCAGGATCCCTCCGGTCGCGACCTGGGCGAGCCCCGCGGCGATCCGGCGGCGCTCGTGATGCTCGGCGGAAACGGTCGCCGGGCGGAGGAACGGACGCGTGGCGTTCGCCGACAGCGCCCACAGGACCGCTCCGGCGAGGAGTGCGCAGCAGAGCAGTACCGCGACGCCGTAGGCCCACCCATAGAACCACAGCCGCACCGGGTCTACGTCGGTGTTCGGCGCGGGGATCTCCAGGAACACGAAGGGCCCGCCGTCGATGTTCGACGACGCGCAGCCGGCGGCGATCGTCGTGAGGACGAGTCCGAGGAGCGCGAGGCCTGCCGCGGCGGTTCCACCGCGAGGGCTGAAGGAGAGCCAGGTCCGCCGGGTCCCGGTGGTCACCGGCTCCGTCGTGTGGCGCGCACCTCGAACGCTGATCGTGAGTGCCAGGGTGGCGGCGACGGCGGCGGTGGCGAACACGGGGGCGGCGTAGCGCCACCAGGACACCTCGCCGTTCAGCGACAGCACGTGCCGCGCGAGCACCTCCACCGTCACCCCCGTCCCGAGGACCACCAGGGCGCCGACGGCGAGGAGGCGCCGCTCGGGCGAATAGCGCGCGCCCACGGCGACGGCCTCATCGCGCATCAGTCGGGTCGCCGTCGCCGCACGCGTGCGCCACCAGGGCGTGAGAGCGAGCAGCGCAGCGATGACGAGGCCGATGACGAGGGAGACGACCGGCGAGGAGAGGACGGCGCCGACGATGTCGGGCGGGGTGGCGTTCGGCATGCGGACTCCATTCGTTGTGCCATATGTCTATCACAAGTTGTGTCAGTTGCATGATACATAGAGAGGTTCGCTGTGAGCGAAGGTCCTCCCGGAGGGGGATCCGAATGTCGCCGCTTCGTGGCACCCTGTCCTATGGCCGGTCGTCGGTCGGCATCCGTCTGCCGGGAGACCCGCCGCCTCCTCCTTCCTAGAAAGTCCGCCTGTGCTGGGAAAACTCCTCCTCCGATATCTGTCTCGCTACAAGTGGCTCCTCGTCGCCGTGCTGGTCTTCCAGTTCGCCAGCGCGGCCGCGACCCTCTACCTGCCCCGCCTCAACGCCGACATCATCGACAAGGGCGTCGCCCAGGGCGACACCGCGTACATCTGGCGCACCGGCCTCTTCATGCTGGCCGTGTCGCTCGGCCAGATCGTGGCCTCGGTCATCGCGACCTTCTTCGCCGCCCGCGCCGCGATGGGGGCGGGTCGTGACATCCGTGCCGACGTGTTCGGCAAGGTCAGCGGCTTCTCCGAGCGCGAGGTCTCGCAGTTCGGTGCCGGTTCCCTCATCACCCGCAACACGAACGACGTGCAGCAGGTGCAGATGCTGGCGATGATGGGCGCGACGATGCTCGTCACCGCGCCGCTGCTCGCGATCGGCGGCATCATCTTCGCCGTGCAGACCAACGCCGGGCTGAGCTGGCTGATCGCCGTCTCCGTCCCGGTGCTGCTCCTCCTCGCGGCACTCGTCATCGGCCGCATGGTCCCGCTGTTCCGCAGCTACCAGGGCAAGCTCGACAACGTGAACCGCATCATGCGCGAGCAGCTCACCGGCGTGCGCGTGGTGCGGGCCTTCGTCCGGGAGCGCATCGAGGAGGAGCGCTTCCGCGGCGCGAACACCGACATCATGGTCGTCGGCCGCAAGGTCGGCTCCCTGTTCGTGCTGCTGTTCCCGCTCTTCATGCTCATCCTCAACGTGACGGTCGTCGCCGTCATCTGGTTCGGCGGCATCGAGGTCAACAACGGCACCGTGCAGGTGGGCACCCTGTTCGCCTTCATGCAGTACATCGGTCAGATCATGGGCGGCGTCATCATGGCGAGCTTCATGGCCATGATGATCCCGCGCGCCGCCGTCTCGGCCGAGCGCATCGGCGAGGTTCTGAACACCGAGTCGACGATGACCCGTCCGGCGGACGGCGTCACCGTCTTCCCGACGCCGGGCGCCGTCGCCTTCGACGACGTGTCGTTCACCTACCCCGGTGCCGACGCCCCGGTCCTCACCGGCATCAGCTTCGCCGCGGAGCCGGGCGAGACCGTCGCGGTCGTGGGTTCCACCGGGTCGGGCAAGACCACGCTCGTCTCGCTCATCCCGCGCCTGTTCGACGTGTCCGGCGGCTCCGTGCACGTCGGCGGCACGGACGTGCGGAACGCCGACGTCGAAGCGCTGTGGGACAGCATCGGCCTCGTGCCCCAGCGTCCCTTCCTCTTCACCGGCACCGTGGCCTCCAACCTGCGCTACGGCCGCGAGGACGCCACCGACGAGGAGCTCTGGCACGCTCTCGAGATCGCTCAGGGTCGTGACTTCGTCGAGGAGATGCCGGACGGCCTGAACTCCCGCATCGCCCAGGGCGGAACGAACGTGTCCGGCGGTCAGCGACAGCGCCTCGCGATCGCGCGGGCCATCGTGCACCGGCCGCAGGTGCTCGTGTTCGACGACTCCTTCTCCGCACTCGACCTCACGACGGACGCCCGTCTGCGGCAGGCATTGTGGCGGGAGCTTCCGCACGTGACGAAGATCGTGGTCGCGCAGCGCGTCTCCACGATCACCGACGCCGACCGCATCGTGGTGCTCGAGGGCGGCACGATGGTCGGAGTCGGCACCCACGAGGAGCTGCTGGAGACCAGCGAGACCTACCGGGAGATCGTCGAGTCGCAGCTGGGGGTGGACGCATGAGCGAGCAGGACCCTTCGACACGCTCAGGGACCCAGGGGGCGGGCCCTTCGACAGGCTCAGGGACCCAGGGCGCAGCGGCGCGGCGCCGCGGGCGAGGGAAGGCCCCGGCTCCCACGGCCGAGCGGGAGCTCACCGCCGAGGAGCAGTACGAGGCGGAGCTCGCCGAGCAGGCTCGGCAGCACTCCGGCGACTGGGACAGCGTCGCACCGGGCAAGGCCGACAACTTCGGCAAGAGCTTCGCCCGGATGATCGGGCTGCTCAAGCCCTCCGCCGTCTGGTTCGTCCTCGTGTCGATCCTCGGAGCGATCGGGGTCGTGCTGACCGTCGCCGCGCCGAAGGTGCTCGCCGAGGCGACGAACATCGTCTACCGCGGCTTCATCTCCATCCAGCTCGGCCAGCCGAGCGGCGACTTCCCCGGATTCCCCGCGGGGACGCCGCAGGACGTGGTGGTCGACGCGCTGCGTGATGCCGGACAGACCGACTTCGCGAACCAGGTGGGAGCGCTCGGCGACTTCCGGGTCGGCGACGGCATCGACTTCGACGCCCTGCGCTGGGTCATCGCGGCAGTCCTCGCGATCTACGTCGTGGCCGCGTTCCTCAGCTGGCTGCAGGGGTACGTCATCAACGTCATCATGGTCCGCACCATGTGGCGCCTGCGTGAGGCCGTCGAGGCGAAGATCAACCGGCTGCCGCTGGCGTACTTCGACAAGGTGCAGCGCGGCGAGCTGATCTCCCGCGTGACGAACGACATCGACAACATCACGCAGACCATGCAGCAGTCGCTGTCTGGTGCCCTGACCGCCGTGCTGACGGTGGTCGGCGTGCTCGTGATGATGTTCTCGATCTCGTGGCAGCTCGCACTCGTGGCCCTCGTGGCGCTTCCGCTCATGGGAGTGATCTTCGGCGTCATCGGTCCGCGGTCGCAGAAGGCCTTCGGCACGCAGTGGCGCAAGGTCGGGCGGCTCAACGCCCGGGTCGAGGAGGCCTTCTCCGGCCACGCCCTGGTCAAGGTGTTCGGCCGCGAGCAGGACGCCCTGGACAAGTTCAAGGCCGAGAACGAGGAGCTGTTCCAGGCGAGCTTCAAGGCGCAGTTCCTCTCGGGCATCATCATGCCCGCGATGACCTTCGTCGGCAGCCTCACCTATGTCGGCATCGCGGTGCTCGGCGGCCTCATGGTCGCGAGCGGGCAGCTGCGCCTCGGCGACGTGCAGGCGTTCATCCAGTACTCGCAGCAGTTCACGCAGCCGCTGTCCGAGCTGGGCGGCATGGCCGCGGTCGTGCAGTCCGGCACGGCGTCGGCGGAGCGGGTGTTCGATCTGCTCGACTCCGACGAGCAGGAGGCCGATGCCCCCGACGCCCCCGCGCTCCGCGAGGGCGAGGGCGTGATCGAGTTCGAGAACGTCTCCTTCTCGTACTCGCCCGAGCGTCCCCTCATCACCGATCTGTCCTTCCGGGTGGAACCGGGGCAGACCGTCGCGATCGTCGGCCCCACGGGTGCGGGTAAGACGACGCTCGTGAACCTCATCATGCGGTTCTACGAGCTCAGCGGCGGCCGGATCATGCTCGACGGTCAGGACATCTCGACCATCACCCGGGACGAACTGCGCTCCCGCACCGGCATGGTGCTCCAGGACCCCTGGCTCTTCGCCGGGAGCATCCGCGAGAACATCCGCTACGGCCGTTCGACCGCGACGGACGAGGAGGTGCTGGCCGCGGCGAAGGCGACCTACGTCGACCGCTTCGTGCACGCGCTTCCGGACGGGTACGACACCGTGCTCGACGAGGACGCGTCGAACGTCTCGGCCGGTGAGCGCCAGCTCATCACGATCGCGCGGGCCTTCGTGGCGCAGCCGTCGATCCTCATCCTGGACGAGGCCACCTCGGCGGTCGACACCCGCACCGAGCTGCTGCTGCAGAACGCGATGGCGGCGCTCCGGCACGGACGGACCTCGTTCGTCATCGCGCACCGTCTGTCGACCATCCGCGACGCCGATCTCATCCTCGTGATGGAGCACGGCGACATCGTGGAGAAGGGCACGCATGACGAGCTCATCGCGGCGCAGGGCGCGTACTGGCGGCTGTACCAGTCGCAGTTCGAGCAGGCGGCGACTGACCTCGATGCGGAAGCGGCTCTCACCGGCTCGTCTCCGGTGGTCGTGACCGGCGAGGCGGACGCGGAAGCCAGTGCCGAGGAGCAGGCGGCGGACGCCGTGGCGGGAGCAGCCGTCGGCGCCCAGGTTCCGGCGGCCGAGTCCGCAGCAGCGCAGGCGCTTCTCGACGACGGCGCGGACGGCTCCACGCCCCGCGCCTGACCCGCTCCACGCACGATGCCCCACTCCGGATCCGGAGTGGGGCATCGTGCGTCAGGACTCAGTCGTCCCCGGAGATGCCGAAGAGCTCGAGCGGGTGGGTGAGCCGCCACCAGGGGCTCGGACCGTCCAGGTCCTCGTCGAGGACGAGTGCGGTCTCTGTGCTGTCGACAGGGCCGGTCGTGGTCAAGGTGCCGACCGTCCCGTCCGCCTCCCGTTCCTCCCCGAGGTCGAACACCGGCGATGCGGTCGCGCTCGCTCCGTTCCACAGCACGACGTCGGCGTCCTCGCCCGCGACCACGTCGACGCGCTCACCCCAGGCGGTGACCACGCGCCCGACCACCGTGCCCGCCGGGACGGCCGGGCCCTGGGCCTGCAACGCCGCCTCCGTCTGGGCGAACAGCGCACGGGTGAGCGCGAGACGCGCCTCGTCGTCCTCCTGGTTCAGCGCCGCGGCGTAGAGCCGGACCGTCGAGTCGCCGACGGCGACGTCCTTGGCGGTCAGCAGATTCCACCCGACGAGGGTGCCCGTCTTGATGCCGACGACACCCGGATCGGCGAGCATCCCGTTCGTGTTCTCGACCTTCCCTGCCCCGGGCAGGTCGACAGACCGGGTTCCCACGATCTCGGCGAACACCGGGTTGCGCATGGCCATCTCGCCCAGGGCCACGAGGGCCTCGGGGGTGGCGACGTTGCGTTCATCGAATCCCGACGGCGTCACCACCGTGATGCCGGAGAGCCCGCGTTCGCCGAGCCAGACCTCGGCCGCGGCCGCGAACTCCCGGTCGGACCCCCAGATCTCCGACGCCAGCCGGTCGATGTAGTTGTTGGCCGAGCCGAGCAGGGTGCCCTGGAGAAGCTGGTACTCGGTCAGCACTCCGCCCACGGGGACATCGAGTGCGGACTGATTGGCGATCCGGTAGTCCCAGTAGCGGATGCTGTCGGCGTACGTGAAGGCGAACTCCGGACCCTGCTCCCCGGGGGCCAGCGGCAGACGATCCAGCACCATGAGGCTGCTGACGACCTTCGTGATGCTCGCGATGCTCACCGGAGCGGTGGTGGACGCCGCGGTCGTCATCCCGGCGATCCCGACGGCGCCGTCGCCGATCGCCGGCCAGGCGAGGGCGGCGGTGGGGGCGGCGACCGGGGTGAACTCGACGGCCTGGACGGTCGGGGCGACCTCGTGCAGCGGCCAGAGCAGCGTGGTGCCGGCGTAGGAGGCGACGAGGCCGACGAGCACACCGAGCGGGACGAGCAGTCCGGGGCCGGCGATCGCGGGTCGCAGTTTCGCGTCGCGCAGCAATCCCGCCTCGTCCTCCGTGCCGGCCGATGCGTCGAACTCGGGCGTCGACGACTCCGCGGCGACGAGCGACGGGTCCACCCAGGTCAGCGCGGTCGGCGGGGCCGAGGCATCGGCCCACGACACCGCTTCCGTGGCCGGAGAGTCGAGCGCGGGCTCGGCGGACACGGGTGCGGAGTCTTCGGGCCGCGCGTCGACGTCGACGCCGCCGGACGCCTCTTCAGGGGGATCGGAAGCGGTCACTCGCTTACGGTACCGAATACCGCCCGGAATCCGCCGTGCGCGGCTCGGGACGCGCGGGCGGAACGGGGTAGGATCGACAGCACAACCACGGGAGTCCGGCGAGCCGGGCTGAGAGGGAGCGAATCGCGCTTCGACCGTCGAACCTGATCTGGGTCATGCCAGCGCAGGGAGGAGTTCACATGAGTACGTCCACGTCCGCATCCGCGTCTGCGAAGACCACGGCCGTTCCGGCGCGCGGCTATCTGCGCTGGCGCGTCGTCGACATCGTCGTCGCCAGCGTCCTCGGCGTCGCCGCCGGTCTGATCTTCCTGGCCTGGAACGTCGGATACCTGGGGCCGAAGGCCCTGCTCGAGCCGTTTCTTCCCGGCCTCCAAGGGCTCCTCGACGGCCCGTGGCTCTTCGCGGGCGTGCTCGGCGGGCTCATCATCCGCAAGGCGGGCGCCGCGATCTACGTCGAGCTGCTGGCCGCCGTCGTCTCGGCGCTCATCGGCAACCAGTGGGGCGGCTTCCTCACGCTCGAGGCGGGCCTCGTGCAGGGCCTCGGCGCCGAGCTGGTCTTCCTGCTGTTCTTCTACCGCCGCTGGTCGTTGCCCGTCGCGATCCTCGCCGGTGCCGGGGCCGCGCTCGCGGGCGGCATCAACAACCTCATCCTCTGGTACGCCGGCTCCGGTCCCGCCTTCACCGCGATCTATCTCGTGAGCACCGTGATCTCCGGGGCGGTCATCGCCGGTGCGCTGTCCTGGGTGCTCGCGCGCGGCATCGCGGCGACGGGGGCTCTGGACCGTTTCGGCTCCGGGCGCGAGGTGCGCGTGCGCGTCTGATGTCGTCCGAGCAGGTCGCTCCCGCCGGCGTCGAGGCCCGGGGGTGGGGGTGGCGACACGCGAGCCGCCTCGCCTGGGCGCTGCGCGATGTCTCGTTCCGCATCGAGCCCGGCGAGCGCGTGCTCGTGCTCGGTGCCTCTGGCGCGGGCAAATCCACGCTGCTGCACGGCCTCGCCGGTGTGCTCGGCGGCGAGGAGGAGGGGGAGAGCGAGGGGGAGCTGCTCATCGACGGCGGCCCCGCCGTGGCCACCCGCGGTCGGGCCGGGCTCGTCCTCCAGGATCCCGACTCGCAGGTGATCCTCGCCCGAGCCGGCGACGATGTCGCCTTCGGCTGTGAGAACCTCGGGGTGCCGCGGGCGGAGATCTGGCCTCGTGTCGAGGCGGCCACGGCGGCCGTCGGCCTCGACGTGCCGCTCGACCATCCGACCGCGGCGCTCTCGGGCGGCCAGAAGCAGCGCCTCGCCCTGGCCGGCATGCTCGCGATGCGCCCCGGACTCGTGCTGCTGGACGAGCCGACGGCGAATCTCGATCCCGAGGGCGTGCGCGAGGTGAGGGATGCGGTGGAGCGGATGCTCGCCGCGCGTCCCGCCACCCTCGTGGTGGTGGAGCATCGTCTCGAGGTGTGGCTGCCCCTCCTCACGCGGGTCATCGTGATCGGCGCCGGCGGGGTCGTCGCGGACGGCCCTCCCGCGGAGGTGCTCGGCACGGAGGGGGAGCGCCTGGCGGCGGACGGCGTGTGGGTACCCGGCCGCCCGCCGGCCGAGCCCCGCGCACCACGCGCGGCGCCCGGGGACGTGCTGCTCTCGGCGCACGGGCTGGCTGTCGCGCGGGTGAAGGGGCGTCCGGTGGCGCACGACATCGACCTGGACGTGCGTGCCGGCGAGGCCCTCGCGATCACCGGGCCGAACGGCGCGGGCAAGTCCACGCTGGGCCTGACCCTCGCGGGGCTCCTCCCTCCCGCAGGGGGAGCCGTGATCGCGGCGCCGTCACTCGCGCAGGGGGCCGATCCGTCTCCGATCCGGTGGGCGTCTCGCGAGCTCCTCACGCGGATCGGGATGGTGTTCCAGGAACCGGAGCACCAGCTCCTCGCCAAGACCGTGCGCGACGAGCTCGCGGTCGGTCCCCGCGCCCTGGGCGTCCCCGATGACGAGGTGTCTGCCCGCGTCGACGAGCTGCTCACCCGCCTGCGGCTCGCGCACCTGGGTGCGGCGAATCCGTACACGCTCTCGGGCGGGGAGAAGCGCCGCCTGACGGTCGCGGCCGCGATCGCCACGAGACCCCGGGTGCTGATCCTCGACGAGCCGACCTTCGGCCAGGACGCCCGGACCTGGGCCGAGCTCGTGGCGATGCTCGCCACCCTCCGGGACGAGGGATCGGCGATCGTCACCATCACCCACGATCTCGATGTGGCGCGCGCTCTGCACGCCACCCGGTTCGTCCTGGGGGCACCGGCATGACGGCGCTCGCCCCCGCCCCCACCCGCACCGGCGTCGTCGCCCGCATCAATCCGGTCGCCAAGCTGGGGGTGAGCGCGCTCATCGCCGTGCCGCTGGTCCTCACGCTCGACCCGGTGTCGGCGGCCGTCGCCCTGGCACTCGAAGCGGTGCTGTTCCTCTTCGCGGGCATCGGCTGGCGGGAGTTCTGGGTGCGCACGTGGCCGGTCTGGCTCGCGGCGCCGCTGACCGGTCTCACCATCGCCCTCTACGGCGAGACGAGCGGCACCGTCTACGTCGACTGGTTCGTGCTGCGCATCAGCGAGGGGTCGCTCGCGCTCGCCGTCGCCACGATGCTGCGCGTGCTCGCGATCGCCCTGCCCTCCGTGGTCCTGTTCATCACGGTGGATCCCACGGATCTCGCCGACGGCCTCGGGCAGATCCTGCGGCTTCCGGCCCGATTCGTCCTCGGCGCGCTCGCCG
The DNA here is from genome assembly GCF_040686935.1 of Microbacterium meiriae. Lineage (NCBI taxonomy): Bacteria > Bacillati > Actinomycetota > Actinomycetes > Micrococcales > Microbacteriaceae > Microbacterium > Microbacterium meiriae. Next base: position 430,272 of record NZ_JBFBMF010000004.1, read on the forward strand.
GCCTGCGCATGGTGGGACTGTTCCTCGACGACTGGCGTGCTCTCGAACTCGCACGTCGCGCGCGCGGCGTGGCCGACCGCGGGCGCATCCGGCGCTTCCTCGGCATGGCCTTCGCCCTGCTCGTGCTGTCGATCCGCCGGGGCGCGAAGCTCGCGACAGCGATGGAGGCGCGGGGCTTCGGCGCCCCCGGTCGTCGCACCTGGGCGCGCGAGTCCCGCTTCGGTGCGTCCGAGTGGATCCTGCTCGCCGTGGGGGCGGCGATCTCCGGGACGGCGATCGCCGCCGCGGTCGCGACCGGGGCCTGGAACTTCATCCTCGGGCCGTCCTGACCCTCACCCCTTTCGGACGAGGGTCCCTGGAGGTCGGTCGGAGGCGGGGCTAGCGTCCGCAGGAGACAGTGCCAATCGACACCGACCGAAAGGGACGTCCCATGAGCATCTCCTCCACCGACGACCAGCCGCTCTTCACGCGGCCGGGTGAAGCCACCGTCGCACCACGACATGTCATCCCCGACACCGAGTCGCTCCCGGCGACGGCGAAGCAGATCGTCGAGGACGAGACCATCCTCGACGGCAACGCACGCCTCAACCTCGCGACCTTCGTCAGCACCTGGATGGACGACGAGGCGAAGCAGGTCTACATGGCCTCCTTCGACAAGAACATGATCGACAAGGACGAGTATCCGCAAACCGCCGCCATCGAGGACAACTGCTGGCACATGCTCGCGAACCTGTGGAAGGCCCCGGATGCGGCGCGCAGCATCGGCACGTCGACGATCGGCTCCTCCGAGGCGTGCATGCTCGGCGGCCTGGCGTTCAAGCGGCGCTGGCAGCAGGCCCGCCGTGCCGCCGGCAAGGACGCCTCCACGCCGAACCTCGTGATGTCGAGCGCGGTGCAGGTGTGCTGGGAGAAGTTCTGCAACTACTTCGACGTGGAACCGCGCTACGTGCCCATCAGTGAGGAGCACAAGACGCTCGACGGCCACGATCTCGAGAAGTACGTGGACGAGAACACCATCGGGGTCGTCGCCATCATGGGCGTCACCTACACCGGCATGTACGAGCCGGTGGCGGAGATCGCCGCGGCGCTCGACGCGATCCAGGAGAAGACCGGCCTCGACATCCCGATCCACGTGGACGGCGCCTCCGGTGCCATGATCGCTCCGTTCCTCCAGCCGGACCTCGTGTGGGACTTCCGGCTGGAGCGTGTGCACTCGATCAGCACCTCGGGGCACAAGTACGGTCTCGTCTACCCCGGCCTCGGCTGGGTGGTCTGGCGCGACGCACGGTGGCTGCCGGAGGACCTCGTCTTCCAGGTGAGCTACCTCGGCGGCGAGATGCCGACCTTCGCCCTGAACTTCTCCCGCCCCGGTGCTCAGGTGCTGCTGCAGTACTACCTGTTCCTCCGCCTCGGGTTCGAGGGCTATCGCGCGGTGCAGCAGGCCTCGCAGGACGTGGCGAAGTTCCTCTCCGCGGGCATCGCGAAGCTCGACGCGTTCGAGCTGTGGAACGACGGCAGCGACATCCCGGTGTTCGCCTGGCGCCTGAAGGACGGGCACACTGACAAGTGGACGCTCTACCACCTGCAGGATCGGCTCCGGATGCGCGGCTGGCTCGTCCCCGCGTACCCGATGCCCGCCGATCTGGAGGACCTCACAGTGCAGCGCATCGTCGTGCGCAACGGGCTCAGCATGGACCTGGCCGCCGAACTGCTCGACGCCATCACCGCCGAGGTGGCCCACCTCGACGCGCTCACAGCCCCCATGCCGTCCGACCACCCCGACTCGGCGTTCCACCACTAGGGGGCCGAGATGTCCGCTCCGCAGTCCGGTCCGACCGGCGCCGCGCCCGCGCCGCGCGTCTCCCGTCCCGCCGTCGCCGTCCTCGGCATCGGCCAGCTCGCCCTGCTCACCCTGGTCGTGGTCGCGAGCCTGCGGTCGCTGCCCGCGATGGCGATCTACGGCCTCGGCAGCATCACGCTGTACCTCATCCCCGCGGTGCTGTTCCTCGTCCCCACCGCCCTCGTCGCCGCGGAGCTGGCGACGGGGTGGAAGGGCGGGGTGTACGTCTGGGTGCGGGAGGCCCTCGGCAACCGCTGGGGATTCACCGCGGTGTGGCTGCAGTGGATCCAGAACGTCGTCTGGTTCCCCACGCAGCTCGCGTTCGTGGCCGGCGCCCTCGCCTTCGTCTTCCTCGACCCCTCGCTGTCCAGCTCCGGCTTCTTCACGGCCGTCATCATCATCGTCTGCTACTGGGGCGCCACGCTCGTCACGCTCCGCGGCGGCGACCTCTTCGCCAAGCTGGGCTCCTGGGGCGGCATCATCGGCACGCTGTTCCCGGCGGTGCTGCTCATCGTGTTCGGGGCGGTGTGGGTCTTCAGCGGGGAGAAGAGCCAGGTGCCGCTGGAGGCTTCGGCGGTGATCCCGCCGTTCACGGGTCTCGCGTCCATCGTGCTGATCGTCTCGAACGTGCTGGCCTACGCCGGCATGGAGGTGAACGCGGTCCACGTGAATCAGATGAAGGATCCCGGCAAGGGCTACCCGCGCTCGGTGTTTCTCGCCGCCGGCCTCATCCTGCTCGTCTTCATCCTGCCCACCATCGCGATCGCGGTCGCGGTGCCGAAGAAGGAGCTCGGGCTGACGAACGGCATCATGCTCGCGTTCGGGGAGTACTTCGACCACTGGGACATGGGATGGGCGACGGCCGTCGTGTCCGCGCTCATCGCCGCCGGTGCTCTCGCCTCGGTCGTGACCTGGGTCGCCGGTCCCTCCAAGGGCGTGCTGGCGGCCGCGGAGACGGGACTGCTCCCGCCGCTGCTGCAGAAGCGGAACAAGGCCGGTGTGCAGTCCGGCATCCTGATGCTCCAGGGAACCATCGTCACGATCCTCGCGGCGATCTTCATCATCGTGCCCAACGTCAGCGCCGCCTTCGTGGCGCTCATCGACATGGCCGCCGCGCTGTACCTCATCATGTACATGCTCATGTTCGCCTCGGCGATGGTGCTGCGGCGGAAGGCGCCGGACGTCCCCCGTGCCTACCGGGTGAAGGCTCTCCCGTTCGTCGCCGGCGTCGGGTTCTTCGCCTGCCTCGCGGCGTTCCTGCTCGCCTTCATCCCGCCCGACGGCTTCACCGCGTTCCCGGCCGCCGCGTACCCGTGGATCGTCGGTGTCGTGATCGTCGTGCTCGGCGCTCCGCCGTTGCTGTTCTACGCGCTGCGGAAACCGTCGTGGGACCGGCGCCCGGCCGACGGGAGCCTCCTCAGCGACGCCCACCCGGAGGCGTGAGCCCGGCTCAGGACTCGTTCCAGAGCCGTCGGTAGTACTCCAGCCTCGGGCGGTCGGGGTCGACGCCGTAGGCCGCGATGAGCGTGTCCTCCCACCCGGGACCGAAGTTCCACAGCGTGCTCATGGCGGCCACGGCGATGTCGGCCCACCGGTCGGCGACCCCGAGCGCGGCGAGGTCGACGTGGGCGACCGGACGGCCGTCGTCGTCGAGCAGGGTGTTGGGGAGGCACGCGTCGCCGTGGCAGACCACGAGCCGGTCGATCGACGGCGGCTCGAGCAGGGCCGTCGGCACCGTCGTGCCGCGGGCGGCGGCGTTCGCGATGCGCTCCGCCGGGCTCCACGTCCACGGGCACTCCGCGACGGGGAGGGCGTCGTGCAGGAGGCGCAGACCGACCCCGACCGCGCGCACGGCGGTCTCCGGAGACGACGCCCAGCGCGGATCCACCGCACTGCTGCCGGGGAGGGCTGTCGTCACGAGCCACTCGTACGCCTCGTCCTGACCCTGGGAGATCACCTCGGGCACGGTGGTCCAGGTGCGGGCCCAGCGCATCCGCTCGGCCTCGTCACGCATGTTCGCCTCGGGATCGAGGGGACCCCATTTGATGTAGCGGCCGTCATCGGTGCGGAAGGTCAGGCCGCCGAGCGCGTTGCGCCACGCGGGGGTCAGTGCGGCCCCGGCGGCGAGTTCGCGCACCCGGGCGGGGACCTCGACGGACGCTGCGGGGATGCTCACCCGTCCATCCTGCCGGAACGCCGGTGTCGTAGGCTCGGGGGCGACGCGGCAGGCCTGCGGTGACACCAAGAACCGCATAGGCTGGGACTGCGTTCCATGCATGTCGCACGACGACGTTCGAAGGAGAACATCAGATGCAGATCAGCGGACAGGGGGCCCTCGTCACCGGGGGCGCCTCCGGACTCGGACTCGCGACCGCCCGTCGGCTCACGGCCGCGGGCGCGCACGTCACCATCATCGACCTCGCCTCGTCGAAGGGGGAGGAGGTCGCGGCGGAGCTCGGCGGTCTCTTCGTCCCCGCCGACGTGACGAGCGTCGACGAGGTCAAGGCCGCCGTCGCCGCCGCACAGGCCGCCGCACCGCTACGGGTCGTCGTGAACTGCGCCGGCATCGCCCCGCCCGCCAAGGTGCTCGACCGGGACGGCACCCCCGCCGTCCTCGCCGACTTCGAGCGGATCGTCCGGATCAACCTCGTCGGCACGTTCAACGTGATCTCCCAGGCCGCCGCCGTCATCGCCGCGAACGAGCTGCACGACGAGGAGCGGGGCGTGGTCGTGAACACGGCGAGCGTCGCCGCGTTCGACGGGCAGATCGGGCAGCCGGCGTACTCGGCCTCCAAGGGCGGGGTGCACGCGATGACCCTGCCGATCGCCCGCGAGCTCGCCCGCCACGCCATCCGGGTGTGCACCATCGCCCCCGGGATCATGGAGACGCCGATGCTCATGGGGCTGCCGCAGGAGGCGCAGGACTCGCTCGGTCAGCAGGTGCCGTTCCCCGCTCGCCTCGGACGCCCCGACGAGTACGCCGCCCTCGTGCAGCAGATCGTCGAGAACGGCTACCTCAACGGCGAGACCATCCGCCTCGACGGCGCCATCCGCATGGCCCCGCGGTGACCCCTCCCGGCGTTCGAATCGCCTGAATGACCCGATTCGAGCCGGAAATCCAGCCAATCACGCGATTCGAAACGAGAACCATGAGCACACTCGCCGGAAAGACCATCCTCATGTCGGGCGGCAGCCGCGGGATCGGCCTCGCGATCGCCCTGCGCGCGGCCGCGGACGGCGCGAACATCGCGATGCTCGCCAAGACCGACTCCCCGCACCCGAAGCTCGAGGGCACCGTGCACAGCGCTGCCGAGCAGATCCGCGCCGCCGGCGGCCAGGCGCTGCCGATCGTGGGCGACGTGCGGGACGACGACCACATCACCGAGGCCGTCATGAAGACGCAGGGCGAGTTCGGCGGGATCGACATCGTCCTCAACAACGCCAGCGTCATCGACCTCTCCCGGTCGCTCGACCTCTCCGCGAAGAAGTACGACCTGATGCAGGACGTGAACGTCCGCGGGACGTTCATGCTCTCCCGGGCCGCAGTGCCCATCCTCAGGGACGCCGAGAACCCGCACATCCTCTCGCTCTCGCCGCCGCTGAACCCCACCCCGAAGTGGCTCGGCGCGCACACCGGGTACACGCTGGCGAAGTACGGCATGACGATGGTCACGCTCGGACTCGCGGCGGAGTTCGCGGCCGACGGCATCGCCGCCAACACACTGTGGCCGCGCACGACGATCGCGACGGCCGCGGTGCAGAACCTCCTCGGCGGGGACAAGGTGATGGCCGCGAGCCGGACGGCGGACATCTACGCCGACGCCGCCTATGCCGTGCTCACCCAGCCGGCGCGCACGTACACGGGGCAGTCGCTGATCGTGGAGGATGTGCTCGAGGCGAACGGCGTCACCGACTTCTCGGGCTACGCCGCCGTCCCCGGCACTCCGGACAGCGCGCTGTTCCCCGACATCTTCCTCGACTGACGCGCTTCGACAGGCTCGGCGACCCACCGCTGGGTCCCCGAGCCTGTCGAAGGGGTGGGTCCCTGAGCCCGTCGAAGGGTTGGGTCCCTGAGCCCGTCGAAGGTCCCTGAGCCCGTCGAGGGGTTGGGTCCCCGAGCCGGTCGAGGGGTCACAGCAGCAGGTACACGGCACCGAGGACCGTCAGCACGATCACGATGCGGTCGAAGAGCCGCTGGTCCAGGCGCCGCGCCACCCGCAGGCCGAGCAGCGCGCCGAGCACCACGAGCGGCGCGAGGATCGCATCGGTGAGCAGCACGGGGCCGGTGAACAGCCCGATCCCGGCGAGGAACGGCACTTTGATCACGTTGATGATCGCGAAGAACCAGGCGGAGGTGCCGAGGAAAACCTGGACGGGCGTGCGGGTGGCGAGGAAGTACATCGACATCACCGGCCCGCCCGCGTTGGCCACCATGGTCGTGAAGCCGCCCAGCGTCCCGTAGACCCCGGCCAGCGCCGCACCGCCCCTGGCCGCCGCCTCCTGCTCCGCCCTGGCCTGCCGCCACCGGCGCCACAGGGTCACGGCGATCATCAGCAGCAGGATCACGCCGATGGCGCGGCGAACGACCCCGTCTCCGGTCAGTGCGAGGAACGCGAAGCCGAAGAGGAGTCCTGCCACGACCGCCGGTGCGAGCCGCAGCAGCGTGGGCCAGTGCGCATGCCGTCGATAGGCGAGCAGCGCGAACACGTCGCCCACCATGAGCAGCAGGAGTGTCGCCGCCGTGGAGGTCCGCGCCGGGAGCACGGCGGCGAACAGGGCGATCGCGAGGATGCTGCCGCCCGGAAGAGCGGTCTTCGAGATCCCGATGACGACCGCGGCCACGCCGAGAGCGGCCCAGGCCCAGGGATCGAGCGCTGTCACCGCCGGAGCTCGGCGACGATGGCGTCGTACCCGCGGGCGGCCGCGAGGTCGACCGGCAGCACGCCGTCGCCGTCGCGGATGGTCGCGTCGGCGCCGCCGTCGAGGAGAGTGCGCACCACCTCGACGTACCGGGCGGAGCCGTCGCCGAGCACGATCGCCTCGTGCAGGGCGGTCCAGCCGAGGTTGTTGATGTGGTCCGGATCGACGCCCGCCTCCAGGAGGATCTCGACCGTCGGCAGCAGGCCGCGTTCGGACGCGGGGATCAGCGCCGTGCCGCCGAAGCGGTTCGTGCTGCGGAGGTCGGCCCCGTGCACCAGGGTCATCCGCAGGATCTCGTCATGCCCGCGGGCGCCGGCGTAGAGATAGGCGGAGTCCTGGATGTCGTCCTTCGCGTTCACGTCGGCGCCGGCCTCGATCAGGAGCCGTGCCGCGTCGACGCGGTTCGCCTTGGTGGCCGCGACCAGGGGAGTCATGCCGCCGTCACCGCGGGCCTCGATGTCGGCGCCCGCGTCGAGCGCGCGGCGGACCGCGTCAGCGTCGCCCGCGGCGGCCGCAGCGAGCAGGTCGGATGTGGCGTCGGTCATGGGAGCGCTGATCTGCCGTTCAGCTCCGCGTGGCAGCGAGGGCGGCGGCGAAGCGCGAGGCCCGCTGCTCGATGTCCGCCCAGTCCGCGTTCGCGATGGCGGTGCCGTTCGCGAGGTCTCCACCGGCTCCCACGGCGACAGCGCCCGCCGCGAACCAGTCGGCGAGGTTGTCGGGCTTCACGCCGCCCGTGGGCATCAGCGGGGCGTCGGGGAACGGTCCGCGCAGCGCCCCGAGGTAGGCGGGGCCGCCGAGCGAGGCGGGGAAGATCTTCACGACGTCGACCCCGAGCTCGAGTGCGCCCATGACCTCGGTCGGCGTCATCGCGCCGGTCATCACGACGCGGTCGGTGTCGAGCATGGCGCGCGTGAGATCGGGAAGGGTTCCCGGGCTGACGAGGAACGCGGCACCCGCGTCGGCGGCCCGGGTCGCCTGCTCCGACGTCGTGACGGTGCCGGCGCCGATGTACGCGGCGTCTCCGTGACGGGCGATGAGTTCGCGGATCACGGCCGGGGCGTCCGGAGTCGAGAAGGTCACCTCGATGCCGGAGACGCCGCCGCGGATGATCGCCTCCGAGGCCTCCAGGGCCAGTTCCGGCGACGGGGCGCGGAGGACGGCGAGGATGCCGGTGGTGCGGGCGCGGGCGAGACGGTCGGACATGCTGCTCCTTGATCGAGGGGACGGGCCCATTCTTCCGCATCGCAACTTGTCATTACAAGTAGCCGTGGAGCGGCGAGCGAAGAGGGGTCGTGCCCAGGTGCCTCCCACCCGCATCCCGGTACCCTGGAGGGATGGCCGAGAACCCCCGCACACCCGAGACGCGCTCCGCGACAGCGCCCGCGTCGTCCCGTTCGGGGGCGATCCGCGAGACCCGTACCCCGCAGGTGCGCCCCGCGACCGAGGGCTGGACCCAGAAGAAGGACGCGGAAGGGCGCCCCCTGCTGCAGTTCGCGAGCCCGAAGCGCGGCAAGCCGCCGGTCCACCTCGCCGACCTCACCCCGGCCGAGCGCATCGAGAAGGTGAAGGAACTCGGGCTCCCCGGCTTCCGTGCCAAGCAGCTCGCCACCCACTACTTCCGGCACTACACGTCCGACCCCGCGGAGATGACCGACCTCCCCGCCGGTATCCGCGACGAGCTGGTCGCCGGCGTGCTTCCGCCCCTCATGACCGAGGTGCGACGACTGGAGACCGACCGCGGCGACACCATCAAGTTCCTGTGGCGTCTGCACGACGGCGCGCTCGTCGAGTCCGTCCTCATGCGCTACCCCGGCCGCATCACGCTCTGCGTGTCGAGCCAGGCCGGCTGTGGCATGAACTGCCCGTTCTGCGCCACCGGGCAGGCGGGACTGACCCGCAACATGTCCACAGCGGAGATCATCGAGCAGATCGTCCGGGCCAACCGGGCCATCGCCAACGGTGAGCTGGGCGGCAAGAAGCGCGACGACCACAGCATGGAGCGCGTCTCCAACATCGTCTTCATGGGGATGGGAGAGCCGCTCGCCAACTACAAGCGCGTCATGGACGCGGTGCGCACCATGGTCGCCCCGCAGCCCGATGGTCTCGGCATGAGCGCGCGTGGCATCACGGTGTCCACCGTGGGCCTCGTGCCCGCGATCCGGAAGCTCGCCGACGAGAACATCCCCGTCACGTTCGCCTTGTCGCTGCACGCCCCCGACGACCACCTTCGCGACGAGCTCATCCCCGTGAACTCGCGGTGGAAGGTCGATGAGGCGCTCGATGCGGCCTACGACTACTACGCCAAGACCGGTCGTCGGGTGTCCATCGAGTACGCACTCATCAAGGACATGAACGACCATGCGTGGCGGGCCGACCTGCTGGCGGAGAAGCTCAACCAGCGCGGTCGCGGGTGGGTGCACGTGAACCCGATCCCGCTGAACCCGACGCCGGGTTCGATCTGGACGTCGTCGGAGAAGGACGTCACGGACGAGTTCGTGCGGCGGCTGAACGATGCCGGCATCCCGACGACCCTCCGCGACACCCGTGGCAAGGAGATCGACGGCGCCTGCGGTCAGCTCGTGGCGACGACCGAGGACGAGGTCGCCGCTGCGGCGATGGCCTGACCTCCGTTCGAATCGCGCACTTGGCTCCAAAACCGGCCCGGATGGAACCAATCGCGCGACTCGAAGGCCCGTCCAAGGGATCTTCCACGGTATGCACAGGCGGAGTTTCGTAGATTGTCGGGATGCCCTATTCCGCCCACCGCCCGGGTCGCTTCGACTCGCAGGGTCGGATCATCCTCGACGGCGACCCGAACGCCGACACGGATGACCTCGACTTCCTGCGCGAGTACGAGCCGACCGGCGACACACCCGCGCAGCCCGACGTCGCGTCCGACGACCCGACGTCCGAGCCGGTGACGGCGCCCGACGCCCCGGTCGACGCGGAGCCCGCCCCCGACCGTCCGGCGCGCCCGCAGCGCGTCCGGAAGCCGCGTCGCCGGCGCACCGCCGCCGAGCGCCTCCGTGCTCTCGCGATCCTCGGCGGGGCCGAAGGGGAGATCCTCGACCGCGTCCCGGGTGAGACCCCGCGCTTCGTGCAGATGTTCTTCGTGCTCGCCGGGACCGCCTTGGTCAGCGCGATCTCCATGCTCTTCGCCCTGACGACGGGGGTGCGCGCGGCGGTCTGGCTGGCCATTCCGCTCGCGATCGTGTGGGCACTGATCATCTTCAACCTCGACCGCTTCCTCACCTCGACCATGACGTCGACCCGCAACGTCTGGAAGCTCATCGGCCTCGCGATCCCCCGCGTCATCATGGCGGCGATCATCGGGTTCGTCGTCGCGGAGCCGCTCGTGCTGCAGATCTTCCACAACGACATCTCCCGGGAGGTCGCCGCGACCAACATCGTCCAGGCGCAGTCCGACCAGGAGGCGCTCGAGACCGGGCCCGAGAAGAAGGCGCTGGACGCGGCGTCCGAGCGCGTCGCGGCGCTCGAGAACCAGGCGGCGACGGGCATCGTCGCCGGGACCGAGTCGTCATCGGCCACGGAGTCGGCCGCCCAGTCCACGGTCGACGATCTGACGGCCAAGCTCACGGAGCAGCAGGCGGTGATCGACCAGGCGCGGACGCTGTATCAGTGCGAGCTCACCGGCGAGGGCGCGGGCACCGTTCCCGGCTGCACCGGTGTGAACGGCGAGGGGGCGAGCTCGCAGGCCGCGCAGGCCCAGCTCGCCGAGGCCCAGCAGACCTACGATGCACTGGCCGCCCAGCTCCGCACGGCCAACGAGGAGCTCGCCGCTGCCGGAAGCGCCGCCAAGGAGAACACCACGGCGTCGGAGTCGCAGAACCGTCAGCAGGCGCAGGACGAGCTCCCCGCCGCGCGCGACACGTATGAGCAAGCGCTCGCGGCTTACAACGCCCGGGCGGACTCCGTGGCGCAGGGCAACGCCGGGGCGGTGGGACTGCTGAGCCAGATCAGCGGCCTCAACCGTCTGAGCGAGAAGGAGCCCACGATCCTGTGGGCGCACATCCTCATCGCGGCGCTGTTCTTCATGATCGAGCTGCTGCCGGTGCTGGTGAAGGTGCTGACGAGCTACGGCGACCCGAGCCTCTACGAGAAGGCGCTGGCCATCCGCAAGCAGGTCGCCCTGGACAGGGTGACGGCGGAGGGCTTCCGCGACCGCGCCGACATCGTCACCACTCCCGGGGCTCAGGCCACCTGACTCCTTTCGAATCGCCCACTGTGCTCCATCCCGGCCGGGCTTGGGACAAAGCGGGCGATTCGAACGCGGGAGAGGTCCCCGGACCGGGACGCCAGCGCGAGAGAACGGGTCAGGGCGACCGTGGATGGGGTGGTCTGCCACGGGGTGCCGGTCACGACGGCCTCGATGAGCGCCAGCGGCTGGCGGAGGGTGGGGTCGTGGGTGCGGGCGTCGTCGCCGAGCCAGTCGAGGAGTTCGCCCATGGTCCAATCCCGGTCGATTGGACCGAGATCGAGCCCGAAGCTGGTCGTGGGAACTGTCATTGGTCCAGAATCGGGTCTCATGGACACCCTCGACAGGGCCAATGCGACGCCGGTGGCCCACGGATCGGCCCCCGGCCCTCTCGTCCAGGGCGGGGAGGTCTCCGCGGCCGCGCTCGCCGCACGCCTCGGCCGCTGGGCCCATGGCGACGGCACCCTCTCAACCCGACTCGCTGCAGGGATCGCCGCCCTGATCGGCAGTGGTGAGCTGCGCCCCGCCGACCGCCTGCCTGCCGAACGCGCCCTCGCCGCGGTGGTCGCGGTCTCGCGGGGCACGGTCGTGTCCGCCTATGCGTCCCTCGCGGAGCAGGGTCTCGTGGAGCGCCGACAGGGCAGTGGGACGAGGGTGTCGGGGGCGAGGACGGCGCCCGCGGCCGACCGCCGTCCGGGACGTGGCGAGGCGCTGTTCTCGGCACTCCCCAACGCGATCGACCTGCTCCGCACGGTCCCGCAGATCCCGGATCTGGGTGTGCAGCTCATCCGCGACCACCAGCCGAGGCTCGACCTCGCCCTGCTCCCGGAGACCGACCCCGCGGGTCTCCCGGCGCTCCGCGAACTCATCGCCGACATGTACCGCGCCGAGGGGACGCCGACCACGCCCGAGCAGATCCTCGTGACCCACGGCGCGCAGCAGGCCATCAGCCTCGTCGTCAATGCGCTCGTGGAGCCGGGGGACGTCGTCCTCGCGGAGGAGATCACGTGGCCGGGCGTGACCGACTCCGTGGGGTTGCGCGGCGGGACGGTCCACGGCGTGCCGATGGGGGCGGACGGCCTCGACGTCGATGCGCTGGAGCAGGCGATGGCCCGGCTGCGTCCCGTGCTCGTCGCGCTCAACCCGCACCACCAGAACCCGACGGGGACGCGTCTGCCCGGGGCGGCGCGGCATCGCGTGGCCGAACTCGCCGCGCAGTACGGGGTGCCCGTGATCGAGGACCGCGTCGTCGCCGGCATCTCGTTCGACGGGGTCGTGCCGCCCACGCTCGCCTCGGAACGGCCGGACGCCCCGGTGCTCGTCGTCGAGTCCGTGTCGAAGTGGGCCTGGGCCGGGCTGCGGATCGGGTGGCTGCGCGCCGACCCCGTCCTGGTCCGACGGCTGCGCGGTGCGCGCCAGCTCGCCGACCAGTCCACGAGCGTGCCCGGCCAGCTCCTCGCCCTCGACCTCATCGCCCATGCGACGGAGCTCCGCCGCGCCAACAGTCGCGTGCACCGGGAACGCCTCCTCCTGCTGCAGGACCTGATGGCCGCGCACGTGCCGGACTGGACCTACGACGCTCCGCGGGGCGGACTCTCGCTGTGGGCGGCGCTGCCGCGGGGCTCTGCGTCGGCTCTCGCGCGAATCGCTGCGGCGCACGGGGTCTCCATCGCGGGCACCGGGGCCTTCGCGGTCTCGGCCGCCGCGCCGGACGACCACGTGCGCCTGCCGTTCACCGCGCCGGACGACGTGCTCACCGAGGGGGTGCGCCGCTTGGGCGACGCCTGGCGCGAGTACCGGGAGACTCTCAGCAGCCCTGCCTAGGGTGACCGCATGACACCGGTGCCGCGCCCCACCCTCTGGATCTGCGTCGCGGGCGTGCTCGCCGTCACCGCGTACGCCGCGCTCGCCGCCGTGCAGATCCTCGTGCTGAACCCGCTCGCCGCGGCGCCGGGCGGCCTCTCCCTCGACGAGGTCAGGGCCGCGATGTCGAACGCCGGAGAGAGCCTCATGCCGCAGACCGTCCTCGGCATCCTCGGCGCGGGTGTGTGCCTGGGAGTCGGGACGGCGGTCGTCTGCCTCCTCACGCGGGCTCCGGCGGTGGTGGCCGGCATGACCTTCCTCGCGCTGCTCATGGGCGGGGCGCCGGCCTACTTCGTCGCGTCGTTCGGCCCTGGCATGGGGCTCGCCGACACCTTCGGCATCAGCGGCGCCGATGCCTCCCCGTGGGCGCTGCCCCTGTACGCGGTCAGCGCGCTCTCCGCGGTCGGGGTGCTGGTCGGGGCGGCGCTCACGTCCCGCCGCCGCGGGCCTTCGCCCGCCACCGCCTGATGATCGCGGTCGATCCGGCCCGCCGGTCCCCCTGGCGGGACTAGCGTTGGTCCATGGTCAACTATCGCTATCTCGGCAACAGCGGTCTCAAGGTCTCGGAGATCACGTACGGCAACTGGGTCACGCACGCCTCGCAGGTCGAGGACGACGCCGCGGTCAAGACCGTGCATGCCGCCCTGGATGCCGGCATCACCACGTTCGACACCGCGGACACGTACGCCAACACGGCGGCCGAGGTCGTGCTCGGCAAGGCCTTGGAGGGTCAGCGCCGCGAGAGCCTCGAGATCTTCACGAAGGTCTACTTCCCGACCGGTCCCAAGGGTCCGAACGACACCGGCCTGAGCCGCAAGCACATCTTCGAGTCGATCAACGGCTCGCTGCAGCGTCTCGGCACCGACTACGTCGACCTGTACCAGGCGCATCGCTTCGACTACGAGACCCCGCTGGAGGAGACGTTCCAGGCCTTCGCCGACGTCGTCCGTCAGGGCAAGGCGCTCTACATCGGCGTCTCGGAGTGGACCGCGGAGCAGCTGCGTGAAGGGCACGCGCTGGCGACGCAGCTCGGCATCCAGCTCATCTCGAACCAGCCGCAGTACTCGATGCTGTGGCGGGTCATCGAGGGCAAGGTCGTCCCCGCGTCGGAGGAGCTCGGCATTTCGCAGATCGTCTGGTCGCCGATGGCGCAGGGCGTGCTCAGCGGCAAGTACCTGCCGGGGCAGCCGGTGCCGGAGGGCTCGCGGGCGACCGACCAGAACTCGGGTGCGGGCTTCATCAAGAGCTTCCTGCAGGACGACATCCTCACCGCGGTGCAGCGCCTCAAGCCGATCGCCGAGCAGGCGGGGCTGTCGATGCCGCAGCTCGCGATCGCGTGGGTGCTGCAGAACCCGAACGTCGCAGCGGCCCTCGTCGGCGCCTCCCGCCCGGAGCAGCTCGCCGACACGGTCAAGGCCTCCGGCGTGAAGCTCGACGCCGACACGATGACCGCGATCGACGAGGCCCTCGGCGACACGGTCAACCGCGACGCCGAGCACACGTACTCGGTGTCGCCGAAGTCCCGGCTCGTCTAAGCCTTCGAATCGCGCAAATGGTCCCATTCCGTCGCGGAATGGGGGCCGATGGGGGGGTGGGGGGGGGTGTGGAATTTCGGCCCCCCCCCGGGGGGCCCGGGGGGAGCACC
>NZ_JBFBMF010000005.1:0-161585 GCF_040686935.1 Microbacterium meiriae
CCGAGGATCTGCAACTGCCGATTCCCGACCTCGCTGAACGCGACGACGGCAGGCGCGCCCCGGCAACGGTGGCGATCCAGCCCACGGTCGAGCTGGAACAGTTTATCGAGACCCTCGGCACCCGCGCCGAGAAGGTCGCGGCCCGGTCGGTATCGCCGAGCGAAGACAACATGCTCACCATCTCGACCGATGGACGCAAGGCCGCGCTCGACATCCGCATGATCGTGCCGCGTGACCCCTCCGGGCCGTCCAAGGTCGATCTGGCCGCCGACAGCATCCACCGGGTCTGGGAACAGACGAAAGACAACACCTACCTCGACCCGATCACCGGGCAGGAGTCGCCCGTGCGCGGCGCGTTGCAGTTGGTGTTCTCCGACATCGGCACCCCGAACCCGACCCGGTGGAACGCCTACGACGAACTCCGGGCGCAACTCATTGCACGCGGGATGCCCGCCGAGTCGATCCGATACATGCACGAAGCCAAGACCGACGTGGACAAGGCCAGGTTGTTCGCCGCCGCCCGCGCCGGGCACATCGCGGTGCTGATGGGATCGACCGAGAAGATGGGCGTCGGCACCAACGTCCAAGCCAGAGCCGTCGCCCTCTACCACCTGGACTGCCCGTGGCGACCGAGCGACATCGCCCAGCGCGAGGGCCGCATCCTGCGCCAAGGCAACCAGAATCCCGAAGTCGGCATCGTCCGGTTCGTCACCGAGCGATCGTTCGACTCCTACATGTGGCAAGGCGTCGAACGCAAAGCCACGTTCATCGCGCAACTCATGCGCGGCAGCCTCGACTCCCGCGAGATCGAAGAAATCGACTCATCCGCACTCTCTGCCGCAGAAGCCAAAGCGATCAGTTCAGGCAACCCTCTGCTGCTGGAGCACTCCACCGTGCACACCGAAGTGCAACGGCTGCGTCGCCTGGAGCGTGCCTACCACCGCAACGAGTCGATGCTCGCCCATGCCCGCGACCGCGCCAGCGATCACGCACGTCGCGCTGCCTCCGACATTGAAGCCCTCGAATCGGTGCTGCCGCGCGTGACCGATACCTCCGGCGAGAAGTTCCGCATCGAGCTACGTGGCCGCACCTACACCTCACGTGCCGATGCCGCGCACGCGCTCGCGGCCTGGGCGCATGACTCCGATCTGAAATGGGCACCCCGCTACGCCTCCCGCGACTACGGTGCCATCGGCAAGATCAGCGGCTTCGACGTCACGGTCTCAACCAGTCCGGCGCTCGGGGCCGAACCTATGGTGACCGTCAGACTCGACGGAGTGCCGCGCAGCGGGTTCGTCATGACCCGGCAGGCTTTCCTCGACGGGGGCGTCGGACTCATCCAGCGCATCGAGAACCGCGCCTCCGGCATCCCCTCGCTACTCGACCAAGCCCGCGACGACCTCACCAGCGCCGAGCAAGAACGCGACGACGCCGAGCAACGCATCGGCCAACCCTTCCGCCACGCAGAGGCCCTCGCAGACGCCGAGAAAGACCTCGCCCGAATCGAGACCCAACTGGCCGCGATGCAAGACGACATCGACCACGACTCCCGACCCGAATCGGAACCCGAGCCTGGGCGTGAACCGACGCTCACCGTCGAGGCGGTACGGGCGCATCGGCCCGCGCTCGGCGTGCGTCCCGACCCGCAACGGAGCCCGGCAATGACGGCGGCTGTCGTACCCACCGACAGCACGGCACACGACCTGAGCCCACGGAGGCTGTGACCGAGCACCTAGCTGCCAGAACGACCGCACGAACGCGGGCGTGAACAGGCAGGAGGAAATGCGATGGGCATCAAGAGCGGCGTCATCATGGTCGGCCACATCGCCGGCGACCCGAGACTGACTACCAGCGAGGAAACCGGCACGCCAAGGTTCTACGCGCGTGTCGGCGTCGACCACTGGCGACGTGAGGACGACGGCAGGTTCACCAACACGGGCCGGACTTACCACGACCTCGCGATTCGCTACAAGGCCGCCGAAGCAGCGATGGAGATGTTCAAGAAGGGGGACGACTTCATCGCCACCGGACAGTTCAAGAAGTTCACCGATCGCGTCACCGGCGAGGAACGAGAGGAGTTCCGGGCCGACACGCTCACTCCGAACCCGGTGACCACCCGGTTGGCCATCAACCGTGAGCCGCGCGGTGGTGCCGCCCGCGAAGCGATGGGCACCGAGCGCAGCCAGGCGTTCGAGCGTCCTGAGCAGTCCGCTCAGGTACGCGAGCCTGCGACGCTGGGCCACTGAACGGAGCCAGCCATGAGCGACGATCACACTCCCGTGGCGGACGAGGAGCCCGAGGACAGGCCCGATCCCGACCTCGACCCGGCATCGATGCCCCCACGCGGCGATCTCGGGCCGATGCTGGATGAGCCGCCCGGCCCGATCAACTGGAACCTGCTGACCGCCGATGACGCGGAGGCGGCGTGGCTGGAGCTGAACCAGTGGGTCAACTGGCTTCGCGCCACCTATGGCCTGCCCGCATCGGTGATCCCTCCGATGTGGCACCGGCATCCGGAACTGCACTGGGAACTGAGCGCGTTGCACACGCACTGGCTGTGCGCGTATGACCCGCAGCAGAACGGGTCGGCACCGATCGGCTGGCATCGGGACTTCGCCGACGCCCGGCAGCGGCTGCGCGATTGGGTCGCCGCGTGCGGCACCCGCCTCGACCGCGACCGGCCCACCCGCCAGACCGTCTGGCCCGGCGAGGACGACGCCGAACCGATCGAGGACACCCCGATCACCGACCGCGACGAAGACTTCGTGGCCTTCGTCATCGCCGACGTCGAACGTCGCCGCCAGACCGAGGAGGACTTCTACGCCAGCCTCGACCCCGACACCGGCGAGATCACCTGAACGTCTACGCGCACATCGGTGGGGCCGAACCAGCACGGTTCGGCCCCACGCTCCTGTGTGGGGGTCAGTCCCCGAGCACCCGCCCGCGCCGCGCCGCGGATGCCGCAGGCTGCGCCGACTCGAACCAGGCCGCTTCCCGCCGGATGGAGCGGCCCGGCTGCGTGCGGGCCGGGCGCTCCAGGGCGGTAGCCGACAGGTCGTAGCCGCCCCACGGCGAATACCCGGCCACATGCCGGGTGCCGTACTGTGCGCGTTCGGTGATGATCGGCGCGCCGGGCACCTGCATGTGCGCCGGGTATCGCTGTTCGATCCACCGCAGCGCGACCTTCGTCAGTCCCGTTTCCGAGCGCACCCGCACCTGACGCGGAACCACCGGCAGCTCGCGCCACCCCGGTACGGCGTGGTCGTGCCACGCCTCGACCGCCTCGTTCTCGCTGCCGGCGGGCGAGTGCCACTCACACGGCTCGCACACCACCATCGTCAGCAGATCGCCCGGCCCCTCCGCGCCCGGCTCGGGACGCAGATCGGCGGTGAACGACTCGGCGCGGTGCTCCCCGAACTCCACCGTGCCGCCGCTGATGCTGCGATGCCACATGTGGCTGCGGCCGAACGAACCGAAGTCACCGTTGAGGAACCGCCAGTGCGCGAACGCCTCATCCAGCATCGCGGGTGGGTAGTAGTCCGTGGTGAAGTGCAACGGCGCGCCCGCCCACTCGTGCAGCCGGGCACGGGCCTCCTCACGCTCGAACTCCTCGAAGTCGAACGCCAACTGCCCCTCGTGCTCCATGCCGCACCTCCCACGCGGCAGGTGCACACCGCCCAACGGCCCGCCCCGGCTGCTCTTCCCGAGTCCGACCGAAGCGGGTAGGATCAAGGCGCAGGCGATTTATTACCAACTAGGCCGTCACCCCTGTGGAGGCGGCATGACGAGCCAGGGAACCGCCCAGGCAAGTCCATCCCATCAAGGCGTCGCCGCTTGGGAGGACTTGATCATGCTTCGACTGATCTGGAACACCAGCATCCGTATCCGCATGTTCCTGCGTACCTGGATGCCTACCAACATCCTGCTCGACGCGCTGCGCACCCGGCGAGGTCTCAAGTGGGGCGCACCAGCGATGCTGCTGTCAGTCGTCTACTTCGCCATCGCCTACTGGTGCACCACCCTCATCGACAATGGCGCTCCCGGCTGGCTGCACCTGATCGTGCTGCTGTGCATCTACAACACCTTCAAGTTCCTCATCTACGGCCCCATCAGCCTCGCCCGCCTCATCGCCGCCCGTCGACACGAACGCATCCAGCGGCGGCGGAACGAGCGTGCACCTGGAGTACATGAAGCACTACCGGGTGACGAGCACGGGTCGGCGTATCTCAGCCGAACCTCGGCTGCGCCCGAAGCCTGACAACAAGCGACTGATCGCGCTGGTTCTGTACATCGCGGATGAACTCCACGCTCACGAGCTTGATGAGCAGCAGCGTCGCATCGGTGACCAGCACACCAGTGAGAACTCGACGCCCGCCTGCACATCGGCGGACGAGCAAGGAGACGACCATGACTCTGACGATGCCTATGACGGAGACCGGCACCGCGCCGCTGTTGACGGCGGTGACCTATCAGCGGGTCTCGACCAAGGAGCAGGCGTCCAAGGGCGGGCGTGACGAGGGATTCTCGATCCCCGCCCAACGTCAGGCGAACGCTCGCAAGGCAGAAGACCTCGGCGCCCGGATCGTGGCCGAGTTCGTGGACGCCGGGGAGTCCGCACGCTCCGCCGACCGGCCCGACCTGCAACGGATGCTGGAGTACATCGCCACCCATCAGGTGACCTACTGCATCGTGCACAAGGTCGACCGCCTCGCCCGGAACCGGCTCGATGATGTGGAGATTCATCGTCGTCTGGTCGAGGCGGGCGTGACGTTGGTATCGGCGACGGAGAACATCGACGAGACGCCCTCGGGGATGCTGCTGCACGGCATCATGTCGTCCATCGCGGAGTTCTACTCCAAGAATCTCGCCACTGAGGTCACCAAGGGGTTGACGCAGAAGTTCGAGACCGGCGGCACCCCGATGCGCGCCCCGATCGGCTACCTCAACGTCCGCAAGCGTGATGAGCAGGGCCGCGAGTACCGCACCGTCGAGATCGACGCCGAACGCGCACCGCTGGTGCGGTGGGTGTTCGAGCAGTACGCCGCCGGGGAACGCACCGTCGTTGATCTGCTCGCGGACGTGACCGCGCGCGGGCTGACCAGCGTGCCGACCCCGAAGCGACCCTCGGGCCCGGTTGGGCGCTCGACGTTCTTCGATCTGCTGCGCAACCCGTACTACATCGGGATCGTCCGCTACAAAGGCGCGGAACAGACCGGCACGCACGAGCCGTTGGTCGATGTCGAGACCTGGCAACAGGTGCAACGGTTGCTCGACTCGCGCAAGAAAGCCTCCGAACGGCGACGCACCCACGACCACTACCTGAAAGGCTCGCTGTTCTGCGGGTCGTGCGGGTCGCGGATGCAGCTGGACTTCCCGGCCAACCGTCAGGGCGTCCGCTACGCCTACTACGTCTGCTCCGGGCGAGCCTCGAAGCGGAAGAGCTGCACCCGCCGCGCGGTGCCGGTTGGGATCGCCGAGCAACTCGTTGCTGACTGCTACCGCGAGATCGCGATCACCGAAGAGGATTACGCCGCGCTCGCGGCACAGGTCGAGGCCGCGTTCGATGAACGCCTCGCCTCCCGCTCTGACGAACTGGCCGAACTGACCGCGAACCGTCAGCGCCTCCAGAACGAGAGCGACAAGCTGCTCGCCGCGCACTTCGCCGACGCGATCGACTTGGAGACCCTCAAGCGTCACCAAGACCGCATCCGCACCGGCCTTGCGGACATCGACCGCAGGCTCGCGACCGAGCACGACCAGCACGAGGGATCACGCAAGCAACTGAGCACCGCGCTCAGCCTGCTGGTCGACTGCGCCACCCTCTACGCCCGCACCGACGACCAAGGCAAGCGCCTGGCCAACCAAGCACTGACCAACGGCATCGAGATCAGCGAAGACGAAAGGGCGACGATCCGGCTCGCTGAGCCGTTCGCCGCCCTCGTACCCGAACCAACATCTACCGATGTCAGCGGTTCTAGTACGTCCGATTGGGTGGACCTAAGGGGATTCGAACCCCTGACCTCCTCGATGCGAACGAGGCGCGCTACCAACTGCGCCATAGGCCCGTGAACGACATCTACGTTATCACGCTCGCGATCCCACCGTCGTTCGCGACCCCGTCTGTCCCGACGGCCATAAGGAGGTTGCGGTCTGAGCAGGTACACCACGAACTGAGGAGCCGAGAGTCTCGCTCTGCGTGGGGTCATCGGCGGGGAGCTCGTCGGACAGCGATCCCACCAAGAATGCGCCGACAACGACGGCAACAAGGCCAAGGACAGAAGTCACGATATAGCCCGTGAAGAATCGCGAACTTGACGTTGTGCGCTCGACAGTTGTGCTCATTGTCGGCAACGGTAGCAAACGGATGTGGGGCAGGAAGGAACGACGCACAGTCGCATCACGGCGTGAGCAACGAAGAGCGCGCCGGTTATCGAAGGGACCCCAGCTTCTCCGTCCTCTGGCCTGCACGACACCGGGCTACCTGACGAGGCCCCCAAGTCTCGCCCCGGTCGATTGTGGCGATGTGCAACGCAGCAAGCGAGGCGCCGATCGCAACGCGCCCTGCGACGACCTGTACCGACGAACTGCCTCCGTTGACTGCAGCGTTAATGCCGCGCGTCGCTGTCGGGCTGGCGCACGCGCCGAATGCGATTGCAGAGCTCATCGCGCTGTCCCTTGGCAACTCCGATACTTGCCATTCTGAGCCCCGTTCCCACCCCACCATGGGGTGCATGCCGAGAACAGCGGCGGCGTACGACAGTCCGTGCGGCCGCTCCGCTTGCCCGGTCGAGGAAAGGACTGGCCGGTCGCCGAAATTGTGCCGGAACCACGCGCGAGAAGACTGTTACTGTTGCGTTGCCGCAACCGCGTGGACACTGACGAGAGCCGTAGTCTGACTAGCGGGCTGCGCGTTAATCTCCTCGGGAGCGGGGCAACGCGTGGCCGCACTCGAGAACGGCTCATTGACCCGGTTGATATCGGAATAGTCCACCGGTGAGCCGTTCCATCTCCGCGTCGATTCTCCTGAAGATGGACTTCAGCTCGCGTTCTCCGCTGTCGAACGCGACCTCTAATGCTCCGTCCAACGCAAGGCTACGCACTGCGCAGACGACGAACGCGAACAGCAAAGTACGAGTTGGAGTGAGCACCCGGAGGTACGGGAGGACTTCGGGCGCGATGTCCACCTCGACGCCCTCCGCCTCGTACTTCTCGAGTTGGCGGACGACCTCGAGCTGTTCATCGGCGATACGGTGAATGGAGGCTTTCATTGACTCATCAGTGAGGCCGACCAACGTCTTGACCTGATCCAACTCGATGGTGAAGAGCATCTCGTGCGCGCTCTTGTTCCGGAGCCGGTTGAAGCTCCGAATTGCTCGAACCAGGGGGACATCCACGGCAGCTGTCGCTTCTGCCAAGGCCAACTTGTGTTCAAAGCGAGCGTTGCCCCAGTCGATAGCGTCCGGCCGTTCGAGCTTGGTGCGCGTCACGTATTCGAGCAGAGCCTCGATCCAGAGATGACCACGGAGCAGCACCCCCATGTCATCCGCATCTCGCAGTGCGTCAACCAACTCGGCGAAGTGCACACTGTTCAAGTCAGCGCTCTTGATCCCCACACGTCGAACGTAGAGGACAAGAGGCCATCACGCATCTGCTGGGTAGGGCGGAAGCCCCTCATCGAGCGCGCGCCTTGGCGTCGCTCAGTCGCTCTGCGTCCCGCAACTTCTACGGAACGCACGCCGCACGCCGCAGCTGCGGTTGCTGTACCGCGAAGAACGTCGCGAGCCCACAGTAGGGTGCGAGCATGAGCGACGAAGTGGCTGAAGGTTGGGCGGAGGTCGTCGCCCGCGCGGCCAGTGGCGGCTTACTTGTCGCCGAGGATGAGCGGCCGACGGCGCCTGACGACCCTCAAGTCCATGAGGTGATCTTGCTGATTGATGCCGTCCGGGAGCTGATGACCCATCCGGACGGTGGCGACGAGTCGTACGTCCCGATTCGTCCTCGCCCAGGCGGGAGATGGGTATCCACGCACACCCTGGAAGATCATGAGATCGAAATTCTGCGTCACGTGGTAGCCCACGACCTCGACGCACCGACCCGGCTGAGGGTCCTCGAACTCTTGGCTGCACGCACCAAAGGGCTCGAACGGGTCGAGACGTCGGCAAAGGTCATCGAGCACGTTCTCGCGGAGTACGCCGGCCGCCCCTTCGATTACGACGTGTCGTTCGCGGTAGGGCGCGCTTTCGATCTCTCGCCTCGCTTCGGTCCGCTCACCATGGCACCCGGCGACAGGCTCGAACAGACGTTGCTGGATCGCCTACTCGCGTGCACGAACGCGAACGAAGTACTCCGCCTCGCGGAGAACCTGCGCGAGCAGCGTCGACCCCGGTCGCGAGCATCTGAGGTCGCAGCCCACCTGCGGTCCGTGGCGATCTCGGCCAGCGACCTGTATATGCCACGGTTGCTTCGCGAGGAGGCGGGCGCATGGCACCTTCTTGCCGGCGACCGTCAGGCGCACTTCGATGATGTTGCCGCTGCAGTGCTGATGCTTCGCGACCAGGCCGTTGCGTTGCTCGCAGAGCACCGCACAGACTCGGCGGCCCGGGCTGGGAACGATTTGGAGCTGGCCCTCGACCGCCTCGCAACGATTCCCCGCGCCGAACGGCCGTCTCGCGGCATGGATCAGCTCCACGCGGAACTCACCCGGATGATTCGTCGCGCCGGCACCGCCACGTTGTCGTTCATGAAGTCGACTCGCCGCGAGGTCCCGATTCCGAAAGACACGCCGGACCTCGCGGGAGCAATTGACGGTCAAGAGCTCGGCGATGCGCTAAATCTGTTCCTGCAATGGCTACCTCTGACAGACTTCGCGGCCAGTAAGTCCAACAATCAGGCTCTCGTGAAGAAGTACCCGTTGTCGCACCTGTTCTCTCACGTGCAGTTCGCGAAGGATGGACGGACCGTCGCACGCTCCTCCGGCAGTGAGGACGACGTGACCTACGCAATGCCGTCTCACCTGTGGCGTGTGATGACCCGTGAATTCGGTATCCGCGTCGACCTTTGCGTTCAACGTTTCCTCGCACCTTCGTGGATGATCCTGTCGGCGCAGCACCCACTCAACATCGCTGACTTCACCTTCATCGCTCGCGAAAGCTCGCTGGTTCCGTCTGGACGAGAATCCCTCGTCGCACGGGGGCTTCACTACGGCTACGGCGGCGACTTCCTTACTGCCGCGCACCTGCTGATCCCGCAGCTGGAGAACATCGTGCGAGTGAAGCTCCAGAACGCCGGCGCGGTGACGAGCACCATCGAGGACGGCATCGAAACGGAGAGAGGTCTCAGCGCGCTCATGAAAGGGGACGACGTCGAGCGAGTGTTCGGGCCCGACGTTGTCTTCGAGATCCGCGCGTTGTTCTGCAGCGCACACGGCCCAAATCTCCGCAATGAGATCGCCCACGGGCTCGTCGATGATGACCACATCAACTCAGCGACCGCGTTCTACGCGTGGTGGTTCATCTGGCGCCTGGTCCACTCGGCGTTCTTCAACGCGCATCGCGACGAAGACGCATCAGACAGCGATGGATCAATCATGCGTGAGGACGACGAGGACAGCGAGCCCTCACCTTGAGCTACTCGCCGGCCGGGCGCACCACCACGACGTGGATCGCAACCCCTTCAACGTCGTGCTCGCGCACACCGACAGCGAGGTAGAAAGCCCCACGACGCACCCCGAGGTCCTCGGTTCCTTCGCCGGGCTGGTCGACGTTGATGATGGTGTCGACATAGCTGGATTCGGTGTCGAGAGCTACGTGAGACGACCCGATACTCTCGCGCGTCACAAGTAGAGTCACGGGCATGATCAGTGCGCCATCGCTGGAGGAACTGACCGCGACCGCCGTCGCCGCGCTCATCAGCGAGCGCTGGGCGATCACGGATGCCGTGGGGCATGTTCCTGCCCGTCCGGGCCTGTACGCCATCTACGGCGATGATCAGGCGTGGCGGGACCTCCAGCTCGAGCCTGGGCCAGACGCACCGCTCTACATCGGCAAGGCCGAGAAGAGCCTGGTCTCCCGTGACCTGAACGGCCATTTCGCTACGAACCCGAAGTCCGCCCCACGCACCGGCGGATCGACCGTCCGGCGCTCGTTCGCAGCTCTTCTACGCGAGGCACTCGATCTGCATGCCGTGCCGCGCAACCTCGTCCGTCCCGAGCGCTTCCCCAACTACGCCCTCGCGGACGGCGGTGACGCCCGGCTCAACGAGTGGATGCATGCGCGGCTGACTCTCGCCGTGTGGCCGGCGCCGGCGGACATGCCCGTGCCGATGACCGAGGTCGAGACCGCGGTGATCGTGCGCTTCACGCCGCCGATCAACCTGGACAAGAACCCCGGCAAGCTCGCTCGGCTCTCTGCCGCTCGAGCGGAGATGGCCGCCGAAGCATCCCGCTGGCGACCCGAGGCCTGAGCACTTCATGGACCTGAAGATCACCAGCACGCCGCGGGCGACGCACGTGTGGGCGCCATCAGTCCAGCACGCATCCGAGCTGCGACGCGAACTGACCGAGTATGGCTTCCTCGTGCGCGACGCCGACCCCTGGGAGCTCGACGAGGCCGGTCTCATTCCCGAGGGCCAACAGCACGAGTTTGATCCCACGCGCATCTTCGACGTCACGATCGGAGCAGACGCGAATGCGACCCTGCAGGCGCTGGTTGACTCCGGCCACAGGCTCGTCTGGCATCGCTGGCAGACGAGGTTGGCCCGGAAAATCTGGGGCGTCAGCGTGGCGATCCCGCCGATGAAGGACAGGCGGGCGCCCGCCATCGACAGAGCCGAGCACTTCGGCCTGAAGATCCGTGGCAGCCGGGAACTCGGCCTGCGCATGACGCGCGAGACCTACGCCCGGATCAACAAGCGCTCATCGCTCGCCCCCTGGTTCCGAGAGGAAGACCCTGGGCTCTGGGACACCCTCGACGACAGGTACGAAGACGCCCAGCACCGCGTCTACACCGACGAATGGTGTGCGGCGCTCCAAGCCGATGCGCTGGAGAACTTCGACCTCAACATGGCCCACTTCGCCTCGCTCGATCGCGACGAGTTCGAGCAAGCCCTGCAGCTGGCGGTCAAGAGCCAGCGCGGCATGGTCGAGGTCACCGACCTCACCCAATGGGACGGCGTCCGCGGGCTCTACGTCATGGTGCTCGACGAGTACTGCCAGGCCTATGTCGGAGCCACCGATCACCCGGGCGGAATCACGGCGCGCACCAAGCAGCACTGGGCTGGGACGAAGCCGCTCGACCGATTGGTCTGGGGCGATCCCGAGACGTCGATCATCTCGATCGACAGCTTCAGGGCGCTCGACACCACACGCATCTTCGCCGCCAAGACCGCGAGATCGTTCGACGGAGAGAACCCGCTGCTCGAAAAGTTCCCGCCCGAGTTCATGCTCAACCGCGTCCCCGGCGGCCGTGACGTCGCCAAGCGCGCCGCCATCGTCGGTGTTAACCAGGTGATCAAGCGCCGCGAGTTCCTCGCATCCGACGCTCAGACCAACTGAGCTGAATGCTCAGTTCCAGTTCATCCCGTGCGAGCGGCTGTCCAGCGCGTTCTTCCAGAACGACTCGCGCGCCAGGATCGTGTCGGCCCGCGTCTTGGGGTCGAAGATCTCCAGGATCGAGTACTGGAAGTTCTCCACGATGTGCCCGTCGCCGAGATCATGGCGCAGCTGCTCGAGCTCCCGGTTGCCGCCGGTGAGGTTCTTCAGGTGCGCGTAGCTAGACCAGCGCTGCCACAGGCCGTTGGCCTCTCCGGATGCTGACCCGACGTACAGCCGCCCGCAGCTGAGGTCGGTGATGACGTAGACGCCCTTCACGCTGGAGAGCGCGTCCTTCCAGCTGGGCTCGTCGCCAGCGATGATGCGCTGCAGCTCGTGGTGCCGCAGCCGGACGTTCTGGTAGCCGGGGAAGGTGCCGAGCTTGACGTCGGGCGCGAGCTCGTAGATCTCCGGGGCGAGCAGGCTCTCCTGGAGCCCCATGTAGTGGCGCAGGTACGGGGCCCGGCCGATGGTCGCGTCGAGCTTGACGATCAGGCGCTTGACGTAGTCCTCATGCAGCGCGCTGGGGATCAGCTCGTACCCGAGGTCGTCGAAGCGAACGGGCTTGATCTCCCGCACCTCGAAGGCGCCGCCGAACATGAAGTACTGCGGACCGTAGGGGTAGTACTGCGCGAAAGCGAGCAGGAAGCGCGCACCACCCATGTTGTTGTTCGCCTGCTTCGTGCGCCACTGGTTCAGGCGGAGCCAGTGGTCGTGATCATCCATGAGGAAGTCCCACGCTTCACCGCTGCCGTCGCCGGCGCGCATGTTGAACTTCACCTTCGTGCGCTCGGGCTCCGGGACCGGCAGGAAGTCGGTGAAGGTGATCAAGAGCTGCTCCCATCGGTGCTGGCGACGAGCGATCGGACGCTCCCGCGTCTCACTCTACGAACACCGCCCTCACCGACAGGCCATGTCTCCTTTCGGTGGAAGGATCGCACCATGATCACCTCGCGCCTCGACGACCGTCGCCCCCGCGCCGCGATCGCCGCCTTTGATCTCATCGAGACGGACGTCCGGTCCCACCTGGCAGCCGGCGGCAACCTCTGGACCAAAGGGTCGGGAGGGTACCCGCGCCGACTCCGGCAGATGCTCGGTGCACTCGACGAAGGCCACCCGGTGACGTTTGCGACGCGAGACGCAATGCAGCTGGCGCAGCCCGAACGGAAGGTCGAGCATGTGATCCCGTTCAAGCGGATCATCGTCGAGATCGTCGACCCGAGCCAGGCTGATCCTCGATCGAACACACGCCAGGAGCCCATCGCCGGAGGGCCCGCAACCTCACCAGAGCACCTACTGTCGATCTTCGACCGACTCCTCGTGAAGTGCTGGGTCACGAAGGACGAGCACGACCGGCTGAACCGCGCCGGGCGGAGTCTCCAGTGGGATGCGCCTGACGGCGACGGTTGGGCGCGGTATCGGCTCGCGGACGTGGCCGCATACCCGCTCACCCAGCCGTGGCCCTCGGAATGAGCACCCACCGGATATGCTCACGACGACCCGGCAGTGAGCTGTCCTCCCGGGGATTTGGGAGGGAGACCCGATGACAAACACCGACGCGCCCTCTGAGGCAGTGGCTGCCACCGCACCCAAGACCGTGAAGTACGAGACGAAGACCGTCCAGACCGTCCGCGGCACCGAGAAGCTCATGGTCGCCAAGTGGGAGAAGGACGGCTGGGAGTTGGTCACCCAGAATCCCGGCAAGCTCCGCACGGAGCTGGTGTTCCGCCGCCCGAAGCCGCCGCTGCCGTGGAAGCTGTTGGCGATCATCGGCGGCGTGCTCGTGGTCCTGGGCGTCTTCATCGGCATCATGGCGACCATCTCCGGCGGCAAGGACGACAACGCGGCGCCGGCGAGCACTCCAAGCACGGAATCAGTCACACCACGTGACGAGCCTTCGACGGAGCCGGAAGAGCCCGTCGCAAGTGCACCTGCCGAAGAGACTCCGCTGACGATCGAGAACAATGCCGACCTCGCGGCTTTGCTCACAGGTCCCGCTGAAGGCCCCACCGTCGAGGCCTTCGCACAGAAGTACTCCGGCCAACTGATCGAGTTCGATGGCGCGATCGGAGCGATGAACAACCACGAGGGCTACACCACCCGGTACGACATCCTCATCGTCAGCGGCGACTACAGCGAGACCCATTCGAACGGCGGCCCGAGCTTCCAGTTCCGTGATGTCAACATCACGAACGACCTGCATCTCACGGACGACTCTCCCGGCACAATCGGCGTCGGCGACAACGTCCGCGTCATCGCTCGAGTCGAGTCATTTGAGGACCCGCTGTTCCAGCTGGAGCCGGTGCAGACCAGCGTGCGCTGAGCACTTCAGCCGGTCAGGCGAAGATCTCGCGGAGACGAGAGAGGCCGTCCTTTACAAGGATGACCAGCGTGATGCCGTGACTGCTGACGAGCTCCCGCTTGCGCCCCATCTTCTCCGCGTACGCAGCGGTGCTCATCATCCCCGCAGCCTCGACGTACCGACCATTTGACAGCAGCCAGGCAGCACGCAGACCGGTCTCGTTGAATTGCGCGTCGCAGGGATAGGCCGGCTCAGCCTCATGCGCGATTCCGTTTGCGGTGAAGTAGTCGTCCACGGTCCGCTCGAAAAGTGGTCTGCACATGTGCGCGTCCGCGGCGACGCTGACGTATCCGCGACGGGCGCCAGCTGTCGCCCGGCACACCTGCACGCACCAGCCACTCGGCCTGTCCCCGCCCTCCTGACTTCGCTAGCCCGTGACGAAGAAGAATCGTCGCGATCGGGTGGATGTCGAGCTCACGCGCAAGCTCAGCCGCCGTCGTCAGCAGGCTCAGCTCGATGCTGTCGCTCCGGTCGAAGATCGACGGAGACTATCCGCACTCACCATGGCGCGGAGCACCATCCGCCGCCTGGCGAAGGAAGATCCACAGCTGGCCTGGTAGCTCGTTCGGCGTGGCCGCGTCGGTGGCAAGAGATCGCCCGCGCTCGTCGTCGCGCCTCCGGTACGGATGATCTCCCCCGTAGTTCCTGCCGGGCATGTGCCGGCATCTCTTCTATGGGGATTCATCGACGTCGCCGCTTGATCGCAATGTCAGTTGCCGGCAGAAACGGCAGATCCGCTCGTAATCGAGCGTCGGTCGCGTGAAACTCAAACGCAGCCCCCTCTCACTTCAAGGGGTGTTGATGTAACCGCCGATATTCACAATTATCCGGGCTATCGGCGCCAAGCCCGTTTTTCGGGTTGGAGAGCGAATCGGCCGTGCCTTACTTAGCTCGAGCCGCGCGCCTGCTGAGGCGTCTGGCCGCAGTCACGAACACCGGAACGGCTCACCGCTATCGTCTACAGCATGAGCTGGTTCAAGAACTTGTTTTCGCGAGGGCCCGAGACCCAGGAGCGGGAGGCGGAGGCGCCTGTCAGCGCATCGCCTCGTAGGCAGAGCTATTCGCTTGGCGAGGTGTTCACGCCTGGGCAGCCCGCGGATAAGGGGTTCGTCAGCCGTCCGCAGCAGGAAGCCGACCTCCAGAACATCCTGGTTGAGCGAGGAACCCAGATCCTAGTGTGGGGTGAATCGGGCGCCGGGAAGAGTTCGCTTGTCAGAAACGTACTGAAGAACGTCGGACAGGCATCGATCACCACGCGCTGCGAAGCAACGACCACGTATGAGCAGGTGCTGTCGTCCGCGTTCGATCGGATGAACGCGATGGCGGAGTCAGGCAGGAGCAACCAGGATAATCAAACGGTCAGCGCGAGCACGGACATCGGAGGGCCGGTTTCTCCAGTGACTTTGCAAGCAGGCGTTTCTACCGAGGTCGGCTCGACTACGGACTATGCGCGAGTCGTTCCGGCGCAGTTGACTTCCGAAGCGCTGGCCGTGCGCCTGGGGGCGAAGGGCCTCGTTTGGGTGATTGAGGATTTTCACAAGGTATCCCCTGAAACACGCACTCGGCTGGCGGACGCGATGAAGGTGTTCAGCGACGAGTCAGCGAACTTTCCCCAGCTCCGGATGATCGTGCTCGGCGTAGCGGAGACAGCCGGCGAGATTCTAAGAGCTCCCTCCAACATGGGCGGCCGTCTGGCTGATATCCCCATCCCTCCCCTGGACGATGACGAACTGGGCTTGCTGCTCGACAAGGGAAACGACCTGTTGAACGTTGACTTCGGTGCGGTGCGGAACAGGATCATCAAACATTCGGTCGGGGTAGCCAGCATCACACACGCGCTGGCGCGGGAATGCTGCACGGCTGTCGGCGTGCTGGAGACGAGCCGCAAGCGGATGTACGTGACCGTCGATGCACTCGAGATCGCCAAGAGCGCCTACTCGCGCACTCGCGGCGGCAACATGAAGGAAGACTTTGACGTGGCCCTGGAGGTCACCCAGACCCGCAAGTACCACAACTACGCGATCATTCTTCGAGCGGTTGCTGCGTTACCGGAACGCGGAGCAACGCACGCTCAGATTCTTGCAAAAATCCGCGAAGATCTTCCCGACTACCCGGCCGGAAACCTGACCACCTACCTTCGCAAGTTGCAGTCGGAGGAACGCAAGGCACTCATTCGGAAGACTTCAGAAGGGCTATTCCGGTACAACCGTCCTCTTCAACACGCATACGCGATCCTCCGCTTCAAGCTGCCTATCAGCGCAGAGGAAGAATTCTGGGCAACTGACTTGTCCGTGAGCGCGGAGGAACAAGATGTGTCGGTTCGGCTCGCCACCGAAGAGAACCCCGACGCACCCAACGCGCCCGAGTGACCGAGCGCGCCGGGTGCGTCATCGACGGCCCCCGACTCCTGAAGGTCGCTGGCTTGACGAGAGCTAGCCCACCCGAGCCATGCCTCGAGTGAGTCATCTGAGAGGAATGCGGGCATCCGGTCGTGCACCTAACCGCCAGCGTCCCGCGCCTCCCTTGTGACGACCACGAAGCATCGGGATCGTTCACCATCCGAGAGCTCCATAGACCAGGTCAAGCCGGCAGCCGAGACCAGCCCGTCGCCGTGGAGATAGTGCGCGGTCGTGTCGCCCTTCTCCCCGTCCATTCGAAGTATCCGCGCATTGGGACTACGCAGCGCGCTGAAGTGAACGCTGGCAGCCAGAACCCAGTGTCGAGCTTCTCGATGCGGGCGTCCATGATCGGAGCGCCTTTGGGACAATTGCTGGCTTCTGCCAGTCCCAGCGGATGAGCTCAGGGATGCGCCCTTCTCCCGGATCACGAAGGATCGGCGCAGGATCCGTTGGCGCAATGAAACAACTACGTCGTCGAACTCTGCACCAAAAAGCACCACGCGCACCCCAGATACGCGAAAACCCCCGATTTCTCGGGGGTTTCCATGGCGGTGACGGTGGGATTTGAACCCACGGTAGGGGGTTACCCTACACAACTTTTCGAGAGTTGCACCTTCGGCCGCTCGGACACGTCACCGCGGATCAGTTTACGACACCGGGGCCGAGCGCGCGAATCGGCGGGTCACCAGGCGGTGGCGACCTCGGCGTGGGTGCGGAGGATGCCCTCCGTGGAGCCGGCGGGGGCGCGGCCGATGCCGCACTCCGTGGCGACGCCGAACTCCGGGGCGAACGGGACAGCGGCGGCGATCCGGCGACGGGCACCCTCGGCGCCGTCCTCCCGGTGCACGAGGCCGAGGTAGAGCTCCTCGACCGGGGCGAGCTCGGCGAGCGGAGCGAAGTAGGCCTCGTCGTCGTGACCGATCGGCACGGGAAGGTGCAGCCAGGTGAGCGGACGGTGGGCCGCAGCAATGACGGCGTTGGCGTAGCGGACGAGGGCGCCGGCGTCGATCGGCTCGAAGAAGTGCTTCTCCCCCGCGTCGCCGTAGCAGAGGTGCACGCCGACCTCGACGTCGTCCGGGACGGCGTCGACGAGCGCGGCGAGCCGCGAGACGAGTGCGTCGAACGGGTCGCCGGGCCACCACGCCTCCATGACGGCGCCGTAGCCGGAGGCCCCCTCGAGGATGCCCATCTCGCTCGCGACGTCCCACTGCACCGCGAGATCATCGTGCGGGATCGCGGCGAGGATCTCGTCGAGTTCGCGGAGCATCGCGGCGGTGTACACGGGCTCGATCGCGGCCCGGTCGTCGCCGTGGAAGAACGAGGAGATGACGGCGAGCGGGGTGGGCAGCGACACCTGGAACCGGGTGCCCGCCGCGACCACTCCCTCCTCACGCAGCCGGGCGAAGAGCCCGTACGACTCGATCGCCGCGGAGGCGTAGCCGAGCGGAGGCAGCGCGATCGTCGCCGGGTCCACACCGTCGGCGATGCGGAGGCCGCGGGCGTCGATGCCGGCGGGGAACGGGATGGGCTCGTCGCCGATCCGCTCGATGCCGTCCGCCTGGCCGATGACGTCGGGCTGGAACATGATCCAGTGGAACCGCTTGCCGACCTCGCCGTCCGGGATGCGGCGCAGGCGGTCGCCGAGCAGCTCCGCCGCGGTGCGCATCGTGGTCTCAGCGTCGTCGAAGTTCACACTGCCCACGAGAAGGGCACCCTGGGGCTGCGTCATGCCCTCAGAATATCGCTCGCCGACCCACCCCCTTCCGGCCGTGCCACCCCTCTGCGTGCGGCCGGAAGGGGGTGGGACATACGCAAGGGGGTGGGTCGGCGAAGGGAGGTCGGGATTAGGATTGCCTAAGAACCCGCCGCCTCCGGGGGCAGAACGACGGGAAGGATGCAATCAGCATGGGATTCATCACGTCTGCGGCGCTCGCCGAGACCGGATACGTGGTCCTCGACGACGAGACCACCCCGGTGGACCCGTCCGAGTGGCAGGACCTCGAGTACGTCGGCTGGCGCTCCTCCGGCATCACCCGCTTCGCGCCGCTGTCGAGCTATGCGGGCGACATCGACTGCAACGGCTTCTGGAACCACACGCCGCCGCGCACCGACAAGGACGGCGTCTGGATTCCCTCACAGGTCGCGATCGCCCCGACCCTGCAGCGCCGCGCCCTCGCCCCGGGCGCCGGCGTCGGCCGCTGCCGGATCATCGAGCTCCAGCCGAACGATTACGCCGACGCGATCTACAACCTGCACCAGGACGACAACAACCGCCTGAACGAGCCGGGCACGGGCTGGGTGGTCCGCGGGTATTACAACCTCACCGACGACACCGACTCGATGCTCATCCTCCGCTCCGACCGGTTCGACCCGGCCACGGAGGTGCGGCTGCCGCTGCGCGCCGGCTCCCGGATCATCGTCGACACCCAGCGCTTCTGGCACGCCGTGTGGCATCGCGGGACAGGTCCCCGGTACGCGCTCATCACCTCCTGGACCAGCGGTCCCGAGCTCGACGCGTACATCGCCGCGCACCACGGTGACCCGCATCCCCCGACGGTCGACCTCGACCCGCGTCTGGTCGACGAGGCCCAGGTTGAGATGCACCGCCGGATCGAGGAGCGCCGTCGCGCGTTCGAGGCGCAGGGCATCGTGATGGAGCCGCCCGCCGACATGAACCTCGTCGGCTGAGGCTCAGACCGTCCGGCCGCCCTCGATCCGCACGACCCGGTCGACCGTCCCCGCGGGCGGCGCCACGTGCGAGATGAGCAGCACCGACTGCTCCCCCGTCGCCTGCAGCAGGTCGCGCAGCAGAGCGTCGGAGGCCTCGGGGTCGACACCCGCCGTCGGCTCGTCCAGCACGAGCACCGGGAAGCCGCGGAGCAGCGCCCGAGCCAGAGCGATCCGCTGCGCCTGACCGCCGGACACCAGCGCACCGCGGTCGCCCACCCGCGCGTCGAGACCCCCGCGCTCGCGGACCCACGCCGCGAGGCCGACACGGTCGAGCACGGCGAGGAGCTCGTCATCGGTGGCGGTGTCCCTCGCGAAGAGCAGGTTCTGCCGCACGTCCTCGTCGAACAGCTGCGGCTGCTGCTCGCACAGACCGACGATGCGCCGCAGTGCCGGTCCGGACAGGGCTGCCGCGTCGAGGTCGCCGATCCGGTACTCGCCGTCCACGCGGAGGAAACCGACCAGTGCGGCCGCCAGCGAGCTCTTGCCCGCCCCGCTCGCTCCGGAGACGAGCACCCGCTCCCCGGGCGCGAGGTCGAGGTCCACGCCGGTCAACGCCGCCGCGCCTCCGGGCCAGTGCGCCGTGGCACCGCGCAGGACGAGGGCGGGCACACCCGCGACCTCGGCATCCTGCCCCGCGTCGGGCCGCAGCTCCGGCGGCATCCGTTCGGGCAGCACGTCCACGATGCGCTCCGCACTCGCGCGCACGCTCCGCCACGAGGCCGCGGCGATCGGCACGGCGCCGAACACCTCGAACACGACCATCGGCACGAGCACCGCGACCGCGAGCCACGGGGCGTCGATGACTCCCGTGGCGAGGCCCGGGGCCGCCACGGCGAGCGCCCACACGGATGCGGCCCCGGCCATCAGCGACACCACTCCGGCCGCGACGGCCTGCGCGAGCGACGCCCGACTGACCACGCGACGCAGCGCGGCGTCCGCGACGCGGATCCGCTCCCGCGCCTGCGCCTCCGCCCCGAACGCGAGGAGCACGTCGAGACTGCCGAAGTAGTCGACGAGGGCCGCGGACACCTCGGCGCGACGCGCCGAGACTGCAGCCTCCGCGCGGGAGCCGAAGATCCAGCCCAGTCCGACCGCCGCGAGCGCGGCGACGAGGAGGCAGACGGCGAGGGTGAGCGCGGCGGGTGGCGAGACGAAGGCGAGGAAGCCCACCGCTCCGAGGGCGACGACGCCCGAGACGGCAAGCGGCTGCACGACCCGGAGCGGGAGGTTCTGCAGGTTCTCCACGTCGTCGACGAGCGCCGCGAGCACCTGCCCGCGGTCGGTCGCGCCGAGCCCCGCCGGCGAGAGCGGGATGAGGCGGCGCACCATGTCGGAGCGGGTCGTCGCGAGCTGCCGGAGCGCGGCGTCGTGACCGCTCAGCCGCTCCAGGTACCGCGTGACAGCCCGGGTCACGGCGAAGAACCGCACCCCGACGACCGCGATGGACAGCGGCACGAGGGAGTCGACGATCGACGCGCTCACGATCAGCCAGCCGCTCACCGCGAGAAGGCTCACTGCGGCGGCCGCCGACAGCACCCCCCAGATCAGCCCGGGGAGGAAGCGGCGGAACGGCGGCTGCGCGAGCCGGAGCATGTCCCGGACCCGCTCGCTGCGCGTCGTCTCGGTCATGCGCTCACCCCCAGCGCCACGATCCGGTCGGCGATGTCCCTGGCCGAGCGGCGGTGCGAGACGAGGAGGATGGTCGCGCCGGCATCCGCCCGCGCGCGCAGCGACCGCCACAGCCGCACCTCGGTGTCGGCGTCGAGGGCGCTGGAAGGCTCATCGAGCGCGAGCATCCGCTCCGGGGCACCGTCGTGGCGGTACAGCGCCCTGGCCACCGCGACGCGCTGCGCCTGCCCTCCCGACAGCCCTGCGCCCTGCACGCCCAGCTCGCGGTCGGCCTCGATCCCCTCCGCGCACGCGGCGTCGAGGGCCCGGCGCACACGAGCGAGGTCGGGAGCCGCATCCCCGAGGGCGACGTTCTCCGCGACCGTGCCGCGCATCAGCCCCGGCGTCTGCCCGGCCCAGGCGAGCCATTCCGACGGCGCGAGCTCGACGACGTCCCGTCCGTCCCAGGTCGCGGTCCCCGTGTAGTCCACCGCTCCGCGGAGGGCGGCGAGCAGACTCGACTTCCCGGAGCCACTCGGTCCCTCGATCAGGGTCACCGTCCCCGGCTCCGCGACGAACGACACCGGCGGCAGGTCCCTCACCCGGAGCCCCTCGACCACGAGTCCGCGTGCCACCTGCACGACTCCGGCACGGCTGCCGGACGAGTCCACGGGGTTCGGTCGTGCATCCGTGTCTGGATCGTGCCGGCGCACCCCGCCGCGGTCCCGGTCGCGCGCCGCATCGAGCACATCGAACACGTCTTCCGTGGCCGCGACGCCCTCGGCCGCGGCGTGGAACTGCACGCCGACCTGACGGATGGGGAGGAAGGCCTCCGGGGCGAGCAGCAGCACGAAGAGCCCGACCTCCAGGCTCAGGTCTCCTGACAGCAGTCGGAAGCCGACCGCGACCGCGATGAGCGCGACAGCGAGCGACGACAGCAGCTCCATCGCGAACCCCGAGAGGAACGAGAACCGGAGCACCTTCATGGTCTCGCGGCGGTACTCGTCGGCGGTCACCTCGATGCGGTCGGCCGCCCGACGGTCCCGGCCGAACAGCCGCAGCGTCGACAGCCCCTGCACCGTGTCGGCGAAGCGGGCGGCGAGGTGCTGCAGCGTCTGCCACTGCTTCTTCTGCACCGTGCGGGTCGCGATGCCGATGAGGATGAGGAACAGCGGGATGAGCGGCAGGGTGATGACGGCGGTGAGCCCGCTCGGCCAGTCCTGCCACCACATGACCGCGACGAGCACGGGCGTCGCGATGACGGTGAGCACGAGTTGCGGGATGTACCGCGCGAAGTACGCGTCCAGGGCTTCCAGGCCGTGACCGGCGGTGACGGCGATCTGCGTCTGATTCCGCTGCGCGAGCCAGCCGGGACCGAGCCGTCCGACGGCCGCCACGAGTGCCGCGCGCAACTGCATCCCGGTCCGGGCGGCGGCCTGCGTGCCCGCCGCATCGGACGCGGCGATGAGCAGACCCCGCAGGAGGGCGGTCCCGAGCAGCCAGAGCAGGGTCGCGGTGACGTCGCGACCCGCGATGGCGCCGACCACCGCCTCGGTGAGCAGCCACGCGAAGGCGATCGTCACCGCGGTCTGGAAGACGCCGATCGCGGCCGACGCCAGGAGGAAACCCCGGGCGGCGGCCGCGTATCGGAGCAGCCTCGGATCGACGGGTTTCACGCGTGCGCCGGAGCCCCCTCGATCGACCGGCGGGTGACGCGCTTACGGAACACCCAGTAGGTCCAGGTCTGGTACGCGATGACCAGCGGGAGGGCGATCAGCGCGGTCCAGCTCATGATCTGCAGCGTATACGGAGTGCTGGACGCGTTGGCGATCGTGAGGCTGAACGCCGGGTCGATCGTCGAGGGCATCACGAACGGGAAGAGGGCGGAGAACAGCATGACGACGGCGAACATGACCGTGAGCATGCCGGCGAAGAACGCCCACCCGTCGCGGCGGACGAGCGAGAAGCCGACCGCCGCGATCAGGCTGACCGCCGCGAGCGCACCGGCTCCGATGACCAGCCACAGCAGCGGCGCCTCGCGGCCCATCGCGATCGCGACAGTCCAGACCACCGTCGCGGCTGCGACGAGGATCGTCGGGATGGCGGCCTTCTTCGCGAGCTTCCGGGCATCCTCGTGCACCTGGCCGTCCGTCTTCAGCGCGACGAACAGCACGCCGTGCAGGAAGAAGAGCAGCAGGGTCGTGACGCCGACCAGCAGCGCATACGGGTTCAGCAGCGAGAAGAAGCCGCCGACGTAGATGTGGTTCTCGTCGATCGCCACGCCCTGCACGATGTTGCCGAAGGCGACGCCCCAGAGCAGTGCCGGGACGACCGAGCCGATGACGATCATCCGGTCGAAGCCCTGCTTCCACTTCCGGCTCTCCCGCTGGTGGCGGTACTCGAACGAGACGCCGCGGAGGATGAGCGCGAGCAGGATGAGCAGCAGCGGCAGGTAGAACCCGCTGAACAGGGTGGCGTACCACTCGGGGAACGAGGCGAACAGCGAGGCCCCGGCCACGATGACCCACGTCTCGTTGAGGTCCCACACGGGACCGATCGTGTTGATGACCTGTCGCCGGGAGACATCGTCCTTGCCGAGGAACGGCAGCGACATGCCGACACCGAAGTCGAACCCGTCGAGGACGAAGTAGCCGACGAACAGGAAGGCGACCACCCAGAACCAGATCGTTGCGAGATCCATGATGCTCGTTCCTCTCAGTACACGACCGACGGCAGCTGAGCCGTCTCCTCATGGGGCTGTTCGTCGGTGTCCGGCCCCTTCTGGGCGGCCTTGACGATCAGCCGGACCTCGACCACCGCCAGCGCGGCGTAGATCGCGGTGAAGGCGATCAGCGAGATCAGGACCTCGAGTCCGCTCACCCCCGGCGAGACGCCGTCGCGGGTGGACATCAGACCGAACACGATCCACGGCTGTCGGCCCATCTCGGTGAACACCCAGCCCATGATGTTGGCGGCGAGCGCGAGCGGGAACGACCAGATCGCGACCTTCCACATCCACGGTGCGACCGGCTTCGTGGCCTTCTTGCGGGTGACCCAGAGGCCGGCGACGGCGACGAGGGCGGCGGCCATGCCGAGGCCGATCATCCAGCGGAACGACCAGTACGTGATCCACAGGACGGGGGCGAAGTCGGTGAGGCCGGTGCTCGCGTAGGTCTGGGCGTACTCGGCGTTCAGGTCGTTGATGCCGTGCACGCAGGCGTCGAGCGTGTGGGTCGACAGCAGCGACAGCAGGTACGGCACCCGGATCGAGAACAGCTCGGAGCTGCCGTCCGGCGTGCCCAGCGTGAAGATGCTGAAGGAGGCGTCGGCGCCGCAGACCGTGTTGAACGTCGCCTCCGCGGCGGCCATCTTCATCGGCTGCGCGGCGTACATCGCCAGGCCCAGCTGGTCACCGGTGAGCACGACGCCCGCGGTGGAGAAGATCATCGCCCAGAGGCCGAACTTCAGCGAGACGCGCATGGTGTCGAAGTGCTGCCCGCGGGCCAGGTGCCAGGCGGACACCGAGATCACGACACCGGCGGCGAACATGAGCGCGCCGAAGATGGTGTGCGGGAACGCGGCGAGGGCGACGGGGTTGGTCAGCAGCGCCCAGAAGTCGGTGAGCTCGGCGCGGTTGGTCACCTCGTTGTACGTGTAGCCGACCGGGTTCTGCATGAATGCGTTGGCGGCGATGATGAAGTACGCCGACAGGATGCTGCCGATCGAGACGCACCAGATGGTGGCGAGGTGGATCTTCTGCGGCAGCTTGTCCCAGCCGAAGATCCAGAGGCCGATGAAGGTCGCCTCGAAGAAGAACGCCAGCAGGCCCTCGAAGGCGAGCGGGGCGCCGAAGACGTCACCGACGAAGCGGGAGTAGTCCGACCAGTTCATACCGAACTGGAACTCCTGCACGATGCCGGTGACCACCCCCATCGCGAAGTTGATGAGGAAGATCTTGCCGAAGAAGCGGGTGAGGTGCAGGTACTGGACCTTGGCCGTGCGCACCCACGCCGTCTGGAAGATGGCGGCGACGAGCGCCATACCGATCGTCAGCGGGACGAAGAGGTAGTGGTAGACGGTCGTCAGCCCGAACTGCCATCGGGCCAGGGCGAGCGGATCAAGCCATTCCATGAGCGACTCCCGTTCTGTTCGACGCCTGCGCGGCGGTGTCGCGCAGCTGCACGGTGCATTCGGAGGGCAGCGCGGCCTCGCGCACGCACTGGGCTTCGAGCGGACCCCCCGCTTCTGCCAGGATGCCCTGCATCAGGCCGAGATGCACCTGGCACAGCATCGGGCGGTCCTCCGGCCGGCCGGCCGCGTGCGGGCACGGGCTCAGGTCGACGGTCAGCCCGCGGTCATCCACGACCGGCTCGAAACCGCTCTCCTCCAGGTGCTCGACGAGGGCGTCGAGCTGGTAGGTGGCGTCCCTCCCGAGGGCACTTCCGGTGCCGGGAAGGACGCTGCGGAGGAGGTCGCCGCGACGGGCGGCGGCCTTGGCCTTGTTCCGCGCGACCGGGCTGGAGGCGTCGGGGGCGCCGGTGGCGGCACGGTACAGCGTACGAGGACGGCCCCGGGTGGTGCGGTGCTCCACGGTCGGGATCACGTAGCCGCCCTCGATGAGCCGCTGGAGGTGCTCGCGCACCGTGTTCGGGTGCAGGCCGGTGGCCTCGCACAGGTCGCCGATCGCGAGTTCTCCGGGGGCACCGGAGTGACCGGCCTCGAAGAGGAGGTGCAGGATGCGCACCCGGGAGTAGCTGGAGATCGGCCCGCAGACGGACCCGCCGTTGGACATGTCTCAATTATCGGCCGGGACCGGTGGCCGCCGGGGGAACCGGGCCGTGAATAATCGCCTGGTCGATAGGGATGTCTGATCCCGCCGATAGCCTGGGGGCATGGCCACCCGGAAACCCGCTCCCCCCGCGTACGTCTGCACCGAGTGCGGGTGGACGACGGCCAAGTGGGTCGGCCGATGCGGGGAATGCCAGCAGTGGGGCACGGTCCAGGAGCAGGCCGTGCAGACCGGGATCCTCCGTCGCGTGAACGCGCTCGCCCCGACCGCCGATCGCGCCGCGCGACCGATCACGCAGATCACGACCCAGGATGCCCCGCGGCGCACGAGCGGCGTCGGCGAGTTCGACCGCGTGCTCGGCGGCGGCATCGTGCCGGGAGCCGCGATCCTCCTCAGCGGCGAGCCCGGCGTGGGCAAGTCGACCCTGCTGCTCGAGGTCGCCGCGCAAGCGGCGCGGAGCGGGCGACGGGTGCTGTACGCGAGCGCGGAGGAGTCGCCGGCCCAGGTGCGGCTGCGGGCGGAGCGGACGGGCGCGCTGCACGACGAGCTCTACCTCGCGAGCGAGACCGACCTCGCCACCATCCTCGGACACATCGACGAGGTGCAGCCGCAGCTCGTCATCGTCGACTCCGTGCAGACGGTGTCGTCGTCCCTCACCGACGGCGCGGCCGGTCAGCCCAGCCAGGTGCGGGAGGTCGCCGCGACCCTGATCCGGGTGGCGAAGGAGCGCGACCTTCCGATCATCATCGTCGGGCACGTGACCAAGGACGGCCAGGTCGCGGGGCCCCGGGTGCTGGAGCACCTCGTCGACGTCGTGTGTCACTTCGAGGGCGACCGGCAGACCTCGCTGCGCTTCATCCGGGCGCTGAAGAACCGCTTCGGCCCCACCGACGAGGTCGGCTGCTTCGAGATGACCGGAGACGGCATCGCCGAGGTCCCCGACCCGTCCGGTCTGTTCCTGTCGCAGGGCGCCTCCGAACCCGGGACCTGTGTGGCCATCTCCCTCGAGGGCCGTCGCGCTCTCCCGGTCGAGGTGCAGGCGCTCACCGTGCCGAGCAATGCCCCGAACCCCCGCCGCATCGTGCACGGCCTCGACTCCTCGCGGGTGGCCATGGTGCTGGCCATCCTCGAGCGCCGGGCGGGCGTGCCCACCGGCAGCCTCGACGTGTACGTGTCCACGGTCGGCGGCGTGCGGTTCACGGAGCCCGCGGCCGACCTCGCCATCGCGATCGCCGTCGCCGGATCCATCCAGATGATCTCGGTCCCGCGTACGGTCGCCGCCGTCGGCGAGCTCAGTCTCGCGGGTGAGGTGCGGCCGGTGACGCAGGCGGCGCAGCGGCGGTCCGAAGCCGCGCGACTCGGCTACGAGCAGGTCGTGGACGACCGTTCGAAGACGCTGCGTGCCGCGCTGGGAGACGTCAGGGCACGGAACAGCACCCGTCGGCCCGACCGGGACATCCCGCCGTTCTGAGCCGGAGCGGGGCTGAGGTCAGGCGTCGAGGGCCTTGAGCAGCTCCACCGGGTCGGCCTGCATCGGGTGCGGTCCTGCGATGTCGAGGAACACGGTCGTGATCGGGTGCGCGGAGAGGAACGCCCGCAGCCAGGTCGCGTCGTAGATGCCCACGCCGGGCGGCAGGTTCGCCGGCTTGTTCTTCGCGTCGCTGAAC
Organism: Microbacterium meiriae; assembly: GCF_040686935.1. Classification (NCBI taxonomy): domain Bacteria; kingdom Bacillati; phylum Actinomycetota; class Actinomycetes; order Micrococcales; family Microbacteriaceae; genus Microbacterium; species Microbacterium meiriae. The sequence goes on from NZ_JBFBMF010000005.1 coordinate 27,143, forward strand.
AGCAGGAGGGCGAGGTCACCCGAGTTCGGGTCGCGGTAGGTCCAGACCTCGCCGCTGTCGAGCGGGTTGTCGCGGGCGCCCGGCTTGATGAGCGGGACGACGGTGGTGCCGTGCCGCAGGGCGAGCGCGACTGCGGCGACGTCCTGCTTCTCGAGTGCGAGCGCGAGTGCTTCGGACCGGAAGTCCTCGGGGGCGGGCTTCTTCTTCGCGCTCTTCCCGGACTTCGCCTTCTTCGCTGCCATGCATCCAGCTTAGGCATCGGGGCGACGCGGCGGCGCCGGGGAAAGATTGGGGCCCTCTCGAGTCCTCCATTGGGGACTGGGGTACTCGAGAGGGCCCTCGGACTCTCGAGCGGCGGTGTCGAAGCGCTGGGGACGCTGTGATTCGACGCCACTGGGGATGGCATGTTGCCGCATATCGGGAGAGTCACCTCTATGGTATCCCAAAGAGTGAGCCCTGTCAGCACAAGTGCCGGTCACGCTCTCAGAACAAGAGGATCTGGGTGGTCGTGGCGCTGGGGAAACCGCCGATCGAGACACCCACGTGATACGAGGCCCCACCGCCGGGAGCCCGTTGCCGGTTCTCCTGCGCGCAGGTCTCGACGCTGGAGCGCGTGCGATCCCAGACGACCGGCTCCTTGCTCACCACGGTGGATCCCGCGGTGAGTGTGGCGATCATGCTGCTGGGGTTCTCCTGGCAGTCGGTCGACCGCCACCACACGTCCGAGCCACTGGAGACCGTGAAGACCTGGGTCGTGGAGCCGACGTCGATCGTGCAGTCCCTGGTCCCCTTGTTGGTCAGCGAGATGGAGAGCTTCGGCGAAGCACCGTCGGCGTACGACTCGGCATCCGTCACGGCCTTCACCTCGACGTCCTTCGCCTCGCACGCGACGACGGCCGGAGTGGCGTCCGCAGAGGGCGAGGGTGAGGGCGACGGCGAGGCTGACCCGGACGGCGTCGGACCGGCGGTGGCGGAGGAGGTCGGCGCGGGTGCGGTCCCCTGGCCGTCGGCGGCCGCCCACGGTCGTGCGACGAGGAGCCAGACGGAGGCTCCGACGAGCGCGAGGACGAGGAGCAGTCCCAACAGCACCGCCAACCGCCGACGACGATAGACGGCGGCGGAGTGACGGGGCATGCCTCCAGGTTAAGCGATCCCCCTCCACGAGCCTGGGAGGCGCGAGCGGTCGTCCGGGGCTGAGAGCACCTTGAGCATCCGGGTGTTGCCGAGCGTGTTCGGCTTCACGTGCGCGAGATCGAGGAACTCCTCGACGCCGGCGTCGCCGCTGCGCAGGAGCTGCGAGTACACGTCCGGATCGACGACCTGCTCCCCGATGGGGGTGAAGCCGCGACGGCCGAAGAAGTCGACCTCGAACGTGAGGCAGAACAGGCGCGTGAGTCCGAGCGCCCGCGCGTTCTCCTCGAGCCGCTCGACGATCGCCCGACCGACGCCGTGATGGAGCCAGTCGTCGCGGACGAGCAGGGTGCGCACCTCGCCGAGGTCCTCCCAGATCACGTGCAGCGCGCCGCAGCCGATCAGCTCGCCGTCGGCCTCGGCGACGACGAACTCCTGCACGGCGCCGTAGAGCACGGCGAGGTCCTTGCCGAGCAGGATGCGCTGCTCCACCATCGGCTGGAGCAGGTTCCGGATGCTGACGATGTCGGCGCTGCGGGCCGGCCGGACGATGTACGCGCTCACCCGACCAGCCTAGGACCCGCTCCTCCCGTCGGCTCTCAGACGGGGCACAGCTTCGGAGATGCCGACCGACACCCCGGCACCCAGAAGCTGCGCCCCGCGTGTCGTCTGTCATCTCCGAAGTTGTGGCCAGGAGGGCGGCGGAGCGGGGACGACGAAGGGGCGGATGCTGTCGCATCCGCCCCTTCGGGTGACCGGGTCGAGGATCAGTCGTTGCCGGTGATCGCCAGGTCGGGCGTGCCGGAGATCGCGCCGCCGCCGGTGTTGACACCGACCGCGACCTTCTCGCCGCGCGGGCCGTGCTCGAACAGGAACTCCCCGTCCTTCGCGTCGACCTTCACGTGGTCGCCCGAGTCGAGCTCGCCGTGCAGGATCTTCTCCGACAGACGGTCCTCGATCTCGTGCTGCATCGCGCGACGCAGCGGACGAGCACCCAGAGCCGGGTCGAAGCCGATCTCGATCAGGCGCTCCTTGGCCGACTGCGACAGCTCGATCGTCATGTCGCGGTCGAGCAGACGCTCGCCGAGGCGCTTCGTGAACAGGTCCACGATCTGCACCAGCTCGCTCTTGCTCAGCTGCGGGAAGACGATGATGTCGTCGACGCGGTTGAGGAACTCGGGCTTGAAGTGCCGCTTGAGCTCCTCGTTGACCTTGCCCTTCATCCGCTCGTAGCTCGTGGCGTTGTTGCCCTCGATCTGGAAGCCCACGGGGCCTCCGGCGATGTCACGCGCACCGAGGTTCGTGGTCATGATGATGACCGTGTTCTTGAAGTCCACGATCCGACCCTGGCCGTCGGTGAGGCGACCCTCCTCGAGGATCTGCAGCAGCGAGTTGAAGATGTCCGGGTGGGCCTTCTCGATCTCGTCGAAGAGGACCACGCTGAACGGCTTGCGCCGCACCTTCTCCGTGAGCTGGCCGCCCTCTTCGAAGCCGACGAACCCGGGAGGGGCACCGAACAGCCGCGAGACGGTGTGCTTCTCGCCGAACTCGCTCATGTCGAGCGAGATGAGCGCGGCCTCGTCGTCGAAGAGGAACTCCGCGAGCGCCTTGGCCAGCTCGGTCTTTCCGACGCCCGTGGGGCCGGCGAAGATGAACGAGCCGGAGGGACGCTTCGGGTCCTTGAGGCCGGCACGCTGACGACGGATGGTCTTGGAGAGGGCCGCGATGGCCTCCTCCTGACCGATGACGCGCTGGTGCAGCGCCTTCTCCATGAAGACGAGTCGGCTGGACTCCTCCTCCGTCAGCTTGAACACAGGGATGCCGGTCGCCTGGGCGAGCACCTCGGCGATCAGACCCTCGTCGACGACCGCCTGGGTCGCGACGTCGCCCGCACGCCACTGCTTCTCCAGACGCAGGCGCTCGGCGAGGAGGCTCTTCTCCTCATCGCGCAGGGAGGCGGCCTTCTCGAAGTCCTGCTCCTCGGAGGCGATCTCCTTCTGCTCGCGCACGGCGGCGATCTTCTCGTCGAACTCACGCAGCTCGGGCGGGCTGGACAGGATCGACAGACGCAGGCGGGCGCCGGCCTCGTCGATCAGGTCGATGGCCTTGTCCGGAAGGAACCGGTCGGAGACGTAGCGGTCGGCGAGGTTCGCCGCGGCCACGATCGCACCGTCGGTGATCTGCACCTTGTGGTGCGCCTCGTACCGGTCGCGCAGCCCCTTGAGGATGTTGATCGCGTGCGGCAGCGTCGGCTCGTTCACCTGCACCGGCTGGAAGCGGCGCTCGAGCGCGGCGTCCTTCTCGAAGTGCTTGCGGTACTCGTCGAGCGTGGTGGCGCCGATGGTCTGGAGCTCACCGCGCGCGAGCAGCGGCTTGAGGATGCTGGCCGCGTCGATCGCGCCCTCGGCGGCGCCCGCACCCACGAGGGTGTGGATCTCGTCGATGAAGACGATGATGTCGCCGCGCGTGCGGATCTCCTTGGTGACCTTCTTCAGCCGCTCCTCGAAGTCACCGCGGTAGCGGGACCCGGCGATGAGCGAACCGAGGTCGAGCGAGTAGAGCTGCTTGTCCTTCAGCGTCTCGGGCACATCGCCCTTGACGATCGCCTGGGCGAGGCCCTCGACGACGGCGGTCTTGCCGACGCCGGGCTCGCCGATCAGGACGGGGTTGTTCTTGGAGCGGCGGGAGAGGATCTGCATGACCCGCTCCGCCTCCTTCTCGCGCCCGATGACTGGGTCGAGCTTGTTGTCGCGTGCGGCCTGCGTGAGGTTGCGACCGAACTGGTCGAGCACCTGCGAGCCGCCCTGCGCACCCGACGGGGTGTCGTTGGACTGCGCGCCGACAGACGCGGGCTCGCGGCCCGGAGCGCCGGAGAGCAGCTGGATCACCTGCTGCCGCACCTTGTTGAGGTCGGCGCCCAGCTTGACGAGCACCTGAGCGGCCACGCCCTCACCCTCGCGGATGAGGCCGAGGAGGATGTGCTCGGTGCCGATGTAGTTGTGACCGAGCTGCAGGGCCTCGCGGAGGCTCAGCTCGAGCACCTTCTTGGCGCGCGGCGTGAACGGGATGTGGCCGGTCGGCTGCTGCTGACCCTGGCCGATGATGTCCTGCACCTGCTCGCGCACGGCGTCGAGGGAGATGCCGAGCGACTCCAGCGCCTTGGCTGCGACGCCCTCGCCCTCGTGGATGAGGCCGAGCAGGATGTGCTCGGTGCCGATGTAGTTGTGGTTGAGCATCTTCGCCTCTTCTTGGGCGAGGACGACCACTCGACGGGCTCGGTCCGTGAATCTCTCGAACATGTTGACTCCTTATTCGCACGGGGCGAAGACGCATGAAGCGCTTGTACATCGAGAGTAACGACCAGAAATGGCGGGTATGCCCGTGTTCGCCGTGGGCATAGCGAGGCCTTGACGGGTTTATCGACAGTCGTTATGTTAACGAAAGTCGATAAACACCGACCCACAGGAGGAGCACATGCTCGCCACGGAAAGACGCCCTTCGCTCGCCGACGGCATCGCGCTCGGGCTCATCGCCACCGGTGCCGTCAGCGTCGGGATCGGCGCGATCGTCGCGGTCGCCCAGGCCGCCGGCGCCCTGTTCTCCCCGTCGCCCACGGTCGCGATGCCGGTGCACGACGTCGACCTCTCCGCGCTCGACGGGGTGGCCGGGATCGAGGGTGCCGCCGTCGACTCCGCCCTCGTCACCCTCACCGCGCCGCCCACGGGCGCCCGCTGGCTGCTGCTCCTGGAGACGGCGCTGCCCGCGCTCGCCACCGTGGCCCTGTGCGCGGTCGTCTGGTGGCTGGGCGTCTCCCTCATCCGCTCCCGCCCGTTCCGCGCCTCCCTCGGGTGGATGTTCGCCGTCGCCGCCTGTCTGCTGATGGCGGGCACGCTGTTCGGCCAGCTCGCCGGCGGCATCGGCCGGGCCGAGATCGTGAAGGACCTCGCCGCGACCGACCCCGCGGTCGAGGACGTGCTGTGGACGCTGCTCATGGAGTTCGACCTCGCACCCGTGGGGTGGGCGTTCGCGCTGGCTCTCGTGGCCGGCGTCTTCACCATCGGCCGCCGCCTGCAGCGCGACACGGAGGGACTGGTCTGATGGCCACCACCACCACCCGCTCCGAGCGGGCCGATGCGATCACCGTCATCCTCTATGCGGTGGCGGCCCTCGTGACCGTCGGCATCGCGACGGTGCTCCGCGTGGGCAGCACCTTCCGCGACGATGGGATCGCGTGGACGCTCCCCATCGACGAGCAGCCGATCTCGGCGACCACCGATTCCGGGCAGATCTCGATCGAGGGCATCGCGCAGGAGGCGATGGTCTTCGCGACGGGGGTGAACAGCGTGTCGATCGCCGCCATCGTCGCCGCCATCGCGCTGTGGGCCCTGGCCGCCGTCGCCGTGATCGGCGCGGTCACGCTCGTCGCTTGGAACTTCCTCCGCGGACGGTTCTTCGTGCCGGGCAATGCGCGCGCCTTCGACGTGATCGGCTGGACACTGGTGCTCGCGCCGATGGCGATCGTGATGCTCGAGACGATGGGACGCAACGGCGTGACCGCGGCCCTCGGCCTCGGCGACGGGGAACCCGTGCACCCGATCGAGTTCTGGGCGATCGCGCCGATCTTCGCCACCGGAGTCACCGTCGGCCTCATCGCCGTCGCGTTCCGTCGCGGCATCCGGCTGCAACAGGAGAAGGTCGTGCTGGAGAAGGAGACGGAGGGACTGGTCTGATGATCTCGTTCGGTTCGGAGGCCGTCTGGCCGTCTCTGCTCAACATCGGGATCGCGCTCGCGGTCTGCGCGGCCGTCGTCGCCCTCGTGGTCTGGAACAGCCGTCGCCGTGGCAGTCGCACGGTCGCCCTCGACGCGGCGCTCACGCTGTCCGGGTGGTGGATCACGCTCTCCGCGCTAGGCGCGGTGGTCATCGTCGTCAAGGCCTTCACCGTGGACTGGGCGGAGCTGCACGGTGCGACGACGGTCTTCCTCGACTGGCCCTCGAGCCTCCCGTGCTCGGAATACGGCGACAGCACGACGACCATGCTCACCTGCGGCGGCACGGAGCTGTCGGACTTCACGGTGGGCAACGCCTCGCTCGCGCTGCGCCTCCTCGCTGCGGCCGCACAGCTCAGCACCCTCGCCCTGACCACGATCCCCGCCGTGGTCCTCGCGCTCATCTGCTTCCACACCCTCCGCGGCCGCGCGTTCTCCCGCACCGTGACCCGCGCCCTCGTCGGGGGAGCGATCGCGTTCGGGGTGCTGGGCGTTCTCTCGGACCTCCTCAACGGCATCGCCGCCACCACCGGACTGCGGGAGGCCCTGCCGGCGGACAGCACCTGGTATCCGCAGACCTACTGGCTCACCGTGACACCGCTGCCGTTCGCCGCGGCGCTCGGCCTCCTCGCCCTCGCGGCGGTGTTCCGTCAGGGCATGCGCGTGGAGCAGGAGCGGGCCGCCCTGGAGCGCGAGACGGAGGGCCTGGTGTGAGCCCGGCGGAGAGCGACGACGAGTTCACGGGCATCCACTGCCGTCTGGATGAGCTGCTGGTCGCCCGCGGGATGACGCTGACGGAACTGAGCGCCGCCGTGGGCGTCAGCATCGTGAACCTGTCCGTGCTGAAGAACGACCGCGCCCGCGCGATCCGATACTCCACGTTGCGGGCCATCTGCGAAGCGCTCGACTGCGAGGTCGGCGACCTCCTCGTCCTCGCCGATCGCTGACTCCCGTCGACCCGCCCCCTTGAGCGCGCCCCGGCCTCTTGCGGACGCACGCAGGGGGCCGGGACGCACGAAGAGGGGTGGGTCGGCGGAAGGGCGAGCACGGTCACACAGTGGATTGCAAGCCCCTTCTATGAGTCGGCTGTGAGTGGATACGGTCGTCCCATGATCAGCACCCGCACCCCCTCGCGTCGCGGCCTCCGCCTCCTGGCGATCGTCCCGGCCGCTGCCCTCGCCTTCTCCCTCGCCGCCTGCGCCGGAGAGAGCCGCCCCTCGGTCGACGATGTCGCCGACGGCATCCAGAAGGTCTTCGAGGGCACCCCGCAGGAAGAGGCCATGACCGACGATGCCGCCACCTGCCTGGCCGAGGCCCTGGTCGACTCCGACCTCAGTGATGAGACGCTCGGCTACATCGCCGACGGCGAGGACAAGCAGCGGGACGAGGCAGACAAGGCCCTGACGACCCAGATCATCCAGGACAACCTCCAAGACTGCGTCACGCCCTGAGGGCGGGATCGCAGCGAGGGATGACGGCCTCGGGAGGGCGGCCGTCATCCTTCGTCATATCCGCCCAGGGAATTCTCAGGCTCTCCTAGCGTTGAGCCTCATGGCGTGCACCCGGCGCGCCGCGATTCTGGAGTCCCCACCTCAATGAGCACCACCGCACGCGCCCAGAAGGCGCCAGACACCCGCGGGCCGGTCCGGAAGCTGCTGACCTCGTTCGGCTTCCAGATCATCGCCGCCCTCGTCCTCGGCATCGCCGCCGGTCTGATCGGCCGCCAGCTCGGCGCCACGGCCGAGAACCCGACCGCCCTGTCGGCCACCCTCGACACGATCGGCAGCTCCTACGTGACGCTGCTCCGCGCGGCCGTCGTCCCGCTGATCTTCACCGCGATCGTCGCCAGCATCTCGAACCTCCGTCGCGTGCAAAATGCCGCCCGCCTCGCCGGACAGACGATCCTGTGGTTCGCGATCACCGCTTTCATCGCTGTCATCATCGGCATCGTCCTCGGCCTCGTGATCCAGCCGGGCAGCCACGCCGGCGACGGCCTGGAGCCCGGCGAGCCGTACACGGTCGGCACCTGGTGGAACTTCCTGCTCGGTCTCATCCCGCAGAACTTCCTCGGCCTGACCGTCAGCACCTCCCCCGGCGCCGCCGAGGGTACGTTCACCTCGAGCGTCGGCTTCAACATCCTCCAGGTGATCGTGGTCGCGGCCGTCGTCGGCATCGCGGCGCTCAAGGCCGGCAAGAAGGCCGAGCCGTTCCTCGTCTTCACCGAGTCGCTGCTCAAGGTCATCCAGCGCGTGCTGTGGTGGATCATCCGCATCGCGCCCCTGGGCACGTTCGGCCTCATCGGCTCCGCCGTCATCAAGTACGGCTGGGAGAAGCTCGCCTCCCTCGGCTGGTTCGCGGGCGCGGTCTACATCGGCCTCGCTCTCGTGCTGTTCGTCGTGTATCCGATCCTGGTGCGCACGCACGGCCTCTCCATCAAGCAGTACTTCTCGGGTGTGTGGCCCGCAGTGCAGCTCGCTTTCGTGAGCCGCTCCTCGATCGGCACGCTCCCCCTCACGGAGCGCGTGACCGAGCGCAACCTCGGCGTCCCCCGCTCCTACGCCTCGTTCGCGGTGCCGCTGGGCGCGACGACGAAGATGGACGGCTGCGCCGCGATCTACCCGGCCATCGCCGCGATCTTCGTGGCGCAGTTCTTCGGCATCGAGCTGAACTTCGTGCAGTACCTGCTGATCGTGATCGTCTCGGTCGTCGGTTCCGCCGCCACCGCCGGCACCACGGGCGCGGTCGTCATGCTCACGCTGACGCTGTCGACCCTGGGACTGCCGCTCGAGGGCGTCGGTCTGCTGCTCGCGATCGACCCGATCCTCGACATGGGCCGTACGGCCGTGAATGTCGCGGGTCAGGCACTCGTCCCCGCGATCGTCGCGAAGCGCGAAGGCATCCTCGACGAGGAGCTCTACAACGCACCCCGCGAGGGCCTGCCCTTCGCCGACGACTCCGGCGACGACGCCCCCGAGGCCGACGCCGCTTCCACCCCGGAGCCCGCCGGCGCGCGCTGACCCGGTCTCCTTACGAGCGCCCCACTTCCTTCCGGAGGTGGGGCGCTCTTGTCTCCCCTCCCCACCCCCGTCGACCCACCCCTTTGCGTGCGTCCCGGCCCGTTGCGGGCGGTCGCAGAGGGGTGGGTCGACCGGAAGGGGGTGGGTCGAGGGGAAGGAGGGGTCAGCTGCGACTCAGGGGGCGGGTCGCGCCACGGGTGTCGAGCGCGAGCTCCTCGGCGTCCATCGCGGCAAGCAGCTCCCGCATGACCTCCTCGTCGAGCTCCCCGGCATCGCGCTCCGCGACGAGGATCTCCCGTCGCACCTGCAGCCATCCCTTGGTCAGCGCGACGAGGTCGTCGTAGGACGGGCGGGCCACCGTGTCCTCGACCTGCTGTGCGTCGTCGGTGTCCTTCTCCACCCGGGTCATGCGCTTCGTGAACGCGTCGAACATGCCGAGGTCGACCTCGCCGTGCTTCTGCTCCCACTCCCGACGCTTCTCGGCGAGATAGGCCTTGCCCGCCTCGCGGCTCTTGGCCTTGACCGTCTCCAACGCCGCGACGTCCTCCTCGTGCTCCTCATCCCCGGCGATCTCCAAGCGCCGGATGAGCAGCGGCAGCGTGAGCCCCTGCAGCAGGAGCGTGCCGACGGTGACGATGAAGGCGACCACGACGATGGCGTGCGCGGCCTCGGTGTCGAGCCCGGCCAGATCGGCGGCGGCCACCGCGATCGCCAGGGTCACCACGCCGCGCATGCCCGCCCAGGAGATGACCGCGTTGTCCTTCCACGTGAGCCGCAGACCCGCCATGCGCTCCCGCACGATCTGCGTCCGCAGCTCGTCCGTGCTCTGGTCCCGCCACCGCCGGGACCGCCGGCGACGCTCGTCGAACTCCCCGGACGCGATGCCACGGTCCATGCGTGCGAGCCGGCGGCGGTCCTGGAAGTTCGACCACGCGCTGATCGGGTAGATGTAGAGCGGCCGGACGACGAGCACCACGAGCAGCACGGCGCCGGAGAGCAGGAGGATGTGCCCCACCGACTCGCTGCCGAGGTCGTTGAGCACCCGCGGGAACTGGAGGCCGATGTAGGCGAACACGAAGCTCTCCAGCAGCAGGTCGGCCGACAGCCACAGCGGCGCCTCCTGCTGCCGGGTCGTGTAATCGGTGCGCGGGGCGTTGAAGCCGACGAAGAGGCCCATGGCCACGACCGCGAGCACGCCGGAGCCGAGCAGATGCTCCGCGATGTTGTACGCGCCGAACGGGGCCAGAAGACCGAAGGTGCCGATCACGACCGGGTCGCCGATGCGCATCCGGAGCTGATGCAGCACGATCCCGAAGACGAGCCCGATCCCCACCCCTACGCCGACCGCGAGGAGGAACTGACCGACGCCGCCCCCGATCGACACGGTCGCCCCGGCGAGGATCGCGGCGAACACCCGGTAGAGCGTGAGCGAGGTCGCGTCGTTGATGAGGCTCTCCCCCGACAGCACCGTCATGATGCGGCGGGGCAGACCGAGACGACGACCGATCGCCGCCGCCGACACCGCGTCCGGCGGAGCGACAATGGCCCCGAGCAGCAGCGCGCCCGGCAGCGTGAGCGACGGCAGGATCCACCAGGCCACGAGTCCGACGGCGAACGCGGTGAGCAGCACCAGCCAGATCCCGAGACGGCGGATCTGCGGGAGGCTGCGCTTGAACCCGACGAACGACACGTCGAGGGCGGCGGAGTACAGCAACGGCGGCAGCACGAGGCCGAGCAGCAGGTGCCCGTCGATCTCCAGTTCCGGCACGAACGGCAGGAACGACGCGGCCAGCGCGACGACGGTCACGAGCAGCGGTGCGGGCCATCCTCGCCACCGCGCGACGGCGGCCACGGCGACGGCTCCGACGAGGACGTAGAAGATCCCGGCTTCCATGCGGAAAGCGTAGCGGCGTCGTCCGCGCTCCCCGGTCCGCGGAGCATGGGCGGGGTGTCAGTCGCGGACGGGGCGCTCCCGTCCCGGCCCGTCCGCATCGAGGGCTTCGCGGAGGCCCGCGTTCTCGTCTTGCAGGTCGAGGACCCGCGCGATCCCGGCGATGTTGATGCCGTCCCCGCGGAGTTCGGCCGCGCGACGCAGGCGGGTGATGTCGTCGTCGCTGTACCGACGCGTGCCGCCGTCACTGCGAGCGGGCGCGAGAAGCCCCTTGCTCTCGAAGAGTCGGATCGTCGCCTCCGGCAGGTCGACGAGCTGGGCGGCGACGGCGATGCCGTAGAGCGGGGTGCGCGAGTCGCGTGCGGTCATCCGGGTGTCCTCAGGTCGGGGTTGCGAAGAATCCTGCAAGTGTTCTATAACAAATCTATTCCTGACGTGCAGATAATCTGCACACCACCTCAGCCCTTGCAGGGCCGCACGAAAGGAGAAACCTCATGGCACTGACCTTCGATCCCTTCAGCCAGCTCGACCGCTTCGCCGCGAGCGTCTTGGACTCCGTGCGCGCGCCCCGGTCGATGCCGGTGGACCTGTACCGCGACGGGGACCGCTACATCCTGCACGCCGACCTCCCCGGCGCCGACCCGGGCTCCATCGACGTCGACCTCGACGGCGGTCAGCTCACGATCCGCGCCCAGCGCACGGCCGACACCCGTGAGGGCGTGCGCTGGCTCGCCCGCGAGCGCGGGGCCGGGTCGTTCCTGCGCCAGTTCTCGCTCGGCGACGGTGTGGACCTCGACAACATCAGCGCCTCGTATGAGAGCGGTGTCCTGTCGGTCGTCATCCCCGTCAGCGAGCGGGCGAAGCCGCGCAAGATCACCGTCGAGTCCGGCGAACAGCGCCAGGCGATCGACGCCTGATCATCCTGGGGGCGGTGCACTCGCGCCGCCCCCGCTCTTCTCCTCTTCTCACGGAAAGGACGAATCATGGCACTCTCCTCGACCCTCGACCGTTTCCTCGCCGACATGGAGTACCCGGCGACCCGCGACGATCTCCTGCGCGAAGCGGCGCGGGACGGACTGCCGGCGGAAGATCGCGCGGCGCTGCGCGACCTGCCCGAACAGAGCTACAGCGCCGCCTGGCTCATCCGCTACCGCCTCGCCCGCACCGCCCTCGCCGACGCACTCACCCCCGCCTCGCGCCTCGCCGCGTAGGGAATGCCGGAGCGGCGGCCGAGGTTGCATCCGGAGATGAACGACGTCGCCCTCTCCGTCCTCGACCTCGTGCCGGTCCGCTCCGGCCAGACCAGCGCCGAGGCCATCTCCGCCTCCCTCTCCCTCGCCGCGACCGCCGACCGGCTCGGCTACCGCCGGTACTGGTTCGCCGAGCACCACAACATGCCCGCGGTCGCCTCGACCACGCCGCCGGTCCTCATCGCGGCCGCCGCCACGCGCACCTCCCGCATCCGTCTCGGCTCCGGCGGCGTCATGCTCCCGAACCACGCGCCCCTCATCGTGGCCGAGCAGTTCGCCGCCCTCGAAGCCATCGCGCCCGGACGCATCGACCTGGGCCTCGGCCGCGCCCCCGGCAGCGACCCCGTGATCACCCAGCTCCTCCGGGGGTCCGGGACCACCAGCGACGTGGAGCAGTTCCCCCGGCACGTGCAGGACATCGCGGCGCTCTTCACCGCCGACGGCGCCACCGTGCGCTTCACCTCCGGCGGGGAGTACACCGTGCGGGCGACCCCCGCCGCGACAGGAGTGCCCGAGGTGTGGCTGCTGGGGTCGAGCGACTACTCCGCACAGCTCGCCGCCTCCCTCGGCCTGCCGTACGTGTTCGCGAACCACTTCTCCGGACAGGGCCTGGAACGCGCCCTCGACCTCTACCGCACGAACTACCGTCCGAGCGAGGAGCATCCGGAGCCGCGGACCTTCCTCACCGTGAACGCCGTCGCGGCACCGACCGCGGAGGAGGCGGAGGCCCGCGCGCTCCCGCAGCTGCGGATGATGGCGCGACTCCGGCTCAACCAGCCGCTCGTCGCACTGGAGACCGTCGAACAGGCCCTCTCCGCAGAGCACGACGCCGCGACAGACCAGGTGGTCGAGGCGGCGCGGTCACGGTGGTTCGTCGGCACCGGGGAGTCCGTCGCCGCGGAGGTCCGCTCCTTCGCGACCACCTACGGGGTGGACGAGGTCATGCTCTCCCCCGTCGCCGGAGCCTACGACGCGGAGCCGAAGGACTCGGCTGCGGGGCGCGCCCAGACGCTGGAGCTCGTCGCGGGGGCGTGAGTCGCGTCGCGGGTCCCGGGCGCGTGAGTCGCGTCCCGGGCGCGTGAGTCACGTCGCGGGCGCGTGAGTCGCGTCGCGGGATCGATAACGGTCCCCGGCGCCTGGTTCCCTTCCGAGGTGCGGGATCGATAACGGTCCCCCGCCTGCCCTGCGCGGCGCCTTTCTGATCCCGCACCCTTGACACCCGCCGCCCCCTCGCTCACGCCATGTGCGCCGCGCGCCTCAGCACGCGGGACCAGAAACGTGCTTCGGACCGCCACCGGAGGGGCATCTCTGATCCCGCTCGACGGGGACGTCTCCGCCACAGGTCCGTGTAGGTTCGGGTTTTCCACAGGAGCCGGACGGAGCGAGAGGAGACCGTCGGAGGGCGGGCACGCCACGGACAGCATGGACGCATGCGACACCGGATCCCTCTTCCACCTGACCTCGGCCCTCATTTCGCCGTCCGTGACGCCGCTGCCATCGGGGTCGGTCGGAAGAGGTACTCCAGCCGAGACCTCTCGCGGCCGTTCGCCGGCGTGCGGTCGACGGTGGAGCCCGCCACCTTCGACGATCGAGTCGCCTCCTACCTGCCGCGCCTCCGCCAGGGCCAGGCCTTCGCCGGCCGTACGGCCCTGCGGCTGTGGGGCCTTCCCACACCCGTCCGCTGGTCACCCAGCGAGCCCCTCGATGTCGCTGTGCCCACCGGGACATCACCGCCCCGGACGGCCGGTGTCCGGGGGCGCCGTATCGCGCCCGGACGGGCAGATGCGTGGCACATCAACGGAGTGCCGATGGTCGACCCGGTCAGCACACTGTTCCTGTGTGCACGGGAGTTCGCGTCGACGCCGATGGTCGTCGCGCTTGATGCCCTCCTAACGGCGTCCGATGTCTATCCGGGGCTGAGGACGGGCCGGCCTGTGGCAACCGCGGACAGCATCGAACGGCACTTGGTGCGCTGGGGACGCTTCCCCGGGTGCGGCCGCATCCGAGAGGCGCTGCCGCTCGCGCGCCCGGGTGTCGAGTCCCCGAAGGAGACGGAGACCCGCCTGCTGCTTGTGAGCCTCGGACTGCCGGAGCCCGCCGTCCAGCACGTCGTCTCCACGGGCGGACGCTTCCTCGCCAGGGTCGACCTCGCTTATCCGGAATACCGCATCGCCATCGAATACGAAGGCGACGGCCACCGGACGGCCCGCGATCAGTGGCGGGCCGATATCCGGCGCCAACGCGACCTCGAAGACCACGGGTGGCTCGTGATCCGGATGACCGAGCTCGATCTTCGCGATGGCGGAACGGTTCTCGCCGCGCGCGTCCGTCGTGCGCTCGACGTTCGACGCCACCTCTGGGGTTGAGGTCCGTGTCACGGGCCGAACGGGAAGGCTTCTCCCCGGGAAGGGGCTGGCCCCGGGCCGCACTGAGGCGTAGCCTCGGCCGCAGAGAGAGGGGTTCGACGATGAGCACCAAGACACTCGCACTGTGGGTCGCCTACGGGACGAACGGTGTGGTGGGGAGCATCCGCCACGATGAGGACGGCTATGTGGTGACCATGGCGGGAGCGGACGCGGCGGCCGGAACCTATCCCAGCCTCGCCTCTGCGAAGGGCGCGCTGCATTCCCGCATGCTGCCCGGCAGCGACTGGCCGCGGTTCCAGGAGCACTGAGCACCCCACCACGCGTGCGGGATCGAAAAGGCGCCTCCTGCGACGGGGAGAGGCGCGAATCTGATCCCGCAGTGATCGCTACCGCGGGAGCGACGCGGTAGTTGCGCGTGGGTGTGCCCGGACGCTGCCCCGCAAGGGCTCGAGTGCCGGGATCAGACGCGCTCGTCCCGCACAGCCTCAGGCGCCGGGATCAAAAGGGTTCCTCGCCGCGCCCGGAGACGCGCATTCTCGAACCCACGTTGATGATGCGGCGCGATGCGGGATGGAGAACGTGCGCGAATCGGGTCGGGGGCGTGCGTTTTCGATCCCGCACCCGGCATCCCTCCGGGACTCCGGGACTGCGGGGCTCCGGGACTGCGGGACTCCGGGACTGCGGGACGGAATCCGCGCGTTGCCCGCGTCGGGGAGGCGCGAGATGGATCCCGCATGCGCACGGCACACGGGGGTGCGCGACGGACGGGCCGCGGCGAGACTCAGGCCTCGGGTTCGCCGGAGAGGATGCCGCGGAGCCAGTCGCGGGCCTCGATGAAGACCTCGTCCGAGTAGCGGTCGGGGTACTGCACGATCTGCCGGTCGGCGCGGGGATAGGACCCGAGGAACACCACGCGGGGGCTGAAGCGGCGGATCCCGAGCAGGGCGTCGGCCATCCGCTCGTGCTCGATGTGACCGTCCGCGTCGATCACGAACCGGTACCGGCCGAGCTCGTCGCCGATCGGCCGGGACTCGATGAGCGAGAGGTTGATGCCGCGCGTCGAGAACTGCTCCAGCATCTCGAGGAGCGACCCAGGGTGGTCGTGCGGGAGCTCCACGATCAACGAGGTCTTGTCGGCACCGGTCGGCGCGGGCGAACGCGTGGTCCGCGTGACGAGGACGAACCGGGTCACGGCCGCCGCGTTATCGCCGATGCCCTCGGCGAGGACGTCCACGTCATAGTGCTGCACGATGCCCGGGGCGGCGATCGCGGCCTGCGCGGGCGAGCTGCCGTCGAGGACACCGATGGCCGAGGCGACGTTGCTCGCCGCCGGCACGTGCGAGTGGGTCGGGAGGTGTTCGCCGAGCCAGCCGTGGCACTGCGCGTAGGCGACAGGGTGCGCGGCGATGACCTCGACCTGGTCGAGAGTGGTGCCGCGCGGTGCGACGAGGACGAAGTTCACCCGCACGAGGTACTCGCCGATGATCCGGAGCCCCGGCAGAGTCGCCAGCGCATCCTGCGTGGTGGACACACCGCCCTCGATGGAGTTCTCGATCGCGATCATGGCCGCGTCGCTGCGTCCTTCGAGCACATCCGCGAGCGCCTCGCCCACGTTGTGCACCGGCCGCCAGTCCTGCCCCCTGGCCTCGGCCACCTGGTCGAGCGCCGCCTCCGTGAAGGTTCCGGCTGGTCCGAGATAGCTGTAGGTGCGGCGTGCAGTCACGGCGTTCAGCCTATCCCTCGGTGACTCATCGCAATCCCGCATGTCAAGCCGGATGCGAGCATCCGCCGCACGGGGCAGACTGAGTGCATGAGCAGCCGTGCCGGCCTCCCCGCGGAGGAAAGTGACCTGATCGACGTCGACGAGCTGATCGCCGCCTACTACGACCGCGTGCCGAACCCGGACGTCCCGAGCGAACGGGTCGTGTTCGGCACCAGCGGCCACCGCGGCTCGTCGCTCACCAAGAGCTTCAACGAGAACCACATCCTCGCCACGACCCAGGCGATCGTCGACTACCGTGCGGCGCAGGGCATCACCGGCCCCCTCTTCCTGGGGCGCGACACCCACGCCCTCTCCCTCCCCGCAGAGCGGAGCGCCATCGAGGTCCTGCTCGCGAACGGAGTGGACGTGCGCGTCGACGCCCGGGACTCCTGGGTGCCGACCCCGGCGCTGAGTCACGCGATCCTCACGTACAACCGCGACCGCGCCGCCGACGACCCGGGGCGTGCGGACGGCATCGTCGTGACCCCCTCGCACAACCCGCCCCGCGACGGCGGCTTCAAGTACAACCCGCCCCACGGCGGTCCCGCCGACACGGATGCGACCGGCTGGATCGCCGACCGCGCCAACCAGCTCATCGCGGGCGGCCTGGCCGAGGTGCGCCGCGAGCGCTTCGCCGACGTGGACTGGGACGCCATCACCGGATACGACTTCCGCGACGCCTACGTGCGCGACCTCCCGTCGATCATCGACATCGAGGCGATCCGCCGCGCCGGCGTGCGTATCGGCGCGGACCCGCTGGGCGGCGCCTCGGTGGAGTACTGGTCGCTGATCGCCGAGATGCACGACATCGACCTCACGGTCGTCAATCCCGAGGTCGACCCCACGTGGCGCTTCATGACCCTCGACTGGGACGAGAAGATCCGGATGGACCCGTCGTCTCCGTCGGCCATGGCGTCGCTCGTGGCGAAGAAGGGCGACTACGACATCCTCACCGGGAACGACGCGGACGCGGACCGGCACGGCATCGTCACCCCCGACGCCGGGCTCATGAACCCGAACCACTTCCTCGCCGTCGCCATCGACTACCTCTTCTCGCACCGGGAGCACTGGCCGCGCGAGGCGGCGGTCGGCAAGACGCTGGTGTCGTCGATGATCATCGACCGCGTGGCCGAGTCGCTCGGGAGGCGTCTGCTGGAGGTCCCGGTCGGCTTCAAGTGGTTCGTGCCCGGGCTGCTCGACGGTTCCGTGGCGTTCGGCGGCGAGGAGTCGGCGGGGGCCTCGTTCCTGCGGCACGACGGCTCCGTGTGGTCGACCGACAAGGACGGCATCCTCCTCTGCCTGCTCGCGGCGGAGATCCTCGCGGTGACCGGCAAGACCCCGTCGCAGCGCTACGCGGAACTCGAGGACGCCTTCGGTTCGTCCGCCTACCAGCGCGTCGACGCCCCGGCCACCCCTGAGCAGAAGGCGACGCTCGGCAAGCTGTCTCCGGAATCGGTGACGGCGACCACCCTCGCCGGCGAGGACATCATCGCGAAGCTCTCGCACGCTCCCGGCAACGGTGCGGCGATCGGCGGCCTGAAGGTGCAGACCCCGCACGCGTGGTTCGCCGCGCGGCCGTCCGGCACCGAGGACGTCTACAAGCTCTACGCCGAGAGCCTGCGCGGCCCGGAGCACCTCGCCGCGGTGCAGGCCGAAGCCCGCGCCGTGGTGTCCGCCGCCCTCGGCGACTGACTCCGCCCCCGCGGGATCCGCGGGTGCCGCGGGATCGAAACCGCTCCCCTCGGCCACCGCCGAGGGGAGTTTTCGATCCCGCACCCCGGTGGACACCTCGTGCGGGATCGAGAGTGCGCCTGGCACGCGCCGGAGAGGGACGTAATCGATCCCGCGACCCGGGTCGAGCGAATCCGCCGAGTGCGCGAACGTCCCAAGGCCGTGGCGACGAGTCCTCCCGTTGTCGCAGGTCGGCCGTCCGTCTCCCGCCCACCGCTCCCGGTCGCGGGATCGAAAACGTCCCTGCGGGAGACCGCGGAGGAGCGGTTTAGATCCCGTCCCGCGGGCCACCCCTGTCGCGGGATCGAAAACGTCCCTGGGGGACGTCGCGGAGGGGCGGTTTCGATCCCGGACGATCCCGGACGGGACGGGACGGGGCAGGGCGGACGGGACGGGGCGGGGTGGGGCGGGGCGGGACGGGGTCAGTCGGCGTCGGTGGAGGAGCCGAGGAGTTCGCGGACGCGGCTGGAGACGCGGTGGAACTCCTCCGTCTCCAGCACGTCGGCGTAGCCGCGGCGGGCCGGGAGGTCGACGCGGTGCTCCTCCAGGATCCGCCCGGGGCGCGGACCCATCACGATGACGCGGCTGGCGAGGTAGACGGCCTCCGCGACCGAGTGGGTCACGAGCAGCACGGTCGTGCCGGTGGCGCTCCAGATCCGGTTGAGCTCGACGTTCATGCGCTCGCGCGTGAGGGCGTCGAGGGCGCCGAAGGGCTCGTCCATGAGCAGCACCCGCGGCTCGTGCAGCAACGCCCGACACAGCGACACCCGCTGCTGCATGCCGCCGGAGAGCTCGTGCGGCAGCGACTTCTCGAAGCCGGTGAGACCGGTCATCTCGATGAGCTCGTCGGCACGGGCCTGGGCCTTGCGCATGTCCATCCCGCGCATCTCGGCCTGCAGGAGGATGTTGCCGCGAACGCTGCGCCATTCCAGGAGCGCCGCCCGCTGGAACACGTAGCCGATGTCCTGCCGCGGACCCCGGACCTCGTCGCCGCGCAGGCGGATGCTGCCCCGGCTCGGAGCGGTGAGTCCGGCGACGGCCTTCAGGAGGGTCGACTTGCCGCAGCCCGAGGGCCCGGCGATGGAGAGGAACTCCCCCTCCTCGACGCGCAGGTCGACGCCCTCGAGGGCCGTGACCTGGCGCCGCTTGGAGGCGAAGGTGATCGCGAGATCCGAGACCTCGAGCGCCGGAGCGGTGCTCGTGGCCGCGGGTCCGCGTTCCTGCTGAACGTGAGTGTCCATGACGATCGGTCTCACTTCCCGGGGGTGAAGGCGTCGTCGAAGTAGGTCTCCACATCGCCGTCCCCCGAGATGAGCCCGGCCTCGGACAGCACCTCCAACGTGGACTCCCAGTCCTCGGTGGCGTTCGCGCCGGGAGCCTGGCCCTCGGTGGCGTCGGTGTGGAGCAGCTCGATGGTCTCCTCCCACTGGTGCAGCAGGACCTCCTGCGACGGCATCTGCGGGTCCTTGCCCTCCATCGCGGCCACTGCGGCCTCGGGGTCCTCCTGCGCGGCCTCGAAAGCCTCCGAGGTCGCGGCGACGAGGGCCTCGACGAGCTCCGGGTCGTTCTCGATGGTGTCGGTCGGCGCGATGAGGCCGTTGCTGAAGAAGTTCAGGCCGGCGTCGGAGTAGCGCAGGTACTCGACGTCCTTGCCGCTCTTGTCGGCGATGGTCGGACCCTGGTCGTGCGCGAAGCCGATGAGGCCGTCGACCTTGCCCGAGAGCATGGCGGCGATCTTCCCCGCGGCGTCGAGGTTCTGCTGCGTCACATCGCCCTCCTCCAGGCCCACGGCCTCGAGGTACATCGGGAAGGTCGTGGTCGGGGCGTCGCCCGCGGAGACCGCGATGGTCTTGCCCTTGAGGTCTTCGGGGCTGGAGATGCCGGAGTCGGCGAAGACCTGCACGGCCGACGGCGTGGTCTGCAGGAAGACGCCGACGCTCTTGATGCCGACGCCCTTGTCGATGTTCGCGAGGACGGCCGGGGTGTCCGCCCAGCCGAAGTCGACCTGCCCCTGCCCGACGGCCTGCGCGGTCTTCGTCGAGCCCTGGCCGGCCTTGATCGTGAGGTCGATGCCGTGCTCCTCGAAGATGCCCTGGTCGACGCCGTAGTAGAACGCCGCGTGCTCGCCGTACGGGTACCAGTTGAGCATGAGGGTGACGGGCGTGAGCTCCCCGCCGTCACCGTCGCCGGAGCTCGCCGGGGTCGTCGATCCTCCGCAGCCGGAGAGGGCGAGCACCGCGGCGGACGCGAGGGCGATCGAGCTGAGGATGGTGCCTGACTTCTTCATCAGTGCCTTCTTTCGTGGGGGCGAGGGGGGGTCAGAGTCGGACGGTGGCCGCGGCGACGTCACGCTTGGAGGCGTGCCACGGGATGAGGAAGCGCTCGGCGATCTGGATGATGCCGAAGAGGATGACGCCGAGCAGCGACATGATGATGAGCGCGGCGAAGAGCATGGCGGTGTCGAGGTTGCCGTTGGCCTGGAGGATCACGTAGCCGAGGCCCTCGTTCGCGCCGACGAACTCGCCGACGACGGCACCGGTGACCGCGAGCGTCGCGGCGACCTTGAGACCGGAGAGGAGCTCGGGCAGCGCCGCGGGCAGCCGCACCTTGAGGAAGGTCTTGAAGCGGCTCGCTCCCATGGTCGACGCGAGCTGGAGGATCTCCGGATCGACGGTGCGCAGGCCCGCGAGGCCCGAGATGACGACCGGGAAGAACGCCATGAGCACGGCCACGAGGATCTTCGGCTCCGCGCCGAACCCGAGCCAGACCACGAACAGCGGAGCGATCGCGATCTTCGGGATGACCTGGGCGAAGAGGATGACCGGATAGAGCGTCTGCTCCAGACCCCGCGAGTACACCATGAGCACGGCGACGAGGACGCCGACGACGACCGCGATGACGAACCCGATCACGGTCTCGTAGGTGGTGACCCAGGTGTTCTGCGCGAGGTAGGCGGCGTTGTCGGTGAAGGCCGCCCAGGTGTCGGCGGGCGACGGGATGATGAACGCGGGCACCCACCCGAGGCTCGTGGAGACCCACCAGAGGGCGAGCACCGCGAGCACGAAGACGAGCGGGTGCCAGTGACGGCTCCACCAGCGGACGATGCCCGGAGGCTCGGGGCGGTCGGCGGCGATCGCCAGGGTCATGGTCGCGGAGGGGGCAGACGACATGGGGTCCTCGACATCTTCGTGAAGGATTCGGGAAAGCGCATTCCCGTTCGGTGTTGCGAGTCTATGCCGACCGTTCTGCCGTGTCAACGCACGGTGTCGCGCCCGCGCGGATCTCGCGCGTCGGCGCGGCCTCCGGGTCGGTCACCGCGACCGGGCCAGCTCCGCGCCCGCGACGCGAAGCCAGCGCGCGGGGTCGGCCACGGCGGCGGCGGACGACCCCGCCAACGCGGTCAGCGACACGGCCCGCGTGAACAGACCGGCGTCGGCATCGTCCGCGATCCGACCCGCGGCGAGCAGAGGACGCGCCCCCGCCTCGACGGCGAGCGCGGCGAGGAAGGACGGCACCTTCCCGTCACCCGACTGTCCGTCGTACGACCCCTCGCCGGTGATCACGGCCTCGGCGCCACGGACGGCCCCGGCCAGATCGACGAGCGCGGCCACCTCGGCCGCCCCCGGGGCGAGGATTCCGCCCCAGCGCACGAGCGCCGCCCCCGTACCGCCGGCGGCACCCGTGCCGGGGAGCTGCGGGTCGACGGGAAGGAGGGCGGCGAGACGGGCGAGCGCGTCGTCGACCCGGGCGATGTCGCCGGGCTCCGTGAGCCCCTTCTGCGGACCGAACACCGCCGCCGCGCCGCGAGACCCGGTGAGCGGATTCGTGACATCGGTCAGCACGCGGACATCCGGCGCGGTGCGCAGCGCGCCGAGATCCGCCGTGGCGATGTGCGCCAGACCCCGGGCTCCCCTCGCGACCGGCCGGCCGTCCCCGTCGAGGAAGCGCGCGCCGAGGGCGGTGAGCATGCCGGTGCCGCCGTCGGTCGAGGCGCTGGAGCCGATGCCGAGGATCAGTCGCGAGACGCCGTGATCGAGGGCGGCGGCGATCGCCTGCCCGAAGCCGGTCGTATCGGCATCCCAGGGCCGCAGGCCGTCGAGGAGCTCGATGCCTGAGGTCGAGGCGATGTCGACGACGCCCGTGCCGCCGGGAGCATCGGTCGTGCTCGGCAGGAGCAGCCAGGACGTCTCGACGGGAGCGCCCGCCGGGCCGTCGACGGTGACCGGCATGCGCTGTGCATCCGGTACGGCCGTCGCGAACGCCGCGACGGTCCCCTCCCCGCCGTCGGCCATCGGGCGGAGGACGATGTCCGCCGCCGGCTCGACCTCCCGCCAGCCGTCGGCGAGCGCTGCCGCGGCCTCCGCCGCCGTGATCGTGCCCTTGAAACTGTCCGGAGCGATGACGACGCGGGTCATGCCCGGAGCCCCGGGGTGCTCGCGCGCACGACCACCTCGAGCGGGAGCGTCGGCTGCTGCCAGTCCTCGTCGACGATCGCGCGGAAGGCCTGATACCCGGCATCGCTCAGCGGCACGCAGACCGTGGTGAGGGCCGGTGTCACATCGCGACTCGAGGGCACGTCGTCGAAACCGCAGACGGCGATGTCCGCGCCGACCTCCCGGCCCGCCGCGCGGATGGCCGCCATCGCCCCGATGGCCACCACGTCGCTGATGCCGAACACGACGGTACCCTCGGGGACCCCGGCTGCCAGGGCGTCGGCCATCGCCGTCGCCCCCGACTCGCGGCGGAAGTCTCCGCGGACGGTCTGCGCGACCTCGCCGCCGCCCTCCGCGAACCCGGCGCGGAAGCCCGCCAGCCGGTCGTCCGAGGTGCGCACGCCCTCCGCCGCCCCGACGAGCACCACCGAGCGATACCCGAGTTCCGCCATCCGACGGCCGAGCGCGGCGGCCCCGGCCCGGTTGTCGATCTCCACCCGGCGGTCGCCGTCGCCGTCCGCGCCGAACGCGACGACACGGCCCCCGAGGCGGGTGAACTCGGCGAGCTCGCGGGCGGTCTCCGCCTGCCCCTCCCCCTGCGTGCGCGAGGCGGCGAGGATGAGCCCCTGCGGTCGCTGTCCGCGCAGCGCACGGACGATCCGCGCCTCCCGCGCCGGGTCGCGCTCGGTGATGGCCACGGTTACGACGAGACCCTGCTCGTCGGCACCCCGCGCGACGCCCGATGCGATGAGTCCGAAGTAGGGGTCGGCGATGTCCGCGACGAGGAGCGCGATCACCGGCGAGCGTCCGCGGGCGGTCGCCTGCGCGGAGACGTTGGCGGTGTAGCCGAGGGCCTCGGCGGCGGCCTCCACCCGTTCCCGGAAGGGCGCCGCGACCTTGCGCTCGGAACCGTTCAGCACGCGAGAGGCGGTCGCCAGCGACACCCCGGCCTCGAGCGCGACGTCATGCAGCGTGGGCGCCGGTCCCCTGGCGTGACGGGGGCGACGCGCGGTCGGCGGCTCTGCCGGTGTGGCGGATGGGGTCATGCTCCGAGCCTACCGACGAGGACGGATCCGCTTCGAGGGACGCTCACGGCCGCCGTCCGAGGAAACCGAGCAGGGCGGCGGCCTCACCGGCGAGGAGCTCGGGGGCGTCGTCGGGCACGAACTCCAACAGGGCGTCACGCGGCGGGTGCGGGGTGGCGGCCGCTTCCGCGAAGAACCGTGTCCAGAGCGCGGACCTCGAGCGCAGCGGGTGCCGTTCGGTGCGCGGCCACCAGGAGAAGACATGAGCGGCGGAGACATGGGGGCTGAGCCGACGGAACTCCTCGAGCACCGCGGGAACGGCGGCGCCGACCGTGGGCTGCCAGTACGTCGACAGCATCGGGTGGTCGACCTCGTGCAGGAGCTCGAGGGTGGCCGGGGCGGTGTCGGCGAGCGTGCCGCCGTGGAACTCCAGGGCGAGCCCGATGCCGCGGGCAGCCGCCTCGACCGCCGCCGCGCGGAGCCGCGTCACGACGCGGGCACGCTCCTGCGCGGACACCTCCGCGGAGCCGTGACTCCCTGCCCACACCCGCACGCGGTCGGCTCCGAGGGCCGCGGCACTGTCGAGGACCGCGGTCAGCGACTCCTCCGATCCGGCGCGGAAGTACGACCCGTAGGACGCGACGGCGAGCCCGGCATCCGTGGTCATCCGTGCGACCTCCGCCGCGCGGCCGACCTCCCCCGGTGGCACATGCACGTCCCCGCCCCACTCGATCACCTCGAGACCTGCGGCGGCCGCGAGCGCGACGATCCTCTCCGGCGGCAGGGCGCGGAACGTCACCGAGCACAGTCCCGCACGGATCCCCGTCATCCCGTCATCCTCTCAGTCCTCCCGATCTCCTTGGTCGGACGTCCCGGCCCGTTGACCCCCGGGCTCCTCGGTCGGACGTCCCGGCCCGTTCCGTTCCCCGTCCTCGAGTCCCACCTGCACGACGCCGTCCCGCCTGCACGACCGAAACCTGGGCCTGATCGTGCCCACGGACCCGGGTCGTGCAGGTGTCCCCCCGTCGGCCGACACACGACGACCGACACACGACGACGGGACCGGGACGGATGCACGACCCGGGCACGTCGGGACGACCGACACCCGGGGACGGGTCGTGCATCCGGGAACGGGTCGTGCCTCCGGAACCACGCCGGGACCAAGGAGGGACCGGAGACGGAGGGACCGGGACCAAGGAGGGGCCGGAGACGGAGGGACCGGGGATGGGGGTCACCGGGGCTCACAAGTGGGGGGCGACCGCCGTCGCGAAGGCCTCGGCCGTGCGCCGGACCACACGGGCCGGGTCGTCGGCCCAGACGTCGGCATGGAAGATCTCCACCTCGATGTCGCGGTCGTAGCCGGTGTCCTGCACCGCCCGCGTGAGGGTGCCGAAGTCGATCACTCCGTCCCCCGGATAGTGCCGGGAGAGCAGGGGATCTGCGGCGAGGGGGGTCTTCCAGTCGCACACCTGGTACGTGGCGATGCGCCCCTCCCGTCCGGCCCTGGCGATCTGGTCGAGCACCTGCGGATCCCACCAGATGTGGAACGTGTCGACCGCGGCACCGACCACGGCAGGGTCGAAGTCCGCGGCGATGTCGAGCGCCTGACCGAGGGTGGAGACCACGGCACGGTCGGAGGCGTACATCGGATGCAGCGGCTCGATCGCGAGGGTGACCCCGGCGGCGCGAGCGTCGTCCGCGAGGGCGCCGATGGCGTCGCGGACGCGGTCCCGTGCCCCGACGAGGTCACGCGACCCCTCGGGCAGACCGCCGGCGACGAGGACGAGCACCGCGGTCGAGCCCTCCGCACCGGCTGCCGCGAGGGTGGCCGCCTCCTCGATCGCCCGGCGGTTGTCGTCGAGCGCGGCGTCACGCTCCGGACCGGCCGGAAGCGTGAAGAAGCCCCCGCGGCAGTGCGTCGTGAAGCGCAGGCCGGAGTCGGCGAGCATACGGGCGGCGACATCGAGACCCACCGCCTGCACGGGCTCCCGCCACAAACCGATGGCCTCGACCCCCGCCGCCGCCGTGACGCGCAGGGCCGTGGCGAGGTCCGCGTGCTTCACGGTGGCCTGGTTGATCGAGAGCCGCGGGTGCGGCACGGTCCCGACGCCGACTGCCCGGGACTCGCGCTCCGCCGCCAGGCTCCGGGGGCCGGTCATGCGTCCACCCCGTTCAGCCGGAGCAGGCCGTGCCATCGCTCCCGGGCGAGCTCCGGCCGCTCCAGGGCGAGCGCCCCGTTCGCCAGCTCGACGATGCGGCTGAGGTGCGGCAGGCTCCGTGCGGAATGCAGCCCCCCGACCATCTGGAACGCGGGCTGATGGCCGTTGAGCCAGGACAGGAAGGCGACCCCGGTCTTGTAGTAGTAGGTCGGTGCCGCGAACACCTGCCGACTCAACTCCTCCGTCGGGCCGAGGAGGTCGAGGTACCGCTCCGGGTCGTTCGCGTCGAGGGCCTGGATCGCGGCGGAGGCCACCGGGGCGAGCGCGGCGAACGCGCCGAGCAGCGCATCCGAGTGGCCGCGCGACGCGGACCCCTCGGGCGCGGCAGCCCCGGTCAGGCTGTCCCCGCCGATGAGGCCGACGTAGTGGAAGTCGTCGCCGGTGAACATGCGCACGCCCTCCGGCAGCCGCTCGCGCACCCACACCTCGGAGTCCGCGTCGAGCAGGCTCATCTTCACCCCGGCGACAGCGGCGCGGTTCTCGCCGATGATGTCGAGCAGCACCCCGGCGGCCTCCTTCCACGCGGGACCACCGCTCCCGGCGGGCGACGAGGGCGCGAAGTAGCCCGCGAGCTCCGGGTCGAACGCGGTGCCGAGCCAGTGCAGCACGACGGGAGCCGACGCGCGGGAGAGCACGTCGCGGTAGACGCGGCGATAGTCGTCGGCGGTCTCCGCGACCCGAGCCAGGTGCCGCGAGGCCATGAGCACCGGCCCCGCCCCCTGCTCCTCGGCGAAGTGCAGCTGCTCGAGATAGGCGGCGATCACCTGATCGAGCGGGATGCGCTCCTCGTCGACGTGATCGGTGTTGACCCCGACCACGACCGTGCCGCCCTCCTCGCGGGCGACCTCGGCGCTGCGGGCGATGAGCTCGCGCACCGCCGCCGCATCCAGCCCCATGTTGCGCTGCGCGGTGTCCATCGCGTCGGCGACGCCGAGACCCCACGAGTACACGTTGCGGCGGAAGGCGAGGGTCGCGTCCCAGTCGATGTCGGCCGGCTGCCCCGGGGTGTTGTCCGCGTGGACCTTCGGGACGACGTGCGCGGCGGCGTAGGCCACCCGGCTGCGGAGCGGGCCCTCCGGCCGCGTGACACCGGCGACCTCGCGGAGCTCCGTGTCGGCGGTGCGGCCGTCGGCGGCGAGCAGGCGGAGGGTGGTCATGCCTCGTCCAGGGTCAGGGGCTCGAGCACGATCTTGCGTCCCGCGGCGCTGGACGCGAGTCCGGCCTCGGCGAACTGGACTCCGCGCGCGCCGGCGAGCAGGTCGAACGGGTAGTCCGTCCCGAGGGCGAACGAGGTGAGGTATTCCTCCCACTGCTGCCGGAAGCCGTTCTGGAACACGTCGTTCGTCGGCACCTGCTGCCAGTCGGCGTCGTAGTCGTGGCTGTCCTCCAGGTCGGGGTTCCACACGGGCTTGGGCGTGGCGTTGCGGGGCTGGATCTTCGCACCGAACAGTCCGACGACCGCGGAGCCGTGCGTGCCGTCGACCTGGAACTCCACGAGCTCGTCGCGGTTGACCCGCACCGTCCACGAGGAGTTGATCTCGGCGATCGCCCCGCCGTCGAGCTCGAAGATGCCGTACGCGGCGTCCTCGGCCGTGGCCGTGTAGTGCTCGCCCTTCTCGTCCCAGCGGTCGGCGATGTGCACCGCGGCCTGCGCGTAGACGCTCTTGACCTCGCCGAAGAGGTTCTCCAGCACGTAGTTCCAGTGCGGGAACATGTCGGTGATGATGCCGCCGCCGTCCTCGGTGCGGTAGTTCCAGCTCGGGCGCTGCGCGGGCTGCCAGTCGCCCTCGAACACCCAGTAGCCGAACTCGCCGCGGACGGACAGGATGCGGCCGAAGAAGCCCGAGTCGATGAGGCGCTTGAGCTTCTGCAGCCCCGGGAGGTAGAGCTTGTCGTGGACGACGCCGGTCTTCACACCGGCGTCGCGGGCGAGGCGGGCGAGCTCCAGAGCCTCGTCGAGCGACTCGGCCGTGGGCTTCTCGGTGTAGATCGCCTTGCCGGCGGCGATGGCCTTCCGGATCGCGGATGCCCGGGCCTTCGTGACGAGGAAGTCGGCGTAGATCTCCCACTGCGGGTCGGCGAGGGCCGCATCCAGGTCGGTCGTCCAGTCCTCGATGCCGTGCTTCGCCGCCAGTTCGGCCAGCTTGGCCTCGCTGCGTCCGACGAGGATCGGCCGCACGGTCACGCGGCTGCCGTCGGGGAGCTCGATCCCGCCGTCGTCACGGATCGCGAGGATCGACCGCACCAGGTGCTGCCGGTATCCCATGCGCCCGGAGACGCCGTTCATGATGATCCCGATCTCGCGGGTGGGGGCCTGTGCCATCTCGGTCCGTTCCTCTCGGTGGAAGCTGTCGGCGCTGACAGGAGAATGTTGGTAAGCGCTTTCCGAGATCATGGCATGAGACGCTCGACCTCGCAACCGCGCCTAACGCGGAGGGGCCGTGCTGGCGCGCACGTGCAGCGCCGGGGCGACCTCCACGCGCTCCGCGGGCCGGGTGGTCCCCTCGCGCAGCCGATCCCGGAGAAGCTCCACCGCGCGGCGTCCGACGTGCTGCTTGGGCGGCCGCAGCGCGGTGAGCGGAGGGGAGCCGTGCTCCGCGACCTCGTCGTCGTAGGCGATCAGGGAGAGGTCGTCGGGCAGCCGCCAGCCCGCATCCTGCAGATGTTGCTGGAGCAGGAGCGCCTGCGGGTCCGAGTGCACGAGCAGCGCGGTCGTGCCCGTGTCACGGATCTCGGCGAGCACCGAGGACACGACGTCCGCCTGCGCGGGCCCCTCCATCCGGTCCAGCGCCGCATCGCGATCCACGCCCACCGCGAGACCGAGCTCCGCGACCGCCCGCGACCAGCCCTGCCGAAGCCCGGCGGAGGTCGGCGACTGCGGCGACGTGAGCACCCCCACCCGCCGGTGCCCGAGTGCGGCGAGGTGCCCGGCGGCGAGCGCACCCCCGAACGCGTGGTCCGTCGCCACGGTCTGCATCCGGGTGAGGGCGAGCGCGGGCGGGGTCCGGCGCTCCACCAGCACGACGGGCACTGGGAGCGTGTCCAGCCACGAGAGCAGCGCGTGTCCGTCGGCGCCCTGCGTCTCGGGGGCCACGATGAGGCCGTGCACGGTTCCGGATTCCAGGAGCGCCGCGATCTGGCGCCGCTGGTCCTGCGCGGCGTAGCTGGCCCCGCGGAGCACGAGCTGCACCCCGGTCTCCACCCCGGCGCTCCGGGCGCCGACGACGACCTGCGGCCAGTAGTAGCTCAGCGACGGCACCACCATCCCGATGCGGAACTGCGGCCCGGGAAGGGCAGCGCGGGCGACGGTCGTGTCCAGCGCGCTCCGCAGCACTGCTCCCCCGTGCACCCTGGTCAGCAGCCCGCGGTCCGCCAGCGCGGTGATGTCGCGACGGATGGTGAGCTCGGCCACCCCGAAGTCACGGGCGAGCTCGGCGACGCGCACGGCGCCGGTACGGCGCAGCTCGTCCAGGATGCGCTCGCGGCGGGAGAGGCCGAAACGCGGGGTGGGACGCTCGTCGGTCACCCGACCCTCCCGACGTGCCGCGCATCTTCGAGGGTGATGCGGGGGATCAGCATCCGGTTGCCTTCCGTGTACGAATGTGTTCGATCTGGATGGTTCCTGTTCGAACACGTTGCCTGGGCTCGAACGCACAGTCTTCACTGGAACGGCACGCTTCGGCAAGCGCATACCCGAGACCCGCGGAGACTCATGGCCCACCGACCGTCCACCATCGCCGCCCTCTCCACGGAGGCGTGGGACCTCGTGTTCGACGACGCTCGGCGCGCCCGCCTGCGGACGCTCGTGGCCCCCGGCGCCCCGCTGCACACGCCCGCGCTCGACGCGGCGGCCGCGGCCGACCGCGTGTCAGGGATCGAAGTGCTGGTGACGGGCTGGGGCGCCCCCCTCCTGGACGCGGCCCTGCTCGACCGGCTCCCCCGGCTCCGCGCGGTGTTCCATGCGGCGGGGAGCGTGCGCGGCGTCGTGTCCGACGCCTTCTGGGAGCGCGACATCCTGCTCACGTCCGCCGCCGAGGCCAACGCGGCCCCCGTCGCCGAGTACACGCTCGCGATGATCCTGCTCTCCGGCAAGCGCGCCCTCCTCCCGCTCCGCGGGGACGACGCACAGCGCGACCTGCGCGTCGCCCCCCGCGTCGGGGGCCGTATCGGCAACCTCGACCGCACGGTGGGCATCGTCGGGTTCTCCCGCAGCGGGCGCCGCGTCGTCGACCTACTGCGGCCCTTCCCCGGACTGCAGGTCCTCGTCGCCGACCCGTACGCGGACGCCGAAGAGGTGGCCGCGGCGGGCGCCCGGCTCGTCCCACTCCACGCCCTGCTCCCCGCCGTCGACCTGCTCTCCCTGCACGCACCGGCGCTGCCCGCGACGCGGGGGATGATCGGCCGCGCGCAGCTCGCGGCCCTGCGCGACGGCGCCACCGTGCTCAACACCGCGCGCGGTGCCCTCCTCGATCACGACGCGCTGCTCGCGGAGTGCGCCTCCGGTCGCCTCGACGCGATCCTCGACGTCACCGATCCGGAGCCGCTTCCGCCCGACCACCCGCTGCTGCTCCTGCCGAACGTCGCGGTCACCCCGCACCTCGCCGGCTCGCTCGGCACCGAGGCACACCGGCTGGCCGACGCCGCCCTCGACGAGCTCGAGGCGTGGGTGGCCGGCCGTCCGCCGCGACACCCCGTGCACCGCGCCGACCTCGCGCACAGCGCATGACGATCCTCGCGCTGCCTCCGGAAGACCGGGCGCTCTCCCCGCACACGGGATGGACGCGCGCGCACCTGATGACGGTGGCCGATGCCATCCTCGACGGGGCCGCCCGTCATGCGAGCCCGGCGGGTGCGGGCATCCGGTACCCCGGCGCCCCTGGCGGCTTCGGCGCCGCGGTCGACGCGCTCGAGGGTTTCAGCCGCACGTTCCTGCTGGCCGCGTTCCGCATCGCCGGCGACCCACGCGGCACAGAGCCGCTGGCCGAGCGGTATGCCAGAGGGCTGGCGGCAGGTGTCGATCCGGCCGGTGCCGAACGGTGGCCGCGCCCCGACGAGGTCGACCAGGCGAAAGTCGAGGCCGCGGCGCTCGCCCTGGGTCTGCACCTCACCCGCGACACGGTGTGGGCGCGCCTGGATGACAGCGCCCGGACCCGCACCGTGGACTACCTGGCGGCCGTCGTCGGCGGGAGCCATCCGCCGAACAACTGGGCCTGGTTCCGGGTGCTCGTCGAGCAGTTCCTGGAGAGCGTCGGCGGGCCGTCCTCCGACGCGGACCGCGCAGCCGACTTCGCGCTGCTCGACGGCTTCGAGCGGGACGGCGGATGGAGCGCGGACGGCGCCGCCCGATCGTTCGACCACTACGCCGGCTGGGCGCTGTCGTTCTACCCGCTGCTCTGGGCGGACATGGTCGGCGACGAGCCGCGCCACGCGGATCGCATCGCCCGTTATCGCCGGCGGCTGGACGCGTTCCTCGACGACGCACTGCACCTCGTCGGCGCCGACGGAGGACCACTCATCCAGGGCCGCAGCCTCACCTACCGTTTCGCGACGGCCGCCGCGGCCGGGGTCGCGGCGTTCTCCGGCACCTCGCGGCACGACCCCGGCCTCCTGCGCCGGGCAGTGAGCGGTCAGGTCCGGCACTTCACCGACCGCGGTGCGCCGGATGCGACCGGAGTGCTGCCACTCGGCTGGCACGGCGCCTGGCGTCCGCTCGCCCAGGACTACTCCGGCCCCGGCTCTCCGTACTGGGCGGCGAAGGGTCTCCTGCCGCTCGCCCTGCCCGCGGCGCATCCGTTCTGGACGGCCATCGAACAGCCCCTGCCGATCGATCGGGGTCCGTTCACCCGCGTCCTCATCGCCCCGGGGTGGCTCGAGACGGGCACCGCGGACGGCATCGTGCGTGTGGTCAACCACGGCACCGACCACCGGATGCCGGGTGTCCACCAGCCGGATGCGCCGTTGTACGCGAAGCTCGGGTACTCGACCGCGACCGCGCCCGTGCTCGCCGGCCCCGGAGTCCGTGATCCGCTCGACGGCACGGTCGCCGTGGTGCGTGGCGGCCGAGCGAGCCATCGCTCCGGCTTCGCGACCGGAGCGCTGCGGAAGGTCGACGACGCCGTGCTCGGCGGCTCCTCCGGCCCCGTGCACTGGCACGACGGCTTCCGCGCGGAGTTCGATGTCGGCGGAGGCGGCGCGGCCGCCGAGACCACGGTCGGCCCCATGGTCGACGTGGTGTCGGCGCTCCGCGGACCATGGGAGGTGCGGCTCGTGCGGGTCCGGGCGGGCGCGGGGACGGACGGGGTGATCCGCGACGGCGACGTCCTCCGCATCGGCGGCTGGGCGCTGTCCTCCCCGACGGTCGTCGAGACCGGCCCCGCGGCTGTCACCGCCGCCCTCGCCCTCGGCGGCGAGACGCAGAGCCGGGTCATCGGACTCCTCGGAGTCGACGGTGCGACCGCGGGGGTCCGACGGGAACGGGACGCGACCCCGCTCGGCCCGGAGACCGCCACCCCGTGGCTCTCGGCGGCGGTGCGGCCGGACGTCTGGATGGCCGTCGGCGTGCTTCTCGGGAGTTCCCCCGGCGTGCCGCAGCTCGACCTGCGGGCAGGCGACGCGGCGGTGTCCTGGCCGGACGGTGCCACGACGCGCTTCCGCCCCGAGGAGTTCCTTCCGCGGGGGTGAGCGTCAGCGGCGTGCCGTACTCGCGCGCTCGACGAGCCGAGTCGGCACCACCACGGGCGCGGCGGGATCGGTCGCCGCCGCGTCGCCCTCCACGGCGGCGATGAGCGCTGTGACCGCCCGCTGCGCGAGCGCCGGGAAGTCCTGGCGGATCGTCGTGAGCGGCGGGAGGAAGCTCGCCGCTTCCGGGATGTCGTCGAAGCCGACCACGCTGACGTCGCCGGGGACCGTGCGTCCGGATTCCGCCACCGCGCGCAGCAGCCCGAGCGCCATCTGGTCGTTGGCGCAGAACACCGCCGTCGCCTGGGCCAGCGCCGCCCCCGCGGCGAAGCCGGACTCCGCACTCCAGTCCCCGTGCACGACCGCCGGAGGCGTGAGACCGGCAGCCGTCAGAGCCTCGCGCCACCCGCGCTCGCGCTCGGCGGCGGCGAACGACTCCGGCGGTCCCGCGAGGTGGTGGACGGTCTCGTGCCCCGCGGCGAGCAGGTGGCGCGTGGCAGCCTCTGCTCCCGCGGCGTGATCGCTGTGCACGACGATCGCTCCGGCTCCTGCGGGAGCGTCCACGACGACGAGATGCAGCTCCGGCGGCAGAGTGGCGGCAGGGACCAGCGCCGAAGCCTCGTTCAGCACGAGGGCACCGTCGACGCCCTGGTCGGCGAGCCGGGCGAACGCCGGGTCCACGCCGTCCGCAGCCGTGACGACCGTGAGCGCATAGCCGCGTTCCGCCGCCGCCTCGGCCGCGGCCTGCAGCATCCGGGAGTTGCCGACCGTGGCCAGGGTGGTCACGACGAGACC
Organism: Microbacterium meiriae; assembly: GCF_040686935.1. Lineage (NCBI taxonomy): Bacteria > Bacillati > Actinomycetota > Actinomycetes > Micrococcales > Microbacteriaceae > Microbacterium > Microbacterium meiriae. The sequence continues at coordinate 60,209 of NZ_JBFBMF010000005.1, forward strand.
GAGGGTGTGGCTGCGACCGGTGCGCAGGGCGCGCGCGGCCCGATGCGGCCGGTACCCCAGTTCGGTCATCGCGGCCTCGACCCGCGCCCGCGTCTGCGGGTCCACGCGCGGACTGCCGTTGACGACGCGGGAGACGGTCTGTCCGGAGACACCGGCTCGCGCCGCCACGGTCGCCATGGACACGCGGGCGGACACCGCCGCCGACAGCTTCCGGGCCACGGGATCCTCCGTTCACAACTCCGTCATGTTGACGTTAGCACGCGGCCCGACCTACCATGTTGACGTGAACACGCCCGAATCTCCTGAGTTGCGCACGGAGCGTCTCGGCGCCGGTGTCGTCAAGCGCCCGACCACCCTCGCCGACGGCCGTGAGCTCATCTACTACGACGACCCGGAGACGACCCTCGGCGCGGAACGGTCGGTCGATGCCCGCACCCTTTCCCCTCGACCCGACACCGCGGCCATGCGGCTCGACGTTCTCACGGGCGACTGGATCACCGTCGCCGCCAACCGCCAGAACCGCGTGATGATGCCGGGAGCCGACGCCGACCCGCTCGCGCCGCAGACGCCGGGGAATCCGTCCGAGGTGCCGTCCCGGTACGACGTGGCCGTGTTCGAGAACCGCTCCCCCGCATTCGGCCCCGCTCTCGCCGAGCCCGTCGGCACCGTCCCGGGGGCGACGAACCCCCCGCGCGGCCTCGACGACCTCGCGGCCCTCGGACTCGGGCGCACCCGCACCGCCGTCGGCCGCTGCGAGGTCGTGTGCTTCAGCCCCGAGCACTCCGGCTCCTTCGGCACCCAGACCGCGACCCGCGCCCGCACCGTGATCGAGGCCTGGGCCGACCGCACGGCCGCTCTGTCCTCCCTGCCCGGCATCCAGCAGGTCTTCCCGTTCGAGAACCGCGGCGAGGCGATCGGCGTGACCCTCCCCCACCCGCACGGCCAGATCTACGCATACCCCTATGTGACCCCGCGCACCGCCCGGGTGCTGGACGCCGTCGACCGCACCGCACCCGACCTCTTCGCCCGCATCCTCGCCGAGGAGCAGGCCTCCGAGCGGGTGGTGTTCCGCGGCGAGCACTGGACCGCGTTCGTGCCCTTCGCGGCGCGGTGGCCGCTCGAGGTGCACCTGATGCCGCATCGGCACGTGCCCGACCTCGCCGAGACCACGGCGGAAGAGCGCGACGAGCTCGCCCCGCTCTACCTCCGTCTCCTCCGCGGCGTCGACGCGCTCTACGACAGCCCCACCCCGTACATCGCCGCGTGGCACCAGGCTCCGGTCCACGTCGGCCGCGAGAGCGTGCGCCTGCACTTGCAGCTCACGAGCCCCCGCCGCGCCGCCGACAAGCTCAAGTTCCTCGCGGGCTCCGAGGCCGCGATGTGGGCCTGGGCCGCCGAGGTCGCCCCCGAGCAGGGGGCCGCACGACTCCGCGAGGCGCTCGCTCGCGCCGACCAGGAAGCCTCCGCATGACCTCCGCACACGACGCCGCCGTCGACCTCTTCGCCGCCCTCGCCGGGCGCACGCCGGACGGCGTCTGGTCGGCCCCGGGGCGCGCGAACCTCATCGGCGAGCACACCGACTACAACGACGGCTTCGTGCTGCCGTTCGCGATCCCGCAGCGCACGGTCGCCGCCGTCGGCCGCCGTGCCGACCGGCGGCTCCGCGTCGCCTCGACCTTCGCGGACGAGCCGGTCGAGATCGCTCTCGACGACCTCGACCGTCTCTTCCCCACCCCGCCCGGCACGGCGCCCGCGGTGCCGGAGTGGGCGGCGTACCCGCTCGGCGTCGCCTGGGCGCTCCGCGCGACCGCCCCCGCGGCCGCGGTCTCCGGCCTGGACATCGCGATCGCCTCCGACGTCCCGGTCGGCGCCGGGCTCTCGTCGTCCGCCGCGATCGAGGGCGCGACGGCCACGGCACTGAACGAGCTCTGGGACGCCGGCCTCGATGCCGTCGCCCTCGCCCGGATCGGACGGACGGCGGAGAACGAGGCCGTCGGCGCGCCCACCGGCATCATGGACCAGATGGCCTCGATGCTCGGGGAGCCCGACGCCGCGATCTTCCTCGACTGCCGCTCTCTCGCCGCCGACGTCGTGCCGCTGGGCATGGCCGACGCCGGCCTCGCGGTGCTCGTGATGGACACCCGCGTCACGCACGCGCACTCCACCGGCGGCTACCGGGAACGCCGCGCCGCATGCGAACGCGGAGCCGCGATCCTCGGAGTGCCCGCGCTGCGCGACGTCGCCGTGGCCGACCTCGCCCGCGCCGAGAGCCTGATGGACGACGTGACCTTCCGCCGCGTGCGCCACATCGTCACGGAGAACCAGCGCGTGCAGGACACAGTGGCCACGCTGCGCACCGCGGGCGCACGCGGCATCGGCGACCTCCTCGTCGCGTCCCACGCGTCGATGCGCGACGACTTCGAGATCTCGACGCCGGAGCTCGACGCCGCGGTGGAGACCGCCCTCACCTCGGGGGCGGTGGGTGCGCGCATGACCGGCGGCGGCTTCGGCGGTGCCGCGATCGCCCTCGTCGACCGCGGTGCCGTGCCTCACCTCGCCGACGCGGTGCGGGGGCGGTTCGCCGCCGAGGGCTTCGTCGCCCCGCACCTGTTCGAGGTCAGCCCGTCCGCAGGTCCGCGCCGCGACGCCTGACACAATGAAGGGTCGAGCCGCCACCGCCGCGGCAGGAGAGGAACGCATGTCCTGGATCGTCACCGGCGGCGCCGGCTACATCGGTGCCCACGTCGTCCGCGCTCTCGCAGAGGCCGGTCTCTCCCCCGTCGTCCTGGACGACCTCTCCAGCGGCGTCGCCTCCTTCGTGCCGGAGGGCGTGCCCTTCGTGCAGGGCAGCATCCTCGACCGCGCCCTCGTCGAGGAGACCCTGCGCACGCACGAGGCGGAGGGCGTGATCCATGTCGCGGGCTACAAGTACGCCGGCGTCTCGGTCCAGCGCCCGCTGCACACCTACGCCCAGAACGTCGAGGGGACGCGGATCATCCTCGAGGCGATGGCGGCGGCGGGCGTCGCGAACATCGTCTTCTCCTCTTCGGCGGCCGTGTTCGGCACCCCGGACGTCTCCCTCGTCGTCGAGGACACCGCCAAGAGGCCCGCGAGCCCCTACGGCGAGTCGAAGCTCATCGGCGAATGGCTGCTCCGCGACCAGGCGATCGCCACCGCCGACTCCGACCGCCCGCTGCGTCACACCTCGCTGCGGTACTTCAACGTCGTCGGCTCGGCCGACCCGACGGTCTACGACGTCAGCCCGCACAACCTCTTCCCCATCGTCTTCGAGGCGCTGATCGAGGGCCGCACCCCGAAGATCTTCGGGGACGACTACGACACCCCTGACGGCACGAACGTGCGCGATTACGTGCACGTCGGCGACATCGCCGCCGCCCACGTCGCCGCAGCGCAGCGCCTGGCCTCCGGCGCCCCGATCGAGCCCGCGTACAACCTCGGCTCCGGCGACGGCCTCAGCGTGAAGCAGATCATGGATGCGGTCGCCCGCGTCACCGGCATCGACTTCACCCCCGAGGTCGGCCCTCGCCGCCCCGGCGACCCGGATCGGATCGTGGCGACCGGTGAGCTCGCGGCCCGCGACCTCGACTGGACCATGCGCTACACCGTCGACGAGATGGTGCGCACGGGCTGGGAGGCCCGCCGCGCCGCCGGCTGATCTCAGAGGTCGCGCGTGCGGATGGGGTAGAGCCAGAAGCACAGCCACCCGACCGCGGTGAACGCCAGGGGGATGACCGCCAGCATCAGCCGGATGCCGCCGTCGACGGCCTCCGGCTGCGCGTCGCCGAGCTCGGCGTCGAAGCCGGTCGCGGTCAGCACAGCCGCGGCGACGATCGCCTGGAGGACAACGGAGCCGCGCACGACGAACCCGTTCACGCCGAAGTACGCACCCTCGCGACGGTGGCCCGTGCGATGCGCGTCGTCGTCGATGATCTGGGCGAGCACGACCTCGAGGAGCTGCAGCAGCCCGCCGACGCCGACGCCGACCGCGACGCCGACGAGAGCCGCCGCCCCCACGGACGTCGGGACCAGGTAGCCGAGCACCGCGACCCCGAACACCGCGACGCTCCACAGCAGCGCCGTGCGCGGGGAGGTGCGCCGGACCACCGCGCTCCACAGGACGATCGACGGGATGGCCGTGAGGAAGATGGCGCCGAGCAGGAGGCTGCCCTCGCGCTCGGCCGCCCCCAGCGAGTAGCGGACGTAGAACGGGACGGCGGCGAGGATCACCGCGATCGAGGTCTGCACGCAGAGCGAGCCCAGCACGTACGGCACGAAGGCGCGGTTGCGGAACGTGTAGACGAGCTGGTCCCGCCAGCGCATGGCCTCGGAGGCGGCCTCGGGCACCCGGCGCTCGATCATCCCGCCGAGGAACGACCACACGAGCAGCACGAGACAGACGCCGGACAGCACGAGGGCCATCCCGGGCCAGCCGATCGCGTCGTAGAGCGCGGGGGCTCCTGCCGTGCCGAGCACCATGCCGAGGATCGCGAAGATCTGCCGCGGCACGTTCCCGTGGGCGCGCTCCTCCGTGGTGCGGAAGATCTCCGGGAACAGCGCCGAGATGTTCAGCACCACCACGACGAAGGCGATGTCGTAGACCGCGACGACCACGAGGAACCACACGATGAGCCCGGCCGCCGGGAGCGCGGGCGGCATCCAGACGAGGGCGAACGCGACGACGAGCGGCACGATGCCGAGCCCGATCCACGGGATGCGGCGGCCCCACGGCGTGCGGATCCGGTCGGAGAGCGCCCCGACGACCGGGTTGAGCGCCGCGTTGAGGATGCCGTGGGCGATCATCGCCGCCGCCACCCACCCTGCGGGGACGGCGAGGTGCGAGACGTAGAAGTACACGACGAACGCCGAGAACGTCTGCGTCATCAGCTGCGTCGGGAACCCCGAGGCCCCGAAGGCGATGGTCTGGGAGCGGGTGGGAGCGGCGTCGAGACGGCGGTCGCGCAGCCGTTCGCCGAGCGCCGTCACCGGGCGTCTCCGCGCTGCAGCTCCCGCAGCGCGCGCCAGCCGACGCGAACCAGGCCCTCCTCGACGATCGTCTGCTGCACGAGGGGATCGTCGAGCAGCCGCAGCTCGTAGCCGCGCTTGGCCGCCGCGAAGTCCACCGCGGCGCGCAGCTCCTCACCGTCGGCCATCGGGTGCAGGTAGATCTCGGTGACACCGGGCGGGACGGCGCGCAGCACCGCGAGGAACCCGTCTCGCACCTGTTCGTACGACTCCTCATCGGCGGTGCCCTCGCCGCGCAGCTCGAACGGATGCGTCCAGAGCCGATCGACGATCTCCACGCCGAACGCATCCGCCACCGCCGCCGCCTCGGTGAGCTTCGCCTGCAGCATCGGATCGGCGTCCGCTCCCTCCATCTCGCGGGGCAGGCGGAACGGGAGCCCGTGCCGGGCGGCGAGCTCGAAGACGGCGCGCAGGAAGTCCCGGCCGGTCAGCAGCCCGTAGACGGAGCCCATGTGGTTGTCGAGGTGGGTCACGTCGACGCCGGCATCGAGTGCCGCCTGCAGCTGCGCGGCGATCTCGGCGGCGACATCCTCCTCCGACGCGTGCTGCTCCACGGTCGCGACGTCGGCGGGGAAGAAGCCGTCGGCGTCGACGAGGGTCGAGGAGCCCGCGGTGAGCGGACGCCACCGGTATCGGCGCCACTCGCTCGTGAGCACGAGGTGCACGCCCACGTCGAGGTCCGGGTGCGCGGCGGCGAAGGCGAGTGCTTCCGGGGACCAGGCGCAGGGCACCATCACCGTCGCCGAGTCGATCCGCTCGCGGAGGAGGAGTCCGGAGATCGCGGCGTTCGCGGCATGGCACATCCCGAAGTCGTCGGCGTTGAGGATGACCGCCCTGGCACCGGACGGCAGCCCGAGTCGGTCGGCGAGAGCGGAGGAGGCGGTCATGGCGTGTCCTGTCGGGCGGTCAGCGGCCGGTGGCGGGTGCGCGGGAGGGTGTGAGGATCCGGGTGAAGACGTCGGCGCGGAGCGCGGAGGCCGCCTCACCCACAGCTCCGACGAGCGGCGCCTCCGGACCGAACGCCGAGGCGAGGAAACGGAGCGGCAGCTGCGCCGCGAACTCGTCCGCGACCCGCTCGATCGCATCCAGGAGCGCCGGGTGCACCGCCTCCCCGCCGAGGATGAAGGCCTCGGGATCGAGCACGAGGGCGACGCTGCCCGCCGCGAGGAAGAGCCGTCGTCCGATCTCCGCGACGAGGGCCTGCGCCGCCTCGTCCCCGCGTTGCGCCGCCTCCAGGTGGGCGAGGAAAGGCGCGTCGACATCCAGTCCGAGCCCGAGGGCGAGGTCGCGCACCACCGCCGCGCCCGCGACCGGCGCGCCGATGGGCACCGGCGTCTGCGGGAGGTACATCACCTCGCCCGCCACTCCCGAGAACCCGCGATGCAGCGCCCCGTCGATCACGATGCCGGCGCCGAGGTCGTCATCGAGCAGCAGGAGCGCGAAGCTCGCGAGGTCGATGCCGACGCCGGTGGTCGACTCGGCGAGCGCGGCGAGGTTGACGTCGTTCTCGACGCGGACCGGGCAGCCGAGAGCGTCCGCGAGAGCCGAGCGGAAGGCACCGCCGTCCGGTCCCTGGTCGTCGCGGATCGCACCGTCCGACGCGACGATGCCGGGCACTCCGACGACGGCGAGGTGGACCGCGCCCTTCACGGATCGGCGGCAGGCCGCGACGAGGGCCGCGATGTGCGCGACCCGGTCCTCGCCCGCGGGGAAGGCGCCGTGCCGTTCGGCTCTGATGGTGCCGGTCGCGTCGACGAGGACGACGTGGGCGGCGTGATGATCCACGTGCACGGCCGCCGCGACCCCGAGGGCGGGGTGCAGCGCGACCCGGCCCGCCGCCGGTCCGCGGGTGTCGCGGTCGACCCCGGCCGCAGTGACGGCTCCCGCGGCGTCGAGCATCCGCAGCACCTGGGTCACGGCCGTGCGGGAGAGGCCGGTCGCCGCCATGAGCTCGGCCCGGGTCTGCGGTCCGCTCCGGGCGAGGCGCTCGAGGATCGCGCGGCCGTTGAGCGTGCGGAGCAGGGTCTGCGGTCCTGCGAGGGGTCGTGACATGCGGCGGAACCTCTGGAGGGTCGATTCTCGTGCGGAGTCGGTGCCCGCCAGCCTGCCACATCGCGTCGCACCCGTCGACCCGTCCTTCCCGGCTGCGTCGCCTGCACGCCCCGGGCACGGTCGCACGACGAATCCCGGGAGTCCTCCCCACAGACGCACCCGGGTCGTGCAGGTGTGACCGGGTGACCGAGTACCGGGAGGGGACCGAGGACGTCGGCGGGCCCGCATAGGGTGGAGGGATGACGCCGCTGGTGATCCGAGACGCCGTCGCCGACGATGCCGAGGCCGTGGCCGGGGTGCACGTGCGGTCGTGGCAGGCGGCCTACGAGGGCCTCATCGACCAGGAGGTGCTGGACGGGCTGTCCGTCTCGGAGCGGGCCGACGGGTGGCGCCGCATCTTCGCCGATCCGCTGCCCACGAGCCTCGGGACCCTGGTGGCCGAGCGTGAAGGCACCGTCGTCGGCTGGGCGTCGTTCGGCTCCGGTCGCGACCCCGACGGCCTGGACGACGCCGAGTTGTACGGCATCTACGCCGACCCGACCGCGTGGTCGACGGGGGCGGGGCATGCCCTCCTCGACGCGGCCGAGCAGCGCATGATCGACGCTGGCCACACCCGCGCCTACCTCTGGGTCCTCGACGGCAACGACCGCGCCGACGGCTTCTACGCCCGGCACGGGTGGGAGCTCGACGGGGCCACGAAGATCGATCAGCGCCCGCAGTTCACGCTCCGGGAGCACCGCCGCGTCAAGCTCCTCGCCCCGCGCTGAACGACCGCCGCGTCAGTCGAGCGCGCTCATCACGTGCTTGATCCGGGTGTAGTCGTCGAAGCCGTACTGCGACAGGTCCTTCCCGTATCCGGAGTGCTTGAACCCGCCGTGCGGCATGTCCGACACGAACGGGATGTGGGTGTTGATCCAGACGCAGCCGAAGTCCAAGTCGCGGGAGAAGCGCATGGCCCTGGTGTGCTCCCGCGTCCACACCGAGGCGGCGAGCGCGTACGGCACGTCGTTCGCCATCGTGCGCGCCTCCTCCTCGGTATCGAAGGGCTGCACGGTGAGCACGGGTCCGAAGATCTCGCCCTGCACGACCTCGTCGTCCTGCCGCACCCCGGTCACGATGGTCGCCTCCCAGAAGTAACCGCGGTCGCCCTGCCGCCTCCCACCGGTGGCGATGGTCGCGTGCGCCGGAAGCCGGTCGACGAAACCCTGCACCTGAGCGAGCTGGGCCGCGCTGCTCAGCGGCCCGTACAGCACGCCCTCTTCGTCCGGCACCCCGGTCCGCGCGTGCGTGCGGGTCCGCTCCACCAGTGCGGCGACGAGCTCGTCGTGCACCGATGCGTGCACGAGCACCCGGGTCGCCGCGGTGCAGTCCTGACCCGCGTTGAAGAAGGCCCCGGTGACGATGCCCTCGACCGCCTTCTCGAGCGACGCGTCCGGGAAGACGATCGCGGGCGCCTTGCCGCCGAGCTCCAGGTGCACGCGCTTGACGTCGTCGGCCGCGGAGCGGGCCACGGCCATCCCCGCGCGCACCGAGCCGGTGATCGCCACCATCTGCGGTGTCGGATGCTCGACGAGGGCCGCTCCGGTCTCGCGGTCGCCGAGCACGACGTTGAGGGTGCCCGCGGGAGTGTGCGCGGCGACGATCTCCGCGAGCAGCAGCGTGGTGAGCGGCGTGGACTCGGCCGGCTTCAGCACGACGGTGTTGCCGGCGGCGAGCGCGGGAGCGATCTTCCACACCGCCATGTTCAGGGGGTAGTTCCACGGCGTCACCTGCCCGATCACGCCGATCGGCTCCCGGCGCACGAAAGAGGTGTGCCCGGGGAGGTACTCCGCGGCGGCTCGACCCTCGAGGCTACGCGCGGCCCCGGCGAAGAACCGCAGCTGGTCCACCGACTGCAGGATCTCGTCGGCGACGAGCGTCGCCCGCGGCTTGCCGGTGTCCTTCGACTCGAGGTCGGCGAACTCCTCGGCCCGCGCGGCCATGTCCTCGGCGATGCGGAACAGGGCGAGTTGGCGCGCAGACGGCGGGGTGTCCCGCCAGGTCGGGAACGCCGCCGCGGCCGCGGCATACGCGGCATCCACGTCGGTGCGGTCGGAGATCGGGATCTCGCCGTAGGCTTCCTCCGTCACCGGATCGATGAGCGGCAGGCGCCCGCTCCCCGATGCGGTGACGGCGCGACCGCCGATGAAGTTCTGCAGTGGCACGGTCATCGTCGACGGTGAGGACATAGCGCCATGGTAGCCATCCGAGCGCGGAATCTGTAGCTTTTCGTCCACAGATCGACGGAATCAGTTGCGCAGGGCGGGTCAGAATGTCACGATCGGTACATGAGTCCGAAGACGCCTCCCCCCGCCCTCGACGACATCTCGAAGCGCATCGTCGAGCTGCTGCAGGAGGACGGGCGGCGTCCCTATGCGGAGATCGCCCGCGAAGTCGGGCTCAGCGAGGCCGCGGCCCGCCAGCGCGTGCAGCGCCTGACCGAATCGGGCCTGATCCAGATCGTCGCCGTGACCGACCCGCTGCAGCTCGGCTTCCACCGCATGTCGATGATCGGGATCCGGGTGTCCGGCGACCCCCGCGCGATCGCTGAGGAACTCACGGCGATCCCCGAGCTGGCGTACGTCGTCGTCACCCTCGGGACGTTCGACATCCTCGTCGAGGCGGTGTGCGAGGACGACGACCATCTGCTCGACCTCATCGCCACCCGCATCCGCACCATCCCCGGCATCATCCAGACGGAGAGCCTGCTCTACGCCGGCCTCTACAAAGACCTCTACAACTGGGGAACGCGCTGACGCGCTCCCCTCGCATCGGAGTGAACATGGGCACCACGGTCTTCGAACGCCGTCGTCCTCCGCAGTCCGTCGTCGACGACGCCCTGCGCGACACGGCCCTGTCGGTCTTCTGGCTCGACGACGTCGAGCGGCCCGCGCATCCGCCGCTGCGCGGCACCGTGCACACGGACCTCGTGGTCGTCGGCGGCGGCTACACCGGGCTCTGGACGGCCGTGCGCGCGAAGGAGCGGGATCCGGAGCGGAAGGTGGTCCTCCTGGAGGCATCCCGCGTGGCCTGGGCGGCATCCGGGCGCAACGGCGGCTTCTGCGAGTCCAGCCTCACGCACGGCCACGAGAACGGCGTGAACCGCTGGCCCGAGGAGATCGACCGCCTCGAGGAGCTGGGCCACGAGAACCTCGACGGCATCGCCGAGACCGTGCGGCGGTACGACATGGATGCCGAGTTCGAGCGGACGGGCCAGCTCGCGGTCGCCGTGGAGCCGCATCAGGTCGAGTGGCTGCGCGAGGAGGAGGGCTTCCTCGACCGCGAGGCGGTGCAGGCGGAAGTGCATTCCCCCACGTTCCTCGCCGGCGCGTGGGACCGGGAGGGCAGCGCTCTCGTGCACCCCGCGAAATTGGGCCTGGAGCTCGCGCGGGTGGCCGTCGAGCTCGGCGTGGAGATCCACGAGCACAGCCTCGTCCGGCGGATCGAGGGCGCGGACTCCGGTCCGGTGACCCTCGTCACGGAGCACGGCCGGGTGACCGCCGACGCGGTGGCGCTCGCGACGAACGTGTTCCCCTCGCTCCTGAAGCGCAACCGCCTCATGACGGTCCCGGTGTACGACTACGTGCTGATGACGGAGCCGCTGTCGGCGGAGCAGCTCGCGTCCATCGGGTGGCGCAACCGCCAGGGGCTCGCCGACAGCGCCAACCAGTTCCACTACTATCGGCTCACCGCCGACGACCGGATCCTGTTCGGCGGCTACGACGCGGTCTACCACTTCGGCGGCAAGGTGCGCCCCGCCTACGAGGATCGGATGGAGAGCCACCGACGCCTGGCCTCGCACTTCTTCACCACCTTCCCGCAGCTCGCCGGCCTCCGCTTCACGCACCGCTGGGCCGGCGCCATCGACTCCTCCAGCCGGTTCTGCGCATTCTTCGGCACCGCCCGCGGCGGTCGGGTCGCCTACGCCACGGGGTTCACCGGACTCGGGGTCGGGGCCGCCCGGTTCGCGGCCGATGTCATGCTCGACAAGCTCGACGGCGAGGAGACCGAACGCACGCAGCTGCGGATGGTGCGCGAGAAGCCGATCCCGTTCCCACCGGAGCCGGCCGCGTCCGTCGGCATCAATCTCGTCCGCGCCGCGATGGACAGGGCCGACCACAACGAGGGGCGCCGCAACCTGTTCCTGAAGACGCTCGACGCCCTCGGCATGGGCTTCGACTCGTGACCGCGCTCACCCCGGGGGCCGTCGTCGACGCGGGGAACCTCGCGCTGACGCACGCCCCGCTGCCCGACGAGGACGTCCGCGACGGCGCGCCGACCACGGCGTACACGGTGCTCGACGACGCACGCGGCATCGAGATCGGCGTCTGGGAGATGACGCCGGGCACCGCGGTGGACGTCGAGGAGGACGAGGTGTTCGTCGTGCTCTCCGGTCGCGCGACCGTGGCGTTCACCGCACCCGCGCTCCCGCCCGTGGGACTCGGCCCAGGGTCCGTGATGCGGCTCACGGCCGGCATGCGGACGGTCTGGACCGTGAACGCGACCCTGCGGAAGGTCTCGATCGGGATCTGACGGCTCGTGCCGAGCGCGTCCCACTCAGGCCCGGCGGACCTCCGCGTGCGGGATGCGTGCGGCCATGACCCGCACCGCTTCCGGGTTGTCGTCCACGAGCACCGCCTCCCGACCGAGTGCGGAGGCCACCGCTCCGGTCGTGCCGCTTCCGGCGAAGAGGTCGAGCACCCGATCGCCCGGTCGGCTGGACGCGGTCACGATGCGCCGGAGGATGCCCTCGGGCTTCTGCGTCGGATACCCCGTCTTCTCCCGTCCGGTCGTCGGGACGATCGTGTGCCACCAGACGTCGGTCGGGAGCTTTCCGCGCGCCGCCTTCTCCGCGGTCACCAGCCCCGGAGCCATGTACGGCTCCCGGTCGACGTCGTCGGAGTTGAACACGTACGTCCGCGGGTTCTTCACGTACACCAGGATCGTGTCGTGCTTGGTGGGCCACCGCCGCCGGGATTTCGCGCCGTAGTCGTACGCCCAGATGAGCTCGTTGAGGAAGCAGTCCCGGCCGAACACCGCGTCGAGCATGACCTTCGCGTAGTGCGCCTCGCGGTAGTCGAGGTGCAGGTACAGGGTGCCGTCGTCGGCGAGCAGGCGCCAGGCCTCCTCCAGCCGCGGCATGAGGAAGGCGCCGTAGTCGTCGAAGCTGTCGTCGTACGCGCGCAGCATGCCGCGCACCCGCTCGTATCGGTGTCCGTGGAAGCCGTGCCGCACCTCCGGCCCGCCGACCGCGTGTTCAGAACTCAGGAGATCCGACGCGGTTTCGGCCGGTTGGGAGCTGCCCCCGTCCGGATCCGCCGATTCTTCCGGAGTTGTGAACGTGCGGCGGGCGGTGACCACCTGCCGCTCCCGCACTCTTCCGGTGTTGAACGGCGGGTCGAGGTAGACGAGCGTGAAGGACCCGGACGGCAGGGTCGCCGCGACGGCGAGGTTGTCCCCCTCGATCACCGACACCCGCCCCGGGACCTGGACCGCTGGGCCAGCACCCTGGGTCCCTGAGCCTGTCGAAGGGCCTGAGCCTGTCGAAGGGCCTGAGCCTGTCGAAGGGCGTGAGCCTGTCGAAGGGTTCACGGAACCCGGTGCAGCCACGCGTCGGTCGAGAACTTCGACTCCACGAGAGCCTGGGCATCGGCGTACTCGTCCGGCGTGATGCCGCCGTCCTCGGCGGAGGTGAGCGAGCGGAACGTGTCCTTGAAGCGCTCGATGATCTCGGCGCGCTCCAGGCCGGTCTGGCTGCGCAGGGGGTCGACGCGCTTGGCGGCCGAGGTCGTGCCCTTGTCGCTGAGCTTCTCCCGGCCGATCCGCAGCACCTCGGTCATCATCTGGCCGTCGATGTCGTAGGAGAGGGTGGCATGGTGCAGCACACCTCCGTTCGCGAGGCGCTTCTGCGCGGCGCCGCCGATCTTGCCGGTCGGGCTCGCGATGTCGTTGAGCGGCTGGTAGACGGCGTCGATGCCGAGCGAACGGAGCGCCTGCAGCACCCAGTCGTCGAGGAACGCGTAGGAGTCGGCGAAGGTCATGCCCGCGACGAGCGACGCCGGCACGTACAGCGAGTAGGTGATGATCTGCCCCGCGGCCATGAGCATCGCTCCGCCTCCGGAGATCCGGCGGACGACGTCGAAGCCGTGCTTCGCAGCGCCCTCGGGGTCGACCTCATTGCGATACGACTGGAACGACCCGATGACGACGGCCGACTCGTCCCACTCCCAGATGCGCAGCGTCGGACGCCGACGCCCCTCGCCGACGCGGGAGGTGAGCACCTCGTCAAGGGCGAGGTTCATGCGCGGCGAGACCGCCTTCTCGTGGACGATCTCCCAGTCGAAGTCGCCCCAGCCGGGCGCCGTGACGAGCGCGCGGCGGACGGCGGTGCCGACCGCCTCGGGGGTGAAGCCGAGCAGCTGGGCCCCCTCGGGGAGGGCGCCGCGGACGGCCGCGGCGATGGCCGTGGCGTCGGACTCGACGGGGAGACCCTCGACAGCGGCGTTGATGTCGTCGAGCGCGGAGTCCGGTTCGAGGAAGAAGTCCCCGGCGAGCCGGAACCGCGCGATCCGGTCGTTCTCGACCTCGAGGTCGACGACGACGAGCTTGCCCCCAGGAACCTTGTATTCACCGTGCACGGATCCAGCTTAAGGCGCGCGCTGCCCCCGTGGTCAGCCGCCGAGCACGACCACGCGCTCCCCTGCCCTGATCGGCGTGGAGTAGCGGTTGCCTGGTGTGGGCAGGGGGCAGATGAACTGGTCGGAGAAGGCGCACGGCGGGAGGTACGCCCGGTTGAAGTCGATCACGGCGGACCCGTCGGCGGCGGGCTCGTCGACGGGGAGGAACCGGAACCGGTACGTCTCCAGCCCGTTCGTCCCGTCGGCGAAGACCGCACTCAGCGCTCCGCTCCCGCTGCGGGTGACGGTGAGCTCGTGCGGGGTGCCGGCGAGTTCGAACCGCAGGCGTCCGGCGATCGCGGTCTCGCGCTCCTCACCGTCGACCGAGGTGACGACGATCCGCTCGTCTGGCGCGGGTTCGAACGTCGCGGGGAGCCGCCAGCGCTCGTCCGGGGCGTAGGCGTCGATCGCCGTGAACCACTCCCGCTGCGGACGGGCCGGATTCCAGACGCGGAGGGCCAGCAGCCCGTTGCGATCGAACACCCGCAACTCCCGCCGCCCGAGGCGCAGGGTCTGGGCGCCGCGGAGGGTGACGACCGACCCCGACGGTCCGAGTTCGCTGCCGCGGATGCCGCCGTCGCCGGTGAGGGCCCAGAGTCCGGGGACGCCGTCGACCGCTGCGGGTTCGGTGATGAGCCAGTTCGTCGACTCCAGCGCGGACGGCCCGTACTCCGACCCCGCATAGCGTTCACGCGCCGCATGCCACTCATGCCAGTCCGTCAGGAAGCTCATCGCCGCGGGCCCTCCCCCTCGCTCGTGCGGATGTGCCCCGAATCTAGGCCCGCCCTCATCCGCCGTGGCCTCCCTCCGTCACACGCCTTCACCCCGCGTCATCCCGCGTCACACTCCCCGCGGTCCCCGCGCACCTCCCGCGGGATCGAAATCGTCCCCCATCGCACCCTCCCCCGCCCGCTTCTGATCCCGCCATCCGTGAACCCCACCGCCACCGGCGCGCGAATCACCGTGCGTGTTCGAGAAGGCTCCCCCGAGGTCCGTCCCGGGCACGAAAGTGATCCCGCGGCAGTGGCGGGAGGCACAACACTGATCCCGCGGGATGTCGGGAGGCTCGAAGGTGATCTCGCGGGCGGTGACGGGAGGCTCGACCTTGACCCCGACAGGTCATCGTGGACGCGGACTCACCGGCGCACCCACGCACAGTGCGTGTTCGAAAACGTTCCGCTGGGGCCTGTGCCACGCGCGAAAGTGATCCCGCGGGACCGGGGGAAGGGGCGAAAGTGATCCCGGACCGTAAAGGGACCGGACCCGGGACGGGGGTCAGCGGGCGGGGATGTGGGCGTCGAGCCAGGCGAGGACGTCGGCGCGCACCTCGTCCTGCTGCAGCTCCTGGAAGATCTCGTGCCGGGCGTCGGGGTAGACGAGGGTCGTGACGTCGGTGAGTCCGGAGCGGCGCCGGTACTGGTCGGCGAGCTTGTGGACGCTGCGGGGACCGCCGACCGGATCGTCACGGCCGACGAGGAGGAGCATCGGGAGGTCGCGCGCGAGGTGCGTCGCCGGACGCCCGTACAGTCGCGCCGCGTCGAGCAGACCGAAGAGCTTGAGAAGCGGCACCCCCGTCGTGAGCGGGTCCTCCTCGAAAGCCTTCCACACCGCGGGGTCGCGGCTCAGCCACTCGTACCCGGTCGCGTCGTCGGCGGCCCACGCGGCGTTCAGCGGCGCCGGGTTCAGGGAGCGGGGCGTCCGCAGCGCCGAGCCGGACAGGATGACCGCATCGAAGGCCTCGGCGTGCTCGTTCACCAGCATCTGTGCGAGGAACGACCCCCACGAGTGCCCGAGGAGCACGAGCGGAAGGTCCGGGTTCTCGTCGCGGATGATGCCGGTCAGCTGCCAGATCGCATCCTTGGCCGCCCGGAGACCCCCGGGGCCGAGCCGACCGAGCCGGGCCGGATCGCCGTGCTGGCGCATGCCGGTGCGCCCGTGCCCACGGTGGTCGTCCGCGTAGACGGTGAACCCGGCTCCGGTGAGCGCGGCGATCAGCGCCGGATACCGTCCCGCGTGCTCGCCCACCCCGTGCAGGAGCTGGACGACGCCGCGGGGCGTGCCCTCCGCGGGGTGGACGTCGTAGACGATGGCGATGCCGTGGCTGTCGGTGTACTCGCGGGTCTCGGTCATGGGTCGGCCCTACCGGTCGGTTCCCTCGACGGCGTCGCGGATGGCGTCCCGGATCGCGAAGGCGATGTCGCGGTCCGTCACCTCGTAGCCGCCGACCCCGTCGGAGGCGGAGCCCATGCGCACGCCGCCGTCCTCGGTCACCGCCCGCTTCGCGGAGAAGTGGAGGGCGTCGACGCCGGCCGCGGCGAGCACCGGAGCGCTCGCGACGTCGACGCCGCTGCCGGCCATGACCTCGATCTGCCCCTCGGCCGCGGCGACGAGCGCGCGCAGGATGTCGAGGCCGTCGATCGCGGCCGATGCCCCTCCGGACGTGAGCACGCGCCGGAGCCCGAGCTCTCTCGCGGCCCGCAGGGTCGCCACCGGGTCGGCTGTCACGTCGATGGCCCGGTGCAGGGTCGCCGGAGCTCCCCCGGCCGCATCCCGCAGCCGCGCCATGGCATCGTGGTCGAGCCGCCCCTCGGCGTCGAGCGCGCCGATCACCACGCCGGCCGCGCCTGCGGCGACCGCGTGCCGCACGTCGCGTTCGGCGACGGCCAGCTCGTCGGCGCTGTAGTGGAAGCCGCCGGCGCGCGGACGGATGAGGACGTGCACCTCGGGGCCGTTCGCCCCCGCGGCCTCGAGCGCGAGTTCCAGCGTGGCGGGCGACGGGGTGAGCCCGCCCAGGGCGAGAGCGGTGGCGAGCTCGACGCGGGCGGCGCCGACCTCTGCGGCGATGCGCACTCCGGCGGGATCCTGGACGGCGATTTCGAGAGCGATCGTTCGGGTCACCCCTCCATTGTGCCCGCTGCCCCGGCTCCTCCCGCCCCCGCGTCAGAAATATTAGATAGACTAACTAAGTATGTCTGCGTCCGATGATTCCCTGCACCTCACCGCCACAGACCTGCGCATGGCCACGTTCCGGCTCGCCCGCCGGCTCCGCTGCGCCCGCGCCGCCGACATGATGAGCGACACGCAGCTCGCCGTTCTCGCCGAGCTGCGCATGAACGGCCGGCGCACGATCTCCACCCTCGCCGAGCGCGAGCGCGTGACCGCCCCCTCGATGACGAGCATCGTGAACGGCCTGGAGGAGCAGGGCTTCGTCGCCCGCACCCCGGACGAGGACGACCGCCGCCGCGTGCAGGTGGACATCACCGCCGCCGGCGTCGAGGTCGTCGTCGAGACCATCCGCCGCCGCGACGTGCTGCTGGCCGACATGCTCCGCGAGGTCGACTACACCGAGGAGGAACTGACGACGCTGCGAGAAGCGAGCGCCCTGATGCGGAGGGTGGTGGAGCGATGAGCGCCATGTTCCGTTCCTTCGCGAACATCAACTACCGGATCTGGTTCGCCGGCGCCCTCGTGTCGAACGTCGGCGGGTGGATGCAGGCCACAGCCCAGGACTGGGTCGTGCTGACCGAGCTCACCGACAACGACGCGACCGCGATGGGCGTCACCATGGCGCTGCAGTTCGGCCCACCGCTGGTGCTGGTGAGCCTGACCGGCTGGGTCGCTGATCGCTTCGATCGGCGGAAGATCCTGCTGACCACGCAGACCGCGCTGCTCGGCCTCGCGATCGCGGTCGGATCCCTGCTGCTGGCCGGCGTGATGACCCTGCCGATGATGCTCGCGTTCGCCCTCGGGTTCGGCATCGTCAACGCGTTCGACGCACCCGCCCGGCAGGCCTTCGTGTCGGACATGGTGTCCGCCACGGAGACCTCCAACGCCGTGGCGCTCAACTCCGCCTCCTTCAACCTCGCCCGCATGATCGGCCCCGCGGTCGGTGGTCTGCTCATCGTCGCGATCGGCTCCGGTTGGGTGTTCATCGTCAACGCCGCGACCTTCCTCGCCATGATCGTCGCGCTGATGCTCATGCGCACGCACCTGCTGGCACCACGGCCGAAGAACCGCAGCCGCGGCGGCCTCGCGGAGGGCTTCCGGTACGTCTGGGCGCGCAGCGACCTCAAGGTCGTGTTCGTGACGGTGTTCCTCATCGGCGCGTTCGGCATGAACTTCCCCATCTTCGCCTCGACCATGGCGCTGGAGTTCGGAGCCGGCGCCGACGGGTACGGGGTGCTGAGCTCGGTGCTCGCTATCGGCTCCCTGATCGGCGCCCTCCTCGCCGCACGGCGGGACCGTGCGAGGGTGCGCGTGGTGATCCTCGCGGCGGGCGGCTTCGGGATCGCGGCCTTCGTCTCGGCCGCGATGCCCACCTACCTCTCCTACGCGGTCACGCTCACGTTCACCGGCTTCATGATCGTGACGCTGCTGACCACGGCCAACGGCTACGTGCAGATCACGACGGATCCGGCGCTCCGCGGCCGTGTCCTCGCCCTCTACATGGCCGTGATCATGGGGTCGACCCCGGTCGGCGCACCGATCGCGGGCTGGGTGGCGGACACGTTCGGTCCCCGCGCCGCCATCATGCTCGGCGGGACGGCCGGCTTCATCGCGTGCGCGATCGGGGTGACGTGGGTGCTGACGTCGGGGAGGCTGCGCCGCGAGGAGAGCAGCCGCTTCCGCCTGACCCTCGACGAGACCCGCCCACTGCGCGTCGTGCAGCCGGTCGAGCCGGTGGACTACACGGAGAAGGCCGCGGCGACGACGCCCATCCGGCTTCCTCGACGCGACGACGAGTGAGCTGCGGGCGCGTTTGTCAACGCCTTCCTCATCACGTCCCGGCGGTCGTAGCGTCGTGTCATGGACGAGAACATGAGCACCCCGCACCCGCAGGATCCGGCCGAAGGCGCTCCCGGCGTCGACGTCCCTGACGAGAACTCCGGCCAGGGCGACGGCACCGGCGGCGCGATCCAGGGCGACAGCTCCCGCGGCGAGTCGACCGGTGGCGCCATCCAGGGCAGTTCCGGCCCCGGCCACGACGCGCCGCTGGGCGGCGACGAGAACACCGAGGACGAGCTCGCGGCCGACAACGCCGCCGAGGAGGACACCCTCCGCACGCTCGACCCCGACTCCCCGCCGGCCTGAGCCGTCGACCCACCCCTTTCGAGACGAGCCACCCCCTTGCGAACGTTCGCAAGGGGGTGGGTCGTGCAGAAGGGGGTGGGTCGGCCGCGGTCAGGCGTCGAGTACCACCTTGAGCTGCTCGACGGCCCAGTCGAGCTCGGTCGCCCGGATGACGAGCGGGGGCGCGATGCGGATGGTCTGCCCGTGCGTGTCCTTCACGAGCACACCCCGGTCGAGCAGCTTCTCCGCGATCTCTCGGCCCGAACCGATCGCGGGGTCGATGTCGACGCCCGCCCACAGCCCGGCGATGCGCACGCCCGTGACACCGTGGCCGATCAGCGGCTGCAGCGCCTGCTCCAGGTGTGCGCCGAGTGCCCGCGCACGCTCCTGGAACTCGCCCGTCTGCAGCATCTCCACCACGCGCAGGCCGACGGCCGCCGCGAGCGGGTTGCCGCCGAACGTGGAGCCGTGCTCACCGGGACGGATCACGCCCAGCACATCGGTGTTCCCCACCACGGCCGAGACCGGGAGGATGCCACCGCCGAGCGCCTTGCCCAGCAGGTACAGGTCCGGCACGACACCCTCGCGGTCGCACGCGAACGTCTCGCCGACACGTCCGAGTCCGGCCTGGATCTCGTCGGCGATGAACAGCACGTTCTTCTCGTCGCAGATCTCACGGATGCGGCGGAGGTACCCCTCCGGCGGGATCACCACACCGGCCTCGCCCTGGATCGGCTCCACGAGCACGCCCGCCGTGTCCTCGGTGATCGCCGCGGCGATCGCCTCCGCGTCGCCGAACGGCACGCGGTCGAAACCGGGCGTGTAGGGACCGAAGTCGTCGTGCGCGGTCTCGTCGTCGCTGAAGCTCACGATCGTCGTCGTACGGCCGTGGAAGTTGCCCTTCGCCACGACGATCCGCGCCTTCCCCTCGGGGATGCCCTTCACGCGGTAGCCCCACGCCCTGGCGACCTTGATGCCGGTCTCCACCGCCTCGGCGCCCGTGTTCATCGGCAGGACGAGCTCCTTGCCGCAGAGCTCGGCGAGCGCGGCCGCGAAGGGCTCCAGCATGTCGCTCTGGAACGCCCGGCTGACGAGCGTGACCCGACCGAGCTGCTCGGTCAGTGCCGCGATGAGCGCGGGGTGACGGTGCCCGAAGTTGACCGCGGAATAGGCCGCGAGCAGGTCGAGGTAGCGCTTGCCCTCGACATCGGTCACCCACGCTCCCTCGCCGCGCGCGATCATCACCGGCAGCGGGTGGTAGTTGTGCGCGACGTGCGGCTCCGCGACCGCGGTGGGTCCCTGAGCCTGTCGAAGGGTCGGTGAGCTCGTCGAAGCGCCCTGAGCCTGTCGAAGGGTCGAAGCGCCCGCCGTCTGCTCGATCGTCACTTCGCACCCCGCAGCTCGAGCGTGCAGCACTTGATCCCGCCGCCACCGAGGAGGAGCTCGGACAGGTCGACGGTGATCGGGTTGTAGCCGCGCTCCCGGAGCTGCTGCTCGAAGCCCTTCGCCCGCGGCGAGATGATGACGTTGTAGCCGTCGCTCGAGGAGTTCAGGCCGAACACCGCGCCGTCCTCGTCCGACACGAGGATCGCGTCGGGGAAGCGCTTCTCCAGCTCGGCACGGCTGGCGTCGTCGAAGGCCCCGGGGAGGTAGGCGATGTTCGCCCGCTCGGGGCCGCCGTTCTCCACGCCCTGCACGGGGTCGAGCACCGCGATCGCGGTGTCGAGGTGGTAGAAGCGGGGGTCGGTGAGGTTCAGCGACACGACCTCGCGGCCGAAGACCTCGCCGACCTCGCGGTGGCTGTCGCCGGTGGAGCGGAACCCGGTGCCGGCGAGGATCACATCGCCCACGAGCAGGAAGTCGCCTTCGCCCTCGTTGACCTCCTCCGGCATGACGGTGTCGTAGCCGGCGGCGCGGAACCAGTCGGCGAAGGCCGGAGCCTCCCCCTGCCGCTCCACGAACCGGAACTCCGGCACGTAGGCGCGGCCGTCGATGAGGAACCCGCCGTTGGCCGTGTAGACCATGTCCGGGTAGCCGGGGAGCGGGTCGATGAGCTCGACCTCGTGGCCGAGCTCGACATACAGGTCGTAGAGCTTCTGCCACTGGGCGACGGCGTTGGCGGTGTCGGTCGGCCGCGACGGCTCCATCCACGGATTGATGGAGTAGTTCACCGTGAAGTGCTCGGGACGGCACATCAGGTAGTGGCGGCGGTGCGCGGTGCGCGTGGGGGCGGTGGTGACGGCGGTCTCCGGCGTCGACATGGATGCTCCTCGTGTGAACGGGCGCGGCGGACGCTGTCCAGGGGCCCGGCGGTCCTTCGACCCCCTGCTCGGAAGAGGCGGAGGGGAAGATGCGACTCGGGCACGCCGGTGACCATTGTGCCACCGGACCCTGGGCGCCACCAGCATCCGTCCCGTGTCGTCATCAGCCCTCGCGCTGCGTCACCACGACCTTGCCGACCGTGTGCCCGGCCTCGACGTGCGCGAGCGCCGACACGGCCTCGGCGAACGGGTAGGTGCGCTCGATCACGGGGACCAGGTGCCCTTCCTCCACGAGCTCGAGCAGCTTCGCGAGGATCTCCGGGTGCGAGGTCGCCGCGAGGGACACCACCCGGGGTCCGCGGACCGAGAGCACGGCGGCGCGGATCATCCGCGGCACAGGACCGAGTACGCGTCCGCCGTCGCCCGTCACCAGCACCACGCGACCACCCGTGCGGACGAGACGCTGCAGCTCGCGGATCGGCACACCTCCCGCGAGGTCGATGACGGCGTCGAACCGGGCGGAGGGCAGGTGCGTGAGCGGAGACGTGCGGTGGTCGAGCGTGCGCACGGCTCCGAGACGATCCAGCAGCAGGGCGTTCCGGGGACGGCACGTCGCCCAGACCTCGGCCCCACGGAGCGCCGCGAGTTGCACGGCGAAGGTCCCCACGCCGCCGGACGCCCCTATCACGAGGACCCGCTGCGCACGGTGCCGCAGCCCCACCCCGGCCGCATCGAGCGCCTGCCACGCGGTGCCTCCGGCGATCGGCAGGCACGCAGCCGCCTCGGGCGTCACATCCGGGGGCACGGGCACGACGCGGTCGGCCGCGATGCGGGCGCGGGAGGCGAGGCCGCCGCCGCCCTGCAGCTCTCCCACCACGAGTTCGCCGAGTTCGGCGTTCACGACGTCGGCGCCGACCGCCACGACGGTGCCCGCGACGTCGAGCCCCCGGACCGGGTGCTTCGGGCGCGTGAGGCCGAAGAAAGGCCGGACCAGCAGCGGATCGCCGAGGAGCAGCCGCACGTCGCCGGCGTTGAGGGCAGTGGCCTGCACGCGCAGCACGACCTCTCCCCGGTGGGGTTGCGGCACGGGCAGGCGGGTCAGCGAAGTCCCGGCGGCCGGGCCGTACGTCTCGCGGGTCCAGGCGAGCATCGTCTCGGTCATGCGGCACCTCCGGGGTCGGTGGGATACGCGAACAGGTCGTCGATCCCGACGCCGAAGGCCCGGGCGATCTGGAACGCCAGCTCGAGCGTCGGCGAGTACTTCTGCTGTTCGATCGCGATGAGCGTCTGCCTCGTGACCCCGATCGTGCGGGCGAGCTCGGCCTGCGTGAGTCCGGCACGCTCGCGGTGGGCGCGGATGCTGTTGGAGACGAGGGTGGGCTTGACCATCAGACCAGGCCCCGACGGTACGCGATCGCCCGGGCGACACCGCCGACGACGGCCGCCACGAGGAACCCCGCGAACATGGTGTTCGCGATCCAGAACGCGTCGGCAGCGAGACCGCACAGGACGATGACCCCGAGGCCGGCGATGGCGACGAAGGCCTGCTCCACGCGCGCCCCCATCCGGCCGATGTCCCGGTCGCGGATGTCGGAGCGGCCGACGCCGTCCGGATCGGACATCCCGGCGATGATGCCCCAGAGGATGCTGAGCACGATCGTCCCGACGATGCCCCCGCCGATCGTCCACAGCATCAGCGGGAACCAGTCCGTCGCGGTGAGCGGACCGCCACCGGCCTGCTGCATGAGCAGCAGCACGTAGACGACCGCGACGATCGGACTGACGATGAGCCCGGCCCAGACGTTGCGCTCCTCGTAGACCATGCGCTTCTCCTCGTGTCAAAGATTCTTGACACGAGAGTACGTCCGCATCGCACCTGTGTCAAGAATCTTTTACACCCGCATTCCGTCCCCGCGCAGTCTCTTCCGGGATCACAATCGCACCCCCGAGCCGCCGCTCCCGCCCGTTTCCGATCCCGCATGTCCTGCGCATCCCGAAGCGGGATCGAAAACGCACCTGCCGCGGGCCGGGAAGGCACCTTTTCGAGCCCGCACCGCACCGCACCGGCTCCGGCAGCCGCGCCGGGGGACGGGGTCAGATGACGGAGGCGCTCCAGGGGTCGGGGTTTCCGTAGCGGTGCGCGGTGATCGAGACGGACTGCTCGTGCACGAAGGGAAGGAGCTCGATGCGGGCGGCCGCCGTCACCTCCGCGTCGTACACCGCGAGGTCCGGATCACCGCCCGTCGCGACCGCCAGCGCCGAGTGCAGCGCCGCCACCGACTCCCGCCCGCCCACGAGCCGCACACGCTCATGCCGCGGAAGCACTGGACCCTCGGCATCACCCGAGGACCCCTCACCCGAGGTCGCCTGCATCCGCTGGAGCCACTCGGCCTCGGTCTCCAGGAACACCACGGCGTCGAGGTCGCCCAGAGCATGCCGCACGCCCGCCGGAAGCCCGACCGGAGTGGACACGACGAAGCCCGCCCCCGCACGCACCCCCGCGATCACGACCCGCAGCAGGTCGTGCAGGGCGGCGTCCTCGGTGGCGCGGATCTCCACCGGCACGGGCCGATACCGGAAGAGGTTGCGCTCGATCTCCAGCCGCGACACGTCTCGCACCCGGCCGAACTCCCGGTCCCAGGCCAACGCGTCCGACAGCGCGGACCGCCGGAGCCACTCGAAGGACTCGAACGGGAGGGAGGGCTGCGCGGCCTCGATGAGCGCGGTGATCCGGGAGTCGAGCCCGCGTAGGTGGAGGGTGCTCGACGCCGGGGACCCGTGCTGCGCGCGCCACGTTCCGAGCCCGATGAGGTGGTTCGGCCCGCCGGGCTTGGCACCGGCGCCGACGGAGGAGCGCTTCCACCCGCCGAACGGCTGCCGCTGTACGATCGCTCCGGTCGTGCCGCGATTGACGTAGAGGTTCCCGGCCTGCACGCGGTCGAGCCAGAAGGCCAGGTCGTCGGGATCCTGGGTGTGGAGCCCCGCCGTGAGACCGTAGGCGACCGCGTTCTGCAGGTCGACGGCCTTCGCGAGGGTCGGGGCGTGCATGATCCCGAGGACCGGTCCGAAGAACTCCTCGGCGTGGAAGCGGGAGCCGGACTGCACGCCGACCCGCACGCCGGGGCGCCAGAGCCGTCCGCTGCCGTCGTCGGCGGGATCGAGGGCGGGTTCGATGAGCCACCGCTCGTCGCCCTCCAGCTCGGAGAGGGCCCAGGCGAGCTTGCCCTCGGGCTTCTCGATGACGGGGCCCACCTCGGCGAGCGGATCCGAGGGCCACCCGACCCGCAGCGAGCGGACCGCGTCGGCGAGCTGACGCGCGAAGCGCTGCGAGCGCCCCACCGGCCCGACGAGGATCGCGAGCGACGCCGCGGAGCACTTCTGCCCCGCGTGCCCGAACGCGCTCTTCACGAGGTCGGCCACGGCGAGGTCGAGGTCGGCCGAGGGCGTGATGATCATCGCGTTCTTGCCGCTGGTCTCCGCGAGCAGAGGCAGGTCGGGGCGCCAGGAGCGGAACAGCGCCGCGGTCTCCCACGAGCCGGTGAGGATCACCCGGTCCACGGCCTCGTCCGTGATGAGGGCACGGCCGAGGTCGCCTTCCTCGATGTCGACGAGAGCGAGGGCCTCGCGGGGCACGCCGCCCTCCCACAGCGCCGCCACGAGCACCGCCGCGCACCTCCGCGCCTGCGGGGCGGGCTTGAGGACGACGCCGGACCCCGCGGCGAGCGCCGCCAGCACGCCACCGGCGGGGATCGCGAGGGGGAAGTTCCACGGCGGAGCGACGACGGTCACCCGGGCGGGGACGAACACGGCGCCGGAGATCGCATCGAGCTCGCGGCACGTCGCGGCGTAGTACCGGGCGAAGTCGACGGCCTCGCTCACCTCGACGTCGGCCTCGGCGAAGACCTTGCCGGTCTCCGCCGCCGCGACCTCGATCAGCTCCCCGCGGCGGGACTCGAGAGCGGCCGCCGCGCGCAGCAGCACCTCCGCCCGCTCGGCCGCGGGACGTGATCCCCACGCTGCCGCCGCGCCCTGCACGCCACGCACGATGCGGCCGAGGTCATCGGCGTCATCGACGCGGGCCGCGTCCAGGACATCCCTCCCGACCGCCGAGTCCGCGAGCCGCGCGCGGATCCCCGCCGCCCACTCGCGATTGGCGGGGAGGGCGAGGTCGGTGTCGGCCGTGTTCACGAAGCCCGGCGCGCCCCCGGTGTCCTCCCCGCGCTCGCGCGCGGCGTACACGGCGGTCTCGAGGTAGGCGCCGGTGTCGGTGTCGTCGGAGCCGCGCACGATGCCGAGCACCGCCTTCGTGAGGTCAGCCTCCGCCACCGGACCGACCGGGGCGGGGCGCACGGACTCGTGCACGGGCGCGAGGCGGTCCTGGGTGCGCCGCGGGCCGAGGCCGAGGGCCGGGTCCCCCGCCCGGTCGAGCGCGTCGAGGAAGCGCTCGGCCTCCCGCGCGAAGAGAGACTCGTCGTCGTGCAGGTGGAACGCCGCGGAGAGGAAGTTCTCGGACGACGCGTTCTCCTCCAGCCGCCGCACGAGGTAGCTGATGGCCACATCGAACTCGGCGGGCGCGACGACCGGCACGTACAGCAGTACCGGACCCACTTCGCGGGACACTGCCTGCACCTGCCCCTGAGCCATGCCGAGCAGCATCTCGAACTCGACCGCGTCGCGGACCCCGCGCTCCCCGGCGAGCAGCCACGCATGGGCGATGCCGAAGAGGTTGTGGCCGGCCACCCCGATCCGCACCGAGGACGTGTGCTCGGGCTGCAGCGCCCAGTCCAGGCAGCGCAGGTAGTTGGCGTCGGTGTCGAGCTTCGTGTCGTAGGGCGCGGGCGTCCACCCGTGCATCGTCGCCTCGACGTGCTCCATCGCGAGGTTCGCACCCTTCACGAGGCGTACCTTGATGCGGGCTCCCCCGTGGATCACGCGGTCCTGCGCCCAGGCGGTGAGCTCCTGGAGGGCCGGAAGCGCGTCGGGCAGATAGGCCTGCAGCACGATCCCGGCCTCGAGTCCGGTGAGCCGCGGGTCCTCCAGGAGCCGCGTGAAGACGGCGATCGTGAGGTCGAGGTCGCGGTACTCCTCCATGTCGAGGTTGATGAAGGTGCCGTCTTCCGCAGCCGTCACGTAGAGAGGGAGCAGCCGGTCGACGACCCGCTCGACGACCTCGTCGAAGCCCCACATCGAGATGCGGCTGACGATGGCGGAGACCTTGACCGACACGTAGTCGACATCCGGACGCCGGATGAGCTCGTGGATGCCGTCGAGCCGCCGCTGCGCCTCCGCCTCCCCCAGCACCGCCTCCCCGAGGAGGTTGAGGTTCAGACGCGACCCCGACTCCCGCAGCTTCTCGATCGCGGGTCCGAGCTTCGCGGGTCGCGCGTCCACCACGAGGTGCCCCACCATCTCGCGCAGCGCCCGCCGCGCGATCGGCACGACCGGCGTCGGCAGCACCGGGGCGACCCCGCCGCCGAGCCGCACGGCGGAGCGCAGGTACCACGGCAGGAACTCCGGCACGATGGGCGCGATCCGGCGCAGCTGGGCGGCCGCAGCGGTCAGGCTCTCCGGCCGCATCACGCCGTCGACGAAACCGAGGGTGAACGGCAGGCCGTTGGCGTCGCGGAGGACGCCGGCGAGACGCTCGGCGGCGGGGTCGACGTCGGCCGCAGCCGCCTCGATCACCCAACGGCGCGCGAGTTCGACGGCCTGATCGGCGAGGGATGCGGATGCCCCCGCCTCCGCGGAGGATGACGACGACTCTGCCATGTGACCACCCTAGGTCTCCGGTCGCGGAATCCCGGGGTGCCCGACCGGGCGGGCCGCAGCCGGGTCAGTTCCAGATGCTGGGGGCGGGCGTGCGCACGGGAGGCAGGGCGGACGCGGCGGCCCAGTCGTGCACCCACGCGTCGATCTCCGGCACCCCGTCGGGCTTGCCCACCGCGGCGAACAGCTCCTCGTTGCTGACCGTGCCGCCGGACCGGCGCAGGACGCGGGCCCGCACGATGGCCCTGGCGTAGACCTCGCCGGCGACCACCGCCCGGTGCTCCAGGAACAGCGCCTTCTCGTCGTGCCCGATGAAGCGGGACTGCACCTCGAACCGCTGCCAGAGCTGGAGCGACTTGCGGAAGGTGATGGTCTCGCTGGAGACCACCGCGTACCAGCCCTGCTCCTTCATCACGTCGAACAGCCCCGTGCGGATGAGGTGGTCCCAGCGGCCCAGGTCGAACAGCGACAGGTACCGGCCGTTGTTCATGTGGCGGAGGATGTCGAGGTCCGTGGGCAGGGTGGTCACGGTGACGGTGCCGACGGCGGTGGGGTCGAGGGTCTTCCCCTGCCGCACGCGGCGACGCGCACCGAGGATCACGAGGAGGGTCCGCCAGATCACATTCACGAGCACTGATCGTAGCCATCCGCGCACGACGGTCGAACTTCGTTGTCCGAATCCTCCATGCCGTCGAAGGGCTTCCCACGGGCCGTCATCCCGATTTCCGATTTCCACGGACCCGCCGTAGAGTCACCGCATGAGCGCCGAAGCCCAGCCCGAAGTCATCGTCCGTCCGGTCCGTGATGTGGATGCGGAAGCCCTCGGTCGCGTGCATGCGCAGTGCTGGCACGAGACCTACGATCACCTCATCAGCAAGGCGGCGCTGGAGAAGGTCTCGCCCCGCCGTATGGCCGAGCTGTGGACGCACTGGGCCTCGCAGGGCCCCGACTTCAAGATGAACGCGGCGCTCGTCGACGGCGAGATCGTCGGCTTCGTCGGCTCGGGTCCGGCCCGCGACAAGGACGCCCCGGCGTTCCGCGAGCTGTACTTCATCTACCTGCTCGACGCCTACCACTCCACGGGCATCGGACAGAAGCTCTTCGACGCGGCCGTCGAGAAGGACGAGCCGCTCTACCTCTGGGTCGCCGAGGACAACCCTCGCGCGCACCGTTTCTACACGCGCAACGGGTTCCACCTCGACGGCGCGGCGCACACCGAGCCGTTCCTCGGCGAGACGCTCACCGAGGTCCGCTTCGTGCGCCCCTGACCCTCGTCCTCACCGAAAGGGCCGCCCCACGGGGCGGCCCTTTCGTCTGCGCTCAGAGGCGTTCGATGATCGTGACGTTCGCGACGCCGCCGCCCTCGCACATCGTCTGCAGGCCGTACCGTCCGCCGGTGCGCTCCAGCTCGTTGAGCAGGGTCGCCAGGATGCGCGTGCCGGTCGCGCCGATCGGGTGCCCCAGCGCGATGCCGCCGCCGTTGACGTTGACCTTCTCGTGCGGCGCACCGGTCTCGCGCATCCAGGCGAGCACGACCGAGGCGAACGCCTCGTTGACCTCGAACAGGTCGATGTCCTCGATCCGGAGCCCGGTGCGCTCCAGCGCGTGCCGGGTCGCCGGGATCGGTGCCGTGAGCATGAGCACGGGGTCGTCGCCGCGGACGGAGACGTGGTGGATGCGGGCCCGCGGCGTGAGGCCGTGCTCCTGCACCGCCCGCGCACTGGCGATGAGCACGGCACTCGACGCATCGCTGATCTGCGACGCGACGGCGGCGGTGATCCGTCCACCGGGCGCGAGCGGCTGCAATCCCGCCATGCGTTCGAGGGTGGTGTCCCGGCGCACGCCCTCGTCGTGGTCGAGCCCGGCGAGCGGCGCGATCTCGGCCGCGAACCGCCCGTCGTCCTGGGCCCGGGCCGCGCGCCGATGACTCTCCAGCGCGTACCGCTCCATCTCCTCCCGCGAGATGTCCCACCGCTCGGCGATGAGCTCCGCTCCGCGGAACTGCGAGATCTCCTGGTCGCCGTAGCGCTCCCGCCACCCGGGGGACTCGGCGTACGGCGTCGTGAAGCCGTACTCCCGGCCGACGGTCGCGGCCGCGGTGAGCGGGATCCGCGACATGTTCTGCAGCCCGCCGGCGATCACGAGGTCGCTGGTGCCACTGAGCACCGCCTGCGCGGCGAAGTGCACGGCCTGCTGACTCGATCCGCATTGCCGATCGATCGTGACGCCTGGCACGTGTTCCGGGAAGTCGGCGACGAGCGACGCGGTGCGCGCGACGTTCCCGGCCTGCCCGCCGATCGCATCGATGGCTCCGAGGATCACGTCGTCCACGGCGCCGGGGTCGATGCCGGTCCGGTCGACGAGGGCCCGCAGACTGTGCGCGCCGAGGTCGGCGGGGTGGATCTCCGCGAGAGCGCCGCCACGGCGTCCGACCGGCGAACGGACCGCGTCGACGATGTAGGCCTCTGCCATGATCTCCCTCTTCTCAGTCCTCCGTGCCGGCCGGCAGGAGCAGCCGGAAGCGCTCGCACAGCACCGGCATATCGGGTTCGTAGCCGCGCGGGTTCTCGGAGTGGGTGCGCCAGTAGCGCTCGTGCACCTCGCGCCAGTGCGCCAGGGTGCGATCGCCCTCCCCCTCGGCGAAGGCGTGCACCTCGTCGACCTCGTCGAACGGAACGATGCCGATCGCCGTGGTCTCGATCACGGCGCGCGGAGCGCCGGTCCCATCGAGGATGATGCTGAGCTCGCCGACGGTCGGCAGCGGATCCCCCGACTCCTCGTAGTCCCAGAGAGAGGACGCCGTGCCCACCTTGATACCCGCGAGCACGAGCTCCAGGAGCTCGTCGGCGTGCTCCGGCGTCGCGCCGAAACCCCACGCCTCGGGAAGAGGCTCCGGCAGGTGGGGCAGCGCGATGCGGGCCTCGCGCCAGTAGTCCTCGATGGCGGTGCGATCGGTCATGGATCAGCGCCCCGAGACCTTGCCGAACGCCTTCGCGATCGGCGCGAGCACGAGCGGGCGCGCAGCGACCCAGGCGACCGCGATCACGACGAGCGAGGCGATGAACACCCAGAACCCCGTCCACGTCGCGGCATCCTGCGCGGCGAACATGTGGTTGAGGTTCCGCAGGAAGCCGGTCAGCATCACGAGCGCGACGTGCGCGATGATGAACGCCACGAAGTAGAGCATCACCGGGAAGTGCAGGGCACGCGCCCACTCCACCGGGTACGCCTTCGACAGGCGCTCCGCCCTCTTGGGCCAGAGCCCCGACATGCGGAACCCGGTGACCGCGGCGAGCGGCGCCGCGAGGAAGACGGTGACGAAGTAGGCGAGCTGCTGCAGGCTGTTGTAGTTGTTCCAGCCGTTCTCGTGCGGCCAGTCGAACGAGATGTACTGGAGGGCCGCCGACAGCGCGTTCGGGAACACCTCCCAGCTCGTCGGCACGATCCGCACCCAGTGCCCGGTGACGAACAGCAGGACGACGAAGATCACGCCGTTGACCAGCCACAGGATGTCGAGCGCCTGGTGGAACCAGAGGTTCAGGCTGATCTTGCCCTTCGGGTTGTTCCGCGGGGACCAGAACACGCTCGGCCGCTTCTCGGTGCGCACCTGCAGCCCCGAGCGGATGATCAGCACGATCAGGAACATATTGAAGAAGTGCGCCCAGTTGACCCACGGCGCGAAGCCGGGCTCGACCGGGATCGGTGGCTCGTACTCGCCAGGGAAGGCCGCCAGGAAGTCCTGCATGAACGGGAGGCTCAGCAGCGTGCGGACGAGGGCCACGGCCGCGGCCGCGAGCACGCCGAGGGCGGCGGCGCCGAACAGCGTCGCGATCGCCTGGGTCCATGTCGGGCGACGGCGAGCGCCGGAGACGGTCGATGAGGCGGCGGCCGGGAGATGCCGCGGTGCTCGACCGTTCCAGACCGTACGGGTCCAGGGCAGCGGCGCGCTGATGTCGGCGCCGGTGGCGAGCGCGGTCCCCGGGACAGCGGCCGGCTCGGAGACGAGGGTCGCGGACGGCGCCGCCGCCTCCGGGATCGCGGAGACATCCGCCGCCACGGCCGGGGAGGGAGCGGAGGTCGGACGGGCGGGCACGGTCCCCGCGGGGGGCCAGGGCTCGCCACCCGGGACTCGGGGCAGTCCGCGGCGGACGCTCTCGCCTGCGGCGGGCGTCTCGGGAGCAGGCGCCGCAGCAGGAGTCCGAGCCGGCGCGGCGGACGACGCAGCGGCAGCGGGGGCGGCAGGAGGCGCGGCGGACGCCGCGGCGGAAGGTGCGGTCTCGCCCGGCACCACTGCGGGTGCGGACGACGCCGCGCGCGCGGCCCCGACCGTAGACGGCGGCCAGGGCTCACCGCCGGGAACGCGCGGGAGACCCCGGCGGAGCGCCCGACGCGGCGCGGCGTCCGGCTGCGCAGCCTGGACGCCGGTGGCGTCCGGCGTGACCGCGGTGGGGTCGTCCTCCCCGCGCTCCGGCGTCGCGGAGACCGGCGTCGCCACCGGCGCCTCGACGGCGACGGCCGCATCGACGGTCTCGACCGTCGCATCGGCGGGCGGCCACGGCTCGCCCCCCGGCACCCGCGGAAGCCCGCGGCGCAGCACCCGCGTCGCCATGACTACTTCTTCCGTGCCTCGAGCGCGGCGATCACCTGCGGGACGATCGCGAACACGTCGCCGACGATGCCGAAGTCGGCGACGTCGAAGATCGGCGCCTCCGGGTCCTTGTTGATCGCCACGATGTTCTTCGACGTCTGCATGCCGGCCCGGTGCTGGATCGCGCCGGAGATCCCGAGCGCGACATAGAGCTGCGGCGACACCGAGACCCCGGTCTGCCCGACCTGATGGGACTGCGGGATGTAGCCCGCGTCGACCGCGGCGCGCGAGGCACCCACGGCCGCGCCGAGAGCGTCGGCGAGCTCCTCGACGAGCACGAACTTCTCCTTCGACGCGAGGCCGCGGCCACCGGAGACGACGCGGGTCGCTCCGCGCAGCTCGGGACGGGACGAGGTGGCCTCGACGGTCTCGACGGGGCCCGCCGTCGCGGCGACCGCTCCGGACGGGGTGACCGCGAGCTGCTCGACCTGCGGGGAGGCGACCGCCTCGGCCCTGGCCTCCACCGCGCCCTGGCGCACCGTGACGATGAGCGTGCCGTACGTCGCGGCC
This sequence comes from Microbacterium meiriae, assembly GCF_040686935.1. Classification (NCBI taxonomy): domain Bacteria; kingdom Bacillati; phylum Actinomycetota; class Actinomycetes; order Micrococcales; family Microbacteriaceae; genus Microbacterium; species Microbacterium meiriae. The sequence continues at coordinate 92,275 of NZ_JBFBMF010000005.1, forward strand.
GCATCGACGAGATACGCCCCGCCGTAGACCGAGTGGTGGGCGACGATGCCCTCGTCGTCGCGGGAGACCCCGACGGCATCCACGGCGAGAGCGCTCTTCGATCGCACCGCGAACCGGCCGGCGACATCGCGCCCGGAGATCGAGTTCGAGATGAGGACGGCTTCGGGCTGCACCTGCGCGGCGGCGGCCTGCAGCGCGTCGACGATCGGGACCGTGAGCGCCGACGGGTCGCCCTCGGCCGTGAGCACGACCGCGGCTCCGGCCGCCGCGGCCGTGGCGACCGCGGTCTCGGAACCGCCGACGATCAGTGCCACCGGCGTGCCGATGGCCGCCGCCGCGCCGAGGAGTCCGGCGGTGCTGCTGGCGAGCTCGCCGGACGGGTCGACGTCGAGGAGCACGAGGATCGGGTTCTCGGGGTACGCCATGTCACACCAGCCTGTTCTGCACGAGGAACTCGACGAGCTTCTCGGCGGCATCGCCCTCGTCGGTGATCTTGACACCGGCCGCCCGCGGAGGCTTCTCGGAGACGGCGGTCATGATGGTGCGCGGAGCCGCCGCGGGGTCCGCCGACACGTCGAGGTCGGCGAGGGACAGCACCTCCAGCGGCTTCTTCTTCGCCGCCATGATGCCCTTGAAGTTCGGGAACCGGGCGTCAGGGAGGGCCTCGGTGATGGAGATCACGGCGGGCAGCGGCGCGGTCACCTGCTGGTTCCCCGCGTCCGCGCCCCGGGTGCCGGAGATGCCGTCGGCCGTGATCTCGACCGCGGAGAGGGCGGTGGCCTGCGCCCAGCCGAGGTGCTCGGCGAGCATCGCGGGCAGGACGCCACCGGCGCCGTCGGTGGACAGGTTGCCGGTGATGACGAGGTCAGGGGCGCCACGGCGGATCGCGGCGGCGAGGACCTCGGCGGTGAGCCCCAGGTCGGCACCGACGAGCTGCTCGTCGACGATGTGGATCGCGGAGACGGCGCCGATCGCGAGGGCCCGTCGCACCGACGCGGTCGCGCTCTCCGGCGCCATCGTGAGGGCCACGACCTCGGTGCCCTCGTTCTTGTCGGCGTAGGAGAGAGCGACCTCGAGGGCCCGTTCCGTGATCTCGTCGAGGACCACATCCCCGGCGCCGCGATCGGCGAGGCCGGTCTCCAGATTCAACGTGCGATCACCATAGGTGTCCGGCACCTCTTTGACCAGGACGAAGATCTTCATCGAATGCTCCTCACGACACGCTGAGTCTATCCGCCCGCTCTTCTATGTAGCCAAAGACAGAGGGATCCGCAGGCTGCACCCGACATTTCGGCCGCGAATGTATACATAGTCGACAGTTGCCGTCCTCGGCTCGCCGCTGGCGACCGGGGGCGCCCTACGCCGGTACCGTAGAGACGTGGTCCGACCCCGCCCGCTTCCCGTCGACCCGCTCGCCGAGGCGAAGCGGCAGTGGATCGCGCACGGCTGGACCGAGGCCGCAGACGGCATGACGGTCGTCACGTCGGTGATGCGGGCCCAGCAGCTCCTCCTCGCCCGCGTCGACGCGGCCCTCAAACCGTTCGCGCTGAGCTTCGCGCGGTACGAGGTGCTCCGGCTGCTCGCCTTCAGCCGGGCCGGACGACTGCCGCTGTCGAGCGTCGTCGCGCGCCTGCAGGTCCACGCCACCACCATCACCAGCACCGCCGAGCGGCTCGTGCGCGACGGCCTCGTGATCCGCGAACCGCACCCCCACGACGGACGCGCCGCGATGCTCGCCCTGACCGACGCCGGGCGCGACCTCGTCGAGCGCGCCACGACCGCCCTGAACGCCGACGTCTTCGCCGACCCCGGCATGAGCGAGGCCGACGCCGCGGAGCTCGTCGCCATCGTCGCCCGCCTGCGGCGTGACGCCGGCGACTTCATCGATCCGCGCCCCCTCCCCGAACCGCTCTGATGCCCCGGTTCGTGCTCGACACCGTGATCGCGGCGCCCCGCCCGGTCGTCTTCGCCGCGGCACTGGACCCCGAACTGCATCTGCAGTCCATGGCGCGATACGGCGAGACCATGATCGAGGAGCCTGCGGGCGGCGCGTTCACCGAGGGGTCCACGGTGACCTGGCGCGCACGGCACTTCGGCATCCCGTTCCGCCTGCGCTCCGTGGTGTTCGACATCGACGCGCCGCATCGGTTCACGGACCGTCAGATCGCCGGACCGTTCCGCGAGCTCCGGCACGAGCATGTGTTCGAGGAGCACCCGCGTGGCACCCTCATGCGGGACACCGTCGCGTTCCGGTCGCCTTTCGGGCCCCTCGGCCGCCTCGTCGACACCCTGGTCCTGGGACGGTACATGGAGCGGCTGATCGCGGAGCGCAACACCGCCCTCGTCGCCGCGATCGAGGACGGCGGGCGTACTCTTCCTGCATGAGCGAACTGCGCGTGCACACCGTCCTCACCGGTCGCGGTCCCGCCGCGGCGATCCTCCTCACCGACGAGCAGGTGGCCTCCTTCGGCGCGGGGAAGACCTTCCCGGTCGCGGTCACGATCGGCGCCCGCACCGCCCGCCTGCGCCTGGCCCGGATGGGCGGCGAGAACATGATCGGTCTCAGCAAGGCCGCCCGCGCAGACCTCGGGGTGGAGATCGACCAGGAGGTGGACGCCGTGATCCGGCTCGACACCGCAGAGCGGACGGTCGAGGTGCCGCCCGCCCTGGCCGCCGCCCTCGACGCCGACCCCGCGGTGCGCGCGGCCTTCGACGCCCTCTCCCCCTCAGCGCGGAAGGAGCACGCCAGGGCGGTCGCCGACGCCAAGCAGGACGCGACGCGCGACCGCCGGATCGCGAAGATCGTGGAGTCCCTGCGCGGCTGACCCGTTCACAACTCAGGAGAATTGCGGCCCACAACCACGCGCAACCGCAGAACGCCGGCTCCGCGACCGATCCTCCTGAGTTGTGAACCGCGATCAGCGGTTCTGGAAGTCGGGCGTGCGCTTCTCGCGGAAGGCCGCCATCCCCTCCTTCTGGTCGTGCGTGTCGAACAGCGCCGCGAACGCCTGCTTCTCGTGGGCGAGGCCGGCGGACAGCGTCGTCTCCATCGCCGCATCGAGCGCGGCCTTGGCGGCGTAGACCGACGGCAGCGACTTCGACGCGATCGTCTCCGCCAGCGTCGTCGCCTCGGCCAGGAGGTCCGTCGCGGGGACGACGCGGGACACGAGTCCGGAGCGCTCCGCTTCCTCGGCCCCCATGAAGCGGCCGGACAGCACGAGCTCCGCGGCCTTGTAGTACCCGACCGCGCGGATGAGCCGCTGCGTGCCGCCCATGCCGGGGATCACCCCGAGGTTGATCTCCGGCTGTCCGAACTTCGCGGTGTCCGCGGCGAGGATGATGTCGCACATCATCGCCAGCTCGCAGCCGCCGCCGAGCGCGAATCCGGAGACCGCCGCGATGACCGGGGTGCGCACGGCAGCGAAGTCGTGCCAGACGCCGAAGTGGTCGGTCTCGAGCATCTCCGCCGCGGACATGCCCTCCATCTCCTTGATGTCGGCACCGGCCGCGAAGGCCTTCTCGGAGCCGGTCAGGACGATCGCCCCGATCCCGTCATCCGCATCGAAGGCCTGCGCGGCCGCGGTGACCTCCTCGGCGAGCCGGCTGTTCAGCGCGTTGAGCGCCTCCGGACGGTGGAGCGTGATCCACCCCACGCGTCCGCGCTGCTCCACCAGGATCGTCTCGTACTCGGTCATCGCTGCCGCCTTCCTGTCGTTTGTCATCCACCCTCCCCTTCGAATCGCCCGATGTGCTGCATTTCGGCCGGATTCGGCGCCAATCGCGCGATTCGAAAGCCGGGGTCAGCCGCGGATGTCGGTGATGATGCCGGAGAAGTCGCGGGCAGCGCCGTCGCCGGCGGCGTAGGCGGCGTACAGCTCCTGCGCCAGACGACCCATCCGGGCATCCGTCGAGGTCTGCTCGATGGCCTGCAGCGCGAGACCGAGGTCCTTCGCCATGAGGGCTCCGGCGAACCCCGGCTGGTAGTCCCGGTTCGCGGGGCTCGTGGGCACCGGTCCGGGCACGGGACAGTTCGTGGTGAGCGCCCAGCACTGCCCGGACGCCTGGGACACCACATCGAACAGGGCCTGATGCTCGAGCCCGAGCCGCTCGCCCAGCACGAACGCTTCGGCGACGGCGATCTGCGACACCGCGAGCACCATGTTGTTGCAGACCTTCGCTGCTTGACCTAGCCCCGGGCCGCCGCAGTGCACGATGCGCTTCCCCATGATCCCCAGCAACGGAAGCGCCGCCGCGAAGTCGTCATCGGAGCCCCCGACCATGAACGCCAGGGTCCCGGCCTCCGCCCCGACCACACCTCCGGAGACCGGAGCATCGATGTGCCGATGGCCCGCGGCGAGCGCGAGCGCATGGGCGGCCCGCGCCTCGTCCACCGCGATGGTCGACGACTCGATGAACAGCGTCCCGGGGCGCGCGGCCGCCAGCAGCTCCGTGCGGTAGGCCTCGATGACGTGCTTCCCCGCCGGGAACATCGTGACCACGACCTCCGCGTCCGTCACGGCCTCCGCGCCGCTCGCGGCCACGGGGATCCCGGCCGTCCCCGCCGCCTCGATCGCCCCGGGCACGAGGTCGAAGCCGTGCACCTCGTGTCCGGCGGCGACGAGGTTCTTCGCCATCGGCAGGCCCATGTGGCCGAGGCCGAGGAAGGCCACGCGGGTCATGAGGCGCTCCGCATCGACGTCGACCCCGCGGGTCGCAGCATCTCCCGCCCCACGATGAGGCGCATGATCTCGTTCGTCCCCTCGAGGATCTGATGCACGCGGAGGTCGCGGACGATCTTCTCGATGCCGTAGTCCTGCAGGTAGCCGTAACCGCCGTGCAGCTGGAGGGCGCGGTTGGCCACCTCGAAGCCGGCGTCGGTCGCGAAGCGCTTGGCCATCGCGCACCGCATCGTCGCGTCCGGCGCCTTCTCGTCCACCGCCTGCGCGCCGTCGCGCATCATCAGCCTCGCCGCCTGCAGGTCGGTGCGCATGTCGGCGATCGCGAAGAGGATCGACTGCTTCTCCGCCAGCGGCTCCCCGAACGCGACGCGCTCGTGCACGTACTGCACGGCTTTGTCGAGCGCTGCCTGCGCACCGCCGATCGAGCACGCCGCGATGTTGAGGCGTCCGCCGTTGAGCGCCGACATCGCGATCGCGAAGCCGCGGCCCTCGTCGCCGAGCATCGCGGACGCCGGCACCCGCACGCCGTCCATGATCACGGGACGGGTGGGCTGCGCGTGCCACCCCATCTTCTTCTCCGGGGCGCCGAAGCTCAGGTTCTCCGCGTCCCCGGGGACGAGGAAGGCGCTGATGCCCCGGGCTCCCGGCTCGCCGGTCCGCGCCATGACGACGTACACCGCGGCCTCACCGGCTCCGGAGATGAACTGCTTCACCCCGGTCAGCACGTACTCGTCGCCCTCGCGGACGGCGCTGGTCGCGATGTTCGCCGCGTCGGATCCGGCTCCCGGCTCCGTGAGGCAGTAGCCGCCGAACTCCTGCATGGCGGTCAGCGATGGCAGCCAGCGCGACCGCTGCTCGTCGTCGCCGTAGGTGTCGATCATCCACACCACCATGTTGTGGATGGAGATGTAGGCGGCCACGGCGGGGTCGGCCTTGGCGAGCTCCTCGAAGATGGCGACGGTGTCGACGCGGGTGAGCCCCGTGCCGCCGAACTCCTCGCTCACGTAGATCCCGCCGAGGCCGAGTTCGCCACCGCGCTGGAGCGACTCCCGCGGGAACAGGTGCTTCTCGTCGCGTTCGGCGGCGAACGGAGCGAGCTCCGCGTCGGCGAACTCCCGCACGGCGTCGAGGATCGCCTCGCGCTCCTCGTCGGTGGTGGTGACAGTGGTCATGGTCATCGCGTGTCCTTAGTGCATGGTGGGGATCACGAAGCTCGCGCCCTCGCGGATCCCCGACGGCCAGCGGCTCGTCACGGTCTTGGTCTTCGTGTAGAAGCGGAAGGCGTCGGCGCCGTGCTGGTTGAGGTCGCCGAAGCCGCTGCGCTTCCAGCCGCCGAACGTGTAGTAGGCGATCGGCACCGGGATGGGCACGTTCACGCCCACCATCCCGACCTCCACCCGGGCGGCGAAGTCGCGGGCGGCATCGCCGTCGCGCGTGAAGATCGCGACACCGTTTCCGTACTCGTGCTCGGAGGCCATGCGCAGCGCCTCCTCGTAGTCGGCGGCGCGGGCGATCACGAGCACGGGGCCGAATATCTCCTCGCGGTAGATCGCCATGTCGGTCGTCACGTGGTCGAAGAGCGTCGGCCCGAGGTAGAAGCCCTCCTCGTGCCCGGGGACCGTGAAGCCGCGGCCGTCGGCGAGCAGCGTCGCGCCCTCGTCGATCCCCTGCTGGATGTAGCCCTCAACCCGCTCGACCGCGGCGCTCGTGACCAGGGGGCCGTAGTCGACGTCCTTCGCCAGGGACGGCCCGACGCGCAGCTGGGCGACGCGTTCGGTGAGCTTGGCGGCGAGCGCATCCGCGGTCTCCTCGCCGACCGGGACCGCGACGGAGATGGCCATGCACCGCTCCCCCGCGGAGCCGTAGCCGGCGCCGATGAGGGCGTCGACGGCCTGGTCGAGGTCGGCGTCGGGCATCACGATCATGTGGTTCTTCGCGCCGCCGAAGCACTGCGCCCGCTTGCCGTGAGCGGCCGCGGTGGCGTAGATGTACTCGGCGATGGGCGTGGAGCCCACGAAGCCGACCGCGCGGATCCGGTCGTCGGTGAGCAGCGTGTCCACCGCCTCCTTGTCTCCGTGCACGACGTTGAGGACACCGGCGGGCAGGCCCGCCTCGAGGAACAGCTCGGCGAGACGCACGGGCACGGAGGGGTCGCGCTCGCTCGGCTTGAGCACCACGGCGTTGCCGGCGGCGAGGGCGGGGCCGGCCTTCCACAGCGGGATCATGGCGGGGAAGTTGAAGGGCGTGATCGCCGCGACGACTCCGAGCGGCTGCCGCATCGAGTACACGTCGATGCCGGCCCCGGCACCGGTGGAGTACTCGCCCTTGAGCAGGTGCGGGGCCCCGGCGGAGAACTCGATGACCTCGAGACCCCGCTGGATGTCACCCTTGGCGTCGTCGACGGTCTTGCCGTGCTCGCTCGCGAGGAGTTCGGCGAGCGAGGTCATCTCCTGCTGCACGAGGTCGAGGAACCGCAGCAGGACGCGGCTGCGCTTCTGCGGGTTGGTCGCCGCCCACGCGGCCTGGGCCTGCTCGGCGTTCCCGATGACGCGGCGCACCTCCTCCGCGGATGCGAGCGGCACCCGGGCCTGCACGGCGCCGGTGCTCGGGTCGAAGACGTCGGCGAAGCGGCCGTCTTCCGGGGTGACATGCGTTCCGCCCACGAAGTGCGGGATAGTACGGGTCATTGTGCGACATCCCTCCGTGCCCTCTTTGGCACATCGGCGAGTTTACTCCGACGACCGTGAAAATACGAGGACGTCCTTGTATCTTGCGGCGCCCGCGTTCGGATGCCGCCGTCGCCCGTTCTCCGGTCGTTCACCCGCCGGACATCCGGGCCGATTACAACTGCAGATGCACGGCACAGACTCAGACCGGATCGGGTAGTCGCGTCTCCCGTGCACACGGTGAGCACTCTCGCTCCCGAGACCCCCGCCGAATCGGGTCGGCGGGGGTCTTCTTCTTCCCTTCGGACCCAGCGCGACAGCAGCGGTGGGAGCGTGGGGGCATGGGACGACGACACGAGCTTCCGGCCCGCTTCGGGGTGGACTTCGCGGTACGGACGGCGCGGCTGCACGGCGTGAGCCGCGGTCGATTGCGCGGATCCGACCTCGAGGCTCCGTTCCACGGCGTCCGCGTGCACCCGCGAGCGGACCCCGTGATCGACATCGCCGACCCGTACGAACGTCAGCGACGAGCGCGGGTGGCACGAGCCCAGTCCTACGCGCCGATCCTGCACACCGGACACTTCTTCAGCCACGCGACCGCCGTGTCGACGTGTTCGACGACCGGGGTCGCTGGCGGCACCCGACCCGGATTCGGAGCCAATCGCGCGACTCGAAGGAGAACTAGAATCGACCAGGCGCCGCGACCCTGGCGCCGTCGCCCCGCGTCCGCACCCCGACGCCGCTCACCCCGAGGACCGCACCATGTCCGCATCCGCCCCTGTGTCCGAACCCGTCACCGTCTCCATCCGCCGCGAGGTCGACCCGGAGCGCATCGCCGAGGCGACCGCGTGGGTGCAGACCGGAGTGAACCTCGCGACGAAGTACCCGGGCTTCCTCGGCTCCGGCTGGGTCCGCGCCGGCGAGGACTCGCAGGTCTGGCACATGCTCTACCGCTTCGCGAGCGAGGACGCGCTGACCGCGTGGGAGCAGTCCGGGGAACGCGCGTGGTGGCTGTCGATGGGCCAGGGCTTCGTCCGCAGCGAGAGGTCCAAGCGCCGCTCGGGCATCGAGGGCTGGTTCGACGAGCCGTCCACCGGCTCCATCCCCGTCGTCGACCCTGACGGCACGACCAGCACCGTGACCGTCGCCCCCGCGCCGCCGCGGTGGAAGCAGGCCGTCTCGATCTGGCTCGGCTTCTTCCCCGTGAACCTCGCGTTCACCTACGCCATGAGCCCGGTGCCGGGATGGGACGCCGTGCCGCTGTGGCTCCGCGTGCTCATCACCACCCTCGTGCTCACGCCGATCATGACGTACTGGGTGCTGCCGTTCGTCACGCGCTCCCTGCGGAACTGGCTCGCCCGCTAGCGGAACCGCCTTCTCATGAGCCGGACTCCGACCCCGGGGTGACGCCCTTCTTCGCCGGTTCCACGAGTGACAGCGGATCGGCGATGTCCTCCAGTGACTTCCCGGCCGCACTCACGCCGAAGACACCACACACGACGCCGCCGAACATCATGATCGCCGCACCGAGCACGTACCCCCAGAACAGCGGACCGCGGTCGCCCGACTCCGCGCTCGCGCCGATCAGCGCGCCGTAGAGAACCGGGGCGACCGCGCCGACGAGCTGCCCGATGGAGAAGACGTAGGAGATCACCTGGCTGCGCAGCTCGAGCGGGAAGATCTCGCTCACGGTCAGGTACGCGGCCGATGCTCCGGCCGAGGCGAAGAAGAACGACGCGCACCAGAACGCCGTGTGCGTGCCCGCATTCAGCACACCCGCGTTGAAGAGGAAGGCGCTGACGAGCAGGATCAGACCCGCGAGCACATAGGTGCCGAACAGCATCCGCCGACGACCCCACGTGTCGAAGAAGTGGCCGAGGATGAGGGCGCCCGCGAGGTTGCCGACCGCGAAGACGATGAAGTACTGCGATGCGGACGCCGGCGGGGTGTCGTAGAAGTTCTCCAGCACGAGCGCGTAGGTGAAGAAGATCGCGTTGTAGAGGAAGGACTGCGTCACCATCATCGTGATGCCGACGAGGGTGCGCCGCGGGTACTTCTTGAACAGCACCTTCGCGATCACGAGGAACGGGACGCTGCCGTATTCCTTGACCGTGATGGCCTTGCTCTCGTCGACGGGCTCGATCGTCTTGCCCTCCTTGCGGATGCGCTCCTCGATCTCGTCGACGTTGCGTTCCGCCTCCTCCTCGCGGCCGTGCGTCATCTGCCAGCGCGGGCTCTCCGGGATGTGCCGTCGCAGCCAGATGATGAGGAGGCCGAGGATCGGGCCGACGAAGAAGCTCAGCCGCCAGCCGATGTCGGCGGGCAGGATGTCGGTGTTGAGGAAGAACATGTTGGCGACGGCGCCGAGGGCCGCACCACCCCAGTAGGTGCCGTTGATGGCGATGTCGACGCGGCCGCGGTACTTCGCGGGGATGATCTCGTCGATGGCCGAGTTGATCGCCGCGTACTCACCGCCGATGCCCGCCCCGGCGACGAAGCGCCAGATGTAGAAGAACCAGGGGGCGAACGCGAGACCGGCGACGGCCGACCCGACGAGGTACACCCCGAGCGAGAGCAGGAAGAGGTTCTTGCGGCCGAGGCGGTCGGCGAGGCGGCCGAACACGAGGGCGCCGAACACCTGGCCGAGCAGGTAGCAGGTGCCGGCGAGGCCGACCTCGGCGGGACCCATCCCCAGCGTCTGCGCGTAGCCGTTGGCCGCGACGATCTGCACCTCGAGACCGTCGAGGATCCAGGAGAACCCGAGTCCGACGACGATCATCCAGTGGAAGCGCGACCAGGGGAGCCGGTCCATGCGCGCGGGGACGAGCGACCGGACCTCCTTGACGGTGACGTCGGACGCGGACATGGGGCCTCCTTCTCGCGGGACGTGCTTTCGTCCCGGATCCGGTTTACTCCTCCCGGAAATCCGCCGCATCCGCTTGACCCGGGGGCCGTCGGCACGCTACTGCTCCGAATCGCGCGAATGGCTCCATTCCGCGGTGAGATGGAGCCATTCAGGCGATTCGAACGGAGGGGTCAGCCGGCCACGTGCCGCTCGACGGGGCCGTCGTAGTGGGACAGCGGACGGATCAGGGCGTTCGCGCCGGCCTGCTCGATGACGTGCGCGGTCCACCCCGTCACCCGCGCCGCGACGAACAGCGGCGTGAAGGTGAGCGTGTCGAAGCCGATGAGGCTGTACGCGGGACCGGACGGGTAGTCGAGGTTCGGGTGGATGCCCTTGCGCTCGACGAACTGCGACTCCAGCGCGTCATACAGCGCGGCGACGTCCTCCCGGCCGTAGTGCGCGACGAGGGTGTCCAGCGCGGCCTTCATCGTCGGCACGCGCGAGTCGCCGTTCTTGTAGACGCGGTGCCCGAAGCCCATGATCTTGCGCTTCTCCGCGAGGGCCTTGTCGAGCCAGGCCTCCACGGCGTCCGCCGATCCGATCTCCTTGAAGATGTGCAGCACGGCCTCGTTCGCCCCGCCGTGCAGCGGGCCCTTGAGCGCACCGATGGCCCCGACCACAGCCGAGTAGATGTCGCTGAGGGTCGAGGTGATGACCCGGGCGGTGAAGGTCGAGGCGTTGAAGGAGTGCTCGGCGTAGAGGATCATCGACCGGTTGAAGGCGTCGACCACGACGGGGTCGGCCTCCTCGCCGAAGGTCATCCAGAGGAAGTTCGCCGAGTAGTCGAGGTCGTCGCGCGGAGGGATGAGCTCCTGGCCACGACGGCGACGCTGACCGTAGGCCACGATGGCCGGCAGCGCCGCGAACAGGCGGATGCTGCGCGCCAGGTTCTGCTCCGGGCTGCCACCGGCGTCGAGCACCGAGCCGCCGGCCTCGGGGTCCGATGCGCCGATCAGGCTGACCGCGGTGCGCACCTCGTCCATCGGATGCGCCTCGAGCGGCACGAGATCGATCGCGGCCTTGACGTTGTCAGCCAGAGCGCGGTGCTTGCGCTCCTCCAGCCGGAACGCGGCGAGCTCGTCGCCCGTCGGCAGCTCCCCGTTCCACAGCAGGTACGCCACGGCCTCGAAGGACTGCGTGTCGGCGAGCTCCTGCACGGGATAGCCGCGGTAGAGCAGGCTGTTCGTCTCGGGGTTGACCTTCGAGATCGCCGTCGTGTCGACGACGACGCCCGCGAGGCCCTTCTTGATCTCCGGCTCGGTCATGGTCACTCCTTCGTAACGGTGAAGTTGAAGACGCCCGAGTCGAAACGGTTGTACGACTCGTAGTCGATCAGCTCGTAGAGGTCGGCGCGGTGCTGCATCTCGCCGAGCTTCGAGGTCAAGTGCCCCTCGTCGTTCAGCGTATCCAGTGCGCGGCCCGCGGCCCCCATCGAGATGCGCAGCAGCGACACCGGCCAGATCACCATCCGCACGCCGGCGTCGCGGAGACTGTCGACGGAGAACAGCTCGCTCTTGCCGAACTCGGTCATGTTCGCGAGGATCGGCACGTCCAGCGCCGCGGCCATGGCCTCGAACTCGCCGATCGTGCGCATCGCCTCGGGGAAGATCGCATCGGCTCCCGCGTCGACGAGCGCCTGGGCCCGGTCGATCGCCGCGTCCAGCCCCTCGATCGCCCGGATGTCGGTGCGCGCCATGATCAGGAAGTTCTCGTCACGACGGGCGTCGGCGGCTGCGCGGATGCGCTTGATCGCGGTGTCCTCGTCGACCACGGCCTTGCCGTCGAGGTGGCCGCAGCGCTTGGGGTTGACCTGGTCCTCGATGTGCGTTCCCGCGAGGCCGGCGTCCTCGAGCTCCTGGATCGTGCGGGCGACGTTCATCGGCTCGCCGAAGCCGGTGTCGGCGTCGACGATCGCGGGGAGGTCGGTCATCCGGGCGATCTGCTTCGCCCGCCCGGCGACCTCGGTGAGCGTGGTGAGGCCGATGTCGGGCAGGCCGAGGTCGGCGGAGAGCACGGCGCCCGAGATGTAGACCCCCTCGAACCCCTTCTGTTCGATCAGTCGGGCGCTCAGGGGGTTGAACGCGCCGGGGAACCGCAGCAGCTCCCCGGAGGCGAGCCGTTCCCGGAACAGGCGCCGCTTCTCGGCCGGCGTCGTGGTGGAGTACAGCATCAGTTGCTCCCCTTCGATCGGGGTTCACAACTCAGGAGACCGGCGGGGGAAACAGCCGTGTAGGCGGTCAGCCGACGCGTTCCGCGCCGATTCTCCTGAGTTATGAACGGCGTGGGCATCAGAACAGACCGGCGGGCGCCGCGGCGTCGTCGAGCAGACCCGGCTTCGCGACGATCGAGAGCTCGGCGACCTCGGCGGCCGTGAGCTCGGGCAGGCGCTGCACGAGCTCCAGGAACCGCTCGATCTCGGCGGCCTCGAGTACGGGCTCCGCGAGCAGGCGGAACTTGGCGATGTAGTTCTCCCGTGCGAACGGTCGGGCACCGAGCGGGTGGGCGTCGGCGACGGCGATCTCGTCCACCACGGTCGACCCGTCGGTGAGGCGGATCTCGACGCGGCCGCCGAAGGCCTTCTCGTCCGGGTCCTCCGAGTGATAGCGGCGCGTCCACTCGGCATCCTCGGCCGTGGTGATCTTGTGCCACAGGGCGACCGTGTCGGCCCGGCCGGCGCGCTCCGGCGTGTAGGAGTCGACGTGGTGCCAGCCGCCGTCCTGCAGCGCCACCGCGAAGATGTACGGGATCGAGTGGTCGAGCGTCTCGCGGGAGGCCGTCGGGTCGTACTTCTGCGGGTCGTTCGCACCCGAGCCGATCACGTAGTGCGTGTGGTGGCTGGTGTGCAGCACGATCGAGGCGATGTTCGCGGGGTCGCGGAGCGCCGGGTTCGCCGTGCCGAGCTTGCGGGCGAGGTCGATCCACGCCTGCGCCTGATACTCCGCGGAGTGCTCCTTCGTGTAGGAGTCGAGGATCGCGCGCTTGGGTTCGCCCGCAGCGGGCAGCGGCACCTCGTAGGCGGCGTCCTTGCCGTCGAGCATCCAGGCGATCACGCCGTCCTCGCCTTCGTAGATCGGCGCGGGGCTGGTCTGTCCGCGCATCGCCCGGTCGACCGCCTCGACGGCCATCTTCCCGGCGAAGGCCGGGGCGTGCGCCTTCCACGTGGAGATCTCGCCCTTGCGGCTCTGCCGGGTGGCGGTCGTGGTGTGCAGTGCCTGGCCGACCGCCTGGTAGATCGTCTCGACGTCGAGGCCGAGGAGGGTGCCGATGCCGGCGGCGGCGGACGGGCCGAGGTGCGCGACGTGGTCGATCTTGTGCTTGTGCAGGCAGATCGCGCGCACCAGGTCCATCTGGATCTCGTAGCCGGTGGCGATGCCGCGCACGAGCGCGCGGCCGTCCTTGCCGGTGTGCTGCGCGACCGCGAGGGTCGGCGGGATGTTGTCGCCCGGGTGCGAGTACTCGGCGGCGAGGAACGTGTCGTGGTAGTCGAGCTCGCGTACGGCCACGCCGTTCGCCCAGGCCGCCCACTCCGGGCTGGTGCGGCGGTCGAGCGGTGTTCCGAAGAGGTTGGCGCCGGCACCACCGGTGGACACGGGGTGGCTGAACGCCTGCGCGCGGGCTGCGACGATCGGCGCACGGGTGAGGGAGGCCGCGGCGACGGACGCGTTGTCGATGATGCGGTTGATGATCATGTCGACGACGGGCTGCTCGACCTCGACCTGGTCGACCGCGACCTCGGCGATCTTCCAGGCGAGCTGGTCCTCACGGACGAGGTTCTCGGAGCTGGCGTGCACGCGGACGTGGTGGGTGACGGTCATGAGTGTCCTTCGCTGTCGGGGAGGGAGTCGAGGATGCCGGTGAGCGCGTTGTGCAGGTGCACGTGCGTGGCATGGGCGGCGAGGTCGCCGTCGCGGGCGGCGAGCGCCTCGGCGATCGTGCGGTGCTCGGCCGCGGAGGCGGCGAGCCGCGCGGGCTTGTCACGGGCCATGCGCCGCACGCGCACGAGGTGGGTGCGGACGGTGCGCAGCGCCGCGGCGATGTAGTCGTTGGCGACGGCGTCGTCGAGGGCCGCATCGAACCGCGCGATCAGGGCGTAGTAGGCGTCGCGGCCCTCCGCCCTGGTGAGGTCCACGTGCGCGAACTCCGCGGCGAGCGCGGCGAACCGGTCGGCGTCGCCCCGGACGGCCGCGAGGCGGGCGGAGGTCTCCTCCAGCGCGCGGCGGATCTCGAACAGGGACCGGATGTCGTCGGCGTCGAGGTCGGCGACCACGGTGACGCGGGGCGACTGCTGCACGACCAGGCCGTCGGCGGCCAGACGACGCAGCGCCTCCCGCAGCGGCGTCCGGCTCACGCCGAGGCGCTCGGCCTGCTCCACCTCGCCGAGCACGAAACCGGCCGGCAGCTCCCCGGACTGGATGCCGTCCAGGAGCGCCGCATAGGCGCGATCACCCATGGACGTGCGCTCGACCGGGAGAACCATGTCGTCAGTGTATACATAAATGGTCCCCAGCAGGCCACCTGTCTTATTCAGGTAGTGCATTCGTATACATAGTCTCCGCCCAGCCGTTCCCCCATCCGGGCACAGCTTCGGAGATCGCCGGGGACACGCCGCACGGCGGGGGCCGGGGGGCCGGCGTGTCGGCCCTGGAGTCCGAAGTTGTGCGCGGAGACGCCGCTCAGGCCGCGGGGCGGGGCTCGCCGAGCTTGACCACGACCACGCCGGTGAGCACGAGCACGCCACCGACGGCCTGCAGCGGGCCGGGGAGCTGGCCGAGCAGAAGCCAGCCGAAGAGCAGGGCCGCCACGACCTCGGCGAGGGCGACGAACGAGGCCAGGCGCGAGCCGAGCATCCGTGTCGAGACGATGCCGAGCACGTACGCGAGGGCCGTCGCGATCACGCCGATCGCGAGGACCGGCACGAACCACGGCACCGCGCCGAAGCGGTAGTCGACGTCGGAGGTCGTCCACGCGAAGGGCAGCACCCCGACGAGCGCGGCGAGACTCAGGCCGACGGCGCCGAGCAGCAACCCGCTCCCCGCGAGCGCGATCGGCGGGATGCCGGTGTCGGCCCGCGCGGACAGCACGAAGTAGCTCGCGGCCCCCACCATCGCACCGAGCGCCCAGAGCACCCCGGGCACGTTCACCTGCGCACCGGTGACGATGTCGAGCATGAGGACGAGTCCCACGAAGGCGATGGCCGCACCGAGGATGCTGCGCCGCGTGGGACGCTCTCCCCGGCGCAGCCAGAGCCAGAGGAGCACCGCGACCGGGGCGGTGTACTCGATGAGCAGAGCGATCCCGACGTCCATCACCGCGACAGCCTGGAAGTAGCAGAGCTGGGTGGCTGCGACGGCGAGCAGACCATAGACGGCGACCATCCCCGCGTTCTGCTGGAGCGCACGCCACCGTCCCCGCAGCGCGAGAAGAGTGGGGACGAGCAGCACGAGCGCCGCGACCCACACCCGCACGGTGACGGCGGCACCCGGCGTCCACCCCGCATCGATGAGTCCGCGCGCCCAGGCCCCGGAGGACCCGAACGCGAAAGCGGCGGCGATTGCGAGCGGGAGGCCGAGACGCACACTCGCCCGTGTGCTTATCTTGTCATCAGCCACGGTGCTCATGGGAGATGACGCTACGCCGACGGGAGTAAGCTGTCAACATGGTCTTCACCGATGACACCGAGGACGCACTCCGAGCCGCGGTCTGGCTCGCGAACTCGGCGGAAGAACCGGACACCCTCGTCGACATCGACGACGAGAAGGCCTTCCTGAAGGTGTTCCCGTACACGGGACGGGTCGACGGGGACACGGTGGAGCTCGACGACCTCCGCGCCCTGCGCCCGCGGCTCCGCGCGATGCTGCTCGCCCCGCGCGACGAGATGGCCGGGCACGTCAACGCCGCTCTCGCGGAGGTGCGTCTGACCCCGCGGCTCGTGCGTCACGACGAGCTGGACTGGCACCTGCACGGCCTCGCCGATGAGCGCCCGCTCGCCGAACGCGTGCTCGTGGAGACGGCGATGGCCCTGATCGACGTCATCCGCACGGACGAGGGCTCTCGCCTCACCGTCTGCGCGGACGAGACCTGCCAGGCGATCGCGCTCGATCTCTCCCGCAACCGCTCCAAACGGTACTGCTCCACGAGCTGCGCCAACCGGAATGCCGTGGCCGCCTACCGCGCTCGTCGCGCCGCCCGCTGACCGCGGCACCCACCACGCTCGGAGGCCGCCCTCTCCGAGCGGGATCTGATGCTGCCCGCTCTTCACAAACGATTATCGATTAGTGTAATGTCGCGAGCGGCCCTCCCTCATGCATCAGGAAAGGATCAACGATGATCAAGGCCCGAGTCCTCCCCCTCGCCGGCATCGCGGCGGTATCCGCCCTCGCCATCGCCGGCTGCTCGACCACCGCCGGCGACGACGGCGGCGATGCCGGCGGCGACGTCACCGTCCGCATGCTCGTGAACGTCACCCCGAACCTGACCGAGGAGTTCTGGAACGACCTCGTCGCCCCGTTCGAGGACGCCAACCCGAACATCGACGTCGTCATCCAGAACCCGGGTGCCGAGGGTGTCGAAGCCGCCGTGCCGCGTCTGCTGGCCGCCGGTGACGCTCCCGACGTCGTGCAGTCCATCGCCCCGACGACCAAGCTCGCTCCCGAGCTCGTCGACCTCTCGCAGTACGAATGGGCGTCGTCCGGTCCGCTCGCCGACCAGTACTCGATCGACGGCAAGAACTACATGGCCGGCATCGGCGTGCAGCTGCAGAGCCTCTTCTTCTACAACAAGACCGCCTTCGAGGAGGCCGGGATCACGGAGCTGCCGACGACCGTCGACGAGCTCACGGACGCCCTCGGGAAGCTCAAGGACGCAGGGTGGACCCCCGTCCAGACCGGCGGCGACTGGATGACCAGCCACACGCTGCAAGCGCTCGGACTGCCGACCATCATCGCCGACGACCCGGAGTGGTTCCAGGACATCTCGGCGGGCGATGTCACGTTCAGCGAGACCTACGGCGACGCGGTCGAGACCTACGCGGACTGGGTGTCCGAGGGGTACATCCCCGGCGACGCCCTGGGCATCAAGTACCCGGATGCCGAGCAGGCCTTCCTCTCCGGCAAGACTGCGGTGTACTCGATGGGCAGCTGGTTCGCCGGCACCCAGGCGAAGGCGACGGACTCGGCCGACATCGGCGTCTTCCGCGCCCCCGCGATGAGCGCCGACGAGCAGCCCGCGATGGGCGCCAACATCGCCAGTCCCTACTCGATCCTCAAGGCGAGCAAGAACCAGGATGCCGCGGCGAAGCTCATCGAGTTCCTCACCACCGACCAGACCGCCGTGAGCGACCAGCTCGCTGTCGACGGCAACTTCCGCGACGGCTACGAGTACGACATGACGCCGCTCGGCGAGGAGCTGCTGCAGATCGTCGCCGACACCCCCGCCGAGGCCTACACGCCCACCGGCGGTGGCTACGGCGAGCGCACCCTCCCCGACGGTTACGCGGGCGAGATCAACACCCAGACCCAGGCCCTCCTCGGCGGCGCGCCCGCCGACCAGGTGCTGCAGGCCATGGACGACTGGTTCGCCGCGAACGCCGGCTGACCCTCGAGGAGCCGGGGACACATCGTCCCCGGCTCCTCCCCGGCGCTGCTCCAGCGCCCTCCCCGCTTACGCGCCACCGAGAACGAGAGTGCCGCCATGACCCCGCCCACCACGACCGCGCCGCCCCCGGCCGCGGCCACCTCCCCGACAGGACCATCGACGCCGATGAGCTCGACCCCCGCCCCGCCCCGCCGCACCGCGCTGCAGCAGTGGCGGAACCGGATCCCCGGCATCCTCATGGGAGGCCCGGCGGTCGCCGTGTTCCTGGCGATGTTCGTCATCCCGATGATCCTGGCGGCGGTGCTCAGCTTCACCGACTGGAACGGGTACAGCCTCAATTTCACCTTCGTCGGCTGGGACAACTACATCAAGGCGTTCCGCAGCCCGCGCTCGATACAGGCCGCGATCTTCACGGGCATCATCGCCGTGGTCGGCACGATCCTCTGCAACGCCATCGGCCTCGCGATCGCCGCCCTCATCTCCGGGCCCGGCCGCTCGAACACGATCCTGCGGACGGTCTTCTTCTACCCGTACGTGATCAGCGCCCTCATCATCGGCTTCCTGTGGTCGGCGATGCTCTCCCCCACCGGCGCCGTCAACGGTCTGCTCAGCACGCTCGGCCTCCCGGCGATGCCGTTCCTCACGGACCCGACCTTCGCCAAGGCGAGCGTGATCTTCACGATCGTGTGGTCGCACTTCGGCTTCAACATGATCCTGTTCCTCGCCGGCATCAAGTCGGTCCCGGCGGAGTACTACGAGGCGGCGACGGTGGACGGCGCCTCGCGGTGGCAGCAGTTCCGCTCCATCACGCTGCCGCTCATCGCCCCCGTCTTCACCGTGAACCTCGTGCTCACGCTCGTCGGGCTCCTCAAGGCGTATGACGTGGTGCTGTCGCTCACCGACGGCGGGCCTGCCGGCTCGACGCAGACCATCGTCTACCAGATCCTCAAGGACTCCTTCGCGAACTCGGCCCTCGGCTTCGGCGCCGCGCAGTCCATGATCCTCCTCATCGTCACCGCGGTCGTCGGCCTCGCCGTCACCCTGGTGCGACGCCGCGCCGAGCAGAAGGCGACCGACTGATGAAGCAGACCCGCAACCGCCCGGCCATCGCCGTCAGCGCGATCCGGTGGATCGTCCTCGGCGTCGTCGCGATCACGATGCTGATCCCGATGTACACGATGCTGATCAACGCCTTCAAACCGCAGGCCGACATCATCGAGAACCCCCTGCTGATCACTCCGCAGATGTTCACGTTCGACTACCTGTGGGCCGCGATCACGAGCAGCAAGTTCAACGTGATCGCCGCGTACGGCATCACGCTGCTGTTCGTCGTGCTGGTGAACCTGTGCTGCATCGCCCTCGCCGCGCCCGTCGCCTACGTGATCGCGCGCGGACGGTCGAAGTGGCACCTGGGACTCCTGCTGCTCTTCGTCTCCGGGCTCTTCATCCCGGGCCAGGTGACGCTGATCCCCGTGGTCTTCGTGCTGCGGGTGCTCGGGCTCATCAACACGATCCCCGGGTTCATCCTCTTCGAGACCGCGGCGACCCTGCCGGTGACGATCTTCCTGTTCACCGCCTACCTCCGCAGCGTGCCCCGCGACATCGACGAGGCGGCGTCGCTGGACGGCGCCGGTCCCATCCGCGCCTTCTGGGCGTGCATCTTCCCGATCATGAAGCCCGTGGTCGCGACGGTCGTGGTGCTCAACTCGATCGGGGTGTGGAACGACTTCGTGAGTCCGCAGATCATCCTCGGGCCGAGCTCCGGGATCTACACGGTGACCACCGGGGTGTATGCGGCGGTCGGACAGTTCTCCACCGACTACACGCAGGTGTTCCCGACCCTCCTGCTGGCCGTGCTGCCCGCGATGGTGTTCTTCATCGTGATGCAGCGCCACATCATCGGCGGCCTCGTCGCCGGAGCGACGAAGGGATGACCGTGCCGGAGACCCCGCTCACCCGTCCGCTGCGCACGATCCCGGCCTGGGCCGTGCTGCAGCGCCGGCTCTTCGCCGAGGTCGAGGAGGCCCGCCGCCTCTTCCGCGACCGTTACACCCTGCCGGACGGCCGCCTCCGCGGCGTCGCCGAGTTCATCGACCGCGACGGCGTGGACGACCTGTACGAGCCGTTCTTCAACTGGCCCGCGTTCTACCTGCTCGGCGGCCCCGACGAGGTTCTCGCCGACGCCAAGCGGCACTGGGAGGGCGTGACCGTGCAGCTCGCCGAGGCGGGCATGCTCGCCGAGGAGTACGACAACGGCTACGACTGGTTCCATCAGGGCGAGTCGCTGCTCTTCCTCGCCGGCATCTGCGCCGCCGACCCGGCCGACACCGCGTTCGCCGCGCGGGCGGCCCGGTTCGCGGCCCTCTTCACCGACCCCGCGAAGGGCAACTACGACGCCGAGCGCAACATGATCCGCTCGCCGCACAACGGCGCGCTGGGCGCCCGCGAGGGACTCGACGAGAAGATCGTGCCGTACACGGCCGACCGGGACGAGATGCGCCCCTACGGCCTGCCGCTGCACGGTGTGGACGGGATCGCCTCGTGGGAAGACCTCGCCGATCCCGCGCACGCCCAGCGCATGGCGGAGGAGATGCAGCGCCGCGCGGCGGGTGACATCGCCGTGAACCTCGCCGCGACCTCCCTCGCCGCGAACCGCTGGCTCTACGACGGCGACGAGGAGGCGGCCGCGTGGATCCGCCGGTACGTCGACGGCTGGCGCGCGCGGGCGGACGGCGGGCTGCTCCCCGACAACGTCGGCCCGGACGGCACCGTCGGCTCCCTCCACGACGGCCGCTGGTGGGGCGGGCACTACGGCTGGGCCTGGCCGCACGGGCTGCACTCGGTCGGCATGAGCGCCCTGATCGGTGCCCTCAACCACGCGCTCGTCACAGGCGACGACGCCGCCCTCGACCTCGTGCGCACGATGCTCGACACCGTGCTCGCCGAGGCGCGCACAGGCAGCGTCGCGGAGTCCACCTACAGCCTGCGCGGCGGATGGATGGCCCGGCTCGGTGCCGCCGCCACCGAGCCGGGACTGCTCGTCCCGTACCGTCACGGCGCGGACGGCTGGTTCGACTACGGTCCGCTGCAACTCGACCTCCCCCTGTGGCTCTGGTGGTGGTCGCGACGGGCGTCTGACCGGGAGCGGCTGGAGACGGCGATCGCCGGTCTCCCCGACTCCACCGACCTCGTCGCGCCGTTCCGCGACAAGGAGGAGGCGGGCCACGAGGCCGGCTGGTTCGCGTATCTCTCCGGCGACCTTCCGGACTACCCGGTGCGGGCATTGGAGATGGCGCTCGGCCAGGTGGCGCGCCGTGCCGCGATGATGCTCGCCGACGACCGCGACCCCGACGCCGCGCACCTGCACTTCTGGCAGCGCGTGAACCCCGTCGTGACCGAGGTGCTGACCCAGCTCGTCAGCGGGGCTCCACAGGTGCTCTACAACGGCGGACTCGGTTTCACGGCTCTGCGCTACGAGGATGTGGACCGCGCGCGACCCGGGCTCCCGGAGGACGTCGCCGCGCTCGTACACCGCCTCGACGACCACGGCATCGGCGTGCAGCTCGTGAACACCTCCGCCGTGCACACCCGCACCGTGCGGCTGCGCGGCGGGCGCTTCGGGCTCGACCGGATCGTCCGCGTCACGGCCATCGGCGAAGAGCCCGGCTTCTGGCCCGGCGCCTCGGGCACCT
Organism: Microbacterium meiriae; assembly: GCF_040686935.1. Taxonomy (NCBI): domain Bacteria; kingdom Bacillati; phylum Actinomycetota; class Actinomycetes; order Micrococcales; family Microbacteriaceae; genus Microbacterium; species Microbacterium meiriae. The sequence goes on from NZ_JBFBMF010000005.1 coordinate 113,810, forward strand.
ACACGGCCCCGGACGCCCCGCTCGTCACGACGACCCTCGATGTCGACGACGACCTCGTGGTGGCCCTGCCCCCGGCGCACACCGCCGACCTCGACCTGACCATCGCGCGTGCGACCGGCTCGCCGCGCCACCTGTTCCCTGAAGGAGACGCATGAGCGCCGATCTGATCCGACCCGACTTCGCCCTGCCCGTGCGGGGTGGGGCCTACGAGCGGCCCTCGCGCGAGGTGGTCGACTCCTTCGACGCGATCTCCTCCGCCACCGCGTGCGCCAAGCTGCACGGGCTCGGGATCCGCCGCAGCTACATCGACGGGCCGGAGCCGCTGAGCCTCGGTCAGCGCGTGGTCGGCTCGGCGCTGACGCTGCAGTTCATGCCGCAGCGCGAGGACATGGCCTCCGGCGACGGTCAGGAGTACGCCGAGCGGCACACCGCCCTGTGGCACGTGCTCGAGGCCGTGCAGCCCGGCGACGTGCTGGTGATCCAGGCCTACGGCAGCCGCTTCTCCGGGTGCATCGGCGACATCCTGGCGCGTTACTTCGCACGCAAGGGCGGGGCGGGGATCGTCGTGGACGGGCGCATCCGCGACGCCGGCCGCATCCGCGAGCTCGGCATCCCGGTGTGGTCGACGGGCACGACCCCGCACTACGCCTCGCAGTCGGAGCTCGTGCCGTGGGCGTACGACGTGCCGGTCGCGGTGGGCGGTGCGCTGTGCATGCCGGGCGACCTCGTGGTCGCCGACGACGACGGCCCCGTCGTGGTGCCGCAGGCGATGGCGCCGCAGGTCGTGGACGACGCGCGCGATCATGAGGAGTGGGAGGTGTTCAGCCGCCGCCGCCTCGACGAGGGCGCGCGCCTGAGCGACTACTACCCGCTGACCCCCGACAGCCGCGAGGAGTACGAGGCATGGCGTTCCGTCCAGAGCTCCGTCCGCTGAACCCCGCCGTCGCCGCGCGCGACGACGTCGGACTCGGTTGCGCGCCGATCGGCAACCTCTTCGCCCCCGTGGCGGACGCCGACGCCGTGGCCACCGTGCATGCGGCGCTCGCCCGGGACGTGCGGTTCTTCGACACCGCGCCCCTGTACGGGTCGGGTGAGAGCGAACGGAAGCTCGGCCTCGCCCTCCGCGACGTCCCGCGCGACGACTACGTGATCGCGACGAAGGTCGGCCGGGTGCTCGTCGATGCGGACGGCCGGCCGGTCTCGGGAGCCGCGAGCGGGCACGACTCCGTCGTCGATCTCAGCAGGGACGGCGTGCGGAGGAGCCTCGACGGCAGCCTCGCCCGGCTGGGCGCCGATCGCGTGGACGTGCTCCACCTGCACGACCCCCTGGACGTGGAGGCGGCGTTCGCGACAGCACTCCCGGCGCTCGTCGAGCTGCGCGACGAAGGGGTGGTGCGCGCGATCAGTGTGGGCCTCGGGCGGCTCGACCCCCTGGAGCGCTACGTCGCCGAGGCGCCGCTCGACGTGGTGATGGAGGCCGGACGACTCACTCTGCTCGACCGCTCCGCCCTGGACCGGCTGCTGCCGACCGCGGCGGCCCGCGGCATCGGGGTGCTCGCGGCCGCCGTGTTCAACTCCGGCATCCTCGTCGACCCGGTCGGCTCGCCGCTCTTCGAGTACAAGCCCGCACCACCGGAGCTCCGGGAGCGGGCGCTGCGGTTGCAGGCCGTGTGCGCGACGTACGACGTGCGGCTCGCGGATGCCGCGGTGCAGTTCCCGCTGCGGCACGGTGCGGACGCCGTGGTCGTCGGGGCGCGGACGCCCGCGGAGGTGGACGCGTTCGTGGACGGCCTCGACGCCGGGCTCCCCGCCGCGCTGTGGGACGCCCTCGACGCGGAGGCCGCGTGATCGCGCGGCGCAGGAGCTGACGTGCGGATCGTCGACGCCCACGTGCACCTCTGGGATGTGGACGCCGTGCCGATCCCGTGGTTCCGCGACGATCTCGGACTCCCGCGGCATGCCGCGGCCGCAGACCTCGGGCGGGAGCTGACGGACGCCGGCGTCTCCTCCGCCATCGCCGTGCAGGCCGCGGACACGGTGGCGGAGGCGGAGTGGCTGACCGCCACGGCCGCACGGGACCCGTACCTGCGGCGCGTGGTGCTGCAGTACACCCCCGCGCCGGGACGGGCCGCCGGCGCCACCGCAGTCGCGTTCTCTCCCGCCGTGGTCGGCGTGCGCGCCGCGGTGCCGCAGTACGCCGCTGACCTGTCCGATGTGGACGGCCTCGACGCCCTCGCGGAGCACCTGGGAGCGACCGCCCGCACCCTCGAACTGCTCATCCGCCCGGAGCAGCTTCCCGCCGCGGCCGCCCTCTCCCGACGACACCCCGACACCGCGATCGTCCTCTGCCACCTCGGCCTCGGCGCCCGGACGGCCGATGCCGCATGGCTCTCCGCCCTCGCCGAGGCCGCGTCGGCTCCCGGGGTGTCGGCGAAGGTCTCCGGGCTCGACCTCGCGGCGCGCGGGGCGGAGGAGTCGCGGGAACTGCTGCGCTCCGCATTCACCCTCTTCGGCGCGGACCGGCTGATGTTCGGCAGCGACTGGCCGATGTCCACGCGGACCACGACCTACGCGGAGGTGCTCGCCGCAACCCGGCGGGCTCTTCCTCCCCTGTCCCCTTCCGAGGCCCGAGCGTTCTGGTCCGGCACCGCCGACCGCCTCTCCCCCTTCACGGCGTAGCCCCCGTCGCAGTTTCGCCCCGAGGTCGCAGGGATTCCGGGGATGGATGCGACCCCCGGTGCGAAACTGCGACCTCGCGCAGGGACTCCCCACCCCGGACACTTCCGCACCCCCGTCGCGGATTCGCACCGCGTCGCAGGGACTCCGGCCAGCCATGCGACCTCGGTGCGAAACTGCGACCTTGCGCGGCGGGAAGCGGGGGTCAGTCGAGGAGGGTGCCGGCGGCGTGAGCGCGGAACAGGGAGGACGCGGCCTCTTCGTCGCCGGCGTCCAGCGTGTCGAGCAGGCCCTTGTGCCAGTCCGCGACCTCGTGCCAGTCCCCCGTGAAGGTGGGGTCGCCGAGCACGTGCATGACGCGCAGGCTCGGCTCCAGGAGGTCCCACATGCGCGGGAGGTACACGTTGCCGCTGGCCTCGATCACCGCACGGTGGAAGGTGAAGTCGAGCTCGCGGAACCGGGCGAGGTCTTCCGCCTCGGCCGCCTCGTGCATCTGCGCGATGAGGCCGACGAGCTCGGCCCGGCGGGCGGGGTCGAGCGCTCCGCAGGCCAGCCGTCCCGCCAGCCCCTCCAGCTCGACGCGGGCGACCTTGGCCTGCGCCGCCTCCTCCGCGGAGTAGCTCGCGACGAAGTTGCCCTGATGCCGCACGTGCGACACGAGACCCTCGTGGGCGAGCCGCTTGAGGGCGTCGCGCACGGGCGCCTGGCTCACCTGCATCTGCCGGGCGAGCTGCGACTCCACGAGCTGCTCGCCGGGAGCCAGCGTGGAGTCCTTGATCATCGCCTTGATGAGCGCGTAGATCTGATCAGACAGCAGTCCGCGCTGCAGTCCGGCCGTGCCGAGAGCATCCGTCATGACCATCAGTCTACGTCCATTATCGACTATCGCTAATGGACGCGGCCGTGCGCCAGGCATCCGCGATGAGGGCGGATCCGCGGGGCGTCGGGTGCACCCCGTCCGGCGCGAGCTCGACGACCGGATGCTCCTCCGCGGCCGCCGTGAAGACATCGTGCAGGGGCACGAACGCCGCCCCGTATTCCGCGGCGAGAGCCCGCACCGCCGCCCGTTTCCCGTCGAGGTCGTCGAGCCACGCGCGCTGTTCCTCCGTCACCGGGAGGAAGTACGGCTCCATGAGGATCAGCCGCGGGGCGTGCGTCGCCACCGCTCGGGCGAGGAGGTCGCCGAGCGTCGCTTCGAAGTCCTCGGCCGGGGTCGGGTCGTCGCTGTCGAAGCGTCGCCACATGTCGTTCACGCCGACGTACACGGTCAGCAGCTCCGGAGCGGTCGGCATCAGCTCCGCGTCCCACCGGGCTGCGAGGTCGCGGGCGCGGTCCCCGGCGATCCCGAGGTTGCGGACCGTGGCTCCCGCCGCTTGCAGCTCGGGCGCGAGGAGCGAGACGTAGCCGTCGCCGAAGGACTCCGGATCGGAGCGATCGCGCCCCGCGTCGGTGATCGAGTCTCCGATGAAGATCACCCGCATCGTGGCACGTCCTGTTCGTCGTTCTTGAGCTTGGGTCGCACCGAGATCGGGAGCTCGACGCTCGCGCCAGCGTACGTCACGGTGAGCGTGTGGTGCGGGCGCACCTTGCTGCTGTCGAAGCCGCTGACCATGTCGGCCGCCACCTGCTGCGTGGTGTGGGACCCGTCGCTCCAGTCCACCCCCAGCAGCATGCCGGTCACGTCGAGCTCCTCGCCGCGCACGTAGCGGGTCTTCGGGTCGGCCTCGGGGGCCCAGCAGATGCCGGTCACCGTCGCGGGCGGCGGCGTCGGCCGCACGGCCAGGGTGTTCGTCTTGCCGTAGTGGTAGACGTTGAAGAAGCCGTCGGCACCGATGCGGAGGTTCTCCCTGGCGTCGACCATGTTCCACACGGTCACGTCGTCGACCCGGAGCACGATGCGGGTGCCACCGTCCTCGGCGACGGCACCGAACTCGATGCGGTGCGTGGAGCCCGGCTCGATGACCTTGTTGGGGATGCTGTCGAGCATGGTCTGGCCCGGGGTCCAGCTCTGGAACTCGATCACGTCCTCCTTGATCACCGCGAGGTAGCCGGTGTTGGAGTTCTGCCAGGCGGGGAGCCCGGTCTGATCGGAGCGCGCCTGGAAGCCGTACCAGCCGCCGTCGAAGGCGCCGAACTCCGCCTCGAACTGCAGCAGCGTGTCGCCGAAGCGTTCGGTCTCGTAGCCGTGCACGCCCTGGCCGCTGATCACGACGCCGGTGTCGTCCACGGCGATGTGGTCGGACTGACTCCAGTTCGCCCCGTCCTTCAGCTGGCCGTCGAGGCGGGTGGTCGGGTACTCGGCGTCGTCCACGGTCACGGTGACCGTGTCGCTGAGGCTCGGGTCGGCGACCGAGGTCGCGGTGATCGTCGCGGTTCCGGCCGTGACCCCCGCGATCCGGCCGCCGGAGACCGTGGCGACCTCCGGGGCATCGGTCGTCCAGGTGACCCGGGCGTCGCTGGCGTCCTCCGGGGCGACCGTGGCCGCGACCGAGCGCCGCTCCCCCACGGTCAGTCCCACGGCGTCGGCGTCCAGGCTCACGCCCGTGACCGGAACACCGGAGAGCGAGAACCCGATGTCGTCGAAGTCGAGCGAGGCGTAGTTCTCCACGTAGAACCCGACCCGACCGGCCTTGCCGGGGCCGGGGTCGGCGCCTTCCAGCGCGATCGCCCCGTTCACGGAGATCCGGATCTGCCCGTCCTGCACCGCGATGCGGACGTGCGACGTCTCCCCGGGGGTCAGGCCCTGCGCCGCCGGCACGACCTTCTCGGCGACGACCTTCCAGGCGTCGTCGAAGATCGTCCAGGTCGGACCGGCCGCGGCCTGACGGAAGCGGATGTAGCCGCCGCCCTTGCCGTTGCGGTCGTAGACGATGAGTCCCGCGTTGGCGGGGGTCGTCGCCGGGGCCGTGACGTCGAAGTCGAGCACGAACTCCGTGAAGTCCCGCGGCAGGATGCTGTTGGCGCCCTTGAGGATGCGGTACACCTTGTCGCCCGACGCATCCACCTGAATGGAGCGGTTCGGGTCGGTCGGCCAGCCGTTCGCCCCCGACTCGAAGTCGGTGAAGTGCAGCACGCCGTCGCCCTCCTCGACGATCACCTCGATGGTCGCGGTCTTGGTGGCATCGGCCTTCGCCGTCGCCGTGACCGTGGTCGTGCCGGGGCCCATGCCGAGCACCACGCCCTTGTCGTTCACGGTGGCGACGGCGGCATCGGCCGAGGCGTAGGTCACCGCGGCGTCGTCGGCGTTCCACGGCAGCGGCACGGCACGCACGCGCACCTCGTCGCCCGCGTCGATCGTGAGGGTGTCCGTGTCGAACGCGATGTCCTCGAGCGGCACGGTCTGCGGCTGCTGCGTCTGCCCGATCTCACCGTCGACGCCGATCTCGCCGAACGCGATGGCCTCGAAGCCGGGGATCTGGTCGAACACGGCCGCGTCGGCCTTCAACGTGTAGTCGCCGTTCGCGGCGTCAACGAAGCCGGGGTCGGCGTCGGCCACCCAGTTGTCCTCGTAGTTCAGGAGGTTCTTGCCGTCCTTGGCGCCGTGCTCGTTGACGCCGGCCATCCGCGCCCGGTTCGGGTTCCACACGACGTTCTCGGCGAACGTGCTGTGGTTCGGGAAGTAGTGGTCGTCCTCGAAGAAGTGCGCGAGTTCGGGGTACTTCGTCAGATACGGCGTGCCGACGAAGTCGTTGTTGTCGGCGAACACCTGCTCCCACGCGGGCATGTAGTCGCGGTCGACGACGTTGCCCTCCTGGTCGCCCATCCACTGCTCGTAGTTGTCGTACGGGGCGTACGCGTCGACGAAGACGTTGTTGCGCGCCTCGATGTAGTCGGCCGAGCCGCTCTTGATCGCGCCGTTGCCCATGTTCACGAACACGTTCTTCTCGATCGTGAGGTCCCACGTGAAGTTGTCGGCGTAGATGCCCTCGACGCCCGCCATGCCGACGCCGATGTCGTGGAAGTAGTTCTCCCGGAACACGTGCCCGCGCTGCTGCGGGGTCTTGCCGGAGTTCATGTAGATCGCACCGAGGTCGTGGAACTGCTTGCAGACGTCGTACACCTCGTTGCGCTCGAACAGGTGATCGTTGCCGTGCACGATGATCCCGGGGTGGGGAGCGTCGTGGATCTCGTTGTCCCTGGCGATGTTGCCGACGCCGTCGAACATCACACCGGGGTTGTAGGCCTTGTGGTAGTAGGCGAAGTCGGCGATCTCGGAATTCTCGACCCGGTTGCGGCCGGGTTCGAGCGTCGTCTTGTCGCCGCCCTGGAGCACCACGCCGACGCCGCCGACGTGCGTGAGCCGGCTGTCGGTGACGGCGTGGTCGCGGCCGCCGCGGTTCACCGGGATGCCGTCGTAGGTGTAGCGACCGGGCGAGTTGATGAGCACGCCGCCGTCGGTGAAGTTGCGGATGTCGCTGTGCGAGATCGTCACGTGCGAGCCCCCGAGGATCACGGCGGCCGTCGCGCGTCCGTACTCCATCACGAGGTCGTCGAAGTTCACATATGAGGCGCCGTCGGCGCGCAGCATCGGCTCGTCGAGCGTCGTCACGGTCACGGCGCCGCGACCCGACGTGAACGCGGCGTTGGGGATGAGGTACAGCTTCCCGGCGTCGCGGTCGATGTAGTACTCGCCGGGGGCGTCGAGCTCCTCCAGCAGGTTCTGCGCGAAGTGGAAGTCCGGGAACCAGCTCTTCATGATCCCGGACATCTCGCCGTAGCGGAGGGTGATGGTCTTCGCCTCGGTGTCGATGCTCTCGATCTTGTTGTACGACCACTCCCAGCTGTAGCCGAAGATGCCGTCCAGCCACACGTCCTCGGCCTGGGTCCAGTACTTCGGGCGGTCGTAGCCGTAGCTGAACGTGCCGCCGCGCTCCTGCAGGTCGGCGTCGTTGCGGTCCGGCCCGGCGTCGACGATATCGCCCATCTGCACGGTCGGGGTGGCCGCGTCGACGTTGGGCCACCGCGCGAGCGTCATGCCCTGGCCGTCGATGAACAGCTCCATGGGCGGCGTGGTGCTGACGTCGTTGGCCTTCCAGTAGCCGTGGCGGCTGAGCTGGCCGTAGTCGGTGATGCCGAGGTCGGCGAGGTCGATCCCGACCACGCGATCGCGGGCAGCCGGGTCGATGATGCGGTCGGTCACCGCCGCGTCGTCGACCGCGGCGAACTGGTCGCGCGGCAGCTCGCGACCGCCGGTGAGGGTGGCGGTCTCCCCGGGGTACGAGCGGTAGGTGATGGGGGCGTCCGCGGTCCCCGAGTCCTGCGCGCCGATCTCGAACGACGCCGAGCGGGGGTACGTGCCCTCTCGGAGGTACACCGTGAGGCCGTCGTCCGGCAGGGCGGAATCCGCCTTGAGCGCGCGGATCCGGTCGCGGGCGCCTTCCAGCGTCGCGAGGGGGTCATCGATCGTGCCGGAGGCCGTGTCGTCACCTCCCGGCGCGAGGTAGAGGGCGTCGTCGTCCGCGGCCGCAGCCGCCGACGGGATCGCCGCGCCGAGGGCGGATCCGAACACCGCCGCCAGGGTCAGGCTTGCCAGTACACGCTTCATCGCGTCTCCGAACTGTCGCTTCCCGCACGGCCGATGCGCGCGGCGCCGCGGGAGCGGCTGCTCCGACCGTAGCCAATCGATAATCGACTAGCAAGGATCGATACCGATCGTTTCGGATCGGCGGACTCAGGTCGCCTAATGCGCCCGGGCCGCGAGGAGGGAGGTCGGGATGTGTCCGATCGCGAGGATCACCGCGGCGAGCGCGATCCACGGGTTCTGCAGCCAAGCCGCTGTGCCGAGGAAGGCGGCCACCGGCGCGAGGGCCATCGGCACCGGGATGCCGAAGACGGTGTCGAACAGCGCCGACGCGGGCCGGCCGCGACGGAGGTAGCGGATCCAGAGGACCCAGTAGGCGAGGACGCTCACACCCACCGGCACCGCCCACCCCCACGCGATCGGGCCGGCCGCCGTGATCGCAGGGACCGTCATGCAGAGCGCCTGCCCTGCCCTCTCGAACACGAGGAGCACACGGGGCACCGCCGGGCTCTCAAGCTTCGGCCTCGGCGGGAAGGGGATCAGCAGCAGGTTCGGCAGGAAGATCGCGAGACTCACCGCCAGGCCGAGCAGTGAGAACCCCATGTCGTGATCGTACCGACGGCGCCGTCCGGGTGAATCAGTTCACAAATTAAACACTTTCCACCACTTTCTGACTATTGCGCTCTCCAGTTGACGTCGCCGTAATCTGCCGGAAATACTGAGGAAGCCCGAGACCGCACCGCGAGAGTGCGGACACATCACCCCAGGCCAAGGATGACCTAGATGACAGAACAGACCATTTCCTCACAGATAGGAACAGGTCGCCGGCCCCGTCGCCTCTCGGACGGGATGTTCGCGCTCCTCCTCACGGCTCCCGGCCTCGCGCTCCTCGCCGCCGTGGTCGTGTACCCGCTGATCACGGCCCTCATCACCGCGTTCTACAAGCAGAGCCTCGTCGAGCCCGGTCGCGAGTTCGTGGGCTTCCAGAACATCGTCGACGTGCTCACCGGCGAGTTCTTCCCGCTCCTCACCCAGACGCTCGTCTTCACCCTCGGCACGACCATCGCGCCGTTCGTGATCGGCTTCGGCCTCGCCCTCGCCCTGAACACGCACATCCGCGGCGCCAAGGTGCTCCGCGGCCTCATGCTCATCCCGTGGCTGATCCCCGGCGTGGTCGTCTCGTTCCTGTGGATGTGGATCTTCAACGCCAACTACGGCGTGCTCAACGCGGCCCTGGAGACCGTCGGCCTCATCGACTCCCCCCAGGCGTGGCTCGCGAATCCCACCACCGCCATGATCGCCGTGATCGTCGCGAAGACGTGGCAGTCGTTCCCCTGGATGATGGTCATGCTCCTCGCCGGCCTGCAGACCGTGCCGATCGAGCTGCATGAGGCCGCCGAGATCGACGGCGCCGGCACCATCCGCCGTTTCTTCTCCATCACGGTCCCGCAGATGAGCGGCATCATCGGCCTCGTGATCCTGCTGGAGTTCATCTGGAACTTCCAGCACTTCGACATCATCTACGTCCTCACCGGCGGCGGTCCCGCCGGCTCCACCCAGACGTTCGCGACCGCGGTGTACGAGACCGCGTTCGACGGCTTCGACCTCGGCCACGCCGGGGCGATCGGCCTGCTCTGGATGATCCTGCTGATGGCGCTCGTCGTCGTCTACGTCCGTCTGTCCGAGAAGGGAGAGAAGCGATGACCGCCGTGCTGACCGAAGAGACGGTGGCCGCCGTCTCCGCCCCGCCCGCCGCGCCCCGCCGTCGGCGCCACCGCGCCGACCGCCGTGCCTCCACCGTGAGCGCCTGGATCGCCGTCGTCGTGTTCGGCGGGTTCGCCCTGCTGCCCGTGTACTGGCTGCTCGCGACCTCGCTGACCCCGCGTACCGAGGTGTTCAGCTACCCGCCGAAGCTGTTCCCCACCGAGATCACGTTCGAGGCCTACGCCGCCCTCGCGAACAATCCGGCTCTGTTCGGCTACCTCCGCAACAGCATCGTCGTGTCCGTCATCACCGCGATCCTCTCGGTGCTGGTGTCGGCGTACATGGGCTACGCGTTCTCGAAGTTCCGCTATCGCGGCCGCCGCAGCCTCATGTACTTCGTGCTGGCGTCGCAGATGTTCCCGCAGGCGCTGCTGCTCATCACCCTCTATGCGGTGTTCTCGGCATACGGCCTGCTCAACACCTACACGGCGCTCGTGCTGTCGTTCACGACGTTCACGCTGCCGCTGTGCGTGTGGATGCTGAAAGGCTTCTTCGACACGATCCCGGACGAGCTCATCGAGGCCGCCCGCGTCGACGGGGCCTCCCGCATGCGCATCATCCACTCCATCGTGCTGCCGCTGGCCGCGCCCGGCCTCATCGCCGCGGGGTTGTTCGCGTTCGTCCGCGGCTGGAACGACTTCATCTTCGCCCTCACCCTCGCCGGGCCCGACAAGCAGACCCTGCCACCCGGACTCGTCAACACGTTCATCGGCGAGGCGTCCACCGCCTGGCCGGAGCTCATGGCGGCTTCGCTGGTGGTCTCGCTCCCCGTGGCCATCGCGTTCATCGCCCTGCAGCGCTTCCTCGTCGGCGGTCTCACCGCCGGCGCGGTCAAGGGCTGACCCGCACCACCCCCTCATCCCAAGTCCCTCGAAGAAGAGAGAGCACCCCCATGTCCGAGAACACCACCGTCTCCCGTCGCCAGCTGCTCCAGTTCGCCGGGCTCGGCGCCGCCGGCCTCCTTCTCGCCGGCTGCATGCCGAGCGGCGGAGGCAGCGGCAGCCCGTCCTCCTCCCCCGGTTCCGGCCTCGGCGCCGGGAAGTTCACCGCGACCGACTTCTCGTTCTCGAGCTGGTCGCTCACGGAGGAAGCGGCCGCCCCGGCGACGCGCGCCCTGCTCGACGGCTACAAGAAGACCAACGAGGTCGGCATCACCGAGGTCTCCTTCCCCTACAACGAGTACTTCAAGCAGCTCATGCTCCAGGTGCGCGGCGGGCAGTTCACCGGCGCCGCGCACGTCGACGTCGCCTGGCTCGCCTCGCTGGCCGCGCTCGGCAAGCTGGAGGACGTCTCGGCGCTCACGAAGGGCCGCGGCTACACCGCGTCGAGCCTGGACGCGACCCAGCTCGACGGGAAGCAGTACGCGTTCCCGTGGACCATCGGCGCGATCGGCCTCATCACCAACTCCGAGCTGCTGAAGAAGGCGGGGATCTCCACGTTCCCGACCACCGTCGACGACTTCGAGGCGGCGCTGAAGAAGCTCAAGGCCCTCGGCGGCGGCCTCATCCCCTACGCCGCCTCGACCAAGGCCGCCCAGCTCAAGGACGTCCTCATCTGGATGCAGACGTTCGGCAGCGACCTCGTCAAGGACGGGAAGGTCACGATCGGCGACGACGCCAGCATCGAGGCGGTCACCTGGTACAAGTCGCTCTACGACCAGGGGCTCATCGCCGCCGACGTCGACCGCTTCGACGCCCGCTCGCTGTTCTCCCAGGGCCGCGCCGCCATCTACGACGACGCCCCCGTCGGCCGCGCGTCCGTCACTAAGGACTCGCCGGATCCCGACCTCGCCTCCAAGCTCGTGCCCGAGTCCCGCCCGGTGCTGAAGAAGGGCGACACCCCGCGCGCCCTCGTCTGGGGTGGCGCGATCGCCATCGTCGGCGGCGGCTCCGGCGACAGCACCCGCACGGCCGCGGACTTCGGCCAGTGGGCCACGAGCGACCTGAAGGCGGTGCTCGGCGACTACGAGCTGCGCGGCCTGCCGCCTGTGACCGAGGAGGCGCAGGCCTCGAAGGAGGTGGCGTCCGACGCGTTCGGCTCGCGCTTCGCCGAGAAGATCACGGCGACCGCGACCACCAACCCGTTCTGGCAGTATCCGCAGTACGCCCAGATCGAGACCGTGATCGCCGACCGCGTGCAGGCCGTCCTCGTGGGTCAGCAGAGCGCCAAGGACGCCATGGCGCAGGCCGGCGACCAGGCGCAGAAGCTGCTGGGCTGAGGAGCATCGCCATGACCCTCCGCTGGAAGGCCGGCGCCACAGCTGCCGCCGCCCTCACCGCACTCGTCCTCACCGCGCCGGCTCCGGCCGCCGCCGCGACCCCCGACGTCGAGACCGTGCCCGTCACGGTCGACAGCTCCAATCAGTCCGGCTGGTGGAACCCGCTCGTCGTCGACGGCGACGAGACGTACTTCGCCTACAACGTGCCCGGCTCGGCGGCGACCAAGCACCAGGTGAACCTGGCCGTCCGCGCCGCCGACGGCACGTGGACCTCCGGCTGCCTGCGGCTGGCCTCCGGGGCCTGCGCGGAGTACCTCGACGACAACGGCCACAACCAGCCGTCCATCGCGATCGACGGCGACGGCTACATCCATGCGTTCGTCTCGATGCACCATGAACCGTGGAAGTACTTCCGCTCCACCGTGCCCTACGACGCGACCTCGCTCGTCGACGTGAGCGCCGAGATGCCCGACGCCGGCGCCGCGATCTCCTACCCGGTCACCGCGCAGGGCGCCGACGGCGACATCTGGCTCATGGTGCGGGTGGGCGCCGACCCGCAGGCCCGCCGCGACGGGGTGCTGTACCACTACGACCCCGCTGCCGGGACGTGGAGCCGGGAGACCACGATCGCCGCGGCCGTGAACCACTCCTTCTACCCGGACGACCTCGAGGTCGACGCGGACGGCAAGGTGCACGTGCTGTGGGAGTGGGGTCCGTGGCCCGCCGATCCCTACCGTCACCTCGGTTCGTACGCGGTGTACGACCCGGCCACGGGCGGCTTCCGCGACGTCGCCGGGCAGGCGCTGCCGACCCCGATCCGCCCGGACACCCCCGGCGCCGTCGTGTGGCGCGGCTACGAGCCCGGCGAGACCATCGGCGACGCCGTGCCGGCAGTGCAGACCGCGAAGATGGCCCTCGCCGACGGCGAGCTCGTGGGCGTGACCTACCGGTACGCGGATGAGACGGAGAACGCCTTCGACGTGCGATGGGCGACCTGGACCGGCTCGGCCTGGACGAGTGAGACCCTCGTGGACACGGACGCCCTGGGTGGCGGCGTGCAGACCATCGCCGCCCTCGACACGACGACCGCGGGCGGTGAGACCCGCGTCTACGCCGTGGTGTCGGTGCAGGACTGCGGCATCACCCGCAGTCAGACGGTGCTGCTCACCGCCGGAGCCTCCGGATGGACCGCCGACACCGTGGGCGACCCCGTCGTGGGCCAGCAGCGGCTCCGCGCGGCGACCCGTGCCGACGGCACCGACGTGGTCTACCTCAGCGCCCCCGCTGTTCCCGGCGGCGGGACGCTGCGGCACGCCGAGATCCCGCGCGACGGCCAGGCCGGCACCACCAGCCTCTCCGCCATCGTCGCCTCCCTCCGGGGCGACGCCGGCGGCGAGAACCTGGCGCTCGGCGGCACCGCGACCGCCTCGTCCCAGCTCCGCGCCGACACCGGCCCGGAGAAGGCCATCGACGGCGGGTGCACGGATGCGAGCCGGTGGATCTCGGCGGCCTCCGACACCCAGCCGACCATCACGGTGGCGTGGGACGAGGCCGCGCCGCTCGACGTCGTCCGGGTGCGCAGCGGCTACACCGTCGGGCCGCCGCAGACGTCGGTGCTGCGCGACTTCACCGTGCAGCTCCGGACCGCCGGCGGCTGGGTCACTGTCGGCACCATCACCGGCAACACGAAGACGACGGTCGTCGTCGACGCCCAGGGACGGACCGCCGACGCCGTGCGACTCCTCATCACCGACCCGTCCGACTCCGCCACCGACGTCGCCCGCGTCTACGAGATCGAAGCGATCGCCGCGCGCTGAGCGGCACCACCACCCCTCCCGAAAGGAACCCATCCCCATGCGCACCCAGACCGTCGAAGCCGACATCATCGTCGTCGGCGGCGGCCTCGCCGGAGTGAGCGCCGCCGTCGCGGCCGCCCGCCTCGGCCGACGTACCGTGCTGATCAACAACCGGCCGGTACTCGGCGGCAACTCCTCGTCGGAGGTGAGGGTCTGGGTGTGCGGAGCGACCGCCCACGGCAACCAGCGGTGGGCGCGGGAGACCGGGATCATCGGCGAGATGTACCGGGAGAACCAGTTCCGCAACCCCGAGGGCAACCCCGTGTACTGGGACGACGTGGTGCTCGACATCGTGCGCCGCGAGCCCAACCTCACGCTGTTCCTCAACACGGAGGTACTCGAGGCCGAGGCCACCGGACCCGACGACACCCGTCGGGTCCGGTCGGTCACCGGCTGGACGATGGGCTCCGAGATCCGCACGGTCTTCCGCGGGCCCCTCTTCCTGGACTGCACGGGCGACGGGCTGGTCGGCCGTCTCGTCGGCGCCCGGCACCGGCTGGGCAAGGAGAGCCGCAGCGAGTTCGGTGAGGACTGGGCGCCCGAGCAGCCCGTGCGCGAGTTCCTCGGCTCGACGCTCCTCTTCTACACGAAGGATCTCGGGCACCCGGTGAAGTACGTCGCGCCGGAGAGCGCGAAGGACATCTCGACCACCCCGATCCCCTCGTCGCGCATCATCCGCAGCGGCGACAGCGGCGCGCACTACTGGTGGATCGAGTGGGGCGGCACGCTCGACATCGTCGACGACAACGAGGCGATCCGCGATGAGCTGCGGGCGGTGATCCTCGGCATCTGGGACCACATCAAGAACTCCGGCGAGTTCGACGCCGACAACCTGACACTGGAATGGATCGGCAACATCCCCGGCAAGCGCGAGTATCGGCGCTTCATCGGCGACTACACGCTGCGCCAGCAGGACATCCTGGAGCAGACGTCGTTCGACGACGGCATCGCGTTCGGCGGCTGGTCCATCGACCTGCATCCCGCCGAGGGCATGTATGCGACGGGGGCGGGCGCGGTGCAGCGCTTCTCGGACGGCGTCTTCGAGATCCCGTTCCGCTCGCTGTACTCCGTCAACGTCGACAACCTGCTCATGGCGGGCCGCGACATCTCGGCCACGCACATCGCCTTCGGTGCCGCCAGGGTGATGGCGACATGCGCGGCGATGGGCGAGGCCGCGGGCACCGCCGCCGCCCTCTGCTACGCCCACGACGCCACGCCCCGGGAGCTGTACGAGAACCACCGTGCGGAACTCCGGCAGACGCTGCTGCGCGCCGACGCCTCCCTCATCGGAGTCGCGAACGAGGATCCCTCCGACCTCGCCCGCACCGCCGCCGTCACCGCGTCCAGCACCCTGCGCACGATCGGCACCCCGGCGAGCACGGTGGCCGCGGCGACCCCGCACACCCTGACGGACGACCTCGGCATCGTCGTCCCCGTGCACCCGCGCCTCGACACCACCGAGCTCCTGCTCAGCGCCGAGGCCGACACGCAGGTCACGGTGGAGGTCTGGTCCACGGGCCGGCCGCAGAACATCGTGCCCGCGATGCTCGAGCACCGCACGGTGATCGACGTCCCCGCCGGTGGTCCGTCCTGGGTGCGGGCGGAGACACCTTTCGCGCCGGAGGACCCGCAGAACGCGATCATCGTGCTCCGCGCGAACCCGCAGGTGCACGTGCAGCTCGCCTCCGAGCTGCCGCCAGGGGTGCTCACCCTCGTGCACCGCGTCGACAACGACGACCGCAACGTGCAGGTCGACCGCGACGGCCTCCTCGTGCAGTGGCCGACCAAGCCGCTGCGCGGCCGGGTGCCCGCGTTCCGCACGGCCCCGGACTCCGAGGCCGTCGCGCCGGAGCGCGCCGTCTCCGGCTACAACCGTCCGTTCGGCGGACCGCACCTGTGGGCGTCCGCCCCGGAGGCGGAGGGCCCGCAGTGGCTGCGCCTGGACTGGGAGCAGCCGGTCACGGCATCCGAGATCCGTCTCGTGTTCGACGACGACGTGGACCTGGAGCTCAACACCCTGCATCACCACCGCAGCCCCGACGAGGTGTTGCCCCAGCTCGTGCGCGACTACCGGGTCGAGGTGCAGCCGGAGGGCTCGGACGAGTGGCGCACCGTGGCCGAGGAGCGCGACAACCGCCATCGCCTGCGGGTGCATCCGCTGCCGGCGGACCTCGGCGCCTTCACGGCCGCCCGCCTCGTGGTGGAGCGGACGAACGGCGTCGCGGAGGCACGCGTGATCGCGTTCCGAGTGCAATCGTGACGGAGGGCGCTAACGTGAAGGGCATCCGTCGTCCCGGCGGAGACCGTCGTCCCTCCAGGAGGCCGCAGGTGACCACCTCGCCCGGCGGCCGCGTGCTCCCCGTCGCGCGGGCCACCCGCACGGGGCTCATCGCGCTCGCGGTGCCGCATCTGGAGGAGCCGTACTTCGCGGAGCTCGGCTCGCGCATCGTCCGCGGTGCCGACGACCGGGGCCTGGCGGTGCTCATCGTGCAGACCGAGGGCGACCACGGCCGCGAGATCGACGTCGCCAACGGCGTCGGCCTGCCACCCATCGACGGGCTCATCCACATCCCGCGCTCGCTCACGGTCGCCGACCTCACGCGCCGCACCTCCCCCGGGCCGCTCGTGCTGCTCGGCGAGCACATCCAGGTGAGCCCGTTCACGCACGTGACGATCGACAACCGGGCGGCCGCCTACACCGCCACGGAGCACCTGCTCGCGGTCGGCTGCCGCCGCATCGCCTTCGTCGGTCGCCGCGATGCCCGCCCGTCGGACGCCGCCGACCGTCGGCATGCCGGATACCTGGAGGCGCTGGCCGCCGCCGGAATCCCCGCCGATCCCGCACTCACGGCGCAGGTCGACGCCTTCACGGCCGAGGAGGGTGAGCGCGTGGCGGGCGCCATGGCCGCCGCGGTCCCCGACCTCGACGGCATCGTCTGCTCGAACGACTCCGTTGCCCTCGGCGCCCTGGCCGCCCTTCAGGCCCAGGGACGGAACGTGCCGGGAGACGTCGCCGTCGTCGGCATCGACGACATCCGCGCCGCACGCTTCGCCGTCCCCGCCCTCAGCACCATCGCCCCCGACCACGCCCGCCTCGTGGACGCCGCGTTCACCGAGCTGGAACGGCAGATCGCCGCGCCCCCGGGAGCCGATCTCCCGGTGCGGCACGTGACGGTCGGCGCCCGGCTGATCCCGCGGGCGAGCACGGCCCGATGACGGCGGCGGACTCAGTCCGCGAGGACCGTCGCGAGCGCACGTTCGTCGCCGCCGTCGCGCGGCGCGACGTGCAGGGTACCGACGTGGGCGGCGAGCAGCTCCCGCGCGGAGTCGTCGAGGCCGTCGTCGGTGATGAGGCGGTCGATGTCGCTGAGGTCGGCGACGGTCGTGAGTCCGACCACGCCCCAGCGGCTGTGCTCCGCGAGGACGACGACCTCCCGCCCCGCAGCCATGAGCGCCCGGTTGGTCTCGGCCTCCAGCAGGTTCATGGTCGTGATGCCGGCCTGCTCGTCGAGGCCGTGGGCGTCGAGGAACACGAGGTCGCAGTGCAGATGCTCGAGGGCGCGGACGGCGACCGGCCCGACGAGCGCCTGCGAGGGCGTGCGCACGCCCCCGGTGAGCACGACCGTCTGCGTGTACGGAGCGTCCGCGCGGTCCGGCGGCGAGAACAGGTCGGAGACCGGCAGTGCGTTCGTGACGACCGTGAGCTCCGGGACGCGCACGAGCTCCCGCGCGAGCGCCAGCGCCGTGGGTCCGCCGGAGATGCCGACGGCCATGCCCGGCTCGACGAGGTCCGCAGCCGCCGTGACGATCGCCCGTCGTTCGGCCGAGGCCGCGGGAGCCGGAGCCAGGCGCTGATGACCTCGCGCCCGCACGCCGCCGCGGATGCGCTCGACCGCACCCTCTTCGGCCAGCTGATCGATGTCGCGCCGCACCGTCATCTCGCTCACCTGCAGCGTCGCCGCGAGCTCGACGATGGAGGCGGTACCGCGATCGCGGGTCAGGGCGAGGATGCGCTCGCGGCGTTCCGTGACCAGCACGCGGTCTCCTTCCGATGGAGCCTCCAGTCTGCCACGCACCCCCGCCCGCCCCACTCCCGGAACAGGATCCCTCAGCCCGCATGACCTTCCCCGAGCCCTACGCCACCTGGTTCCCCGATGCCGCCTTCGACGGCAGCTACGGCCGGACCGAAGCCGACCTCCGTGCCGTGCTCCCGGTGCCCGCGCCGCCCGGGTTCGTCGACCGCTGGCGACGCTGGCGGCGGGAGGCCGCCGCGGTGGACGCGGACCCCGTCGTCCTCTCCACCTCCGAGGAGCAGGGCCGTCGGGTCTCCGTCGTCGAGCATGCCGGCGTCGACGGCGTGCGACTGCGCGCCTGGGTCGTCGAGCCCCTCCACGGCACGCCCCGCGCAGGCGTCGTGCACGGACACGGGTACGGCGGACGCGAAGCGGTCGACCTCGCCCGGGTGCCGGACGACGTCGCGGCGATCTATCCCGTGGCCCGCGGACTCGGCGTGCTGAACGCGGGAGTGGGTGCACCCGAGCCGACCCCGGAGCACGTGCTCGCGGGCATCGACGATCCGGAGCGCTACGTGCTCGGCCTCTGCGCGCGCGACCTGTGGCTGGCGGCCGACGTCCTCGTCTCGGTCGTCGGCGCGCTTCCTCTCTATTACGTCGGGGAGAGCTTCGGCGGCGGCATCGGCGCCCTCGCCCTGCCGTGGGACGACCGGTTCGTGGGGGCCACCCTGATCGTGCCGAGCTTCGGCCAGTACGACGAACGGCTGGCGGTGCCATGCCTGGGGAGCGGCGAGACCGTGCGTCAGCACGTGCAGCGCCACCCCGAGGCACGGGAGGCGCTGCGCTGGTTCGATTCCTCCACGAGCATCGGCTTCGCGGAGGTACCGGTCCGGGTGGAGGCGGCTCTCTGGGACCAGTACGTGCCGCCGCAGGGACAGTTCGCGGTCGCCGCGGGGGCCCGCGATCTCGAGCTGGCGGTGCTTCCGGCCGGCCATGCGGAGTATCCCGGGTGGGACGACGTGACGGCGGCCGCGATCCGCGACGGGCGCGCACATCTGGAGCGCGTGCTTGCCCGCTGAGACCGCCGCATGCGCGGCTCTTCGCGCGCGGGAGAGCACTGGACGCAACCTGTCATAACAGGTACAGTGAGCTTGTCATTACAGGTTGCGCGACGACGCAGCACCCGTTTCGAGGAGCATGGATGCCCGAGTACCAGACCCCGCCGATCTCCCCGATGGCGATCGCCTTCGACGCCGAGAAGCTCACCCTCTCCCCCGAAGGCCCCACCCTGACCCGGCGGATGTCCGACCTCGAGGGCCTGTTCCGCGATCACGACGCCTGGGCGGCTGCCGCCGCGGGCGAGGACCCGATCGTCTACACGGTCGTCAGCTCCCCTGTCCCCGAGATCGAGCGGGAGCTGCCGCAGTCGATCACCACGATCATGCCCGGCGACACGGGCGGCGAGCTCTGGATGACCAAGGGCCACCAGCACCCCGACCATCAGGGCGAGATCTACCTCGCGCTGCACGGCCGCGGCGGACTGCTCATGTTCGACGGCGAGCGCACCGAGTGGCTCGACATGCTCCCGGGCACCATCGGCTACATCCCGCCGGGCTGGGCGCACCGCTCCGTGAACACGGGCGATGAGCCGTACTCCTTCCTCGCCGTGTACCCCGGCGGCGCCGGCCACGACTACGGCTGGGTGCTGGAGCACGGCATGGGCTCGCGGGCGTTCCGCGCGGAGTCCGGCGTCGACCTGCGCCCCTACGCGGAATAGGCTCCGGCCATGATCATCGCCCACGACCTCGGCACCACCGGGAACAAGGCGTCCCTGCACCACGACGACGGTCGCCTGATCGCCGCGGTCACCGTGCCGTACCCGGCCCACTTCGCGGCCGGCGGCGTCGCCGAGCAGGACCCGGCCGACTGGTGGCACGCGGTCGTCACGGCGACCCGCGACCTCCTCGCGCGCACCGGCACCGCCGCCGCCGAGGTCGCGGGCCTCGTGGTCAGCGGACAGATGATGGGCGCCGTGCTGCTCGACGCCGACGGCGAGCCCGCGCGACCCGCGATCATCTGGGCGGACACCCGCGCCGGCGCCCAGCAGCGCGAGCTCGAGGCGGCGGTCGGCGCCGAGCGCGCCTACGGGATCCTCGGCCACCGCCTGAACCCCACCTACTCCCTCGAGAAGATCATGTGGGTACGCGACAACGAGCCCGAGGTGTGGCAGCGCGTGCGCCGGGTGTGCGTCGCCAAGGACTTCATCGTGCTGCGGCTGACCGGGCGGCTCGCCACGGACCGCTCGGACGCCTCGGGCACCAATGCGTACGACCAGGTCGCGGGCACGTGGTCGCCGGAGATCCTCGCGGCCGCGCGACTCGATCCCGCCCTCTTCCCCGAGATCCTGGAGTCGACGCAGATCGCGGGCCCGCTCACGCCCGCCGCGGCCGAGGCGCTCGGGCTGCACACCGGCGTCCAGGTCGTGATGGGCGGGGGCGACGGACCGCTCGCCGCGGTCGGCTCCGGCGTCGTGGCGCCGGAGGACGGCGCCTACGTGTGCCTCGGCACCTCCTCGTGGATCTCCTTCGCAGCGGACGCCCCGCTGCACGACCCCGCGATGCGCACCTTCACGTTCGACAATGTCGTGCCCGCGTCGTTCGTGCCGACCGCGACCATGCAGGCCGGCGGCGCCTCGGTGCAGTGGATCGCCGAAGCCCTCTCCGTCGACCCCGCGCACCCGGAGACGGGGCGCCTCGTCGCCGAGGCCGCGAGCGACATCGACACCGACGACCTCTACTTCCTCCCCTACCTGCTCGGCGAGCGCTCCCCGCTGTGGGACCCGGATGCGCGCGGGGCCTTCGTCGGTCTCGCCCGCCACCACGGGCGGGCCCACCTCGTGCGCGCGGTCCTGGAGGGGACGGCGTTCAACCTCCTCACCTGCATCCAGGCGTTCCGCGAGGCCGGCGCGACGATCGACCGCATCGACGCCGTCGGCGGCGGGGCGCAGAGCGACGTCTACCTCGCCGTCCTCGCCGACGTGTGGGGCGTGCCGGTGCGACGCCGCACGATCGTGGAGGAGGCGAACAGCCTCGGTGCCGCGGTCACGGGAGCCGTCGGTCTCGGCCTCACCGACTTCTCCGCCGCCCGAGCGCTCAGCGAGGTCACCGCCGAGTTCACGCCCGACCCCTACCGGCATGCGGTCTACGCCGAGCGCCACGCGCGTTTCACCGACGCCTACACGGCCCTCGCGCCGTGGTTCGCCGGAAGGCCGCACTGATGGGCGTCATCCTCGTCACGAGCCGCTCGTTCTCGGACGGCGACCTCGACCTGGTCGGGCGCGCCGCGCAGGCCGGACACCGTATCCTCCGCGGACCCGCGCATCACGACCTCGACGAGCTGCGCGTGCTGCTGCATGGCGCCGACGCCTGGATCGCCGGCACCGGACCGGTCACCGACGCGCACCTCGCCGCCGGCCCGAAGCTCAAGGTCGTGGCGCGCTACGGGGTCGGCATCGAGGCGGTGGACCTCGCGGCGGCACGCGAGCGCGGCATCCCGGTCACGAACACCCCCGGCGCGAACGCCGACGCGGTGGCCGACCACGCGGTCGGCCTCATGCTCGCCGCCCTGCGCACCATCCCGGACGGCGACCGCCGGGTGCGGACCGGTGACTGGACCGTGCGCCGCGGACGGGAGCTCGGCGCCGCGACGGTCGGCATCGTCGGCTTCGGGCGGATCGGCCAGGGGGTCGCGCGGCGACTGGGCGGATTCGGTCCGCGGCTGCTCGCCTCCGACCCGTTCCTGCCCGCCGACCTCGTGCGGGACCGCGGCGCCGAGCCCGTCGACCTCGACGACCTGTTCCGCACCGCCGATGTGATCACCCTGCACGCCCCCGGCGGGCAGCAGCTCGTCGACGCCGACCGCCTCTCCGGGATGCGACCGGGGACCGTGCTCGTCAACACCGCCCGCGGCGACCTCGTGGACGAGCAGGCCGTGGCCGACGCGCTCCGCGACGGCATCCTCGCCGGGTACGCGGCCGACACGCTCGACGGCGACACCGCCGCGCACGACAGCCCCCTGCTCGCCGCGGACCTCGCCGACCGTGTCATCGTCACCCCGCACCTCGGCGCCCAGACCACCCAGGCCGTCGACAACATGGGGGCGCTGTCCCTCGACGACGTGATCGCGGTCCTCCGCGGCGCCGACCCCGCCCACCTCGTCCCCGTCCCCGCGTCCGCCCCCGAGGAGAACCGATGACCACCGCCGCGACGTCCGCCCCCGCCACCGCCGACTACATGGGCTTCGTCGGCGTCACCACCGCCTCGTCGTCGATCATGAAGGTGTTCCCGCTGTGGGCCGACATCCTCGGCCTCCCCACCCGGACCCTCGTCGGCCACGACCTGCCGATGGATGCCGACCCCGCCCAGTACCGCGCGATGGTCGAGCAGATCCGCGACGACCCGCACCACCGCGGCGCGCTGGTCACCACGCACAAGATGAACGTGTACGCGGCGGCGTCCGACCTGTTCGACGAGCTCGACCCGTTCGCCGTGTCCTGCGCCGAGATCTCGAGCATCGCCAAGCGCGGGTCCACGCTGTCCGGCCGCGCGAAGGACCCGATCACGGTCGACCTGGCGCTGCGTGACTTCCTCCCCGCCGAGCACTTCGCGCGCACCGGGGCCGAGGTCGTCATCCTGGGTGCGGGCGGATCGGGCACCGCGCTGAGCTGGGCCCTCGCCGAGCGGGACGACGCCCCCGGGCTCATCACCGTCACCGCGCGCACCCAGGACAAGCTCGACCACCTCCGCGAAGTGCACCGCCAGCACGGCACCCCCGAGGGACTGCTCCGCTACGTCGTCACCGAGACGCCGGAGGAGGCCGACGCTCTGGTCACGGCCGCCCCTGCGGCATCGGTCATCGCGAACGCCACCGGGCTCGGCAAGGACCGCCCCGGATCGCCCCTGACCGACGCCGTCGTCTTCCCCCAGGGCGCGTACGTGTGGGAGTTCAACTACCGCGGCTCGCTGGAGTTCCTGCACCAGGCCGAGGCGCAGGAGGACGATCGCGCGCTGCACGTGGTCGACGGGTGGCGGTACTTCATCCACGGCTGGTCGCAGGTCGTGGCGGACGTGTTCGACCTCGACCTCACGCCCGAGACCGTCGAGCGCCTCGCGGAGGCTGCGGAGTCGGTGCGCTGATGCCCGCCGTGCGGACCGTCCTCGGCGACATCGACCCGTCGCAGCTCGGGCGCGTGGACTACCACGAGCACCTGTTCCAGGTGTCGCCGCTGCTGGTCGGGGACGAGCTCGACGACGAGGCCGCGTCCGGCGAGGAGGCCGGCCTCCTGCGGGCGAGCGGCTTCGAGGCCATGGTCGACGCCACGCCGTTCGGCCTGGGCCGCGACCCCGCCGCTGTCGCCCGCATCAGCGCCGCGACCGGGCTGCATGTCGTCGCGACGACCGGTCGACACCGTGAGGCCCACTACGGCCCCGACCACCCGATTCAGGTGTGGGGCGCCGACCGCCTGGCCGCCCTGTTCGTGTCCGACCTCACGCGCGGGATGCCGGCGGATGACGCCGCGGTGTTCGAGACGCCCGACGTGCCCCTCGCCGCGGGCCCTGGGGGGGAGCCCGTGCGCGCCGGGATGCTGAAGGGCGGCGCCGACTACTGGCGCATCAGCCCGTTCGAGCGGACGACACTGGTCGCCATCGCCCGGGCGCACCGGGAGACGGGAGCGCCCGTCATGGTGCATCTGGAGTTCGGCACCGCGGCCCACGAGGTGCTCGACCTCCTGGAGGCCGAGGGGGTGGCAGCGGATCGCGTCGTCCTGGCCCACGCCGACCGTGACCCCGACCCCGGTCTGCACGTCTCGCTCGCCGAGCGCGGTGCCCACCTCGGCTACGACGGCTTCGCCAGGCCGCGCACCCGGTCCGACGCGGAGCTGCTGGCGCTCACGGTCGCCGTGGTCGAGCGCGGGGCCGGCGACCGGATCCTGCTCGGGGGCGACGTCGCCCGTCGCACCCGGTACATCGCCTACGGCGGCATGCCGGGTCTCGCCTACCTCGGCGACCGCTACCTCCCGCGACTCCGCGAAGCCGTCGGCGATGACGCGGTGCACCGGATGCTCGTCACGACGCCGGCGCGCTTCCTGACCCTCCGCCCCTGACCACCCGAACCCGAGGAGTCGTCATGCCCGAACCCACCGTCCTCCACGCCGTCTTCACCGCGCAGCCCGGGGCCGCCGACCGCGTCGCGGCACTGCTGCGGGACTTCGCCGAGGTCGTCCGCGCCGAGGAGGGCAACATCGTCTTCGAGGCCCACCGCCTCGTCGACGACCCCGACCGCTTCTTCGTCTACGAGGTCTACCGCGACGAGGACGCCTTCCAGGCCCACCTCCACGCGCCCGCCGGCGCCCCCTTCAACGCCGCGCTCCAGGAACTCATCGTCGAGCCCACCTCGATCCTCACGTTCCTCCGCCCCCTCTGACCCCCCTGACCCCCCTCCGTCTCCGTCTCCCCTCTCCGTCTCCCTGTTTCACCTGCACGACCTCGCCACGCCCGCACGCCCATTCCGGCCTCCCCGTCGTGCCCCTGTCCTCCCGTCGTGCATCCGTCTTCGTCGTGCCCCGTCCCCCGGCTGACCGTCCCCCGTGCGGCACAGCTCCGCTCGGCCCTCCGGTTTCACCTGCACGCCCCTGTCACGACGGCACGACCGAACCGCTCGCCCGGTCACACATCGGTCCCCGCGTCGTGCATCCGCACCTTGGGCTCACCGTCCCCGGCCGAACGACTCCACTCGGCCATCCGGTTTCACCTGCACACCCCTGTCACGACGGCACGACCGAACCGCCCACCCGGTCACACATCGGTCCCCGCGTCGTGCATCCGTCCCACCCTCGGTCCCACCCTCGGTCCCGCCCTCGGTCCCATCCCCAGACCAGACCAGACCCCAGACCAGACCCCAGACCCCAGACCCAGACCCAGACCCAGACCCAGACCGACCCGACCCGACCCCGGACCCTGTTCATCTGCACGATCCCGAGACGGGTGCACGAGGAAACCGGGGGTCCGATCGTGCATCCGCCCCGGGGTCGTGCAATCGGACCGCCGATCGCCCACGGACCCACGGACCACGGACCCACGGCCCACGGATCACGGATCACGGACCCGGAACACCACTGAACACGACGAAGCCCCCCGCCCGAAGGCGAGGGGCTCCGTCGTGCGGGTCACTCGTAGAGGACCGCGGCGATCTTGTCGTCGTCGATGTTGTTCTTGTCGTACCAGTAGGAACCGGTGTCGTAGAACTCCTCGACGTCGTCGCCGTTGGCCGCGTCGTAGGCCGCCTGCACGACCTGGGCGCCGATGCCGATCGGGTCCTGCGTGATGGCGCCGGCCATCGTGCCGTCCTTGATGGCGTTGATCTGGGCTGCACCGGAGTCGAAGCCGACGATGGTGATCTTGCCCTTCTCCAGGCCGAGCTCGTTCACGGCGTTCACGACGCCGATGGCCGAGCCCTCGTTGGTGCCGTAGATGCCCTTGAGGTCGGGGTGCGCCGCGATGAGAGTCTTGGCGATGTCGGCCGACTTCAGGTGGTCGCCGTCACCGTACTGGATGTCGACGATCTCGATGTCGGGGTAGTCCGCCTCGATCTTCTCGACGAAGCCGTCGCGACGCTCGACACCCGTCGAGTTGATCTGCGAGTGACCGACGATGGCGACCTCGCCCTCGCCGCCGATCAGCTCGGCCATGTGCTCGGCCGCCAGCGCGCCGGCGACCTTGCTGTCCGTCGCGGAGAGGCTGAGTCCGACGTCGCCGTTGCACGGGGCGTCGAAGTAGACGACGGGGATGTCCTTCGACTTCGCCTGCTCGAGCGGGGCGACGCACGCCTCGGGGTCGAGGGCGGCGTAGGCGATGGCGTCCGGGTTCTTGTCGATCGCGGCGGTCAGCATCTCGAGCTGCTGCGCGATCTCGGTCTCGGCGGCCGGGCCCTCGAAGGTGATCTTGACGCCCAGCTCCTGGGCCTTCTCCTCCGCGCCCTTCTTGACGGCCTGCCAGAACTGGTGCTGGAAGCCCTTCGAGACCATGGCGATGTACATCTCGCCGTCGCTGCTGCCGGTGTCGCCGCCCGAGCCCTCTTCGATCACGTCGCCGCCGCCGGCACAGCCGGCGAACACGAGCGCGGATGCGGCCACGAGTGCCGCGAATGCGGTCTTCTTGCCGAATTTCATGGAAACTCCGTTGTTCTGTGTGGGTGCCGGCCAGGACCGGCGGGTGGACATTCGTGGTGCCTGTGCGGAGGGTTCCGCGGGATCCGGCCGGAGCCGGGGACGGCGGCGGGCACGGGTTTCGCCGCCGCCGTGTCTCAGGTGCGCTGGCGGTTGCGCAGCGAGTCGAGGAAGACGGCCAGCAGGACGACGACGCCGACGACGATGTTCTGCCACTCCGGCTGGATCGACATGATCCGGAGGCCGTTGACGAGGACGCTCATGATGAGCGCACCGATCACGGTGCCGAGGATCGAGCCGCGGCCGCCGAGCAGCGAGGTGCCGCCGATGATCACGGCCGCGATGGCCTGCAGCTCGTAGCCGGTGCCGATCTGCGGCTGGGCCGAGTCGAGGCGGGCGGCGATCACGATGCCCGCGATGCCGGTGAAGGCGCCGGCGAACATGTAGATGAGGATCGTCCAGCGGCGCGTGTTGACGCCGGAGAGGCGCGTGGCCTCCTCGTTCGATCCGATCGCGAACGTGTACCGGCCGAGGAGTGTCTTCGACAGCACGAGCCAGGCGACGATCGCGAGGGCCGCGGTGATGAGCACCGCGTTCGGGATGCCGGGGATGAGCACGCCGAGCGCGATCTTCTTGAAGTCGGGAGCCGAGGTGGAGAAGTAGATCGGCGCGACGTTCGAGATGACGAGGGCGAGGCCGCCGGCGATCATCATCATGGCCAGCGTCGCGATGAACGGAGGCAGCCGCAGGAAGGTGATGTTCACGCCGTTGACCAGCCCCATGAGCACACCGGTCGCGATGCCGCCGAGCACACCCACCCACACGGGCAGGCCCAGGTTGGTGATGAGCACACCCGTCATCACGGCGCAGAGCGCCATGCCGGTGCCGATCGACAGATCGATGCCGCCGGTGATGATGACGAACGTCGTGCCGAGGGCGAGGATGCCGATGACCGCGGTGGACAGCAGCACCGTGGCGATGTTGCTGAAGGTGAAGAAGTTCGGGCTGGCGATCGAGAAGAAGATGACCAGGACGATCAGGGTGCCGAACGCGAGCGACTGCTGGAACTGCCGCTTGAGGAACCCGGCGACGTCGCGCTTGTCGGTGTCCTCGTTGACGGCCGTCTGGATGATCGTCGTCGTCGACGATCCGGACTGCTGTGGGGTGCTCATCAGTCTTCCTCCCCGTGGGCTGCGAGTTGCATGATCTTCTCCTGGCTGGCTTCCTCGTTGCGGAGCGTCCCGGTGATGCGGCCGTTCGCGAACACGGCGATGCGGTTCGCGACCCGGAGGATCTCGGGGAGCTCCGACGAGATGACGATGATGGACTTGCCCGCGTCGGCGAGCTGCTGCATGAGGCGGTAGATCTCCTCCTTCGCACCGACGTCGATGCCTCGCGTCGGCTCGTCGAAGATGAGGATGTCGCAGTCGCGCATCAGCCACCGGGCGATGACGACCTTCTGCTGATTCCCTCCGGAGAGGAGCTTGACGACCTGGTTGACCGAGGGGGTCTTCACCCGCAGCTGCTGGACGTATTCCTTGGTGCTGTTCTTCGCCTTGCTGTCGCCCATCCAGCCGATGCCGTTGGCGTAGGAGCCGAGTGACGCGAGCACGGTGTTGAAGGTCACGTCCTGCTCGAGCATGAGGCCGAGCAGCTTGCGATCCTCGGAGAGGTAGCCGACGCCGTGCTTGACCGCGTCCGCGGGCTGCGCGATGCGGACGGTGCGCCCGCCGATCGTGATCGTGCCGCCGTCACGGTGGTCGGCGCCGATGACGGCACGGGCGGTCTCGGTGCGGCCGGCGCCCATGAGGCCGGCGAATCCGAGGATCTCGCCCTTGTGCAGCTGGAACGACACGTCCTTGAGGAGCTTCCGCGTGGAGAGCCCCTGCACGTCGAGCACGATGGGGTCGTTGAGATGCTCCCGCGCCTGCGGACGCGTGCCCTCGTCGATCACGCGGCCGACCATCATCTCGATGATCGTCGGAATCGTGATCTCGGACTTGTCGAGTGATCCGATGTATGTGCCGTCGCGGAGCACGGTCACGCGGTCGGCGAGGCGGCGCAGCTCGTCCATGCGGTGCGAGATGTAGACGATGCCGGTGCCGCGCGCCTTGAGCTGCTCGATGAGGACGAAGAGGGTCTCGACCTCGCTGTCGGTGAGGGCCGACGTCGGCTCGTCCATGATGAGGACCTTGGCGTTGAAGGACAGCGCCTTGGCGATCTCGACCATCTGCTGCTCGGCCACCGTCAGCTCTCCCACGCGCTGGCGCGGGTCGAGGTGGATGTCGAGGCGCTGCAGCAGCTCGGCCGTCTGCCGGTTGAGCTTCCGCTCCGACAGGAACGGGCCCGTGGTGGGCTCGCGGCCGACATAGATGTTCTGCGCGACCGTGAGGTCGGGCATCAGGTTGAGCTCCTGGTGGATGATCGTGATCCCCAGCTCCTGCGCCTGCAGCGGGCTGGTGAGCTCGACCTCCTGCCCCTCGAACGTGATCGTGCCCTCGTCCTTGGTGTAGATCCCGGAGAGGATCTTCATCAGGGTGGACTTGCCGGCACCGTTCTCACCCACGAGCACGAGCACCTCGCCGGCGCGCACCTCGAGATGCACGTCCTTCAGCGCCTGGACACCGGGGAATCCCTTGCTGATCCCCTCGACCCTCAGGATGGGTCCACTCATGCGCTCACCTGCTTCCTTGAAGGTTCTGTCGCGATTGCGGCGGACCGTTCCGCCGTAAACATCGGATCAATTCTGCGACCTGCACCCGGGTCAGTGCAAGTTGTATCTAAATGTATCTAACGATCGGCGGCGAGGGAAGACCTGTAATAACATCTTGATCTCGAACCGCCGGCCGGCCTCAATGGAGGCGGATCGAGTCGACGGCGACGAGCTTGTCGCGGATGTAGGCGTTCGCGTGGGCACCCAGCTCGTCGTTGTCCGTCCAGAGGTTGCGCCAGATGCCGAGCATGCGGCTGAGGTCAGGCGCGACCACGGCCGAGGAGAACGACTCGAACACGATGGGGCCGTCGTAGCCGATGCGTCCGAGCGCCTTGAAGAACGTGTCGAAGTCGACCGTCCCGGTGCCGAGATAGCCGCGGTGGCTCTCGCCGATGTGTACATACCGCAGGGCCGGGGCCACATCGAGCACCGGCGCGAACATATCCGACTCCTCGATGTTCATGTGGTAGGTGTCCAGGTGGATGCCGAGGTTCGGACGGTCGACCTCAGCGAGGTACGCCAGCGCCTGCCGCGCGGTGTTCAGCACGTTGGTCTCGTAGCGGTTGACGACCTCGAGCGAGACGGAGACTCCCCGCTCGGCGGCGTGGTCGGCCACTCGCGCGATGGTGCGACGGCTCGAGGCGAGACCCTCGGGCGTGACCGGATCCATGTACTTCTTCATGGCGCTGTAGATCACACCGCAGAAGTGCGTGCCCCCGAGCTCGGCGAGCACGTCGACCGCGCGGAGCAGGAGCGCCTCGCCCGCGGCCACCACGGCGGGGTCACCGCTGGTGATGTCAGTCTCGTCGGAGAGCCCGAGCGAGGCGCTGACCGCGAGTCCGTGCTCCGCGAGGGCGGCCTTCGCGGCGGCGACGTCGAACGAGAACGGATCCATCAGCGGGAACTCGATGAGGTCGAAGCCCGCCTGCTTCGTCTTCTCGACCGCGAGCCGGATGCCGTCCGCGTCGAAGGTCCCCGTCCAGACGAGTCCGTGGCAGCCGATGTTCATGAGCGCTCCTCCGGCGGGTGTCCGGCACCGTCGCCGCGCGGACTTGGCACGTTACAAGTCCGGTGTGCGAGTCACGCTACGTCGCCGTCGACCGGGGTGTCAAGAACTTTCTTGGCACGTTACAAGTCCTCCGCTAGCCTGGGCCTCATCCGGCCGCACACCGACGGCCCCACCGCCGAAGGAGGCCCATGTCCGCGAGCGTGAAGGACGTCGCGGCTCTCGCGGGGGTCTCGGCATCGACCGTGTCGAACTACCTCAATCACCCGCACGTCCTCGGCGCCGCCAGCCGCGAGCGCGTGCGCGCCGCGATCGCCGAGCTCGGCTTCGTGCCGAACGAGTCGGCTCGCCAGCTCCGTGCGGGATCGAGCAAGGCCCTCGCCCTCATCCTCCTCGACGCCTGGCTGCCGTACTTCAACGACCTCTCCCGCGGCGTCGACGACGTGGCCCGCGAGGGCGGCTGGTCGCTCTTCTTCAGCGACAGCGCCCGCGACGTCGCCCGCGAGGAGCAGAACATCGACATGTTCGAGGCCCACCGGGTGCAGGGCATCGTGATCTATCCGCGCGGAGATGTCGTGCCGCGGCTGGAGCAGCTCGCGACCCGCGGGATCCGCTCGGTGGTCGTCGGCCCCATCCGGGATTCGCCCTCCGTGGCCGCGGTCACCTTCGACGACCGCGGCGGAGGACGACTGGCCGGCGAGCACCTTCTGTCCCTCGGCCGACGCCGCATCCTGTTCCTCGGAGCACCGGCGGTCAGCCAGTCGAATGACCGCCTCGCCGGCCTGCGCGATGCGGTCGCGGGCACCGACGCCCGCGTCTCCGTCCTCGACGTCGAGCATCTGGCGACCGAGGACGGCCTCCGCGCCGGGGCACGCCTCGTCGAGCTCCCGGCGGACGAGCGCCCGGACGCGGTCTTCGCCGCGAACGACGGGGTGGCCCTCGGTGTGCTGACGCAGCTGCTCCGCCACGGCATCCGGGTGCCGGAGGAGATCGCCCTCGTCGGCTTCGACGACGTGGCCGCCGCACACCAGGGCGTGGTGCCGCTGACGAGCGTTCGGCAGCCCGGCTACGAGATCGGCCGCGCCGCCGGGGCCGCGCTGCTGCAGCTCCTCGCCGATCCGACCGCTCCCCCGCCGGCGCCGACGCCGTTCCCGGCCGAACTCATCGTGCGGGAGTCCACCGTCGGGCGGTGAACCCGGCGTTCACAACTCAGGAGAAGAGCGCGGCTCCGCGTCGAAACGGCCCGTCCAGCCGCTTTCGCCGAAGCAGCTCCTGAGTTGTGAACGGAGTCAGGCCGAGGGGTGGCCGACCACGCCCTTCCGGAGCAGTGCGTTGCCGTACTTCCGCGTCTCCCCCGTGCGCACCATCAGGTACGCCTCCTTCGCGACCTCGTAGTACGCGAAGCGGTCGACGAAGCGCGTGGTGTCGAGCTCCGTACCCGCCGCGGCCATGAGCTCGCGTTGCACATCCAGCACCTCGCCGTCGGCCGAGGTCATCAGGTCGATGCCGGGCGCGTCGTCGAGTGGCAGCACGCTGCGGATCGCGGCCACGACCTCCGGCGTCGTGGTCCCGGGAAGGTCGACCACCCGTGCGCCCAGTCCCCACGCCGGGAAGTGCGCGTCGGCGACGACCACGGCATCGGAGTGCCCCATCCGGTCGAGATGCAGCAGCAGCTCCCCGGTCAGCAGCGGGTGGATTCCTTCGAGCACGGCGGCTCCTCTCGATCGGGGGGGGTCAGGACGCGGAGATCAGACCCTCGGCCGCAAGGTTCTCCCACAGCGCCGACGGGATCTCCAGGGCAGCGTACTCGGCGTTCTGCCGGAGCTGGGCCGGACGACTGCCACCGACCACGACCGAACGGACGACGTCGGACTGCAGCGGGAACCGGATCGCCGCGGCCGGCAGGGGCACATCGTGGTCGGCGCACACCGCGGCGATGCGCACCAGGCGTTCCCACAGCTCGTCGGGGAGCTGCCCGTACTCGTAGCGGCCGTCCCGTCGCGGCTCGTTCGAGGCGAGGAGGCCGGAGTTGAACACGGACGCCGCGACGATCCCGGTGCCGGTCTCGCGGCACGCGGGCAGCACGTCGACCGCGGCGGGCTGCTCCAGCAGCGTGTACCGACCGGCCACCATCACGAGGTCGAGGTCGGCGGAACGCACCGACGCCGCGAGGGCGTCCGACACCATCGAGCCGATGCCGATCGCGGTCACCTCACCGTCCGCGCGCAGCTGCTCCAGGGCGGGAAGGGCCTCGGCGAGCGCGAGGTCGAGGTCGTGCCGCTCCGGGTCGTGCAGGTAGAGGAGGTCGATGCGCTCGATGCCCAGGCGCTCGCGCGACTCCTCCAGGCTCGTCCGGATGCCGTCCGCCGAGAAGTCCCACACGCGCTGGAGGTCGTCCGGCACGTGGAAGTCGTTGGCGGTGTCGAGGCCGCCGGCGTGGTCCGGGTTCGGGCGCAGCAGA
Organism: Microbacterium meiriae; assembly: GCF_040686935.1. Taxonomy (NCBI): domain Bacteria; kingdom Bacillati; phylum Actinomycetota; class Actinomycetes; order Micrococcales; family Microbacteriaceae; genus Microbacterium; species Microbacterium meiriae. The sequence continues at coordinate 146,262 of NZ_JBFBMF010000005.1, forward strand.
CGGCCGACCTTGGTCGAGAGCACGTACTCGTCGCGCGGCTTGGTCTGCAGGAAGGCTCCGAGGCGACGCTCGGACAGCCCGAGGCCGTAGTGCGGAGCGGTGTCGTAGAAGCGGATACCGCTCTCCCACGCCGCGTCCAGCACCGCCCACGCGTCGTCGTCGGACAGCTCGCGGAAGAGGTTGCCGACGTTCGCGGCACCGTAGCCGAGCGTGGGGACCTGCAGACGATCGGACACGCCGCTCAGATCAGGCGTGGACATGCGCACCCGTCCAGGTGTACTCCGCGATGCTGTCGGCCTTCATCTCCATGCCCGTACCCGGCGCGGTCGGAGCCATGTAGGAGCCGCCCTGGATGTCGGTCGGCACGACGAAGTGCTCGTGCAGGTGGTCGACGAACTCGATCAGGCGGCCTTCGCGAGTGCCGGAGACGGCGACGAAGTCGAACATCGACAGGTGCTGCACGGCCTCGCACAGCCCCACGCCGCCGGCATGCGGACACACCGGCACGTCGAACTTCGCCGCGAGCAGCAGGTTGGCGATGTTCTCGTTCACTCCCGCGACGCGGACGGCGTCGATCTGCATGACCGAGATCGCGTCGGCCTGCAGGAGCTGCTTGAAGATCATCCGGTTCTGCGCGTGCTCACCGGTGGCGACACGGATGGGCGCGACGCCGCGGGCGATCTCCGCGTGCCCGAGGATGTCGTCGGGGCTGGTGGGCTCCTCGATCCAGGCGGGGTGGAACTCGGCGAGCGCGTTCACCCACTCGATCGCCTCGGAGACCTCCCAGCGCTGGTTCGCGTCGATCGCGATGGGGAAGTCCGGGCCGCACACCTCCCGGGCCTTCCGGAAGCGGCGGATGTCGTCGTCGAGGTCGGCGCCGACCTTGAGCTTGATCTGCGTGAACCCGTCGGCCATGGCCTCGCGGGCGAGGCGCTCGAGCTTCTCGTCGGAGTAGCCGAGCCAGCCGGGGCTGGTCGTGTAGCCGGGGTAGCCGGTGGCGAGGAGCTGCTGCTCGCGCTCAGCCCGCCCGGGCTCCGCCGTGCGCAGGATCTCCAGCGCCTCCTCGCGGGTGAGGGCGTTGGTGAGGTAGCGGAAGTCGACGAGGTCGACGAGCTCTTCCGGGGTCATCCGGGCGAGCAGCTGCCAGAGCGGCAGGCCCGCGCGCTTGGCCTTGATGTCCCACAGCGCGTTGATGACCGCGCCGATGGCCATGTGCATGACGCCCTTCTCCGGCCCCAGCCAGCGGAGCTGCGAGTCGCCGACGATCTCGCGGAACGTGCCGCCCATGTCATCGAGCAGCGGTTCGATCTCCCGCCCGACGAGGTGTCCGGCGAGCGCGTCGATGGCCGCGACCTGCACGTCGTTGCCGCGGCCGATCGTGAAGACGAAGGCGTGCCCCTCGATGCCGTCGGCGGCGTCCGTGCGGACGATGACGTACGCGGCGGAGTAGTCGGGGTCCGGGTTCATCGCGTCGGAGCCGTCGAGGCTCAGCGACGTGGGGAAGCGGATGTCGGTGGTGTCGAGGGCGACGATACGGCTCACGGGGTTCCTCTCCATGCGCGGGTCGTTCTTCCGCGCGGATCTCTTGGAGTGTAAACATCCGATGTCTATACTGTCAACGAGACCGGCCGCTGAGCAGCGGCCTCCCGAACGATCAGGAGAATCATGAAGTTCGCGCGGCTCGGCACCCCGGGGGCGGAGATCCCCGTCCTCCTGGAGGGTGACCGCTACCTCGACCTCCGCCCGGTGACATCCGATGTCAACGGCGACTTCCTTGCGGGAGACTTCGTCGCCCGCGTCGCCGCCGCCCGCGACGCCGGGGAGCTCCCCGAGCTGCCGGACGCCGCGACGATGCGCATCGGCGCCCCGATCGCCCGCCCGAGCGCGGTGATCTGCATCGGGATGAACTACGCCGCGCACGCCGCGGAGTCGGGGTCGGAGCCGCCGACCATCCCCATCATCTTCCTCAAGACGCCCAACACGGTCGTCGGCCCCAACGACGCCGTGACGATCCCGCGCGGGAGCGAGAAGACCGACTGGGAGGTCGAGCTCGGCATCGTCATCGGCACCCGCACCGCCTACCTCGACTCCCCGGAGGAGTCGATGGCGCACGTGGCCGGCTTCGTCGCCGCGAACGACGTGTCGGAACGGGACTTCCAGATGGCGGTGTCCGGCGGGCAGTGGTCGAAGGGCAAGATCGCCTTCGGCTTCAATCCCACCGGTCCCTGGCTGGTCACCCCGGACGAGGTGGACCATCAGGCGCTCGGCCTCCGCAGCTTCGTGAACGGCGAGCCGCGGCAGGACTCGAACACGAGCGACATGATCTTCACGGTCGAGCAGATCGTGCACCACCTGTCGCAGTACGTGACGCTCGAACCCGGTGACCTGATCCTCACCGGCACCCCGCAGGGCGTGGCCCTGTCCGGCACGTACCCCTACCTGGCCGCGGGCGACGTGGTGGAGATCGAGATCGACGGCCTCGGCCGCCAGCGCCAGGACTTCGTCGCATGGGAGGCAGAGAAGTGACCCTTCGACAGGCTCAGGGACCCAGCGCCGGCGGCACCGAAGGCCTCGTGGCCATCGTCACCGGAGGAGCCTCCGGCATCGGCGCGGCGATCGCCGACCGTCTGCACGAGGACGGCGTCATCGTCGCGGTCCTCGATCGTGACACCACGCACGCCGACGAGCGGTTCGCCGCGTTCACCGCCGACGTCTCCGACCGCGCGAGCGTGGACGCCGCCGTCGCCGCCGTCGCCGAGCTCTTCGGCCGCATCGACATCGTCGTCAACAACGCCGGCATCGGTGCGCAGGGCGACATCGCGGCGAACGACGACGACGAGTGGGCCCGCGTCCTCTCCATCAACGTCACGGGCATCGCTCGGGTGACCTCGGCGGCATTGCCCTGGCTGCGGAAGTCCCCCGCCGCCGCGGTGTGCAACACGGCCTCGATCGCCTCGACCACCGGACTCCCGCAGCGGGCGCTGTACTCCGCGTCGAAGGGAGCCGTGTCGGCTCTGACCCGCGCGATGGCCGCCGACCACCTGCGCGAGGGCATCCGCGTCAACGCGGTCAACCCCGGCACGGCGGACACCCCCTGGGTCGGACGACTGCTCGACTCCGCGGCCGACCCCGCCGCCGAGCGGGCCGCGTTGGAGGCACGACAGCCCCACGGACGACTCGTGAGCCCCGACGAGGTCGCCGCCGCGGTGGCCTACCTCGTGAGTCCCGCCGCGGGCTCCACCACGGGCACCTTCGTCGAGGTCGACGGGGGGATGGCGCAGCTCCGCCTCCGCCCCGAGTGACTCGCTCTTCTCCGACGGCCCGGTGTCTCCCCGCGAGACCCCGGGCCGTTCTCGTCCCGTCCCCATCCCGTCCCGCCGTTCGGGATCAGAACCGCTCCCCGATCCCGCCCCGCACGCCCCTTTCTGATCCCGCACACGGGTGTCCGCGCGGGCGGGATCAGAATCGCTCCCCGACGCTGCGGCCGCGGACCGTTTCCCATCCCGCACGCCACGAGGCGCCGGAGGGACGAGCGTGAGCGGTACGGCACCCATCCGGCCGGGATCAAAAGCGGGCCTGGACGGGGCTCCGGAGGTGGCATATTGCACTCGCCCCGCGTAAGGGGCGGGGAGGGGGAGCTAGAGGGAGTAGAAGGAGGTGGCGGTGGCGTGGAAGAGGGCGTCGTGATCGATGCCGCGGGACGTGGCCCAGGCCGCCACGGCGTCGGCCCAGCGGCTGCGTGCGGACGGCTGATTCACCGGAGAGCCGTCGGCGGGCGCGCGGGGATCGTCCGGCACCGCGGGGCCGACCGCCGAGACGGGCCAGTCGCTCCCCCACATCAGGCGCTCGGGACCGAAGACGTCGGCCGCGGTGTCGAGGAAGGGTTCGAGCTGCGCGAGGCTCCAGTCCCCTCCGGCCTCCGCGGGCAGTCCGGACACCTTGCAGAACACCCCGGGGTGTCGCGCCAGCTCGGCGAGGTCGCGCTCCCACTCCACAGAGGGCGTGCGCGGAGCAGAAGCCGACCCGACCTCCGGCTTGCCGAGGTGATCGAGCACGATCCGCAGCTCGGGGATCGCGCCGGACAGTCGTGCGACGTCGGGGAGCTGCGCGGCACGTACGCACGCGTCGAAGGTCCACCCGTGCGCCGCGACCTCGCGGGCCCCGGAGATGAAGGCCGACGAGAGCATCATGCCGTCCGGCTCACCCTGCAGCAGATGACGCACGCCGACCACGAGGGGCTCCGCGGTGAGGCTCTCCAGGTGCACCGTGGTGTCGGTGCCGCGATCGAGCCGAGCGCCGGCGACGATGCCGACCACCCCGAGTCGTTCCGCCTGCCCTGCCACCCACCGCACCTCCGCGAGGAAGTCGTCCTCGGCGGTCTCGGCCTGCACGAACACGGCCCGTTCGTCCGTGGCCCGCTCCACCCGCGCATGCTCGAACTCGACGGCACCGAAGCGCCGCGCGAGCGGTCCCTCGAGCCACGTGTACCCGAGGGCCTCCGGGTCCCACAGGTGCAGGTGCGAGTCGAGGATGCGCATGCCCCCATCCTGCCGCAGACATCGGATGTTGTGCGAGGATGAGCGCCATGGCAGTGACGGACGAGGCGATCGAGAAGATCAAGGCGATGATCGTGTCGGGCGAACTGGCCCCCGGCGATCGCCTGCCCCCGGAGAAGGAGCTCTCCGAGCGCCTCGGCCTCTCCCGCAACTCGATGCGCGAAGCGGTCAAGGCACTGGAGGTCATCCGCGTGCTCGACGTCCGTCGTGGTGACGGCACCTATGTCACGAGCCTGGAGCCGCACCTGCTGCTGGAGGCGATCGCGTTCGTCGTGGACATGCACGACGACGACTCGATGCTGGAGATGTTCGCCGTCCGCCGGATGCTCGAATCGCAGGCCACCGGGCTCGCGGCGACCCTGGGCACGGACGAGGCGATCGCGGCCCTGCAGGACGAGGTGGAGGCCGTCGACGCCTCCGTCGGCATCGAGGAGCTCGTCGACCACGACATCCGCTTCCACCGCGAGATCGTGGGCATGGCGGGAAACGCCTACCTCGCGAGCCTCATCGAGCACCTGAGCAGCCAGACGGTCCGGGCCCGGGTGTGGCGGGGGCTCACGGAGGGCGGCGCCGTGGAGCGCACCCTGTCGGAGCACCGCGCTATCGCCGACGCCATCGCCCAGCGCGACTCGGCACTGGCCACCTCCCTCGCCACGGCCCACATCGCGGGTGTCGAGCGGTGGTTGCGGCAGGCCGCCTCGGCCTGACCCGTCAGGCGCCGAGACGCTCCATCGCGGCGTCGAACTCGGCCGCCGAGCTGTCGCTGACCTCGTGGAACAGCACCTGGTCGAGCACGTCGGGCGCGGCGGTGAAGTAGGGGACGCCGGCAGCGCGCAGCCCGGTGATGTCATCGGCCGTCCGCAGCGACGCGGCGAGGACGTTGGAGGCGCTGCCCGCGCACATCTCCTGCATCCGGGCGATGAGGGCGTCGCCGTCCATGCCCGCGTCGCGCATGCGCCCGAGGTAGGGCGCGATGTACTGGGCACCGATCGAAGCGCACGCGAGCGCCTGCGCGACGGAGTAGACCGCCGTGACGAGGACCGTGGCCCCGTCACGGACGAGGGCGGAAGCGGCAGCGAACCCGGCTGCGGTCGCGGGCACCTTCACCGCGACCCGGTCGCCGAGCGCACGGATGCCCTCCGCGTTCCGGAGGAAGGAGGCGGTGTCACCACCCCACGTCTGGAAGAACACCTCCCGAGCGCCCTCCTCGACCCAGCGGGCGTAGAGGTCGGGGATCTCCCCAGCCGTCCGCCCGCCACGCTCGAGGATCGTGGGGTTCGTCGTGACACCGTGCACGACCCCGGCGGAGAGCAGCCGCGCGACACGGTCGGTGTCGGCGCTGTCGACGTACAGGCGGGGCGCGATCGCGGTCATCGGGGTCTCCTCGCGGGCAACCTGTCGTTACAGGTGGGGCTTCGGCTAATGTAATGACAGCTCCCGAACCTTGTCAAAGACCGGGAGTCCCGCGCTGTCGAGGAGGATCAGGAGCGAGATGACACCCGCACACCCCGGCGACCGCTCCGGCGTCGTCATCGTCGGCAGCGTGACGGCCGACGTCACGACCTTCTCCCAGAGGCTCCCGGCCCGCGGCGAGACCATCCTCGGCGACGAGTTCACGCTGATGCTCGGCGGCAAGGGCGCGAACCAGGCCGTCGCGGCGGGACGCTCCGGCGCCCGCACGAGCTTCGTCGGCTGCGTCGGCGACGACCTGTTCCACGACCTCGTGGTGGACGGTCTCACCGCCGCCGGCGTCGACCTCGCGCACCTGCGCACCGTCCCGGGCCCCACCGGCATCGCGCACATCCGCGTCGACGCCTCCGCGCAGAACGACATCGTCATGGTGCCGCTCGCGAACGCCGCCCTGAGCACCGAGCAGATCGACGAGGCCCTCGCAGCGCTCGCCCCCACGACCTCGGTGCTGCTCACCCAGCTCGAGACCCCGTCCGCCCTGACCGCCCACATCACCGCCCGGGGACGCGAGCACGGCATGACCGTGATCCTCGATCCGGCACCGGCGGCGGAGCTGGCAGCGGAGATCTGGCGGAGCATCGACATCGTCACCCCGAACGAGACCGAGGCATCGCTCATCAGCGGAATCCAGGTGACCGACGCCGCCTCCGCCGAACGCGCCGGACACTGGTTCCTGGAGCAGGGTGTGGGCGCCGCGGTCATCACGCTGGCCGGACAGGGGTCGTGCGTCGTCACCGCCGAGGGCGCCACCGTCGTCCCGCCGTTCCCCGTGGAGGCCGTCGACACCACCGCCGCGGGCGACGCCTATGCCGGCTACCTCGGCGCCGCGCTCGCGAGCGGAGCGGCCCTCACCGATGCGGTGCGGCTGGCGACCGCCGCGGGCGCCCTCACCGTCACGAAGCAGGGGGCCTCGCCCAGCCTCCCCCGCCGCGCCGACGTCGAGGCCTTCCTCGCCGCGCGCACCGCGGCCCCCGTCGCGAACTGAACCAGGAGCACACGATGCGCAAGACCTCGACCACGATCAACCCCGCGCTCTCCCGCGTCATCAGCGAGACCGGGCACACCGATCTGATCGTCGTGACCGATGCCGGGCTGCCGATCCCGCCGGGCGCCGAGCGCATCGACCTCGCCTACCGCCCCGGCGCCCCCGCCTTCCTCGACGTGCTCGACACGGTGCTCGCGGAGCTCGTCGTCGAGGGCGCGACGGTATCGGCCGAGGTCGCCGAGAAGAGCCCGGAGGTGCTCGACGCCCTGCGCGAGCGCTTCGCCGATGCGGGGTTCGAGATCGAGCTGGTCCCGCACGTCGAGTTCAAGCGGCGCACGCACGCCGCCCGCGCCTTCGTGCGCTCCGGGGAGTTCACCCCGTACGCGAACGTGATCCTGCACGCGGGGGTGGCGTACTGATGTCCCTCATCGAGGACGCCATCGACCGCCACAGCGCGGCGCCCATGTACGACCAGCTCCGGCAGCTCATCATCGACGGCATCGCCCGCGACGGTCTGCAGCCGGGCGATCCTCTTCCCGGCGAGCACCGGCTGTGCGAGCGCTACGGCATCTCCCGCACGGTCGTTCGGCAGGCGCTGGCGCAGCTCGAGCACGAGGGACTCGTCGAGCGCGTGAAGGGCAAGGGCACGTTCGTCTCCCGCCCGCGCACGAGCGAGAGTCTCGTACACACACTCGTCGGGCTGTACGACGACGTCGAGCGGCGCGGCGGCCATGTGCACAGCGACGTCCTCCGCCACGAGCAGACCGTCGCGGACGAGGAGGTCGCCCTGGCCCTGGAGGTGCCGGTCGGATCGCCGGTGATCGTGCTGGAGCGGCTGCGACACGTGGACGGCGAGCCCTGGTCGCTCTCGACCACGTGGATGCCCGAGGCGGTGGGGGCGGTGACGCTCGGCGCGGATCTCACCGAGGCGTCGCTGTACCGGCTGCTCGCCGACCACGGCATCATCGCCACGCACGGCGTCCGCTCGGCCGAGGCGACGGTCGCCACGCACGAGCAGGCTCAGCACCTCGGTGTGAGCGCCGGCTCCGCCCTCCTCCGTCTGCGCAGCGTCAGCCGCAGTGAGGACGGGGTGCCGATCGAGTACTTCATCGCGTACCACCGCGGCGACCGCTCGCGCTTCGAGTTCCAGCTCCAGCAGGAGCAGTCCCAGGCGTCGTTGATGCACGTGGACGGATCGGGCGGCGCCTCCCCCGCGGGCACGGTGGGCTGACAGCGGCCCCGGTACGCTCGAGGCATGAGCGACTGGACCAGCACCGCGATCGCCCTGCTGGAAGCCGATGCCAACCGCAGCGCCGACACACACCTGCACCTGTTCCCGCTGCCGCCGGAGTGGGGCATCGACCTCTACCTCAAGGACGAGTCGGTGCACCCGACCGGCTCGCTCAAGCACCGCCTCGCGCGCTCCCTCCTCCTCTACGGGCTCGTCAACGGGCGCATCCGTGAGGACACGACCCTCGTGGAGTCCTCGAGCGGATCGACCGCGGTGTCGGAGGCCTACTTCGCCCGCATGCTGGGACTGAAGTTCATCACCGTCGTGCCCCGGTCGACGGTGCAGGAGAAGATCGACCTCATCGAGTTCTACGGCGGAACCTGCCACTTCGTCGACCGTCCGGAGGACATGTCGTCCGAGGCGCAGCGCCTGGCGGCGGACTGCACCGGGCACTACCTCGACCAGTTCACCTTCGCGGAACGCGCGACCGACTGGCGCGGCAACAACAACATCGCCGAGAGCGTGTTCAGCCAGCTCGCCCAGGAGCGGCATCCGATCCCCCGCTGGATCGTCACGGGCGCCGGCACCGGCGGCACCAGCGCCACGTTCGGCCGCTATGTGAGGTACCGCCGCCATGACACCCGGATCGCCGTCGTCGACCCCGAGGGCTCAGCCTTCTACGACGGCTGGGCGGGCACGGTCGACCCGCCGGCGGGACGCCCGAGCCGCATCGAGGGCATCGGGCGGCCGCGGGTGGAGGCCTCGTTCGTGCCGTCCGTGATCGACGAGATGATCCAGGTGCAGGACGCGGGCTCCATCGCCGCGATCCGCCTCCTCCGCGAGCGCACCCTGCACTGGGCGGGCGGCTCCACCGGCACGAACCTCTACGGCGCGTTCCAGCTCATCGCCCGGATGCGTGCCGCCGGCGAGACCGGCAGCGTCGTGACCCTCATCTGCGACAGCGGTGTGCGCTACGCCGGCACGTACTACTCCGACGAGTGGGTGGCGCAGCAGGGGTGGGACCTCGCCCCGCACCGTGCGCGGCTGGAGCGGTTCCTGGAGTCCGGCGTCTGGGCGGAGTGATCCCCGGGTTACGCTGACCCCATGACCACACTCATCCTCACCGTCGCGGGTGCCGATCGTCCTGGCCTCGTGGCCGCCGTCGCCGATGTCGTCGATGCGCATGGCGGCAACTGGGAGAACAGCTCCCTCGCCGAGCTCGCCGGCACGTTCGCGGGTGTCATCGAGGTGTCCGTGCCGACGGAGCGCACGGGGGAGCTCGAGACCGCGCTCCGGGCGATCCAGGGCCAGGGGCTGCTCACGCTGTCGGTGCTCACCGGCACGCCGGGGCCGTCGGAGGACGAGGAGCAGCTGATCGTGATGCAGGTGCTCGGCAACGACCGCCCCGGCATCGTGCGCGAGGTGTCGGCGGTGCTGAACGCCCACGCCCTGAGCATCGAGGAGCTCACGACCGAGACCCGGGAGGCCGCGATGGCCGGCGGGCGACTGTTCGAGGCCTCGGTGATCGCGAAGGTCCCGCCGACGGTCGACCTCGACGCCCTGCGCGCCGACCTCGAGCGCCTCGCGTCCGAGATCCAGGTCGACATCAACCTCGGCTGACCCCGTTCGCCGACCCACCCCCTTCAGTGCCGCCCACCCCCTTCCGGACGTCCGAATAGGGCCGGGGCGCACGAAAGAGGGTGGCTCGGCCGGGAAACCAGGAGTCAGAGGCCGGAGTACCGCCGCACCCAGTACTCGGTGTAGGCGACGTGCGCGGACGCGGCGGCGGAGGCTGCCACCGGATCCGCGGCGGCGAGGCCGCGGAGGATCGCACGGTGGCCGGCGTCGGAGTGGATCTTGAGCTCCGCGGCATCCTCCGGGTCGGAGATCCGGTAGGCCCGGGAACGGGAGCGCAGCACGTCGATCAGGCTGGTCAGGGCCTCGTTACCCGCGACCGAGGAGATCGCCATGTGGAACTCGTGGTCGAGGCGGGACTGCGCCTCGAAGTCCGTCGTCGACTCGATCTCCGTGAGCACCTCGTCGAGCGCGGCTACCGTGTCCTCGTCGATGCGGGCCGCGGCGAGCGCCGCCGCATGGGGCTCGAGCACCCGTCGGAGCTCCGTCAGCTCCAGCACCCCGGCCATCGGCAGCAGTCCGACCGTGAGGGACAGGCTGCCGATGAGGTCGGCCGCGCGGAGCTCGCTGACGTAGCTCCCGGAGCCGTGCCGCGTCTCCAGCACGCCGAGCGCGGCGAGGGTGCGGATGGCTTCGCGGAGCGATCCCCGTGAGACGCCGAGCCGTTCGCACAGCTCTCCCTCGCTCGGCAGCCGGTCGCCGGGGCGCAGAGCGCCGTCGGCGATGAGAGCCCGCAGCCCGTGCAGCGCCGTGTCGAGTGCGCTCATCGTCATCCTCTCTGCCACTCCCCCACCCCTCGTGAAGTCTGTCGGACACACCGGCGGCCGCAAACTCGTATGACAACTATGTTTCATCTTCGCGCTTTCGTAGCCAAAACCGAAGGCGTGTGGCAAAGTTGTGCAACAACTCGCCCCCACTCACCGATGAGGTCCGATGCCCGCTCCGCAGTTCCCCGCTCCGCTCACGCTGAACTCCGGCCTGCGGGCGCGCGACGCCTGGCCTCTCGACCCGACCGTGATCCACCTCAACCACGGGTCCTTCGGGGCGGTGCCGTCGGTGGTGGTCGCCCACCAGGACGCCCTGCGCCGCCGCGCCGACCTGAGCCCCGTCGAGTGGTTCCCGCGCATCGCGGAGCGCGTGCAGGAGGCGAGGCAGCGGACGGCTCCGTTCGTCGGCGCCCGCGCGGAGGACAGCGTGTTCGTGCCCAACGCCTCCGCCGCGGCCACCGTCGTCTACAACGCCCTCCAGCTCGAGATCGGCGACGAGATCCTCGTCACCGACCAGGGCTACGGGGCCATCACCATGGGAGCCGAGCGCCTCGCCCGCCGCTTCGGCGCCTCCGTCCGCACGGTCGCCCTGCCCCTGCTCGCCGACGACGACGAGATCGTGCAGCTCTTCGCCGACGCCCTCACCCCGCGCACGCGGCTGCTCGTCGTCGACCAGATCACCTCGCCCACAGCCCGCCTGCTGCCCACCCGCCGCATCGCCGACCTCGCGGCCGAGCGCGGCGTGCGCACCCTCGTCGACGGCGCCCACGCCCCCGGCCTCATCCCGGACGCGGCGGCCGTCGCCGGCGGCGACTGGTGGTTCGGCAACCTGCACAAGTGGCCCTGCGCCCCGCGCGGCTCCGCCCTCCTGGTCACCACCGCCCCCGACCGCGACGAGCTCTGGCCGCTGATCGACTCCTGGGCCGCGCGCGAGCCGTACCCCGAGCGCTTCGACACGCAAGGCACGATCGACGCCACGACGTACCTCGCCACCCCCACCGCGATCGAGTTCATCGAGGCCGAGTTCGGATGGGCGGCCGCCCGCGAAGCCATGGCAGCGCGCGCCGACGCGGGGGCCGAGCTCATCGCCGAGGCCCTGCGCCCGTTCGGCGACGAGGACCCACTGACCCCGCTCCCCTCCCCGGTGCCGTCCATGCGCCTCATCCGGCTGCCGCTCGGCCTCGGCGCCACCCGCGAGGAGGCCGACGCGCTGCGCATGGACCTCCTCGACGAGGTCGGCGTGGAGACCGCGTTCACGAGCTTCCGCGGCGTCGGCTACTTCCGCCTCTCCGCGCACCTGTACACCGAGGCCGCCGACGTCGAGGCGTTCGTCGAGCGCTGCGTCCCGGCGATCCTGCGCCGCGCCGGCATCCGCCCCGCGGACGCCCTCATCCTCCCCTGACCCGCATCACCTCCCGCACGACCCACCCGAACACCCACCCACCCCCACCGAGAGGCACATCGTGAAGAACAAGATCTTGACGACCGCAGCCGGAGTCGGCACCGTCGCCGTCCTCGCACTCACCGGATGCTCCGGAGGCTCCGGCTCGTCCGGCGGCGACGGCAGCGTCACGCTCCAGATGGTCGAGAGCCTGACGAACCCGGCACGCACCGAGCTCCTCCGCGGACTGCTCGACGAGTTCGAGAAGGACAACCCCGACATCACCGTCACCCTGGTCTCCCCGCCCACCGAGCAGGCCGACCAGAAGATCCAGCAGATGCTGCAGTCCGGCAAGGGCGTCGACGTGCTCGAGGTGCGCGACATCACCGTCGGGCCGTTCGCGAACAACGGCTGGCTGTACGACCTGGGCGACGATCTGAAGGAGTGGGACGGCTGGGACGCCCTGACCAAGAACGCGCAGTCGGCATCGGTCGCGGAGGACGGCAAGAGCTACTTCGTCCCCTACGGCTTCTACGGCCTGTCGCTCTTCTACCGCACGGACCTCGTCGAGCAGGCCGGCTTCGACGGCCCGCCGCACAGCTGGAAGGACCTGCTGGAGCAGGCGTCCGCCATCCAGGACCCGTCGAACAACATCTACGGCTACGCCTTCCGCGGCGGCCAGAACGCCAACAGCAACGTCGTCGCGGCGATCGAGGCCTACACGATCGACGGCCTCGACACGGAGGACGCGTTCCTCATGGAGGACGGCTCGACGATCTTCGCCGCGCCCGAGGCCCAGGAGGCGGTCGACGACTACTTCGACCTCTTCAAGGAGGCCTCGCCGCCGTCCGCCGTCTCGTGGGGCTACCCCGAGATGGTCGCCGGGTTCACCAACGGCACCACCGCGTTCCTGCTGCAGGACCCCGAGGTCATCGCGACGGTGCAGGACTCCTCGCTGACCGAAGACCAGTGGGACACCGCCCCGCTGCTCGTCGGCCCGTCCGGCAAGGCCGCGCAGCCCCTCGCCGTCGCCGGCTGGGGCGTCGCGGAGAACAGCGAGCATAAGGAGGCGGCGGTCAAGCTCGTCGAGTTCCTGTCGTCGGCCGAGCCCGCCACCGAGTTCGCGCAGGCGAACAGCCTCGTCCCGATCATCGCGGCCGCCGCGGACGACGAGTTCTATTCGACCGGCCCCTGGACGAGCTACGTCACCATGACCGAGGACCCGGAGACCTACGTCAACGTGCGTCAGCCGCGCGGGGTGAGCTGGTGGACCGAGTGGATCCAGAAGTCCGACCAGGACGTGCAGAGCGTGCTGCTCGGCAACATGTCCACGAAGGACCTCCTCGCCTCGTGGGACGCGTTCTGGACCGAGAAGTACGCCGCGGAGAAGGGTTGATCCGTGGCCCGCACCATCCGTGAAGGGGGCTCCGTCGGCACCGCCGGCGGGGCCTCCCCGGCATCGCGTCGTCGCCCCTTCCGGGGTCGCACTGCGCTCACCCTGCTGGCGTTCCTCGCGCCGGCGATCGTCTTCGTCTGCTGGTTCACGTACTGGCCGATGCTGCAGGGCGCCCGCATGGCGTTCCACGACTGGAACCTGTGGGACCTCACGTCGACCCCGTTCGTCGGCATCGACAACTTCCTCGCCGTCTTCCGGGACCCGGCGTTCCCGACCGTGGCGTGGAACTCCGTGCTCTGGGTGGTCGGCTCGCTCGTGCCGCAGCTCGTGATCGGCTTCCTCATCGCTCTCGCCCTGCGCAAGCGATTCCGCTTCCGCGGGCTCTACCAGGCGCTGGTGTTCTTCCCGTGGGCGGTGTCCGGCTTCCTGATCGGCATGCTGTTCCGCTGGATGTTCAACGCCGAGTTCGGCGTCGTCAACGACCTTCTCATGAAGGCGGGTCTGATCGACGCGCCCCTGCCGTGGCTGGCCGACCCGAAGCTCGCGATGTTCGCCGTGATCGTCGCGAACATCTGGTACGGCGTGACCTTCTTCGCGATCATGATCCTCGCGGCCCTGCAGTCGGTGCCGGACGAGATGCTGGAGGCGGCGAGCCTGGACGGCGCCGGCAAGGTGCGGCAGCTGTTCTCGATCATCATCCCGTACATCTCGATGACGCTGCTGCTGACGATCCTGCTGCGCGTGATCTGGATCTTCAACTTCCCCGACATCATCTACGCGATGACGAACGGCGGCCCGGCCAACCAGACCCACATCATCACGACGTGGATGATCAACTACACGCAGCAGGGCAACTACGGCATCGCGAGCGCCATCGGGCTCATCGTCGTGGCCTTCCTCATGGTGTTCTGCGCGTTCTACCTGATGGCGATGCGGAGAGTGCAGCGATGACCATCACCTCATCCGTCCGGACCGGGTCCTCGGTCACCGAGACGCGCCGCATCACGGTGCCCGACCCGAAGGCCGCCCCGCGCCCGAAGCCCCGGGTGACGGTGGGCGGCGTGGTGCGTGTCGTCGGCCTGGGGCTGTGGCTGCTCATCACGCTGTTCCCGCTGTACTGGATCACGCTCACCGCGTTCAAGTCGCCTGGCACGATCAACCGCTTCCCGATCGAGTACTGGCCGAGCGAGCCCTCGCTGGACAACTTCACGAGCTTGTTCGAGAAGAGCTCGTTCGGGACGTTTCTGGCCAACTCCGCCATCGTGGCGGTGTCGGCCGGGGCGGTGGCGACGCTCATCGCGCTGCTCAGCGCCTACGTGCTGGCGCGGTTCGAGTTCCGCGGCAAGGGGGCGGTGCTCATCGCGTTCCTGCTGACGCAGATGATCCCGGCCTTCATCGCGCTCGGGCCGCTGTACTCGATGATGACCGACCTCGGCCTGGTCGACACCAAGCCGGGCCTCATCCTCGTCTACATCGCGATCTGCATCCCGTTCTCCACGGTCATGCTGCGGGGCTTCTTCGAGAACGTCCCCGACGCGCTGGAGGAGGCGGCGATGATCGACGGCTGCTCGCGCCTTGGTGCACTGTTCCGAGTGCTCGTGCCGGTGATGACGCCTGGCATCATCGCGGCGTTCATCTTCAACTTCGTGAACTGCTGGAACGAGCTGTTCCTGTCGGTCGTGCTGATGAACACCGACGCGAACCGCACAGTGCCATCGGCGCTGAACGGCTTCATCTCCACGTTCAACATCGACTGGGGCTCCATGAGCGCCGCGGCCGTGCTGACGATCCTCCCGACGATGGTGATGTTCGCCCTCGCCAGCCGCTGGATCGTCCAGGGCCTCACGGCCGGGGCCGTCAAGGAGTAACCCGCCCGAATCGCGCAAATGGTCCCATTCCGCGA
>NZ_JBFBMF010000006.1:0-94498 GCF_040686935.1 Microbacterium meiriae
TGCGCCGACACTGGGCGAACTCGACCTTCACCTCATCGCCGAGGGGCGGCACGAGCGTCTGTGGGAGGCGCTGGGGGCGCGGCCGGGGCGCCCCTTCTCGTCGTCCGGGGATCAGTACCAGATGTCGAGGGACGGAGCCGGGAAGGCGACGAACGCGCGGTCCAGGGCCTCGACGGCCGCGGGCGCGCCAGCGATCCGGCCCGCACCGTGCAGTGCGGCGACACGGATACTGCCTGCGTAGATCGACGAGAGCGCGGAGACGTCGAGGACGAGGTCCGCCCCGGTATCCGGAGCCGCCTCGACGCGCGCCCGCCCCTCGGCGTCGATGCGCAGACGCCACGTGCCCGCGGCGAAACCGAGCGCGTCCTCGATGCGGAGCACCGTGTCCAGGGGCGCGGCGTAGGACCGGGCCGTGAGCGCGGCGGGGACGTCCAGGACGCGGAGCCAACCGTGGTCGTGCACCTCCTGGGTGACCCCGCGCGGGTCTCCGACGAGCCACGGCAGCGGGTCGTCGAGAGGACGGAGGTCGGCGGTCACCTCGTCCACGAGATCGTGCTGCAGCGCGAATCGCCACAATGCGGCCGTCGCCTCCGCCGTCTCGCCAACGAGCAGACGCACGTGCAGCGCGAACCGGAAAGTGCCCCCGCGCTCGGCGAGGTGGAACGCCATCACGCCGCGCACCTGCCCGGACTCGTCGCGATAGCGGATACCGCGCACCCGGTCCCGGTCGGTGTCTGTGCTCGCGAGCCCGCTGATGCCCGCCCAGCGGGCCGGCCATCCGGGGACCTGCCCCGATCGGGCGATACGCGCCCGCTCGTGCGCCTCCGCCAGCGCGGCCGCGAGCTCTTCGCGCTCGAGGTACTCGACGCCGCCCGCGGGACCGGGCCCCGCCCATCCGGCGCGGCGGACGTCGACGGTGAACCGCGACACCGGGACGGCAGAGCCGAAGCCGTACCGCCCGTAGATCGTCGCCTCGGACACCGTGAGCCCGGCGACCGGGAGACCGGCGTCGGAGGCGGCGCGCAGCTCCCCCTCCAGCAGCGCCCGCGCGATGCCACGACGACGATGGGTGCCGGCCACCGTGACTCCGCTGATCGCCCACATGCCGATCTCACCGCCGGGGATCGTCAGCGGAGTCACCCAGGAGTCGATGGTCGCCACGGGGAAACGGTCGGCCGGGGTGTCGGGCTCGTACACGCCGATGTTGCGCCGGCTCCTCAGGGTGCCGACGCCTTCCTCACGAGCCGCCTCCGAGGGGTCGGCGCCGAGGAACCCGCGCGCCATCGCTCGCTGGAAGGCGGCCACCCGCGCCGAGTCCGTCGTATCGAGGACCCTGTAGTCGAGGTCCTGTGCCGCGAGGCGGTCGACGGAGGTCTGGTCAGCGGGGATCCCGCGCGCATCGATGAGGGCCATGCACACAGCCTACGGGCGGTCTCCGACGCCCCGCACGCGCTCGCAGCGCCTCAGTGCTGTGCGGCCTGGACCTCGCGCAGCCGGGCGAACACCTGGTCGCGCAGCTCCTCGGGAGCGGTCTCCTTGCAGGCACGGGCGATGACCTCGGTGAGGGTCGTCGCCACCAGAGCCTCGTCCCGGCACGCCGGGCAGTTCTCCAGGTGCTCGCGGATCTCGGCGTGCTCCGTCTTGCACACCTCGTTGCGGAGGTACTCCTCCAGATCCTGACGGGCCTTGTCGCAGCCGCAGTCGCTCATTTCTTGCTCCTCGGGTCAGCCGCGGCGATTCCCCGCTCCGCGGCGTAGTCGGCCAGCAGCTCCCGCAGCATCCGCCTGCCACGGTGCAGACGGCTCATGACGGTGCCGATGGGGGTCTTCATGATGTCGGCGATCTCCTGGTACGCGAAGCCCTCGACGTCGGCGAGGTACACCGCGAGACGGAAGTCCTCCGGGACCGCCTGCAGCGCGTCCTTGACGACCGACGCCGGCATGCGGTCGATGGCCTCGGCTTCGGCGGACCGGCTGTGCGAGGCCGTCGTCGACTCGGCGCCGCCGAGCTGCCAGTCCTCGAGCTCGTCGATGGTGCCCTGGAACGGTTCGCGCTGCCGCTTCCGGTAGATGTTGATGTACGTGTTGGTGAGGATCCGGTACAGCCACGCCTTCAGGTTCGTCCCCTGCGCGAAGGTCGACCACGACCCGTAGGCCTTGACGAAGGTCTCCTGCACGAGATCGGCGGCGTCCGCGGGATTGCGCGTCATGCGCATCGCGGCGGCGTAGAGCTGGTCCATGAAGGGGAGCGCCTGCTCCTCGAACTCGCGCCGAGGGTCGCCGACGGTGGCTGCGGTTGCGGTGTCGTCCATCACCGGCCAGTCTAGGCGGCTGAGGTCGATCACCTCGCGTTCCAGCGTCGCAGGCATCCTCTTCCCTTCGCACCGAAGCCGCCTCTCACGAGGACGGCGTTGCGTTTACTAAGGTGAGAACCGATGAGCGCCAAAAGGTATTCCCCCACCCGTGTGCAGGGCGCCTACCCCGCGCCCACGATCGACGGCCCGGTCCACGCCGAGCTCACGATCCCCGGGTCCAAGTCCCTCACCAACCGCGAGCTCCTCATCGCGGCCATCGCGGACGGCCCCGGCCGCCTGATCGCGCCGCTGCACTCTGACGATTCGCAGCGCATGGTGGAGGCCCTCCGCGCGCTCGGCGTCGGCATCGAGGAGGTCGACGCCGGCCACGAGTTCGGTCCCGACCTCGTGATCACGCCCGGCAAGCTCCGCGGCGGCACGACGATCGACTGCGGCCAGGCCGGGACCGTCATGCGCTTCATCGCGCCGCTGGCCGGCCTCGCCGAGCAGGACGTCCACCTCACCGCGCACGAGACGGCTCTGCACCGACCCATGGGCGGGCTCATCAGCGCCCTGCGCGACCTCGGCGTCGACATCGACGACGAGGGAACCTGGGCCCTCCCGTTCACCATCCGCGGCCACGGTCACATCCGCGGCGGTCGCGTGGAGATCGACGCGTCGGCCTCCAGCCAGTTCGTGTCCGGGCTGCTTCTGGCCGCTCCACGCTTCGACGTCGGCCTGCACCTCGTGCACACCGGCGAGCGGCTGCCGAGCCTGCCGCACATCGACATGACCATCGAGGCCCTCAGCCGCCGTGGCATCCGCATCGAGCGCCCCGCGGTCGGCGAGTGGCTGGTGGAGGCCGGGGTCCCCCGCGCCAAGGAGATCCCCATCGAGCCGGATCTCTCCAATGCGGCACCGTTCCTCGCGGCCGCGCTCGTCACCGGCGGCTCCGTCGCGATCACCGGCTGGCCGGCGCACTCGACGCAGCCCGGGGCGCTGCTGCCCGAGATCCTGCAGGCTGCCGGCGCCCACGTCAGCCGTCACGGCGGGATCCTCACCGTGCGCGCCGGTTCCGGCATCCGCGGGCTCGATCTCGACCTCTCCGCCGCGAGCGAGCTGACGCCGACCCTCGTGGGTCTCGCGGCCTTCGCCGATGGCCCCACGACGATCCGGGGCATCGGCCACATCCGCCTCCACGAGACCGATCGCATCGCGGCGCTCGTCGGCAACCTGCGCGCTCTGGGCGGGACCGCCGAAGAGCTCCCCGACGGCATCCGCATCGTGCCGGGCCCGCTCCGCGGTGGCTCCTGGGCGGCGCACCACGACCACCGGATGGCGACGACCGGCGCACTCATCGGCCTCCGCGTCCCCGACGTCGTGATCGACGACATCGGCACCACCGCCAAGACCCTCCCGGAGTTCACCATGCTCTGGGAGCGGATGCTGCGAGGCTGACGGGTGAGCTGGCTGAACGACGCCGACGACCTCGAGGACGACTTCGAGGACTACGACGAGAGCAGCATCCGGACCCGCCCGAACCCGAAAGCCAACCGACCGCGCACCAAGCGGCGCCCCGCGCACGAGGACGCGCAGGTCGGCCGCGTCCTGGGGGTGGACCGGGGCCGGTACTCCGTGCTCCTCGACGAGGACACCCCGCAGGAGCGCACGATCACCGCCGCCCGCGCCCGTGAGCTGCGGCGCACGCCGATCGTCACGGGCGACCAGGCCCGCGTCGTCGGCGACACCTCGGGTGACGAGGGCACGCTCGGGCGGATCGTGGGGATCGTCGAGCGGACCTCGCTCCTGCGTCGCAGCGCCGACGACACCGACGAGGTCGAACGGGTGATCGTGGCGAACGCGGACCAGATGCTCATCGTCGTCGCCGCGGCCGATCCCGAGCCGCGTGCCCGCCTGGTCGACCGCTACCTCGTGGCGGCCCTCGACGCCGGGATCCGCCCCCTCCTCGTGGTGACGAAGACCGATCTCGCCGACCCGGCACCCTTCCTCGCGCACTTCGACGGCCTCGACCTCCGCGTCTTCACGAGCGCACAGGACGAGATGCCCGCCGACGAGATCGGCGCGGCGCTCATCGGCCACTCGACCGTCTTCGTCGGGCACTCCGGCGTCGGCAAGTCGACCCTGGTGAACGCCCTGGTCCCGACCGCGGGCCGCGCCACCGGACACGTGAACCAGGTCACCGGCCGGGGACGCCACACCTCCTCCTCCACCGTGTCCCTCCGCTACGAGGGTCCAGGCGGCACGGGCTGGGTCATCGACACCCCCGGCGTGCGCTCCTTCGGGCTGGGGCACGTCGAGCCCGCGAACATCCTCGCCGCCTTCACCGAGCTCGCCGTCATCGCGGAGGACTGCCCGCGCGGCTGCACGCACCTGCCGGACGCGCCGGACTGCGCCCTCATCGAGGCAGCGGAGCGCGGCGAGCTGAGCGAGACGGGGCGGGCGCGGCTGGACTCGCTGCAGCGGCTGCTGCAGACCTTCGCCGACAAGGCGGAGCAGCCGCCCGGACGGTAGGCTGGGGGCGTGACCGAACGCCTGGAAACCGGAACCGCCGCCCCCGACTTCTCACTGCTCGACCAGGACGGGAACACCGTCCGGCTGGCCGATCTGCGCGGCACGAAGACCGTGCTGTACTTCTACCCCGCGGCGATGACCCCGGGGTGCACCACCGAGGCCTGCGACTTCCGCGACAGCATCTCTTCGCTCCAGGGCGCCGGGTACCAGGTCGTCGGCGTCTCGAGGGACGAGCCTGCGAAGCTCGCCGCCTTCCGCGACCGCGACGGTCTCACGTTCCCGCTGCTCAGCGACCCCGACCACGCGGTGCACGAGGCGTACGGCGCCTGGGGCGAGAAGATGAACTACGGCAAGGTCGTCGAAGGCGTCATCCGCTCGACCTTCGTCCTCGACGAGGACGGCATCATCACGAGTGCGCAGTACAACGTGAAGGCCACCGGCCACGTCGCGCGTCTGCGCAAGCAGCTCGGCATCGACGCCTGACGCGTCGCGGCGGAGTCACTCCGCTTCGCGCCTCGTCCCCTCACGGCGTGCGCTCGCGATGAGGAGGGCGAAGCCGGCGACGGCGGGAACCCCGAGGCCGAGCACGAACACCCACGGGATCGGCGGCAGCGTGAGGGCGCCGAGCGCCAGGGCGATCGCGAGGACCTGGAACACCACCCCGCCCGATCGCGCCCAGGAGCGCCCGGCGCGGGTGCCGAAGGCGAAGGCTCCCAGTGCCGCGGCACCGATCAGGGTCAGGACGATGAGAGCGATGGCCGTCGGCAGCGAGGCGGCGTCCCCTGCCCCGAGTCCCGCCATCTCGATGGCCGCGAAGACGAGCAGGGCGACCGCTTCGACGGCCAGGACGGCGGCGGCGGCGCGGGCGATTCCCGGTGCGCGCACGTGGTCCTCCCGGGGATCGAATGACGAGAAAACCCTTGATTTCAGGGTATTCATGTAACAGAATAGAGAAAGTCATGTGCTCCCACAGCGGCGTGGGGCGAACGTTAGCGTTCGCATCACAATCAGCGGGCATCCGCCCGTATCTCAACAGGGTAGCGGAACCCGAACCGTCGCCCGAATCGAGAGGTCGCATCGCGACATCTCATGAAATCCACACCGAGGAGCCCCCATGGACTGGCGTGACAAGGCCGCCTGCCTGACCGTCGACCCCGAACTGTTCTTCCCGGTCGGCAACACCGGCCCGGCCGTCGACCAGATCGAGAAGGCGAAGACCGTCTGCGCGACGTGCACGGTCACCGAGATCTGTCTGCAGTACGCCCTGGAGACGAGCCAGGACTCGGGCGTCTGGGGCGGCCTGTCCGAGGACGAGCGCCGCGCGCTCAAGCGCCGCGCCGCCCGCGCCCGCCGCGCCTCCTGAGATTCACGAAGCGGCCTGAGACACCGTCTCAGGCCGCTTCTGCGTGTTCCGACGAGGCGTCAGCGCTCGAGCCAGCGCAGCGGGATGTCGATGACCACCTCGGTCCCCTCACCCTCGCTCCCCCGCCAGTCGATCGTGCCGCCGAGCTCGCCCTGGATCAGCGTGCGGATGATCTGCGTGCCGAGGCCCTGACCGATCCGGCCCTCCGGGAGCCCATGGCCGGTATCGCGAACCGTCACCCGGAGGTTGTCCTCGGTGCGCTTCGCGTCGATCGTGACGACGCCCTCCTGCCCGGCGAGGCCATGCTCCACCGCGTTCGTGACCACCTCCGTCAGGGCGAGGGCGAGCGGCGTGGCGTATTCGCTCGGGAGCACGCCGAAGTGTCCCGTCGACTGCGTGCGGGCCCGCGTGTTGGGAGCCGACGCCACCTCGGCGACGAGCTTGAGGACACGATGGAAGACCTCGTCGAAGTCGACCTTCTGCGTGAGGCCCTGAGCGAGGGTGTCGTGGACGACCGCGATCGCATCGACGCGGCGCATGGCCTGCGTGAGAGCATCCCGCGCCTCGTCCGAGTGCGTGCGTCGCGCCTGGATCCGGAGCAGGGACGCCACCGTCTGCAGATTGTTCTTGACCCGGTGGTGGATCTCGCGGATCGTCGCGTCCTTGGTGATGAGCTCCTGCTCCTGGTGGCGCAGCTCCGAGACGTCGCGGCAGAGCACGATCGCCCCGATGCGGGTGCCGTGATCCTTCAGGGGGATGGCACGGAGGGAGACCGTCACCCCCCGCGCCTCGATGTCGGTCCGCCAGGGCGCCCGCCCCGTGACCACCACGGGCAGCGACTCGTCCACCTGGCGGGACGGCGGGACGAGCCGGGTGGTCACCTCGGCCAGGGACTCGCCCTCCAGCTCGTCGTCGAAGCCCATCCGATTGAACGCGGACAGGGCGTTGGGGCTGGCGAAGGTCGTGATGCCGTCCACGTCGATCCGGATGAGACCGTCCGATGCCCGAGGCGCACCGCGGCGCGGCGATGTCGGCGCTGCAGGGTCGGGGAAGCTGCCGTCCGCGATCATGCGGAACAGGTCGTTGGCACACTCGTCGAAGGTGATCTGCTGACGCGATGGCGTGCGGACCTCCCCGAGGTTGGTGTGCCGCGTCACCACCCCGATCACGCGCGGAGCCTTGTCCTCGCCGCGCCGCTCGATCACGATCGGGACCGCGCGCACCCTGGTCGGTGTCTCCTCGAACCAGTCGGGCGAGGACGAGTCGACGATCTCCGCCGACTCGAAAGCGCCGTGCACCTGCGTGCGCCACTGCGGGCGCACCCGCTCCCCGACGATGTCCCGGTAGAAGAGCGTCGCCGCACCGCTCGGTCGCGCGTGAGCGACGGCGACGAACGAGCCGTCGTCCGTCTGGATCCACAGGACGATATCGGCGGAGGCGAGGTCCGCGAGGAGCTGTCCGTCACCGGCGAGCCGGTGCAGCCACTCCACGTCGTCGTCGGTCAGAAGGCCCTGGGCCTGGGCGAGATCACTGAGGGTTGACACCTCACCAGCCTAGGCTCCCCCGCCTCAGAGGATGGCGAGCGACGTCGCGCGCCACCGTCGGTCCAGCCCCTCGAGTCGGATGGCCACGGCACGGGTGCGCCCCGGGCCCGCGACCACGACGACCGCCTCGACGATGCCGTCCCGCGGGTGCGTCACCCGCACCGTCCGGATGACGAAGGTGGGTCGGGTCGGCGCGACACCGCGAGCACTGCGCGCACGGGCGGCAAGGTTGGCCCGGGTGACGACGCTGCGGTACGCCTCCTCGCTGAACCAGCGGGCGAGCTGATCCACCTCCCGCACTCCGGCGAGAGCTTCGAGCGCCCCCTGGGTGAGGCTCCGCACGAGGAGCGCGGGGTCCGGAAGCTCATCGGCCGGAGTGGGCTGCGGTCCGAAGTACTCGGCCAGCATCATCTCGATCTCCCCTCGGAGGCGTCGGCGAGCCGTCAGTAGAACACGTTCCCGGTACGGCACGGTCGGCGCAGGAGGAGGTCTGTGGACAACCCGTAGATTCCGCGCTTCGGGCGAGGGGCGGGGCGGCCGTCCGCGCGGATGTGGATAACTCGGACGACACGATGTCCGCCCCTACGCTCGGTCGGGTGCACTGGGATTCCCTCTTCGACGACCTGGAAGGACAGCTCGCCGCGGAGTGGGAGGCGGAACGCGCCGCCCGCGACGCCGAGTCCGAGCGACTCCGCATCGCTCGACTCGACCTGCGCGCTCGATTGCGCCATCTGTGCGCCGCGAACATCGAAGCGACGCTCCACCTCGTCGACGGGGCTCACCTGCCCGTCGGCCTGCGGTCCCTGGGCGTGGACTGGCTCGCCGCCGTCTCGCGCGTGCCCCAGGGCGCGCGCGTGCCGAGCTCCATGCTGCTGATCCCGATGACATCCGTGCTCGGACTCACGCTCGACCACGGATCGATGCTGGGCAGCCTCGCCGACGACACGAACGGTGGAGCGACCACGCTCCGCGAACGGATGACCTTGGGGTTCGCCCTCCGCGACCTCGCGCGTCGCCGTCTTCCGGTGCAGCTCCGCCTCCTCGTCGGCGACGATCTCCACGGAACCATCGATCGCGCCGCCGCCGACCACCTCGATCTCGCCGAGCACGACAGCGGCGCCACCCGCCGGGCCGACGCGGTACGGGGCTTCCGGATCGTGCCGTACGCCGCCCTCGCCGCGATCCGCGTGCAGGGAGCTCCGACTCTCTGACGATCAGAGACGCCGTGACGCGGCGGCTCCCCACAGCTCGGGGAAGCTCGCGGCCTGCGACTGCCGCCACAGGGCCATCCGCCGCGCCTCCTCCACCTGCGCGGCCAGGTACTCCTCGATGCTCGACTCCTCGATGCGCCAGCGCGCGGGCGCACCGAGGGGGGCGCCGCGAAGGTCTCCGGCATGGACGAGCGCGATCACCTCGTCCACATCGATGCTCAGCAGCTCTGCCACCTGCGCAGGCGCGAGGAAACGGGGGGTGTGCGGGTGCGGGGGTGTCATGCCCTCATTCTGGGCGCGCAGGGCGGAGGAGGTGCGGGGGGGGGCGAGAGCTTGTGGATAACTCGACGGCCCTGGTGGCCGCTTCTGTGACCATATCGCCATGGCCCCGCTCTCCCGTTCCCCTCGTCGCTTCCGCGGAGATGCCCGCTTCGCGGTGGGCATCGTGCTCGTCCTGGCGTCGATGGCCGGCGTCTGGTTCGTGCTCACCTCCTCGGACCAGGCGACGCCGGTGCTTCAGGCGCAGCGCACGATCGTCCGCGGAGAAGTGCTCCGCGCCTCCGACTTCGCGACCGTCGATGTGGCGCTGGGGTCCGTGTCCGACGAGTACGTCCGGCCAGGCCAGCTCGACACGGGCCAGGTCGCGGCCCGGACGCTGTCGGAGGGCGAGCTGGTGCCCAGGACGGCGATGACGACGGCAGCGGACAGCCGTACGACGACGGTCGTCGTCGCGAGCAGCGTGGGCCTTCCCGAAGACGTGGAGGCCGGAACCGAGGTCGAGATCTGGCAGGCGCCCCTGCGCGAGGACGGGCGCTCCTATGACGAGCCCCGCATCCTCGTCGGAGACGTCGTCGTGCGTGCCGTCCTCGATCGGGAGGGGCTCCTGGCGGACACCACCGCGGAGCTGGAGATCGTGATCGACCGGAGCGATGTCGCCGCGGTCCTCGCCGCGGTCACCGGCGGTGCGGCACTCTCCGTGGTCCCGGTCGGGGCAGGGTCGTGAGCGTCGTCCTCATCGCGGTGGCCGCGCCGCGGGCCGACGAGCTGGTCGCCGAGCTGGAGTGGGAGGGCGTCTCGGCCGCCAGCATCCCTTCCGCCTCCGCGGCGATGATCACATCTCGTCTGCATCCGGAGGTGGAGGCCGTCGTCGTTCCCGCGAGCAGGGCTGTGCTGACCACCGAACTGCTGTCCACGTGCGACCGCGCCGGCATCCGCGTCCTCACACTCGGAGGCGCGGACGGTCGCGCCGCGATACGGATGGGCCTCGCCCCTCCCCTGCGCGCGGACGCAGCGGGGTGGGAGATCGCGGCGGCACTGTCCGCCGACCTTCAGCCCGGCGCCCCGGCTCCGTCGGCTCCGTCCCGGGTCATCGCCGTCTGGGGTCCGCACGGGGCGCCGGGGCGGTCGACGGTCGCCGTCCAGCTCGCCGTGGAGCTGGCGCGCCGCGGACGCCGGACGGCGCTGGTCGATGCGGACACCGTGGCCCCCGCTCTCGCGCTGCTCCTCGGGATGGACGATGACACCCCGGGCCTCGCCGCCGCCTGCCGTCGCGCCGAGGCCGGCGCGCTGGATCCGGCGGAACTGACCCGCCTCTCCACCCGCCTCGCAGCCGGAGGTGCCGAGGTCGATGTGCTGGCCGGGCTCAACCGCCCCAACCGCTGGCCGGAGCTGTCCGATGCGCGGGTTCGGGCGACGCTCTCCCTCTGCCGGACATGGACGGAGGAGACCGTCGTGGACGTCTCGGCCGCCGTCGACGCGGACGAGGAGGCGACCTACGACGTGGTCGGCCCGCGGCGGCACGCGGCGACCGTCGCAGCACTGAGCGAGGCGGACCGGGTCGTGGCGGTGGCGGCAGCGGATCCGTTGGGGATCAGCCGATTCCTCCGCGACCACGCCGAGCTCCGGCGCCTCGTGGGCCAGACGCCGGTGACGGTGGTCGTGAACCAGGTCCGTCCCGGCCCCCTCGGCCTCGACGCCCGGAGTCAGATCCGTCGCACGTTGGAGCGGTTCGCCGGGCTCACCGACATCGTCTTCCTTCCCCTGGATCGGCGCGCCGTCGACGCGGCTCTCCTCCATGCCCGGCCGATCTCGGACGTCGCGCCGCGGTCGGCGCTCGTCGCTGCCGTCCGTCGGCTCGCGGCCGGTCTCGAGCCGTCCGCCCCTCCGGCGACTACTGGCGGTAGCTCGACAGGAAGTTCCCGAGGCGCTCGACGGCTTCGCTCAGCACTCGCGGCTCTGGCAGGGTCACGAGCCGCAGGTGATCAGGCGTCGGCCAGTTGAACCCGGTGCCCTGCACGAGGAGGATGTGCTCCGAGACGAGCAGGTCGTAGACGAGCTTGGCGTCGTCACGGATCTCGTGCACGTCCGGGTCCAGTCGGGGGAACGCGTAGAGAGCGCCCTGGGGCTTCACGCAGGAGACGCCGGGAATGGCCTCCAACCCTTCCCAGGCGATGTCGCGCTGCTCGTGAAGACGCCCCGTCGGGGCGATGAGGGCGTCGATCGACTGGACTCCGGACAGCGCCGCCTGCACGGCATGCTGGGCAGGGACGTTCGGGCAGAGCCGGGTCGACGCCAGCAGAGTGATCCCCTCGATGAACCCCTTGGCATGGTCCTGGGGACCCGTGACGACCATCCACCCGGAGCGGTAGCCGGCGACGCGGTAGGTCTTGGACAGTCCGTTGAAGGTGAGGCAGAGCAGATCCGGGGCGAGAGTCGCCGTCGGGATGTGCACCGCGTCGTCGAAGAGGATGCGGTCGTAGATCTCGTCGGAGAGGACGAGGAGCTGGTGCTCGCGCGCAATCTGCACGAGTCCCTCCAGCACCTGCCGAGAGTAGACCACGCCGGTGGGGTTGTTCGGGTTGATGATCACGAGCGCCTTGGTGCGCGGGGTGATCTTCGACCGGATGTCCTCGAGGTCGGGCTGCCAGTCGTCGTCCTCGTCGCAGAGGTAGTGCACGGGGGTGCCGCCGGCGAGGCTCGTCATGGCCGTCCAGAGCGGGTAGTCGGGGGCGGGGATGAGGACCTCGTCCCCTTCGTCCAGCAGCGCCTGCATGGTCATGGTGATCAGCTCGGAGACGCCGTTGCCGAGGTAGACGTCGTCCGGATCGAAACGGGGGAACCCGTCGATCTCCTCGTACCGGCTCACGACGGCGCGGCGAGCCGAGATGATGCCCTTGCTGTCGCTGTAGCCGTGGGCCGTGGGGAGCGCGGCGAGCATGTCGTGCACGATCTGATGCGGGGCGTCGAACCCGAAGATCGCCGGATTGCCGGTGTTCAGCTTGAGGATCCGGTGGCCCTCTGCTTCCAGTCGCGCCGCCTCGACGAGGGCGTTTCCGCGGATCTCGTACAGGACGTTCTTGAGCTTCGACGACTGGTCGAAGGTGCGCGATGGTGTCATCGATCAAGCCTACAGGGACGAAAGGAGGGCCAATCCGCATGGACTGGCCCTCCTTCTCACCCGGGGGCTACTTCTTCTTCTTGCTCTGCGCGCGGCGCTGCTCGCGGTTGCCGGCGGCCGGGGCGCTCTGCTCCGTGCGCTGCCCGAAGGCCCCGCGCGGAGCCTCCTCGGGCTCTGCCGCCTGCGGTGCCTGAGCGCGCGCGGCGGCCTGACGCATCCGGTCGGTCGCGGCCTGCTGCACCTGGCCCCGGTCGTTGCGGACCTCGACCTCTCCGGCGTCGTTGGCGGCCGAGTACTCCAGCCGCTGCTCTCCGCCGTCGTTGGCGAGGCCCTTCGCCTCGACCTCCGCGGTCTCGGCGTCGCCCGCGCGACGGACCTCGACCTCGAGGTTGTAGAGGTAGCCGACCGACTCCTCCTTGATCTGGCCCATCATCGACTGGAACATCGCGTAGCCCTCGCGCTGGTACTCGATGAGCGGGTCACGCTGCGCCATCGCTCGCAGGCCGATGCCGTCCTTGAGGTAGTCCATCTCGTACAGGTGGTCGCGCCAGCGGCGGTCGAGCACCTGCAGGACCACGCGACGCTCGAGCTCGCGGGTCGCGACCTCGCCGAGCGACTCCTCGCGCTTCTCATACGCGATCTTCGCGTCCGAGAGCAGCTCGCGCGTGAGACCCTCGGCGGTGATGCCGCCCTTGCGGCCTGCGGCCTCGGAGACGACCTCGTCGATCGTGACGCTCACCGGGTAGAGCGTCTTCAGCTCGGTCCAGAGGGCGTCGAAGTCCCAGCTCTCGTTGTGCCCCTCGCCCGTGTGGTCGCGCACGACGCCGCTGATCGCGTCCTCGATGAAGTGCTGCACGCGATCGGCGATGTCGTCGCCCTGGAGGATCTGACGACGGTCGGCGTAGATCGCCTCACGCTGACGGTTGAGGACGTCGTCGTACTTGAGGACGTTCTTGCGCATCTCGGCGTTGCGGGCCTCGACCTGCGACTGCGCGCTGCGGATCGCGCGGGACACGAGGCCCGACTCGATCGGCACATCGTCCGGGAAGTTCGTTCGGGCCAGGATCGCCTCGGCGGCACCCGACTGGAACAGACGCATGAGGTCGTCGGTGAGGCTCAGGTAGAAGCGGCTCTCGCCCGGGTCGCCCTGACGGCCGGAACGACCGCGCAGCTGGTTGTCGATGCGGCGCGACTCGTGGCGCTCGGTGCCGAGCACATAGAGGCCACCGGCCTCGATGACCTTCTCGGCCTCCTCCTCGACGACCTTCTTCATCGCCTCGTAGGTCTCGTCCCAGGCGACCTCGTACTCCTCCGGCGTCTCCACCGGGTCGAGCCCCTTCGCCTTCAGCTCCTGCACCGCGAGGAACTCGGCGTTACCACCGAGCATGATGTCCGTGCCTCGACCGGCCATGTTCGTCGCGACCGTCACGGCACCGAGCCGACCGGCGCGGGCGACGATCTCCGCCTCGCGCGCGTGGTTCTTCGCGTTGAGGACCTCGTGCTTGACGCCCTTCTTCGCGAGCAGCCGCGACAGGTACTCGCTCTTCTCGACGCTGGTGGTGCCCACGAGCACGGGCTGACCGCTCGCGTGGCGCTCCGCGATGTCCTCGACGACCTGCGCGAACTTCGCCGCCTCGTTCTTGTACACGAGATCCGGCTGGTCCTTGCGGATCATCGGCCTGTTCGTGGGGATCGGGATGACGCCGAGCTTGTACGTCGACATGAACTCGGCGGCCTCGGTCTCGGCCGTACCGGTCATGCCGGCGAGCTTGTCGTAGAGGCGGAAGTAGTTCTGCAACGTGACGGTGGCGAGGGTCTGGTTCTCGGCCTTGACCGGCACGCCCTCCTTCGCCTCGATCGCCTGGTGGATGCCCTCGTTGTAGCGGCGGCCGACGAGGATACGGCCGGTGTGCTCGTCGACGATCATGACCTCGTCGTTCATGACGACGTAGTCGGTGTCCTTCTTGAAGAGCGCGAGCGCCTTGATGGAGTTGTTCAGGAACGAGATCAGCGGCGTGTTGGCCGACTCGTAGAGGTTGTCGATGCCGAGGTAGTCCTCGACCTTCTCGATGCCGGGCTCCAGGACGCCGACGGTGCGCTTCTTCTCGTCGACCTCGTAGTCCTCACCGGCGACGAGCGTGCGCGCGATCTTGGCGAACTCGGCGAACCAGCGGTTCGCCTCACCGGACGACGGCCCGGAGATGATCAGAGGCGTGCGCGCCTCGTCGATGAGGATGGAGTCCACCTCGTCGACGATCGCGAAGAAGTGCTCGCGCTGGACGAGGTCCTCCTTGCGCCAGGCCATGTTGTCGCGGAGATAGTCGAAGCCGAACTCGTTGTTCGTCCCGTAGGTGATGTCGGCGGCGTACTGCTCGCGGCGCACGGCGGGCGTCTGCCCGGACACGATGATGCCCGTCGTCATGCCGAGCGCGCGGTAGACACGACCCATGAGCTCCGCCTGGTAGCTCGCGAGGAAGTCGTTCACGGTGATGACGTGCACGCCCTCGCCCGCGATCGCGTTCAGGTAGGCGGGGAAGGTCGCGACGAGGGTCTTGCCCTCACCGGTCTTCATCTCCGCGATGTTGCCGAGGTGCAGGGCCGCGCCACCCATGATCTGCACGTCGTACGCGCGCATGCCGAGCGTCCGCTTCGCGGCTTCGCGCACCGCGGCGAACGCCTCCGGCATGAGCTGGTCGAGCGTCTCGCCCTTCTCGTACCGGGCGCGCAGCTCGGCGGTCTCGTTGCGCAGCTCGTCGTCCGTGAGCTGGGAGATGTCCTCCTCGAGGGCGTTCACCGCCTTCACCACCTGGTTCAGACGGCGGATGATCCGCCCCTCACCTGCACGCAGCAGCTTCTCAAGAGGATTCGCCACGGATGTCATCTCCCTGTCATTGGGTCATTCGCCGGTCGTCGCGAGGCGAGCGACAGGCATGCTTTGCCATGTTACCGGGCTGTGACCTCCACGTCGCCTGCAAGGGCGGCCGCCGCGCCGCGTCAGTGAAATTGCCGGGTATGCATATACTCGGCACTGCTTTCCATCCACCATCCTCGGGAGACCGGCCATGTCCGTACGCCAGAGCCTGCTCGCCATTCTCGATCAGGGCCCCTGTTACGGTTACCAGCTGCGCCACGAGTTCGACCGCCGGACCGGGTCGACCTGGCCCCTCAACGTCGGCCAGATCTACAACACCCTGGAGCGACTCGAGCGCGACGGCCTCGTCCAGCGCGGGGAGGCCGACGACCACGGCCATGTCTACTGGCACATCACCGCAGCGGGCTCGGCCGAGGCGGCGCGCTGGCTCGCCGCCCCGGTGCTCCGCGCTCCGGCGACGCGCGAGGAGCTCGCCGTGAAACTCGCGGTCGCCGCCACGCTGCCCGGAGTGGATGCCGCGACCATCCTCCGCAGCCAGCGGGACGCCTCACAGCAGCGGCTGGACGAGCTGCGCCGCACGCCCTCCCCCGGGCTCGCGGCGGGCAGCCCCGAGGACCTCGCGTGGTCGCTCGTCCTCGACTCCCTCATCTGCGCGGCGGAAGCCGAGCTCCGCTGGCTCGATCAGGCGGAGGCCCGGCTCGCGCAGCACCCGCACCCCGAGATGGCGCTGGAACTGACCACCGAACGACCCAAGAGGGGACGTCCGGCGAAGGCGACGCCGTTGGCCGTCGGCGGCGAGGACGCCGTCGCGGTGCCCGCCTGAGCTGCGCGGCGGGCCGTTCGCCTGAAGCGGATGCTCAGCCCGCGCGGGTGCCAGGGAAACTAGGATCGGCACATGGCTGGATTTTGGGGTAGACGCAAACGCGAACAGGAAGAACTCGCCGCGCAGGACGCGGACCTCGCCCGACGCGCGGAGCAGGCACTCGTCGCCGCCGACGAGCGGATCCGCACCACCTCCGACGAGCTCGTCTTCGCGGAGGCCGAGCTCGGTGAGTCCCTGACGTCCGACCTCAAGGCCGCGCTGCTGTCGGTCCGGACGCACCTGCGGGAGGCGTTCCAGCTCCACCAGCTCAACCACGACGAGATCCCGGACACCGATGAGGAACTGCGCACGCGGAACGCGCGGATCCTGCAGCTCTGCGACTGGGCCCAGGACCTGCTCGATGAGAAGACCACCGTGCTCGCGGAGTCGGTCGCGAAGGTGCGGCGAGCGCCCGAGATCATCGCGCAGGTGCGCGCCGACGCGGAGGCTCTGAGCGCCCGCATCCCGCAGACGGACGAGACCGTGTCCCGGCTGTCCGCCCGCTACTCCGACTCCGCCATGCATCAGATCGCCGCGAGCGCCGCCGAGGCGGAGCAGCTGATCCGCTTCGCCACCCACAGCGCCGACATCTCGGAGCGCCGCCGTGCCGCGAAGCAGAACGAGGAGGCGAACCTCGCACTGGAGACGGCCACCGAGGCGACGCGCCGCGCCGGTGCCCTGCTCGATGCCGTCGAGGACTTCGAGATCGAGGCGCTGCGCGCCGAGTCGACGCTGGCCGAGGTCATCGCCGACTCCCGCAACGACCTCATCGCCGCGCGGACCGCTCCTTCCACGCCCGCCGTGGCGGAAGCCGTCGCGCGGCTGCAGGCGGCTCTGGCCGCGCTCACCCCCTCGGGGCAGCCCAACGATCCGTTCGCCGAGCTCTCCCAGCTGCGCGAAGCGAACGCGGGCCTCGACCACGCCATCGCCACGGCGCGACACCGGGCCGAAAACCCCCTGCCGTCCATCGCACAGGTGCAGCACGCGATGGACGACGCCGACCGGCAGCTCGGCGTCGCTCGCGGCCTCATCGCCGGCCACCGCGGATGGATCGGCGCCGACGCCCGCACCCGTCTGGCCGAGGCCGAGCGGCTCCGGGTCGACCTGCCGGCTCTCCTGCCCGCCGAGGAGACGCGCGAGGCGGCACTGGCGCAGGCCCGCAGGGTGGCCCACCTCGCCGCGGAGGCTCTCCAACTCGCACAGCGGGACATCGACTCCTCGCGCCCGCAGGATCAGGACTGGGGCGGGGGCTGGGGCGGCGGCCCCCGTCGCGGCGGCGGCATGGGCGGCGGCGACCTCGCCTCCGGTATCCTCGGCGGGCTCGTCATCGGCAGCCTCCTGGACGGCATCTTCGACTGACGCCCCCCGAGCTTCACACGGGAACGGCCCGATCCCCGCAGGGATCGGGCCGTTCTCGGTCCTGTCAGGAGGCGAGCGCCTCAGCGGGCGGAGCCTGCGTGCTGAGGGCGATGACACCGTAGTCCCAGCCCTTGCGGCGGTAGACCACGCTCGGGTGGTCGGTGCGCGCATCGACGAAGAGGAAGAAGTCGTGCCCGACGAGCTCCATCCGGTCGACGGCCTCCTCCACCGTCATCCACTCCGCCTCGAAGCTCTTCGTGCGGATGACGACCGGGGAGTAGTCCTCCTCCTCCTCGCTCTGCACGGGGATGCTCCCCGTCGCCACGGCGTGCAGCACCTCGGCGGAGGCGGGCTGCACGTCGATGCCCTCGAGCGAACCGCTGCCCTTCTCGAAGTGCGGGCCTCGCGGATGCTGTCGTCCGTCGACGCGCTTCTCCTTCGCGCGGCGCAGCTGCTCGGTCATCTTGTCGATCGCGAGGTCGAGCGCCACGAACTTGTCGCCGTCGACCGCTTCGGCACGGACCACGGGGCCCTTCCCGACGAGCGTCAACTCGACCGTCTCGTCCGGGACTCGACCGTTGCGGTAGACGCGGTGCGTGACCTTCACGTCCAGGCGTTGCGCCTTGGCGGCGAGTGTCTGGATCTTGGCGATCTTCTCTTCGACGACGGTGCGGAAGCGATCGGTGATGCCCACTCCCACGCCCACGATGCTCGTTTCCATTGCTGCCTCCTTGTCCCGGTCCACCCGGCCAAGGGCGGACCGTGGTCGCCTTGTGACACCCCACCGTAGTCCGACCCGCGGCCGATGTCACGGCCCGAGGCCCTGTGTCTCCGGTGAGTCTGCAATGAACCTCATCCGGATCGGGCCGACATCGGCGTGGCGGCGAGCGCGACGACCCCGGCGACGACGAATCCGGCGGCGACGAGGGCGCGGCTGGCCTCGTCGAGCGTGGCCCCCGTGGTCACGACGTCGTCCACCACGATCGCGGGTGCGCCGAGCCCTCGTCGGCGTGCGCGCATCGCGCCCCGGAGATTGTCGGCCCTCGCGACGGCAGACAGCTCCCGCTGGTCCCGCACCTGACGGGTGAGAGCGAGGACGCGCTGCGGCTCCGCACCGGCGGACCGGACGAGGAGCTCAGGGACGCGGTAGCCGCGCCGACGGAAGGCTGCCCGCGAGGTCGGGACGGGGATCACCCAGACTCCCGGTCCGACCGCAGGGAGGAGGACGGCGGAGAGGGCGGCGCCCAGCGGTCGTCCCAACGCGGTCTGCCCCGCTCCTTTCAGACGCCGGATGCAGGAAGCGGCCGGACCGTCCAGGTCGAGGGCGGCGCGGACCCGCAACCCGCCCGGGGTCCGCACGTCGCGCGGCCTCGGGGTGAGCGCGACCCGGCAGCTATCGCAGAGCACGATGCCGAGCCGGTCGCATCCGGCACAACTCGCCGCGAGCAGCAGCGCCCCGGTCTCCGCGGCGAGCGCGCCCACCCGTGTCGTGAACCCCATGCCGAGATCCTGCCGTCAGGCGCGTGCTCCCGATAGCCATCTCCCTTGTGGCGGGACTCGATCGGCGCCGAGGCCGTTCCGTGCAGGAGAGGTCATTCGCCGGTTCGTGTGGCCAGGACGGAGACGCCTTCCGCCACCTCCCGCCACGCCGATCCCGCGTGCGCGAACAGCTGCCCCGTCGCGTCCAGGATGCGCACACCCGCCGGAGTGCGGGCACCGGCGATCGACGCCGCATTGCTGGGTGCACTCTCGGCCGAGCCCGGTCCGCCGACCGGCTGCACGATCAGACGGGGCGTCGTGGAGTCGGTGAGCACGGCCAGGCGATCGGGCCCCAGCCAGACGAGCCCGGTCGACGGCTCGGTGAGCTGGATCAGCTGTCGCACCTCACCCAGCTCTGTGGGCACCCCGGCGCCGTCCCGGACGACTGCCGCGACGACCACCCAGAGCTGGCCGCCGACGCGCACCACCGCCGCGACCCTGGCACCGTCGGCGGAGACCCGGATGTCGGAGATGGCCGAGGCGTTCGGCCACGCGCCGGCGACCTCATGTCCGACGACGTCCGGGCCGACCGCGAGCAGCGCCTGCGGGGCTCCCGCGGGCACCGACCACACGTAGCCGTAGGGGTCGAGGGACGGCTGCACGAGGCCGGGCCGGGCATCCAGCTCGTTGCGTCCGTCCTCGGTCGCGAGGTACACGTGGCCGTCGTCGAGCTGCAGCGCTGCGGTCGCGTCGTCCGCGGCCACGTCGATCGCCTCGATCGGCTGCGTGACCGCCTGGATCTGCGCGCTGATCCCGGGGATCGACGCGATCTCGTCACCGACGATGCGACCGAACCTGCCGTCCTTCAGCACGAGCGTCCCCGGCTCCGACGGGGTGCTGATGACATCGACGACCCCCGCGTCGAGCGCGCGGCCGTCGACGCTGAAACGCACCTGCGTGACGTTCACGCCCGCGGCCTTCAGCGTGGCCTGCAGCTGGGTGCGCATCCGGGCCAGTGTGGTCCCGTCCAGGCTCGCCGCGGGCCGGGTCAGCGCCACCTCGGCCGCCTGCCCCGTGATGAGCACGGCGTCCTGTGCCAGTTGGACGTCGGCGGGGAACGCCGTCTGCACGGCCGGATCGAGCCACTCCGCCGGGGTGCCGCTGACGAGGGCCTGCGTCACGGTCGTCGCCGGGCTCTGGCGTCGCGGGAACCACCGCATATCCGGGACGAGTCGGGACCAGCGCGCGTCGAACCACTGCAGCGAGTACCCCTCGAACACATTCGGGAACCGGCTCTGGTCGATCACCACGCCGTCGGGCGCCTCGGTGATCCGCCACTCGCCGTCCTCCCCCCTCGCGAGCGCGAACGGCACGCTCGAGTCGCCGGGGGCACCGCTGTACGCCCCGGAGTCGTCCACGCTGGCGACCAGCTCGAGGAGGACCTGCACCTCGGCCTCCTCAGCGTCCTCCACCTGGTCGTCGGGGACGTTCGAGCTGAGGGTGCGGGCCTCGGGACCAGCGTCGATGGAGACCCCCGCCGATGGTCGCCAGCTGCGCTGCAGAGAAGGCGCCAGGAACTCCCGAGCCGTCGCCCAGTTGTCCGATGTCGTGATGCCGGCTTCGAGGAACCCCTCGACGATCTCCTCGGGGCCTGCCCCCGCGACGGGACCGGAAGCCACGGGGAGCACGTCGACGTCGTCCGGGGACTCCCCCAGCTGGAGACCGACCGCGACGTCGCCGCTCGTCGGCAGGCCGGCGCACGCGGGAAGCAGCAGCGCGACCAGCGCCAGTGCGGCGCCACGGACGAATCGGCTCCTCGCGCGCGGGCTCATGACTGGTCCTTCCCGTCGAGCAGATCGGAATAGGTCTCGGCGATCGAGATCGGCTGGGTCGCGTCGCCGAGTTCTGTGAGGGGCTCCTGCGGCTCCACCGGGATCGGGCTCGGGCCGTCCAGCACCCGGTCGTGGCGGGGAATGGTCAGCACGAAGTGCGAGCCCACCCCCAGCTCCGACCACACGGCGAGGGTGCCGCCGTGCAGGGTGGCGTCGCCGAGGGCGATCGACAGGCCGAGCCCCGTGCCCCCGATGGTGCGCTGCCGCGACGGGTCGGCGCGCCAGAAGCGATCGAACACGCGTTCCGCGTCTCCGGGGTCCATCCCGAGCCCGAAGTCGCGCACGCCCGCGGCCACCGCGTGCTGGTTGCTGTCGACCGTGACGACGACCGGACGCCCTTCTCCATGCTCGATCGCGTTGCCGATCAGGTTCCGCAGCACGCGCCGCACACGACGCGGGTCCATATCCACCGGCGAGTAGCCGCCGGGCGCCACCAAGCGGATCTCCGTGCCATGCCCTTCCGCAAGAGGTCGCATCTGCTCGATGATGTCCTCTGCGAGTTGGGCGAGACTCGTCGCCTCCAGCTCGAGCTGCACGGACCCCGCGTCGTACCGACTGATCTCCAGCAGGTCGGCCAGCAGCGTGTCGAACCGCTGCACCTGCGCGTGCAGGAGCTCGGCGGTGCGGGCGGTCGTGGGGTCGAACTCGTCGCGCTGGTCGTTGAGCATGTCGGCGGCGAGGCGGATCGTCGTCAGCGGGGTCCTGAGCTCGTGCGAGACGTCGGACACGAAGCGCTGCTGCACCATGGAGAGCTCGCCGAGCTCCTTGATCTGCGCCTCGATGCTGTCGGCCATGGCATTGAAGGAGCGCCCCAGCGTCGCGAGCTCGTCCTCGCCGTGCACCTCCAGCCGCACGCCGAGATCGCCCGCCGCGAGCCGCGCACTCGTCTCGGCCGCCTGGACGATCGGGGTGGACACGGTCCGCAGCACGATCCAGGAGATGGCCGCGACGATGGCCACCAGCCCGATGCCGGCGATCCAGAGGGTGCGCTGCACGAACACGAGGGTCTGGTCGGCGTCGGCGAGGTCGTAGGCGAAGTAGATCTCGAAGGTCCCGGCCTGCGGCACCTGGAGCTGCTGCCCCACGACGATGCCCGGCACGACGCCGCCGTCCTCCGTGGGCAGGGCGACCGACTGCCAGGCCTGCCGGTCGTCGAACTCGCGGACCCTGGCCTGCAGCTCGGGGCTCAGCAGATCCGGCGTGAGCCCGGCGGTGAAGCCGTTGAGCCGGACCGTCCCCGAGCCGTCCTGGATCTTGAAGCCGGCGAGCAGGTCGGCGCTCGACGTGCGCGAGAGGGTGTCGGGGATGCCGTTCCACAGATCGGTGAGCGCGGCGGGGTCGTCGCCCACCTCCGCCACGTCCAGGAGGGACTGCGCCTGGTCCACCGCTCGGCGGGCATCCTCCAGCGCGACGTTCTTCCGCGACACGAAGAGGTCGTTCTGGATGACCAGCGCCATCGTGACGCACGTGATGAGGATCGCCAGCGACGTGGCGACGAGGGTGATCGCGAGGGTGCGGAACCGGAGCGAGCGCCGCCACAGCGCCGCCAGCACGTCCGGCCAGCCGCGCCAGTCGCGGAGGACGGCGACGGCCGTGGTCGCAGTCGTCGCGGCCATGGGGTCCCTAGGTGACGCTGCCGGCGCGGTAGCCGACGCCGCGGACCGTCATGACGATCTTGGGGTTGTCCGGGTCGAGCTCGACCTTCGCCCGCAGCCGCTGCACGTGCACGTTCACGAGCCGGGTGTCCGCCTTGTAGTGGTAGCCCCAGACCTGTTCGAGGAGCATCTCGCGGGAGAACACCTGCTGCGGCTTGGAGGCGAGGGCCACGAGAAGCTGGAACTCGAGCGGCGTGAGGGCGATCGGGGTCGTCCCGCGGCGCACCTCGTGCGCGTCCACGTCGACGGTGAGGTCGCCGATCCGCAGCTGCTCGCTGGAGGCCTGCGGCGTCGGGCGCAGCCGGGTGCGGATGCGGGCCACGAGCTCCTTCGGGTTGAACGGCTTGACCATGTAGTCGTCGGCGCCGACCTCGAGGCCGCGGACGACGTCCGCCGTGTCGCTGCGCGCCGTCAGCATGATGATCGGCACGCCCGACTCGGCGCGGATGCGCGTGCAGATCTCGATGCCGTCCATTCCGGGGAGCATCAGGTCCAGGAGCACCAGGTCGGGGCGCTGCGCGCGCCACTCGTCGACCGCGCGCGCACCGTCCGCGCAGAACACCGGCTCGAATCCCTCGGTGCGCAGCACGATGCCGATCATCTCGGCGAGCGCGGTGTCGTCGTCGACCACAAGGATGCGTGAGGTCATAACTGTTACCTTATGGCACCGAGTCCCGCCCTCCGCAGGTCTGCGCCTCAGTGCCCGGATATGACACGATGGGAGCGCACGACGGAGGGAGGCCCGTGAGCGGCCAGACGTGGACCCCAGCTCCCCGGAAGGGCATCATCCCCCTTCATCCGCTGACGTTCGGCATGCTGCTGGGCAAGGCCTTCGCGGCGCTGCGGCACAACCCGAAGGTCCTGTTCGGGTTCGCCGTCGTCATCCAGCTCATCGTCGTCATCGCCACCGCCGGGGTGATGGGGCTCGTCCTGTTCTCGACGTTCTCCCGGCTGGAGACGGTCTCCCCCTCCTCCCCCGACTTCGAGGCCGTGTTCGCCGGCACGATCGCCATCAACCTCATCGCCGGCCTCGTCGTCGGGCTCGCCTCCGTCGCGTTCACCGCGATCATGCAGGGGGTGGTGGCCGCCGAGGTCGGCTACGCGACGGTCGGCGTCAAGGCCACGCTGCGGATGCTGTGGCGCCGCATGGCCCCGGCCTTCTGGCGGCTCGCCGGCTTCGCGTCCCTCTCCGTGCTCGCGCTCTTCGGCGGCCTCGCGATCGTCGCGGC
This sequence comes from Microbacterium meiriae, assembly GCF_040686935.1. NCBI lineage: Bacteria > Bacillati > Actinomycetota > Actinomycetes > Micrococcales > Microbacteriaceae > Microbacterium > Microbacterium meiriae. The sequence goes on from NZ_JBFBMF010000006.1 coordinate 23,689, forward strand.
CGTCATCGCCGCTCTCATCGCCGGCGGTCTCGGGGGCACCCCGGAGATGATCGGCATCGTCGTGCTCGTCGTGGTGCTCCTGGCCCTGGCGGCGATCCCGCTCACGGTCTGGCTGTCGACCAAGCTGCTGCTCGTCCCGTCGATCCTCGTGCTGGAGCGGGCCCGCTTCCGGGAGGCGTTCGTGCGGTCGTGGCGCCTGACCCGCGGCCGGTTCTGGGTCGCGTTCGGCGTGACCTTCCTCATCAGCCTCATCATGGGCCTGGCGATGCAGGTGGTCAGCATCCCGACCGCCATGTTCTCCTCGTTCCTCGGGACGGTCATCGCCCCGACCGGGTCCAGCGAGCCGAGCGCCGTCATCGCGTACGTCTTCGCCCTCCTCGCCCCGCAGGTGCTGCTGCTGATCCTGCAGGCGATCACCATCGTCGTGCAGAGCACCGGCGGCGTGCTCGTCTACCTCGACTGCCGGATGCGCTACGAGGGACTCGACCAGACGCTCCTCTCCCACGTGGAGCGCCGCGACCTCGGTGTGCCGGAAGACCAGCTCGGCGACCCGTTCGCGATCGATCCCGCCCGTGCGGTCACCAGCGCTCCCCCGCCCCGGCAGGTGCCGGAGCACGTGATGATGTCCCAGGGCTACGGCTCCCCGGCGTACGGCGGGCCCCCCGTGACGCCGATGCCGTTCCCGGGCGCGGCGGGTCCTCTCCCGACCTCTCCCGCGCCGACCGCGTTCGCCCCTCCGCCGCCGCCCGCACCGGCCCCTCCCGCCCCGCCGTCCGCCGAGGACGCAGCCGGATGGACGGCGCCGGGCAGCACCCCGCCGTCATGATGCGACGGTTCGACGACGTCTTCGTCCCGGACGGGGACGAAGCGCGACGCTGGGCCGAGGAGGAGCTGTCCAATCCGCGGTACGCGGACGCGAAGCCCACGTGGTTCGACCTCCTCGCCCGCGACGTGATGCGCTTCCTCGCCGATCTCTTCAGCGGGGAGAACGGGGCGAGCGTCGGCCCGACCGCACTCATCGTGGTCACGGTGCTCATCGCCGCGGCTCTGGTCACCGCGCTGATCGTGTGGGGGCGCCCCCGACGCTCGAGAGCGATCCGGCGCGCGCACGGCGACCTCCTCGGCGCCGCCGACGACCGCAGCGCGGCACAGCTCCGCGCCGACGCCGAGCGCAGCGCACGCCAGAGCGATTGGGACGCCGCGGTCGTGCTCCGCTACCGCGCGATCGCCCGCAGCCTGCTCGAGCGCGACCTCATCGATCCGGCGCCCGGAGCGACGGCGCAGTCCCTCGCCCGCTCCGCGAGCGCGGTCTTCACCGACGAGGCGGACGCCCTGCGGCGGGCCGCCGCGTCCTTCGACGACGTGCGCTACCTACGGCATCCCGCCACGGAGGACGACTACCGGCACCTCGCCGCGACGGACGAGCGCCTCCGCGCCCACCGCCCCGAGGGGGTGCCCGCGTGACGACGGTCGCATCGGACGAGATCGCCGTCGACACCACCGCCGAGCGCCCGCGGCGTCGGACCGCCTCTCTCCTCGGGTGGCTCCTCGTCGCGGCGCTCGTGGTCGCGGTCGCCCTCGCAGCCTCCCAACTCGCGGCGAGCGGCCCCGGCGCGCGGGGCACCCTCGATCCGGAGAGCCGGTCCGGCACCGGCGCCCTGGCCCTGGCCGAGCTGCTGCGGGACCAGGGAGTCGAGGTCGAGGTCGTCCGCTCGCGGGCCGCGGCAGCCGCCGCCCTCGACGAGGACACCACGCTGGCCCTGACCAACCCCTACACGCTCTCCGACGACGCGCTGGCGGATCTCCTCGCGCCGGCCGACCGCGTCGTCTTCCTCTCCACAGGCACGCATCTGCTGGCCGAACTCGCGATCGGCGAGAACGCGTCGGGTTCGGCCGCGCCGAGAACAGCCACCTGCGCAGTCCCCGAGTTCGCCGAAGTCGGCGCCATCCGCCCTGATCGGCTCTTCTCCCCCGCAGACGACGTGACCGGGTGCTTCGGCGAGGACGATGCCGCGGCCGTGCTCGTCGACGAGAGGGATGGATACCGCGCGGTGGTCGAGGGCGTGAAGCTGTTCAGCAACGCGGCCCTCGCCGAGGACGGCAACGCCGCGCTCGGACTCGCCCTGCTCGGGCAGACCGACCGGGTCGTCTGGTACGTCCCGTCTTTCGAGGACACCGACATCGAGGGCACCACCCCCGACACGCTCGGGAGCCTCACCCCGGACTGGGTCACCCCGGCGATCCTGCTGCTCCTCGCCGCGGGCCTTGCCGTCGCGCTCGCCCGCGGCCGGCGTTTCGGCCCGCTCGTGGCCGAGACCCTTCCGGTGACCGTCCGCGCGTCGGAGACGATGCACGGACGCGCGCGGCTGACGGCCAGGGCCGCGGACGCCCCGCACGCCGCGGACGCACTGCGGGAGGGCACTCGGAGGCGACTGGCCCGACGACTCGGGTTGGCTGTGCACGCGGACGCGGACGAGATTGCCGACGCCGCCGCCGACCGTCTCCGGATCCCGCGCGGCACGCTGCAGAGCCTGCTGGCGGGACCTCCGCCCACCGACGACGCCGCCCTCGTCGCGCTCGCCCGTCGCCTCGACGAGCTCGAGACCGCCGTGGAGACGAGCGCGCAGTCCCCGCGGAGCGGCACATGACCATCCGTCCGCCCCACACCCCTTTCCCGACCGAAGCCGAGGAGACCCCGTGACCGACGAGAACAGTCCCGCCGACGACGCCGCGCTGCGACAGGCCATGCACCGCGTCCGCACCGAGGTCGACAAGGCGGTGGTCGGCCAGGCCGGCACGGTCACCGGCCTGCTCGTGTCGCTCCTGGCGCGCGGCCATGTGCTGCTAGAGGGTGTTCCCGGCGTGGCGAAGACCCTGGTCGTGCGGTCGTTCGCCCGGGCTCTCGGGCTCGACACCAAACGCGTCCAGTTCACGCCCGACCTGATGCCCGGCGACGTCACGGGGTCCCTCGTCTACGACGCCAGGACCGGGGAGTTCGACTTCCGCGCGGGCCCGGTGTTCACGCACATCCTGCTCGCGGACGAGATCAACCGCACGCCCCCGAAGACCCAGGCGGCGCTCCTGGAGGCGATGGAGGAGCGTCAGGTCTCCGCGGACGGCGTGAGCCGCGCGCTGCCCGACCCGTTCCTCGTCGCCGCGACGCAGAACCCCGTCGAGCACGAGGGGACCTACTCTCTGCCCGAAGCCCAACTCGACCGCTTCCTGATGAAGCTCGTCGTCGGCATGCCGGAACGCGACGCCGAGGTGTCCGTGCTCCGGCGCCATGCCCAGGGCTTCTCGCCGCGCGAGCTCACGGGTGTGGAGGCCGTGATCGGCGCCGACGAGATCCGCGCCGCCCAGCGGGCCGCCGCCCGGGTCGAGGTGACCGACGACGTGCTCGGCTACGTGGTCGACCTGGCCCGCGCGACCCGCCACTCCCCCTCCGTCGAGCTCGGGGCGAGCCCCCGCGCCTCGACGGGACTGCTCGCCGCGGCCAAGGCCTGGGCCTGGCTCAACGCCTCCACCGCCGTGACGCCGGACCACGTGCAGACGATGCTCGTCCCGGTCTGGCGGCATCGTCTCCAGCTCCGTCCTGACGCGCAGATGGAGGGCGTGTCGGCGGACGCCGTGCTGACATCCGTGGTGCAGCAGACCCGGGTGCCGATCTAGGTGTTCGTCTCGGGCCGTCTCGCCGTCGCCCTCGCCGTCGGCATCGTGCCGCTGGTCCTCGCCGGGCTGGCGGGGTTTCCGCCGTACGCGGTGCTGGGCGGGTGGATCGGGCTGTGCCTCCTCCTCGTGGCCGTCGACGTCGTCCTGGCCGGCGACCCGCGCGCGGCGACCGTCACCCGTCGCGTCCCGTCGCGCGCGCGGCTCGGCGAGCAGGTGCCGGTCAGCGTGGCGGTGCAGAACCGGGGGACGCGGACGCTCGACGTCCTGCTCCGCGACGCGTGGCAGCCCACCGCGGGAGCGCCGTCGGAACGGCAGCACCTGCGCATTCCGCCCGGGGAACGGCGGCGCGTGGACATCCCCCTCCGCCCGAGGCGCCGTGGCGAGCTCGTCAGCGCCTTCGTCGTGCTTCGTTCCCGCGGTCCCCTAGGGCTCGCCGGCCGACAGGCACTGCATCCCGTCCGTGGCGCGATCCGTGTGCTGCCCGCCTTCTCCTCGCGCAAGCATCTGCCTTCGCGGCTGGCGCGGCTGCGGGAGCTCGATGGGAACACCAGCATCCAGGTCCGGGGACAGGGCACCGAGTTCGACTCCCTGCGCGAGTATGTGCGAGGGGACGACGTCCGCTCCATCGACTGGCGGGCGACGGCACGAGCGGGGACGACGATGCTGCGCACCTGGCGCCCCGAGCGCGACCGGCATGTGGTCCTCATCGTCGACACCGGGCGCACGGCCGCAGCCCGGGTGGGCGACGGCACACGACTCGATGCGGCGCTGGAGGCCGCGCTCCTGCTCTCCGCGCTCGCGGCACGGGCAGGCGACCACGTGCACCTGCTCATGCACGACAGGGTGACCAGGGCACGGGTGACCGGGGTGGACGGCGCGGCGCTCCTGCCGGCTCTCACCGACGCCATGGCTCCGGTGCACGCCCGCCTCGTCGACACCGATTGGCATGGGGCCTTCGCGGCGGTGCGGACGCTGACCACGCGTCCCTCTCTTCTCGTCGTGCTCACGGCGCAGGACGCCGCCGAGTCGGCACGGGGCTTCCTCGGTGCCTTCCCCGACGCCTCACGGGCCATGACGGTGCTGGTCGGTTCGGTCACGGACGACGGCATCGCCGCCCTCACCCGCGCGCGGGAGTCCCGGGAGGACGTCTATCTCGCCGCCGCCGCCGAGCGCACGCTCCGGGACGCCGAGAACGTCGCGGACGCGATCCGCCGCGCCGGTGGCGAAGCCATCGCCGCGGACCCCGAGGACCTCCCGCCGCGGATCGCCGACCGCTACCTCGAGCTCAAGGCGGCGGGGCGGCTCTGACGGCGGTCGCCGTGCCTCAGCCCGCCACGAGCCGCGGCGTGCCGGACTCGTACTCGACGAGGTCACCGGTCTCGCCGCGGCGATAGGCGCGCCTGCCGACCACGAGCATGTAGATGAGGAAGACCGCGAGGGCCGCGGCACCGATGCCGATCTTGACCGGCCAGGGCAGTGCCCATCCGGTGACGAACCCCTCGACCAGCCCGGAGAGGAAGAGCGCGAACACGAGCCCGAGGGCGACGGTGGCCAGCGCCCTGCCCTCCTCCGCGAGCGCCTCGCCGCGGGTGCGGTGGCCCGGCGCGACCCAGGCCCAGAACATGTGCAGGCCGGCGGCCGCGGCGACGAAGATGCACGTCATCTCCAGCATCCCGTGGGGAAGGATGTACAGGACCATGAGGTCGGCCTTGTCGTGGATCGCCATGATCGCCCCCGACGCGCCCAGCCCCATGGCGTTCTGCACGAGCATGTAGACGGGCCAGATGCCGGTCACCCCGAACAGCACGCACTGCATCGCGATCCAGGCATTGTTCGTCCAGACCATCCCCATGAACACCGCTGCCGGGTTCTCGGTGTAATACCCGGTGAAGCTCTCGTCGGCGTACTGCTCCAAGGCGTCCGGTGGACCGAGCGTGGCGACGAGCGCCGGGTCACCGGCGATCCACGCGGCCGTGCCGACGGCGACCGCCACGAAGGCGAGCGCGATGACCAGGGTCGTCCGACGCAGGCGGTAGAGCGCCGCGGGGAGCTGGAGGCGGAAGAACCGCGACGTCTGGGTGAGGATGCTGTCCGCGGCCCCCGTGAGCCGGAGCCGCGCACGCACGAGGATCGTGGAGAGGTAGGCGCCCTGCGGGGACTCCCCGACCGACGTCTTCAGTTCCGCGAGGTCGGCCGATGCGGCACGGTAGCGCACGATGAGCTCGTCGACACCGGCACCGTCCAGGCGGGCACGGCTGAGGGTGTCCAGCCGTTCCCATTCGGACCGGCGCGCATCGGTGAGGGCATCGGCATCCACCTGATTTACTGTACTCATGTCCGCGCAGATCGACGTCTCCGACGAGGTGCTCTCCGGCGAGGCGGTCGCGATCGACGTCCAGCCGGTGGGGTTCCTCCTCCGGGCGGCCGGGGCCGTCATCGACATGCTGCTGGGCTACGCCGTCTTCGTCGGGTCGATCTTCCTTCGCATCTGGCTTCTCGACATCGGCGTGCTCGACACCGCCACCGACCGCATCGCCCTCGTGGCCTCCCTCGTCGTCAGCTTCGTGATCCTGCCGATCACGATGGAGGTGGCGCTGAAGGGACGCAGCCTCGGAAAGCTCGCGGTCGGCGGCAGGATCGTACGGATGGACGGCGGAGCGGCCGGGTTCCGTCACGCGTTCATCCGCGCCCTGCTCGGCGTCCTCGAGATCTATCTCACCTTCGGCGGCCTCGCCGTCCTGGTCGGGGCCTTCACGGCGCGTTCCCAGCGCCTCGGCGACCTGGTCGCCGGCACGTACAGCCAGCGGGTGCGCACCCCGCAGCTGGTCACGCTCGCGCCCACGCTGCCTCCGGCGCTGACGGCATGGGCGCAGGTCGCCGACGTGGCGCGGCTTCCTGATCGGCTCGCCCGCCGCATCTCCCAATTCCTCGTGAGCGCCCCGCGCATGCTCCCGGCTGCTCGGGAACGCGTGGCCCGCGACCTGCTCGCCGAGGCCGCACCCTTCATCTCCCCCGTACCGGCGGCGCCGCCCGAGCTCGTGCTGGTCGGCGTCACCGTCCTCCGGCGCGAGCGCGAACGCCGCGCGCTGGACAACGCGGATCGACGTGCGGAGCGACTGACGGGTCGCCGTCTGGGCGCCTGACCACCTCGCCGGTCGCGTCGGTCAGGCGCGCAGGGCCTCGTGGCGGACGACCAGCCATCCCGCAGGGACGGAGAGGCGGTCCGCATGCGGCGCACAGAGGTCGTGCGCCTGCGGATCGTTCGCCGCACCGAGCGGCCCGAGCGCGGCCATCTGATCGCCGTAGTCATACGTGAGGGTGGCCACGGCCTCGCGCGCGCAGCCGACCTTCGAGCACAGTCGTCCGTCCATCTCCGTCAGCGTACGGCGCCTCCCGGCGGCGGCGGGGCTGCCGCGCCGGGAGCCGCCACAGCGCCTAGACTTTTCGGCATGCCCCGTCGCCGTTCCGTCCCCGCCGCCGCCGCTCGCCGCGGTGCCAGGCACGGCCGGCACGGTCGTCTCGGACGCAGCGAAGTCGTGAAGCCGCCGCTTGCCCCGTTGGATGGCCGCATCGATCGCTTCGACCTCACCGTGGGCACAGCGGTCGAGTTCCTGCGCGGGACGTGGCCGGAACTCCAGGACGTCCGATTCGAGATCGGTGCGCTGCCGACGTACGACGCCGACGGCGAGGTGCCGCGTTGGCACCTCGACCGCGATCAGCGGAGGATCGTCCTCTTCCGGATCCCGATCGAGCGGCTGCTCCCGCCGGGACACGACGACGCCGCGCATCGACGGATGGCGATCGAGAGTGCCGTCTTCCGTGCGGCGGCGGAGTACGTCGGCCGGGAGCCGTGGGATCTCGGCCACGACCGCTGACCCCGCCCGTCAGGGGTAGACGGTGATCGACGCCTCGACCCCCGGCGACGGCGGGACCGGAAGCACGGCGAGGGCGCCGGGCGCCGTCATCGCGACGGCGGCGTGCACCTCTCCCTCCGGACGGAGCACGTAGGTCGTGTCCGCTGCGACGTCGAGGCCACGGGTCTCCCCCGCCGGGATGACGATCTCTTGCGGCGAGCCCCCGTCGATGGTCGAGAGGGAGACGGTGGTCTCCTCATCGGACGTGTTGGCCAGCTGCAGCCGCGGGGACGGACCGGACGGCACGGCGAAGGCGACCTCCGCGTCGATCTCCGGTGCGGGGGTGACCCACGCGAAATCGGAGTCCGCTCCGAAGCCGTCCTGCTGCCGCACCCCGGCGACGACGGGGGCATCGGCCTCGATCTCCACGGTGTAGGTCCCCGGCTCGAGACCGCTGAGCGAGACCTGCGCGGGCTCGTCGGCGGTGAGCGGCACCGTGAACGCGTCCAGACCGGCGCCACCGCCCTCGGCGGTCACATGGACCTCAGCGAGCGCGTCCGTTCCGGGCGCGAGCAGACGCAGCACCGTCATGTCGCCCTGGTCCCCTGCTGCCGCGAAGGCCTGCACACCGGGGAGCACGACGTGCTGCTGCGGTCCCGACACCGCTTCCTGCTGGTCGGCCCCGACCGGGTCGAGCACCTGCATCAGCGCCGACTGTAGAACGGCGCGGACGGGCGCTCCGACCGCACTCACCTTGACGACGGGGACGTCGTTGCCCGCAGCGATGGACGTCAGCGGCAGTGCCGTCTGCGTGCGCGGCGGGACGATGACCGTCCGTCCGCCTCGGGCCGATCCGTAGACCGCGAGCGTCACGGTCGCGGGGACGTCGGCTGTGTTCGCGAGGAGGACGACGTCCTCGGCTCCGGTGCCCACGGACCCGCCGACGAGCCACGACTCGAGCCGAGGCACTCCGCAGGGTGAGGCGGCGAAGCCGGCGAGGTCCTCCGCGGCGAGAGTCGACGACTCGGCGCCGGCGATGAGCGGTGCTGACCGCCCCTCGACGAGTCCGGTGAGCACCGGCACCTCCTGCCCGTCCACGAGGTCCGGCACCGCGAGCCCCGTCTGCGACGGGACGCCGTTCGTGCCTCCCGCTGTGAGCTCGGGGGTCGCCGCCCGGCGCATCTCCGACGGCGCGGCCGTGTTGCGACCGAGCGCGCGGAAGTCGCCGGCGCACACCAGGACGCTGTCTCCGGGGAGCGGGGTCACCCGCTCCTGCGCCGGCTCGTGCGTGACAGTCGGCCAGGGGGCGTGCACGGCGGTCGCGACGCCCAGCACACAGGCGGCGGCGACCACGACGCCGGTGACGACCCGTGCGCTGGTCGCAGCGACGCGGAACGCGCGAGTGCCCGTCATCGGTGGTCCTCCTCGGTGCCGGTGCTTCCCTGGTCGTCGGCGGACGAGACATCCGGCCGGTCCTCCTCGCCGTCCGCCGTCGGGCGGGGGTCTGCACCGTCGTCAGCGGGTTCGGCATCGGCGATCGGGGCGAGCGCCTCGTCGGCGAGCGCGGGCTCGTCCTGCGGGTCCTCGACGGTACCGACCGGCGGCACGACGGCCGCGTCCGGCACCGAGTCCTCCGCGTGGCGTGGCAGGACCAGAGGTTCCTCCGGCGCCCTGCCGACGATCCTCGACTGCGCTCTGGCGGCCCGACGCGACGCGCGCGTCGGGATGGACAGGAGCAGCGCGGCGAGCACGACGAGGAGCTGCAGCGTCACCACGACCCTGGCGGTCCCCTCCTGCGTCGCGCTCAGCGCTGCCGGTTCCGCCGGCTCACCCTCGAGGCGCCAGAGGACCCCGCGGTCCGTCGAACCGGCCTGCACGAGGCCCGCCCGCTGGTCGATCGCCGCGACGGAGGCCGTGCGCAGGGTGCGTGCGCGATCCCCTTCGCCCGGTACCTCGGCGAGGAGGACGTAGCTGATCCCCTGCGCGAGGAGCTGCGCCGGCGCGTCGAAGTCGCGGGCGGAGATGAGATCGACGGCGAGGACGGCGAGGTCCGTCCCCTGCGGTTCGACCGCCGTGGAGAGCATCGTCGTCTGCGCTCCCAGGGTCTCGCTCGCGCCGCGCACCACCTCGACGGCGAGACCGCCGTCGTTCTGCGGCGTGAGGATGAGAGTGGAGATCGGACGGTCCCCGGCCGCCTGCGCACGCACGTAGGCGGGCAGCGTGGATTCGGGGCCGTTGGTCAGCGCGGAACGGTCGCCGTGGAACGCGGTGAGGGCGGGGACCGCGCACACCACCAGCGCGAGGGCGGCCAGTCCCGTGGCGGCCACGCGCAGTCGGGGAAGCATGAGCGCCGTGTCCAGCGTGATCGTCGCCGCGCCGACGACGCCGATCCAGGCGAGGCTCAGACCGGTGCCCGGCCAGAGCGGGACCGCGGTCGCTCCTGCGGAGGCGACGCTGACACCGACGGCGAGGAACGCCGTGGCGAGCCCGCTGAGCGCGACGACCAGCAGCGTGATCCCCGCACGCCACCGGGGCGAGACGGCGGATCCCAGTGCGAGCAGCGCGAGCGGCGCGCACAGCAGCGCCGCCCAGGTGCCGGGAAGGACGGTCGCCCACCCTGCCAGATCGCTCGTGGGGAAGCCACCGGCGACCGCCAGGCGGCCGGCGGCGTCGGCGGCCGCCTGCGGCCCGAGCCACGTCCGTCCGGGATCGGCGAGCAGACCGAGGGCCGTGCCGTGGGCGAGCTGCCAGAAGATCAGAGGAGCGAACAGCGCCGCGGTCGGCAGCGGGAGCCAGAGCAGGCGGCCGGCCCCGCGGAACTGCGCCGTTCCCAGCACGATCCCCAGAGCCACGACCCACAGCACCGCGAGCGCCGGAGCGAGGACCGGCGCGCAGGCGACGACCGCCGCCAGGAGCAGGGACGCGCTTCCGGCCGCGCCCCAGGAACGGTGGGCGACCACCGCCGAGTGGAACAGCCACGGGAGCAGCAGGTGGACGAGCACGGCGGAAGGCCGACCGTCCACGAGTGCGGTGAGGAACGTCGGCGCGAGCGCCCACGCGATACCGGCGAAGATGCGCAGGCCGGCTCGGTCGGTGACGCGGGTCGCGGCGAACCATCCCCCGAGGACGGCGAGCGGCAGTGCGAGGATCCACAGCAGCACCATCGCGAAGGACGGCGCCCCGGGCCACAGCGAGCCCAGCACCGCGACGATCGCGGCGAACGGGTCCGCAGGGCCGACGAGGTCGATGCCGAGCCCGCGCATCCCCCACGCCGCGTCCTGCCACAGCGCGGCGACGGTCTCGCGCAGGGGCAGGAGGCCCCCGCCCCCCAGCGCCGGCCAGGCGAGGAGGCTGGTGAAGGAGGCGATGCTCACGACGAGCGCGGCCAGCACCGCCCAGGCCCCACCCCCGGAGAAGAAGCGGAGCTCGCTGACGGCACCGTGTTCGCTGCCATGACCGTCGTCGAGCCGGCGCCGCAGCTGCGCGGGGGTGACCCGCAACGGGGCGATGCTCGCCCAGGTGGAGGATCGGAACGAGCGGATACGGGCGCGCGATCGCGCCACGGCGCCGAAGCGGATCATCGCGAGGAGAGCCGCGCCCCACTCCGGGAACACCGCCTCGGGCCGCTTGCCGATGAGATGGGTGAGGGAACGCCACAGCGCGAGCGGCAGGAAGGTCAGCCAGTGCAGCGGCACGGCGGCCGCGGGCGCATAGGCGAGGCGCCGATGGAGTTGGGCGAGACGGGTGACGAATGCCCTCCGGGCTCGTCCTGCCGGTAGCGCCGCCGGACCATCCGGGGCCGCGGAGACCCTCGCAGCCGGCTCGAGGACCACACGCCCGCCTCCGAGCCGCGCGCGGACGCCGAGGTCGAGGCCCTCGTCGGCACCGCCGAGGGCGGGGTCCGGCCGCAGCGCGTCGCGCACCTCGCCGCGGATGAGCAGGCCGCGGATGTCCGCCCCGAGGGCGTCGTCCATCCGGTCGTGCTGTCCCTGGTCCAGCTCCCCGGCGGCCAGCTCGACCGAGCGGCCGAAGGTGGTCATGCTCACGCCGAGGGAGACGATCTCGCGCTCGTTGTCGGTGGCCACGAGCTTCGGAGCGACGATCGCCGCGGACGGGGAACGCTCCAACATGCCCGTGAGCCGTTCCAGCGCCCGCGGGTGCGGCGCGGTGTCCTGCGCGAGGATCCAGATCGCCGATCCGTCGAGGACGCGTGGGCGCGCCAGCTCGAGGGCCTCGGCGAACGAGGTCGACGACCGCGCCTCGATGATGCCCTCGACGGTGGCGGCGACGGCGTCGCTCTCCCGTGCTGTGGTGGCGTCGCCGCAGATGATCAGCGTGACGGCCGCGGGCGGGAGCGTCTGGGAACGGACGGCGTCGAGCGTGCGGAGGAGCTGGGCGCGGGCGGAGGGGCCGGGGCGCGCGACGATGAGGGCATGAACTCGGGCTGGCATGACGTGGTCAGCCTATGCGGGGCGTCAGTCCGGGAAGCGCACCGCTCCCGGCGCGCCCACGAAGCCGCGCCGTGGAGGCGTCAGCTGGCGCGGCGCTTGAGCTTGCGCCGCTCGCGCTCGGAGAGGCCGCCCCAGATCCCGAAGCGCTCATCGTTGGCCAGCGCGTATTCGAGGCACTCGCCACGCACGTCGCACGCCGTGCAGATGCGCTTGGCATCCCGCGTGGAGCCGCCCTTCTCCGGGAAGAAGGCCTCGGGGTCGGTCTGCGAGCAGAGCGCGTCGCTCTGCCAGGCAAGGGCGTTGTCGTCGTCCGGGTCGGACCGGCGGACCCCGGGAACACCGAGGTTGACCGGATCGACGAACCAGTTTTCCGGCACATCGGAACGGTAACCCGTCATCTCGACCTCCAACCCTTCAGAAACCGCCCCCCTGGCGGGCCGTGCTCACCTAATTACACCCGTGTCATTCGCTCGGGTCAAGTCGCGGATCGTAAACCCTCAAGCGTTTCTTGAAGGTTCATGAGCTTCCACCGGCGTGTCGCGCGCCTGCGCTCGACCCCTCAGCGGCCGGGGGTCGCGACGAAGACCTCGCCCGCCCCGGCGAGCGTGAGGGAGCGCTCGTCGGCGTCGGCGAACGCCACCGTGCCGATCGGGACGGAGACCTCCGCTCCCGACTCCGCCGTCACCCGGACGGAGCCGGCTGTCGCCAGCACCATGGTCGGGCCGGACACGTCGAGAGTGACCGCCGTGTCGTCGATCCGGACCCGTCGGAGGGCGAAGTCGGGCACGGGCACCGGGTACGTCGTCACGGCTTCGTCGCCCGCGGGCCGCAGGACCGGGACCTCGCCGGGCGTGGTGTCCAGCACGGCGAGCAGTTCGGGCACATCGATGCGCTTGGGGGTCAGACCGCCCCGGAGCACGTTGTCGCTCGCCGCCATGATCTCGACACCGAGGCCGGAGAGATAGGCGTGCAGCAGCCCCGCCCGAAGGAAGACGCCCTCGCCGCGGCGCAGCACGAGGTGGTTCATGAGCAGGGCGACGACGACCCCGGGATCACCCGGCGAGCTCTCGGCGATCGCGGCCACCGCACGCAGGGCCGGGAACTCCTCCCCTGCGGCGCCGGCGGCGGCGGCGACGACGGCGCCGATGATCTCCTCGACCTCCTCCTGTGCTCCTCCACCGAGCAGCCAGCCGATCGCGTCGCCGAGCGGGTCGCCCTCACCCGAGAGCCGTTGCCGCAGAGACCGCACCCCCGGACCGTCCTCGAGGGCCTCGAGCAGGCGCAGCGTGTCGGCGATCGGACGCAGGCCGCTGAGCGACTCGAAGCGGTCGCTCAGGGCGACGATGAGCTCCGGCTTGTGGTTGGCGTCGCGGTAGTTCCGCCGCGGGTCGTCCAGCGGCAGCGCGCTCTCCCTGGCCCAGCCGTCCTGGGCCTGTTCCCTGGTCGGGTGCACCTGGATCGACAACGGCCGCGCGGCGGCGAGGAGCTTGAGCAGGTACGGCAGCGTGCCGCCCGTCACCGTGTCCAACGTCCCCCCGTCCGCGAGGTCGGCGGGATCTCCCGGGTGGTCGCCGAACCAGACCTCGGCCTCCGGCGCACCCGTCGGGGTGCGGCCCTCGAGCTCGGCGAGGAGGGACGGCGATCCCCAGGCATAGTCGCGGGGCACGTTGGTGAGGCTGCGCAGCATGCCCCCAGCGTAGAGCCCGGTGCGACGGACAGGTCGGATCCGGGCACGTCGCGGTAGCCTGAGTCGCGATGGCCCAGTACACCAAGCACCCGGTGGCAGCCCTGCCCACCGCGCCCGAGCGCGAGTCCACGGGGCACCTCCTGCTGCGCGGATACGTCATCGCCGTCCTCTTCGTGGCGTTCGCGCACTCGGCGGTGTACAACCTGCTCGGCGAGATCGGCGCCGCGATCGTGCTCGCGCTCTTCAGCGCGGCCACCCTCGCGATCGGCGTCCCGATGCTCGCGAGGAACCGCCCGCAGCCCTTCCGCTGGCGCCGGCTCCCCTGGGCGGCCGTCGGCTACACCGCGCTCGCCCTCCTCTCCGTCGCCTGGTCCCAGTGGCGGGTTCCCACCGTCGCCACGGGCATGCTCCTGGCCGCCGTCACGGTGAACGGCCTGTTCATCGCGCACGTGCTCACCTGGCACGAGATCGTGCGCGCCCTGTCGTCCGCCTTCAAGTGGATCCTCGGGCTCTCCCTCGCACTCGAGCTGTGGGTGTCGTTGGTCCTGCACGGCCCTCTCCTGCCGAACTTCGCGGACATCCCCGCCGGGAAGATCGATCCCCAGTGGTACTGGGTCCGCGACAACCTGTTCGACGGGGGACGCATCCAGGGCATCCTCGGCAACGCGAATCTGCTCGGCATCGTCTCGCTGTTCGCGCTGATCACGTTCGGCGTGCTGTTCGCGGCGAAGGCCCGCTGGCGGACGACACTCGCGCTGTGGATGATCCTCGCGGCGTACTTCCTCTTCCGCACCGCGTCCGCGACCGCGCTCGCGTGCGCCGGTGCAGCCGCCGTGGTCCTCGTCGTCGCGCTGCTGATGCGCCGTGCAGCGTCGCCGACCGCCCGCACCCGGATCTACGTCGTCGCGATCGGGTCCACCGCCGTCCTCGCCCTCGCCCTGTGGCTGCTGCGCGAGCCCCTCCTCGGTCTCCTCGGCCGCAGCGCCGATCTCACCGGCCGCTCGAACAAGATCTGGTCGGCGGTCCTGGAACGCGTCGGGGAGCACCCGATCATCGGCAACGGCTTCTCCAGCCCGTGGGTCCCCACGGACCCTGCCTTCGACGGCTGGATCGTCGACCACGGGATCACCGTGTTCCACGCCCACAACATGTGGCTGGACGTGCTGCTGCAGCTCGGCGTCCTCGGACTCGTGCTGATGGCCGTGGCGTACGGCAGCCTGCTGTGGCGCTCCTGGTTCTTCGCCGTCGATCGCCCGCGGTGGGACCTCGATGCCCACCGCCCGTACTCCCCGCTGACCCTGCTGCCGAGCCTGTACACCGTCGTCCTCCTGGTGCAGGGCCTCACCGAGTCCACGCCGATCATGCTGTGGGGCTGGCTGCTCCTGGTGCTGCTGTCGTTCAAGCTCAAGTCGGTGCCGCTGGTGGGCGTCGGCGAGCGCGACCTCGTGTTCGAGCGCGGCACGGCGACGCGGCGGGTGCCGTGACGGTGCATCCGCTCGCCCGTCTCCTCGGCTCGGCCGAGATGGCCAGGGCCTTCACGCTCGCGGCACTGACCGCCGTGTTCGGCTCGTTCGCCATCGGACGGATGACGTCGCCGGTCACCCTCGCCACCGTCATCACCGCCCTGTGCCTCCTGGGAGCCGCGATCCTCTGGGTGCGCAGGGAGGAGCTGTCCCCGCTGCGCATCGCGCCCTCCTCCCTGCTGGCGTTCCTCGCGTGGGCGCTCGTGAGCCTGGTGTGGACGACCGACCGCTCCGACACCGTGCTGGGCTGGCTGTCGCTCTTCGGGTACGCGTTCCTGGCCATCACCATCGGGCACATCCGCGACACGCTCCAGACCGTCCGCGCACTCGGCGACACCCTGCGCGTGCTCCTCGGCGTCTCCCTCGGCGTGGAGATCCTCTCCGGGGTGCTCCTCGACCTCCCGTTCGCGTTCCTGGACATCCAGGGCAACCTCGCCGCCGGCGGTCCGGTCCAGGGGCTGTTCGGCAGCCGCAACATGCTCGGCTTCATCGCGGTGCTCGCCCTGATCACATTCGTCATCGAGTGGCGCACCCAGTCCGTCGACCCCCCGCTCGCCGTGGTCTCCGTCGCCCTGGCCGGCGGCCTGGCCTTCCTGTCGTCCTCACCGACGGTGCTCGTGCTGGCGGTCGCCGTGGGGATCGTGACCGTCGCGCTCACCATCGTCCGCCACACCGCTCCGGCGCGTCGGAACCTGGTGCAATGGGCGCTGGGCGTCCTGGTCGCGCTCGCCCTCACCGTCGCATTCGCGCTGCGTCACCAGATCATCGCGCTGCTCGACGCCGGCTCCGACTTCTCCATGCGGGCCGAGCTGTGGAACATGATCCTCGACTTCGTCGCCGTGAAGCCCATCACCGGGTGGGGATGGTTCGGCGACTGGGCTCGAGGCGAGTACCCCTTCACGTTCATCAACTTCCAGCTCGACGACCGGCACCAGAGCGCGCTGAACGCCTTCTTCGACGTGCTGCTGCAGCTCGGCGCGGCGGGGCTGGTGCTGTTCCTGCTGCTCGGCGGGATCGCGTTGATCCGGTCCTGGCTGGTCGCGAGCGTCCGCCGCTCGGTCGTCTACGCCTGGACCCCGATCACGCTCGTGACCCTCGCGGTGGACTCGATGTTCGAGAGCTTCACCCTCGTCGGCGCCGGGTGGTTCATGCTCGCGCTGTGCGCACTCCGCGCCGGTCAGTCCCGGTCGTGGCGGGAGAACATCGACGCGGCGCACACGGGGACCATTCCCACCCTGCGCCCGCAGGAGTGAGTTCGCCCCCGGTCAGCGGATGGTGGGGAGCTTCTCCGCCCAGGCGAGCGCGTCGCGCACGCCGTCGTCGACGGAGCGCTCCGCACGCCACCCCAGCACCTCGCGCGCCCGATCCACTATCGCGAAGGCTCCGGCCTGGTCCCCCGGTCGGCGATCGGTCGCGACCACGGGCAGCGGCGCCCCGGTCACGCGTTCGAAGGCCTGCACGAGTTCCCGCACCGTGACGCCGTCTCCGGTGCCGAGGTTGATCACCTGGTACGGCTGCTCCGGCGTCGCGACGTCGTCGAAACGGGTCACCGCCGCGACGTGTGCGAGCGCGAGATCCCAGACGTGGATGTAGTCCCGCAGGCCCGACCCATCGCGGGTGGCCCAGTCCGTGCCGGTGATCGTGAACGGCTCACCGGCCGCGCGTGCCTGCATGATCTTGCCGAGCGCGTGCGACGGCGTGGGGTTCTGCAGTCCGGTCCGGAGCTTCGGGTCGGCACCGATCGGGTTGAAGTAGCGGAGCGCGATGGCCCGGAAGTCCCCGGCGGCGGCGGCATCGGAGAGGATCTGCTCGACCATGGCCTTCGTGGTCGCGTAGGGGCTCGAGGGGGCGAGACGCCCGCTCTCGTCGACCCCGTCGCCCGTCTCCCCCGCGTAGATCGAGGCGGAGGAACTGAACACGACGCGCGGGATGCCCGCGTCGCGGAGGCGCCGGAGGAGCGTGATCGTCTTGCCGACGTTGCTGTCGTAGTAGCCGAGCGGATCGGCCACGGACTCCGGCACGACGATGCGCGCGGCGCAGTGCACGACCGCGTCGATGTCGGGGTGCTCCGTCAGCAGCCGGTCGAGGACGGCGGCGTCGGCGATGTCGCCGACGTAGAGGTGCCGCCCCTCCCCGAAGGCCGCGAGACCCGTGGACAGATCGTCGAGCACCACGACCTCGATCCCGGCCTCGATGCACGCCGTCGCCACGGTCGATCCGATGTAGCCGGCCCCGCCGGTGATCAGTACCTTCATCGCGGTCAGTCTAGCCAGCCGCGCCGAGCGCGGGGCTCGGCTCTCCGCAGATCCGAAGGCGACCACCGGTAGGCTACTCACTGCTCGTCGAGTCGCGCGCTGCCCTCCGGCAGCGGCCGCGGCACCAACAACGGAGAACCTCCCTGTGGCCCACGTCCTTCAGAACGTCGTCTTCCCGCTCGATCGCGACCCCGATCTGCTCCCGCTGTACGCGGATCCGGAAACGTGGTCGGTGATCGAGGAGGAACCGGTCCGGGTCTCCAGCCGCGCACACCTGGGCAATATCCTGGGCCGGCACCGCGCCCGCATCGTGGCCGGTCGGCGCGTCTCCCTCGGCACCTACTTCAACGCCTTCCCGGCGTCGTACTGGCAGCACTGGACGAGCGTCCGCGAGGTGCAGCTCACGGTCCGCACCACGGGACCGGCGACGATCCTCGTCTACCGCTCGAACGGCGGCGGGGTCCGCCAGCGCGTGGCCACTCGCGAGGTCACCGGCGAGGCGACGACCTCGTTCGACCTCGACCTCACCCAGTACAGCGACGGCGGCTGGATCTGGTTCGACATCGTCGCCGACGAGAAGCCCGCCGTGCTCGAGGGCGCGGAGTGGACCACCGAGCAGGAGCCCGCCCGCACCGGGAAGGCCTCGCTCGGCATCACGACCTACAACAAGCCCGACTACTGCGTGGAGACCCTGAGGGCGCTCGCCTCCTCCCCCGATGCGCTGGAGTTCGTCGACCGCATCTTCCTCGTCGACCAGGGCACGCAGCTCGTCGCGGACCAGGACGGCTACGCCGAGGTCGCCGAGCGTCTGGGCGAGACGCTGCAGGTCATCCGCCAGGGCAACCTCGGCGGATCGGGCGGCTTCGCCCGAGCGATGCACGAGTCCCTGCAGCGCCCGGAGAGCGACTTCGTGCAGTTGCTGGACGACGACGTCCGCATCGAGCCGGAGTCCCTGCGGCGCTCCATCGTCTTCGGTCAGTTCGCGACGACGCCCGTGCTCGTCGGCGGACACATGTTCGACCTCCTCGACCGCCCGAAGCTGCACGGCTGGGCGGAGGTCGTCGACGAGGGGCCCTTCATGTGGCGCAACCTCTACCAGGAGAAGATGCCGCACGACTTCGGCGTCGCCAACCTGCGCCAGTCGCCGCTGCTGCACATGCGGATGGACGCCGACTACAACGGCTGGTGGATGTGCCTCATCCCGCTCGACGCGGTGCGCAAGGTCGGGTTGTCCCTTCCCGCCTTCATCAAGTGGGACGACGCCGAGTTCTGCCTACGCGCCGGCGAGGCGGGCTTCCCGACCGTGTCGATGCCCGGCGTCGCGCTCTGGCACGTCTCCTGGGTAAACAAGGACGACTCGATCGACTGGCAGGCGTACTTCCACGCCCGCAACCGGATCGTCGCCGGGCTCCTGCACTCCGGGGCCCCCCGAGGCGGCCGCCTCATCGTGCACAGCCGCCGTGTGGATCTGAAGCACCTCATGATGATGCAGTACTACCCGGTGGCGCTGCGCAATCGCGCCCTGCGCGACGTGCTCTCCGGACCTGACCACATGCGCCGCAACCTGGCGACGGCGATGCCGGCCGCACGCGCCCTTGCCGGCGAGTACCCGGAGACGGTGATCCATCGCGACCCTGCCCGGGTGCTGCATTCCCGCCACGGCCGCCAGGTCTACAAGCGGCTGCCGAAGAACGAGTTCGACAGCCCGACCGGCTTGCGACTGCGGATCTTCACGCTGAAGACGCTGCTCTCGCACTGGGTGCACCGCCCTGACCCCGCGAACATCGCTCAGCCGGAGGTGGAGTTCGGCAAGGGCGACGCGCACTGGTGGCGCCTCCCGCTGTATGACAGCGCTCTCGTGAGCGCCGCCGACGGCTCCGGGAAGAACATCTACACACGCGACCGCGCCAAGTACCGCCGCATGCTGCGCGAATCCGTGCGCCTGCACGCCGAACTGCGGCGACGGTGGCCGGAACTCCAGCGCCAGTACCGTGATGCCCTGCCGGACCTGGTCTCCGCCGAATCCTGGCAGCAGGTCTTCGAGGAGAAGGCATGACCACCGACGCCCCTGCCTTCGATCCCGCCTCCGCCGCGATCGTC
Organism: Microbacterium meiriae; assembly: GCF_040686935.1. NCBI lineage: Bacteria > Bacillati > Actinomycetota > Actinomycetes > Micrococcales > Microbacteriaceae > Microbacterium > Microbacterium meiriae. Next base: position 43,228 of record NZ_JBFBMF010000006.1, read on the forward strand.
ATCGTCACGTACAACCGCTCGCACCTGCTGACCGGCCTGCTCACCAGCATCACCGCGATGGACCCGAAGCCGGGTCACGTGATCGTGATCGACAACGCCTCCTCGGACGATACGACCGACGTCGTCGAGTCCTTCCGAGAGGACATCGGCACCGAGCTCGTCTATCGCCGTCTCGAGGTCAACACGGGGGGCTCCGGGGGTTTCAGCGAGGGCATGCGCACGGCGTACGACCTCGGCGCCCAGTGGATCTGGATGATGGATGACGACGTCGAGGTGCTCCCGGACGGCCTCGCCCGGATGGGCGCCTGGGCACCGCGCTTCAAGAGCATCCAGGGACGGCGCTACGACTACGACGGCAGCGAGTTCTACTGGCAGTACCGCATCGCGGAGCGCATGGGCATCCCCATCCCCTTCGCCCCGGCGGGCTTCGATTCCTCCGGCTACAAGGAGATGAACAGCGGCTGCTTCGAGGGGATGTTCATCCACCGCTCGATCGTGAAGCAGATCGGTCTCCCCGACCCCCGCTTCTTCATCTACTGGGACGACCAGATGTACGGGTGGCTGGCCTCGCGCCTGACCACCGCGGTCATCGTCGACGAGTTCGTGCTGCGCCGCACGCGCGAGATCCGCCAGTGGGACATGGGCATCCGGCACATGAACGCCTCGAGCAACGCCTACCGCTACTACATCATGCGCAACCGTGCCTTCATCAAGCAGTACTACCGCGTGCACGGCGTCTACAACCCCGTGCTGTTCGGTCTCGGGACGACCGCGACGTTCTTCAAGGAGCTGATCCGGCTCGTCTTCGTGGAGCGCACGGTCCGAGGCACGAGCAACCTGTTCCGCGGGCTCAGGGACGGCGGCCGCATCGGCCGCGATCGCACCTGGGAGCCGATGGGCCCCCTGGAGGCCTGACGTGGACGAGCCGCAACCCGAAGTACGGTGGGCCCCGCTTCCCCCCGCGCCGAAGCGCACCGGTCGGGTGTGGCTGATCGTCGGGCTGAGCGTCGCGGCGCTCGCGATCGTCGGACTGCTGCTGTTCTTCCTGCTGCCTCGCGACGGTGCCCCTGAGCCCGTCGAGAGCGCGAGTGCGTCTCCGACGACTACCCCGTCGGAGACCCCCACTCCCGCACCCACTCCCACCGGATCCGCGACCCCGGAGCCGACTCCGATCACGACCGCACCCCCGGTCGGCGACCCGACGGTCGAGGTCTTCCGCGACAAGGTGTCCGGGTGGCTGAACTCCGCTGACCGGGGACTCGACATCATCGCCGGAGCGAGCGGCCAGGACGCGCTTCCTGTCGTGGATTCGCTCCAGCAGGACGCGCAGCGCCTGGGCGACGCACTGCCGCCGTCGTCCATCCAGGACTCCTGGCGCTCCGGCGTCGAGGCCTACGCCCAGCGCCTCGTGGCGCTGCGAGCGGCGATCGAGAGCGCCTCCGGAGTGTCAGGGGCGATCGACGATGCACGCTCCGCCGCGGCGGACCTGCGCGACCTCGTCGGCCTCTGAGGTTCCGCGTCGGCGCGTCGTCTCAGACGGAGTAGTCCGCGTTGTAGCGGTCCAGGACGTCTTTGATCGGGGCGTCCAGGGCGAGCGTGCCGCGGTCCAGGTACAGTCCCCTCGTGCAGAACCGGCGCAGGTCGCGCTCGTTGTGACTGACGAAGAACAGCGTGCGGCCGTCCGAGAGCAGCTCGTCGATGCGCTTGTAGCACTTCTCCCTGAAGGCCTTGTCGCCGACCGCGAGCACCTCGTCGACGAGCAGGATGGGTTCGTCGAGCTGGGAGACGACGGAGAACGCCAGACGCACCTTCATGCCGTTCGAGAGGTGCTTGTAGGGCGTCTCCTCGAATCCGGCGAGCTCGGCGAAGGCGATGATGTCGTCGTACCGACGGGCGACCTCGTCCTTCGACATGCCGTGCAGTCCGGCGGTCAGGCGGACGTTCTCCCGGACCGTGAGGTCGCCGACGAATCCGCCGGTGATCTCGATGAGCGGGGCGACGCCGCCGTTCACGCTCACCGTGCCCTCATCGGGCAGGAGGACGCCGGCCACGAGGCGGAGCAGCGTCGACTTCCCCTGCCCGTTCCGACCGACGACGCCGATGGACTCGCCCGGCTGCACGGTGAAGGAGACGTCGCGCAGCGCCCAGAACTCCCCGGGACGCGAGCGCCGGGACGCCCCCGCGAAGAGGTCCTTGAAGTTCCGCTGCCCGCGCCTGTTGCGGCGGAAGCGGACGCCGAGGTCCTGCACGTCGATCGCGGCGTCCATCACAGCTCCTTCAGGACGGGGCGCTCGAGACGCCGGAACGCCCAGACGCCGAGCGCGAGGATGAGCAGGCACATCACGGCGCTGACGGTGAGCGTGAACGGGTTCCACTGATCGGGGAAGAACGGCATGCGGTACAGCATGAAGATCCCCGCGAGCGGATTGAAAGCGCCGAGGGTCTGGAAGATGCCGGGCAGGTCCGTGACGTTGTAGATGATCGGTGTCGCGTAGAACATCGCCCGCAGGATGAGGGCGGTGGTGCGCTCGAGGTCGGTGTAGAGCACGCACAGCGGAGCGACGAGCAGGCCGAGCCCGACGAGCAGCACGGTCTGCATGAGGATGGCCACCGGCACCCACAGCACGCCCCAGCCGATCTGCACGACCTGGTCGGCGTGGCTCTCGAACAGGAGGTTGATGACGATGAACAGCACCAGCACCGGCAGCGAGAACAGGAACTCCATGCCCTTGCTGAGGACGATGCGGTTCACCCAGATGGAACGGGGGATCGACGTCGAGCGGACGAGGCGGGCGTCCTTCTTGAACGCCCGGGTGAAGTCCGACACCGAGCTGTTGAACCACACCCACGGCAGCAGCGCACTGATGAGGAAGATGATGTACGGCTGCTCGCCGACGTCGCGGCTGAACACCTGCGTGAACACGAACCAGTAGATCGCGCTCATCACCAGCGGGTCGAGAACCGACCACACGTAACCGAGGAAGCTGGTCGCATAGCGGACCTTGAGGTCGCGCGCGGACAGCAGCCACAGCGAATGCAGATAGCGCCGGGGCGTCCCGGGCGCCCCGACAGCAGCGTGACTCACGATTCCGAGTCTAGGAGAGAGTGTTGTTCCAGAGCGACAGCGCCGACCCGATGGCCATATGCATGTCGAGGTACTGGTACGTGCCGAGGCGACCGCCGAAGTGGACGTCCTTCTCCCCCTTCGCGAGCTCGCGGTACGCCAGCAGGCCCTCGCGGTCGGCCGGGGTGTTCACCGGGTAGTACGGCTCGTCGGCGCGCTCGGCGAACCGGGAGAACTCCCGCATGATCACGGTCTTCTCGGACTCGTAGACGTCTTTGCGCTCCGGGTGGAAGTGCTTGAACTCGTGGATGCGCGTGTACGGCACGTCCATGTCCGGATAGTTCATGACGCTGGTGCCCTGGAAGTCGCGGACGTCCAGCACCTCCTGCTCGAAGTCGAGCGTGCGCCAGCTCAGCGCCCCCTCGGCGTAGTCGAAGTAGCGGTCGACGGGACCGGTGTAGACCACCGGCACCTGACCGACGGTCGCCTTCTTGTTCAGCGGCTGGGACTCGTCGAAGTAGTCGACATCCAGCTTCACCTCGATGCGGGGGTGGTCGGCCATCCGCTCGAGCCACGCCGTGTAGCCGTCCGTGGGCAGGCCCTCCCACGTGTCGTTGAAGTACCGGTTGTCGTAGGTGTAGCGCACCGGGAGCCGGCTGATGATGTCGCCGGAGAGCTTCTGCGGGTCCGTCTGCCACTGCTTCGCGGTGTAGTCGCGGAAGAATGCCTCGAACAGCGGGCGGCCGACGAGGGCGATGCCCTTCTCCTCGAAGTTCGCCGCGGACCTCGCATCGAACTCGCCCGCCTGCTCCTTGACGAGAGCGCGAGCCTGGTCCGGCGTGTACGCGGCCTGGAAGAACTGGTTGATCGTCCCCAGGTTCACCGGCATCGGGAAGACGACGCCCTTGTGGGTCGTGTAGACGCGGTGCACGTAGTTCGTGAACGACGTGAAGCGGTTGACGTACTCCCACACCGTCGCGTTCGACGTGTGGAACAGGTGCGCACCGTAGCGATGCACCTCGATCCCGGTCTCGGGCTCCGCCTCGCTGTAGGCGTTGCCGCCGATGTGCGAGCGGCGATCGATGACGGTCACCTTGCGGCCCGCTTCCGCGGCGCGCTCGGCGATGGTGAGGCCGAAGAAACCCGACCCGACGACGAGAAGATCCATCAGGCTGCCGTCCCCACCACGAGGCGCGGTGTTCCGGACCACAGCGTGGCGTCCGTGGCGGCGCGACCGTCCACGAGCAGCTTCACTCCCGGCAGCTGAGCCGGGCTGAGCTCCCGATAGTCGGCGTGGTCCGTCTGGAGGATGGCGAGGTCGACCGGTCCCCCGAGATCGTACGGCTCGAACCCGAGTCGACGCAGTTCCTCGTCGGTGTACAGCGGGTCGTGCACGACGACCTCGGCTCCGCGAGCGCGCAGCGCGTCGACCGTCGGGAACACGCCGGAGAACGCCGTCTCCTTGACGCCGCCGCGATAGGCGGCCCCGAGCACGACGGCGCGAAGACCGCTCAGATCGCCGAGGATGCCTTCCGCCTGCGCCACCAGGCGCTCCGGCATGGAGGCGTTGAGCTGGCGCGCGACGCGCACGATGTCGGCGTCCGGGTCGGTGGACAGGTACAGGCGGGGGTACACCGGGATGCAGTGTCCGCCGACGGCGATGCCGGGGCGGTGGATGTGGCTGTACGGCTGCGAGTTGCAGGCCTCGATCACCTTGTAGACGTCGATACCGTGCGCAGCGGCGAACAGGCCGAACTGGTTCGCGAGACCGATGTTCACGTCACGATAGGTGGTCTCGGCGAGCTTGGCCATCTCCGAGGCCTCCGTGGTGCCGAGGTCCCACACGCCGTTCGGGCGAGGAAGATCGGGGCGCTCGTCGAACTGCAGCACGGCCTCGTAGAACTCGCGAGCGCGACGGTTACCCTCCTCGGAGAGCGCGCCGATGAGCTTCGGGTACTTGCGAAGGTCTTCGAAGACCCGGCCGGTGAGCACGCGCTCCGGCGAGTAGGCCAGGTAGAAGTCCTCGCCCTCGGTGAGGCCGGACCCCTCCTCCAGCATCGGCTTCCAGCGGTTGCGCGTCGTCCCCACCGGAAGCGTCGTCTCGTACGACACGAGCGTGCCAGGGGTCAGGTGCTCGGCGAGCGAGCGGGTCGCCGCATCCATGTACTTGAAATCGGGCTCCCAGGTCTCGTCGTCGACGAAGACCGGGGCGACGAGGACGACGGCGTCAGCACCGGGGATCGCGTCGGCGTAGTCCGTGGTCGCACGGAGGCGTCCGGACGGGATGAGCTCGGCGAGCCTCTCCTGCAGGTGCGCCTCTCCGGGGAACGGCTCCTGCCCCGCGTTGATGGTGTCGACCGCCTTCTGGTTCACATCGACGCCGATCACGTCGTGACCCGAGGAGGCGAACTGGACGGCGAGAGGGAGCCCGATCTTTCCGAGGGCCACGACGGCGATACGCATGAGGTCTAGTTTACGGGGCGCAGCGTGGGTGGCCTCCCAGCGACGAGTTCCTCGTCAGATATCGGCACCGTGCGTCTGCAGAGCCTCGATGACGCGTGTGGCCGCGTGGCCGTCGCCGTATGGCGCCGCTGCGGTCTCGATCGGACGAGGACGGGTCACGCCAGCTGCGATCTCCTCCGCCGTGTTCGCGAGCACGTTCCAGCCGAGCTCGACCGTTTCCACCCATTCGGTCTCCGTACGCACCGTCGTGCAGGGCACGCCGAGGAGGAAAGCCTCCTTCTGGAGCCCTCCGGAATCGGTCACCACGCCCGCGCTAGACAGTGCAGCGGCGATGAGATCCGGGTACGCGAGCGGCGCGTGCGCGATCAGGGAACCCTGCGTGAGCGCGACCCCGTGCGCAGCCGCCTTGGCGACGACGCGTGGATGGGCAAGGAGGATGACGGGCTTGTCGAGCCCGGCCAGCCCTGCTGCGACTTCTGCCAGGCGTGCCGGGTCATCGGTGTTCTCGGCACGATGGATGGTCGCCACATAGTATCCGCCCCGCGCCAGCCCGAGTTCGTCGCGCAGCGCCGAGCCCTCGTCCGCCACCTGGTCCCGCACTTCGAACAGGACATCGGTCATGACATCGCCGACCAGGACGGTGCGCGCCGCGAGGCCCTCGTCACGCAGATGATCGACGGCCACCTGCGTCGGGGCAAGCAGAAGATCAGCGGCGTGGTCCGTCATCACACGGTTGTGCTCCTCGGGCATCCGACGGTTGAAGCTGCGCAGACCGGCTTCGAGATGCGCGACCGGGATGTGCATTTTCACGGCACTCAGGGCTGCCGCGACAGTGGAGTTCGTGTCCCCGTATACCAGGACCCACGCCGGACGGTGCTCGTCGAACACGGCGTCGAGCGCGGCGAGCATCGCCCCCGTCTGCACGCCATGTGAGCCGCTCCCCACCCCGAGGTGCACATCCGGTGCGCCGATGCCCAGGTCGTCGAAGAACACATCCGACAGCATCGGGTCGTAGTGCTGACCGGTGTGCACAATCACATGCTCCACTCCGGCGGCGAGCGCCGCCTTGTGGATGGGAGCGAGCTTCACGAACTGCGGGCGGGCGCCGACGACGCTGACGATCTTCACGAAAGACGAGTGTACGGGCTGCCCCATACAGATCTCCGCCTGTCGCGCCCCGCTACGATGGAGCGGGTGTGGATAAGAGGTGACATCGCGTGGTGAACATGGCGTCGACGGGAGCCACGCAACCGCCCCATCTGTTGTATGTCGCGTGGGGCTTTCCCCCGTGCCGAGGCAGCGGGGTATACCGGGCCTGGGCGACGGCGAATGCCTTCGCCGAGCAGGGATGGAAGGTCACCGTTCTGACCGTTCCCCGAGAGACGTTCACCCTCTCCACGGGCGTGGACGAATCACTCGAACGAACCGTCGACCCGCGTATCGAGATCGTACGGGTCCCGTTCCAGGCGGCGGCCTTCGAAAACGACCTTCGCCAATGGTCGCGGATGCGAGCGTCATCGCCGGAGCTGTGGAACACACTCAACGCACGACGAGAGCAGCGATCGTTCCCCGAGCGCACGTACGGGCCGTGGAAGCCCGCTCTCGAGAACGCAGCGCTCGCGGTCCACGCCCGCACCCCCGTCGACATCGTGCTCGGCTCGGGCAACCCGCACGTTGACTTCATACCCGGGCACGTGTTGCACGCACAGCACGGCGTTCCCTACGTCATGGACTACCGCGATGCGTGGCAGTTGGATGTGTTCAGTGGCGCACGCACCCACCGCGCATCCAGTCCCGTAGCCCGATGGGAGCGGAAACTCATCGAGAACGCACACTCGGTCTGGTTCGTCAATGAGGCCATCCTCCGGTGGCACGCCGGCCTCTACCCCGAGGCCGCTGAGCGCTTCCGCGTCGTCGCGAACGGATACGATGCCGCTCCCGAGACGGAGCCGCGCCACAAGGGCGAAGCTCCGCTGACCTTCGGGTATGTGGGAACCCTCACTCGGGCGGTTCCGATCGCACAACTGGTGGAAGGCTGGCGCCTCGCCCGTGAACGGTCGGCCACCGCGGCCTCCGCCACGATGGAGATCTGGGGTCACCTCGACCATTCCGGAACTCCGAACGAGACCATCTCCCGCCAACTCGCCGGGTTCCCGGAACTGGGCATCAGTTATCGCGGCCCGGTCCCGAAGAAGGAGATCGGCGCTGTCTATGCGCGCTTCGATGCGCTGCTGCTTGCCCTGGGCACCGGAAAATACGTGACGAGCGGGAAGGTCTTCGAGTATGCAGCCACCGGGTTGCCGATCGTGTCGGTTCACGATCCTGGCAACGCCGCGAGCGACGTCCTTCGGGGATACCCTGCGTGGCACCCCGTGACGGCGCTCACCCCAGAAGCGATTGCGGAGGCGCTGGTCCAAGCAGCCGATGCCGCCTCGAATCAGCAGCCTCGCGATCAGGACACCGCCAGGCGATGGGCACAGCGGTTCCAACGCCGCAAGCAGCTCGACCCCCGGATCGCCGAGCTTCAGGAAGTCGTCGAGATGCAGAGGGCGAGGTCATGAAGACGGTGCTCCTCGCCCCCTCCGGCGTCGTCGCCTCCTCGCTCGGGCAACTCGCGTTGCCCCGCACCACGGACGACCTGTTCGCCGTCGCCGCGGAGTCGGTGGATGCGCCGATCGATGCGGTGACTCTTCGCCTTCGCGGCGCCGAACTCATCCGACGTGTCGAGGGAACTCTGGGCGGGTCGCCAGCGGGAAGGATGCTCGTACGATTGAGTCCGCTCGACCGTGGCCGACGTTTCGCGGCCGCTGTTCGCGGTGATGCCGAGGCGCGGCGCCGCATCGCCGAGGCCGATCTCATCGTCGTGCTCGAGCGCGATGGGCTGCTTGCCGGTTGGAAGGCCGCGCACCGCTGGGCCGCACCTCACGCCTCAGTCGTCTACGGTCTGGCCGCTGCCCGAGCGGCGGCCTCGGGCGGTTGAGAACCGCGCGAGCAACGACCATCGGCCAGCCCTCACGTCCCACTCCACCGATCTAGGATTGTTGCCCATGACTGCGGACCACGCCGCCGGAGCGCGAACCCCCCGTTTGGACTCGTTGACGAGCCTTCGATGGTGGGCGGCACTCGCGGTGTTCTTTTTCCATGTTCGCAACATCGTCCCGCTTCCGGACCCCGTCGCCGAGGTCGCTCGTTACGGATACCTCGGCGTCACGTTCTTCTTCGTCCTCTCGGGTTTCGTCCTGACCTGGTCCTGGCGCCCCAGCGTCGGCATCGGCACCTTCTACTGGCGCAGATTCGCCCGTATCTGGCCGCTGCACGTCGTCGCTCTCCTCATCGCGATCCCCGTCTTCTACAGCTTTTCTCCCGACCCCGATCAGGCATGGGTGAAGCCGTACAGCGTCATCGTCCTCATCCTGAGCCTGCTCCTCCTCCAGGGGTGGTCGCGTGACCCCGTCGTGCTCTTCGGTGGCAACCCCGCAGCGTGGACACTCACCGCCGAGATGTTCTTCTACGCCCTTCACCCCTTCATCACGAAGGCGCTCCGTCTCCTCAGCGGACGAGCCGCGCTCTGGGCGGCGATCACGATCCTGGCGCTGAGCGTCCTCGCGCGCGTGGCGATCCTCGCGGATCCGACCGGCTGGCTCGCCATGCTGCCGTGGCCGGTACTTCGTCTGAACGAGTTCGTCATAGGGATGTGCCTCGCTTGGTCCTTCCGCCAGGGCTGGCGTCCGCGTCTCCCCATCTGGCTGCCGGTCGTACTCATGGCGGCCTACCTGTCGAGCGTGAGCCTGCTCGAGAGCCGACCGGAGTATGCCGTGGTCTACGGGGTGTTGGTCGGCCACGTCAGCGAGATCATGACCGCGCTGTTCGCCCTGCTGATCTGTGCATGCGCCGTCTCCGATCTGGAAGGGCGGACGCGCATCGGGCGCTCTCGTGTCCTCGTCGCTCTCGGCGAATGGTCTTACGCCTTCTATCTCGTCCACGCCACGCTGATCTACGCGCTCCGGGAGCAGATCGGCCTGCAGTATGGCAAGACGGGAGCCGTGTGGATCCTGGTGCTGCTGTGCTCCTCCATAGCCCTCGCCTGGCTTCTGCATGTGACGGTCGAGCGTCCCCTGGAACGCCGTCTTCGGGCTTGGCAGAACGGGCTCGTGCAACGCCGCGAGAATCGACGGAAAACCCAGAGGGACGATACGACCTCGGAGGACCTGCGGATCGAAAGCGGCGGCTCATGAACTCATCCGGGCGACCCGCTCCGCACCTTCTCTACACGGCCTGGGGGTACCCGCCGTCGCGGGGAAGTGGCGTCTACCGAGCGTGGGCCACAGCGAACGCGTTCGCTCAAGCCGGATGGCGGGTCACTGTCCTCACCGTTCCCCGCGAGACTTTCGAGATCTCAACCGGCACCGATCTGACGCTCGAGGCCCAGATCGACCCGAGCATCAAGATCGTGCGGATCCCGTTTCCATCCGCGGCCTTCGACACCGACATCGGCCGGTGGGGGGCGTTCCATGCGCATGCCCCGGAACTGTGGAAGGCGCTCAGATCGCGAGCGGAGCAGCGTTCTTTTCCCGAGCGGACGTACGGCGGCTGGCGCAAACTTCTTGAAGCTGCTGCCCGACGACTTCACGCGGAGGATCCGTTCGACCTCGCGATCGGCACAGCGAACCCCAACGTGGACTTCGTTCCAGGCTATGTTCTCTCGACCGAGTTCGGCGTTCCGGCCGTGATGGACCATCGCGATGCGTGGTCGGTCGACATCTACTCCGGGCGACGGGTGCTCCCGCCCAACAGTCGCGCCGGACGGTGGGAAAGGCGGTTCATCGACGGCGCCTCGGAGGTCTGGTTCGTCAACATTCCGATCCGGGACTGGTATGCCGAGCAGTATCCCGAGTTCTCCGACCGCTTCCTGGTCGTGGAGAACGGGTACGACAACCCGCTGACCTTCCCTCCTCGCGATCACCGGGATGACGGGTTGGTCTTCGGCTACATCGGAACAATCTCCGGAGCGATCCCGCTGCTGGAGCTCGTAGACGGCTGGGCCCTTGCTCGGGAACGGAGCCCGCTCATGCGCGGCGCACGAATGGACCTCTACGGGTACCTCGACCACTTCGGCGTCCCTGGAGCGAACATGGTGCAGGCGATGGGGCGTTTCGCGGAGAACGACATCAGGTATCTCGGGCCTGTGGGACGAGCCGACATCGCCGCCACGTACGCGACGTTCGACGCCCTCGTCCTGACGTTCGGCGCCGGGCGCTTCATCACCGGCGGCAAGGTCTACGAGTACGCCTCCACCGGATTGCCGATCGTCTCCGTGCACGACCCGGAGAACGAGACGTCCCGCACGCTCGCCGACTACCCCGGTTGGTACGGTTCCGCAGGGATGACCGCCGACGCGATCGCCGACGCGTTCGTCGCGACGGCTGAACACGCGGCGACACAAAGCGACGACGACCGGATGACGGCGCGCACGTACTCCCAACGGTACTCCCGCGCCGCGCAGCTTGCGCCTCGCATCGAGGCCTGGACGAAGCGCATCGATGCTGATGGGGACGGCCGATGAACATCATGCTGCTCTCCCCCAGCGGCTCTTTCGCCTCGGCCCTGGAATCCCTTCCGCTGGACGGAGAACGCGACCATGTCGCGCTCGTCACCGCCACCGCGAGCGACTCCGAAGCGGCGACAACGCTCATCCGTCTCGGAGCGGCGGCGCTCCCCGCACGTAGCCGGCTCGCCCGAGCGCTGGAGAGATCCGTCATCGGCCGCAACATCAAGCGGTTGAGTCCCCTCGACGGGGGCTGGCGTTTCGCGTCCGCCGCTCGTCGGAGCACCGAGCTGCGTCGCGCGGCGGCAGAGGCAGACCTTATCATCGCGCTGGAAAGGGACAGCGCGCTTGCCGCTTGGCAAGTCCTGCACCGATGGGCCCGGCCCGGTGCGCGGGGCCTCTCCGGACTCGCCTCAGGCCGCGCCCTGCTCACGTCGCGTCGCGGCGCTCGCTGACAGCCCGCGGCGTGCCCGGGCCTGATCCAGAAGCCATGCCGGTCGCGGGTCCGGCCCTGTTGCGGCTTCCTCAGGCCTCAACGTGCCTCGAGGAGACGTACCAGCAGCGCCTCCTCGGTGGCGACGTCCGTGCTCGATGAGAGGGCTTCGGCGGCGGCATCGGTGCGCGCTTTGAACCCGCGAATCTCCGCACGGGAGAGGCCGCGGATCGCTCGCACGAGGTCTTCCGGCGCATACCCATCGGTGATCACGCCGAGCCCATGTGTAGTGATCAGGCGGTCTGTCTCGACGGAGGGGCCGAAGACGAAACCGAGACGGGCCTGTACGAAGTCGAAGAACTTGTTCGGAAGCATCAGCCTGTGGTTGGGCGTGTGCGGAGGAAGGAGGTACACCCCCAGATCGAACGGATTCAACGTCTGCGGGAGCTCTTCGGGAGCCACGGCAGCGTGCAAGGTCGTCCGCGGGCTGGACGCGATGCGCTCTGTGAGGGAACGCCAGTACTGATCCGCATGTCTGGAGGGGATGAGGAAGAGATCGAGAGTGTACCCGTCCCCCAGTCGATCAACGGCATCGATGATCGCCTCGATGTTGCGCCCGGGAACCGCGCCGCCGCTGTGAACGAGACGTATCCGGTCGTCGGCCAGTGGCGATGGCGACAGATCGGCACGATATGCAATCGCGTTGCGCACCACCTCGGGCCGGACGCCGAAGCGATCGGCGTAGAGATCCGCGATGGATTCGTTGACGGTGGTGGACGCCGCGATCCCAGGCAGGTATTCCCGACACACCCAGTCCATGAAAGGAGCGATCAGCAGTCTCCAGGACAGAACGTGCGAGCGCTCCGCCGGCGCCCACTCGTGCAGATCACACCACACGCGAGGCGATCCCTGCACGAGGGAGGCCAAGGGCAGCGCCCGGGCCTCGTTAGCCACGACGATGTCGAACGAGCGACCCTGCAAGGCCAGGCGCGCGGCTCGCACCGCAGGAGCGTCCATCGCGACGGAACGGTAACGACGTAAGGCCAGCTTGAGGACGCCGGGAATGGTCTGAGGAAGCGAAGGGAGGCTTCTATCGATCTCGATGTGATCCACTGCTGCATCAGGGCGGTCGCCATACGACAACGTCGTCACGTCACCGTGACGCGCAAGTACATCGAGCTGCCGCAATACCCGGGCGTCCGATCGGATGTCGGAGAAGGATACGCAGAGGATCCGCGGGCGTCGGATGTCAGTCACAGAGGCTCCAGAGTACTTCGGCGTCACAGAGGGAAGGGATCTTTGGAAACTACCAGCGCAGCTTCACGGGGTGGCGGGCTGCCGGCCGAGGAACGGAGCGAGGGCGGCGGCGGACATCCTGCCGTCATGTACCGCCCTAACGTACTCGGGTCCCGCCGCCGCCGTGTCCGCCCACCGCTCAGGGGCACTCAGGACTTCACGCAATCGCACCTCGATCTCACTGAGGCGGGTCTGGACGATCGGCAGCTCGCGGCCCGTCCGCTGCCGAACGGTCTCACGAACCTCCTCGTGCACGTGCCCGAGGGTGAGGCGACCTGCCGCCATCGCCTCGCACGACGCGACGCCGTAATCTCCGAGCCGAAACTGGTCGAGGACGATGTCTGCCTCCCGATAGACCTCCGGCATCCGCTGGGACGCGATGCCCTGCAGACGGCGGTACGTGATCAGCCCTTCGTCAGCGAGGGACGTCAGGATGTCATCGATGCGAGCGTCGCCCTTCATAGGAGAATTGCTCGGCACATAGGCCACTGTGGGCCTGCCTGCCGCAAACGGTTCGCGCTCCGAACGCCACCGCGCCGGGTCGACCACCACCGGGAGCCACCTGGATCGGGGAACGTCGAGCAGACCGGGGGTGGAGACGAAGACCGGGAGATCGGACTCCTCGACGAGACGACGGTTCTTTCGCGCGTTCGTCTCCAGAACGCGCACAGAATCGAGGGGATACGCGCCGTGCGTGCCGAAGGGCGAGTCCGGCTCCCACCGCGCGTGGGCGCTCGGGAGCCGAATATCGCTACCGTGCCAGACGAGTCCCACGCGCGTGCCGCGTCTCACCGCCTCCTCGGCGACCTCGAGCGGGCTTCGGATCGGATCCGTCCCGTACAGATATCGGCCCGATTCCAAGAGCACGTGGGTGAAACCCGACTCCACGGCGGCCCGCTGACGACGCTGCCATCCTCTTGAGAAGACGAACGCTCCTTCCGGCACGGTCAGATCGGTCGGGAACCGGAAGTTCGTCGCGGCCACCGTTCCGATCGTGACGTTCTGCGCCCCGACGTCCGGGAGAATCTCCGCGGCGCGTGCCCACTGATATCCTTGGCCCGCGGAGTTGACGGGCGTGACGAGAAGCCGAACCTCTCCGTTCGGCCGTGCAGACACCGGAACCCCGCCCTGCCATCCGAGGCGCCCAGGAAGCATCTTCCCCAGCAGAGCGTCAGGGAGGACACCGAGTGCCGTCCGCGCGAGCCGCGTCGCGAATGACCGGATACTCATCGCTCTATCCGTCTCACGCCAACCCCGCGAGGCGCGCCTGGTGTGCGAACTCCGGACTTTTCGCTACGACCTCATCGAAACTGCCTTGCGCCGCGATGGTCCCATCGTGAAGGAAGAGGATCTGATCCGAATCGCGGATCGTGCTCAGGCGATGAGCGACGGCGATCACAGTCACATCGCCTCGGAGGTCACGGATGGCCTGCGACACATCGGCCTCCGTCTTCGTATCCAGTGCGCTGGTGGCCTCGTCGAGGACGAGGACCAGCGGGTCATTGTAAAGCGCACGCGCGATTCCGAGCCGCTGCCGCTGCCCTCCGGAAAGGCTCAGACCGCGCTCTCCGACTCGCGTCTCCAGACCGTCCGCGCGGCCTTCGATAACGCTCCACAGCTGCGCGCGTCGCGCAGCGTCCTCGACCCGAGACCGATCGAAATCATCACCCCAAGACAGGGCGATGTTCTGCGCTATCGTGCCGTCGAAGAGCGTCACTTCCTGTGGCACGTATCCGACGTGGGTACGCCACGCGGCGAGAACGTCCTCGAGTGGACGGCCATCCACGCGGATGCGGCCCGCAGTCGGTGTGAGGAGCCCCAGCAGCAGGTCTACGAGAGTCGACTTTCCGGCTCCGGACGCACCGGCGATCCCCACCGTACTGCCCAGCGGGATCCGCACGGTGACATCTCGCACGGCAGGGACGTCGCTGCCGGGGAATGTGAAGCTCGTGTTCTCGAGCTCCAGAAGCCGCGGCTCCGCGGGCAGGGGCTCTCGGCCGAGGACCTCGCGATCCGCCAGGAACCGCTTCGACGCCTCGATATCCGCGATCACGGTGTCGACATAGGGGCCGGAGGTAAGGGTCCGGGTGATCACGGACTGGAAACCGGAGAGCGAGGGCACCAGCCTGAAGCCGGCGATTCCGAACAGAGAGACTGCGGAGACCGTCGCCGCCATATCGCCGTTGTTGGTGAGATATGCCGCGCCTCCGACGACAATGAAACCGCCGATGATGGCGGCGTCGAAGATGAACCGCGGTACCGAAGCGAGGAAGCTTGAGTTCGCGCGCGCACGGGCCGTGCGAGCGCGATTCTGCTTCACGACGTCACTGACCTCATCCGCTTTGTCGCGGAGCGTGATCTCTTTCAGGGAGGCCACCATGCCAGAGATCAGCGCAGCGACACGCAACGACGAATCCCTGGCCACGCGGGCGGCTTGTCGTGTCTTTCCGCTCAAGACGAAGTACTGGAGGACCGCGATTCCCCCGAGATAGACGATGGTCACGAGCGCTGTCAGCGGCTGTGACACGACGATGACTCCGACGACGCCCACCGAGGTCACGATCATGCCGGGGAGAGTCATCACCGGCAGGAGGAAACCCGCAATCACACTCGCGATGCCGGTATCCGACATCTGAACGATCTGGGCGCTGTTGCGCGATATCCGATCAGTCCATGAGGCCCGAATGTAGGCGCTGAACAGTTCCTGTCCCACCGCCAATTCATAGGAGGCGAACCGACGCGTCGCGATCCATTGCAGCCAGACGTTCGCGGCCGATTTCGCCACGACGACGGTAGCGAGGACCAGGATCAACCAGAGGATCTGATCCTGTGGGACCTGCCCGATCAATGGAAGCGCCACACCGGATCCCGCGACGGTGCTCGCGAGCGCGAGCGCGAGAAGCATGAGTGCCACGACGTCGACGACGGCCAGGATCGCCGACACGATGCCGAAGACGACGAGAAACCTCCGCGCCGACGGCGGCAGGAACGGAAGGAGACGCCGCAGCGTGCGGTAGATGCGTTTCATGGCTCAGATGACGACGGCATCACCGCTGCGCGCGGAGCTCAGAGCGGCCTCCACGACGGTCAGCGTCCGCAGTCCCTGCTCCATGGTGACGACGTCGGTCTGCTGCCCGAGCACGGCATCGCGGAAGGCCTCATGCTCGACGCGCAGCGGCTCGCGCTTGGCGAACGCGTAGCGCGTGACGTCTCCTTCGGAGACCCCGCGGAAGGAGGACACGGACTCCCATTCGAGGGGGATCGTGCCGTTGGCGTAGAAGGTGAGGTCACCGGTGGAGGTGTCCGCGACGAACGCGCCCTTCTCCCCTGTGACGACGGTGACGCGCTCCTTCATCGGGCTCAGCCAGTTGACGATGTTGTTCACGATCACGCCGTTGGCCGTGCGTCCCGTGATGGTGATCATGTCCTCGTGCTCGCGACCGCTCTTGAAGGCGGTCTGCGCGAACACGCGCTCGTAGTCGCTCTGCACGACCCAGGCCGTGAGGTCGACGTCATGGGAGGCGAGGTCCTTCGCCACCCCGACGTCCGCGATCCGCGACGGGAAGGGACCCTGCCGACGCGTGACCACCTGATACAGGGCGCCGAGCTCGCCCCCCTCGATACGGCGGCGCAGCTCCTGCACGGCCGGGTTGAAGCGCTCGATGTGCCCGACCGCTCCGACCAGGCCCGCCG
This sequence comes from Microbacterium meiriae, assembly GCF_040686935.1. Taxonomy (NCBI): domain Bacteria; kingdom Bacillati; phylum Actinomycetota; class Actinomycetes; order Micrococcales; family Microbacteriaceae; genus Microbacterium; species Microbacterium meiriae. Next base: position 59,722 of record NZ_JBFBMF010000006.1, read on the forward strand.
CGGCGAAGGCATCGACCATGCGCTGACCGGCGTCGACCGTGTGCGCGATCGGCTTCTCGACGAGGGTGTGGACGCCCGCGGCCGCGAGCTTGAGCGCCGCGTCCTCGTGGAACCTCGTGGGCACCGCGACGACGGCGATGTCGACGCCGGCGTCGATGAGCGCGTCGATGTCGGGGAGGATCTCCAGGTCGCCCGCGACGCCGTGCGGGTCGCCGCCCGGGTCGGCGATCGCGACGAGCTCGACACCGTCCAGCTCGCGCAGCACGCGGGCGTGGTGGCGACCCATCATCCCGACGCCGAGGAGACCGGCGCGCAGGTCCGCCATCAGGCACCCGCCTTCGCGACGGCGTTCACGGCGGCGACGATGCGCTCGAGGTCGCCCTGGCTGAGCGACGGGTGCACCGGCAGCGAGGCGACCTCGCGCGCGGCGCGCTCCGTCTCCGGCAGGTCGAGGCCGGGCGCGAAGTGCGTCAGCGACGGGAGGCGGTGGTTCGGGATCGGGTAGTACACGCCGGCGCCGACGTTGTGCTCGTTCTTCAGCGCGGCGACGAAGCCGTCCCGGTCCTCGGGGACGCGGATCGTGTACTGGTGGTACACGTGCACGGCACCCTCGGCGACCGGCGGGACCACGACGCCCTGCAGGTTCGCATCGAGGAAGGCCGCGTTCTGCTGACGGGTCTTCGTCCAGCCGTCCACCTTGGTCAGCTGCACGCGACCGATCGCGGCGTGGATGTCGGTCATGCGGGCGTTGAAGCCCACGATCTCGTTCTCGTACTGCCTCTCCATGCCCTGATTGCGCAGCAGCTTGACCTGACGGGCGATCTCGTCGGTCGCCGTGGTCACCATGCCGCCCTCGCCGCTGGTCATGTTCTTCGTCGGATAGAGACTGAACATGGCGAACTCGCCGAACGAGCCGACGGGACGGCCGTCCAGCGACGCGCCGTGCGCCTGGGCCGCGTCCTCATACAGGGCGACGCCGCGCTCGGCGGCCAGGGCCTCGAGCTCGCGCATCCGGGCCGGGTGCCCGTAGAGGTGCACGGGGAGGATGCCCTTGGTCTTCGGCGTGATCGCGGCGGCGACGGCCTCGGGGTCCAGGGAGAACGTGTCCGGCTCGATGTCGACGAAGACCGGGGTGCCCCCGGTGAGCGCCACCGAGTTGCCGGTCGCGGCGAAGGTGAAGGACGGCACGATGACCTCGTCACCGGGGCCTACTCCGGCGGCGAGCAGACCGAGGTGCAGACCCGCGGTACCGGAGTTGACCGCCACGGACGGGCGGCCGGGCACGAAGTGCGCCGAGAACTCCTGCTCGAAGGCGGCGACCTCCGGGCCCTGCGCGACGATGCCGCTGCGGAGGACGCGATCGACCGCCTCGCGCTCTTCGTCGCCGATGAGGGGCTTGGCGGGGGGAATGAACTCGCTCACACGGTCTCCTTGGTCAGTGTTCCGTCGGTCTCGATGAAGCGCGCCCCGGTCGCGGGGCACACCCAGGTGTGATCGTCGTCTCCGCGCGTGAGCGGGACGCCCGCCTCCCCGACCCAACCGATGCGGCGGGCGGGGACGCCGGCGACGAGGGCATGCGCAGGGACGTCCTTGACGACCACGGCGCCGGCCGCGACCGTCGCCCAGGCGCCGATCGTCACCGGGGCGACGCAGGTCGCGCGGGCGCCGATCGACGCGCCGCGCTCGATGGTGACCCCGACCGGCTCCCAGTCGTGGGCGCTCTTCAGGGTGCCGTCGGCGTTGATGGCGCGGGGGTACGTGTCGTTGGTGAGCACGACGGCGGGGCCGATGAAGACGCCGTCGCCGAGTTTGGCGGGCTCGTAGACCAGGGCGTAGTTCTGCACCTTGCAGTTGTCGCCCATCTCCACACCGGTACCGATGTACGCGCCGCGTCCGACGATGCAGTTCTCGCCGAGGCGGGCCTGCTCGCGGACCTGGGCGAGGTGCCAGATGGAGGATCCGTCGCCGATGACGGCGTCGGCGGACACATCGGCGGAATCGACGATCCGCACGCGGGAGGTTTCAGTCACGGGGCTCCTTGCACGCTGCGCGATGAGGCAGCACTGACGAGATTCTACTTGGCGTTGCTCCGCGAACCTCGACGCGCGCCGCGAACGACGTCTGCGGCGCGGGCACCGACGGTGGCGAGCGAGGCGTTGTCGACCGCCCATGCGGCACGACCCGCCCTCGCGCCCTCGGTCTCGCCCGAGGCCCACTCATCGAGCAGCCGCCGCATGGCCACGGCCACCTCCTCCGGGTCGAATCCGACGGCTTCGCCGAGTCCGCCCGCACGCACGACCTCGCCGCCCGTCTCTGCGCCGGTGAAGAGCACCGGGGTCCCGACCGCTGCCGCCGCGTACGTCTTGGTCGGTCGGGCGAAGTCGTAGCCGATGCCGGGGACGATGCTCACCAGCGCGCCGACCGCCCCCCGGATCCAGGAAGCCGAGGTCGCGGGCCCGACCAGTCCCCCGAAGTGCACCCGGCCGGGCACGAGCTGCGCGGCGAGCTCCTTCAGCTCCTCCTCCACCGCTCCCTGACCGAAGAAGCGGAGCTCGATGTCCTCGTCCGGAAGCAGAGCGAGCGCACGGATGAAGACGTCAGGCTGCTGCCACTCCGACATCGTGCCGGTGTAGACGAAGTAGGGCCGCTCCGCCTCGTGCGGCACGACGTCCGGACGGAACACCGTGGTGTCGATCCCGTTGCCGACCGTCACGACGCGCTCCGGTCGCCCGCCGATCGCGGCGAGCCGCTCGGCGACCTCGTCCGAGACGGCCAGCGAGCGCGTCGCGCGGCGCAGGACGAAGCGCTCGACGAACCGCATGACCGCGACCACCGGACCGGGGGCGTCCATCGACGCGACCGCATCCGTCCACACGTCGCCGGGATAGTAGACCAGCGGGCGACGGGTGAGGAAGGCGGCGATCGCCGCCGCGAAACCGGTGGTCGGCGGCGCCTCGGCTACCACCACGTCGCTGCGGCGGGCGAGCAGCCGGAAGAAGAGCGGCACGTCGAAGGACAGGTACGGGATGTATCCGCGGATGGCCCCGCTGCGGTCTCGCAGCACCGGCGCGCGCCGCACGACCACCCCCGGGGCATCGGCGATCACGGTGTCGCGCGGGGGCTTCGTGCTCAGCACCGTGACATCGGAGTCGGCAGCCAGGGCGTGGGCGAGTGCCTCCATCCGGAAGCTGGCGGCGGTCACCTCCGGCGTGTACAGCCGTGTCGCGATGACGGCGCGTCGTCTCCTCGACATCCTGCCCCTGCTGCTCGGTGGACCGGCGCCCGAATCGACACCTGACACAATAGAACCATGTCCTCGAGCGTCCCCGCGCCTTCCCCCGCCGATCCCCGCGCATGGGTCGTCATCCCCCTCTACAACGAAGCGACCGTCATCGGCGGCGTGATCGAGAGTCTCAAGCCTCACTTCGCACACATCGTCTGCGTCGACGACGGCTCGAGCGACGGCTCGGCGGCAGAGGCTGCGGCGGCGGGGGCTCACCTGGTGCAGCACCCGGTCAATCTCGGCCAGGGCGCGGCTCTCCAGACGGGGATCGACTTCGCCCTGGCGCACCCCGAGTGCGACTACATCGTGACCTTCGACGCTGACGGCCAGCATCGCGTGGAGGACGCGCTCGGCATGCTCCAGCTCGCCAGGGACGAGGATGTCGCCATCGTGTTCGGCTCCCGGTTCCTCGACGACCGGACGAATCCCGGATGGATGAAGAAGGTCATCCTGAAGACCGCCGTGTGGGTCACGAACCTCACCACGAGTCTGAAGCTGACGGACGCGCACAACGGATTGCGCGTGATCCGCCGGGACGCGGCCCAAGGCATCGAGCTCAAGCAGGACCGCATGGCGCACGCCACCGAGATCGTGCTCGAGCTGGGGCGGACCCGTCTGCCCTGGAAGGAGTACCCCGTCGAACTCCTCTACACCGACTATTCGAAGGCGAAGGGCCAGAGCGTGCTGAACTCCGTGAACATCCTCGTCGACCTGGTGGTGCGCTGATCATGTGGATCCAGGTCCTTCTCATCGCCGCGATCGTCATCCTCGCGGTCTTCATGATGCGCCGCACCGGCGCCGACAGCCACCTGGCTATCCGGCGGCTCCTCATGGGGCTCTTCGTCGTCGTCGCCGTGTTGTCCGTGCTGTTCCCGCAGTGGCTCAGCTGGCTCGCTCAGCTCGTCGGGGTCGGCCGCGGTACCGACCTCGTCCTGTACGGACTCATCGTGATGTTCCTCGCCTTCGTGTACTCCCAGTACCGGCGGAACATCGCTCTGCAGCGTCAGCTCACCCTGCTCGCTCGTAAGATCTCGCTGCTCGAGGCGGAGGAGCACGAGAGGGACGCTAGTCGCAACCCGTGACCTCGTAGAGCGTTGCATCCCCCACTCGATCCACCTCGGTGAGGATCGACGCCTCATCTAGATCGTGCAGACCGTCGTACGTGGTGTAGTGGTTCTGGAAGAGCACGGTGTCGCCGAAGTCGAGCGCATGCGTCACGCCGAGGTTCTCGATCGCATCGCAGACGGCGGCGTCTCCCTCCACCAGAGTCCGCGCCAGCAGCGCCGCATCCGCGCCGTAGCGGCCGGTCACGTGCGGGAAGACGACGTCATGCCCTGTGTAGGCGAAAAGCAGTCCCGCTCCCGTGAGCGGGTCTCCGATGACCAGCGCGTCCTCCGGAAGCCCTGCCTCCAGGCGCTCGAACAGGGCTGCCTCGTCCGGAGAGAGTCCTTGGGACGCGCCGTCGAAGCGATAGCTGACGTCGCGCATGTAGCGCAGATCGTTGCGCAGGGCGAGCAGGTGAGTGGCCGCGAGGAGGGCGATGACGCCGATGAGGACGATGGCCGTGACGCGTCGTCCTGCACGCCAGAGGGCGTGGAGCCGGTCGACGACGAGCGACATCCCGAGGGCCGCCAACGGAAGTCCCCAGATCGCCAACAGCGCGGCTACCCGGGTGGTGTCGTCGTACCAGATCCCGACGAGGAAGCTGCGCAGGGGCAGCACGGGAAGCCACGCCGAGGCGAGGTAGAGCACGGCGCTGACGAGATAGGAGACGAGCACCCACCACAGGCGTTCTCTGGCGGCACGCCAGACCCCGAGAAGGACCAGGATGCCGAGGAGAAGCCCGGTGCTGCGGCCCACGGGGCTGAGGAAGAGGACTTCCCCTGAGGCTTGCGCGATCGTCTGGGTCGGCAGCCACTCGTGAGTGGTGACGTTCGCCTTGCTCCAGAGAGACACGAAGGCCACGGATCCCACGGCGACGCTCAGGCCGACGACCACGCGGGTCGCCGATCCCCCGCGGCGAGCGGCCTCCCACGCGCGCCCAAGGACGAACGGAAGCAGAAGCACCAGAGCGCCGAGGAGTGCAGACGGATGCCCGAGCCCTGTTCCTGCCGCCACGGCAAGCGCCACCAGGAGGCGCAGGGTGCGTCCCGGCCAGGGAATCGCCGGCGCGAACGCGAGGAGCACCGCCGCGATCAGGATCGGGATCAGGGCCGTGCCGATCAGGTTCGGATAGAGGACTCCCCAGTTCAGGAATCCCAGAGGGAAGACGCTGAAAGCGAAACCCACCAGCGGTGCCCAGATCGCTGCGGCGGGCCACGAGGGGAAGACGACTCGGGTGACGGTGGCCATCGCGACCGGCCAGACGAGAGCGATGACCGCGATGGTCACGACGTTCGTCGCGGGGACCACACCGCCGGCGACCGGCAGGACCAGACTCGTGAGGGCGTGCCACAGAGTCGGATAGAACGACGTGCTGTGGCCGGGAAGCACCATCGTCATGTGCAGGGGCGACGCGTCGCCCGTCGCCGCCACGAACTCGACGGCATTCAGGTGGAACAGACCATCGTAGAGCTGAGAGGGGTCGTTCGGGCTTCCGATGCCGACGACGAGGATGACCACCCATCCGGCGAAGGCCGCTGCGATCGCGAGCCACACGGCGCCGCCCGTCCGGCCGGCCGGGACTGTCGCTGATCGGCGACCCAGGAGACGCAATGTCGCGGCCACCGCCCAGACCACGGCGCTGACGATCCCGACCGGAAGGAGACCCCACCGCATCCCGAGAACCGGAGCGACGAGCGACGACGCGGCCACGATGCCCAGCGACACGCCGATCGACATGCCGAGGCGGACGACGGCAGAGACGCCGCGGAGCAAGAGGCCGACGGGAAGGCCGGGGATCACGAGCAGAGCAAGCGCCGTGACCAGCGCCGGCGTCTGTGCGAGCCAGGCGTTCACGCGTCCACCAGGGCGATGGCGCCTTCGATGTCTCCGTCGTAGACAACCTGGCCCTTGCTGATGACGACACCGCGGGTGCAGAGTTCCCGCACCATCTCCATGTCGTGGCTGACCACCACCAGCGTCTTCCCGGCGGCGATGAGCTCCTCGAACTTCAGGCGGCACTTCTCACGGAAGGGCGCGTCGCCGACGGACAGGATCTCGTCGACGAGCAACACATCCAGTTCCACATGGATCGCGACGGAGAAGGCCAGGCGCATGAACATGCCCGACGAGTAGTGCTTCACCTCCTGGTCGATGAACTGCTCGATCTCGCTGAAGGCGACGATCTCGTCGTATCTCGCCTCGATCTCGTGCTTCTTCATCCCGAGGATCGCGGCATTGAGGAACACGTTCTCCCGCCCTGAGAGCTCCGGGTGGAAGCCGGCGCCGACCTCGATGAGGCCCGCGACCCGCCCCCGGGTGAGGACCTCGCCCTCATCCGGCTCCATGACCCCGGAGATGAGCTTGAGAAGTGTCGACTTCCCCGAGCCGTTGAAACCGAGGATGGCCACCGACTGGCCCTCGTCGATCACGAGATCGACGCCCTTGAGGGCCTCGAATGCGCTCGTGAGTTTGCGACGCTTGATCCAGGACACCACCGTGTCCTTCAGCGAGAACGCGTGGTTGAGCGTGAACCGCTTCCGAGCTCCGTCGACGATGATGCTCGGGCGATGCGTGGTCTGCATTGTCATAGATCCTGGGCGAACCTTCCCTCGAGCCGACGGAAGACCGCCTGGCCGATCAGAAGCGTTGCGGCGGCGATGAGGAACGCGAAGAGCGTGTTCCACGCCAGCCCGGGGGGCAGCGATGCCATCGTCTCCCCCGTCGCCGTCACGACGCCTTCCGTCACGGGCCGCCAGAACGCGTAGTGGAACAGCTCCACCGCCTGGGTGATGGGGTTCAGAAGATAGATCTCGACGACCCACTGCGGCCACCCCAGCGTGTTCACCACCGCGTCCTGCACCTGCGTCCAGCTGTAGAGAACCGGGGATGCCCAGGTCGCGAGGAGGAGGAAGAGCTCGACGATGTTCTCGGCGTCGCGGTACCGGACGTTGAGCGCCCCGAAGAGCAGGCCGAGACCGAGGCTGAAGACCATCACGATCACCACGGCCGCGACCATCGCGAGGAGACCCAGGACCGAGATCTGAGTCAGCCATCCGAGGAACAGGCACACCACCAGCAGGAGAGCCATCTGCGGCAGGAAATGGACGAGCGCCACGATCGTCGCCGAGACGGCGAAGAGCTGTCTCGGCAGGAAGACCTTCCGCACCAGCGGGGCATTCCCCACGATCGATGTCGTCGCGTTCTTGAACGCCTCGGAGAACAGGTTGATGACGATGATGCCGGAGAACAGGTACACCGCGTAATTGGGGATGCCACGGTCGAGACTGAGGAAGAGACCGAGAACGACCCAGAAGACGAGGAACTGCGCCCCTGGCCGGACATATGACCACGTCCATCCGAGGACGGAGTTGCGGTACCGCGTGGTCACGCCGGTACGGACGAGCAGGCGCAGAAGATACCGCCAGCGCACCACGTCGATCAGGCCCCGGCTCTTTCCAGGCGTGTCGAACTGGTTGCGCGGGACGGCGGCGAAGAGATCTCGGGTAACGGTCACAGGCCCACTCATTCAGGACGCGGCGACGGATACCGCCGCGGAACGAAGCAATTCTAGGTCAGGCACGCTGGAAGCCCCCTGCAGCCACGCGCACGCGGAGGCCGTCGAAGCTCACGTCGCCGCCCGATCCGAGAGCCAGCGCCGGTAGGTCTCCACAGCCCCCGGCGCCCAGATGTCCGGGTCCGCTTCCCCGACGCGGGCTTCGCCATCCGTCAGGCCTCGCAGGCGTTCCGTGACCTCCTCCACTCCGCGGATCCGCTCCCCGAAAGCGTCACCGATGACGGTCTCCGCGAACGCGCTGTCGCGAGGGATCACGAGGCAGCCGAAGGCACGCGCCTCGAAAAGCACGGTGCTCGCCTCGCCGACCACCACCGCGGTCGTCTCCAGGGACTCGTACACGTCCGGAGTCACATCGATCTCGATCCCGGGATTCGCCGCGGTATTCGGGTAACGCTGTTCGATGTCGCTGCGCTCTCCGGGATGCGGGCGGAAAGCCACCGCCCACTCGCCGCCCACGGACGCGTGCAGTGTCGTCACGAAGGCGTCGGTCGCGGCCGGGTCGCTGCGCGATGACACCACGAGGACCCGCTTCGGCCGCCGTTCCGGGGCCGAAGCGGCCAACCGTTCGAGATGGGGCTTGCCCACCGCCGTCACCACTCCGGGGTGGCGGACCGAGCGGGACCAGTAGTCGCCGAAGGTCAGCAGCTCGTCCGGGACCGCGCGAGCCAGAGTGGGATGGGCGAAGACCCGACCGAAGTTGTAGGCGGCGTGGGACGGCCCGATCCAACCGTGCTGCGGTTCCACGACATACGCACCCGCATCCTTCATCAGCCCGACCGACTCGCCGTTGTAGGTGTAGGAGCCGTTGTCGTAGAAGACGACGCGAGGACGCACCCGGTCCAGCATGCGCTCGAGCTCGGCGAGCTGGAACGGACGGAGCCGTGCATCACGCATGGCGCGTGCCCCGATAGCTGCGAAGGCGTCCGCAGGTTGCCTCAGTCGCTGCGCGAAGTCCGAGAGCAGGGTCATCGCACTGGTGACGGTGGAGGGCGGGACCGGATTGCCCCGCTCGCGCCACCGGGAGCGCGCCACGGAACCCTCCATGCTCAGGGTCGGCCGGAACGAGGGCGGCCCGAGCGGAGAGGGAAGCGGACGGAGCTGAACGACGACGGCTCCGGGAGTGGCGTCGGCGAAGTCATCCACGAGCCAGTTGCGCGCTCGATTCCCCTCCGCAGCGAGCGTGGCCCCAGACACGTAGAAGAGGACGTCATGCGGCCGTGCACGACGCACGGCGTCCCAACGGCTCGGCACGTACCCTCGGAGAACACGCCGGGCTTCGGCAGCGCGTGTCCAGGTGGATGTGGAGGTCACGGCGACGCTGCCGGTGTCCTGCTCGGCGAGTGCCCAGGCGATCTGCACTCGCACCTGCGCCCAGAAGGGCACCGTCGATCCCGGCAACACCTCGAGCAGACTGTCCGGCATCCCGTCCTCGAGCTCGAGCAGCGCGCGCACCGCCGGAGATGTGCGCGCGTCCATGTCGCGGGCGTCCTGGCTCACAGGTCGCCCCGCTGCCCCATGAGCCATTCCACGATCCGGAAGTCGAACTCGCTGTCGACGTCGATCGAACGCTCGGCCGGCATCTCGAAGAGGATCGTCGAGGGGAAGAAGACGACCTGATCGTCCAGGAGGGACGACCGGCGCCACACGTAGATGGAGCCGTTCATATCGAAACAGCGGGGCGCGTCCTGGCGACGCAGCACCGCGTCGTCCGGGGTCTTGCTCACGGCGACGGTGCCGTCCGGCTGTTCCTCGACGAGATTGAAGTACGGATTGCGGCGCGCTTCGGCACCGGTGATGAGCGACTCCGGCTCCGCCCTCTCGAACAGCGCGACCGCGTCGCGGATGTCGTCGATCGTCCGCAGGGGACTTGTGGCGTCGAGGTCGACGCAGACGTCGTATCGAGCCCCCGTGCGCTCCTCTGTGGTGCGCACGGCGTGCGCGATCGCCGGGACCTTCCCCGCGGTGTCCGTCGCCATCTCCGCAGGGCGGCGGACCACGCCCGTCGCACCGAAGGCCGGCGCCTGGGAGAGGATCTCCTCCGAATCGCTGGAGACGACGATCTCGTCGAAGAGACCGGTCGCCACCGCCTGCGCGACCGAGTGCCCGAAGAGAGGTCGACCCGCGACGACACGCAGGTTCTTCCCCGGGACACCCTTCGATCCTGCTCGCACTGTGATCGTGCAGATCCTCATCGGCCGTTCCGTTCCCACGCCTGCCTGGCGCGCTCGAGGTCTTCGGGACGTCCGACGTCGATCCACTCCTCGTGGATCTCGAACGCCCCGACCCGCTGGCCGCCGTCCATCAGGCGCGCCAACAGGGTGGGCATGTCGCAGTACTCGTCCTCTCCCAGCGCATCCAGGGCGTCGGGCTCCAGGACGTAGATCCCCGCACTCACCAGCTCGCTGTGATACGGCTTCTCCGCCAGTTCGACGACACTGTCGCCGTCGCGCCGGATCACGCCGTAGGGGATCTCGAAGCCGTACTCGCGGGCCCCTATCGTGGCGGCGGCCCCGAGGGATCGATGGAAGGCGAGCATACGCCGAAGGTCCACCTGTGTGAGCAGATCCGAGTTCATCACCACGAACGGGGTGCGCATGCGGCCTCGAAGCTGCGCGAGCGCCCCGGCGGTTCCGAGCGGAGCGGGCTCGTGGAGGAAGCTGATCTCGAGACCGTGCGCCGCCCCGTCGCCGAGATGCTCCTCGATCAGATGCCCGAGGTGGTTCACCGATACATGGATGCGTCGGAACCCCTGGTCGCGCAGCCGCTCCAGGATGATGTCGATCATCGGTGTCTCGCCGAGCGGCACGAGGGGCTTGGGGATGTCCTTGGTGAGCGGATACAACCGCTGCCCCCGCCCGCCCGCCATCAGGACGGCGGGGATGTCGAGTGGCGTCCCGATCCGCTCGTGCTCGCCGATGATGTCGATCATGTGTCCCCGCGGGTCCACGACAGCGATCACACGGATGCCTCGTTGCGCCTTGAGGGCATCGATGTCGTCCTGCGTCGCGTCCGGGCCGACCGTCGCCGGCTTCCGGTTCATGACCGTCGCCACGGCGTCGTCCAGCCCGGAACCCGCGATGAGACCGCGGCGGACGTCCCCATCGCTCAACGCACCGATCAGTCGGCCCCCGTCGTCCTCCACGAAGACCACTTGCAACGCCCCTCGGTCGATCCGCTCCAGAGCCGTCCGGATACTGGCGTCGGGTGAGACGACGAGCATGTGTCGATCAACCGTCACGGGGCACCCTCCTGTCGGTGATGGGTCGTGCCGGGACACCGACGACCGTCGTTCCTGCAGGGACGTCGCGGACCACCACCGCTCCCGCCCCCACCACACATCCCGACCCTACCGTGACGCCCTCGATGACCCGCGAGCCGAGCCCGATGTGGGCGGCGTCGCCGATCCGCACGCCGCCGGCGAGCACGGCTCCCGGCGCGATGTGGCTGCCATCCCCCACCACGGAGTCGTGCTCGACGACCGCTCCCGAGTTCACGAGCGCCCCGGCGCCGATGACCGCTCCGGTGTTGACGATGGCCCCGGCGAAGATCTGCGCACCCGCCGCCACGGTGGCTCCGGCGTCCACCATGGCACGCGGGTGGATGACGTCGGCGACCATGAAGCCGAGCGACACCGCCAGCGCGTGCAGACGGGCACGCGCGACCACCGGACCGAGACCGTTGAGTACCGCCACGTCGTCCGGGTCGAAGGACGCCAGCAGACTGTCGTCGCCGAGGTAGGGCATGCCGAGCGGGTGCATCGGAGGAGACGGAGCGAGTGCTCCTCTCACGACGGCATCCGCGCCGCGCAGCGCGGCGAGGACGGACCGGGCGTGCCCGCCGGCCCCGAGCAGCAGGAGATCACGCATCGATGAGATCACCACGCGTGTAGGACCGCGTCGCCGTCGTCCCGACGACCTCCCAGAAATCGAAGGAGGTTCGACCGGATGCCGGACGGAAGCAGGCGATGTCGTCTTCGCCGATCACCTCGCCGGCCGCGAGGTCCCGCACCGCCACGAGGCTGCGTCGGACGACCGCCCGGTTGCCCTCCTCCACCGGCTGGCACCGCTTCTCGGCGGATCCGAGCATGACGGGCACGCGGCGCACATCCGCGACATAGTCGCGAAGACCGTCGGGATCCAGGGAGGCCGCGTGGTCGGGCCCCTCGGCGGTGACATCGAAGGTGAAGTGCTTCTCGAGCACGGTCGCGCCCATGCCGACGGCGAGCACCGAGGCGAGAGACCCCAGCGAGTGATCCGAGTAGCCCACTCGATGTCCGAACTCCGCGGCGATCGTCTGCATCGCCCGCAGGTTGAGGTGAGAGTCGGCCGCGGGATACTCGGTCGTGCAGTGCAAGATCGTGACGTGTGCCGCGAAGTCCCTGACCTCGTTGCGACGCCGCCAGGCGTCCTCGAGGACATCGGGCGTCAGCCGTGCGGCCCGATCCAGCATGCCATCGTGCTGCTGGAGCCCGGCGGCGAGGAAGCGCAGCGCGCGGGCGATCTCGGCGATGTCCGCCATACCGGTGGAGAGGATGACCGGCAGGCCGGTGCGCCCGGCCGCCACGAGCAGCGGAGCGAAGGTGAGGTCGCCGGAGGCGATCTTGACGAGTGGGATCCGCAGCTCGTCCACGAGGAAATCCAGTCCCCGCAGGTCGAAGGCGGTGGAGAGGAACTGAATGCCGCGCTCCTCGCAGCGATTCCGCAGACGTCGGAATTCGTCGTGCGTCAGCTCGAGCCTCCGCAGCAGATCATGTTGCGATCGATGGTCCTCCTCGGAGGTGCGCTGATAGTCGGCCAGCTCGGCCGACTCGAGCGCGAGGTCGTCGGCGGAGAACGTCTGGAACTTCACCGCATCGGCGCCGGCCGACGCAGCGAGGTCGACGAGCTCCTCTGCCGTCTCGATCGAACCATTGTGGTTCACCCCGGCCTCGGCGATCACGAACACGGGTGCGGTCATGAGATGGACTCCTTCAAGAGGTCGTGGAAGGTCTTTCGCGGCGGACGCGGGAGTGCGCTCTGACGCAGCACCGTCGTCGCACGCTGCGCGAAACCGGGACGGCCGAAGACCGCCGCCTCCGGAGCTCCGGAGCGGCCCTCCAGGGCGGCGTGGAGCGCCGCGGCGATGGCCTCCCTCCGCGGCTCCGGCGTGGCGATGCTCGGGGACAACGGGCGTCCCTTCTGCCGATCGCCGACCAGGACCGAGGGGATCCCGAGGACCGGGGCCTCGAGCACCGTGCTGGACGAGTTCCCTGCGACCACCGCGGCAGCCGCCATGGCGCTGAGATAACCACGCTGACCGAACGATTCGACGAAGTCCACGCGGTCGCCGTTCTCGGCGACGAACGTGTCGATACGTGCACGCACGTCGGCCGTTCCGATGTCGGAGTTCGAGCCCGTGATCACGACGTGCAGTCCGTCCACGGCGAGGAGCCCGGCGAGCAGCTCCTCGACGAGCTGCTCCGGCGGCGCGACGTCCATCACCGCCGGATGGAAGGTGACCAGAGCGGTCGGCTGCGGAAGTCGGATGCCGAACTCGCTCTCGACCTCCGGCCGTGGCTGCACATCCATGTCTGCCAGGGTGTCGACGATCGGCGCTCCGAGGAAGTGCACCCGCTCCGGTTCCTCCCCGAGCTGGATGACGCGGCGACGGTGATCCTCCGTCGAGGTGAAGTGCAGGTAGGACATCTTCGTGATGGAGTGCCGGAGCGCCTCGTCCATCGCTCCCTCGGTCACCTCACCGCCGTGGATGTGGGCGATCGGGATCGACAGGATCGTCGCAGCGGTGGCGGCGGCGAACGCCTCCAGCCGGTCGCCGAGAACGACGAGCACATCCGGTGCGAGCGCGCTGAGCGCCTCGGCGAACCGCGGGAGTCCGGCACCGACGTCGGAGGCGACCGCCATGCGGCTGTCGTCTCCCGACCAGAGCGGCACGGAGGCCGCGATCTGGAATCCGTCCTTCTCGATCTCGCGCTCGGTTCGCCCGAATTCGTCCCGGAGGTGCGTCCCCGTCACGAGGAGCTGCAGCTCCAGTTTGGGGTCCCGGACGATCTGCCGCAGCAGGCCGCGCAACAGCCCATAGTCGGCGCGGGTACCGGTGAGGACGGCGACCTTCCTCATGCGTCGGCCAGGGCCGGGGAGCTGGGGATGCAGACGACGCTCGTGTGCAGAGCCTCCGCCACCGGGAAGCCGCCGTGCGGAAGATCCCGGTACGGGGCCTGGCTCGGAAGCAGGTTCCAGAAGGGACGACACTGCAACCCGGCCGCGTTCGTCGCTTCCAACACCTCGTCGCGGGTTCCGGCCCCGTCACCGAGTCGGATCGCGCAGAGCCAGTAGTTGCTGCTCGTGCCCGGCGGCTCCTCCAGGAAGGTGACGCCGTCGAGCGCGGCGAACACCGCACTGTACTGCGCTGCGAGCCGACGTTTGGCGTCGACGAAGGCCGGGAGGCGTTCCAGCTGAGCGACGCCGAGAGCGGCGTTGAGGTTCGGCATCCGGTAGTTGAAGGCGACTTCGTCGTGCTCGAACTCCCACCGGTGCGGCCGCTTCGCGGTCGTGGTGAGGTGCTTCGCGCGTCGCGCGAGCTCGTCGTCGTCGGTGAGGATCATCCCGCCGCCGCCCGTGGTGAGGATCTTGTTGCCGTTGAAGCTGAGTATTCCCACTCTGCCGAATGTGCCGGTGTGCTTCTCTCCGACTCGGCTCCCGAGCGATTCCGCCGCGTCCTCCACGACCGGCACGCCGTACTCGTCCGCGAGTGCGACGAGCTCGCCGATGCGCATCGGATGTCCGAGGGTGTGCATCGGCACGATCGCGCCGATGCGGTTGCCGGTGACGGGATTGATCAGCCCCTCCGAACCGGTCCGCGCACTCCGGAGCACGGACGCCACTGCCTCGACCGAGAGGCCGAGAGTGTCCTCGTCGCTGTCGAGGAAGTACGGCTGGCCGCCGGCGTGCATGACGGCGTTGGCCGTGGCGATGAACGACAGCGCCGGGACGAGGACGTCGTCTCCGCGACGGACGCCCGCGAGCTGCAGCGCGACCTGCAGCGCCGAGGTCCCGTTAGACACCGCGATGCCGTGCCCCGCCCCTGTGTACTCGGCGACGGCGTCTTCGAACTCCCCGACGAACCGTCCCACGCTGGACACGTAGGTCGAGTCGAGGCACTCCATCACACGCCGCTTCTCGAGGTCGGTGATGTCGGGGATGTGCAGACCGACGAACTCGTCGTCGCCGACGACCCGTCGCAGCCCGTGGACGATCTCCGCGGCGATGTTCATACGATGTAGGCGTCGGTGCGGTATCGGGCCAGGTTCACCGGGTCGGTGAACCACTCTGCCGTGACGCGCAGGCCCTCGCGGAACCCGTCCGTGCCGTCGTAGCGGGGAGTCCAGCCGAGGAGCTCCTTGGCCTTCGAGTTGTCCGAGAACAGCCGCTCCACTTCGGAATTCGCCGGGCGCAGTCGCGCCGGGTCCTCCGTGGCGACGGCGTCCACGCCCATGACCTCGGCGATGAGATCGAAGGTCTCGCCGATGGAGACCTCGAATCCGACGCCGAGGTTGACGACCTCGCCGACGGCCGCGGTACTGGTGAGGGCCGTCGTGAAGCCGGACACGGTGTCCGGGACGAAAGTGAAGTCCCTCGTCGGAGTCAATGCGCCGAGCTGAACCTCCCGCTTGCCTGCCGCGAGCTGACTGATGATCGTCGGGATCACCGCACGAGCGGACTGCCGCGGCCCGAACGTGTTGAAGGGGCGGATCGTCACCGCCGGCAGACCGAAAGAGGCGTAGTACGCATTGACCATCTGATCGGCGGCGATCTTGGACGCCGAATACGGCGACTGTCCCTGCAGCGGGTGACCCTCGTCCATCGGCACGTACCGCGCGGTGCCATAGACCTCGCTCGTCGATGTGTGGATGAAGCGGCTCACGCCTGCAGCACGCGCGGCGTTGAGCAGGTTGAGCGTGCCCTGGATGTTCGTCTGGACGTACAGATCCGGCGCTGCGTACGAATACGGGATCGCGATGAGCGCGGCGAGGTGCAGGACGGCATCACGATCATGCACCGCCGACATCATCAGTGCCGGATCGCGGATGTCACCGGGAAGGAACTCGATCTCCGCGGCCACCTCGGGGGTGAGCCCGTCGAGCCATCCGCGCGAGTCGAATGAGTTGTACAGGACGAGTGCCCGCACCTCATGTCCGTCCCTGACGAGCTGCTCCGCCAGGTGCGATCCGATGAATCCGTCAGCTCCTGTGAGCAGTACCTTCATGTCACCAGTCTATCGGACCGCCTCCTCCTCACCTGGTGAACGACAGCGTGCCGTTGGCGAAGGTCTGCGTGCAGGTGGTCGCCGTGCAGGTCTCCGGGCCGGTCGGCCATCCGAGGTCTCCGCGAATCCATCCTCGAGCGCTGTAGAGCTTCATCATCGCCGCGGACGTCGCGAACGTGCCGCGATCCGAAGAATGGATCCATCCGCCCGTGAAGGCCTGCCCGAAGCCGTTGCCGTTGGGGTCCGAGATGACCTGCAGGTGAGACGAGGCGTAGCCGAGCGAACTCTTCGCACCGCCCATGGACGTATAGAGATTCTGGATCGCCGCGTTCCTGTTCGTGAGGAACACGTCGTCCTTCGTTCCCGTGAGGCGGATGGTGCCACCGCCGAAAGCCTGCTGGCAGACGTCCCCCGCGCACGTCTCCGCGCCTGCCGGCCACCCGAGCGCGCCGCGGAGCCAGCCGGCGTCGCTGTAGGCATCCATCACCGCCGTGGACGACGTGTACGTGCCCGCCGCGGACGAGTGGATCCAGCCGCCTGTGAACTTCTGGGCGAAGCCGTTGCCGTTCTTGTCGGTCACGGTCTGGAGCGCAGCGAGCGGATGGCCCATCGGTCCGTCGGCACCACCGGCGGCCTGATACGCCTTCTGGATCGCCGCGTTCTGATTGGTCAGGATCGCGACCGCAGGCGAGCCCGACTCGTAGCGGATCGAGCCGCCCATGAACGGCTGCCCGCACGAGCCGTTCACGCACGTCTCGGGACCGGTCGGCCAGCCCAACGGACCCCGGAGCCAGCCGGCGGCGCTGTATGCCTTCATCACCGTCGCAGAGGACGAGAAGGACCCGTGCGAAGACGAGTGGATCCAGCCGCCGGCGAACTTCTGGGAGAGCCCGTTGCCGTTCTTGTCGGTCACGGCGGTCTCCGCGCCGGTCGGCCATCCGAGTGATCCGCGGAGCCAACCCGCCGCACTGTACGCCGACATGATCGCCGACGAGGAGGCGAACGATCCGGCTGCCGAGGAGTGCACCCAGCCGCCGGCGAACTGCTGGGTGAGCCCGTTGCCGTTCGGGTCCGTGACGGTCTTCTCCTCCGCGATGGGCCACCCGAGCGGCCCGCGCAGCCACCCTGCCGCGCTGTAGCCCGCCATGACGGTCGACGAAGACGAGAACGTCCCCTTCGCCGACGAGTGGATCCATCCCTTGGCGAACTTCTGCGCGTCGCCGTTGCCCTGTGGATCCGTGACGTGCTGCACGAGGGCGGCCGGAGCACCGATCCACCCCGTCGCGCCGCCGATGGCGTCGTGCAGGGTCCGAATCGCCGCGGTGACCTTGGCTCCGTCCGAACCGGCGCTCGGCGCCGTCAGGGCGCCCTTGGCGAAGGTCTGCGAGCACCCGAGATCAGTGCACTTCTCCGCGCCGGTGGGCCATCCGAGGTTGCCGCGGACCCATCCTGCCGCCGAGTACAGCGACATGATCGCCGCTGAGCTGGCGAACGTCCCTCGAGCGCTGGAGTGTATCCACCCCCCTGCGAACTGCTGAGCGAACCCGTTGCCGTTCTTATCGGTCACCGTCTGGACGGACTTCAGCGGGTAGCCGAGGGGACCGTTCACGCCGCCCGTCGCGTCGTACACCGCCTTGATCGCGGAGTTGGTGACGCTCGCCGCGGGGCCGGCCGCCCCGCCCTTCCTGTACTGGAGTGCGCCGCGCTGGAACGGCTGCGTGCAGACGTCTCCCGCACACTTCTCCGGCCCGGTGGGCCAGCCGAACGCGCCACGGACCCAGCCCGCCTTGCTGTAGGCGGTCATGATCGTCGTCGACGAGGCGAACGTGCCCGCGGCGGAGGAATGGACCCACCCACCGTCGAAGCGCTGCGCCGTGCCGTTGCCGTTCGGGTCGACCACGGTCTGAGTGGCCGCCGCGGCGTAGCCGAGGGCGCCCGTCGATCCGCCCTGTGCCGTGTAGACGGCCCGGATGTTGGCGTCTTCGACAGGCGGAACGACGTAGGCGGCCTTCCCGGTGTCGTACCGGATCACGCCGCCGGCGAAGGTCTGCAGGCACCGGCCGGATGCGCAGCTCTCAGCGCTCGTCGGCCACCCGAGAGTTCCGCGCAACCACCCAGCCCCGCTGTAGGCCGTCATGACCGTGGACGACGACGCGAACGTCCCCTTGTCTGAGGAATGGATCCATCCCTTGTCGAACTGCTGGGAGATGCCGTTGCCGTTCTGATCCGTGACCGCCTTGGGGGTCACGGCCGGATAGCCCAGCTTGCCGCCGAGACCGCCCTGGGCGGCATACGCGGTGTAGACGTCGCCGTAGACCGTCAATGCTCCGAGCGCGCGGGTCCAGGTGATGAGCCCCTTGGCATAGTTCCAGGTGCATCGGGTCGTCGAGGCCGTGCAGGAGGGCTTCGAGCCCGCCGTTCCCAAGACACCGCCGGCGCCGCCGAGCTTGGTGTAGAGCTGGTTGATGGCGAACAGGGGGTCCACGGCCTGCGTGGATCCGAACCAGTCCGTGAAGTAGTTGTAGAAGTTTCGGTTGCCGTAGGAGGAGCAGCTGTTGCCGCTGCCGTAGCCCGCCTTGAGCGCCGCCGAATTCGGCTGGTAGGGCGTGTAGTAGTAGAGCGCCGACGTCGCCTTGTTCGCGATCCGGACGGGCGCCGAACCGCACGAGGAGTTCGGGTGCCAGAGGATGTTCCAGGTCCGCCCCGGCGCGTACCACTGGAACCACTTGCCTTCCATGTAGATCTGCATCTGGCGCGCCGCCCCGTAGATCTGATGGAAGAACCCGATGTAGTTCGGATCGCACGGTGCGGTGTCCGGGCAGCCCTGTCCGAGCGCGATCCGGTAGCGCCAGGCGCTGGGCCAGGTGTGAGTCACCAGACCCTGCTCCTTCTGAAGCATGACGATGAGCACCTGGGGGTTGATGTCGCAGGCCTGGGCCACGCGGTAGATGATGCGCGCCGCCGACTCGTTCGCCGCCCCCGAGTACCCGCTGCAGTACTGGTCGCCGGGACGGGTGACGGTGTCCATCCGGAAGTCTTTGAGGCACACGATCGCCTCGTTGTTCTCATCACGCCCGCCGAGACACCGCGAGACCTTGCTGTTGAAGAAAGCCTGGATCTGCGCCTCGGTCATGGTGCCCGAGTTCGTGAAGGTGGCGTCGCTGATGATGTTGCCCGGGGTGAACCCGACAAGGGAGGTCTTGGCCAGCCCGGTCTGCGCAGGATCGGCGGCGGCGCGCGCGACGGTCGGGGCGACGGAGGTCGCGGCGGAGGCGGCGGTGGCGGGGACCACCGTGCCGATCACCAGGGCGGAGGCAGCGAGGAAACAGGCGAGAAGGCGGGTGACCCTCGTGGTGTTTCGAGAGCGTGGGGCACGTCGAGACATGTGACCAGTGTGACGGAAGTTGCGGGATGATGCCACTGTTGCCACGGAATCGCGATCAGCTCTCGGCGTGTCGCGCGGATGCGAAGCTGGCGTTCAGGTGCTCAGAGGTCAGCGTGCAGACTCCACACGCGCTCCGCCGCACTCGCCCACGAGAAGGCCCGCGACCGGTCGGAGGCGAGCACGCGCAGGCGCTCCCTTCCGGCGCCCGCCGCGTCCTCGACCGCCTCCGGCAGCTCCTCCTCGGCGACCACCGCTCCCCCGTCGGCGATGACGTCGTGATGACACCCGGACTCCACGGCGACCACGGGGACGCCGAGCGACATCGCCTCCACAGCGCGCCACGGCCACCCGGAGACGGCATCGGTCGACACGAAGACGCGGGCCCCGGCGACGACGGCGGCGCGATCCGGGACCTCGAGCGTCCCCCGGATGTGCGCGCGCCGCTCGGGCAGCCCGGCGGCGGCGGCGATCTCGGCGATTCGCGGTTCCGCCCCCTCGGCCGCCCCGATCACCACGGCGTCGAGGTTCGCCGCGACGGCGCCGCGGAAGCCGGCGGCCAGCGCGTCCTCCGGCCCGGAGAGGACGAGGTAGTCCGCGGGGACACCGAGGTCGTCCCGACGCGAGGCGACGTCCGCGGGACGCAGGAGGTCCTGAGGTGGCGCGCCGGCGATGACGCGGATGCGGTCACCGAGCTTCGCGAGACCGGAAAGGCGCTCCGCCATGGAGTGGGACGGAACGACCACGGCATCTGCGTGTTTCACGGCACGTCGGAGCATGCCTCGTTGCCAGGCGACGGCGCCGCGCGACAGCTGAGACGGCGCCTCCCAGGCCCGCAGGTCCCAGAGCGTGACGGTGGTCTGATCGTTGTCGTGCACCCGGTCGTGGCGGACCAGTGGGGCCAGCAGCGTCGGCGCGTGGATGAGGCCGCCGCCGACGCCAGGGGCGATGCCGAGTTGCCAGGACGCGGCGAGCTCGCGCCGTCCGACCGCGAGCGTGCGCACTTCTCCGATCCCGCGGAGCGGCACCTCTGCCCCCGAGGGCACGATCGCATCGACCGTGCAGTTCGGCGGCGCCGTCTGGACGAGCCCGGCGGCGAGATCTCGCGATGCCGCCGCCTGATCGGGGTCGACGACGTGCACGAGCTGATCCAGAACAACACGCAGTCGAGCACCCATGCGATCAGGCTAACCGCGGGATGCCGACGACCCCGGGAGCGCATCACCTGTCCGCACCGCTACTCAGCGTTCCCACAGCATCGGGAGAGCGCCCGGCAGCTTCGCCGTGCTTGAATGCCAGGGTGAGCGATGGTCGCCTTCCCGTCCGCCGCCGATGGGTCGGGTGGACCGTCGGCCTCGTCCTCGTGCTCCTCGTCCTCGCACTGGGCTGGGTCACGGTGCGCGGCATCGGCGCGGTCGACAACCTGCAGCAGATCGCGAAGGCGACCAGTCAGCTCAAGCAGTCCATCGCCGACGGAGATCTCGACGGGGCAGCCCCGATCGCCGACCGCATCTCCCGCAACGCGGAGTCGGCCCGGTCGCTGACGGGGGACCCGATCTGGCAGGCCTTCGGGGTGCTGCCCTGGATCGGGCCCAACTTCCGCGCGGTGAGCGATGTCGCCGAGATCGCCGACGACGTCTCCACGGACGCGCTCGGTCCGCTGCTCGACGTCGCCGCCGACGTCGACATCACGAGCCTCGGCTTCTCGGGCGGGGCGATCGACCTCGCCCCCTTCGCGACCGTCGAGAAGCCACTCGGCACCGCGAGCTCGGCCTTGGCTGCCGCGGAGGAGCGGGCGCGGCGCATCGATGCCGACGCCACCCTCCCCCCTCTGGCCGACGCCGTCCGGGAGATGCGCGGGGCCGTCACCCAGGCTGCGACGGCCGTCGGCGCGCTGCACGGCGCCTCCGTCCTGCTGCCGACCATGCTCGGGGGTGAGGGCCCGCGCACCTACGTGCTCGCGATGCAGAACAACGCCGAGCTGCGGTCATCGGGCGGCATCATCGGATCGATCGCGCTCCTGCGCGCGGAGAACGGCAAGGTCACGCTGCAGCGGCAGGCGTCGACGCGCGACTTCCCCCCGCTGGACACGGCGCTCCCGCTCAGCGACACCACCGTCGCGCTCTTCGAGGACCGCCCCGGCCGCTATCTGCAGAACATCACCAGCATCCCCGATTTCCGGGAGGCCGGGCAGACCATCGCCGCCCGGTGGGAAGGGCGGTACGGGGGAAAGGTCGACGGGGTGATCGCGGTGGACGCCGTGGTGGCCGCGCACCTCATGCGGGCCACCGGAGACCTGTCCTTCGGGCCGTTCACGGCGACCGCGGAGACCGTGACTGACCTGCTCCTCTCCGAGATCTACGCAGCGATCCCCGATCCCGCGGCTCAGGACGCGATCTTCGCTCAGGCCGCCGGCGGACTGTTCTCGGCTGCTCTGTCCCATGCCGAGCCGCAGGCCCTCGTCCGCGCGCTCGCCGACGCCGCCGGCGAAGGCCGCATCCGGATCTGGAGCGCGCATGAGGCGGAGGAGTCGCTCCTCGCCGCCAGCGCGCTCGGCGGCGCCATGCCGCAGGATGACGAGGACGCCGCGGTGGTCGGCGTCCTGATGAACGACGGCACCGGCGGGAAGATGGACTATTACACCCGCGCGTCCATCGCGACGGCGGTGGGCACCTGCGCAGAGGTGCCGACGACCCAGGTGCGCGTCACGTGGTCGAACACGGCCCCCGCCGACGCCGCCACCTCCCTGCCCCCGTACGTCACCGGCGACGGCGTGTACGGCGTGCCGGCCGGCAGCGTGCGCACTCTGATCGCCGTCTACGGTCCGGAAGGCGCCCTGCCGTCGCACATCGACCGGGACGGCTCGGAAGAGGGCGTGCAGACGACGACCATCGGCGATCGCTCCGTCGTGCAGCACGAGGTGCTCCTCGCCCCCGGCGCCTCCACGACGATCACCGTGGAGTTCCAGGGCGACGGCGCCGGAGCACGTCTCACCGAGGTCGAGCACACCCCGCTGATCGTGGGTCCGAAGCTGACCCGCGACGCCCTGCAGTGCGGCTCGTGACAATCGCCGACGGATGAGGTACTGTCATCTCACTGGGGAATAACCGGGGTCCGTGAACCTGCCGTGGGGGCAGAGGATCTCGCGCAGTCGGACGCAGGGGTGTGTCCGGAGGCGATTCCGCGTGAAATTCTGGGGAGAAATCATGCTGAAGAAACTGGCTGCCATCAGCCTTACCGCTGGCGCGCTCATCTTGGCCGCGCCGACCGTCGCCTCTGCGGCACCGAGCGACTCCTACCCCTCGCCTCCGGGCGCGAAGGTGGGCGACGCGATCATCGACACCTGTGAGGTCTCGACCGTCGCCTTCGGTGCCGGGTACTTCGAGCCCTCGGAGACCGTCGGAGTGTCCGTCTCGGGGCAGAACGCCGGCGCCGCCGCCATCTCGGGCAACACCGCCGCATCCGACGGCAGCCTGAAGGTCACGTTCCGCCCGCCCTCCGACGGGCAGGGGGCCTACGCCCTCGACTTCGCCGGTTCTCGGGCATACACCGCCACGGTGACGGTCTCGCACGGGAACGCCGCCGCCTCCAGCTGCGACCACGACCCCGGCACCGCTGCTCCCGCCGGGACCGAGCTGCCGCTCACGGGCGGCACGGAGCTCGCCCTCACCGGCGGATCGGTGTCGCCGTGGATCGTCGGCGGCGCCGCCGTCGCTCTGGTCGCCGGTGGTGGCCTCGTCGCCGTCGGAGCCGCGCGCCGCAAGCGCGCCTGAGTCGCGCGCCGCACGCGCGCCTGAGCCAGGTCGCCGCCTTGTGCGGTGGCCGGCTGGACGACGGTGATCCCTCCCCCTCCGATCACCGTCGTCTGGCGAATCCGGTCATGCACCGGACGGCCCACGGGCGATGTTCCCGGGAACATCGCCCGTGGGCTGCGTCGTCCCCCGCGGACTCACGGGGCGGGGGTAGGGGTCTCCGTCGGCGGATGCAGTTTCTGCTGCATGAGCTCGTGGATGAAGTCGTAGTTCGGGTCGAACTCGTCGACACCGTTCTCCGGCGTCAGTTCGACCGTCTGGACCGGCTGCTCCTTGGCCTTGAGCATGAGATCGAAGAACTCCGGCAGCTTGCCCTGCGGAAGATCCGTGTCGATGAGCGCCGTGCCCGCGGCAGCCACCTCGTTGAAACGCGTGAGAACGGTCTGCGGCGTGAACTGGGCGAGGATCGCCTCCTGCAGCTCGCGCTGCCGCTTCATGCGGTCCCAGTCGCTGGTCGTGTACCGCGAGCGGGCGTACCACTGCGCGGTGTCGCCATCCATGTGCTGCTGCCCGGGCTCGATCCACCCGATCGCCCACTCGTTCACGTCGGTCCCGGACCACCCCTCGGGCGGACCGCCCTTGGGGAGGCGCTCGGTGACGGTGATGTCCACGCCGCCGAGGGCGTCCACGAGGTCGGCGAAGCCGTGCATGTCGACGAACACGTAGTACGGGATCTCGATGCCGAGCACGCCCTCCGCGGCGTCCTTGGTCGCCTCGATGCCCGGTGCCGAGCCCGTGGCCTCCGCGTCCGGATAGAGCCCGGTCCCCTTGTCCTCCCGGCACACCTCCGCGGCGTTGCGCACATGGTTCATCCAGCCGTTCCAACCGCAGGTGGACGAGCCCTGTCCCTGGAAGCCGTCGGGATACAGCTCCTGCATCGGGCTGCCGTCGCTGAACGGCGCATGCGGGAGCTCACGGGGGATGCCGGTGATGGTGACCGCGCCGGTCTCGGCATTGACGGAGACGACGGAGATGCTGTCGAACCGCATCGAGTCGCGACCGTCTCCACTGTCCGCGCCGAGCAGCAGGATGTTGTAGTAGCCGTCGCTGGGCGGCAGGCTCGGCCCGCTCTGCCCGAAGATGGCCCCGACGCTGCCCCGCACCGAGCCCACCGCCGTGGCCGCGTACCCGGTCATGCCGCCGACCAGCCCCAACAGGAGGAGGGCGACGACCGGGAGGACGAAGCGCGACGGCGCGGGGACCTTGACCAGACGGACGAGCCGGAGCGTGTCGAAGGTGAGGACGATCCAGAGCACCACGACACCCACGAGCAGCACCTGCACGAGGGTGAGCAGTACCGCCGACACGAAGCCGCCGCCGATCGTGAGCCAGAGGAAGACGGGGCGCGCGAACAGGGCGAGGGCGAGGGCGACGACGGCCAGGACCCACGTCGTCAGCGTGACGCCGAGTCCGAACCTGCCCAGGCGGCGATTGCCCGCGAGCACCTGCGCGGAGCCCGGGACGAGGAGGTTGAGCCCGACGAGCCACCAGGCGCGCTTCGACATGAGTCCCGGATCGGCCGGGTCCGGGTGTCGCAGCGGCCGCGTCTCGATGAGCGGACGTCGTGTCGCGCGCGGGGGCGCAAGGGTCACAGCGAGCCCTTCAGCCGATCGTTCTTCTCCTCGACCTGCGCCTCGAGGTCGGCGGCGTAGGCCTCGACGCGGTCCGCCAGATCGTCGTCCGCGGCAGCGAGGATCCGCGCCGCGAGCAGGCCGGCGTTGCGCGCGCCGCCGATCGACACCGTCGCGACCGGGATACCCGCGGGCATCTGCACGATCGACAGCAGGGAGTCCATGCCGTCCAGGTACGCGAGCGGCACGGGGACGCCGATGACCGGGAGCGCCGTCATCGATGCGAGCATGCCGGGCAGGTGGGCGGCACCGCCGGCGCCCGCGATGATGACGCGCAGGCCACGAGACCGCGCCTCCCGCGCGTACGACATGAGCTTGTCCGGCGTGCGGTGGGCCGAGACCACCTCGACCTCGTGCGGGATCCCGAAGTCGGTGAGCGCTTGGGACGCGTCGCTCATGACGCGCCAGTCGGAGTCGGATCCCATGACGACGCCGACCAGAGGAGCGGCGGAGGAGTGCAGTGGCTCGGTCACCAGATCAGGCTACGGTCTCGCGCTGGGAGAACCCCCGAGCGGCACACGTCTTTTCCGTGTGCCGCCGCGGGAATCCTCAGGCGAAGGCGGCTGCGGCAGCCCTGGCCTCGTACACCGCGTCGTCGAGGTCGTCCCCGGCGACGTTCACGTGCCCCACCTTGCGGCCGGGCCGCGGCGCCTTGCCATACGTGTGGATCTTGGCATCGGGGTGCGCGGTCATCGCCGCCTCGAAACGGTCTCCGAGAGTGCCGTCCGTCGGGCCGCCGAGGATGTTCACCATGACCGACCAGGCCGCGCGGGGCTGGGTGTTCCCCAGGGGCAGATCCGCCACGGCACGCAGATGCTGCTCGAACTGTCCGGTGACGGCTCCGTCCTGGCTCCAATGTCCGCTGTTGTGCGGTCGCATCGCGAGCTCGTTCACGAGGATGCGCTCGTCGTCCGTCTCGAAGAGCTCGACCGCGAGCATCCCGGTCACGCCCAGGCCCTCCGCGATACGACGGCCGATGTCCTCAGCGACCTCGGCGAGACGCTCGGTCGCCGCGGGCGCCGGGGCGATCACCTCGGCGCAGACGCCGTCGCGCTGCACCGTCTCGACGACCGGATACGGGATCATCTCTCCCCCGGGTCGGCGTGCGACCTGCTGGGCGAGCTCGCGGACGAAGGGGACGAGCTCCTCGACGAGCAGGGCGTCGGAGCCTTCCAGCGCATCGAGCCAGTCCTGCGCCTCGGTGGCGGATCGCACGACCCGCACGCCCTTGCCGTCGTATCCGCCCCGCGGCGTCTTGACCACAGCGGCGCCGTCGTGCTCGTCGAGGAAGCGCTGCAGGTCGTCAGCGGAGCGGACCGGAGCCCACTCGGGCTGCGGCACGCCGAGCTCCGCCAGCCGGGAGCGCATGACGAGCTTGTCCTGGGCGAACTGGAGCGCATCCGGGCCGGGATGCACGGCGACGCCCTCGGCGACGAGGGCGCGCAGCACGTCCTGCGGTACGTGCTCGTGGTCGAGCGTGATGACGTCGACGTCGGCGGCGAAGGCACGCACGGTCTCGAGGTCCCGGTAGTCACCCACCGCTGTGGCGGCGAGGCCCGCGGCCATACCCTCCTCTTCGGCGAGCACCCGCAGATCGAGACCGAGCTCGACCGCCGGAGCGATCATCATCCGTGCCAGCTGTCCTCCGCCGATCACGCCCACGCGCAGCGCCATGTGCCGCCTCCATTCGTCATGCCCATTCTTCCGCACGCGCGAGCGCCCGGGGAACGCAGGTGCACCCCGGACGGACCGGGCACGTCGGCCGAGCTCAGGCGAAGTCGTCGCCGCTCGCCTGGGCGTCGCGGTGGGCCAGGATCTGACCGACCTCGATCTGGTCGGCGAGGGTCTCGTGCACGAGGGTGACGTTCGGCACGTTCACCAGACGCAGAGGCGCGTCCACGCCGTTCGAGAGCGTGATGGTCCCGCAGCCCCACATCCGCTGCAGCGGGCCGCGACGGACGCCGATCGTGTAACCGCGTGCGTGCGACATCTCGCGGCGGTTGCGCGCGCCCAGGCCCTGGGCGGCGATGACGCGACGGGTCGTGATCGTCGTCGTCCGGGAGTACCAGACGATGAAGGGGATCACGACGGCGACGAGGACGACGGTCCCGGCAGCCGCGAGCAGCATCCAGTCCTCGAAGCCGGCCGGCAGGTTGCCGTAGAAGTAGGCGGTGGCCCCGAAGACGGCGATGAGCACGAGCGCCGACCAGAAGAGCCGACGCGCGTGGCCACGGAAGCGCGCGATCAGCAACTCCTCGGCGGGAGTGCCGGGCGGCGGCATCAGCGGGCGTCCGCCGAGCGTCACGGGCTGGGTCACACCCCCATTGTGCCCGGGATCGCCGACAACACCGTCCGTGCGGCGGCGTGTCCCCGCCTCACGCGGGGCGGACGTGCACGACGTCGCCCGCCGAGACCGCGTGCACGGTGCCCTCCGCCTCGACGCGCAGGCGTCCCTCGGCGTCGATGCCGACGGCCGTGCCGTCGAGGAGGGAGCCGCCGGGGAGCGAGACCCGCACGGCCTGTCCCACCGTCGCGCACCGTGCGGCGACCGCCGCATGGAGACCGCTCGCGATCGCGTCGTCCGCCGCGGTGAGCGCAGTCAGGTGACCGTCGAGCGCCGAGAGGTAGGAGTGGAGCAGCTCGTCCTCGTCGACGACCACGCCGTGCACCGCGAACGAGGTGGCCGTGGGCACCGGAAGCTGCGTCGCGGTCATGGATGTGTTGACCCCCGCGCCGACGATGACAGCGTGCGGGGTCGCCTCGGCGAGGATGCCGCAGATCTTGCGGCCGTCGACGAGGACGTCGTTCGGCCACTTGAGGGCGACGGTGGCGGCGGGCAGCTGCGCGGCGACGGCCTCGGTCATGGCCGCTCCGGCGGCGAGCGGGATCCAGCCTCGCACCGCGGGTTCGGCGGGCAGATCGCGGAGGAGGACGCTCACCGCGAGCGCCGACC
Organism: Microbacterium meiriae; assembly: GCF_040686935.1. NCBI lineage: Bacteria > Bacillati > Actinomycetota > Actinomycetes > Micrococcales > Microbacteriaceae > Microbacterium > Microbacterium meiriae. The sequence goes on from NZ_JBFBMF010000006.1 coordinate 87,723, forward strand.
CCGCCGGGGCCACCCACCGGCGATCCAGTCGCCCCCGTCCGGCGGTCTGGTGCCGGGTCAGGAGGACCGAGAGGTGCGGCCAGCCGTCGGCGTCGTCCGCATGCCCACGGAGGTCGGCGTTCGTCGACCCCGCCGCGTCGACGACCTCGAGACGCGGTGCGAGCGCGGCGGAGCGCGGGAAGTCGCCGCTCATACGTCCTCGTCGTCGGCTTCGTCGTCGTCATCGTCCGCGTCACCGCGGACGGCGCCGATCTCGCGGTCGCGCCACCGCTCCCACTCGCCCATGAGACGGTCGACGGCCGCGTGGAACTTCTGCGTCGCGACACCGGGGGTGGTGTCGCCGAAGTAGTGGCGCACCCACATCCGCAGCCGCGCGACGGCCGCCTCGTCCTGCCGCACGCGCTCCACCTCGGCGACGATGTCGTCCGCCGCCTCCGCGGACAGCCACTCGCAGTCCGAGAGGTAGCCGGTGGTGTCGACGGCGGCCTCCTCGTCGACCGGTCGCGTGATCATGAGCGGCTTTCCCGCCGCGAGGCGGTCGTACACCATGGCCGAGATGTCCACGACGGCGACATCGGCGGCGGCCAGCTGCCATCCGAGCTCCGGACCGTCGTCATACACGTGCTGGGCGGTCGGATCGGCCGCGTTCGCGGCGGCGATGGCCGCGATGATGCGCCTGTGCGCCGCCCCGTAGGCCTCGTCGACGACACCGCTTCGCGGGTGCGGACGGTAGATGACGCGGTGCTCCCCCGTCGCGAGGAGTCGCGCCACGAGGCGCTCGCCGTGCGAGGCGATGGAGCCGTAGTGCGCGCTGGGCCGGTCTCCCTCCCAGGTCGGCGCGTACAGCACGACGAGACGGTCGTCCGGTGTGTACGGGAGCGAGCCGGAGTAGTGGTCCGCCTGGGGGCGTCCGATCTCGATCGTCCGGCTCTCCACGTCGTAGTCCCACAGCGTCCGCGACAGCCGGTCCCTCGCCGCCTGACCGGCGACGAAGGCGTAATCGTAGGCCTTGTACTGATTCGTGGTCATGTACATCTTGTCGGACTCGCCGTGGTTGATGAACACGTGCCACCGGCGGCCGTACCGGAACATCTGGAAGTTGCGGGTGTTCTGGTTCACGTACAGCACCACGCGGATGTCCTGCGTGGCCAGGAAGCGCTCGAGATCGCGCACCTTCGGCACGAAGGCGACGGGCGGGCCGTCCTCCTCGAGGAGCTTCTCCGCGCCGGTCGCCTGGCGTGCCAGCACCACGACGGGCCACCGCTCGGCGAGCGCGGCCAGCGGGCGGTACCACTGCCGCATCTGGTACATGTTCACGGCGCCGTCCGCGAAGTACACCGCGACCTGGAAGTGCTCGGCCGGGTACGGCACCTGATCCGCCAGCCGGCGGCGGACGCGCTGCACCGCCGAGCGCGAAGCGAGCGCCCGCTGCAGGAGACGGTAGGCCTTCTTCGCGTCAGACAGTGCACCCATCCCTCCAGGATAGTTCGTCCTGTCCCGGCATCCGCGGCGGCGGACAGGCGGACCCGCCTGAGAGAGAGCGGCAGGAGCGGCGTGACATGATCGACGTGTGCCAGCCAACGGATCCCCCACCCCCGTCACCGGGGTGTCCTTCGTGATGCCGGTGCTCAACGAACGCGCCTACCTGGAGCACGCCGTCGCGTCGGTGCTCGCCCAGGAGGTCGGCGTCCCCGCCGAGCTCATCCTCGCGCTGGGACCGTCATCGGACGGCACCACCGCCCTCGCCCGCCGACTGGCCGCGGCCGACGACCGGATCCGTCTCGTGGACAACCCGGCCGCGCACATCCCGGTCGGCCTCAACGCCGCGATCCGGGCCAGCCGCTACCCCACGGTCATCCGGGTCGACGCCCACTCCGAGCTCGCTCCCGGCTACGCGGCCAGGGCCCTGCAGACCCTGCAGCGCACGGGGGCCGCCAACGTCGGCGGCGTCATGCACGCCGAGGGCCGGACGCCCTTCCAGAAGGCCGTCGCCCGCCTGTACAACTCCCCCGTCGGCCTCGGCGGCGGGGCGTATCACGGCGGACGCGTCGAAGGAGAGGCGGAGTCCGCCTACCTCGGCGTGATCCGTCGGGACGTCCTCGACGAGGTCGGTCTGTTCGACGAGACGATCCGCCGCGGCGAGGACTGGGAGCTGAACCTGCGCATCCGCCAGGCCGGGCACCGCGTGTGGTTCGACCCCGAGCTGTCGGTGACCTACTGGCCCCGCGAGAGCTGGCTGCGCCTGGCCAGGCAGTTCCGCGCGACCGGCGCCTGGCGAGGGGAGCTGGTGCGGCGCTTCGGTCGTCGCAACGGTCTTCGTTACTTCGCGCCGCCGGTCCTGCTGCTGTTCGTCGCGCTCGCCGTGGTCCTCGGGGCCTTGCAGCTCTCCGGTGCGGTGTCGGGAACCGCCTCCCTCATCGCCTCGTGCCTGGTCTACGTCCCGCTCGCGCTCTACGTGCTGCTCGTGGTCGGCGTGGCCCTCGCTCCCGGCGGGGGCGGCGTGCGGCAACGCCTGTGGACGCTCCTCGTGCTGCCCACGATGCACCTCTCGTGGGGTCTCGGCTTCCTCGGCGGCGTGCTGCGCGGAGCCGGCGACACCGTGGACGCGTCCCGGCTCGGCACGCGGAACACCCCCCTGCCCTGACGTCCGACGACTACGGCGTGACGAATCCGAGGTCGAGGATCCGGTCGACCACCCGCTGCGCGGCCCGACCGTCGTCGAGGGTGTTGAACTGCCGCTGCCAGGCGGCATAGCGCTCGGCGTACCTCTCCCGGTGCCCCGCATCCTCCAGCGCGGCCACGAGTTCGTCCTGCGTACGGAGCAAGGGCCCCGGCGCCCGCTCCGCCAGATCGAAGTAGAAGCCGCGGAGCTGACCGCGGTAGTGGTCGAGGTCGGGCACGAGGTAGTACATCGGCTTGCCGGTCACCGAGAAGTCGAACATGACGGAGGAGTAGTCCGTGACGAGGGCGTCGGCGGCGAGCAGGAGCTGCGACGTCTCGGGGTAGCCCGTCACATCGATCACCCGGGCGCCGGCGCGATCCCTGCCCTCGCCCAGCGTGCGCGAGTGGCCGCGCACCAGCACGACGGCGTTCGTCTGCCGCGCGAGGAGTTCGGGATCGACGAAGTCGACCATCTCCGCCCGGTCGTCGCGCCAGGTCGGCGCATAGAGGAGGACGCGCTCGTCGGCCCCGATGCCGAGCGCCGCGCGGACGGCGACCGGGTCCCCGGTACGCAGCGCATCGTTGCGCGGATAGCCGTCGACCCAGATCGGCCGCCCGAAGAACGCATAAGCCTTGCGCAGGATCCGAGCGGCGTACGTGTTCTGCGCGAGCAGCACGTCCCACCGCCGGGACTCCCTGACCACCGCCGCCATCCGCCGGGGATCGAACCCGGGGCGGTGCAGCGCCAGGCGCTTGAGGGGCGTGCCGTGCCAGGTCTGCAGCACCTTCTGCCCGGGCTTCCGCGCGAAGCGCCGTCGCAGCCAGTCGTTCACGACGAGCAGGCGCGCGGCTCCACGGGCGTGCCACCATTCCGGGCTGCCCTCGATCACGGCGATCGCTCCGTCCGGCACCTCGACCGACAGGTCGGCGACGCTCCAATACCGGCGCACTCCCGGCGCGCGCCGTGCAAGCTCCCGATCGATGGCGCGCGGGTTGCAGCCGACGCTCCGGCCGTAGAAGCTCTCGAAGAACACGGCGTTCTCGGTGCCGCCTGCCTGCGCCACGTAGCGCTCCTCGAGCGTGGAACGCCCCTCGGCGGTGTCGTACACGGGGTCCACGGGCGCCGCGATGTGGACGACGGCACCGTCGACGGCGATCCGCACCCCCGGGAGGAGCACCGGCGCGAGACGCAGCTCGGCCGGATCGACGCCGTCGATCCGCAGGTCGTACTCCCCGGACGGCAGAGGCAGCTCCGGACCGCCCCATCGCGACGCGCGGAGCGCGAACGTCGCCTTCCAGGTCTTCCCCCCACCGGTGAGGCGGGCCTTCACCCGCGCCCGCGGTCCGGTGAGCTCGGCGCTCTCCGGACGCTGCCCGGTCCCTGCGATGACCAGCGCCTGTGCCGTGTCATCGATGCGGGCCGTCGTCATGCTGCTCCCTTCGGCGCGGGGACCCCCCGCGCACGGATCGCCCGGTATACCCGACGAGTGTTCTGACCGTCACGGAACGCGTGCATCTCCGCGCTGAGCGTAGCGGAACGCTCGGCGGCCTCGTCGAACGCGGCCGCATCGCCGAGCAGCGACGCCAGCCGGACGAGGGCGTCTTCCCACCCCGTGGCGACGCCGGACGCGGCGACCTCCTCGAAGCGGCCGTAGAAGCCGCGGGTGCGGGCGTACTCGGCGACATCCGGTGCGAGGAAGACGACCGGCAGGGCGAGGAGCCCCACGTCGTACGCGAGCGACGAGTAGTCCGTGATGAGGATGTCGACGGCGGGCAGCACCGGCGTCACATCGCTGACGACCGTGCTGGGCAGCGCCCGCACCCGCGTCGTCGGCACCGGCGGCGCGTAGCTGCCGTCGCCGAGGGGGTGGGAGCGCACGAGGAGGACGGCGTCGTGGTCTTCGAGCACCCGGATGATCCGCACCCATTCCTCGGCCGTCGGGACGGACGGGTCGGGAGCGCCGTCGCGCCAGGTCGGCGCGTAGAGGACGATCCGGTCGGTGTCGCCGATCGCGCCCACGGCCTCGGCGAGCAGCCCCCGTGCATGGGCGCGGCGTTCCTCGGGCGAACCGCTCGAGAGCACGTCGACGCGCGGCTCCCCGGTCACCACCACGCGATCATCGCCCAGCCCGAACGCGGACTCGAGGCGTGCTCTGGCGCGGTGCGAGGCGGCAGGGAGGACCCGGATGCGCTGCGCGGCACCCCGGTACATCCAACCGACGAGCCGACGCAGGACCGGCGCACCGGGCACGGCCGGCACCTGGGTCGTGGCGGGAGAGTCGAGGCCGATGCGTTTGAGCGGGATGCCGTGCCAGAGCTGCACCACGAACGCGCCGCCGTTGCCGTAGCGGTTCACGTCGCCGAGGCCGTGGGTCACGATCAGCACCCCGGCGCGCGCGGTCGCCCACCAGCCGCGCAGACCGCCCCGTGGCACGCTCCGCAGACCGAGGGCCGCGGCGTCCGCCGCTTCGCGCGGGGACCCGGCCAGCCACAGGGTGTCATGGCCCGCCTCCGCTGCGTACCGCTGCAGGGCGAGGGCGCCGTCCCCGACGCCGGCGCCGCATCCGAAGACCCAGCGCGGACCGCGCGGCACGAGAAGGGTGCCGAGACGGCCGAGGGCGTACAGCGGGATCCGGAGCAGCTTGGCCGCGTTGCCGGTGCCGAAAGAGAAGGACGCCACCCGGCGAGCCTATCGCGCAGGTGGCGTCCTTCTCTGACGTGGGGATCAGCCGGCGAGCGTGCCGAGCGTCACCTCGATGTCGCTCTCCTTGCCGTCGCGGACGTAGGTCACGTCGGCCTTGCTGTCGGCGGCCGCTGCGCGCACCTGCGCCGTCAGGTCGGTCGCGCTCGTGATCGGGACGCCGTTGAAACGCGTCACGACGTCACCGGCCTGGAGACCGGCGGCCTTGGCGGCGCCCCCGTCGGTGACCTCGGCGATGTAGGCGCCGGCCACCGTCGCGCCCTCGACGCCGGAGGCATCGCGGACCGAGGCACCCAGGAGGCCGTGCGTGGCCGCGCCATCGGCGATGATCTCATCGGCGACGCGCTGGGCGATGTTGGACGGGATGGCGAAGCCGATGCCGATCGAACCCGACTCCTCCGAGTTGCCCGAGCTCGCGATCGCGACGTTGATGCCGATCAGCTCGCCCTTGCTGTTGACGAGGGCACCGCCGGAATTGCCGTGGTTGATCGCCGCGTCGGTCTGGATCACGGCGATCGAGATCGACTCGGTGGCCTGCTGCCCGCTGTTGCCGGGCAGATCGAACTGGAAGGGCCCCTCGCCCTGGCCGTCCTCCGGTGCCTGCTCCTGCGGGGCGTCCTCGGAAGAGGAGTCGGGCAGCGCGGAGGAGGCGATCTGGATGCTGCGGTTCAGCGCGCTCACGATGCCGGTGGTGACCGAGTTGGCCAGGCCCAGCGGGGCGCCGAGCGCCACGGCGGTATCGCCGACGTTGAGCTTCGACGAGTCGGCGAACTCGATCGGAGTCAGGCCCTCGGCGTCCGTGAGCTTGATCACCGCGAGGTCGTAGATCGGGTCGGTGCCGACCACGGTCGCCTCGTAGATGCGGCCGTCGGAGGTCGTGACGCGGATCGTCGGATCAGCCGCCGCGCCGCCGAGGGTCACGACGTGGGTGTTGGTGAGGACGTAGCCGTCCTTGCTGATGATGACGCCGGAGCCGCTGCCGGCCTCCTGCGACCCGGCCACCTCGATGGTGACGACGGAGGGAAGCGCCTCGGTCGCGACCGCGGTGGTCTCGTTGACCGAGCCGGGGTTGTTGACCGTGACGGTCTGCGGTCCCTGCGCCGTGCCGGAGGACGGGGAGTCCTGCAGCCCGGTGAGCAACGCGCCTCCGCCGAAGCCGGCGACGCCGCCGACGAGGGCGGCTGCGACGATGAACGCCGCGACGCGGGTGCCGCCGCGCGACTTCTCCTTCGTCGCGGTCGGGGTGCCCTCGGCCGGCGGCACCGTGCCGTCGAGCGGCCGGGTGTCGTGCGCCGGGACGCCGAATGCGGCGCCGGGGACGCCCGTCGAACTGGAGGATCCTCGTCCCCCGCGGTTCGCCCAAGGCGTGGGCCTCGTCGTGGTGGGGCTCGGCCTCCTGCTCCACCTCGCCGGC
>NZ_JBFBMF010000007.1:0-79746 GCF_040686935.1 Microbacterium meiriae
CATTTGACAAGTGCACGCTGTTGAGTTCTCAAGGATCGGATGCTCCCACGACCCAGCCATCACGACCAGGCCCGCAGGGCAACTTCTCTATCTTACCGATCTCGTTTCCGTTGTCAAGTCCGAGTTTCTTCGGCCTGACCGTGGGAACGGATCAGCATCCTTCATCCTGTTCACTCAGTGAGTGTGTGGGATTCGGGAGGTGTTAGCTGCTTGACGGGAGCCGGTCCGAGGACCTCCGCTCAACCGTTTGGGGCGAACAGGTAATAACTTACGTGGGTTCCAGGCATCGGGCAAATCACCGCCGATTCCCGGGCGTGTCGCCTCCTCCCGCTCCGTCCGACACCCTCTCGGCCGATGCGATCACCGACGGACCGGACGCCTCCTCGGGCTGCAGGTCGCCGATGCGCTTCGGCGTCGCGACGACGGCCAGGAGCGACACGAGGCAGGCGGCGATGACGAACAGCACCACGAGCCAGAGCCCTCCCCCGGCGGCCGCGACGAGCGCGGTGGCGATGAGCGGAGTCGGGCCGGCGACCAGGGCGCCGTTGAGCTCCCGGGCCGTCGCGACGCCGGTGAAGCGGTACCGGGTCGGGAAGAGGTTCGTGAGGAAGGTCCCGGTGGACGCCGCGGTCGCACCCACGGCGATGACGCCGAGCGCCGTCATCCCGAGAGCAGCCAGCACCGGGTCGCCGGACTGCAGGGAGAGGAAGACCGGGTACGTGAGGACGATCCCGGCGACCGAGCCGAACATCACCACGCGCTTGGCCCCGAAGCGATCGACCGCGACGCCGCCGAGGACAGGAGCGAAGGCGGTGAGCAGTGAGGACACCAGGACCGCGATCAGCGCCTCGACCCGGGGCATCCCGACCGTCAGCGTGAGGTAGCTCAGCGCGAAGGCGCTCAGCACGTAGTTGGTCACGTTGTGCCCGCAGACGCTGAAGAAGCCGATGACGAGCTCGCGGGGGCTGCGGCGGAACAGCTCCGCCAAGGGCACCTTCGTCGCGGACTGCTCCGCGTTCGTCACCGCGTCCCGGTACTCGGGCGTCTCCTCGAGGCGACGACGGATCCAGAGCGCCAGGACGAACAGGACGGCGGAGACCAGGAACGGAATGCGCCAGGCCCCGCCGAGGAGCACGTCGCCGGGCAGCATCGAGGCGAAGGTGAAGGCCAGAGTCGCGAGGAACGCTCCACCAGGGGCGCCTGAGGTGACCAGTCCGATGACCCTCCCTCGGCGGCGCTCTGGCGCGTACTCGGCGACGAGCGTGAGCGCACCGGCGAGTTCCGCACCGGCGCCGAAGCCCTGGATGAAGCGGAACAGGATCAGCAGGATCGGCGCCGCCACCCCGATCGCCTCGGCAGTCGGGAGGAGCCCGATGCCCACGGTCGCGATCCCCATGAGCACGATGGTCAGGATCATCGCGGGCTTCCGGCCGACCCGGTCGCCGAGGTGGGAGATGATGAGGCCGCCGAGCGGCCGCACCACGAACCCGACGGCGAAGGTCGCGAAGGCGAGCATCGAGGCGGAGGCGGGGATGACGTCCGGGAAGAAGAGCGGGCCGATCACGAGGCCGGCGGCGGCGCCGTAGAGCGCGTAGTCGTACCACTCGATGAGCGTGCCGAAATAGGCTGCGGCGATCGCCCGCCTCGCCTGCGGGGTCATGGTGCGCTGCTGTTCATTGGCCATGGGGTGTCCTTTCGTCATTGAAAAGTGCTGGCGTGGTCGTGGTTATCCGGTCGGCGCGAGGACGGCGCTCCCGCGGCCGCGCAGTTCGGCGGTCGTGCGCACGCCGAGAAGCTGCATCGTCGACAGGGTCTCGTTCGCCATGAGGTCGAGCGCGCGCTCCACCCCGATCCGTCCGCCTGCCATGAGGCCGTACATGTACCCCCGGCCGAGGAAGACGAAGTCGGCTCCGCACGCGATCGCGGCCACGACGTCGAGGCCGCTGCGGATGCCGGAGTCGAGGAGGATCGGGACGTCGTCGCCGACGGCGGCGCGCACCGCACCGACGACCTCGATGGGCGCGATCGCACGGTCGAGTTGGCGACCGCCGTGGTTGGAGACCCAGATGGCGTCCGCTCCGGCGTCGATGAAGCGCTCGGCGTCGATGGCGGACAGCACGCCCTTCACGACGATCGGCCCGTTCCAGTTCCCCCGCAGCCAGCGCACGTCGTCCAAGGACAGCGCGGGATCGAACATGCTGCTGACCACGTCGGTGACGCTTCCGGATCGGGGCCCGAAGTTCGCCATGGCCGGTGCATCGTGTGCCAGCAGATCGAGCGACCACGCGGGATGCAGCGCCGACTGCACGGCGGTGCGCAGCGTCAGACGCGGCGGCATCGAGAGTCTGTTGCGGTCGTCGCGGTAGCGCTGCCCGGGCACCCGGGTGTCGACGGTCAGCACGAGGGTGTCGAAACCCGCCGCAGCAGCCCGCTCGATGAGGGCGAGCGACGCGGCACGATCCCGCCGCAGGTAGAGCTGGAACCATCGGCGCGCAGCGGGCGCCGCGTCGGCGACGTCCTCGATGCTCCGCGTGCCCATCGTGGAGAGCACGAACGGCACATCGCGGTTCGCAGCCGCGCGGACCCCGTCGGTCTCGCCGGCCGCGCGCATGAGGGCGGTGAGGCCGATGGGGGCGATGCCGATCGGCATCGCATGCTCGCGTCCCAGCAGGCGGGTGGTGAGCGACGCTCCGGCTGCGCTCTCCGTGACGGAGGGCACGAACCTCCGGCGGGCGAAGGCCGACTCGTTGTCTCGGGCGGCTTGCTCGGTCACCGCGGCACCCTCGACGTAGTCGAAGACGAATCCGGGCACGCGACGCTTCGCGAGCCGGCGGAGGTCGCCGAGGCTACGTGCCTCCGCCACGCGCGTCGCCTCGGTGGGAAGCGCCGGCGGAGCGAAGCTCAGCAGTTCGGTGAAGGTGCGGATGCGGCGTCGCAAAAGTCCTGGTTCCTCTCGGCAGCCCCGGGCCGGTCGAAGAGCCGACCGCAGTGTCGGCACCACCATAGCCACCAAATATCTTGGGCACAATAGCGATATGCCTCAGATATATCTGACGCGACCAATGGGGCGCTCATTCGCGACGAGCGCGGGTCAGGCTTCGAGGAATGCCTGGAGGACGAACTCCCTCAGCTCCACGAGGTGGCCGCGCATGGCCTCCTCGGCGGCGCGCGGATCGCCTGTGCGGATCGCCTCGAGCACCTGCTGGTGTCCGTTGTTCTCGACGTCCGAGTGGATGCGCGCATCGATCGCCGGGATCAGGTGATGACTCCGTGTCGTCTCATCGAACAGGCCGCTCATGAGCGTCTTGGCCCGAGCGTTGCGCGCCGCGCCGAGGATGCACTCGTGGAAAGCGCGCGCCGCATCGGTCAGCTCCGCCGTGCCTGAGCCGCTGCGCTGCGCGTCCAGGATCGAGCTGAGCTCCTCGACGAAAGCCTCGTTGCCGTAGCGCGTCGCACCCGCCGCCATCGGCGGTTCGATGATCAGGCGCAGATCGAGCACCTCGCGCACCTCGTTGATGCCCAGCGGGCGGACGACGTATCCGCGCCGGGGAAGGGCGACGACGAGCCCCTCGACGACGAGGATCTGCAGGGCCTCGCGCACGGGCGTCTTCGACACCCCGAAGCGCGCGGCAAGCTCCGGTTCGATGACGACCTCGCCCGGGGCGAGCCGGGTGCGGACGATGTCGTCCCTGAGCGCCACATACACCTTCTGCGTGCGCGACAGCACGCGATCCCCCTCGCCGAGGGCTGCGGCGCGGCGCTGGCTGTCGACGGCATGCGTGTGCAGGGTCGAGCCGGATTCGCTGGGCGTCGCGTCCATGACCTCAGCCTAGGGGCACCGGATCGAACGCCTCGCCGCTGCCGTGCGGTCTCATCGCAGCGGTCGGACCGGCCCAGCGCTTCAACGAAAGAACCTCGCCCTGCGAGATGCGGGGCGAGGCTCTTGCGTTCTGTTCCTGTGGACGCGGGTGGACTCAAACCGAACACCTGGCAGCGGTTCGAGCGGCTGGGTTCCGCGTGGAATCAGGCGAAACTCCGTATCGTTCACGAGCCAGACGGTGCCACTGACGACGAGCCGGGAGTCGTCGCGAACCCTAGGAGACGAGCTAGAACACCCCTGTCCGAGAGGCAAGTGGACGCTATCCGAACTGCACGCGCGAACGGCGAGAGCGTGGTCTCGATCTGTCAGCGGTTCGACGTGCATCGGATGACCGTCTGGACGCACACGAGAGACTTGCCCTGACGTCCCCTCGTGCAGCACACCCGGAGCGCGCCGTGCACGAGCTGCGGCACACGAGCATTGCTGAGTCCGGAAGCTTGTCGACTTCACTTGCGATAATGGCACCGTGAAATTCAAGCGCCGCAACCTCGAAGCTCTTGCTGACCTCATCGTGGGCAACACGGGCCGTGACGACGCTGAAAATGAGGACGAAGCCAAGTACTTCCCGTACCGGTCCAGCATGTACATCAGCGAGTTCTTCCAAGAGCTGGAGACGGAGTACCAGCATGATGGTTCAACTCGCCACCGCTGGGTGGCAGATGTGTTGGAACAGATGCTGGCCGAACCGCACGACGGACCCAACCGCCCACCAGAGATCTTCTGCCGCCTCATCGACCAGCTGATGAGCCCGGCCGATCGGCTCAACGAAGGGTCCGACCGTCCTCGGGCGCTCGCGCAACTCAATGAGGTACTTGGCCGCGAAGGTTTCGAGGCGTTCTATGGCGAGGACAACCACTGCTACCTCCGTCATGTCGGCACCCAGACCGTGACCATCCTTGCCGCCAACCCCCACCGCCCCTTCAGCAAGGCTGAGCTGGAGCGGCGGCAGCTCCTGACGGCGTACCTCGACCAGTGCAGCGAGGATGACCTCATCGAGGAGGTACTACTCCCGATGTTCAGGCAACTTGGCTACCACCGCATCACCGCCGCCGGGCACAAGGACAAGGCCCTGGAGTACGGCAAGGACATTTGGATGCGCTACACCTTGCCCACGCAGCACATTCTCTACTTCGGCATACAGGCGAAGAAGGGCAAGCTCGACGCTTCGGGGGTAACCAAGACGGGTAACGCCAACATGGCTGAGATCCACAACCAGGCGCTCATGATGCTGGCACACGAGATCTTTGACCCCGAGACCAACCGTCGCGTCCTGGTCGATCACGCCTTCATCGTCGCGGGTGGCGAGATCACCAAAGCGGCCCGCAACTGGCTCGGCAACGCTCTCGACGCCCACAAGCGCAGCCAGATCATGTTCATGGATCGCGACGACATCCTGAACCTCTACGTCGTCGCAAACCTACCGCTACCCGAAGGCGCGTTGCCACCAACGCCAAGCAGTCCGTGGTCAACGAGCACCGAGACTCCGTTTTGAACCTCGACAGCGTTCGCCAGCGGAATCGAGTAGTGCCCCCTAGAGTGGTGTAGCCCACGGTGGCCAGCTCGTCGTTCACGACGTAAAGCGCGGCCACCGTGTGATCCTTCGAGGAAACTCTCACATCCCACTCGAAAGGCATCATCACGATGACCGCTCCTCATATTGTCGACCCTGCCCGCATGCTTGGTGAAGCCCTCGCCGATTCATCACCGGATCTGATGCGGCAGCTGCTGCAGACAATGATCAACGCGTTGCTGTCCGCCGACGCGGACGCCGTCGTCGGCGCGGAATGGGGTCAGGTCTCCCCAGACCGGCTCGCGCAACGTAACGGCTACCGGCACCGTGACCTGGACACCCGTGTCGGCACCATCGACGTCGCGGTCCCGAAGTTGCGGCAGGGCACGTATTTCCCGGAGTGGCTGCTCGAGCGCCGCAAACGGGCCGAGACCGCGTTGATCACGGTGATCGCGGACTGCTACCTCGCCGGCGTCTCGACCCGCCGGATGGACAAGCTCGTCAAGACACTTGGGATCCACTCGCTTTCCAAGTCCCAGGTCTCGCGGATGGCGGCGGAGCTCGACGAGCACGTCGACCAGTTCCGCCACCGGCCGCTCGGCGATGCCGGGCCGTTCACGTTCGTCGCCGCCGACGCTCTCACCATGAAGGTCCGCGAAGGCGGCCGCGTCATCAACGCCGTGGTGCTGATCGCGACGGGCGTGAACGCCGACGGACGCCGCGAGGTCCTCGGCCTGCGGGTCGCGACTAGCGAGACCGGCGCGGCCTGGAACTCGTTCTTCGCTGACCTCGTCGCCCGCGGCCTGTCCGGGGTTCGCCTGGTCACCAGCGACGCGCATCAGGGCCTCGTGGAAGCGATCGCGGCGAATCTGCCCGGCGCTGTCTGGCAACGCTGCCGCACCCACTACGCCGCCAACCTGATGTCCGTGACGCCGAAGAGCATGTGGCCGGCCGTCAAGGCGATGCTGCACTCCGTCTACGACCAGCCCGACGCGGCATCCGTGAACGCACAATTCGACCGGCTCCTGGACTACGTCGAGGACAAGCTCCCCGACGCGCACGACCATCTCGACGCCGCGAGGGCGGACATCCTCGCGTTCACCGGATTCCCCGAAGGTCTCTGGCAACAGATCTGGTCCAACAACCCGAACGAGCGCCTCAACCGAGAGATCCGCCGCCGCACCGACAGCGTCGGCATCTTCCCCAACCGTGACGCGATCACCCGCCTCGTCGGCGCCGTCCTCGCCGAGCAGACCGACGAATGGGCAGAAGGCCGCCGCTACCTCGGCCTCGACATACTCGCCAAGAGCCGCCTCACCCTTCTCACCGACGCAGGAAGCGAGGTGAACACCGACATCGTCCTCGAACTCAGCGCCTAACCATCAACAAATCGAAGGAACCCGAGCTACACCACTTACTGGGGCTTGACCCGGAATCGACGCTACGAAGGCAGATTGACCTACTTTGGCAACCTCGGCGGGCTAGCAGAATCGAGGAAGGAGTGTAGTGAGCAGTCACTTTCAAAAGGGAGGTGAGTTCCTGCGGGATGCTGCACAAGAGTCTGCTCGACAGGTATTGAGCGATCATCATGATAGCGGCCAGATAAGGGGTTTCAGCAGCGCTGCTGGTATAGCCTTGCGCCGAATTCAGGAGAAGCTTGATGCGTACAGAGAACAGATGAAGGGTCCAGGCCTGTCTAAGTCTGAGCAAGTGAGTTACGCCCAATTGGACGAGCTAAAGTCTGAGATCGAAGCGGAATATGACCGCTATTGGCGAGGCAGCGGCATTGACTGGAGACCACTGAAGCCGGTCGCCAAGGGCATCGTTAAGCGAGCAAGCGAATCACAGTCTGACGACTGAAGTTACGTCTCGTCTCGACACGAAATCTAGATAATCGCGTCCTGCATTACCAGCATGTGGTTCATGATCGACAGCTCCTTCACTTTTCCAAGTCCAGGAAAGTGCTGACGCTGATACAGGTCGCGAAAACCGTCGATTCCTAGGTTTGTCGGGAGCGACCTTTCGTCAACGAAGTCTATGAGCTTCTCAAGGGCCTCGAAGAACTTCCCGGCTGGGTCATCCTGAGTCTCGTTGCTGTCAGAGCAGAAGTGCTTCAGGCGGACGACATCACCTGATTCATAAGTGAAGTGGATAACTACCGCATAGGCTGGCCCACCGCCTGGTTGATATCCCCTTCCAAGCGTGAGGAAGTCGCTGACCCCGAGGTAGCCTGCACTCTTGTAGCCGGCGACGCGAGTGCTGAAAATCCCCTCTTCACGGCCGACGTACTCTCGATTGCGCGGCAGAGAAGGAAACGGGTCGTTCGCCCAGACCACAGGAAGGCCTCCGAGGGGCAGCCCATATGACGCCGGGACCGTCCGATCCTCGGCAATGTTCCATCGAACTCCGTGATACGTCGCCCCTTGCAGAGTCACGGAGAGATCCAGCTCGTGAACGATATCGAGCGTGAACTGGTGACCTGCGCCCCTGGCTTCATTGATCCAACGCGACATCGCCGCGTGATCAGCGTCAGCATTGGAGAGGATGGCAAGTCCGTGGTGTTTGAGAAGATCGTTCTCAAGGTAGTAGTCGCCCAGTGCTCTCCAGCTACCCTTCGAACGTAAATCACCAACCGAAGGGTTGAGGACGAGGTCACAACTGGCCCCCTCGTCGGCTATCGCTCTCAGTCTGCGGGTGAAGAGGTCGTTTGGCGAGGCCACCGGTTCAAGAATCGGTACGACACGCGAAGATGCAGCAAAACTTGAGGCGCAGTTTCGAACAGCAAAGACCTCATGCTGCCGTGCCCTAAGCCTAGGCATGTACATTTGCAACCTCCTGGTTCATCCAATCTTGAAGACTGGATATCTGCTGTCTCGTCGGATCGAGCTTTAAGACGGCGGGCCGCACCGGCTCGGGCAATCGAGCTATCAGTGACCGGCCAGCCCGGGGCTTTCGCTCTCTCAGCTGCTCGGCGACCGCGTTGTGGAAAACAAGCGGGTCCAGATTTCGGGAGGCTGATAATGCATATGAGAACACCCGCGTGTTCGGGAGGTCGGGAACAGTAACGCCAAGAGTAGACAGAACTCTGAGATACTCTGCACGACGAAGTGACCGCATCAAGACCTCTGAATCAAGAAGTTCACTTCTAAACTTCGCATCGCGGACAATCTCCACGCGACCGTCCACATCAAGCCAGTGAAGACCAATAGTCTGGAACTCTGGGATTGCGAGCACTCGTTCCACTACGCGCTTTGATGCCATAACAGACACTAAGGGTGCAATTTTTCTGTAATCGTGCAGTTGACTATCGAGCCGGGAAGTGTTGTCGAGATCGCTCTTGATCTCAACGGCGTGCAACGTGTCTGTCACGGCCAAGAAGTCGACAATGGAGCGACCGACCCTGAACTCCGGCAGGAGGACGCCGTCGCTCCAAGGGATCATCTGACCGAGGACGGCTCTACGGTAGACAAGATCGTTACGGTAGTGGCGCGAGAGCCATCGGTCACAACGCCAGATCAGTGTTCGAACAGTAGATGCGCCAAGGGCTAGACCACTCTCAACAAGACTTGAAATGGTGCGATTCGCCAACTTCGACGCGGGGCCGTCTCGCATCGCTGAGCGGAGGACGGGTGCCGAAAGCAGTGCCGAGGCTGCTGCCGCTTGACTTTCCACCATGCTCATGATTTGGCCTCGTTCGGGGGTCCATACATCAGCCAGTCGAGGGTCACGGCCAACTTGGCGTACTGCGTGAGGTAGTAGGACTGCTGACGATAGCTTCGGTTGTTGTTCAGGTACTCTCGCAAGCCCTCACCGTCGCGGGTCTCGTCCAGCAACGACCAAGGATGGCCAAGAATCCAGTCCTCTCCTCGACGGTCGAGCACGTCTTGAAAGGTCACACCGGCAGGGAGAGAGCGGTTTCCGAGGTTCTTGCTCTCACGGGAGATATAGGAGTGAATCTTGGATGGGACCTCAACTTGCGGCAACAGATTCCCCGCCTCATCGAGGAACCCGCCTTGCCTGAGATGCTTCCAGTAAGGCACGTACCAGTTACTGGCGAAGGAACTGCCGAACGCCTCAGTGATCACCTGGTCACTAGGAAGCCCACGGTCTGGCGAACCGAGCACATCATCAACGAGGTCCCAGCGAGACAAGCCAATGATCCCTTTGACTGTCATCTTGGCGCCAACACCGAACACCACGTCAAGTTGGTCCGAGGCCGACTCAATGTCGGAAACCTGCACGAGTCGACCATCAGGATCGTTACTCTTTACCAACTCGTAGATCTGATTCTTGAGCTGGCGTAGAACACGAGCAGGAAGAGCCCTCTCCTTGATTCCTAGCGCTCGAAAGACATCGATGAAGTCAGGGACGACGATCTCAAAGGCCTCGATTTGGCCTCCTTCGATCTGCACGGTTCGAGAACGCACCTCTGGGGAAGCGTCCGAGTCCCAGTTGACGAAAAGAAGACGCTCCTTGAGCTTGCTCGCGTTGGTGCCGCGCATCGCCTTCACCAGCGAACGAAGTATCTCCAGTACGTTGTTGTCACTCAGACTGTAACCAAGGAAAACGATCGGGTGCTCGACGAAAAAGGTCATCAGCTTGGCGGCAAGGTACGCATCTCGCTCTTGGAAGTCGTCGTAGTCCTCCCCCGTCAGAACGAGTGAGCGCGGCTGTTGCGACGATCCATGAATCATGTAGATCTCTGCGATACCTTGTGGGTCGGCAAACAGCAACTCATCTTGGCCCGTGAAGACGGTGTAGTCCGGGTAAGCAACGGACATCAGCCTGTCGAAATTGGTCGTTATCACTCCTTCGACATTTGCGCCCTGCAGGAGCGCGAACTCGGAAGCATACTCGGCCGTCGGCTTGAATCCTTCAATCGCTTCTTCGAAATACCTGGCTACTTCGATCTTTAAGGCTGATGAGGGATCAGTAACCTCAGCGCCATACCTGTCTCTCGAATCTGAGAATCGCTTATCAGACCACCACACAGAGTAAAACTCGTTGGCTAGCAGTGAGGCGGTCGTGGGAAGATCACCTGAAGCGAGGCCACGGTAGTATTCATACGGATGGCTAGTAAATGCAGCAAAGTGCCTAAGGAGACCTTCCCAATCGGGCAGATCAGCGTAGCGTCTTGAAATCCCCGAGCCGATAAACAGGTACGGCGCAGCCATCGTCTTCAGATGAGAGCTGAGGAAGTCGTACGCGGTACCCATGCTTCATAGGGTATCCTCTGGCACCCTCCCGCGTTGTCGGTTCCGGAGTGCCACGCCCGGCAGAGCTGGTTCCACCTGCCACAACATCGTCACCAAGGGGTTCTGCGCGTGGCGTGTCGTTGCGAGCCTGATGAGGCCGATAGTCAGAGTCGACGCCGTGGTGCACTGCGGTCGGTCGCCTGGGATCCCCTGTCGTCATCGTGTCGAACACTCGCCTTGATGTGCCGCAATGCGAACCGGCCTCCTCTGTACTCGGCCGCATGGTCAGGGCCACGCACGGCATTCGGGTCACCCAGCGGTGCCGGGCCGGTGATGCCGTAGCGGTAACGGTATAGCGCGACTGTGGCGGCGTGTGCCTCCCACCGCTCTCGCCCTTCGGGTCGTGTACTCGGTTGCCCGAGCCGAGCCACCCATGCGGCTCCCGCATCCTCGGCGTCCTGTAGGAGTTGGCGCGCGGCGGTTTCGATGAGTTCCTGCCGCTGAGCGAGCGCGGTCTGCATGTCGTCTGCAACCGGCTCGGCCGGTGTAGGAATGAGTCCAGCGACTCGCGCCCCGATTCGCTTGCCGGGCCGGAGTTGCTGGGTCGCCTGGTCGAGCATGTTGGCCAGCTGCGCTGCGGGGTCGGCTTGACCGACGCCAGGCGTGAGTCTCGCCGCGAGCGCGGTGAGCGCCGAGGCTGCAAGATGCCCTGCCGCTTCGTGTCTGGCGAGTGCTACTTCGAGTCGTTCGTAGTAAGGGCTGGTGAACACGTCTTCAGCCACGTTCTCGGGGAACGGAGCCACGTCGAGCAGCGCGGCCCAGCGGTCGGTCTGTGCTTCGCGGGCGAGCACGTCGTACTCGGCCAGCAGAGTGGACAGCGAGGCGTGGCGGTCGACCTCGAGGGTCAGGGTTTCGGTGGCGGAAAGGTCGGCGTCGGTTCGGGCGAGTACCTTGGCGAGCCGGTCTGTCAGGGTCAGCGGCTCGGGCTGGTCGAGATGTGACTCGACCTCGTGCGGGTCGGGCACGATCACATAGGCGTGGTTGCGGTGCTTGCCGCGCGTCATCGCCACGTAGAACAACTCCCGTGACGACGTTTCGGAATCGACCAGCGCGTGCGCGGTATCGACGCTGGCTCCCTGAGCACGGTGAACAGTGGAGGCGTAGCCGAGTTCGATTTCCTCGCGGACGTACTTCGCGGGCAACACGAGAGCTTTACCGTATGGCTGGTCGCCGCGCCCCAATCGACGCACGGCGAGCGAGCCGTCGTCGTAGCGGCGGGTGACTTGCCAGCGGTCGCCGTTCTTGACCCACGCCTTGCCTGTGGACAGGCGGCGATCGTTGAGCCTGGTGACGACGAGATCGCCGACGCCTGCGGTGGTGCCGTCGTGCAGACGCACACCGTCGGCCTCGACCTGCCCAGTCTCGATGAGGTCGGCGCGGGCGCGCTCGTTGAGCTGGGCGACCATCTCGCCGGTGCCCGCGATCATCAGCGAGCGCAGACCGGCGCCGCGATCAGTACGCCATGCCTCATAGATGCTGTCGAGCATCGCTTCGGCGTCACCGTCGAGCAGCCTGTCCCGCTCCTGGTACTCATCGAGTGCGTCAGCATTGCCGTGCCGCAGTCCAAGGCTCGCAGCCTTCTCCCACTCGTTGGCGAAACGGCGGACATCGGTGAGTTCGGGTGCTCCTTGCCGGTGGCGGACGAGCATTCCAAACGCTCCGCCTGTCTCGACCGCCGAGAGTTGCGCCCAGTCGCCGATGAGGACGACCTTGGCTCCGACCTCGGCGGCGTGCTCGGTGATGCGATCGAGCGCAAGCGTTCCCGCCAAGGAGGATTCGTCCACGAGCACGAGCTGCCCGGCTTCGAGGTTCCAGCGCCCGTGGTGCTGTTCGTAGAGGAACTTCGCGGTGTTCTCCGCCCGCACACCGAGCGAGTCACCGAGCACTTCGGCGGCAGCCGCCGACGGTGCAAGACCGATCACCGAGTCACGCCCGTGCGCGGCTGTCCATGCCCGGTGCAGGGCACGAAGCGCGGTGGTCTTGCCGGAACCCGCCGGGCCGACCAGCAGATCGAGCATCAGCCCGGAGCGGGCAATGCGGGTGATAGCGACGGCCTGGTCGGGATCGAGTCGCACGCCCCCGATCTTGCGGGAAGTGTGCCGCGCGACGAGCCGCGCGGTCAGCGCCGGGCCACCGTCATCTTGGCTGTGCGTGAGGAGCCGCCGTTCGGCGTCGAGGATGTCTTGGCTGGAGTAGGCGATCTGATCGACCGGCTGGAACCTGTTGCCCTCACCCTCAACGTAGTGAGCTGGTACGGCACGGTCGTAATGCGGGGTGAGCCGCAGCGATTCGGCTTCGGCGTGCGCGACGATCTGATCGAGCGCCCGGATGCGGTCGCCGGTGGTGACGAACCGGACTCCCATGATCTGCCGCATCGTCTCAGCGTGTAAGTTCCAACGCCCCCAGGTTGCGCGCCGGTTCGCGACCTCCATCAACACCACGGAGGCAAGATCCTCGATCTGCTCCAACCCGAGATCGTCCGCACGCAGCCGCGCCTCGGACGCACCCCGGTCGAGTAGATGCTGCGCCCAAGTCGGTGCGTCCTCGCCGAGAACAACCTCGGCCCGCACCCGCCAATCGGCGGTCAGCTCAGCCAGCGAGTGCAGTTCCTTCTCAGGCCGCGTCTCCAAGGTCGCCTGCTGCCGCAGCTTCGCAATCGTCGTCGCCGAGGGTTGCCTGCCGTGTTCGGCAACGTACTGCTCAATCAGCCGGTTCTTGACCTGCTCGATACCCTCCCCGTCGTCGCTGCCCCCGGTGGTGCGGCGGGAGAACTCCGCGATCAGCGCGGCCGGTACGCTCTCGATCTCCCAGCCGGTGTTGCGGTCTTTGCCCCGGTCGACGGGCACCCACATCACGCCGAGCAGTCTCGTGGTGTGATCGGTGAGAAACGCGTTGTACGACGCCGAAAGCGCGACCGTCGCCCGGTGCAGACGGCGCGAGTCGAGGGTGCGCCAGCGACCGTCCTCGCCCTGAACCTTGTTCGACACCACGACGTGCGTATGCAGTTGCGGGTCCGCTGCTCGGGAGTCGTAATGGTCAAATGCCGTGGCGATCACGCCGACGATCGGCATCTGCGCGATACCGCCCGCGCCGACGCGAGTTGCAGCGACGCGATCTTCCAGCAACGCGATCGTGTCGCGCATCGCCGCGTGATGCGCCTGCGCAATCAGCGCTTGCGTGCCCGCGTCGGCCACGCCCCAGATCACGCTGACCGACTTGGGCGGCGAGAACGTCAGATCGAACCCTGCAACGGCGGTGCGAGGCTTCTTCGCAACCTCTTCCTCACGGATACGCTGCACCGCCTCTGCCCGGGCCTCGCCACGCAAGTCGGGGTCGAGGCGTGCAACGCGCGCTGCAATCCGCTCGCGTGGAGGTTGCAACGAGGGGAACGTCTTGCCGAGCTTCTCCCCGGTGACCGGGTGGATGCCGTCACCGAGCAGCCGGGCCAGGTGTTCCTCGGTCACTATGTCGCCCTCGGCCAACGCTGGGGTGCGCCCGTCGTTGAGGCTCATCAGGCCGGTGCCGACCCAGGCTCCGGGCGGGCAGCCGGACTCGGTGTAGTACCGGGTCAGCGGGCTGCTCATCTCGCGGTCGCCGTCGCCGACGACGACCGACTTCAGCAGGTACTCGTACCCCTTGCCGGACGACATGACCCGGATGGTCATCACCACGACGGCCCCTCCCCAAGACCGCCACTCCAGGGGCGATCTCGGGGGTCAGGTGCGCGCGCAGCGCGCGGCTCGCACTCTCAGTGCCAACCGTGTGGAGAAGCAGCGGTCTGGGAACAGCGGTCTCGATCGAGTTGTCATAACGGCAGAGCCGGAACGGGCAGCGACGCAGCACTCAGTGGTGGGTGTCAGTCTCTATGAGAGGGACCACCGCGTAGGGACCACATCGCAGCGACGTTGGCAGCGTTCTACTGTCGGTGCAGCTCCGAGAATGCCCACTGCGCTCTAGCCTCTAACTACGGCTCCGTGGGGGACGTTCACCTTCTGAAACATTACGAAGGACTGGGTGTCTCCGGACATTCGGGCCGTCGAGCTGTCAGGTCAGCTGCAGCGTGGTGATGCAGGTCGCATCATCCTCGTTCATCGTTGAAATGGTCACGGTGCCCGTCCGACCCTCATGTTCGATCGTGAGCGTTGCCTTGATGCCGCGGGGCACCCAGATGCCAACGAACCCGTTGTCGTAGGTTTGCCGAACCTCGTCGAGGAGCACGTCTCCGTCTTCGCCGGTGAGGGTGACCTGGACTGCTGTGTTGGCGAGTTCGCCGAGGCAGGTGGTGAGGCTGTGGAAGTAGCAGTCGTGGGTCTGTTCCCGGTAGGGGGCGACCGAGATGTACACCTCGTCTTCGGGCATCGGCAGACGTGTCTCGCGCTTCTGGTCGTCGGTGAGCACGAGCGCATCCGGCTGCACGGATGCGATCAGATCAGTGGGTCGGTCGGCGACGGGCATCGTGTCGAGCCGTTCGATGACCTGTGCGGCGTCCAGGCCGTCAAGGTCGTGGTCCGCCAGGAAGCCGGTGTCGACGGCCTGACTGTTGGCCGAGGGCGACGCGGGTTCGTGCGAGGGTGCAGTGGCGCATCCGGTGAGGACGAGGGCGGCGGCGAGCGTCGCGGCGGCGGCGACGATCAGTTTTCGCCGGTGAGGCGCGGCGGGGTGGGGCATGGTGCGATCCTTCAAGAGTGTCGGAAGGGTCGGTGCCGGGCGCTCTCGCCGCGGCACCGACCCTGATGGTCGATCAGAGGGTGGCCAGGAGGTCCTGCATCTGCTGGATCTCGGTGGTCTGCGCGTCGATGATGGTCTGCGCGAGCTCGATGGCGTCGGGGTTGCTGCCGTCATCGACTTGCGTCTGGGCCATCTCGACCGCTCCCTCGTGATGGGCGATCATCTGTTCCAGGAACAGGCGCGATGCTTCGGGTCCGTCGGCCGATTCGAGGGCGGCCAGGTCGTCCTCGGTCATCATGCCGTCGCCGTGGTCCATGCCGTCCATCTGCTGCTCCTCGGAATCGACGCCCCAGTCGTCCAGCCACCCCTGGAGCTGTTCGATCTCGGGCCCCTGGGCGGCCTTGATCGCTTCGGCCAGTTCGATCACCTCGGGGTTGACATCCTCCTTGGCGAGGACGATGTCGCTCATCTCGATGGCCTGTTCGTGGTGGACGATCATCATCGAGGCGAACATCACGTCCGCGTCGTTGGCGTCGGCTGTCAGTTCGGACGAGCCGTGGTCCATGCCCGGCATCGAGCCCTCGTTGTCGCTTCCGGCCGAGCAGCCGGCCAGGACCAGGGCAGCAGTGAGGGCGAGTGCGGCGGTCGCCGCGGTACGAAACTTCATGAGTGTTCTCCAATATCAACAGTCGCTTCAGTGGCGCGGCACCCCGAGAGGGCACCGCGTGAATGGGAGAGGGGAACCGTCGACGCTGATGTGCGCCTGGTTCACCGATCCATCACGTGCGACTGATGCAGAGAACGTGCAGCGACGGCGCCCGAGATCGGAGCTGGTCGATGAACCGCGCCACGAGGAGCGGCCGGGGCGCGGTGTGCATCCATCCCGGCAGAAGTTGAGGCGGCGCCAGGATGAGAAGGACGAGCAGCAGTGCGAGCACACATGCCATCGCCATGCCCAGATGGTCACTACCCCCGCAGTCCGCACACGTACCACCGAGGTCACTGGCCGTGCCACCGGACTCATGGGCGCCCGCCGCGCTGTGATGGGCGCCCACGGCGTCGCTGGCGGCGACCGAGATTGTGGCGGGCGCGTGGGCGGCCGGGGTGCCGTGCAGGTTCAGCGTATGCATGGCCAGCAGCCCGAGGACGATCGCTGCCACCAGCAACCCTCCGAGCATCACACGCCGGAGGAAGCCCTGAAGACCCCTCCCGGGTTGCGCTGCCGCCGTCACCGCCATACACCGCAGTTTACCGGCCCCCGATGTGCATCTGCCGACGGCGGGAGCGATCGGCGCGGCCGAGGTCGACTGGCTCCGCGTCCGGCCGAGCAGCTTCCCACTCGGCCGTGCCCAGACTGACGGGAATACCCCTAGGGGGTATTAGGTTGATGGTGGAGAGTTTCCACGAAGGTCAGGAGAGCCCTATGCGTTTGTTCGCGATCCGCGACTTCCGTCACCTGTTCAGTGCGCAGATCATCGCCCTGTTCGGGACGGGGTTGGCGACCGTCGCCCTCGGTCTGCTCGCTTACGAGCTCGCCGGTCCGAGCGCGGGGGCGGTGCTTGCGACGGCGCTGACTATCAAGATGATCATGTACGTCTTGATCGCTCCGTTGGCTGCGGCCTATGCCGACCGGCTCCCGAGGCGGATGTTCCTGACCCTGCTCGACGTGGCGCGCGCGGCCGTGGTGCTCGCTCTGCCGTTCGTCACGGAGATCTGGCAGATCTACGTTCTCATCGGGGTACTGCAGGCGGCTTCTGCTGCGTTCACGCCGACGTTCCAGGCGGTCATCCCCGATATCGTGGTCGAGGAGTCCGACTACACGCGGGCGCTGTCCGCGTCGCAGGTGGCCTACACGATGGAGAGCCTGCTCAGCCCGGTGCTCGCGGCGGTCGCTCTGACGTTCATGACGTTCAACTGGTTGTTCGTCGGCACGTCGGTAGGTTTCGTGCTCTCCGCCGTCCTGGTGCTCTCGACTCGCATCCCCAATGCGGCACCAAGCGGGCACGCGGATGCGTGGAACCGGGTCACCTCGGGCGTGAAGGTCTTCTTCGCGACTCCTCGTCTGCGCGGCGTCATGGCCCTGAACGTGGTGGTCGCCGCAGCCGGATCGATCGTGGTGGTCAATACGGTCAACTATGTCCGAGATCAACTGGGCGGCACGCAGGCCGACGTCGCCTGGATGCTTGCAGCCTCCGGCGGCGGCACACTGCTGGTCGCTTTGTTCCTGCCACGCGTGCTCGATCGGATCGCCGAGCGGGTCGTGATGATGACCGGTGCCGCAGTTCTGCTTGCTGGCGTGCTGGCGGCCGTCGCGATGACCGCCATCCAGGCGGCTTCCTGGATGATCACGGCACCGATCTGGGTGGTCATCGGCGGCGGCATGGCCTTGATCGTCACGCCCACCGGACGCGTCATCCGAGGTTCGGTCGCGAAGCGCGAGCTCCCGGCGGCCTTCGCGGCACAATTCTCACTGTCTCACTTGGCCTGGCTCGTCACCTACCCGATCGCGGGATGGGTAGGCACAGCGTCCGGCTTCACTCTCGCCTGGTCGATCCTTGCCGCTCTCGCCATCGGCGGTGCCGTCACAGCGCAGATGCTCTGGCCCCGCGAGAAGGAAACCGAGACTATCGAGGCCGCCGATGCCACCGGAGAAGGCGCGGTCGGTGACCTGGTGCTCCGTGAGGAGACCGAAGCCGCCGAAGGCACCCTCGCGGCGTCCCAGTGCGCCTGTGTGCGCACCGCATAAGCGCGCAGGTGGCGGGCGGAACGAATGCTTCCGCCCGCCACCGGCGCGTCGTGCTTGCCGAGGCGCCCGCGATCCGGCTTGTCGATCAGGGGCGAGTCGGTGCTCGCCGGTGCAGCCGAGGTATCCAGTCGCGGACGAGGCCGGTGGCGTCAATCCCTGTGAGAGCGACGAGGGTATCTCCGAGGTAGTGCGCCGTGAGCAAGGGGTCGGCGGAGACGATTTGCGTACTGGACCCCAAAGCGGGATACCCCGCTCCGACCAGGGTGTGTCCGTGGACGCGTGCGGAGAACGGCGAAGACGGCAGGTAGATGCCGGGATCGTCGTCCAGGCCGAGGTCGTGCAACAGAGTCTTGGCCGCATGGGCTCCCTGGGCGACCGAGTCGTCCCAGTGATCGATCCGGTACGAGCTGTGGCCGGGATAGTGGTGCACGGCGACGCCGCCCGCGGCGTAGATCCGTTGGCGCGGCGCGTGCATCGAGCGCAGCCGGCTATCGACCGGGATGCCGTCAGGTCCGGTCCAGGGAGCCGGGGCTGCGGGCAGGGTGCCGTGGGCGACGATCGCCAGGTCGCCGTCGACCTTGGTGCCGCTACGGTCGAGCGTGATGGAGATGCGGTCGGGGTGGGTGCGGATCGCGCGCGGATTGACCCCGAGGTAGGCGGCGTGCTGGGGGTGGTGCAGATCGAGGACGCGCCTGGCGGCGTGCGCACCGATCGCGTTCGCGCCGGGGACGAGCGAACGCGCGATCAGGGCCACGTCGTGGCCGGCGTCGGTGAGCAAAGACGCGGCCTCGGAGGCGAGGATACCGCCGCCGAGGAGCAGGACACGGGATGCGGGTCTGCTCGCGAGTCGGTCGCGGACGCGAGCACCGTCGGCCATCGAGTGCAGGGTGGTCAGGCGCCCCGAGTGGAGAGCTTCGTCACGGCCGAGGATGTCCTCGTCGAGCAGGCGAGGTCTGCTGCCGCTGGCGATGATGAGCGCGTCGAACATACGGGTGGCGCCGGAGTCGAGACGTAGCTCGCGCGTGCGGGGATCGAGGCCGCGCACGGTGTCCGAAACAAGTGACGCACCGGTGTCTGGGAGCGTCGCTTGGTCGGGTTCAAGCAGCCCCGACATGACGCCTTTGGTGACCAGGGTGCGATTGGCGGGCTTCTCGCCAGTGCGGGCGAAGAGCTCAACTTCGATCTCCGGGGCTTGGGTGTGCAGGAGTCTGGCGGCGCTGGTTCCAGCGGCCCCGGCGCCGATGATCCCGACCCTCGCGGCGCTCATCCGTCGCCCTGAGTGGTCGCGGTGGGCGCGAACGCGGGCAGCAGGATCGCGTCGATGAACCATGGCGCATCATCGGGGTCGATCCGGCCCGTGCGCACCTCCTCGGCCGCGCCGTTGAGAACGACGTGCGTGGTAGTCAGCAGCCAGGACACCGGCAGGTCGGCGCGGAAGGCGCCTTCGCGCTGTCCGCGCAGCAGCAGCCCGCGCATGCGCGCCTCGGCCTTCTCGTGCAGTTCGCGAATGCGGGCGGCGGAGAGTTCCTTCTGCGCTGTAGCGAGCAGGGCGCGAGACTGGTCGACGAACATCCAGCTGGATGCAACCAAGCGCTGGAAGGCCGCACGCGGGTCGCCATCAAGGGGTATCTGACTCAGCACGTCCTCGGCACGTTCCAGACTGTCCACCAGTGCTGCCTCGATGAGCTCGGCGCGAGTCTGGAAGTGCCCGTAGAGCGTCACCCGGCCCACTCCAGCCTCGGCAGCGATGTCTGCGACGGAAGCGTCGGGGCTTTTGCGGATCGCGGTCACTGTCGCGGCCAGAATCTTCGCCCGGTTGCGCTGCGCGTCGGCGCGCTGGTTGGCCGCGCGGGTCGCTGTCGCCGGGCCGCGCCGAGCGCCGCCGGCAGGCTGGGCCTTCTTCGTCGGCATGCTCCACCTCTCAAGTCGTACTGGAATGTATGAGATAGTGTAGCTGTTGCAACCTGTACACCGATGACCGAGTTACGGTGTCGTCGCCCGATCCGGCGGCGGGACGAAGGAGAGGAGACACGGCGATGAACACGACACGCACGATCACAGGGGGCGCAACATGAGCGATACGAGCACACCTGCCCCCAGGGCAGGGGCAAAGCAGTGGTGGGGTCTGGCGATCCTGGTGATTCCCTCGACTCTGCTGTTCATGATGCTGACCATCCTGTTCCTGGCCGCCCCGAACCTCGCTGCGGACCTGAACCCGACGAGCACGCAACTGCTGTGGATCCTCGACATCTACGGCTTCGTCATGGCCGGCTTCCTCGTCGCGATGGGCGTACTCGGCGACCGGATCGGCAAGCGGCTGCTGATGGTCATCGGTGCGATCCTGTTCGCCGCGGTCTCCGTCGCGGCCGCCCTGACGACGATCCCCGAGCTGATGATCGTCTGGCGCGCCGTCCTCGGACTGGCTGCGGCGATGATGGTGCCCGCGACGATCGGCCTGATCTTCGTGCTCTTCGCCGACGCGAAGCAGCGCGGCGTCGCCATCGGCGTCTGGGCGGGCGGCATCTCCGCCGGCGTCGCCCTCGGCCCACTCCTGTCCGGCCTACTCCTGGAAGGGTTCGGGTGGCAGGCGACGTTCCTGGTGGCGGTGCCGATCATGGCGCTGGTCGCGATCGGCGCACCGCTGCTGGTGCCCGAGCACCGCGACCCGTCTGCGCGGATCGACTTGTTCAGCGCGCTGTTGCTGGTCGGTGGGCTGCTCGCGATCATCTACGGCATCAAGCGCTTCGCCGCCCAGGAGCCCGCCTGGCCGTCGATCGGCCTGCTGGCCGCGGGCGCGCTGATCGGGCTGTGGTTCGTGCTCCGGCAGCTGCGCGCCACGCAGCCGCTGCTGGACGTGCGCCTGTTCACCAACCGCACCGTCTCCGGGGCGCTCGCGGTGTTCCTGCTGTCGGCGGCAGCACTGGGCGGCGTGTACTCGCTGTTCACCCAGTACCTCCAGCAGGTGCAGGGGCTCTCGCCGCTCCAGGCCGGGCTGTCGATCCTGCCCGCCGCCGCGGTGCTGATCGTCGTCTCGACCCTCTCGCCGGTGCTCGCACGGAGGTTCCGGCCGGGGAACGTGATCGCGATCGGCCTGCTCACGCAGGTGGTCGGCTACATCCTGTTCACCCAGCTCGACGCAGGCACGGGGCTGGCGCTGGTGATCGCGAGCTTCGTCATCACCTACCCCGGCGTCGCGCCCTCGATGGCGCTGACGACCGACCTTGTCGTCAGCTCGGTGCCGCCGGAGAAGACCGGCGGCGCCTCGGGGCTGGCGACCACGGCGAACGATCTGGGCATCTCGCTCGGCGTCGCCGTCATCGGTAGCGTCGGCCTCGCCACCTACCGCAATCGAATCGACGGCTCCCTGCCCGACGGGCTCACCCCGGAGGCCGCGGCCGCCGCCTCGGACAGTATCGACGGCGCCCTCGCCACCGCCGCGGAGTTGCCCGACGCGCTGGGCGAACAGCTGATCGCCGCCGCACAGGCGGCCTTCTCCGGCGGCCTGAACATGGCAGCGATCGTCTCCGCGGTCATCGCCGCGGTGGCCGCGATCATCGCCGCCACCCGCCTGCGCCACATCCGCCCCACCGGGCAAGCGCAGCAGAAAACCGAAGAAGCACCTACCAACTAGGGAATACCCCCCTGGGGTATATGGTTACAGAAGTCAGACACGAGTGAAGGAGATTTGATCATGAGCACGACCACCACTGAGTTCCAGGTGACCGGGATGAGCTGCGGGCACTGCGAGACCGCGATCCGCAGCGAGGTCTCCGAGATCCCCGGCGTCACCGGGATCGAGGTCAGCGCTCAGACCGGGCGCCTGGCCGTGACCGCCGAGCAGCCGATCGAGGACGCCACGGTGATCGCGGCGGTCGATGAGGCCGGCTACACCGCCGTCAGGAGCTGAGATGAAAGCCCCTGCACGGCTGGGCCTGTACGGGCTGGTTCTCGTGGCCGTGTTCGCCGTGGCCGCTTTCACGGCGAACGCGATCGTCCCCGACTCCACTGTGCAGGCCTGGGCAGAAGAGACCACCGACAACAACCACACGGAAGGACACGACATGACCGGCGACGACCCCCACGCAGGCCACACTTCCGGCGCCGATGCGGCGTCGCTGGGCCTGGGGCTGGCGCAGGACGGCTACCAGCTCACCGGCGTCACCGCCCCGACCGCGACCGGCGAGGACGGTGAGCTGTCGCTGACGGTCACCGGGCCCGACGGGCACCCGGTCACCGACTTCGAGCTGGAGCATGAGAAGGAGCTGCACCTGATCGTGGTGCGCTCCGACGGGCAGCACTTCCGCCACGTCCACCCCGAACGCGACAACCAGGGTGCCTGGTCGATCCCGTGGGAGTGGGAGGCCGCCGGCTCCTACCGGGTGTTCGCCGACTTCGTGCCTACCGAGACCGGCTCGGGCATGACGCTGTCGACCTCGGTGCAGGTCGCCGGGGACTACGCGCCCGCTCCCGCCGACGGACCGGTGACCGAGACCACGGTCGACGGATACACCGTCGCCGTGTCCGGCGATCTGGTCGCCGGTTCCGGGTCGGAGTTGACGATGACGATCACTCAGGACGGTGAGCCGGTCACCGCGCTCGAGCCCTATCTGGGAGCGTTCGGGCACCTCGTCGCGCTGCGCGACGGGGACCTGGCCTATCTGCACGTCCACCCGCACGGCGACGCCCCCGAAGCGGGTGAGACCTCCGGGCCGGAGATCGTGTTCGAGGCCACCGCGCCCACGCCGGGCCGGTACCTGCTGTTCCTCGACTTCCAGATCGACGGGCAGGTGCATACCGCCCCGCTCGTGGTGGACACCACCGGCGAGGCATCGCCGGACGGCGGCAGCCACGAGGGCGCCGGCGGGCATGAGGAAGGAGGAGACCATGAGCACTGACAGCGCCACCGCGGCCGGTGCCCGCGCTGCCGGGATCGAGCTGCAGATCGGTGGCATGACGTGCGCGTCGTGCGCGAACCGGATCGAGAAGAAGCTCAACAAGCTCGACGGAGTGACCGCGAGCGTGAACTACGCGACTGAGAAGGCCAGCGTCACCGCACCCGAGGGCTACGATCCGCAGCTGCTCGTCGCCGAGGTGGAGAAGACCGGCTACACCGCCGAGCTCCCCACCCCCAAGGGCGAAACACCCAAGGATGGTGAGGGAGGCGAGTCCCGTGAGGACGCCGAGCTACGGTCGCTGCGGCAGCGGCTCATCGGCTCCGCGGTGCTGGCGGTGCCGGTCATCGCGATGGCGATGATCCCCGCGCTGCAGTTCGACTACTGGGGCTTCGCTTCTCTGGCACTCGCCGCCCCGGTCGTGGTGTGGGCGGGCTGGCCGTTCCACAAGGCCGCCTGGATGAACCTCAGGCACGGCGCCGCGACGATGGACACCCTCATCTCCGTGGGCACGACCGCGGCGATGATCTGGTCGCTGGTCGCCCTGTTCTTCGGCACCGCCGGGGACCGGGGCGTGGTGCACCCCTTCGAGTTCACCATCTCCCGTTCCGACGGGCTCGGGCACATCTATCTCGAAGTCGCCGCCGGGGTGATCACCTTCATCCTGCTCGGTCGCTACTTCGAGAAGCGCTCCAAGCGACGCGCCGGCGCCGCCCTGCGCGCCCTGCTCGAACTCGGCGCGAAAGAAGTCTCGGTTCTCCGCAATGGTCAGGAGCAGCGGGTCTCCATCGATGAGCTGACCGTGGGTGATGAGTTCGTGGTGAGGCCCGGCGAGAAGATCGCCACCGACGGGGTCATCACCTCGGGCAACTCCGCGATCGACGCCTCGATGCTCACCGGCGAATCCGTGCCCGTCGAGGTCAGCGAAGGCGACGCCGTGACCGGCGCGACGGTGAATGCCGGCGGTCGGCTCGTCGTCCAGGCCACCCGCGTCGGCTCGGATACGCAGCTGGCGCAGATGGCGAAGCTCGTCGAGGATGCCCAGTCGGGCAAGGCCGAGATTCAACGCCTGGCCGACAAGGTCTCCGGAGTGTTCGTGCCCATCGCCATCGCCGTGGCGGTCGGCGCCCTGGGCGCATGGATCGGGGCCGGGTTCCCGCTCAGCGCGGGCTTCACCGCCGCCGTCGCCGTGCTCATCATCGCCTGCCCCTGCGCCCTCGGTCTCGCGACCCCGACGGCGCTGCTGGTCGGCACCGGACGGGGCGCGCAGATGGGTGTCCTCATCAAGGGGCCTGAGGTACTGGAGTCCACCAAGAAGGTCGACACGATCGTCCTCGACAAGACCGGCACCGTCACCACCGGCAAGATGACCCTCACCGACGTCATCACCGCCGACGGCGTGGACCGGGCCGAGCTGCTGCGCATCGCTGGCGGCCTGGAGGACTACTCCGAGCACCCCATCGCCCAGGCCATCGCCACCGGAGCGACCAGCGAGGTGGGCGAGCTGCCCGCCCCGGAATCCTTCGAGAACATCGAAGGCAAGGGCGTCCAGGGCGTCGTCGCCGGTCATGCCGTCGTCGCCGGCCGTGAGTCCCTGCTGGCGGACTGGTCGATCCACCTCGATAGAGACCTCCGTGCCGCGAAGCAGGCCGCGGAAGCCGAGGGCAAGACCGCGATCGCGATCGGCTGGGACGGTGCCGCCCGTGGCGTGCTAGTGGTCTCCGACCAGATCAAGCCCACCAGCAAGCAGGCCATCGCCCAGTTCACCGAACTCGGTCTGACCCCGGTGCTGCTCACCGGCGACAACCAGGCCGTGGCCGAGCAGGTCGCCGCCGAGGTCGGCATCGAGCAGGTGATCGCCGAGGTGCTACCCAAGGACAAGGTCGATGTCGTCGCCCGGCTGCAAGCAGAAGGCAAGGTCGTCGCGATGGTCGGCGATGGCGTCAACGACGCCCCTGCGCTCGCCCAAGCCGACCTGGGCCTGGCGATGGGCACCGGCACCGATGTCGCGATCGAGGCCGCCGACATCACCCTGGTGCGCGGCGACCTGCGGGCCGCCGCCGACGCGATCCGGCTCGCCCGGCACACACTGCGAACGATCAAGACGAACCTATTCTGGGCCTTCGCCTACAACACCGCCGCGATCCCGCTCGCCGCCTTCGGGCTGCTCAACCCCATGCTCGCCGGCGCGGCCATGGCCCTGTCGTCCGTGTTCGTCGTGTCCAACAGCCTGCGGC
This sequence comes from Microbacterium meiriae, assembly GCF_040686935.1. Classification (NCBI taxonomy): domain Bacteria; kingdom Bacillati; phylum Actinomycetota; class Actinomycetes; order Micrococcales; family Microbacteriaceae; genus Microbacterium; species Microbacterium meiriae. Next base: position 25,189 of record NZ_JBFBMF010000007.1, read on the forward strand.
TGCGGACCTTCAAGGCCCGCGCGGACGACACCAGCGCTCCGGCACCCGCCGGACCGACACCGGCTCGCGAACCGGTGAACGCCTGACCCACCCGTCATTGACACAACACGAAAGGAAGCACGATGACTGCACACGAGAACCTGAACCTGACCGACACGTCCTCGAGCGGTGGGAGCTGCTGCGGACACACACCCAGTGCGGAGGCCATCGCTCAGACTCCGGCCGATGAGATGACCGAATGCAAGGTGATGGCCGGCACCCCCGTCGTCAAGGCGCAGGCGGAGGAAGCCGGTCTCTACCGCGACTACCAGGGCCAGCGGTACTGGTTCTGCTGCGCCGCCTGCGGACCCCTGTTCGACGCTGATCCCGACCGCTACGCGAACGCCGCCTGACGGCATCTGGTTCCGCGCTCCCGACGACCGGACCTGCACGGGAGCGCGGAACCTTCGCCCCGGTCTCGCCTCTGGGCTGGGGTAACGAACAAAGGAGACGAGACCATGAGCAACGATCCCTCGACACGATCGCACGCCCACCCTGAGCACGTGGACGTTCAGCACGCGCACCACGACGAGCCGAACACCCACGCCGGTCACCACTCGCACGACCATCACCAGGGTCACGGCGAGGCTTCCGGCCGCCACCACGACGGCCATGACGCTCACGCCCACCACGAGGGTCACGGCGGACATGGTCACGGGCATGCCGGACACGGAGATCACGTCGGACAGTTCCGGCGCCTGTTCTGGATCATGCTCGTTCTCGCCGTCCCGGTTGTGGGCTTCAACGACATGTTCGCCCACCTCATCGGTTATCACCTGCCCGAAGCTGCATGGGTGTCTTGGGTGTCGCCTGTGCTGGGCACGGTCGTCTACTTCTGGGGCGGCTGGCCCTTCCTGACGGGCGGGCTGAGCGAGATCCGCTCCCGCAAACCGGGGATGATGCTGCTCATCGCGTTGGCGATCACTGTCGCGTTCCTCGCGTCCTGGGGTGCGAGCCTCGGCATCCTGCACCACGAACTGAACTTCTGGTGGGAGCTGGCGCTGCTGGTGGTGATCATGTTGCTCGGCCACTGGATCGAGATGCGATCGCTCGCCCAAACCACCTCCGCGCTGGACTCCCTCGCCGCGCTGCTGCCCGACGAAGCCGAGAGAATCGACGGCGACGATATCGTGAAGGTCGCTCCTGCTGATCTGGCTGTCGGCGACGTGGTGATAGTCCGTCCGGGATCCTCGGTGCCCGCCGATGGAAAGATCGTCGACGGGTCGGCCTCGATGGACGAGTCGATGGTCACCGGCGAGTCCAAGACGGTGCGCCGGGAGACCGGGGATCAGGTGGTCGCCGGCACCGTGGCCACCGACTCCGGACTGCGGGTCGAGGTCACCGCGACCGGCGACGACACCGCGCTCGCCGGTATCCAGAAGCTCGTCTCCGACGCACAGGCGTCTTCCTCCCGCGCGCAGCGGATCGCCGACACCGCGGCCGCGTGGCTGTTCTGGTTCGCCCTGGGCGCGGCGGCAATCACCGCCGTCATCTGGTCGCTCGTCGGCCTGCCCGACGCCGCCGTGGTCCGCACGATCACCGTGCTGGTCATCGCCTGCCCGCACGCGCTCGGCCTGGCGATCCCGCTGGTGGTTTCCATCGCGACCGAACGCGCCGCCCGCGGCGGAGTGCTCATCAAAGACCGTCTCGCGCTGGAGTCCATGCGCACCGTGGACGCGGTGCTGTTCGACAAGACCGGCACCCTCACTAAGGGCGAGCCGACGGTGACCGCCATCGATCCCTCCGGCACCCGAACCGAGGACGAAGTGTTGGCGCTGGCCGCCGCCGCGGAGGCCGACAGCGAGCACCCGCTCGCCCGGGCCATCGTCGGCGCGGCCCGCACCCGGAAACTCGACGTGCCCGCGGCCACGGACTTCTCGTCCTCCCCGGCAGTCGGTGTCAAGGCCACCGTCGATGAAAGCGTCATCGAGGTCGGCGGACCGTACCTGCTCGACCAGCACGAGGCGGACGAGCTCCCCGTCGCCGACACCTGGCGCGAGGAAGGTGCGATTATCCTGCATGTGCTCGCCGATGGCGAGGTCATCGGCGCCCTGCGGCTGGCCGACGAGATCCGGCCCGAGTCCCGCGAAGCCGTCGACGCGCTCCATGCAGCCGGGGTGCAGGTCGTGATGATTACCGGCGACGCCCAGGCCGTCGCCGACACCGTCGCGAAGGATCTCGGCATCGACCGGGTCTTCGCGGGCGTGCGACCGGAGGACAAGGCCGCCAAGGTCGCCGAACTCCAGGACGAGGGCCGCAAGGTCGCCATGGTCGGCGACGGCGTGAACGACGCCCCGGCGCTGGCCCAGGCCGACGTCGGCATCGCGATCGGAGCGGGCACGGACGTGGCGATCGGATCGGCGGGCGTCATTCTCGCCTCCTCCGATCCGCGATCGGTGCTCTCGGTAATCGAGCTCTCACGGGCGACGTTCCGGAAGATGAAGCAGAACCTGTGGTGGGCGGCCGGCTACAACCTCGTCTCCGTCCCGCTGGCCGCGGGCGTCCTCGCACCCATCGGGTTCGTGCTGCCGATGAGCATCGGCGCGATCCTCATGTCCGTCTCCACCGTGGTCGTCGCCCTCAACGCCCAGTTGCTGCGCAGGCTCGACCTCACCCCGCAAGCCAGCACTGCCAGAATCCTCGACCGTGCCGCATGACCATGCGTCGGCCGAACCGCGCCCGTTAGGAGGCCATCGATATGGACACCCCGAGCATCGCCACCGCACCGGTGACTCACGGCTACATCACGGAGAAGGAACGCTATCTCGCACGGCTCAGACGCATCGAGGGTCAGGCCCGTGGCATCCACCGGATGATCGAGGAGGACACCTACTGCATCGACATCCTCACCCAGATCAGTGCGATCACTTCCGCGCTGGAGAACGTCGCTCTCGGACTGCTCGATGACCACCTCAGACACTGCGTCGCCGGAGCTATCCAGCACGACGGCACTGAGGCCGAAGTAAAGCTCAAGGAAGCGTCCGACGCCATAGCCAGACTCGTGAAGTCATGAGAGGAACGTCATGAGCATGATTGGACGCGCGATGCGATCCACACTCGACACCAGCGAGATCAGCGTGTCCGTGAGTCGCTGCTGCAACGCCGTGAGATGGGTCATCATCGCGACCACGCGGAAAAGCAAGAGCCACCGATAGCGGTCGGCCTGGTCTTCCTTTGCCGGCATCACGAGAGCGCTGTGGGCCGACATGACATGTTACGACGCCTTGATTGCTCGGACGCGCACCATCCGTCGTCCGATTGGTCCAGTCGCCTACGACTGCGTGAGGGTTATCGTCGTCCGCGACGGTTCTGCCTTCTTGTTCAGTGAGTTCGGACAGCAACCGATCAAGTCCGGTGATGTGGTGCTGCTCGGAGCGAACGTCCTGTGCGGAAGCGAGCCGGAGGGCCACATCACCGTGACCACGGTCTATCTCGATACCGACTATGTGCTTGACCAGGTGCGGTGGCAGTACGCCGGGTTCGTCTGCGATCGGCTCGACGCGCAGGGTTTCGCGGACGCCATCTATTCCGAGCCCGCGCAGATTCTCCGGCTGGGCGAGGATCGCGCCGGGATGCTCATGCCTTGGCTGGACGAGTTGGTCGCGTTAAGTGTAGACGGCGACTTCGTGCGGCACTACCTGCGGATACAGGCGCTGTGGTTCCAGGTTGCCTACGTCATCGCCCCACACATCACCGTTTCCCCGGTGCGGATCTCGCCGTCGCAGCGTGCGCATATCCGGCCCACGCTCCCGCGTGATCGCCGGTTCGCGCCGCTGCGGGTCGAGGCACGCCGGGCCGCTGCCCTGCTGCGCGAGAACCCCGCACGCCGGTGGACGCTGGACGATCTCGCCGCCGAGGTGCATCTGTCGCCGTCACGGTTGTCCAGCGTATTCGTCGAGGCCTACGGCAAGACCCCGCTGGCGTATCTGACGATGCTCCGCGCCGAGCACCTGGCAAAATATCTACGCGAGACCGATCTAACGGTCGCGGCTGCGATGCTGCGAGTCGGCTGGCACTCCCGTTCCCATGCCACCCGATTGTTCCGCCAGTACGTCGGCGTCACCCCCGGCCACTACCGCCAGATGCGCGCACAGACCGTCTGAGCGATGTGCCCGTTCTGGTTACTCTGTGCCGCTTCTTCGAGACCGTCGACCTCCCGTCGTTTCTGGCGCGGATTGACTGGTAGTCCGGTAGAGACTCGTCGGGTTCTTCACGAAGCCTGACGGTCAGAGTCTCGTTTCCTTGTCCGTCTCGTCTGCGTGATCCTCCCGACGTACCTCACGGTCGTACGGTCGCCCCGCTACGGGGTGGCCTCCGGCGGAAGGAGGTCTGGCGATGGCTGAGGTACGCGACGCTCGCACGGCGCAGGACGTGATCGCGCGCCGGGCTTCGTCGGTCGCTGCGGTGTTCTCCCGGCTCGGCGAGGGCGTACCGCTGCCTCTCGTTGCGCGCGAGCTGGCCCGGCTCGATGTGCCGGTCTTCCCGTGCGCGCCAGACGGGAAACGCCCGATTCCTGAGCGTGGTTTCCACGAGGCAACCACTGATGCCGGGCAGGTGGAGGCGTGGTGGCGACGGCAGCCAGGCGCGAACCTTGCCGTTCCGACCGGCGCGGCCTCGGGGGTGGTCGTTGTCGACGTCGACGTGCACAAGGTCGATGGATATGCCGCGTTCGGACGTGCGGCCCGTTCGGGGCTGCTGTCCGAGCCGTTGGCAGTGGTGACGACGCCGACCGGCGGCAGGCACCTGTACTTTCCCGCTGACCCGGAGCATGAGCAGCGGTCGTGGCAGGTAGGCCGGGCGGGTGTCGACTTTCGGGGCGACGGCGGCTACATCATCGTGCCTCCCTCGCTGCGCATGATCGATGGTCGCCGGATGCCGTATCGGGTCGAGAGCGTGGCCGCTGGCCCGGTCTCGCTCCTGGATGCGCAGCGACTGCGCGATTTCCTCGACCCACGCCCGAAGTACACCCCCGCGCCCGCGCCGCCGGGTGGCTGGCCGCTGGATGTTGCCCGGCTTGCCTCGCAGGTCGCGAGCAGGCCCGAGGGCGAACGCAACCTTGGGCTGTTCAAGGCCGCGTGCCGCATGGCTGAGCACGGTCACTCGCCCCGCGAAGCACTCGATGCGCTCGGCCTGGCCGCGATCCAGTCTGGGCTGGGCGAGCGCGAGATCACCCGGACGGTCGGTTCGGCGTATCGCCACGTCAGCACCTACGGGCCGCGTCGTCGCGCGCCGGTGCGCCAGACGGCTTCGGGTTTCGCTCGTGACGAGTCGCTGGTTGTTGCCTCGGCGAGTGGTCGGGGGCTGTGATGAGCGCGCGACGACCTGGATGGGGTTGGGCGGTGATGACTGCTGCTACCGGCACGGTCTTGATCGGCATCGGGGCGTTCTGGCTCTCGTTCATGGCACTGGCCGATCTCGCGGCCCGGTCGGGTATCGCTTCGGGGCAGGCGTGGATCTGGCCGCTGCTGGTCGACGGGCTGATCGTGGTCTCGACAATCGCGGTCGTCGCGCTCGATGGTCGCCCCGGTGCCTGGTATCCGTGGGCGCTGCTGATCTGTGGGGCGCTCGTGTCGGTGGCCGCGAACGCGCTGCACGCGATCGTGGCTGCCGATGCCAGCGTGCCCGCCATGCTCGCCGCGACGGTCGCAGCGGTGCCGCCGCTGGTGCTGCTTGCCAGCACGCACCTCACCGTCGTCCTCACGCGCTCGGCCACCGTGCCGCCGAGCAGCACGGCTCAGGCACCGCGCGAGCTACCAGCCGTAGCCGAAGCAGACCCAGCACCAGCAGCACCCGAGTCCGAAGCCGAACCAGACGCCGAGCCGGAGGCCGAGCTGGTGCTTGGTCGGCGTGAGCGCGCCGCGCGGCTTCGGGAGGCCGGCTGGTCGAACAAGGCGATCGCCGACGAGCTGCAAGTGCATCCCTCGACGGTGGGCCGTTGGTTTACCCCGCCGGTCGAGGAACCGGAAACCACAACAGGAATGGAGACAACATCATGACTATCGACCCGCGAGAACAGGTACGAGCGTACGAGGACGCGCGCCTCGAGGATGCGCCCGAACCGGACGTGCCGGAAGACCGCAGTGAAGTGCGGCAGGTGCCCGAGGCGGTAGCCGCTGCCGACGTCACTAAGCGCAAGGACGCCACGGTCGAGACCGCCCCGACTGACGAGATCACCGATGCAGCTGCGGCGGCGGAGGTTGAGCAGAAGCTCGAGGAACACCGGGCGCGCGGTATCGAGTGGGTGCGGCCCACCGATCTGATCGCCCGCAACACTGCGTCATTGGCCGGGCGAGGCATCGACATGGAGGTCGAGATGTCACGCAAGGCCCGCGAACCGTTGGTGGACGGGCTGAGGAATCTCGGCGACCGGGCCAAGCGGCTGCCGCCGCTGTCGGCGTTCGGGCATGGTGCCCGCCACCACGCACCGACGAGGGCTGCGGTCGGGAAGTCGTGAAGCGGTGAGTAGCGATGACACCCCCACGAGCCCCCGACCGCCGCCGACACGGTGGGCGCTGGCGTGCACCTGGTCGCCAGGAGGTACTCACCATGACGACCCGCACACCCGAACAAGCGCCGGAAGACTTCACCCGCAGTGAGGGCCTGCGAGCCCTGCTGAACCGACTGCACGAGGGCGGCCCCGGCGCGTGGCAGTCCGATCCGGTCGCCGCTGAGCTGATGGCCTATGCCGCCGACAAGTACGGGGCGCTGGCCCGCAAGCACGGCCTCGACCCCTGGGAGGCGGCATCAGCCGCGTTCGATGTGATGCGCACCAAGGCCGCCCGTACCGCGAACGACCCGTGGGGCGTGGTGACCCATGCGGTGCGCATCACCTGCATCGCCGAGGAACGCGGACAGGGCCTGCTGTGTTCGGTGCATCAAGCCCGACGCCCGCACATCTCCGCGTTTCACGACGCGGAAAGGCTGTCAGATCGGGAGAACCCGCTGACCGACTACCACTCGGCATTCCACGTCACCGACCCCGACCCGACCGGTGCCGACGAACCCGCGAGTACGACGGCGTGCTGCTCGGCAGGCTCGGCTGTGGAGGATGCCATCGCGCTGTTCACGCTGCTGGGCTGGCCTCCGCACATCGCCCGCGCCGGAGTCGAGCACATCTGCCAGGCGCTCGCCCGCGCGGGCAGCCGCCAGAGCGCCTATGAAGCGCTGCGCCGCGACAAGCACGCCCGCGCCCTACTGGACGTGAACAGCACCGCCTGGACAACACTGCTGAAAGCGCTGCTCGGCCACCCCAACCCAGCCTATGCCGCGACCGCTGCCGGACGTGGCATCCTGCTCCGGTTGCTTATCGGCGAGAGCCTGCGCGCGCTGCTGCGCGACGACGATCTCGTGCTGATGATCTCGCTCGCAGCACCGAAGCACGGGAGGCGGTGATGGGCGCGCAGACCGGGCACATCGAACTCGACCGCACCGTCGACTCGATCATCGTCGGCAACCGCCACCGCACCGACCTGGGCGATCTGACCGCGCTGGCCGAGTCCATCGCCCGCGACGGACTCCTGCAACCGTTGACGGTCACCATCGACGGGGTGCTGGTGTGCGGTGCTCGGCGGCTGGCCGCGATCAAGCTGCTCGGCTGGCGCACGGTGAGCGTGTGGGTGCGCTCGGGCGTCTCGGGCAGGCTCGGGCACCTGCTGGCTGAGCAAGACGACAACATGCTCCACAAAGACCTCACCCCGGTCGAGGCTGCTGCGCTCTACCGCGAGCTGAAGACCCTCATGGCCGAGGACGCTTCACGCAGGCAGGCAGCAACACGGTTCAGCGCGGACAATCAGCCCGGAAAGGACGGTGCCGCAAATTTTGCGGCACCGTCAGCATCACGCGGTGACACCCGAGAACAGGCTGCTGCGATGATCCCCGGTGGCGCTTCTCACACCACGCTGGAGAAGATCAACTACCTGCGGCAGATCGCCGACGACCCCGACCTGCCCGCCACAGTGCGCGGCGACGCCGCTGCTGAACTCGAACGCATCGACGCCGGTGCGCCGGTGCATCCCGGTTTCGAGCGCGTCCGCGTCGCTGTCGCCGAAGCCACAAGCGAGGACGCCGATCTGGAGGCACTCGCACGAGAGGCCGTCGCTCGCGTTCAGTCGTCGCAGAAGAAGCCCGCCCCAGCCACTTCCACGGGTGAGACCGAGCCCGCGCAGTGGCCGGTGCGCGCGTTCGTCGCCACCTGGACGGAGCTTGCCGACTGGTGGACGCATTACGACGCCGCAGTGCTGGCAAGCGATCTCACCGACGAGCAGATCACCTCGTTCTTGGTGACCGCTGACGGCACCAGCACGTTCGCCGACGAGCTGCGTGCCGCCCGGCAGTCGCTGAGCAACCCGCGCAGGCATCTCCGGGCTCTCTAGCCCGCTCCCGGTGCGCGGGCGGCGCACCTGGGGGTCATGAACACGACTCCCGATGACCCCGCCCGCACCCGCCGCCGATTGGTCTCCCTTGTCTGCGCCGGGGTCGCGTTCCTCGTCCTGGCTGCGATCGGCGTCTACGGTCTGGTGACCGGCCCGAACGACGCCGACCCGAGACCCGACGGGCCACCGACCCCGATGCGCATCGACCCCGATCAGCCGACTCCGCGCCTGCCCTACATCACTCCGTCGACCGACCCCGAAGAGTTCGCACGCCAGGCCGCGCACGCGCTGTTCACCTGGGATACCACCAGCGGGTTCCTGCCGCTGGACTACACCGCCGTGCTGCTGGACGTGGGTGACCCGACCGGAAACGAGCAGGCAGGGCTGGCCTCCGACATCGCCTCCTACCTGCCCAGCCGTGACGCCTGGGTCGAGCTGGGGCAATACAGCACGAGCCAGCACCTGACGATCACCGATGCTTATGTGCCCGAGCAGTGGGCGCAAGCGGTCGAGCAGGCCCGGCCCGGCCAACTCCCGGTCGGGGCGACCGCTATCACGATCGAGGGCACGCGGCACCGCACGGGCATCTGGAACGACGAACCCGTGACTTCTGAGCACCCGGTGGCGTTCACGATCTTCCTCGCCTGCCCGCCCGACGACCCACCGACCGGCAGCCAGAGCGAGACCAGCGCACCGGATACCGGTGCGGTGCCGTCGTGCTACCTGCTGCGCCTGTCGATGCTCGACCAGCCGCTGCGCTGAGACGGAGGCCATGACGATGAAGAAAGCAGTCATCGCCCTCACCCTGCTGCTCCTGCTCGGCCCGTTCGTCGGCCTGCTGGCGATCGGCGTGCTGATGAACCCCGCCGCGAACGCCGAATGCACCATTGACGGCACCGGCATCACCGTGGGGAACATTCCCGACTCGCTCACCGCGACCACCGCGAACGGCGAGACCATCACGCTCAACCGGCAGCAACTCACGCACGCGGCCACCATCATCGAGATCGGTTCCGGCATCGACGGGGTGGGGCGCGACGGCATCCAGATCGCGCTCATGGCAGCCCTGACCGAATCCAGCCTGCGGATGCTGTCGAACACCTCGGCGTACCCCGAGAGCGCCGACTATCCGAACGACGGAGACGGCTCAGACCACGACTCGCTCGGGTTGTTCCAGATGCGCCCGCAGTCCGGGTGGGGCAGCGTCGCCGAACTCATGAGCTCCGATTATCAGGCGAGAGCGTTCTACGGCGGGCCGGACGGCCCCAACTACCCGAGTCCGCGTGGCTTGCTCGACATTCCCGGCTGGCAGCAGATGGGCAAGGGCGAGGCGGCTCAGGCCGTCGAAGTCTCGGCCTACCCCGATAGGTACAACAACTACGAGCCGGTCGCGCTCACCATCCTGGGCACGCTCACCGGAGCGGGTGGCCCGGTCACCCCGGCACCGGCGGCCCTGCCTGTTGTTGTGCTCGCTGAGGTCGCGGAGTCATCACTCGTGGTGTTCCCGCTCCCGGAGGGCACCTGGATCGCCACTGACCCGTTCGGGCCGCGCATCCACCCGATCACCGGGGAACAGAGCTTCCACACGGGCGCGGACTTCGCCGCCCCAGACGGCACCCCGATCCTCGCCGCCGCCTCCGGCACGGTCACCGTTGCCGAGTTCTCCGGCGGGTACGGCGGCCTGGTCGTGATCGAGCACCGCATCGACGGGCGCACCGTGGCGACCGCGTACGCGCACAGCTGGCAGCACGGCATTCACGTCTCGGTGGGCGATCGAGTGCGTGCCGGGCAGCACATCGCCGACGTCGGTTCCTCGGGCATGAGCACGGGGCCTCATCTGCATTTCGAGGTTCGTGACGGCGGCACCAACGGGGAGTACATCGACCCTGCCGCATGGCTGAACCAGCACAACGCCGCCGACCTCCCCGAAGCCGCAGTCGGGCCGCCGAACGGCTGCACGAACACGACCAGCTTGGCCGGTGACCCGGCACCGTTCGACGGCGACGACCCGAACCGGCTGGTCGACGACCCGGCTTCGACCGGGCAGATCACCGCCCGGATGCTGCACCTGTACGAGCAGACCATCGCCCAGTTCCCCGACACCGGCTGGGGCTGCTACTCACCCCGGCCCGGCACCCAATCGGAGCATCCCCTGGGGCGTGCGTGCGATCTGACGTTCGGCAACGCGATCGGCCAGTACCCGACGGCTGAGCAGCTCGACTACGGCGGGCAAGTCACCGAGTGGATGCAGACCCACGCCGAAACGCTCGGCGTCGAGTACCTGATCTGGCAAGGCAAAATCTGGTCGCTCTCGCGCGACGCCGAGGGCTGGCGTCCATACAACGGCGGCGGGATGCACGACCCCGACAACGTGACGGGTGGGCACTACGACCATCTCCACGTCACGGTGAAGTAGCGGGTGCGTGATGAACGTGTTTCCCGACTTCGACGGACTGGCCGGCATCGGCGATCTACGAGAGGTCGTCGGGGCGTTGCTGATGTTCGCCCTCGTGATCGCGGTACTGATGCTGATCGTCTCGGCGATCATCTGGGCGGTCTCATCGAGCACCGGCAACTATGCCGCCGCTTCCAAGGGCCGCGTCGGGGTGCTGGTCTCCCTCGGCGGCGCAGTCCTGGCCGGGGCCGGTGTCGCGTGGATGAACTGGCTGATCGGCATCGGCCAGCAACTCTGACCCCTCCGGCTTCTTCTGAGCGCCCGCCCCTTGAACTGGTCCCCAGAAGTTGGACTGGCCAATTGAGAGTTTAGGTCCTAAGCGGCAAGGGCCTGGGTCCGGTATTGCACCGGGCTCAGGCCCTTGAGTGGCTCTTCGGACATTCGGTGGGGGTCATGGGGTGAGGGCATGTACCTGATGCCCGAGCCGACAGCCAACCGGACAGCTGTGTTGGTCTAACGCGGTGCCGTGCGATCGGTTCAATGCGAGTGCCCGCGCCTCCACAACAGTGGGCGGCGGCTTCAACTCAGAAGCGCGACCCCGAGCCCAGTCGCAGGCCCGCGCCATTGCGATGGGTGCGGCTCGTCAGTTGGCGCCGGGGAGTCCTCGGGCTAGCGGGGACTGCAGCGGTGTGAGATGCGGGATCGGGATCGGCTTCGAACGCGTCGAGGCGACCTTCCCGCTCCGCTGCGCCATGGCAGTCAGTCGAACGTCTTCGCGCGTCGCGTGATGGCTGGCTCGCAGACCCGGCCGCATCCAGATCGCCTCGTACCCGCCGCTCGCCGCGCGCTCCACGTAGGCGATCAAGCGCTCGGCGCTTGCTTCGTCGATGCCGGCGTCGCACAGCCGCCAGGCGCCCTGGCCGAGCGGCTCGAACACCAGCCTTTGTTGATCTGCGGTGATCATCAGTACCTCCAGATCAACAATGCGCTGACAGCCGTCGTCTGCATCCCCCCTTGACAACGACCCTGGCTAACGCACGTCCGGGCGCGCGACGAGGGAAGCCTGCACGTCGAATACGACGACGACGGTGCTCCGGAGCACGAGTACGCCGTACATGAGGTGACGCTAGTCCCGGTCCTTCTGCAGTGCTCCGTATATGAGTTGGTTCTCGACGGCGCATCCGATGAGCTCGCCGGACTCCCGAACGTTGAAGAGCGGGTCGGCGATTCGATCTACACCGACGCAGAGGACTACTACGTGACGGGACTGTGGGGCGACGATTGACTCGTGCGAGCGCGCGGTAGAAGCTTGGTCGGTCGTACGCGGCGCCAGCTTCGGCCAGCCATGGGAAGTCAACGAGTAGGGGCACGCTTGACGACGCCCGGAAGATCGCCCGCGACCTCCCGCTTGCGTTCGTCGCCCGCAAGGGGATCGGTGCAAGACGTCGCTGCTTTGGGTGGCTTGGTCAGTTCAGCCGTAGGGACGGTGCCTCACTTGAGTCCTGATCGCACGAAGGCGTCGACGACGTATCGCTGGAGGAACACGTAGATGAGCAGCACGGGCACGCAGGCGAGCCCGGCGGCGGCCATCGTCGCGCCCCAGTTGTTTGCCTCGGCGCTCAAGAAGCTGCGCACGCCGACCTGGATGAGTGCATCGCCCTGGCGCATGATGAGCGTCGGCCAGAGGTATTCGTTCCACGCCGAGATGAACGCCATGATCCCGAGCGCGGCGAGCGCCGGCTTCATGTTGGGCACGACGACGGTCCAGAGCGTGGCCCAGCTCGAGCGCCCGTCGAGGTGTGCGGCTTCGATCAGCTCGCGGGGGAAGGCGCGCATGTGCTGCACCATGAGCAGCACGGCGAAGGCTCCGGCGAGCTGGGGGATCACGACGCCCCCGACGGTGCCGAGCAGGCCCATCTGCGACACGAGCACATAGTTGGGGATCATCGTGACCTGGAACGGCACGAGCCACGACCCGATGAAGAGGAACATGAGCAGCTTGCGCCCGCGGAAGTCCCACATGGCGAACCCGTAGGCGGCGAGCACGGCGATGAGCAGCTGCGCCACGGCGAGCATGATCGACATCGCGAAGGTGTTCCACAGCATGTTGCCGATGGGGATGGTGTTCCACACGTAGGCGAAGTTCTCGAGGCTGAGCGGCCAGGGCAGCAGCGTCTGGTCGAGCGCGTTCTCGGGGGCGCGGAAGGCGGTGGCGAACATCCAGTACACGGGGAAGACACTGAACAGCGCGAGCATGATCAGCACGACGTGGCCGGCGATGGTGCCGAGGCGGGTGCGGGATGCCACGGCGACATCTTCCGCCGAAGCGGAAGCCGCCCGCACGCGAGCGCCCTTGTGCAGCACGGTGTCGGCGGCGAGCGCCGGCCCGGTGACGGTGACGAATGACATGGGTGGTCCTAGTTGTCGTAGAAGCTGAGCCGCTCCTGCAGCTCGAGGAAGATGAGTGCGATCACGCCGAACCCGACGAAGAAGATCACCCCGGCCGCCGACGAGATGCCCACGTCGAAGTTCTGGAACCCGAACTGGTACAGCAGGTAGTAGATGTTCGTGGTTGAGTTGGTGGGCCCGCCCTGGGTGAGCAGGTCGATGATCGGGTAGGTCCACTGCGCGGCGAGGAGGATCGTCATGAGCGACAGGAAGACCAGGGTCGGTGAGAGCAGCGGCAAGGTGATGCGTCCGAAGATGCGGCCGGCGCCGGCACCGTCGAGTGCGGCGGCTTGACCGTATTCGGGGCTGATGCCGGCGAAGCCGGCGGCGATCACGAGCACGCCGAAGCCCAGCATCTGCCACCCGACGATGACGATGACGGCCCAGATGGCGAGGTCGGGGTCGCGGAAGACGTTCGGCATGTCGACGCCGAAGTGCGCGAGCACGGTGGCGAATGCCCCCTGCTCGGCGAACAGCCACCGCCACACGGCGCTGGTGGCGACGGGGGTGATGAGGAACGGCACGAAGATCAGCGCCTGATAGAAGGTGCGCATTCGCCCCCGCACCTGCCGTGACATGACGGCGATCGCGATCGGCAGCACGAGCGAGAAGACGAAGAACGCGGCGATGTAGACGACGGTGTTCAGCAGCGCGGTGTGCAGCTCGGGCAGCGCCAGCACCTCGGCGTAGTTCGACCCGCCGACGAACGTCTTGGGGCTTGTGGGCAGCAGGTTCCAGTCGTAGAACGACAGGCCGAACGTCTGGGCGAGGGGACTGTAGGTCCAGAGGATGAGGAACGCGGTGCCCGGCAGCACATACAGGTAGGGCAGCAGGCTCTGGGGCCGAAAGCGCGAGCGGCGCACGACGGGCGCGGATGCCTCGGCCGGAGCCGCGCCCGCTCCCTCGGCCGGCGCAGCGGCGGCCGAGGGAGCGGAGACGGTGACGAACATGGGCTGACTACTCTCCCGCCGACGCGTTGACGGCGGCGAGCTGCTCGTCGGGGGTCATGTTCATGAACGCCTCGAGCATCTCGGGAGTCATCTCGTAGACGGTCGGGAACTGCCCGATCGGCACGACGGAGTGCAGCACCCGGTCGCCGTAGACGTGCACGAGGTTGTAGGACTGGCCGCCGTCCTGGCCGCGGGCACCGGGGTAGGCGACGGCGAGGTCCTGCGTGTAGCAGGTCGCCGACGCGACCGACACGGGCACGCCCGCGAACGTGCTGGTGGTCGAGTAGTGCAGGTGACCGCCCAGGATGCCGCGCACGTCGGTGCCCCGGATGACCTCGGCGAGGCGCTCCTGGTCGCGCAGCTCGACCAGGGCGATGAGCCCGATCGGGCTCGGCACGGGCGGGTGGTGCAGCGCGATGAGGGTGCCGTCGGGCGCGGGGACTTCGAGCTCGCGGCGCAGCCACGCCAACTGCTCGTCGCTGATCTCGCCGTGGTGCTGCCCGGGCACCGTCGAGTCGAGCGCGATGATGCGCAGACCGTTGACGTCGTAGACGCGGTCGACGGGCTCGGACTGGTCGGCCTCCTCGTCGAGCAGGCCGCGGCGGAACGCGACGCGCTCGTCGTGATTGCCCATCACCCAGATCACCTGGGCACCGAGCTTCTCGGCGGCGGGCTCGACGATGGCCCGCAGGCGCTCGTAGGCGTCGGGGCGGCCGGTGTCGGCGAGGTCGCCGGTGAACACGATCGCTTCGGGGCGGGCGTTGGCCTTGGTGAAGCCGTCGAACAGCTCTGCGAGGTTCTTGTCACTGTCGATGCGCTCGTGCAGCAGGTCGCCGTCGCCCACGAAGTGGGTGTCAGAGACATGCAGGATGAAGTGCTCGGGAGCGGGATGCTGGCTCGCGATGTGCGACATGGTGTGTGTTCCTTCCGATCAGACCGCGGTGGCGGCGGGGTCGATGATCACGGCGGTGAGACGCTCGAGCTCGGTGGGGGTGAGTCCGTGGGCGAGGAGGTAGGCGCTGATCGACCCGTGCTCGCGGTCGATGCGCTCGAGCAGCGCCTCGAGCACCTCGGCGGGGCTCTCGGTGATGAGTTCGACCATTCCCGCGGTCAGTTCGATGCCGCGCTGTTCGAAGACGGCGGTCATCGCGTCTGACCACTCGCCGCGCAGGTTCTCGGCGGTGGCGGCGTAGTCGGCCACGACGTCGTCGCGGTCGACCCCGGCGGCGGCGAGCGCGAAGGCCACGACGAGACCGGTGCGGTCTTTGCCGGCGGTGCAGTGCACGAGCACCGCGTCGTCGTCGTCAGCCGCGATGATCACCCGGATCGCGTCGACCAGCTGCGCCCCGCGCTCGTCGACGATGTGGTCGTAGACGGGCACGAGTCCGACGTGCGTGGTGGCCTGCGCGGCCGGGTCGGCGTCGTCGAACACGGGCAGGTGGTGCACGGTGACCTCGAGCCCGTCGACCGCGCTCGGCGCTGTGGCGCGCTCGTCGCCGCCGCGCAGGTCGATGATGTGGGCGACGCCGATCTCGGCCAGCCGGTCGCGACCGGTCGCGTCGATGCGGTGCAGAGCATCTGACCGCAGCAGCTTGCCCCACCGGCTGGTGCCGCCGGCTGCACGGTAGCCGCCGGTGTCGCGCAGGTTGTAGAGGCCGGCCACGGCGTGGCGACGCTCACGAGGCGCCGCGGTCGCGGCATCCGGCGACGAAGCGGCCGCGGCATCCGTCGCCGAAGGCGTCAGGTCGAGGTCGATGGTCATTCGATCAGCCCCTGCGCGCGCTCGGCGGCCTCGGTCATAGTGGCGGCCGGGTCGGCGCCGTAGAAGACCGCGTCTTCGATGGCGGTGGCGAGCACCTGGTCGACCTGGGCGTAGCTGTCGCCGGGGTACGACACCCACGGCTCGAGCGCGTCGAGCTGCTCGAGGTTGGGCTTCACGAGCGGGTTGGCTTCGACCCAGTCATAGAGCGGTCCGCCCTCGTCGGCCATGCTGCTGCGCAGCGGTAGGTACCCGATCTGGGTCGAGATGATCTCGTAGGCGCGGGGGCTGGTCATGAACTGCATGAGCTCCCACGCGGCGGCCTGCTTGGCGGGGTCGGTGGCGAACATCGCGAGGAACGAGCCCGAGTTGGTGGGCACGACCGCCTGGTCTCCGAACGCGGGCAGGGTGTGAGCGTCGAGGGTCCAGCCACCGGCCTCGGCGCCCATCATGAACGCGCCCTGCACGGCCGAGCTGTTGACGTGGATCGCGGTCTTCCCCTGCGCGAACGCCTCGTACTGGCTGGTGAAGTCCTCGTTGGTGAGCACGCCGTCCTCGTACATCTCGGTGAAGGTCGCGACCGTATCGATCGCGGCGTCCGAGCCGAACTCGATCGTCGTGCGGTCATCGCTCAGCACCTGGGCGCCGTTCGAGAGGAAGAGGCCCTGCATGCACCAGCTGCCGCCGGTGATCACGCACGACGCGCTCATCGAGGGGGCACCGGTGGACTCGGTGATCTGCGCGGCGGCGTCGGCGACAGCATCCCACGTCGACAGATCGACGGTCTCGGGGTCGAGGCCTGCGGCGGTGAACTGGTCTTCGTTGATCCACAGGATGGGAGTCGAGAAGACGTAGGGCAGGCCGTAGGTGGCGTCGTCCCAGTCGGCGAGCACGGCGGCGCGCTCGTGGTAGGGGTAGTCGCCCCCGAACTGATCGGCGAGGCCCTCGTCGCCCACGAGGGTGCTGAGGTTCTGCGCGCCGAGGGTGGTGGCGGCGAAGTCGAGCTCGTTGAAGGTCAGCTGCGCGATGTCGGGCGCTTGCCCGGCGAGCAGCTGCTGCTGCACGCTCGCGGCGGTGCTGGTCGACGGGCTGGGCTGGCCGACGACGGTAATGTTCGGGTTCTCGTCCATGAACTCGTCCAGCAGCTGGTTGATGGCATCCGACCAGGTGCCGACGTTCGCGAGGTTGTACGACTCGAAGACGATCTCGACCTGCTGGTCGTCGGTCAGCTCGGTGAGCGAGCCGGATGCCGCGGGCGCGCTGCCTGCGGCAGAGCCGGCGCATCCGGCGAGGGCGGCGGCGCCGACGATCGCCGCGGTGGCGAAGACGGCGCGACGGGCACGGGTGTTCATGATTTCTCCTGGGTAGGGGTGAGGGGCAGAACGAAGGGAGGGAAGGCGGCTCAGGCGGTGACGAGCTCGTGCGCGGCCGGGTCGGCCACGGGTGCATCGGCGACCCACTCGAGCCGGCGGCCCGAGGCCCGGTCGAACAGGTGCACGTTCTCGGGCGCGGCGGTGAGCACGATGTCGTCGCCGGGGGTGGCGATGACCTCGCGCGAGGTGCGCACGTAGACCTCGCGCCCGGCGACGAGGCACGTGACGATCTGCTCACCGCCGAGGTTCTCGACCAGGTCGATGCGGCCGGCGATGCGCACGCCCCGGGTGTCGGATGCCGCGTGCGCAGACGCGATCGTGAGCTTCTCGGGCCGCACGCCGAGCACGACATCGAGGTCGGGCACGTCTCCCGGCCACAGGCCGCCGGCGATGCCGTCGGCGGTGACGGCGATGCTGCCGTCGATCGTGACGATGCGGGCGTCGACGAGGTTCATGGCCGGGCTGCCGAGGAAGCCGGCGACGAACACCGACTCGGGCCGGTCGTACACCTGCTCGGGGGTGCCGTACTGCTCGATGCGGCCGGCGTTGAGCACCACGATTTTCGTCGCCATGGTCATGGCTTCGACCTGGTCGTGGGTGACGTAGACGAACGTGGCGCCGAGGCGCCGGTGCAGGGCGGTGAGCTCGTGGCGGGTCTGGGTGCGCAGCTTCGCGTCGAGGTTCGACAGCGGCTCGTCCATCAGGAACGCCTTGGGGTTGCGCACGAGGGCGCGGCCGACGGCGACGCGCTGGCGCTGCCCGCCCGAGAGCTCTTTGGGCTTGCGGTCGAGCAGGTGGCCGATCTCGAGGCTGTCGGCGACCTCCTGCACGCGGGTCGCGATCTCGGCGGCGCCGAGGCGCTGCGTCTTGAGCGGGAACGCGAGGTTCTTGCGCACGCTCAGGTGCGGGTAGAGCGCGTAGCTCTGGAAGACCATCGCGAGGTCGCGCTTCTTCGACGGGAGGTCGGTGATGTCGTCGCCGTCGAGGTGGATGCGGCCGGCCGTGGGCTCGAGCAGGCCGGCGATCATGCGCAGCAGGGTGGTCTTGCCGCAGCCCGAGGGGCCGAGCAAGACGACGAACCCGCCGTCTTCGATGATCAGGTCGATATCACTGACGGCGGCGGTGCTCTTGAAGGAGCGACCGACACCAGAGAGCTGGATCGTTCCCATGAGTCGCCTTCTGCAAGCGACCTGACGAACCGGGGCCTTCCCGCGAAATCCGCTTGCAGAGCTATTGCAATCGAGGAAAGTGAATTTCCTGCAAACGGAGTGTCAACGCCCATCGCCGTGGTCGTTAACGTCTGGCACGTCGGATGCCTCGGCGTCGGAGCCGTCGTCGGCGACGATGTCGAGCACCTCTTCGCGCACCGCGAGGCGCGCGCGGTCGGCGGCGTCGCTCATGCGGTCGGCGACGGCGATCTGCAGGGCGTTGAGCACGAGCAGCTGTACGAGCCCGCTGCCGAGAATGCCTTGATCCCACGCCTGGAAGCGCGCACCGGCGACGAGCAGGTGGTCGGCGCGGGTGGTGAGCGGGGTACGGGCGAAGCTCGTGACCCCGATCACGGTGGCGCCGGCGTCGACGGCGGCGTCCGCAACCGCGAGGGTCACCGAGTTGGCGCCACTCGAGCTGACGATGAGGCACACATCACCGGGGGCGAGCACGCGGGCGGTGAGGTGGGCGACCACGCCGTCAGCGGGCGCTTCGCAGGGCCGGCCGTTGACGGCGAACGCGACGGCCGACGCCTGGGCGGCGGCGTGCGAGGCGCCGGTGCCCGAGATCAGCAGGCGCGGCGCGCGGGCGATGGCGTCGGCAGCGGCGTCGAACGCGACCGGGTCGATCGAGGCGAGCGCGGTCTGCAGCATCCCACCCGCCCCTCGGCCAGCCACCGCAGAAAGCCCTCGGTGCCGGCGGGTGCGTCGGGCGCGGCGGTGGCGTCGGCGGCGAGGTCACGCACGAGCAGCATGCGCAGGTGCTGAAAGCTGCGCAGCCCCAGCGCCTGGGCGGTGCGGCTGACGGTGGCCGGCGACGTGTTGGCGGCTTCGGCGAGGTCGGCGCCCGACATGTCGACCACGTCGTGGGGTCGCTCGGCGCAGATGCGGGCGACGCGCTGCGCGCTCGGTACGAGCGACGGCAGGATCGAGAGGATGTGGTCGATGGTTCCGCCGAGCGGCGGCTCGTTGAGGGGCGAGTTCATGTAGCCGGTGATCACCTTTCGGGTTCGCCGCACATCGTATGGGCGCAATGCGACCACGACCCCAACCATAGGTGAACGCAGCGTTCATCGCCTCCGCTATCCGCGAAAGGCAATTTCATGACCTCCCTGCGTCCGCTCGAGCTCCCGAACAGTGCCATGCCCGCAAGGAAGTCGGCCAAGGGTGACTCGACCGAAGACGCCCACCTCGAGCGCCGCGATGGCGCCTACGATGACCGTCCGTGCGAGCCAGAGCCACGTGATCTGTCGATCCCGGCGGTCAAGCGCTCGAACGTTCCGCACGTCGATGTTCCGCTGGCGGGGGCGCCGGGGCAGCAGACACCGGTAACCAACGACGCGAAGAAGCCTGCCACGACGATGACGCCCGCAGCGCGGAACCAGAGGGCGGGGGCGACGCGCGAAACTGATCCTGCTCATGGCCCGATCAGACCGATGGCCACTCAGACGTGAAAGGGGAGACATCGCGCCCGGGCCGAACCGTCGCACGCTGACGTCCCCTCACCGCGCAGTGCCCGCAAGGGGATGGTAGATGGGCGAGCAGTTCTGGGACTCTGGTCGACGATTCTTCAGCTCGCCTGTGGAAGTCCCTGGGACAACGCCTGTCGGATTCTCCAAACAGGAAAACCGCTGAGCTGCGCAATCAAGTCCACATCGAACTCGTGCTCGAAGTAGGCCACCCGCACCGCCCGGATGCGCGACGGATTGTCACCGAAAGCCAGTGTGAACTCGGTGGCGTAGCGCTCCCAGACGCTGAACTCATACCCCGGTGCCGTCACGATGCATTCACCTCATCCCGGGTGCAACTCTCAGGAGTGGTCGCGGTGCTAATGCGATGCTACGACACCCGTGTTAACGCCAGGACACAAGGAGATTCCGGGAAAGCTCGCTACGCACGGTGTGCACCGATACGGGGATGGCCCGCCCGGGGTGCATGGTTCACACCGGGGTGACCAAGGGAATTGGGGGCTCTTCGGACATGCGGTGGGGGTGAGGCTCGCCGGGTGATGGTCGGCGGGTAGGGGTCGAGGTCCCCGAGGATCAGTAGCGCCAACTGCTGATCCATCACGAGGACCTCGACGTGCTTCACCCTACTTCGGGGTGCGCTGACGCGCGCTCTGCCGCTGATCCGTGTTACCGCTGCGATCTGCTGGTCGGTCTCGACGGCGTCCATGTCGAGCACGTTGACCGCCGCGACGGGCTGCTGATCGTCACCGTTTCGACACCGGCGGCGCCGACCGGGTGCCCGTTGTGCGGGGTCGTGGCGATCGGTCGAGGGCGCCGCCGTCGAGTGTTGCATGACGTGCCGGGCGTGACGCGGGTGCGGATCGTCTGGCGGCAACGGGTCTGGCGATGCGGCGACGTGGGCTGTGCCAAGAAGACGTTCGTGGAGCAGCTTCCCTCGCTGGTCGCTCGGCGCGGGTCGCTCACAAGGCGAGCCGTCGACTGGGCGATCGGGCAGCTGCGCCGCGAGCACGCCACGATCGAAGGACTACGTCGTCAGCTCGGGACATCGTGGAAGACGGTGTGGCGGGCTGTTGAGCCTGAACTGGTGCGGTTGGCAGCCGACGAGTCCCGGTTCGAGAACGTGACCACGCTCGGCGTCGACGAGCACATCTGGCATCACGTCGACCACCGCAAGCGGGGCCCGAAGGAACTGACCGGCATGGTCGACCTCAGCCGCGACAGCACCGGGAAGACGCGGGCCAGGCTGCTCGACCTCGTGCCGGGCAGATCGGGGAAGGCATACGCGTCCTGGCTCAGCGAGCGGGGCGAAGCGTTCCGAAAGAACGTGAAGGTGGCGGCGCTGGACCCGTTCGCGGGCTACAAGACTGCGATCGATGGCACGCTCGAAGACGCGGTCGCTGTGCTGGACGCGTTCCATGTCGTCAAGCTCGGCACCGCCGCCGTCGACGAGGTCCGCCGCCGCGTCCAGCAAGACACCCTCGGGCATCGCGGTCGGAAGGGCGACCCGCTCTACGGGATTCAGACCATCCTCCGTGCCGGGGCCGAGAACCTCACCGACAAGCAGCGGATCCGGCTGACCGCGGCAATCGAGGCCGATCCTGCGCACGACGAGGTGTTCGTCGCGTGGCAGTGCGCACAGCAGCTGCGCTCTGCCTACCACGCGAAGGACCTGACCGAGGGGCGGCGGATCGCCGAGAGGGTGGTCGACACGTTCCACACCTGCCCGATCCCCGAGATCGCCCGCCTCGGCCGCACCCTCCGCCGCTGGCGTTCAGCGTTCCTGGCGTACTTCACCACGAGCCGCGCGAACAACGGCGGCACCGAGGCGATCAACGGGATCATCGAGCTCCACCGCCGCCTCGCCCGCGGCTATCGCAACCGCGAGAACTACCGCCTCCGCATGCTCCTCACCGCCGGCGGACTCACCCCATGACCCCCCCCACCGGATGGGTGCGCCGGTGAGTGCGCGCGCGATCCGGAGCCAGATCGAGTCACGCATGCGGCCGACCGCGAAGGAGCTGATCGAGCAGCTGCGCGGCCAGAATGGTCGCGCCGAACTGATGGCGGACTACTTCGAGCCGATCGGCGTGCGATGCGTCGCGGACTCCTACGGGTTCTTCGATGTTCCTACGGAAACGCTTCGTCATTGGTTCCACTCGCTCAAGTCCGGCGCCATCAACACGGCGACGAACGAGGACGGTTCATTCGCGAACCCTGCGGGCTTCGATGCCGCGAACCAGACCCGCGACGAGATCCGCGAGTATCTCGAGCTGCGGTCCAAGGATGACCCCGAAGAGCCCGACAGTGTCATCGCCCGATGGGTGAAGGTGGACGCGCCGGATGGCACACCGTGGACCATCGACGACATCCTCCCCTCGATGCTCGTGGTGCTGCTGGGCGGGCTGCAGGAGCCGGGTCATGCCCTCGGCAACACTTTCCTCGGTCTCACGACCAATCCGGACCAACTCAAGCGTGTGATCGCCGACAAGAGCCTGGTGCCCAAGGCCATCGCCGAAGGGCTCCGCTGGATTGCTCCGCTGTGGGCCGGACCGACGCGCAGCGCCAAGCACGACATGGTGGTCCATGGAGTTCCGCTCAAGAAGGGCGACACGATTCGTCTCGTCTACGGCTCCGCGAATCATGACAGCAACACGTTCGAGCATCCCGAGCTCTACGACATCGATCGCGACAGCCACGCGCACCTTGCATTCGGCAATGGTCGACACAGTTGCCTCGGCAGCGCCATCGCCCCGCAGATCGGCCGCGTCGGCCTGGAAGAGCTCTTCTCCGCGTTCCCGAACATCGCGATCGATCCCGAGCAGCCGGCCGAAGCCATCGGCTGGCCGTTCCACGGCCCGCCGCAGCTGAATGTGATCCTGGACGACTCCAGCCGGTAGCCCGGGAGCCGTCGGCACCTATCGGAGCGCTAGGTAATGGCGATCGTTGAAGACGCAGTTCGCAAGGAGGCCAACGTCGTGTCTGTCGAAGAGACCACTATTCCGGTGGTGGTGGCAAGCAAGCATATGGACGGTGACTCCGTTGCCGTCCTGACGTTGCGCCGCCCAGACGGCAATCCCTTTCCGGCATGGACGCCCGGTGCGCACATCGACGTCATCGTGACTCCGGCGCTCACCCGCCAGTATTCGCTGTGCGGGGACCCGGCGGACCAGGACGTGTGGCAGATCGCCGTGTTGCGCGAGCCGCCGCCGAGGGGGCGCGGCGGATCCCAGTACATCCATGACTCCCTGGAGCTGGGAGCGCAGATCCAGGTGCGCGGTCCTCGCAACCATTTCGCGCTGAAGGATGCTGAACAGTACCTCTTCATCGCGGGAGGAATCGGCATCACGCCGCTCAAGCCCATGATCGATCAGGTCGCGGCAGCCGGCGCGAAGTGGAACCTCGTGTACGGGGGCCGTTCGCTGTCGACGATGGCGCTTCGCGCTGACCTCGCGCGGTACGGCGATCACGTGACGTACGTGCCCGAAGACGAGCTGGGCAGGATCGATCTGGATTCGTTGCTCGGAGCGCCCGTCGAAGGGGCGCTGGTGTACTGCTGCGGTCCAGGACCGCTTCTGGATGCCGTCGAGAACAAGTGCAGCGTCTGGTGGCCGGGATCCCTCCAGCTGGAGCGGTTCACCCCGCGCGACTCGGATCGTTCAGCGCACAACGAGGTGTTCGAGGTAGAACTCGCCCAGAGCGGCCTAACATTGACCGTGCCCCCGCACAAGTCGATCCTCGAGATCCTGGAAGACAATGGGATCCCCGTGCTCTCATCCTGTCGGTCTGGGGTCTGCGGCACATGCGAGACCGACGTGCTGGAAGGCACGCCGGAGCATCGCGACTCGTTCCTCACGGCCGAGGAGCGGGAGTCGAACGCGACGATGATGGTGTGCGTCTCGCGCTGCGCCGGACGCCGGCTGCTCCTCGACGTCTGATCCGCCTGCGCTCGCCGAACGACCCGTCATCGATATGTGCGGGGTCGGGTCAGCGGTAGGAGGATTTCGTCGACCATCGCGGCGATGTTGCCGGGATCTGTGCGTCCGGCCATGTGTTCCAGCACGAGCAGCTGCAGACCGACGGCCGCGACCCGGGGCGTGAGCGCGTCGCGGTCGACCTCGCCCCGCTCCACTCCTGCGCGCAGTACCCCGAGGATAACATCCATCAGCGGCTCGATCACGCGCTGCTGAACGGTCCAGAATAGCTCCGGGTGGTCGCGCCTTCGCGTCATGATGGGCTCGAGCGCGCGCCCACGCGGTTCATCGAGTGCTGCGGCGAACGCCGTGAGCACCGCTCGCAGATCGCCCGCGACCGTCCCCGTCGTGGGAGCCGTCGGTGGCTCGAAACCCGCCTCCGGATCGGTGAGCGCCGCGAGCACGAGTTCACCGGTGGTCGACCAGCGCCCGGTACAGCGATGCCTTGCCGGCGCTGGCACGCGCCGCGATCCTGTCGAACGCCAGTTTGTCGAGATTCGACTCGGCGAGCTCCTCCAGCGTCGCCCGATAGATCGCGCGCGTCAGCAGGGCACCTCGTCGCCGCGTCGTCATCCAACGATTCTTGCCTACGGGGAGCCGAGTCGTGGTACGTTGGCCGCGATAGTGAACAATAATGTCTCGTATCTACATCTCCTCGAACGGAGCAGTTCATGACGGATTCCACGCTCGGCGCAGTCTCTGCGACCGCGATCACGAACACCAGGGTCTTCGACGGACACAGTCTGAGCGCCCCCACGACGGTCGTCGTCCAGCCCGACGGGCGCATCGGTGACGGATCAGCGGATGCGGTCGTCGTCGGTGCCGCTGTCGTCAACGCGGAAGGTACGGTGCTCCTTCCTGGCCTGATCGACTGTCACATGCACCTGAAGGGGCGCGAGTCCCTCGAGACGCTCGCCACGTACGGTGTCACCACCGGCCTGGACATGGCGACATGGCCCGCATCACAGTTCCAGTCGTTGCGGGGACTGAGGGGAGTCGCTGACTTCCGCACCGCCGGCATGGCGGCGACATCTCAGGGCAGCACGCACAGCCGCATTCCGACCTATCCGGACGTCGCGCTGGTCGATTCCCCCGACAAGGCGGAGCGGTTCGTAGAGGTGCAGGTGGCAGACGGGGTGGATTACATCAAGATCGTCGCCGATCTGCCCGGTCCCACCCAGGACGTGCTCGATGCACTCGTGGCTGCTGCGCACGCGCGGGGGCTCAAGGTCATCGCGCACGCAGCCCTGTACGAAGCTGTGCGTATGAGCCTCGCTGCGGGGGCCGACATGATCACCCATGCTCCACTCGACCGCGCGCTCGACGATGCGACGGCTGAGACGATGCTCGCCCAGGGCACGGTGTTCATCCCGACCTTGACGATGATGAAAGGCATCGCCGCGAATCTCACCGCAGCGGGCGTTCCCGGTGTGAGCTATGCACCCGCCCACGAGAGCACGCGCGCGATGCATGCCGCGGGCGTTCCGGTCCTGGCCGGCACCGACGCCTACATCGGGTCCTTCACACGGGCATCGCCGCCATACGGCGAGAGCATGCACGACGAAGACGCCTACATCGGGTCCTTGACACGGGCATCGCCGCCATACGGCGAGAGCATGCACGACGAACTCGCTCTGCTCGTGGACGCCGGCCTGTCAACAGCCGAAGCGCTGCGCGCTGCCACCTCGACGGCCGCGCACGCGTTCTCACTCGACGATCGGGGGGCGATCACCCCCGGATTGCGAGCCGACCTCGTGCTGGTGGACGGCGATCCGCTCACCGACATCGCTGCCGCGCGTCGCGTTCTGCGTGTGTGGTGCGGCGGCATCGAGGTGTGAGGGCGTCCTCTCGACCGCGGTGTCACTCCACGGCGGTGTTCGCGCCGTGGTGCCACGCGAGCACCCGGTTCTCGACGACGATGAGCAGCAGGTTGAACACGTACCCGAAGATCCCGATGAGCACGATGCCCGACCACATGTCCGTGATCGCGAACGACCTCTGCGACTGAAGAACGAAGACGCCGATCCCGTTGCCTCCCGCCATCATCTCGCTCACGACGACCATGATGAGCGCGAGCGAAAGACTCGTGCGCATTCCGGCAAAGATCTGCGGAGCTGCCGCGGGAAGTGCGACCTGCAACTCGTAGCGGAACCAGTGGATGCCGTACACCCGGGCGGTCTCGCGCAGTCCGGGGTCCATTCCTCTGATTGCAGCTTCGGTATTGAGGAGCACGGGCCAGAGGCAGATGAAGGTGATCAGAATCACCTTCGCGGTGTCGTCGAGGCCCAGCACGATGATGACGAGGGGAATCAACGCGACCGCAGGGATCGCGCGCAGGAACTCGAGCACGGGTGCGAACATCGCCTGGAGGCGGTGCGCCTGACCGAGAACGAACCCCACGACCACGCCGATGACCACAGCGCCGATGAACCCGATCATCATCCTGGAAAGACTCGGCAAGACGTCGCTCGCCATCCGCGCGAAGAGCCAGTTCTCCTGGAAAGCGACTAGAACACCTGTGAGCGGCGGGATGAAATATAGACCGGCGGAGGCCGTCCAGACACCCACTGCGACGACCACGAGTACCGGGAATGCGACCTCGACGGACAGCAGTCGATAGCGCCGACGACGGATGGCTCTTGACTTGTCTGCCAGCGCCTCGGTCGTCGCAACATCCATGGCGGTCATGGTGCAGCCTCTCGATAGGTGGGGTGCCACCGGAGAAGGCGGCGTTCGACGATCTGGAGCAGGACGTTGAGGATGACGCCGATAAGCCCCGCGGCGAAGACCAACGCGTACAGCGTGACGACAGCGCCACTGGATTGGGCGAGCAGGATGTCTCCCCCGATACCTGGTGAGCCGATCACCAGTTCTGCGGTCACGGCCACGATTAGCGCAACCGTGGCAGCGATCCGAAACCCCGTCGCGAGATACGGCAGTATCGCAGGCAGCACGATGGAGCGAAGCTGAAGGCGACGCGGAATGCGGAATGACTGCGCGGTCGCCGTGAGTGTGGGATCGATTGCGCGAAGCCCATAGATCGTTTGAATGAGAAGCGGCCACAAACAGGCCAACGTGACAAGGAAGACCTTCGATTCCATGCCGATTCCCAACATCAGTATGGCAACCGGAATCAGAGCAACGGACGGTATCGGACGGAGGAACTCCACAACGGGTCGCGTTGCGGCGAAGAGATAGTCGTTGGTGCCGATGAGGAACCCCAAGGGCAATGCGATCACGATGGCGAGGAACAGCCCCATCGCCCAGCCCTGCATCGTTCCGCCCACACCCGCCCAGAAGACCGGTGTCCAGGCGAGTTCTAGGAGCCGTGCCAACGCCGTCGTCGGAAGCGGTACGAAGCGCTCATCGATGATCTGAGTGCTGACGAGCAGCTGGGCTGCGCCCAGCGTGAGCAACGTGCCGACGATCCCGTAGATCAGGCGGGACCGGAAATTCGTTGGCAACGGCAGGAGAGGTTTCCGACGACTGCCGGTGACCGGCGCTCGGTCCTTGACTGCGGCAACTGACATGTGGTTCTCCTTTGACCATGCAAGCGAGCCAAGCGATCGTCGATGATGTCGTCTGACTGAGCAGCTCGCTTCTCTCGCGATTCCGACCAGGGCAGCCCGGGTCACGACCGCTCCCGATGGGGAGCCTCCGCGCCCGGGCTCCCTAGGCAGCCCGGGCGCTGGAGTCATCCCTCCGCAGGCAGGATGTCCTCGATGCTGGGCGGATCCGTGAGCGTCCCATAGTTTGTCAGCAGCCCGATGATCACCTCGTACGAGTCGGGATCGAACTCGGTCGGCCACGTGGGGAGCACCATATCGGCGAGCACATCAGGGTCGACATCGGGGAGCAGTGTGCGCACTGCATCGCGAGCGGCCTGCTCGTTCTCCGAGGCATACGCATTGGCCTTGAGGATGGCGCGCTCGAATCGCTCCACGACATCCGGGTTGCTCTCCGCATATTGATTCGTGGTGATCCACTCGGTCGACACGAGCGGGTCTCCGCCGTTCACCTCGAGGAACGGGTAGGCGATGATCCTGGCACCTGCCTGGACCGCCGTGGTCTGGAAGGGCTCACTGATGAAGGCAGCGTCAGTACGCCCCGCTTCCAGCGCAGCGAAGGCGTCAGGGTATGCGATCTCGAGCGGCTCAAAGTCAGTCGCCGCAAGGCCTGCCTCCTCGAACGTCCCGCGAGTTAGAAAGTCGGCGAGGCTGTTCACCAAGACGACCCCGATACGCTTACCCGCCAGATCCTCGACCGACGTGAACGGACTATCCGCCGAAACGATCAGGGACTGGTTCTCGCCGCTCGTGGCGGCGGGAGCGACGACCCGGATCGGGAGTCCCTCGGACAGGGCCGGCACGGTCTGTGCCGCGCTCGCGAAACTGAACTGAACGTCGCCTGCGATCAGGGCAGGCACCAGTGCGCTGCCTCCGGCCGCAAACTGTGTGGTCACATTCAGGCCCTCTTCTTCGAAGAAGCCTTCATCGATGCCGACCTGCAGGCCTGCGATTTCCGACGCAGGCATCACACCGACGGTGATGTCCACGATCTCTTGCTGGTCGGAGTCGCCCGTGGGCGTCTCGCCGCTAGGAGCCCCACTGCAAGCCGATAGGGCGAGCACTGCTGCGGCGCTGGTGGCCAGCACCGCCATTGGGTGTGTCAGATTAACGGTGGATCTGGTCTGGCGCATTTCAGTTGATTCGGCCTTCGAAGGTGATCGCGAAGGCGTTGAGTGCGGGCTTCCACCTCGTCACCCAGCGTGCCCGACCCCGGCCGGTGGGGTCAAGCGACCGGGTCACGAGGTAGAGGCACTTCAGTGCGGCCGCGTCGTTCGGGAAGTGCCCGCGCGCTCTGACCGCGCGCCGGTACCGCGCGTTGAGGGACTCGATCGCGTTCGTCGAGCAGATGATCCGGCGGATCTCGACGTCGTAGTCCAGGAACGGGATGAACTCGCTCCACGCGTTCTCCCACAGCTGCCGGATCGCCGGATACATCGTGCACCACTTCTCCGCGAACTCCTCGAACCTCGCCCTCGCGGCGGCCTCGGTCGGGGCCGTGTAGACAGGCTTGAGGTCGCGGGCGATCTGGTCCCAGTACTTCCGTGACGCGAACTTGAACGTGTTGCGAATCAGGTGGATGATGCACGTTTGCACGACCGCGAGCTCCCACGTCGTGTTGATCGACTCCGGCAGCCCCTTCAGGCCGTCGCAGACGACGATGCAGACGTCCTCGACACCGCGGTTCTTGATCTCGGTGAGCACCCCGAGCCAGAACTTCGCGCCCTCACCGCCGTCGCCGGCCCAGATGCCCAGGATGTCGCGTTCTCCGGCCGTAGTGACGCCCACAGCGACGTAGAACGGCTTGTTGCGCACCTGCCCGTCCCGGACCTTCACGACGATCGCGTCGATGAACACGACCGGGTAGACCCGGTCCAGCGGACGGTTCTGCCACTCGGTCATCTCCTCGATCACCTTGTCGGTGATCTTTGAGATCGTGTCCTTGCTGACGCTGGCACCATAGACGTCGTCGAAGTGCGCGGCGACTTCACCCGTGGTCAGCCCGCGTGCGGTCAGGGAGAGAACGATCTCGTCGATTCCGTCCAGGCGGCGCTGCCGCTTGCGGACCATCTTCGGCTCGAATGACCCGTCGCGATCCCGGGGGACCTCGATCTCGACCGGGCCAATCTCGGTCAGCACCGTCTTCGACCGTGTCCCGTTCCGGGCATTCTCGCCCGTGGTGACCGCGTGCTTCTCATAACCGAGGTGCTCAGTCATTTCCGCTTCGAGCGCGGTCTCGAGCACCGTCTTCGTCAACCCGCCGAGCAGGCCTCCCGGCCCGACGAGGCTGACGCCCTGTTCCCTCGCCTGCGCGAGCAACTGCTCGGCGATCTGTTGCTGATCGATGATCTCTCCCGTCACAGGATCGATCATCTCGATGGTCTGGCTCATAGCCCTTCCTTTCGGTCAGGCCAGTCCCAGATCCACCGTTTTCCTGACAGTCCCCACCGGATGTCCGAAGAGCCCCTTGAGTGTTGAGTGAGCCCGTTCGGTGTTGAACCAGTCGATATAGGCGTCGATCGCGGTGGTAAGTGCATCAACGGTGAAGAACGTAGTGTTGCAGTAGAGTTCGTCCTTCAGGTGTCCGAAAAAGCTCTCCATCACGGCGTTGTCCAGACAGTTGCCCTTGCGGGACATGGACTGCTTTGCTCCTGACTCACGGAGTAGTCGCTGCCAGGAATCGTGCTGATACTGGAATCCCTGGTCCGAGTGAACGATCGGCGCATCGCCGTGCCGTACCCGCGTCAACGCTGATCGCAGCGAGCTATTGGTCAGGTCCAGGTTCGGGGAGATCCCAGCGGTATGACCGATGATCTCCCGACCGAACAGGTCCATCACCGTGGACAGGTAGACGCGCCGGTCCCTGACACGGAACTCGGTCACGTCGGTAACCCATTTCTGGTTCGGACCCGTCACTGTGAAGTCGCGCTTGAGGAGGTCCGGAGCGGTCTTGCTGACCTGACCCTTGAAGGAGTTGTATCGCTTGCGGCGGCGGATCTGACAGCGCAATTTGAGCTGGTTCATAAGCTTCAACACGGTCTTCTTCGATACCACCCAGCCGAGCTTGCGAAGCTCGTCGTTGATGCGGCGATGCCCGTAACGGCCCGTGTACCGGTCGAAGATCCGTCGGATCTCTGCCTTGAGCATCGCATGCTTGTCAGGCACATCCAGGCGAGCTTGATGATAGAAAAACGTCGACCGTGGCAGGTCTGCGGCCTTCAGTAGATCGGTGAGGGAGTGCTCAGCCTTAAGAGCGACGACGGCGTTCACCTTTTCCGTCGTTCCTGATCCCTCAAGGCCCTCAATTTTCCCAAGTACGCGTTCTCCGCACGCAAGTACTCGTTCTCACGACGCAACCGCTCCAGCTCAGATTCCTCGACCGGTGTAGCCGCAACTGCTCCTGGCGGGCGGCCCTTCGGCTTCGGACGTAGAGCATCTTCGCCCTCATTGCGGTACTTCTGTGCCCACGTCTTTAACAAGACCGGCGAGGACAACTCTGCCTCGCCGGCCAGTTCCATCGCCGACTCACCCGCGAGGAAGCGCTCTACCAGAGCGCGTTTGAACTCGAAAGAATACGACGGTTTCCCACGTTTTGGCACTAATGCTCCTCTGCCGCGGATCCGCCATCGTCGATAGAGGCGCCTGACCGGGTCGCGCGGCACGCCCAGCAAGGTCGACACCGCCGTATCGGCGAGACCCTCCTCGAACGACGCTACCGCCGTCAGCCGCTGAGCCTGACTTAGTGAACTTCTTGGATGCAAAGAAATGACCCCCGGGAGTTGAAACTGATTTCTCAGTCCAACTTCCGGGGGTCAGTTCACCTCCGAGGGCGGGCGCTCTTTTTCGTGTGGGTGGCAGCGGAGAGCACCTGACGGCAGAACCACCCAACGCCTCGTGAAGGAGAACTGCCGTGATCGACATCGACCCCAACTCCAGCGGCTTGCCGGGAATCGAGCAGCTGCGCGTCATCGTCGGCGCCGTCATGACCGTGGGCCTGATCCTCAGCGTTCTGGCGCTGATCGTCAGCGCGATCATCTGGGCCTACGGCTCTAACTCGTCCAACCCGCATCTGGCAGGCAGGGGCAAGATCGGCGTCTTGATCTCGTGCGGTGCCGCCGTCGTCTGTGGCGCGTCCGTGACGCTCATCAACTTCTTCTGGGGCGTCGGCCAAGCCGTGTGAACCCACCCATCAACAACTCCGATCCACTAGGAGGCTCGTGATGGGCGTGTGCGATATTCCCGTCATCTCCAGCGTTTGCGACGTGGCCGGCGAAGCCGCCGCGACACTGATCTCGGCCCCGTTCGACTGGCTCGCCAGCGCGATGGGCGAAGCCGCCGGTTGGCTGTTCGAGGCCGTCTGGACGGTCTTCGACAGCACGACGATGGTCGACGTCACCGGCGGCGAGTACGTGGGCGTCTACAACCTGATCTTCGGGATCGCCGTGTTCGTCATGCTGCTGTTCTTCTGCCTGCAACTGATCACCGGCATGATCCGGCGAGAACCCGCCGCGCTCTCGCGCGCCGCCCTCGGGCTGACCAAAAGCGTGCTCGGGTCGTTTGTCGTCATCACCCTGGTGGCGCTGCTGCTGGAGATCACTGACCAACTCGCGGTCGGGATCATCCAAGCCGCCGGGGAAACCACGGCCACGATGGGCGACAAGATCGCCATTCTCGTGGCCGGGCTGACCGCGCTGAACGTCGGCGCGCCCGGTGTCGGGGCGATCCTGACCATCTTCCTTGCGGCCTTGGCGATTGCCGCCGCCGCGATCGTGTGGCTGTCACTGCTCATCCGCAAGGCGCTGCTGCTGGTAGCCGTGGTGTTGGCCCCTTTCGCGTTCTCCGGGGCGTCATGGGATGCCACGCGCGGCTGGATCTCCAAATGGGCGATGTTCGTCGTCGCGCTCATCCTCTCCAAGCTCGTGCTTGTCGTGATTCTGCTGGTCGCGGTGACTCAGGTGTCGGCCCCGATCGACGCCGACCTGTCGAACATCGCCGACCCGCTCGCCGGGATCGTGCTGATGGCGCTGGCCGGGTTCGCGCCGTACATGACCTACCGGTTCCTGTCGTTCATCGGTTTCGACCTCTACAACTCGATGGGCACCGAGCAGGAGGCCAAGAACGCACTCAACCGGCCCGTGCCGACGCCGGGCAAGCCGCAGGGCGGCGAGCCGAAAAAGGTGCTCGACGAGGGAAGCAAGAACGGCGACAAGAAGGCCAGCAGCGGAAGCGGCGGTGCCGGTGGTGGCCCCAAGGCGAAGCCCACGCCTCCGCCGTCCTCAGCGGGCGGTGCGGGCGCGGGCGCGGGTGGTTCCGCTGGAGCCGCAGGTGCCGGGGGTGGCGCAGGTGCCGGGGGTGGCGCAGCGGCGGCAGGGCCAGTCGCCGCCGGAGTCGTGGCGGGTGCCGCCGTGGTCAAAGCGGCCGCGACCGCCGGGCCGAAAGCGGGCCAGGCGCTCGCCGGTCAAGCCGATCAAGCGGCGAGCGGTGCCGAGCAGCCGGGGTCGGCCCCGGTCACTCCGCACGCGCCGCCACCCTCGCAACCGCTGCCGAAAACCCCCAACAGTTCCCCGCCACCGCCGAAGCCGACCAAGGAGTGACCTGCGATGCCCAGCACTGAAACGGCCCACGAGCGCGGCGGCGAGCTGGTGCCCGTGAAGTTCTCCCGCCTCACGAGGCGCGGCATCCTGCTCGGCCTGTCGCTCTCTCAGCTGATCACCCTCGGTGTCGGCGGGGCGAGCCTCGTGGCCGCGTTCTACGGCGGCGGGGGTGCCCTGTTCGTCATCACCGCGCCGATCTGGGTGCTCGCTGCTGCGGTCACCTGGATTCCGGTCGCGGGCCGCCCGCTGGTCGAGTGGCTACCGGTTGCCTGTTGGTGGCTGTGGCGTAAGACAGGCGGGCAGCTGGCGTACCGGCGCAGGATCGTCACACCACGCCCGGCGGGAACACTCGCGCTGCCCGGCGACATGGCCCGGCTGCGCGAGTACGTCGATCCCGAGACCGGGGCCGGGATGGTGCACGACCCGACCGCCGGAACCCTCACCGTCGTCACCGAGATCACCCATCCCGCGTTCGTCCTGCTAGACCCCGGCGAGCAAGAACGGCGCGTGACCGCGTGGGGCCGGGTGCTGGCGACCGTGTGCCGTTCCGGGCGCATCGCCACCCTGCAAGTGCTGGAACGGACGCTGCCGGACTCGGGGCAGGGGTTGGCCGAGTGGTGGGCCGCGCACGGCACCGCTGACGGCTCGTGGGCGGCGACGACCTATCAGGAGCTGATCGAACGGGCCGGGCCTGCCGGGGAACGTCACGCGACCACGCTCAGCCTGTCGCTGGACATGCGGGCCGCCGCCCGCCAGATTCGCACCGCGGGCGGGGGCATCAAGGGCGCGGCGAACGTGCTCCGGCAGGAGATGGGTACCCTGTCGGCGGCGTTGCGCTCAGCAGACCTGACGAGCAAGGGCTGGCTCGGCACTGGACAGATCGCGGTCATCCTGCGCTCGGCGTATGACCCGGCTATTGCTGCGACGCTCGAACGTCACGGCGACCTCGGGCACGACCTGGCAACCGCCGGGCCGGTCGCGGTCACCGAGTCGTGGGGGCATCTGCGCAGCGACTCGGCCTATCACGCCGTCGTCTGGATTTCGGAGTGGCCGCGCTCGATGGTGCATCCGGGGTTCCTCTCTCCCGTGCTGCTCAGTAGCGGTATCCATCGGGCGTTCTCGCTCATCTGCACCCCGCTGCGCACCGATCAGGCTGCCCGCGACATTCGGCGCAAGAAGACCGAGTACATCAGCGACGCGGCACAGCGCGCCCGCATCGGGCAAATCGAAGACGCTTCGCAGACCGCCGAGTACCACGACGTGCTCCAGCAGGAGGCGGACTTGACCGCCGGGCATGGGGTGCTCCGTTACACCGGGCTGATCTCGGTGTCTGCCGACTCGCTCGAGGAACTGGAAGCGGCAGTCGCCGCGATCGAGCAGGCCGCGATCCAAGCCTCGTGTGAGACGCGCGTGCTGGTCGGCCAGCAGGCGCAGGCGTTCACGGCCGCTGCGCTGCCGTTGTGCCGCAAGGTCTGAGCCGTCGGGCGCACCTCGAAGCCATCCGCACTGATTCATCTGGAGGCCCGACATGCCTACGTTCGACGACCCGACCGCCGATGCGGAGGAAGCACGCCAAGCGTTGCGCGGTCTCGCGCACGCCACCATGCGCATCGACGATCCCGACAAGCTCTACGGCATCGTCGGGGAACTGCTCGGTGCGGCGCGCTCGCTCGAACAGTCGCTCATCCAACTCGGCGGGGCCAGCCTCACCTATCAAGGCCGCGCTGCCCATGACGACGGCGATCGCAACCTCGGTGCTGCTGACGCCTGGGCTGCTGCCGACGCACTCCGGCAGGCCGCTGGTCACGTTAGCGCCGCCGAGAGCGCGCTCGATCAGGCGTCCGGGCATCTGGGTCGCATCGCCTGGCATCCCCCGCAGCGGCAATGGGTGACGGTGGTGTTCTTGCAGGGCGACGAGGCCGGGCAGGTGCTCGACCTCATCGACCGCGACGGCACCGACGCCGCGATCGAGCATCTGCGCGGCTTCGACTACGGCGACGAGACCACCAATGCGGCGCTGGCGAACGAGCATGTCTACGACGTGCCCCCCACGAGCGCGAATGACCGAATGGTCACCGAGGGCGAGTATGCGCTGACCTACAGCCCGGCGTTCGGGTACGTCGCGCTGTACCGCGCCTACACTCCACCCGCCGACAGCACGCCGGAGGGCGACGGCCCGCAGAACGCGGGGCCTGCCCAAGATGCGGTGAACGCCGAGGCCGCGCGGCGGGCGCTCGATGAGCGCCGGAACCGGGTGCGCGGCGACGGGTCTTGGTTCACCCCCGACCGCATCGCGGACATCAAGCGCAACCGGGGGCTGGAGCGATGAGCCCCCGTGAGGATGAGAAGCTGCACGCCTCGGTGCTGGTCGCCCCCGCGAAAGAGCGGCGACGCTACCGCAAGCAGCGCCGACAGGCCGCGAACCAGCTGCACCGCGAGCAGCGGCAGCAGCGGATGGACGAGGCTAAGGCCCGTGCCGAAGCGGAGAAAGCCGAGCGCTCCGCATGCCAGTATCTGCCCGCCGCCGGGGAACCCGGCCCGTCGATGCTGCGCACACCGGGCCGCTTCCATCTGCCCCGGCATCAAGACACCTCCGCCACTCTGTCGGGCGCGTACCCGTTCGTCGCGGAGGGCGGCCTCGGCTCTTCCGGGGTCTTCGTCGGCCAAGACCTCTACAGCGGTGGCTCGTTTGTCTACGACCCGTGGGTGCTGTACGCCAACGGCGTCATCACCGCACCGAACGTCGTCTTGGCCGGAATCGTCGGCTCGGGCAAGTCCTCGCTCGCCAAGTCCTTATACACCCGAAGCCTGCCGTTCGGGAGGCGCGTGTATGTGCCGGGCGACCCGAAAGGAGAACACACCGCCGTCGCGGAGGCGGTCGGCGGGCGTGCTATCGCGCTCGGGCACGGCATGGCCAACAGACTCAACCCCTTGGACGAGGGCTATCGGCCCTCGAACTTCACGGACGCCGAGTGGGAGAGCACCGTGGCTGCGCGCCGCCGCGACCTCATCGGCGCGCTGGCCGAGGTCGTCCTCAATCGTGCTCTCACCCCGCTGGAGCACACCGCGATCGACACCGCCCTGACCGCGACCGTGCGGGAGAACGCCGTGCCGATCCTCCCGATGGTGGTGGAACGCATCCTCGCCCCGTCCGACGACAGCGACGGGCGACTGATCGAAGATGGCAGGATCGTCGGTCACGCTTTGCGGCGTCTGGTCGCCGGTGACCTCGCGGGGTTGTTCGACGCCCCCTCGACGGTCAGGTTCGACCCGACGCTGCCGATGATCAGCCTCGACCTGTCGCGGGTGACGGAGAACAGCACGCTCATCAGCGCGCTCATGACCTGCTGCTCGGCCTGGATGGAGTCTGCTCTGCTCGACCCGGCAGGCGGGCAACGGTGGGTGATCTACGACGAGGCGTGGAGACTCATGAGCCATCCGTCGCTGCTGAAACGGATGGATGCGCATTGGAGGTTGGCGCGTCATTACGGCATCGCCAACGCCTTGATCTTCCACAAGCTCACCGATCTGGAGAACGTCGGCGATTCCGGCAGTGCGATGCGCTCGCTCGCCAACAGCCTCCTGGCGAACGCAGAGACCCGCATCATCTACCGGCAGGAGTCCGACCAGCTGGGCGTCACCGCCAAGACCCTCGGACTGACCACCACCGAGCGCAAACTGCTGCCCTCCCTCGGAGTCGGACAAGGGCTGTGGCGCATCAAGGAACGCAGCTTCGTCGTGCAGCAGCAGTTGCACCCTGCCGAGCTGGAACTGTTCGACACGAGCGCCAGGGCATCGGGGAAAACCTAGATGTTCCGGTGAATATTGACGGTTTTGGCGGGAACTTCCGCCCGTGCCGTTGTATTGGTGTGGGTGCGGGTGGATGTTCGAGGAACTGCTTCCTCCGTGACTGTACCGCGCCCTCCGGTGCGGGTGTCGTGAGGGTTCCGGGTGCGGGAGTGCCGCTGCTGGGTCGCGGGTGCGAGGTTCACCATCATCGACAATGGTTCAGTGATTGCTGTATAGTTCAGTGCATGCTGACTATTGCTTCGCGCCTCGACGTCATGAACCGGCTAGGCCGGGCCATGGCGGACCCGACGCGCTCCCGGATCCTGATGACCCTGCTGGACGGGCCGAGCTACCCGGCCGTGCTCTCGCGCGAGCTGGAGCTGACGCGCTCGAACGTGTCGAACCACCTGACCTGCCTGCGCGACTGCGGGATCGTGGTCGCCGAGCCCGAGGGGCGGCAGACGCGCTACGAGATCGCCGACCCGCACCTCGCGGCGGCGCTCACGGCGCTGGTGGACGTGACGCTCGCGGTGGACGAGCACGCGCCGTGCGTGGACGCCGAGTGCACGGTGCCGGGCTGCTGCGGGACGGGAGCGGGCGCGTGAGCGCGGCGTGCGGCTGCGACGAGCCGGAGACCCGGGTCGGCGAGGAGGCCGAGGAAGAGCGGGAGCGCCCGTGGTGGCGTGACCGCGGGATCATGGTCCCGGTGCTCTCCGGCGTCGCCTTCGGCACGGGCCTGGTCCTGGAATGGACAGGGGCGGAGATCCCGGCGCTGGTGGCGTTCTGGATCGGCCTGCTGCTGGGCGCGTCGACGTTCAGCCCCGGCGCGATCCGCAAGCTGTTCAAGGGCAAGCTCGGCATCGGGCTGCTGATGACGATCAGCGCAGTGGGCGCGGTCATCCTCGGCTACGTCGAGGAGGCCGCGGCGTTGGCGTTCTTGTACTCGATCGCCGAAGCGCTGGAGGACAAGGCCATGGACCGCGCCCGCGGCGGGCTGCGGGCGCTGCTCAAGCTGGTCCCGGAGACCGCGACCATCCGGCGGGATGGCGCGTCCGTGGAGGTCGCCGCGAAGGATCTGGCCGTTGGTCAGCTGATGCTCGTGCGTCCCGGTGAGCGGATCGCGACCGACGGGATCGTCCGCACGGGCCGGTCGAGCCTGGACACCTCGGCGATCACCGGGGAGTCGATCCCGGTGGAGGTCGAGCCCGGCGACGCGGTGTCGGCCGGGGCGATCAACACCGCCGGTGCCCTGGAGGTCGAGACGACCGCGGCGGGCACCGACAACTCGCTGACCACGATCGTGGAGCTGGTCGAGCAGGCGCAGGCCGAGAAGGGGGACCGTGCCCGCCTGGCCGACCGCATCGCCCGGCCGCTCGTGCCCGGCGTGCTGATCCTCGCCGCTCTCGTCGCGATCATCGGCTCGCTGCTGGGCGACCCGGAGCTGTGGATCACCCGCGCCCTCGTGGTGCTCGTCGCCGCGTCGCCGTGCGCGCTGGCGATCTCCGTCCCGCTGACCGTCGTCGCCGCGATCGGCTCGGCGAGCAAGTTCGGCGTGATCATCAAATCCGGTGCCGTGTTCGAACGGTTCGGCGTGATCCGCCACGTCGCCGTCGACAAGACCGGCACCCTCACCCGCAACGAGCCCGCCGTCACCGCCGTCCTCACCACGGACGGCGTGACCGAGGCGCAAGCCCTGGCCTGGGCGGCATCCCTGGAGCAGCACAGCACCCACCCGCTGGCCGCCGCGATCACCGCCGCCTCGCCCGGAGCCCCCGCCGCCCTGGACGTGACCGAGCAGGCCGGGCACGGCATCGAGGGCACCCTCGACGGGGCCCGGGTCACCGTCGGCAGCCCTCGATGGCTGGACGCCGGGACGCTCAAGGACCAGGTCGCGGGCTTGGAGGAGCAGGGCATGACCGTCGTGATCGTGCACCGCGACGGGGCTCCGGTCGCGGCGATCGGGGTCCGCGATGAGCTGCGCCCCGAGGTCCCCGAGGTGGTCCGCACCCTCGCCGCCCAGGGCGTCGGGATGACCATGCTCACCGGCGACAACGCCCGCACCGCCCGGGCGCTGGCCGCGCAGGCCGGGATCGACGACGTGCGCGCCGAGCTGCGTCCCGAGGACAAGGCCGCCGCCATCAGCGAACTGGGCAGGCACGGCTCGGTCGCGATGATCGGCGACGGCATCAACGACGCCCCCGCCCTCGCCGCCTCAGACATCGGCATCGCGATGGGCGCGACCGGCTCCGACGCCGCGATCGAGTCAGCCGACGTCGCCTTCACCGGCCACGACCTGCGGCTCCTCCCGCGCGCGTTCGACCACGCCCGCCGCGGCAGGCACATCATCAACCAGAACATCATCCTGTCCCTGCTGATCATCACCGCCCTGCTCCCGCTGGCACTGTTCGGCGTGCTGGGGCTGGCCGCGGTGGTGCTCGTGCACGAGATCGCCGAGGTCATCGTCATCCTCAACGGGCTGCGCGCCGCGCGCACCAGGAAGTCGATCGCGTGACCGCGCAGGGCACCGTCGTCGCCGAGGGGACGAGCCCGCCCTCCCCGAAAGGTGGGAGGGCACTCGGCGTCGCCCTCGCGGTCGCCGTGCTCGCCGTGGCCCTCGATCAGGGGTCGAAGGCCCTCGCTGTGGCGCAGTTGACTTCTGGCGAGCGGGTTCCGCTGGTCGGCGACCTGTTCGGCCTGTCCCTGGTCTACAACCCCGGAGCCGCGTTCTCGCTCGGCTCCGGGTCCACCTGGATCTTCACCCTCGTCGGCCTCCTCGCCGCCATCGCGGTAGTTGTGTTCGCTGTGCGGCTGCGTGGCGCGCGGTGGGGTGCCGCGTTGGGCCTGGTCCTCGGCGGCGCGGTCGGCAACCTCGTCGACCGGCTCCTGAACCCGCCCTCCTTCGGACAGGGGCAGGTCACGGACTTCCTCGCCTACGGCGACCTGTTCGTCGGGAACGTCGCCGATGTCTTCGTCGTCGCCGGTGTCGGCCTGGTCTGCCTGAACCTTCTCCCGCCAGGCCCGGACCGGGCGTCGAACGACGCGCGATTCGAGGATGCCGCATGAAGGTCGAGCTGCTGCACATTGTCGGTTGCCCGAACACGGACGTGGCCGAAGCCAACGCGCGCGCAGCACTGGACGCTCTTGGATTCAGGGCCGTGCCTGTCGAGCTGGTCACGATCCGGACCGAGGCCGAGGCGGTAAGCACCCGGTTCGGAGGCTCGCCCACGATCCTCGTCGACGGCGTCGACCTGTTCCCGACAGCACCGGTCCGCTCGCTCGCGTGCCGCGTCTATGCGACGAGGAACGGGTTCGCCGGAGCGCCTACGCAGGAGCAGATCGAAGTAGCGCTGCGAGGCGCGTCCCGGTAGAGCAAGAACGGGCTGTAGCGCGATCGATGGCGCACGCCTCACGGCACATCGGTGTTCGCCGCAGGGACCAGGAAACCCAGAAACACAGCGGAGAGGCAGGGCCATTGGCCGCTGCCCCTCCCGTGCTCGCAGTCCCTCGCAGTCCCTCAAACGAGCAGTTCCGCCAGCAGCGTTTCGACGCGACCTTTGATCTCGTCCCGGATCGGGCGCACGGCATCGATGCCCTGTCCGGCCGGGTCGTCGAGCTTCCAGCCCTCGTAGCGCTTGCCGGGGAAGAACGGGCACGCGTCGCCGCAGCCCATGGTGATCACCACGTCGGAGTCCTGCACCGCTTCGGTGGTGAGCACTTTCGGCTGTTCGGCGGTGATGTCGATGCCGACTTCGCGCATCGCCTCGACGGCGACGGAGTTGATCTGGTCGGCGGGTATGGATCCGGCGGAGCGGACCTCGACGCGGTCGCCTGCGAGCTCGCGGAGCCAGCCGGCGGCCATCTGGGAGCGCCCGGCGTTGTGGACGCAGACGAAGAGGACGGAAGGCTTCTGGTCAGTCATTGTTGTTCGCTTTCGTTCAGTCGGTGAGCGTGGCAAGGAGGCCGCGGACGCGGCCCTCGATATCGTGGCGGATCGCGTCGACCCCGTCCGGGGAAGCGAGAGCCGGGTCGCCCACGGCCCAGTCCTCGTAGCGGACGCCGGGGATGATCGGGCAGACGTCGCCGCAGCCCATCATGATCACCACGTCGGCCGCGCGCACGGCGTCATCGGTGAGCGGCTTCGGGAACGCCGTCTCGGCCTCCTGCTCGCCCTCGATCTCGGTGAGCAGCGAGCGCACGTGCGGGTGCACGTCCGACGCCGGGGTGGATCCTGCGGAGCGTGCGATCACGCGGCCGTTGGCGAGCTGGTTGACGATCGCGGCGGCGAGCTGGGAGCGGCCCGCGTTCTGCACGCAGACGAACAACACCTGCGGCACCCCGGCCGAGCGGTCCCGCGTCAGGTCGGCGAGGCGCTGCCGGGCGAACCGTTCGGTCAGCGGGATCATGTGCGCCGTCAGCTTCGCCGAACGCACCAGGCCGGCGTAGGACTCGCGCACGATCGCGATCACGAGGTCCCGGTTCAGCCCGGTCAGCTCGTCCGCGAGTTCCTCGGCGAGGCGGGTCACGCGGGCGTCCATCTGCTGCAGGGCCGCGGCCCGTGCTGCGGTGTCTTCGGGTTCGTCGGTGACGGCCGCGGCGGGAGCGAACGCGTCGAGGAGGGACGCGACGGCGCGCTGCTTGCCCGGTGCGATGCGGTAGTACACCCAGGTGCCGCGCCGCTCGGACAGCAGCATCCCGGTCTCCTTCAGCACTTTCAGGTGGTGGGAAACAGTCGGCTGCGACACCTCGGCGAGGTCGGCGAGGTCGCACACGCAGGACTCGCCGCGCGGGTCGGTCGCGATCGCCGAGAGCATCCGCAGCCGCAGCGGGTCAGCGAGCGCTTTCAGTGCCCCGGCCACGGTCGTGGCGGCCTCGGTGCCGATCGCGTGCGCCGTGGACGGCGCGCACGCGTCGGCGTCGGAGATGACGGTCGTGTCGGTCATGACGTCCTCGATTCGGTGGCGTAGGGGTCGGTGTGGAACCAGGCCTTCGCGGCCCAGAGCGAGACGTAGACCAGGCCCACGAGCACGGGCACTTCGATGAGCGGGCCGACGACCCCGGCCAAGGCCTGGCCGGATGCCGCGCCGAAGGTGCCGATCGCGACCGCGATGGCGAGCTCGAAGTTGTTGCCCGCTGCGGTGAACGCCAGCGTCGTCGACCGTGCGTACCCGAGACCGAGGCCCTTGCCGAGCAGCAGCCCCGCGAACCACATCAGGCCGAAGTAGACCAGCAGCGGCAGCGCGATCCTGGCGACGTCCATCGGGCGCGAGGTGACCTGTTCGCCCTGCAATGCGAACAGCAGCACGATCGTGAACAGCAGCCCGTACAGCGCCCACGGCCCGATCCTCGGGAGGAACTTCTCCTCGTACCAGGCGTGCCCCTTGCGCTTCTCGCCGATCCAACGCGACGCGAACCCCGCCGCCAGCGGCACGCCGAGGAAGACGAGCACGTTCAGCGCGATCTGCCAGACGGAGACCTCCAGGCCCTGCGCGTCCAGGCCCAGCCAGCCCGGCAGCACAGTCAGGTAGAACCAGCCCAGCACCGAGAACATCACGACCTGGAAGACCGAGTTGATCGCCACCAGCACCGCGGTGGCCTCCCGGTCACCGCAGGCCAGGTCGTTCCAGATCACGACCATCGCGATACAGCGGGCGAGCCCGACGATGATCAGGCCGGTGCGGTACTCGGGCAGGTCCGGCAGGAAGATCCAGGCGAGGGCGAACATCACCGCAGGTCCCACGAGCCAGTTCAGTACGAGCGAGGAGACCAGGAGCTTCTTGTCGCCGGTGACGGCGGCGACCTTGTCGTAGCGGACCTTCGCGAGCACCGGGTACATCATCACCAGCAGGCCCAGCCCGATCGGGACCGAGATCCCGCCGACCTCCATCGCGGATAGCGCGTCGGAGAGCACGGGCACGAAGCGGCCGAGCAGGAGCCCCGCGATCATGGCGAGGCCGATCCACAGCGGCAGCCACTTGTCGAGGGTGGAGAGCCGTTTCGGGGCGGTGCGGGTCAGGGCGTCGGTCATGCGAGCAACTCCTCGAGCTTCGCCGCGTAGACGGGCTTCGGGTGCGCGCCGATCAGCACGTCCACCCGTTCCCCGTTCCGGTAGAACCCGAGGGTCGGGATCGAGGTCACGCCGGCCGCGGTCACGGTCTCGGGGTTCTGATCGGCGTCGACCTTCACGATCTTCACCCGGCCCTCGTACTCCCCGGCGAGCTGGTCCAGGATCGGGGCGACCGCCTTGCACGGGCCGCACCAGGTCGCCCAGATGTCGACCACGACGGGCAGCTCGGAGTCGAGCACTTCAGCCCGGAACGTGGCGTCGGTGACGGGGGTGACGGTGCTCATGCGGAAACCTCCAGAACAGGTGCGGAAACGGTGGCGGGAGCAAGGTTCGACAGGTAGTGCTGGGCGTCCTGCGCGGCCGCGCAGCCGGTGCCCGCGGCGGTGATCGCCTGCCGGTACGTGTGATCGACGAGATCCCCGGCCGCGAACACCCCGGCCAGGTTCGTCCGCGTCGACGGGTGCGCGACCCGCACGTACCCGTCCGCATCGGTGTCGACCTGGCCGGTCACGAGCTCTGAACGCGGGTCGTGCCCGACCGCGACGAACACCCCCGTCGCGTCGAGTCTCCGCTCGGTCCCAGTGACGCTATCGCGCAGCGTGAGCCCG
Source organism: Microbacterium meiriae (assembly GCF_040686935.1). NCBI lineage: Bacteria > Bacillati > Actinomycetota > Actinomycetes > Micrococcales > Microbacteriaceae > Microbacterium > Microbacterium meiriae. The sequence continues at coordinate 68,794 of NZ_JBFBMF010000007.1, forward strand.
GTGACCTGCTCGTCGCCGAGGATCGCGGCGACCTCGCTGTTCCAGGCGACCTCGATCTTCGGGTCGTCCAGCACGCGCTGCGCCATGATCTTCGACGCCCGGAACTCGCCCCGGCGGTGCACGACGGTCACCTTCGACGCGAACCGCGTCAGAAACAGGGCCTCCTCCATCGCGGAGTCTCCGCCGCCGACCACGACGATCTCCTGGTCGCGGAAGAAGAACCCGTCGCACGTCGCGCACCAGGACACCCCATGCCCGGACAAGCGGTCCTCCTCGGGGAGGTCGAGCTTGCGGTACGCGGAGCCCATCGCCAGGGCCACCGCCCGCGCCCGATACGTGGCCCCGGCACCGGTCTCGATGATCTTCACGTCGCCGTCGAGGTCGAGGCGGGTCGCGTCGTCGTAGACGATCTGAGCGCTGAACCGTTCAGCCTGCGCCCGCATCGACTCCATCAACTCCGGACCCTGCACACCATCGACGAAGCCGGGGAAGTTCTCCACCTCGGTCGTCGTCATCAACGCCCCGCCCGCGGTCACCGAGCCGGCGATCACGACCGGGGCAAGCCCCGCACGAGCAGCGTAGACCGCCGCGGTGTACCCGGCGGGACCGGACCCGACGATGACCAACTCGACCTCTTGATTCGACATGTATCTATATTGACGCTTCTCGAAGCACGCGGCAAGTCGGCGAGGCGCATCTGGGTGGTGTTTGCCGAAGGTTCATCTTCCGAGGCGGCTACGCACTGTCGGCCGTGATGTTCTGCGGTCCCGTGGCGGTGTGGGAGTAGCGCAGCGCGGTCTCGATGCCGATGCCGAAGAGGTCGCAGATGCGCCTGACATCGCCGCCGGCCTGCTCGACTTCATAGAGAATCCGGTCGGTGCGCAGGGCCTGGGCTGTCACTCCGGCCTTCTTCCAGGGGAAGTTCCGGCCGGGCGGCGAGAGACGGGGCGCGGTCTGGACGGTGACGAGCAGGTAGGGGTTCTTCGTTTCCGGCCAGCGCTGGGCACGGTGGTCGAGCCACGCGCTCAGGCGGACGCGGACAGGTTTCGCGAGCGGGATGAAGCGGACGTCGGGCATTCGCAGACGTCCGTCGATGATGTCGGTGAGTTGGATGTGCTGGACCTGCTGCGTGGTCAGGGCGTGGAAGGCGACGAGCGAGACGGCCAACGCGATTGCGGGGTCGGGGTTGACCAGGGCGTCGCGGATCACCGTGGGCTCCATTGGCAGCGGTGTGTTGCGCCGCGGGCCGCGCAGCGGGATCGCATTCGTCGGGTCGGTGAAGACCTGCTTGCGGCCGCGCAGGATCGTGAACAGACTGCGGAAGCCGAGCAGCATCGTATGGCGACGGGAGGGGTCGTCAGGGAGGGCGGCGAGGATGTCTTCGGTGCTGATCCCTGCGAGGCTGGTGCGCCCGTCGTCGACCCAGCGAGTGATCGCGGGGAGGATGCCATACATCTGGCCTTTGACGGTCATCGTGTCGCGGGGCTGACGGCGCGGCGGGGTCTTGGAGCCGTCGACCATGATGTCGCGCCAGAGCTCGAGCTGGGATCGCATCGGCTCGGGCAGGGCATGGGTCTTGCGTTCGAAGAGCTTGGTGAACGAGGGCACCCGATCGTCGATGAGGAGCCCGGCGTCCTCGAGGACTTCGATGGTGGAGCGGATGTTGCTGCCGTCGTCGTAGCTGCGCATCGCGAGGATGTCAGAGGCGCGAAAGCGCAGATTCGCGCCGGGGAACACGAGCTGCAGGACTTTCAGGGTGCGCCTGACCTGGTTGGTCTGTCGCTTGCTCCAGGCGTACTCGCGGGCTCGGGCGTAGAGGAAGTGGTCGGTGCGGCTGGTGATGTCGCGCAGCCGGATCTCGTTGGAGCGCTGACGGAGGCGTTCGGGGTCGGGGTCGATATGAAACAGGACCGGCTGGTAGCTGGCGGGAACCGGCGGCGGCGTGTTGATGACCTTGAGCGCTTCGCGGATGCTCATCGCCATCGGTAGGTGGAGTTCTGCGGGCTGACGGGAGTCGTTCATCGAGGCGAGGAAGAGCTGCTGGCCGTACGTGCGGGCCGCGTCGAGGTCGAGCGGTTCACCGGGCGTCTGGTGGTAGCGGGCGGTTTCCAGGCAGAGGCGGCAGTAGCCCTGCTCACCGATGGTGACCTCGCGGTGGCAGGAGACGCACTCGCCCTGCGGGTAGTGCGTGAACCACCAGCGGCACTTCCAGCACCGCCAGTTGCGTTGCCGGTAGACGCCCCAGGCGAGGCAATCGCGGCAGGAGCCTATGAAGCCGGGGCTGCCGGGGTGACAGTGGGCGCAGAGTCCTTGGCGGTAATACTCGGCCGATCCGCACTTGCTACAGGCCGGCGGTGTGAACGGGCCGCCGGGGATGCAGTCGTAGCAGAAGTCGATTCGGGGTGTGAGCCACGCGGCCGGCTTCACCCCGCACGCGGTGCAGGGCAGCGGCGGACTCAAGGGTCCGTTCGGGCCGCGTGCCGGACTCATAGCGGTGGTGCCGGCCGATCGTTCTTCGGGCCGAACCGGGACGCGACCATATTCGTGCTCCCATTCGCTTCTACCCGCCGACGGGTGCCGGGCTTGCGTGCTCGGACTTTCTCGGGCTCGGGCACCAGCAGATCAGTTGGCTTGCAGGCGAGGACATGGCAGATGACGTCGAGATCGTCCAGCCGGATCGTGGTCGGCGTGCCCGTCCACAGCCCGGACATCTTGCCCTGGCTGATCTCTAGCCCGGCGTCGGCGAGCATCCGCCGCAGTTCCGCCGACTTCCAGATGCCGCGCTCGGCGGCCTGGACTCGCAGGTTCCATTTCATCGCGTGGTCATCCCTTCGAATCGGTCTTCCAGCCGTTGGTTGGCTTGCATCCACGAGTCCTCGACGTGCTCGCCCGGGACGTGGATGTACTGCGTCGTGGTCGCCAGCCATTGGTGCCCCAGCAGCTCTTGCAGGGCTTTCAAGTCCATGCCCGCCAGATACAATGATGACGCGCAGTAATGGCGGAGCACATGCGGCGTCATCCGTCCGTCGGCCCAGGCGGGCAGGAACCGCTCAGTCGCTCGGGCCAGGCCTCGCCGGAGCACATCGTCGCTGGCCCGCCAGGAACGACCGAGCTCGTGATCGAACCGCTCGGACGGGATCATCGGGGCATCCGGGTCATCCCAATCAGGGCCGAACCGATGCCGCACATCGCCGAGCCACCAGTCGATGAGCTTGTCCGCCCCGTTGATCGCAGGCACAAGCCGCTGCTTCGACCCTCGTCCCCGCGAGCCTTTCCCGAACCGGACATGCAGCTTACCCAGCGCCCCGAGATCGGGCCGCCAGTCACGGATGTCGAGCTTCGTGCTCTCCGTGATGCGCACCCCAACCCTGCGCCAGAGCGACGCAGCAAAGTAGTTCCTGGCAGCGGGCAGGTAGCGCCGCTCGTCCTGGAGTGAGGCGGCCCACCCACCGAAGAGCCGATCGATCTCCGCATCGGACGGAGGCACACGGACCTTGCCCAGCGACGAGCCCGACTGCCGGTTGTACTCGTCGACGGGCTGCTCGATCACCCACTCGGTCAGCGCATTGATGTCACCCTGGTACCGGGCGATGGCAAAGTCGTAGAACTGCGCGATCGCGCCAGCCTTGCTCGCCCGCATCGTGACCGCCAACCAGCCCGACGTAGCCCGGCCAGAAAAGCGTCCGCGTCGGAGGGCCTTGCTTTCCACAGCGAGACGTCGAGATGGTGACGGAACTCGAACACGACTGCTCTGGACTGCGCGATGTAGCCGTCGCTGTGCCCGGCGGCAGCCATCGCGAGAGCGTACTGGTCGATGATCTCCTGCTCGAAGTCGTCAGCATCCTCCTCGGACCGCCAGCCCCTGGCAGTTCCGACACTCCGAACCGCAGCGAGCTTCATCACTCCGCAGCTTCACGAATCATGACCATGCATCAAGAATACTGCAAAAGTGTCAGGAATCATGATGGTTCGTCAGAATTCTCGACAAGCGGTAAGTCCGTTGCGGCGGCGGGCGGAGCGCACCTGCGAGGCATGAACCTCGGTCAGAAAGTTGCGGCTCTAGAGATACTGACTCATGGTGGGAGCACACGGTGAACCGGAGCGAACCCGACCGGGAACGCCTCACGGCGACCATGACGGTGCTCGATGACGGCCTGAACCGGATTGCCCGGAAGTACGACGGCAGCGTGCGGTTCTTCTACGAAGATCCCGAGACATTCGGTGCCGGGCACTTCGTGTTCTACCCCGAGAACGACACCCGCTCACGGTTTGCGATCGAAGAGCAGTACACCGGCACCGACTGGTCAGACGACGAACGACTGCCGACATCATGGACATGGACAGCCGAACGCCGAGTGCGTCACCCGGACGGCACCTCCGTGTGGGGCGTCGAACGCGAGGGTGAGAGCCGCGCGGAGGACTTCTGGCAGGTACTCGTCGAGGCGGAGAACTGGGCGCGGCGCACGCAGAACCGCGCCACGCAGACCGCACAGTTCGGCATCGGTCACCGCCGGGCGAACGATCCGCCCGCGCCGAGGCTCTGACCGTCGTCGGAGGCGGCGGGCGCACCTGGCGGCATGAGAAAAGCACCTGCCCATGCCCCTGTTCCCGCGCCGGTATCGATGCCGGTGATCCGTCTCGATGTGCACGACGACGGCACGATGAGCGCCACCGTCGACGGTGTGCCTCTCGCGCCGCCGGTCGCCGAGGGGGTGTGGCGGCGCGGCTCGTTCGCGCGGATTGTCGATCAGGTCACCGCCGAGCGGATGATCCCGGCGCGGGTCGAGGTCACCGAGGCCGATGGCTCGACGTTCACCGACATCATCACCGCCACCGCCCGGAAGAACACCCCAGCCCCTGACCTGCCGGAACCCGAACCGGCTGACGCTCCCCGGCTGCTGGAAGTGACCGGGGAGGGCTTTGTGCCCGGTGAGGACATTGCGGTGTGCCGCATCATCCGTCACACCGATGCCGCCTCGACCGGCACCGCCCGTGCGCTCATCGACCTGGCCCACGACCACATCGACGCTGGCGACGAGGTTGTGCTCGTGGGCCGGGTCTCGGGCACGTTCGTCGTGCGGAGCCTGTCATGAGCGCCCCCGCACCGGGCAGGCAGACCGGCTCATTCGGTGACGAGCTGACCAACGCCGCCATGATCGGCCTGATCGGGGTGTTCGCGCTCGCGCTGCTGCTGCGCGGGGCCGGGTCGGTGGCCGCGTTCCTCACCGGAACTGCTCAGCCGGCGGCTGGCCCCGCGGCTGGGGTCGGCGTGCTGTTCAACCCCGGCGACCCGGCGACCGTGCTGGAGGCCGAGGGTCTGAACGTCGTGGCGTACTGGATTGTCGCGGTCGTTCTGCTCGCGCTGCTGGCAGCGGCGATCACCTGGGTCTGGGCGCTGCTGCGCCGCCAGTCGCGCAAGACCGCGACCGACCCGCACCGGCTCGCCGGAATCGCCACGAGACACGATGTCGCCGGGGCCGCGTCGACCAAGGCGCTGCTGGGTCGGGCTGCGAACCTGCGCCCCTCGTTGGCACGCCCGGCACCTGCCGATGTGGGCTACCGGCTCGGCGCATCCCACGGGCGTGACGTGTGGGCCAGCGTCGAGGACTCGATTCTGCTGATTGGCCCACCGCGCTCAGGCAAGGGCCTGCACATCGTGATCCCGGCGATTCTGGATGCGCCCGGCGCGGTCGTGGTGACGTCGACTCGTCCGGACAACCTCACCGCGACCCTGCGCGCGAGGCAGCGCATCGGCCCGACCGCTGTGTTCGACCCGCAGCATTTGGCCGAGGGCATCCCCGCCGGGTTGCGCTGGTCACCCATCCGAGGCTGCGAAGACCCGCTGACGGCGATGATCCGCGCCACCGGCCTCGCCTCCGCGACCGGCCTGAGCTCCGGCGGCGTCGAGGGCGGCGGGTTCTGGGAAGGGAAGACGCGTTCTGCGCTGCAAGCGCTCCTGCACGCGGCGGCAATCGACCACCGTCCACCTGCCGAGTTGTTCAGGTGGACGCTCGACCCGACCGCCGCCGCCGATGCGGTGGCGATCCTCACCAACAGCCCACTGGCGGCGGGCGGGTGGGCCGAATCGCTGGAGGCGATGATCGACGCCGACCCGCGTACCCGCGATTCGATCTGGCAGGGTGTCTCGCTGTCGCTCAGTGCTTTGGCCGATCCGCGTGTGCTCGATGCGGTCTCGCCGGGCGAGGGCGAGGACTTCGACCCCGAGAAGTTCATCCAGTCGCGCGGCACGCTCTACCTGCTCGCGACCGGCGCCGGGGCCGGGGCTTCCGCCTCATTGGTGGCAGCGTTCGTGGAAGACCTCGTGGAAGCCGCCCGTAGGGTTGCGGCGCGCTCGCCGGGTGCGCGACTCGATCCGCCGCTGCTGCTCGCGCTGGACGAGATCGCCAACCTCAGCCCGCTCCCGAGTCTGCCGACGCTCATGGCTGAGGGCGGCGGCACCGGGATCACCACGATGCCCGTTCTCCAGTCGCTCGCGCAGGCGCGTGACCGTTGGAGCGAGAATCAGGCGAATGCGATCTGGGATGCGGCGATCACCAAGATCGTCCTCGGCGGCGCGTCCAACAGCCGCGACCTGCAAGACCTCTCGGCGTTGATCGGGGAACGCGACGAGTTCACCGACAGCGTGACTCTGGGCGACCACGGCACGCGCTCGAACCAGCGCTCGATCCGGCGTGTGCCGATCATGCCGCCCGACCGCATCCGCACCCTGCCGTTCGGCATAGCCGTCACGCTGTTGCGCTCAGCGGCACCGATCATCACCGACCTGCGGGCCTGGCCCAAGCGAGACGACGGGGAACGGCTGAAAGCGGATCGTGCCGAGATCGAGGCGCTGCTGGAACGAGGCACGGATGGCACCGGGGCCGCACCTATCTGACCGGCAGTACGAGGCAGGGAGGTGAGCACTGATGGCCAGACGCAGGAGCCGGAAAGCGCCGCCCGGTCAGCTGGAGTTCGACCTCTGGGGGCTGGCCGAGCAGACCGCTGACGAGCAGATCAGCGAAGCCGTCGAGAACACGCCCGGCGTGGAGGGAGCAGAACGTGAACAAGTACGGGGCGCAGGCGATGCGCCACTGGCAGACCCACGCGCCGGAGCGGTACGCGAGGATCGAGAACCCGACCCGGTTCTTCACCGAGCTGGGCCTGGAGGCGCAGGGCCAGATCACCGACCTGGCACGGCGGATCGAGACGAACCGCCCGTTGTTGCTGGCCAAGACGCGCTCTTCGAGGGAGACTTATCTCAAGGACGTGGCGCACCGGATGACGGCGCTACGGATCGCGGAGGAGGTCGTGATGCAGCAACTCGCCTGGGTCACCGACCCGAGTCTGCCGCTGGACGAGGCCCGTCAGGAGTGGAACGAGACTTCCCCGAACGACGAGAACCTGATCATGTGGGCCGAGCGGATGCAGGACGCCCCCGATCTGATGCCCGCGACGGTCGACCTGGAGCAGAAGGCCAAGGACTGGGCCGTACCGGTCTGGTTCTTGGAGGGCCTGGTCGAAGCGGAGATCCCGAGGCGGTATCTGGACGAGCACCAGAGCTTGCTGGCGGAGGCAGCGACGCTCCGCTTCCTGCGCGAAGTCCGCTAACTTCCTCCGCTGACGACACCGGCCCGGAGCCTGCCGCGCCGGTGCTGCGGTTCGTGCCGGACACGCACGACGACCTGGCCCCCTCGGGCGCGAAGGCCCGCTTCCACGCGAACGTCGCCGCCATCGAAACCGCACGGCTACTTGCCGAGCAGGAACGCCCGGCGACGCCCGATGAGCAGCAGACGCTTGCGCGCTGGTCGAGCTGGGGCGCGGTGCCCGATGTCTTCGACGAGTCCAAGCAGGACTGGAGCACGGAGCGCGAGCAGCTGCGGAGCCTGCTCACCCCGGACGAGTGGGATGCCGCCGCGCGCACGACGATCAACGCGCACTACACCGACCCGTTGATCGTGCGGCAGATGTGGCGGGCCATGACCGCGCTCGGCTTCGACGGCGGGCACGTCCTCGAACCGGGCTCCGGGCTGGGCACGTTCCTCGGCATGGCCCCCGAGCACGCCCGCATGACCGGGGTGGAGCTCGACCCGGTGACCGCGGCGATCAGCCGCGCCCTGTACCCGCACGCCGAGGTGCGGGGCGAGTCGTTTGCCGACACCCGACTGCCCGAGGGGTCGTTCGATGCAGCGATCGGGAACGTGCCGTTCTCGGACGTGACCTTGCACGACCCGGTGCACAATCCGACCCGGCAGTCGATGCACAACCACTTCATCCTCAAGGGCTTGCGACTCACCCGGCCCGGCGGGATGGTCGCCGTCCTGACGTCGCAGTACACGATGGATGCGCAGAACCCCGGCGCGCGCCGAGAGATGGCGCTGCTCGCCGATCTCGTGGGCGCGGTCAGGCTCCCCGCCGGGGCGCATCGGCGCACGGCGGGCACCGACGTGGTGACCGATCTGCTCATCCTGCGCCGCCGCGAGGACGGGCAGCCGACCGCCGATGACGGCTTGTGGGAGACGGTCACTCCGATCAGCCTGGACGGGCAGCGGGCGAAGATCAACGCCTACTTCGACCATCGCCCCGAGCATGTGCTCGGTGAGATGCGTATCCGTCAGGGGATGTACGGCAGGCCAGCGGTCGCGGTCGACGGCGACCCCGGGCGGCTGGAAGCTGACTTGGCTGACGTGCTCGATCAGATCACGTTCAGCGCTCGTCGCACCGGGCTGACGTTCACCGCGCCCACGGCGGAGCATCGGGCGCGGCAGGCCGCACGCGTGCCGTCGCCGCCGCAGTTGTGGGATGGCAGCATCGTCGCCACCGACACCGGGTTCGGCACCGTCGCCGCTGGTTCCGTCGAACCGCTGGAGGTGCCTAAGAGCGCCGGGCCTGAGCTGCGCGCCCTGCTGGGGTTGCGCGATGCGGCGCACCGGCTGCTCGAACTGGAGGCCGCGACCGTCGATGACACCGACGAGATCAACGTGGCACGTGAGAGCCTGCACCGCGACTACCGCAAGTACGCCGGCAGGTACGGGCCGCTGAACCGCTACACGCTGCGCCGCACCGGACGCACCAACGATGCCGGGGAAGACACCTACGCCCGCACGGTGCCGACCCCGATCCGGGTGCTGCGCTCTGACCCGTTCGGGGCGCTCGTGCTCGCCTTGGAGCAGTTCGACGACACCGACCAGACCGCGACCCCGGCGGCGATCATGACCCGCCGGGTCGTCTCCCCGCGAACCGAACCACAAGGCGTGGACACCCCGGCCGATGCGATCGCGGTCAGCCTCGACCGCAGCGGGGGCATCGACTTGCCGCTGATCGCCGACATGCTCGGCATGGGCGAGGCTGAGGCCCGTGCCTCGCTGACCGGGCTGGTGTTCACCGATCCGGTCACCGACGAACTCATCCACGCCCCCGCGTACCTCTCCGGCGATGTGCGCGTGAAACTGGAGCAGGCCACGGCGCGCGCTGCCGACGAACCTGAGTTTCAGGCGAACGTGGACGCGCTGACCGAGGTCGTGCCCGAATCGCTCGGTGTGCAGGAGATCAGCGCCCGGATGGGTGCGGTGTGGATCAGCGCCGAGGTGCACGCGCAGTTCCTGAACGAGCTGCTGCGCACCCGCGAAGTGAACGTGGAGAACCCGCTGCCGGGCATGTGGGAAGTGCGCGGAGGCCGTCAAGGGCTGCTGGCCACCAGCGAGTGGGGCACCGAACGCCGCCCCGCCCCGGACATCGCCCAGGCGATCATGGAACAGCGCACCCTGCTCGTCTACGACGAGATCGAGGACGTCGACGGCAAGAAGCGTCGCGTGCTCAACCCGCTGGAGACCACCGCCGCGCAGGAGAAAGCCGATGCCCTGCAAGAGCGGTTCTCCGAGTGGGTGTTCGAAGACCCCGAACGCGCCCACACGCTCGTGACTGAGTACAACCGGCGCTTCAACTCCATCGTGCTCAGGGATTACACCGACGCGGGCGAGTACCTGAGCCTGCCGGGTCTGGCGGAGAACTTCACCCCGCGCCCGCACCAGCGCTCCGCCGTCGCGCGCATGATCGCCGAACCCTCCGCCGGGCTGTTCCACGAGGTCGGAGCGGGCAAGACGGCGGAAATGATCATGGGCGTCATGGAGATGCGCCGCATGGGGCTCATCGACAAGCCCGTGCTCGTGATTCCGAACCACATGCTCGAACAGTTCTCCCGCGAGTGGCTGCAAATCTATCCGCAGGCCCGGATTCTCGCCGCGTCCAGCAAAGACCTCACCGCCGACAAGCGCCGCCTGTTCGTCGCGCGGGCGTCGGCGAACGAGTGGGATGGCGTCCTGGTGACGCAGGGCGCGTTCGAGAAGATTCCGCTGCGCGCCGAGACTCAGCAGGCGTACATCCAAGCCCAGGTGGACGAGATGCGGGAGGTGCTCGCCACCGCGACGGGTGAGAACGCGATGAGCGTCAAGCGCATCCAGCGCAAGCTGCTGCAACTGGAGAACAAGGTCAAGGCCCGCATCGACACAGATCGGGATGCCGGGGTGTGTTTTGAGGACACCGGCATCGACTACGTGGTCGTGGACGAGATGCACATGTACAAGAACCTCGCCACCGATTCCAACATCTCCGACGCCGCGATCGAGGGTTCCAACCGCGCCAGCGACCTGCACATGAAGCTCGAGTACCTGCGCTCCCAGGGCCGTGAGCGGGTCGTCACCGGCGCGACGGCGACGCCGATTTCGAACTCGGTGACCGAGGCGTTCGTGATGCAGAAGTACCTGCGCCCTGACTTGCTGGAGGCTGCCGGGATCGGGGCGTTCGATGCGTGGGCGGCGACGTTCGGGCAGACCGTCACGCAGATGGAGATGGCCCCCACCGGCAACAACACGTTCCGTATGAAGACGAGGTTCGCGAAGTTCCAGAACGTGCCGGAGATGCTGAAGCTCTGGTCGATCTTCGCGGATGTGAAGACCG
>NZ_JBFBMF010000008.1:0-1818 GCF_040686935.1 Microbacterium meiriae
TAAGATAGAGAAGTTGCCCTGCGGGCCTGGTCGTGATGGCTGGGTCGTGGGAGCATCCGATCCTTGAGAACTCAACAGCGTGCACTTGTCAAATGCCAAATTATCCTCGTCTAGCTTCGGCTGGGTGAGAATTCCTTTGGATCAAAGACCAACCTCCTTGTGGGGTTGGCAACGGATAGTCAGCAATGATTTATCTCTTTGGTCAGCATCAAACTCGCTGCGTTCCGGTTTTTCCCCGGTTCGTATGCAATTTCTTTTTACGGAGAGTTTGATCCTGGCTCAGGATGAACGCTGGCGGCGTGCTTAACACATGCAAGTCGAACGGTGAACACGGAGCTTGCTCTGTGGGATCAGTGGCGAACGGGTGAGTAACACGTGAGCAACCTGCCCCTGACTCTGGGATAAGCGCTGGAAACGGCGTCTAATACTGGATATGTGACGTGACCGCATGGTCTGCGTTTGGAAAGATTTTTCGGTTGGGGATGGGCTCGCGGCCTATCAGCTTGTTGGTGAGGTAATGGCTCACCAAGGCGTCGACGGGTAGCCGGCCTGAGAGGGTGACCGGCCACACTGGGACTGAGACACGGCCCAGACTCCTACGGGAGGCAGCAGTGGGGAATATTGCACAATGGGCGAAAGCCTGATGCAGCAACGCCGCGTGAGGGATGACGGCCTTCGGGTTGTAAACCTCTTTTAGCAGGGAAGAAGCGAAAGTGACGGTACCTGCAGAAAAAGCGCCGGCTAACTACGTGCCAGCAGCCGCGGTAATACGTAGGGCGCAAGCGTTATCCGGAATTATTGGGCGTAAAGAGCTCGTAGGCGGTTTGTCGCGTCTGCTGTGAAATCCCGAGGCTCAACCTCGGGCCTGCAGTGGGTACGGGCAGACTAGAGTGCGGTAGGGGAGATTGGAATTCCTGGTGTAGCGGTGGAATGCGCAGATATCAGGAGGAACACCGATGGCGAAGGCAGATCTCTGGGCCGTAACTGACGCTGAGGAGCGAAAGGGTGGGGAGCAAACAGGCTTAGATACCCTGGTAGTCCACCCCGTAAACGTTGGGAACTAGTTGTGGGGTCCATTCCACGGATTCCGTGACGCAGCTAACGCATTAAGTTCCCCGCCTGGGGAGTACGGCCGCAAGGCTAAAACTCAAAGGAATTGACGGGGACCCGCACAAGCGGCGGAGCATGCGGATTAATTCGATGCAACGCGAAGAACCTTACCAAGGCTTGACATATACGAGAACGGGCCAGAAATGGTCAACTCTTTGGACACTCGTAAACAGGTGGTGCATGGTTGTCGTCAGCTCGTGTCGTGAGATGTTGGGTTAAGTCCCGCAACGAGCGCAACCCTCGTTCTATGTTGCCAGCACGTAATGGTGGGAACTCATGGGATACTGCCGGGGTCAACTCGGAGGAAGGTGGGGATGACGTCAAATCATCATGCCCCTTATGTCTTGGGCTTCACGCATGCTACAATGGCCGGTACAAAGGGCTGCAATACCGTGAGGTGGAGCGAATCCCAAAAAGCCGGTCCCAGTTCGGATTGAGGTCTGCAACTCGACCTCATGAAGTCGGAGTCGCTAGTAATCGCAGATCAGCAACGCTGCGGTGAATACGTTCCCGGGTCTTGTACACACCGCCCGTCAAGTCATGAAAGTCGGTAACACCTGAAGCCGGTGGCCTAACCCTTGTGGAGGGAGCCGTCGAAGGTGGGATCGGTAATTAGGACTAAGTCGTAACAAGGTAGCCGTACCGGAAGGTGCGGCTGGATCACCTCCTTTCTAAGGAGCATCTGACGCTTCGGCGTCCAGAACCCAG
>NZ_JBFBMF010000008.1:1915-5604 GCF_040686935.1 Microbacterium meiriae
GTGGGTGGAACATTTGACATGGCATCGAGATCTGATCTCGGGACTAGTACGCCGCTTCGGTGGTTGGAAGGTTCTGGGTGAGGGGACCGGTGCCTGCACGCTGTTGGGTCCTGAGGGACCGGATGCGGATCCTTCGGGGTCTGGTCTGAACCTCTGGACCTCTTTCTGTTTGTCCCTGTGGGGGCAGGTGGATGGGGGTTCCGCCCGTACTTTGAGAACTACACAGTGGACGCGAGCATCTTGCAGCCGGCTTTCGAGCTGGTTGCACAAGATGATCTTAAAGATCATTAGTCAATTTCTGATTCCATCTTCGGATGGGGTCGAGTTTTTGATTCAAACTCATGTGATTTCAAGTCTTTAAGAGCAAACGGTGGATGCCTTGGCATCTGGAGCCGAAGAAGGACGTAGCAATCTGCGATAAGCCTCGGGGAACTGATAAGCAAGTTTTGATCCGAGGGTGTCCGAATGGGGAAACCCCGCTGGGCGGCGTGCCGACCTAGTGACTCCCGCCTGAATATATAGGGCGGGTAGAGGGAACGTGGGGAAGTGAAACATCTCAGTACCCACAGGAAGAGAAAGCAACCGCGATTCCGTTAGTAGTGGCGAGCGAAACCGGATCAGGCTAAACCGAGTGTGTGTGATATCCGGCAGGAGTTGCATATTCGGGGTTGTGGGACTCACCAGTCAGTTCTGCCGAGCTGGCGACGTTACAGAAGCGTATAGACGAACGGTCTTGAAAGGCCGGTCATAGAGGGTGCCAACCCCGTAGTCGAAATGCGTGTTCTGGCGTGGAGAGTATCCCAAGTAGCACGGGGCCCGTGAAATCCCGTGTGAATCTGTCAGGACCACCTGATAAGCCTAAATACTCCCAGATGACCGATAGCGGACAAGTACCGTGAGGGAAAGGTGAAAAGTACCCCGGGAGGGGAGTGAAATAGTACCTGAAACCGTTTGCTTACAAACCGTTGGAGCACCCCTGGTAGGTGTGACAGCGTGCCTTTTGAAGAATGAGCCTGCGAGTTAGCGATATGTGGCGAGGTTAACCCGTGTGGGGTAGCCGTAGCGAAAGCGAGTCTGAATAGGGCGATTCAGTCGCATGTCCTAGACCCGAAGCGAAGTGATCTATCCATGGCCAGGTTGAAGCGACGGTAAGACGTCGTGGAGGACCGAACCCACTTAGGTTGAAAACTGAGGGGATGAGCTGTGGATAGGGGTGAAAGGCCAATCAAACTTCGTGATAGCTGGTTCTCTCCGAAATGCATTTAGGTGCAGCGTTGCGTGTTTCTTGCCGGAGGTAGAGCTACTGGATGGCCGATGGGCCCTACAAGGTTACTGACGTCAGCCAAACTCCGAATGCCGGTAAGTGAGAGCGCAGCAGTGAGACTGTGGGGGATAAGCTTCATAGTCGAGAGGGAAACAACCCAGACCACCAACTAAGGTCCCAAAGCGCGTGCTAAGTGGGAAAGGATGTGGAGTTGCTCTGACAACCAGGAGGTTGGCTTAGAAGCAGCCACCCTTGAAAGAGTGCGTAATAGCTCACTGGTCAAGTGATTCCGCGCCGACAATGTAACGGGGCTCAAGCACGCCACCGAAGTTGTGGCATTGACATTATTGGTAGGCCTTCGTGGTCCAGCCGTGTTGATGGGTAGGAGAGCGTCGTGTGGCCAGCGAAGCGGCGGTGGAAACCAGCCGTGGAGGCTACACGAGTGAGAATGCAGGCATGAGTAGCGAATGACGTGTGAGAAACACGTCCTCCGAAAGACCAAGGGTTCCAGGGTCAAGCTAATCTTCCCTGGGTAAGTCGGGACCTAAGGCGAGGCCGACAGGCGTAGTCGATGGACAACGGGTTGATATTCCCGTACCGGCGAAGAACCGCCCAAGCTAATCCAGTGGTGCTAAACGTCCGAGCCTTCACATCGTCACCTTCGGGTGACACCGTGGAGGGGAGCACGTGACCCCATGCTGGTGCGGTTAGCGTATTAACAGGTGTGACGCAGGAAGGTAGTCCAAGCCAGGCGATGGTTGTCCTGGTGCAAGTGCGTAGGCCGAGTCGTAGGCAAATCCGCGACTCATACAGGCTGAGACACGATGCGGATAAAAAGTGGATGATCCTATGCTGCCGAGAAAAGCATCGACGCGAGGTTCTAGCCGCCCGTACCCCAAACCGACTCAGGTGGTCAGGTAGAGAATACCAAGGAGATCGAGAGAATCGTGGTTAAGGAACTCGGCAAAATGCCCCCGTAACTTCGGGAGAAGGGGGGCCTTCGACGTATTAGGACTTGCTCCGAAAGCGTTTGGAGGCCGCAGAGACTAGTGGGTAGCGACTGTTTACTAAAAACACAGGTCCGTGCCAAGTCGCAAGACGATGTATACGGACTGACGCCTGCCCGGTGCTGGAAGGTTAAGAGGACCGGTTAGCCGCAAGGCGAAGCTGAGAATTTAAGCCCCAGTAAACGGCGGTGGTAACTATAACCATCCTAAGGTAGCGAAATTCCTTGTCGGGTAAGTTCCGACCTGCACGAATGGCGTAACGACTTCCCAACTGTCTCAACCGCGAACTCGGCGAAATTGCATTACGAGTAAAGATGCTCGTTACGCGCAGCAGGACGGAAAGACCCCGTGACCTTTACTACAGCTTGGTATTGGTGTTCGGTGTGGCTTGTGTAGGATAGGTGGGAGACTTTGAAGCGGTGACGCCAGTTACCGTGGAGTCATTGTTGAAATACCACTCTGGTCACTCTGGATATCTAACTTCGAACCGTAATCCGGTTCAGGGACAGTGCCTGGTGGGTAGTTTAACTGGGGCGGTTGCCTCCCAAAAAGTAACGGAGGCGCCCAAAGGTTCCCTCAACCTGGTTGGCAATCAGGTGGCGAGTGTAAGTGCACAAGGGAGCTTGACTGTGAGACTGACAGGTCGAGCAGGGACGAAAGTCGGGACTAGTGATCCGGCAGTGGCTTGTGGAAGCGCTGTCGCTCAACGGATAAAAGGTACCTCGGGGATAACAGGCTGATCTTGCCCAAGAGTCCATATCGACGGCATGGTTTGGCACCTCGATGTCGGCTCGTCGCATCCTGGGGCTGGAGTAGGTCCCAAGGGTTGGGCTGTTCGCCCATTAAAGCGGTACGCGAGCTGGGTTTAGAACGTCGTGAGACAGTTCGGTCCCTATCCGCTGCGCGCGTAGGAAGTTTGAGAGGATCTGACCCTAGTACGAGAGGACCGGGTTGGACGAACCTCTGGTGTGTCAGTTGTTCCGCCAGGAGCACCGCTGATTAGCTACGTTCGGGATGGATAACCGCTGAAAGCATCTAAGCGGGAAGCCGGCCTCAAGATGAGACTTCCATACCTTCGGGTGAGAGGCTCCCAGCCAGACTACTGGGTTGATAGGCCAGATGTGGAAGCACGGTAACGTGTGCAGCTGACTGGTACTAATAAGCCGATGACTTGATAACACACCGTTTGTTGGTGCTTGCGTCCACTGAGTGGTTCTCGATGTACGGTCGAGAACTACCTTCAACAATGATTCATCATTGCTTTAGGTTTGATTGAAACATCAATAGTGTTTCGGCGGCCATAGCGTGAGGGAAACGCCCGGTCACATTCCGAACCCGGAAGCTAAGCCTCACAGCGCCGATGGTACTGCAGGGGGGACCCTGTGGGAGAGTAGGACACCGCCGGACTCCTTTTAGTC